>CAVSLE010000019.1:0-410680 GCA_963728805.1 uncultured Acidobacteriaceae bacterium
TGCCTTCGCTAAAGCGCTTTCCCGGCTCCCGGTGAATTTGCAGAAGCGGATTGTGGCAAAGATCAAAGAGGTTGCTACTGACACGTACGTCACGCACAGCAACGTCACGAAGTTGCAGGGCCGTGACGGCTACAGGCTGAGGGTAGGCGACTGGCGCGTCATTTACGAGCTGCATGACGACCGCCTTGATTTATGGGTTTTAGAAGTAGGAGCCAGAGGAGGGATATATTGATGCACATCGAAAGAATCACCCGCAAGGGCAGGGAGTTCGCCGTCATTCCTGTGGAACAGCTTCAGAGGCTGATGGAAGATGCGGAGATGCTTGCCGACGTGAAGGCTTATGATGCGGCCAAGGCACGTCTTGAGCGCGGAGAGGACGAGCTTGTGCCGCTGGAAATTACCGAGCGCAGGCTTGTCGGCGAAGACCCGCTCAAGGTATGGCGGGAACACCGCGGGCTCACCCAGGAGCAGCTTGCGAAGGAGTCCGGCGTGTCCCGAGTGCTCATCGCTGCCATTGAGACCAAGCGCAAGGGCGGGTCTCTGGCTACGATTAAGAAGCTTGCAAAGACGCTGAATGTGGATTGGGAGAGTCTGGCTTAGGGTCATGAGCGCCCCAATCCGTGATACCGCATCAACTCGTTCGCCTCAGCGTCGCTCAGCAGGCTAAGAAGGTGCTTAACATGAGCAGACGTATGCTTGACATTACGAGTGACATCCAATCGCTAACGACTTTTCGCCGTCGTTCGGGCGACTTTATGAGACAGCTCAAGAAGAGCAAACGCCCCGTTGTGCTTACCGTTAAGGGAAAGGCACAGGCTCTCGTGCAGGACGCAGAGGCATACCAGCGCCTGCTCGACATTGCCGCCCAAGCGGATGCGGAAGAGGGCATCCGTCAGGGTCTGGACGACGTTGCACATGAACGCACCCGCCCAGCGCGTGAAGTATTCGACGAGATTCGCCGCAAACATGACATACCGCGTTGAACTGGCTAATCGCAGTTCGCGATCTCGAAATCCTCTATGTGGAGAAGAACGCTGCTGAGTCTCAAGCCGCCGCTCGGTGGTACAACGGGCTAGAGGAGGCTGTGTACGCGCTAGCAACCTTTCCCAAATCTGCGAGATGTTGCTATAGGAAGGCGTCGAGGCCCACAAGAAGGACGGGCCCAAGTTCATTCAGCGCGTGATCGCCAAGAGGGCGGTTGCACCAGTGGAGACTCCGTGCTACAACCCGAACGCAGGGACAAGTTGCCCGGAAAGTAAAGCAGGATGAACGACCAGACGACAGAAGCGCCAGGTTTCATGAGCCTTTACCGTCGAGCCTTTGCGGAATACGGAACTCAGGCTCTCTGGAATAAGCGACTGCTTGACGCACCGACGCAAGAGGACGCCCTCGTCGTGGCGCGTGCGTTGCGCATCGAGGGCGACTGTGAAGCACGGCGTCTGGCGGAACAGATCGAACAGGCCTGCCGTGCCGCTCTCTAAGATTCAAACCGAGGTTCTCCGGCTACTCGCGGTACAGCGGGACCCGGAAAGCTACATCGCGTGAGCAACTCCGTTGAACCGCGATGGGGCACGCTATTCTAGCGATATCGACGTTTTTCACGATCGCGAGGAACGAGTTGCCGCCGCCGCCCTCAACGACGCGAAGGTACTTGAAGCGGGAGGCTACAGGGTCAGGTGGTTGCGGCAACTGCCCTTGACCTACACCGCTGAAGTCACGCGGCTGAACGCCAGTACGCGCCTTGAATGGGTCGTTGACAGCGATTTCCGGTTCTTCCCGACAATGCGGGATGAGACTTTCGGCTATGTTCTGCACCCGGTTGACCTTGCGCTGAATAAGGTGATGGCCGCAGCTGGGCGGCGTGAGGTGCGTGACCTCGTTGACCTCGTAACGATCCACGAAACCATCCTCCCCCTGGGTGCCGTGATCTGGGCAGCCGTCGAGAAGTCGCCCGGATTCACCCCCGAGGGACTGATTGCCGAGATTCGCCGCAATGCTAACCATCCCGCCGCCGAATGGCGTGCTCTTATCACTACGGGACCGCTCGATCCCCAACTGATTACAAAGCAGCTACGCGCCGCTCTCGACAATGCGGAGGCCTTCGTGATGCGGATGCCCTCGGAGAAACTGGGCTTGCTGTTCTTGCAGGGCAGCAAGATCGTGCAGCCGGACCCCACCCGCTTGGAAAGCTACCAGACCCACGCCGGACAGAGGCGGGGGCAATGGCCGACCAGTAGCGAAATCACCACCGCCATGCTCGAGCGTTACACCAAAAAGCCAGGCTGCTAGAACATATGACATACGGCCATGCTTGCTCATAGACCGATGACCAAGACCGTGTCCTGCAGGACATAAAGTGGATTTTCCGCGAACAGTGCTATTTGCCGCTCTCAGCTTCCTTCAGGATCTCGATCATGGCGGCGGGAGTAATAATTCGGGTAGAGGCGTGCTGTTTCAGGGACAGTAGTTCCTTGTCGCCGGTTACTAAGAACTCGGCCTGGCTAGCTTCAGCCAGCGCCAGCAGGTAACTGTCCTTGGGATCCGGCGCGACCGAGTCGGAGAGCAGGTCCCGGCAAAAAAAGAGAAGTCTCGAAGGCCGGCGGCGAGCAGCTCAGCTGCGCTGGCGCGAAGCCTGGCCCGGAAAAACGCCGGGCGGCGACATCGCGGAGTTCCGCTATGAGCGTGTCACAGGCGACGAGCGTGACCGTCTTGCGTTCCCAAGCGTCAAGAAGCTTGGCTGGCGCGCCCCGAGAAGACAGGAGTGCGGAGAGCAGGATGTTGGCGTCGAGGATGAGGCGTATCACGATCGTTTGGCGCGCTCCCGGTAGTGTTTCGCGCGGACGTGTTCAACGGACTCATCAATCATCTTCTGGAGCTCGTTCGGGGAAACGTCGGCGAAAGCTTTGCGAGCTTCGCGTACTGTCTGATGGAAGATGCGCCAGCGGACAGCCTCCTCGATGAATTTCGAGAGGTCACCCTTCTTCATGCCCTGGGAACCCAGAAAGGTTCGCAAGGCATGATCGGCCTCCCTGGACCAGGTAATGGTCAAACGGGTGGTTTCTGGTTCGGACATGGGTGTTCCTCGTCGTATAAGCATATAACCATCAAGTCGCCAAGCAGAAGCTAAGAACGAAGTAGAGCGGGAGAGCCCACGATTCGGTGCTGCTGCCGTCAAACTATAGCCTTATTTCCGCGGCGCTGAGGTGACGCTCAAGTCGCGGCTCCGAACGATAGTGAGTCGTCCGTTGCCAGACATCAAGAACGCTGGGCCGGAATCGGCGCCTGACCGTCACAAGTATTACGGCAGTTTGCCTAGCGGACCAGAGCAAGTCCGCTCACAAACGTGACCACAATTGTGACAGGTGCGGGTGCTGACGAGGGATCGTCGTCCTGGTTCCTTAAAGAGTTCGGTGAGCGCAACCCGGCACCATTAAGCCCCTATCGCTCTTTTATCGCCTCGTCAACTAGCCGCGCGCCTTCGCTTTTGCTGCCTTACAGAAAAGCAATCCAAGGGTTCGTATCGGCTGCAATCATCGATCGGCTTTCAGGTCTACCAATGTTGACTGAACCGTAACTTGCCGCGAAGCTGCCGCGAGGGAACGTAGGTTCGCGGGGCTCGGCCTTCCAAAGTCCTTCGTTAATCTCCCTCAGCAATCCAAGGGCGCTCCTTGTTCTCCGATCGTCAACTGAGCTAGGCCTCCCCGGCTACCGACACCCACGCTGATCGGGTAGAGGTAAAAAAAAACACGAAGCAGGTTGCATCTACGCGAGCATTTGACACAGTCTAACTTGTATCCAGAGAGCGATTACCGAGTGCAGGAATTCGACTGTGCCGGCTCCTTTCCGAGCTTGTTCCTGTGCGGAGTCTTCCGCTCTACCTTATTGAAGGAAGAAATGGAGAAGAGAGCGGTTGCACAAACGTCCCGGAGTAGGTCAGTCGAAGGCAATACCAACCATACGGCCTCGAACAAGGTCGCAAAACCCGACGCCACATCCACTGTTGGAAGAAGAGAAATGAAAAACAAAAGCGTTACACAAACGTCCCTGGACAGGTTACTCCAAGCCAATACTAAACCGACGGCATTGAACAACGTCGTTAAAAAACCCATTGCCACAACCACTATCTTGAATCCAGGCGAGAAAGCCAGCGCCGCCATGCCACGCCAGGCGATGGAATCCGCTACGACAGCATTATCGTCGAGCAAGGAAGCGGAAGGTCACGCCAAATCGGGGGCGCTACGGGAGGTTGCTACGAATCCCTGCGATGCTCAGCAGTTAACCGCTTCAAAGACCGAAAGAGCAAACAGCCAGGAGACCAAAATGCAGAATGAAACTCAAGAATCTACGTTGCCATCCGCGTTGGACCAGCTTCGGAAGAAATTTGAAGAGACTGTGCAATGGCAAAAAAAACTAGAAGCGGCTAAGTTGTTGGAGAAATCTGCGAACACAGACTCCCGCTCCATCTCACCGCAGAAGCTGGCCGCCGCTCTCCTCAATAGCCAATCTTCGACTGGTCCCAAAACTAAGAGGGGAAAGAGCTACTCACGAATGAATCCATTGAAACACGGCCTGACCTCCGACCTCTTAATCACCCAAGGACCAGGCGCGGAAGATGTTCGCGAGTTTGAACAACTGCGTGATCTCCTTTTCCGCGCATACGCACCTGTTGGCGAGCTTGAAACGATGGCGGTCGAGAAAATATTGGTCTCTAAATGGAGATATATGCGCTCTTTGCGGTGCGAGAGGGGGTTGATCCAGAAAGGCTTTGTGCGCAAGCTCGAGCATCTTACTGGAAAAGCGTTTCCATTCCAGACTTACGGGACAGAAAACGAAGAATATGAACGAGATCAGAGACTGAACGAGATTAACGAGCACCTCAGCCTCCCGCTAGGTTCGGAGCTGGAGCAAGTCCTGCGCTATCAAACGGCGATGGAACGCCAAGAGGCTAGAGCGCTCACAGACCTCGAGCGTCTGCAGCGGGAGCGCGCAGGAGAGCACGTGCTCCCACCTGTCAAGGTTCAATTATCAACCGATGCATCAATTCTACTGCCTGACTGCGCGGCAGTACCGGCTACTGTGCCAATTCGTCATGAGGAGGAAACATCATGAGCAAGATAAGGAATATGAAGGATGCCGACGGTAAGAAACCCAGGCCTGGAGGGACAGGGTCTCTAAGCCAGCCATTACCCATCGACGAAAACCTCAAATACCTTTTTGAGTGTTTTTATATTCTAGCCAGGAATATAGCGGCAAGCTACAGCCCGGCGGCGTTGGACGAGGAGGTAGAAATCGTACTCGGACCAGGGTTCTTGTCGGAGGTTGACAAAGCTCACCTTCGCTCAATTGTAAAGGGATTGAAAAAGGAGAAAAAGGCAAGCGCCGAGGACGACGGGGTAGAAGATCCTCTTGAGCAGCTACACATTCAACTCGCGTACTCCCAATTTCTAAAGTTGACGATAGCTGCCGTTCGTCTAAGTAGAGAAGAACGGCGCTCTCTGATTTTCGGTATAAGGGGCATTGTGGCTCGAGAGGTGCTGGGACTTCATTTCTAGGCGACGAGCTGTAACCAGGTCAGAGATGAGGGCACCCTCCGAGCCGGAGAGGTGTAGGGCGCAGGTGTGGATCTTAGTCAATTCGATTGGGGCATGAGTTGGTCAACCTCGCCGCGTGCAACGGCATGGCTTTGCTTGTGCTTATCTTTGCCGCCCCATCGGACGTCCCCGCCCCAGTGGACCTACCTGAGGTGGCACCAGTCCAGGGCTGCTGCCAAGTGAGTAGATCGTAGCGATCCACAAGCTGTGCCGAGCTGATCGGATAATGCGAAAAAGCCGGTAGTGTCCTAAGTGTGGCTTGCTGACTTTCTGGAGCGAGAAAGACAAAGCTGAGAATGTAAGTCCCCTTCGAGCTTCAGATGTGTCGGGAGTATCGATCTACCGGCCACGCCCGCCAGGATCAAGCGCCAACACCATCGACATAAGTGGGGTGCTTTTTGCACGACGTAAAGAGTTTAGGAAGTGGAACCGGGGCCAACTGCGACAGAGCGGGGCAGCTGGTCGCCAAGTGTTGCTGCCCACTCCCCGGGCATCGAAAACAAACGCCACTACGGCATTAGGTGATGCGGTCTCTTCTGAGATTCAAATAGACCCGAGGCCGCATCAAGCACCCGAATCCAAATTAGGACTCAGACCACAATAGGTTGGTAAATAGATCGGTAGTTGACGAAATCATCAAGGCGCTTGTTTTTGGCTTGATTGTGGGTACAATTGTGGATACGATAGGAACGCGGAACGCGGGATAGATTTGCTCCGCGTGGCCTTCGCGTTATTTGATGGCCGTCCCCTTCTCACCGTGCCGACGCCGCGGGACGATGAGGAACGATTTCTGAGCGTTGGCCCGATTGAGGGGAGATTCTTTGCGGTCATATGGACCTGGCGTGACGGAGCGGTGCGAATTATCACGGCAAGGAGGGCAAGAGATGGGGAAGAAAAGCGATACCGTGCGCTATACGGCTAAACAAATCAAAGCCAGGATTGCACGGGGCGAGGACCGGACAAATTGGAACAAGATTGACGCGGTGAGCGGCACCCAGTTGGAAACGTCGATCCGTGCCGACGTGGATGACGTTCGGGGTGAACCCGACTGGACCCAGGCCATCGTCGGCATCCCTGCTCCCAAAGACCATATCAATATCCGCATTGATCACGATGTATTGCAATGGTTCAGGTCAAACGGCAAGGGCTATCAGACGCTCATGAATAACGTCCTTCGTGCCTTCGTCCAGACGCGACAACAGCGTCAGAACAGCAAATCAAAATAATAGCGTCCGGCGATACGATAGGGCGCTGCAGAAAAAGTTTGGCTGGGCACTGCAGAGGCTCCTTGAATCTCAAGCGAGGCGACGGAAGGCCCAGGCGCCAGGGAGCGCGTAGGTTTCAGGCGATCAGTGGAGTGTCACAGGTTGTTCGACACTGCCTTGCCGCAGATGGTCGCCTCCAGTTGGCGATACCGTCTTAGACGGTGGTCACCTGCCACTGAAATGCGCGAAATTCAGCGAGCCGACGGTAGTCGCGCTCATTGGCGGTGAGCACTCGGATGCCCAACCGCCCAGCGCTCATCGCAATCAGGGCGTCGTTGGTCAGCCGCCCCTGTCCGATTTGTTCGTAATTGTATTTCTCCGCCAACCGGACCAGCACTCGGCCCGTTTGGGTCCAGTCACTGAGATTGGGCACCAGGATGCGCTTGACTCTGTCAAAATCTCGTTCCAGCCGCTCCACCACGCGCCGCTCCCGGTCGCCAGCGCCGGCGTAAAGTTCTTCGAGCACCACCGAACTCAACCACAGTGGTGAGTCGGCAGCCAGACGCCTGAGGGCGAGCGCTGCATGGTTCCCGCGACGCAGCGCGGTTATATAGATGGAAGTGTCGAAGAGTGCGGGCTGCATCTAACCGACCAGCGTGCCGTAGACGTCCTTAATCTCAATACCACTCTTGATAAAACGCTCTGTGGCTTGAAGAACCAACCGGTTCTTCTCGTGTTCCGCAATCGCAAAGTCCAGAGCACGCTCGATGGCCTCGGTCTCGGTCTTGGCATGCGAAAGCTTTTTGAGCGCGCTTGATCTTGGCAGAGTCCAACTGAAAGTGCTTGTGAGTTCGTTTGATCGCAGTGGACATGGGATCAGTCCCTCCAGCATGAGTATATCACCGATGTACATAATGTATAATTATATGTACATTACTTAAGAGGCTCGGCCGGGTTTTCGAGCGATGCCTCGGGTGCTGCCGGGGGAGTGCCAACACCACCTTCGTCAAGCGCACCCTGAAGGGCTGGCGTGCGGCCTCCAATCCCAAAAACCAGCCGACCGTCAGGTTTTTATCAAAACAATATATCGTGTAACGATATAATTGTTACGCAGTGTTCGTCGTTCAAAAGCTTCCAAAACTGCAAAACGAAGCCAATAAGTCGTTTGTTATGAATAATAATTCCCGCACGCCTATGCGTGAAGGCGTCGCTCGCAAATTCATTGTCCATGTGGTTCCTTTACAACTGAACCTCGCAAAGGCAGCCGTCAAGGCGGCTGCCCTGTGGGGCATTCGGCAAACCGATGTCCGTAGCTCGATCGGACTCGGTGAAGGTGCAAGAGCAGTGTCGCACGGGATACCGAGTCGCGGTGGGTTTCGCAGCCTGAACCATTTTCACTGATTATCTGTAGGAATGAAACCAACTGCGTAGCAGATAGTACTCATTGATCGGGTCGGTCATCTTGTATTGCCGGCACTCGAGGAGCCTCGGTAAGGAGGTCTTCCAACGGTAGTTCGCGTGATAGTACCTCCTCGAACTGTTGTTGGGGGTTCGATTGTGGACCCCATTCCACAAAGTCAGAAGCCGCTGCAGATGGCAAGTGCGCTGCCAGAACCGAGCTTGAAACGACGGGCAGAGGATCCATGCTGGCCAGGAAGTGAATCCCGAACTGATCGAACGACAGAAAGGCGCGTACGTAGGGGAACTGCTGCATAAGGGTCTTCAGTATGGAAACGGTGCCGGCACCCGTCGGCTTGGGACACCAAACTTGCAAAATCCCGCCCTTTCGCAAATGCTTTTTAACGACTTGGTAGAACTCTCGTGAGTAAAGCAAGCTTGAACCAGCAGCTTCCAGCGGTGGAGGCGGATCAACCACGATAACATCGTAGGTCTGAGCTGAACCGTCGAGGAAGCGGCGGCCGTCATCGACAACGATTCGCGCTAACGGAGAACGCACCAACTCCCGCGCGTCGGCGTGGTAATAATCAAACAGTGCCGGAACACTCGGGACCAAATCTACCGCCGTGGTGGGAATCCCCCAGGAAAGCATTGAGCGGAAGGTCGTTCCCATTCCAAAACAAATCACTAGGCCGTTCTGGGGAGCCCTGAACATGAAAGCGAGCGGCAGGTGAGCCATATACTTGGTGATAGGAGTTAACGACGTCATACCAACTCCGTTCACCAGAAGGTTTCGATCAAAACCTTCTCCAGTTGCCAGCACGGTTGCGGCGTAGTCTCTTCGGACCTCCCGAACAGGGTATATCGTGTCGTAGTCGTGGCTCATGCGAAAGAGCAGTATTGCTGCAATGGTCACAAGCGCAAACTTGAGTTTCGGTTTGAGGCTGGACTTAGGTCGAGCCGTTTCGGAAGATGGCCTTTGAAGCGCTGTCAGGGCGGCTATCGCAAACAAAGGCAATGAGAGAACCATGATGGCCAAGCGTTCTCCTACCCAGGGCAAGAGGCAGAAGCCGGCCACCAGGGGCCCGACAATCGAACCCAACACATTGACGGCATACGCTGTTCCTGCTCGATCGGGATCGCCTGATGACCAGGAATCCACCAGCAAAGGAGTGAGAAAGCCCGATACGGCACAGAAAAGCACGATGGCAGAGAGGCGCAAGAGGCCGCTAACCGGGGCGGGTTCAGGCAATGTAAGGGGCATTGTGGGATCAGCGGCAGCTACTGGGACCACGGCAAATAGCGCGAGTAAACTCCATGCTGAAGCACTCTCGTCGGGCTGGTGGGAGTGGGCCCTGGAGCGGTAGTACTGCGACCCCAGCACAGTGGCGAGCAGGTACACGGCCAGGATTGCTGCGAAGGCATAGACGACGGTACCCTGGTAGGGAGTGAACTGGCGGATCCAGACGACCTCCATACCCATACTCACCAACCCAGTCGTGAACAAGAAGAGCAGAAGCGTGCTCCTTGGAAGTCCGTAGAGCCTCGGTCGTGTGGCTTGTCCAGAGATCGATTCTTCAATCGAACAGGACGAGCCTGTGCGAAAGCTTATCCTGAAGGCCAACAACGCCAAGATGATATTCAGAGTGCCCGCGACATACAGAGTCCCCTGGAATCCCAGCAACTCAATTAAGACGAAGGCTGAGGCGAGAGTGCCAAAAAGTGCGCCGAGAACGTTGGCAACGTACAAGTAGCTGAAAGAACGTTCTGAGGTAGGGCGAGCGGTTTGTCGAATGACCGCCATCAGCAGGGGGAATGTCGATCCCATGCAGGTGCACCAGGGTACCAGCGTGATGGCGATCCAGAGACCCGTCAAAAGGTAATAGCGCGAGGTTTGCCATGCACCAAAGCTTCCCATGTGTTGCAGTAGCAAACGTCCGAGCTTCAACTGGAGGGGAACCGCGAGTGCCGACATACCGACGAGCGATTCGGCAAGGGAATAAAAGCGCAACGCCCGCGGCGCGTCACCGTCCAGGATTCGGCGTGTCAATCGCCCTGCGGCCCATGAACCCAGGCCCAAACCCGCCATGAACATCGAAATCACGATGGAAGCAAGGGCTGTGGTCACGCCGAAACTGGCCATCGCCAGCCGAAGCCAAACCACCTCGTAGACCAACCCGCAAAAACCGGAGATCACAAAAAAACCGAAGTACCAGCGCACATTGGGTGGTGGAATCTCAGGTTCACACCTGTTCAATTCGGCCCGCTTTAGCAAAAGAGGCAAGTCTGTCCCGACCGTTCAGCCGAAATTCCGTTCTTGAGTTCAATAAATCACTTACTCTATACCGACTCGCTTATTCGGGGCACTGTAAAATCGTTTCATCTGGACCGGCTATTCCAATTGAAAAAAATCAGCGAATACACAAAGTGGTGCCTCAATGTATCTGTTCGTGGCATCCCGCGCACAGCGTAATCAGGTTCTGTTCTTCGTCGCCACCTGACTGGCTGCGGAATTTGAGATGGTGTACCTGTAGATTCTGCATGCTACCGCAGACCTGGCACCGCCAGCCGTCGCGTTCCAGCACCTGTCGCTGCAGTTCGTGGTAGCTATTCGCATCGAGCCTCAGTCGTGGAGTCTTGATTGGGATCTTCTTCATGAGGCCTGCCCAGCGACCTCTCGTGCAGGACGCAGAGGCATACCAGCGCCTGCTCGACATTGCCGCCCAAGCGGATGCGGAAGAGGGCATCCGTCAGGGTCTGGACGACGTGGCACATGAACGCACCCGCCCAGCCCGTGAAGTATTCGACGAGATTCGCCGCAAACATGACATACCGCAGTTGAACTGGCTAATCGCGCAGTTCGCGATCTCGAAATCCTCTATGTGGAGAAGAACGCTGCTGAGTCTCAAGCCGCCGCTCGGTGGTACAACGGGCTAGAGGAGGCTGTGTACGCGCTAGCGACCTTTCCCTATCGCTGCCCCGTTGCCCTGGAAGCTCGGAAGGTGAAGCGAAAGTTGCTGCACTTGCTGTACGGCAAAAAGCCTCACGTTTATCGAGTCATTTATGAAGTCGATGAACGGCGGCAAGCGGTCTGGGTGCTCACGATTCGGCATGGCGCAAGGCGGAAACTCAAGCCATCCGATCTCGCATAAAACGTGCGTCTCGGCGGGCCCCACAAGTCGAAGTTGAAACTCTTGGGATATTTACGCTGACAGATCCTCGAATCTCAAGCGAGGCGACGGAAGGCCCAGACGCCAGTGAGCGTTTAGGTTTCAGGCGATCAGCAGAGTGTCACAGGTAGTTCGACACTGCCTTGCCGCAGATGGTCGCCTCCAGTGGCTGGAGATTTGCGACTTGCTCCTCTCTGCGGGCGGCGAGGCCCATTACCGCTAAACAATCCGAGGCTTCCGGCGGGGGCAGGGCTGACGTACACTGTTGTTAAAGGATCGAGCGATGACCGTCACCCTGAATCTCAAGCCGGAAATTGAAGCTGGACTGGTGACGCAGGCGCAGGCCATCGGAATGACGGTGGAGGAATACCTCCTCTCGGTGGTAGAGGGCGCGGTGCTCCCGGCGATGCAAGAGGCATTGTCGGCGGAGGAGCGCGCAACGGCATTCGAGGCGTGGTCAGCGAGCCACCGCCTGATCCCTCCCCTCTCTGATTACGCCGTTAGCCGCGACAGTATGTATGAAGGCCGCGACCACTGATGCGGAACAAAAGCGATACCGTGCGCTATACGGCTAAACAAATCAAAGCCAGGATTGCGCGGGGCGAGGACCGGACAAATTGGAACAAGATTGACGCGCTGAGCGGCACCCAGTTGGAAGCGTCGATCCGGGCCGACGTGGATGACGTTCGGGGTGAACCCGACTGGACGCAGGCCATCGTCGGCATCCCTGCTCCCAAAGACCATATCAATATCCGCATTGATCACGATGTTTTGCAATGGTTCAGGTCAAACGGCAGGGCTATCAGACCCTCATGAATAACGTCCTTCGTGCCTTCGTCCAGACGCGACAACAGCGTCAGAACACCAAATCAAAATAATAGCGTCCGGCGATACGATAGGGCACCGCAGAAAAAGTTTGACTGGGCCCTGCAAAAGCTTCTTGCATCTCAAGCGAGGCGACGGAGGGCCCAGGCGCCAGGGAGCGTCTAGGTTTCAAACGATCCCTAGGGTGCTGCCAGAAGGAGTGCGACTAACCCCTTCGTCAAGCGCGCACCCCTGAAGGGCTGCGTACCGCCTTCCAAATCCAAAAACCAAATCCGCAGACCGGCAGTTCGGATAGACTCATAATCGTTCGTTATGGTATAACTGTTATACCGATGCGGGTTCACTTCGATGAGCGGAAGAGCAGGCGGTTACGGGCAAACCCGAAAAGAGGCGTCGGGTTCGAGGAGGCACAAGAAGTTTTCTCGCACCCGTATTACCTTGACCAGCGCTCGGATTTTCCCGAACAGTACCGGGCGATCGGCTGGGTAAGGGAGCATCTGTACACCGTGATTTTCGAAGTGCGGGAGGATGAAGAAGGAGAGTACTACCACCTCGTGACTCTCTGGAAGGCCACCAAGCAGGAGCAGCAACTTTATGCAGAAAACTCGTAGACGTCGGAAATCAGTGTCGGCAGAAGCCATCGCCCGCCTTGCGGACGAAGGAAGGGATGTGTCACGGTTCTTCACCAATAACGGGCGCATGATGGATCCGATACAGAGGGTGAATGTTGACCTGGCGTCGGGCATGCTGGAAGAACTGGACAGGACCGCCAAAGAGTTGAACATCAGTCGACAAGCGGTAATCAAGACGCTGATACGCCAAGCGCTCGATCAGCAATATCTGGCACGAGGGAACCGTACTTCTGTTAAGCGGAAGTAGAATCCTTGCGCCGGGGGAGAAACAGGGCAAATAGTGCACCTTGGAGAGAAACCCAAGGGCGCAATTTACCTGTTGCTGTCCGGAGGTTGGAATTAGGGCCGGACTAGTGGCCGGTTCGGACATGGTGTTCTTCGTCATATAAGCATATATCCATCTATAGATGATTAAGCGGTTTTTGAACAGTAGACGTCTCCCGAGGGTCTGGGAACATGACGTTTCATCCCGCCACCTCCTGGTTTCGGGCTGCGTAGCTGTTGAGCTGGCACAGCAGGGCACCGCGGTCCTTCTTGGCCGCCTCGGAAAGGCTGATGACGAACAACGAAATCTTTTCCAAATCTGCGAGATGCTGCTATACGAAGGGTCGAGGACTCCAAGAAGGAGGGGCCCAAGTTCATTCAACGCCTAGTCGCCAAGCAGAAGCTGAGAACAAAATAGATGAGATGGAACTTAGTTAGCATCTAGCGTTTTTTTCGTTGTGAGCCAACGCTTGCTGAGTCTGTTCTCACGACCCTCGCTCTCACCCGCTGAAATAGCGGCTATCCTTGACATTCGTGGACCACAGTTCACCTGGCATTCGCCTTTATTTTTCAAAAAAGGTTCCGGCTCAAAAACCTTGACTTTTCGTCGATTGCAGCGTAAGAATCGGGGGGTAGTATTGTGCCTAGGCTCGACCAACCCGGTCGAGCCTTTCCCGTTTGCACGGAAATTTAGAAACTAACGAGTGAAGCAAGAAAGTAGGAACCGGGATGTAAGTACAGATTGCATTTTGTGAAATAACTGATTCAGGTGAACTTTCCTTGCGTAGCTGTCGCACAAGGCGGAGACTGCTTTGAAAACTAAAGCCAAAGGCCATGTAAAGAGTAGGTCGAACGTGACGAACAACCCTATCGTCACCGGAAGTGAAATTTCTGGCGATGCTGTCATTGAAACTTTCGGCGAAGCACTGCCGGAGCTGATGTTGGAATCCGTCGCCGATCCCGATCATCCTGACTGTCTCCTCCTCCACACCTGGAATGGCCATCGGGCAACCACGGCACGGAAGATTGAACACGGGGGCGTGTCCTACATCCCCAAAGACTCGCGCAGTGGTCTCGTGCAATCGGTACGTTTTGCCCCTCCGAGCTTGTCGTTCGGATCACCAGCGAAGGTAATTTCGTCGATGCGAGATTTTCTGTCAACTTATGCCCGCCCTAACCCTGAGGTGGCAGATCTGCTCGTGGCGTTTGGGCTGGCCACTTGGTTCTGCGACTGCATGCCCGTGGCGCCGGTTTTGTGCTTATTCGGCCCGGACAGTGCAGTCAGCCTGGCGTTGCGCCTTCTCAATTGCTTGTGCCGGCGCCCGATTTTGTTGGGGGATGTCGACTTTGAGGGCCTAGCGACACTGCCAAACCGGCTAGGCGCTACCCTTCTGATTAACCAGCGCGATCTCGGTCGTCGCGTAAGACGAGCTCTGCTTGCGACAAACCGACGTCACTTCTGCGTCGTTCGTGGAAAACGACGTTTGGACCTATACGGCGCAAAGGCATTTTCCTGCGAGGATTTCCGCATCGACGAGCATGGGCTTCGCGTGTCGATATCTCCGGCGCAGGATCCGCTACCCTTTTTGACTGATTCGGAAGAACGGGTTGTTGCTCAAAGCTTCCAAGCGAGACTGCTGCGCTATCGCCTTGTCTATTATCAAAGAGTGCGTGCCAACACGATTGACTGCAGCGCGTTCATTCCGGAGATGCGTGAGGAGGCTAGCAGCTGGCTTGCCTCGATCTTCGACTGCCAGGAGCTGAGCGAGTCCGTATATGCAGAGATTTTGCGGCAGAGCCGAGAGGCTGCCGGGGCCCGGTTCTTCGATTCCAAGTGCGTAGTGGTGGAGGCCGCATTCTTTTTCTGCCACAAACCAGAAGCGACTCACTTCTTTGTTGGTGAGTTGGCACAGAAAGTCAATGACCTTCTGAAGGGGCGACACGAAGAACGGAACCTTTCGGATAAGAAGGCTGGGTTAGTACTGCGCGACCTGGGGGTATACGGCGAACGGGTGGCGGCAGGTTACAAGATTGTTATCACTGATGCCATCAGAGAGCAGATACATCAGCTGGCTTTCGCTTACCAAGTACCCCCTGCCGTTGATGGTGGGCGGCGGTGCCGTTACTGTCACATGTTCCAAGCTTTGCCGGAAGTTGGGTAGCGTGTACGTCTGTATGTATGTACGTTAATTTCTTTTTATGAGGCGCCTATGAACAAGATTGCTGAGCAAGCCAGACTGAGAGCATCACTCGAGGAGTCCGCCAGATTCGGATCTCCTGTCGATTTGTCGGTGGCGGACCCCAGGATCGAGAACGAGAAAGTGGAAATCGAGCAACTCGGCGGCCCGTTCGAATCACAGATTTTGGAGCTACCAACCGGATGTGTTGCCTACATGGTTGACATTGCCGTGACCAATCAGACCTCAAGAACCATCGACCTAATTGAAGTAGGGTTGCGAACGCCTTGGGACGACAACTTTTTTCAATGGCTGCAGCCGACGCCACTCAAGTTCCAGCTCCACGGGAAGCGGGGCCGCAGCCACTCGGTTTATCACTTCGCGGAGACTGAACTGATATTTACGTCCGAACAGGTCATCAACCACTACTTAGTGGAGCTCAGGAAACTACCCGGCCGTCGGCTGGAAGGATTGCTCTTGGCGATCGGAGGCCGCATGCCCTCTGGGCTGCGTCACGGGCAGGAGTTGGATATGCCTCTCACAATTATTGGGTCCGACCACGCTGAGTACTCGACGACAATCCACTTTTGGACAGATCGGCTTCCAGCTACACCGACGATTGCGAAGACGCGGACGAGCATCTTCGCAAAACTAGTAGAAGAAGAGGCCGTGCAAGATGTCACCCGCACCGCGGCGCTGCCGGCTAAGTTGCCATCTGCGTCGAAGAGGACTTGAGTCTGTCGGGACCCTGTTCAAGGTCTTCGAATTAACTCGGTCGGTTACTTGGCAGGATTGAGTTGCTCAACGAGGGCTCTGATTACGGTGTGGGGCTTCGATCGAGAATTCAGCATTGTGCCACGGATAATTGGCAGCTAGAGATATCAAGGCCCCGAGGGGCAAGACATTGAGAATACTGATGCGGCAGGCCAACGTTGTCGCAGCCGACTCATTGTCCATGTGGTTCCTTGACAACTAAATCACCCAAGGGCAGCCGTTAGGGCGGCTGCCCTGCGGGGCACTCGGCAAACCGGTGTCCGTTTAGTGGGCTTTGACTCGCCCGCAGAAAACAGGCGCCACTTTTCAGTTCTTCATGACCTGCATTATCCCAGGCCGGCTCGCTGATCTACAGCAGGAGGTCATAGAGGAAGTGCTCAGGGCGGAGCCGCCCGGAGGTGCCGAAAACAAGTGACCAGCAGGTAGCGCGCTTCGGAGTCCGATTCGGGCCTGCGCGGTTATAACTTATAAGATACACTAGAGGCGTGATTGAGATTCGTCGGTATATCACCCGAACCGGAAAAGATGTGATCGGTGACTGGATGGCGGGTTTGGACGCCCAATTGCACGCGAAAATTGCTGTGCGGATTGACCGGCTTTCTCTTGGGAACTTCGGCGATTGCAAATCTCTGCGCGAGGGAGTGTCCGAACTTCGGATCGACTGGGGGCCGGGATATCGGATGTACTACGCGATGATGGGCAGGACCTGCGTGCTGCTCCTGTGCGGCGGCGATAAACGCAAACAAGCGTTTGACATAAGTCGAGCGATTGAATACCTCCATGACTATAAGGAAAGGACGCGCAAGCCATGAAACACAAGGCCAGCACCTCTCATGATGAAGCGATGGTTAGGGAGCTTCGCGAAAACCCAGACTTCACCGCCGAATACTTGCGGGCGGCGCTGGAAGACGCGGAGGAGCCGCGGGTACTTCTAGTAGCCTTGCGCCGGGTAGCTGAAGCCCGGGGTGGTGTTGCCAAGGTGGCCAAGGCCGCTGGTGTCGAGCGTGAGAGCCTTTACCGAGCACTGTCGGCACACGGCAATCCTCGCCTGTCCACACTGGTTGCCGTTACCAAGGCAATGGGTTTGAAACTTACCGTTGAGGCCGGGAAATAAACGGGTGCTTTGCGCCAGGAAAAGGAGGACGCCAGTGACCTAGGTCGCAACTGCGACTTGGGCTATGTCATGAGCCGTTCCTACCGACGCCCGTATGCGGCGATTCCGATGCCATACGCCTTGAATGCTGTTGTGAGGAAGGACCGACTTCTTAGCGTTTAGAGTTAACCCGACGCTGAAGCGCGACATTCAGCAAATGGCTGATGACGAGCAGCGAATCTTTCCCAAATCTGCGAGATGCTGCTATACGAAGGTGTCGAGGCCTACAAGAAGGAGGGGCCTGAGTTTATTCAGCGGCTGGTCGCCAAGCAGAAGAGCAGGGCCAAAGACTAATAACCTCGAGGCACTCTCTGGTGATCGACCTCAGAAAGGCCCGCAGGACGCCGCGACACCCTCGTGGGCTACTGCGCAACCCGTATCGCGGGTGGTTTCCACGTACCATTCCCCGGAGGAAGAATTGACGGCGGAGTCGGTTTCGGCCAATACAGCCGCATCACCAGATAGATTGGACCATCCGGGGCGGGCAGCCAGTTTGACTTCTTATCGGCTGACGGGGCGTTTTTCTGGATGAACATAGTGAACGAGCCGTCCTGGTTCTTCTTCATCGTGGGCAGCATCGGCGAGTTGATCAAGTAGCGATTAATCGGATTCTCGATGAGCAATTGCGTCTTGCCGTCATACATGGTCACAGACCAAAAAGCGTTGACCGGGGGATACTGTCCGGCTGCAAAGGTGAGCGTGTAGTTGTGCTTGCTACCATCCAGCGGCTGGCCCGCGGCATCGGTCTTCGCCATCGGGTACACTGCTTCGACGGCATTGTTGCCGTAAATCCCCGCCAGCGCCGCCGCGGCCCGCAAGAGGTAGTTGCCACGGTAAAAAGTACGGTTACCGAAAGCTGAGCCCACCGCCCAACCGTTTATGTGCTTTTGACAACTTGATTTGGCCCACCTGTGATCATTTCATTTGGCCCACCCCTGCGGCCGTAAGTTAGCTATCCCGGTTTGGAGCCGGGAAGGTGTTGCAGGGGAAGGGGCGGCGATTGAGCCCCTTCCCCTGCCCAGTGATTACGAAGCCTTCTTTCTCTTGCGTACCTCCAGGGTTCGTCGGAAGCGATATGAGTCCGTGCCAGTCTCGATGATGTGAGCGCGGTCCGTGATGCGATCCAGCAGTGCCTTGCACAGGCGTGGGTTGGGAAACACCTGCGTCCACTCCGAGAAAGGCAAGTTCGTAGTAATGATCAGGGTGGCGCGCTCGGCCCGCTCGGCGATCACCTGAAACAAGAACTCGGCCCCGATGTCGGCCAGCGGCACATAACCGACTTCATCCAGGGCGATGACGTCGAAGCGCATCCAGCGCGCCAGCACCCGACGCACTGCGTTCTGCTGCCGGGCTTCGACCAGTTCGTTAACCAGGTTGGCCGCCGTCGCTGGTGACCAGCGTCAGATCCATGACCAGAGCCGTAGCAGCGAGAAACCGGTCAACCGGGTCGCGGTGCGGGCCGTGGTAATTGCTGAGCGGCCGGCACGATCTTCTCGAGTTTGCTCTCGCGACCCGGATCGACTACGCTGCTCTCTTACTTGACGGGATTGAGTTCCGCCACGAAGCGCTCCACATCGAGGGCCTCTACTCCGGGTGCAAGAGCCGCAGTGGTCAACTCTGATCGAGACTTTCGGTGAACCACGACTAACCGAGCCAACCTCGTGGCCAACGAGCGCCGCAGGGAAAGCAGCGGCGACGCCATGGCGGGCCGCACCGTCTTCGTGGCCTTGGCTTCCACCAACCACAGGCCGGCATGGGGCCGGGGTACGAGGAAGTCCACTTCCAGACCCTGCTGATCGCGGAAATAGTAAAGTTCCTTGCGCATTCCATGATTGCTCTGACCCTTGAGGATCTCCGAGGCGACGAAGCCCTCGAACAGTGCCCCTAGGAAGGGAGAGCGCTCAAGTTCGGCCGCTGAGGTCAAGCCGAGCAGGTAGCAGGCCAGGCCGGAGTCGCCCCAATAGACTTTCGGCGACTTGATGAGGCGTTTCCCAAAGTTTTCGAAATAGGGCGGCACCAGAATGATTTGGCCTGTCGCTTCCAACACTTGTAGCCACTCGCCGATGGTAGGAACCGAGACGCCCAGCGGAGCAGCGAGATCGGTCTTGTTGAGCACCTGCCCGTGCCGGCTGGCCACCAGCGCCAAGAAACGGCGAAATGTCACCAGATCCCGTACGTTGGTAATCGCCCGAACGTCGCGTTCGAGATAGGTCTGCAGGTAGGAGGCGAACCATAAATTCCGATATTTCGGATGAGCGAGCACTTCGGGAAAGCCTCCGTGAAGCAGATTTACTTTGGCGGTTTCTGCGAGGCTGAAGGGCAAGAGTTGGAGGATAGCGGCACGGCCCGCCATCGATTCCGTGATACCCCGCATAAGCGGAGCTTCCTGCGAACCGGTGAACAGCCACTGCCCCATACGACGAGGCCCGAGATCGATCCGTACCCGGACGTAGTCGAGAAGCTCGGGTGTATTTTGGATCTCGTCAAATACAACAGGCGGCCGCAACTCATCCAGAAAGGCACGCGGATCGGTACGTACGCGGGCTCGAATATCAGGGTCCTCCAGCAGCACGTAGCGGGCTTTGGGAAACAACTTGCGCAATAGGGTAGTTTTTCCCGCACGACGTGGCCCGGTGACCACTACTGCCGGGAAATGTCGGGCTGCCTCCTGGAGTACATCCGCCAAACTCCTTGATATATAGTACATTTGAGGAATATAAACTATAATATTAATTTACTCAAGCGCCAACAAACCTCCACTACGAAATCACAATCAGCGCCAGCTCGTCTGCGCCGTCAATCAGCTGGAACGCATGCCGCCGACTCACAAACAGGCAGGCCCGACTCGCCGCAGCGTTGTGGATGCTGAGCCGACGAGGTCAATCTGCTCTAACTCCAAGTACAAGATCAAGACCCGCGGCATCGCAGCCGAACACTCGGAAGTCGCGGTCTCGCGTAAGTAGGGAAACACTTCTGTCGATACAGGTCTGGGCGATCAGCGCGTCGCCGAGACGCGCTTGATCGCCCCTTTGCTATTGCCTTTGCTCCCAGCCGAACGCCTATGAACGGCCAGCGCCGCTGCCTACACCGATTGACGGAAGACAGAAAAATCAAGGCCCCGAGGGCAAGACATTGAAATCGGAGACACGGCACGCCAAGGTGTCGCCCGCAACTCATTGTCTATGTGGTTCCTTGACAACTAAATTACGCAAGGGCAGTCGTCAGGGCGGCTGCGCTCCGGGGCATTCGGCAAACCTGAGGACATCGTCCCGCTTTTACTTCGGCTGAAATAAGGCAATAGTGCAGCCGGTCGGATCGGTGATGATCGAAAACCACCCGACGTTCGGTATCTCCTGCGGGCCCATGCAAATCGTGGCCCCAAGCGATTTCGCTTTCTCCGTCGAGATATTGATGTCTTCCACACCGACATATGACAACCAGCCGGGGTTTCCGCCCGGCATAGACATCATGCCGCCGCCAGGCCCAGTCTCAGGCTTGAATGTGCTGTAGATTCCAGCTGGCCCCATATCCATGTCTTGAAACTGCCAGCCAAAAAGGGCGCTATAGAATTGCTTCGCCTTGGGGAGATCAGGCGTGTTGAGCTCCAGGTGTACAAATGGGTTTGCCATGCGGGCTGCCTCTCATGTTGACGATTGGTTCTGCGGTTCGTATTCCATACTAACCGGAAGCGACTCATTCCCGCACGTCGCTTTGGGCGGGCCGCCTTCTATCCGAAAACCAAGTGTCTCGGAGTCTTGCGCAGCTAATCGATGCAGGCTGGCACGGACAGTTTGAGAATCGGCCCCGTATATCAGTCAGCCCAGAGCCGCTGCTTCGTCTGCCACGCGCCGGATAGATCCTCGAGGTCATACCCGGGAGGAACCTCGTTTTTCGTTGCATAACGGTAAAGCGCCGCGACGAAGATTCCCCGAGCGGCTGAGCTGACGACACCGAGGAGGAGCCAATAAATTACCGCAACAGCGACGCCGGCGAGCATTTCTGTTGTTCCGAGACGTGCGCCCATTACCGGCAGAAGCAATCCCGGCAAGCTAAGAAGAAAAAAGACAAGCCCGAAGCTGAAACCGCCGACAACTCCTTCGCCCCAGGTCTTGCGAAATATCTGCTGCGATTTGTAGAGCGCCTCCACCGGACCCATGTCCTCGGCGGCGAGAAGGGGAACAACGAAGAAACTAGCGAGCGTCCACGCAAAACCAACAACCCGGATAATAAGGCGTCCCAGAAACCTCGAGCGGCTCTCAAGCATTAGCAGGAGCATGCCCACAGTTGCTGCCAGCAGCGCCCATTGAATGATGCTCCACTTATGCTTCCATGCATTCTGCAAGCCATCATTCAAGGTGGCGTCGCCGCTGGCGAATCGATTTGCCGCGATGCTGACGAGCGCTACATTGAAGTAAGTCGCCAGGCTAGTGGTGACGAAATATAACAGGAACATAAAGGGCGTCATCGCCCTGCCTAGCAGTTTCTGCTGGGCAGGATCGTGGGGAAAGGGTCCGGGAGGCATCACCACGATCAGTCCGGTGCCGAGGATGATCGCCGTCGCAGCCACACAAAACACTGCCGATAGAACCGGCAACCACACTAGTTCCTTGTCCGACTTTAAGACCGCAAAGCTTTGTCCTAGAAGATCCCAGCTTCGGGAAAGTGTTTCCATGAGATTCTCCTGGTCAACTGCAACTTCAAATTGAGATCACTTGAAGATTGTCGCCTGGCAAGCATGGAAATTCCTGCTAGAGCCCTCTCGGTGCCCCGGAAGCTCCGATAACGCTCATTCGGCGACCGCTTCCACATTCCAGTTGCAGGCCCAGATCAGGACCGCGATCCAGCCGATTACGGTCCAACCCAGCCATAGGTTGGTCACTATGATGTTCAGCAGGGCATTGTGCTTCCGCACCGCCGCCACTGCGATCGGCAGAGGGTACACGACAAGGAGGAGCAATGGCCCGATATCAAATGAGTGCTTCTCGACGTAGTAGCTGACCACGAACCAACATACCGCAGCGAAAAGTACGATGGCGACAGCTTGAGCGACTGATGTTGCAATAGTTCGCAGCAGGACGAAGCGTTGAGTGGGAATCGACTCCCGCAGGCGGGGCACAGCCCCGGGCAGAGAAATGGCGCGCATGGGAACATTTTTACTCTTTCCGAGGACTTTCGGCAATATCGCTAATCACAGGGGCTCGTGCGCTTTAGCGACGCACTTGGTGGTTACTTTCGTAAGTAAAATCGGCTCATCGTCATTGACTCTCATTCCCAAAGGGTTAGAGTGATGCGGCGTTGCGTCTCCCCCAAAACTGGGGAAGATACACCGCGAGGCCGCAGTGGAGTGCCCAGAGGAGTAATGACGATTTCCCTCCTGGCCGACTCTGGCAGTCCCTGCGGTTTTTCATTTACGGCACAAGTGCCCTCACCATTTGCCCGACGAATTTGTTGGAGAGTTTCAGCCCAGTCGGCAAAAGCTGAGGGCATGAATCCTGAGTCGCCCCCAAAGACTGGTCGCCCGATTTAGCACGGCGTCTATGTGGGTCATTTTGCCAAACGAACCCAATAAGTCTTTTTGTGATGAGCAGTAGAATAATGGAAGATCGCTAACAGAGTGCGAAGGGGCTCGGCGCCGTCAGTTCTTCATGATCCGGATGGTCCCCAGGCCCAGCAAGAGGTCGTCGCTGGTGACCAGTATTAGATCCATGACCTGAGCGGTAGCGGCGAGAAATTGGTCAGCCGGGTCGCGGTGCGGCAGTGGCAATTGCTAGGCCGCCAGCATGATCCCGTGGGTGAAAGCCCCCCGCTTCTTCGAATCAAGAACTCACCTTGAAGGGGTTGAACACTTGGACGTTTAGCTGCTTGAAATCTTCCTCGTTTCTTGTAGCTACGATCAGATCGTGCTTACGGGCCGTAGCAGCTATCATTCCATCCTCTACAAGGTCGTCTGATTTGCCGTGCATCAGTCGGCCCCATTCACGAAACGAAACTGTATCCATAGGAAGAATCTGGTACGAGGCTTCCAGTTGATCAACCCATCGTTCGATCGCGGTGGCCTTTTCTGGATCCTGGCGCCGTGTAAGCTCAATCCCTGCCTGCAATTCGCCCATAGTGACCGCTGAAAGAAACACTTGCTCATCTCGCAAGTCCTTAAGCCAGGCAACAACAGCGCCGTGAGGCTTCTGCTTGCGCATTTCCGAAACCACATTGGTGTCCAATAGGTACTTTTTCATCTGAAATTCACAAGCTTTCGCCGCCGAAGCTTATGCCTGTCAGGAACTAGGTTCTCAAAGCGTGGGCCCGAACCGAGAAGTAATGCCCTGAGACTTGGCCGCGCGGATTTCTGCAGCCGATGCCATTCTTCGATCGGGACGAGCACAGCAGTCTCAACTCCGCGACGCGTAACGACTTGTGGACCCTTTTTGAGGGTGATGTCGAGCATCTCGCTAAACCGAGCTTTTGCGTCTTGCACCTGCCATGTAGCCAAATTGCACCTCCATTCATTTCATTGCTACTTCAGCATATGACTAGTCAGAACACTAGTCAAGGTAAGCGACCCGCTACGGCGACCCAACATAGTGACGCAGTTTGAACTTGCCCAGCAAAGCACAGCCCGCGAGGTGAGTCGCGGGCTGTGCCTTACCCCAGCCGGGAAAATCATTAGATTTTATCCTTGTCCCCTCCGTGCATGAAAATCGTCACCAACGTGAGAACAATGACCATGATAATGATCCCGATTTGCATCGCTGATAATAATGAGAAAGTGGAAGAGATCAATTTTGGCACATGATAATCAAAATCGCTCATGGCATTTCGAAGCATCTCGCCAGCCCGACTGTCGTAGGCGAGGAAAGTCACTAAGCCTGCCGCTAACACCACTGAGGCAATCAGAATCTTTCGTTTCATAACCAACCATAACCAGTATCCGCGAACCTCATATTACCGTCTGTGACAACGACACGGCAGGGTACACGAAGGTAATCACCGAAAAATGGTTACTGTTAAATGGCATGTCCCCATGGTCAATCTGTTGCTGTCCCCAACATAAGATCGAAGCCCGCAGCATCGCCGAATGCTCGGAAGCCGCGGTTTCGCGTCAGCAGGGGAACCTTTCCGTCGATACAGTCTGGGCGATCAACGCATCGCCCAGGCGCGCCTTGCGCCCCTTTGCTATTGCCTTTGCACGCAGTACTCCAGCCCGCTGCCAATAGGCCGCTTCTATCTCGATCATAGGCACTTCTGAGAGAGTTTCGGCAACTCCTGAAGGAAGCTTCGGGTCACTCAACAGCTCCGTAAGTACAACTGGCACCATTACCACATGCCGGTCCTCCAGCGCCTCGTCAAGTAGCCGCGCGCCTTCGCCTTTGCTGCCTTCCAGAAAAGCAATCCAGGTGCTTGTATCGGCTGCAATCATCGGTCGGCCTTCAGCTCTGCCAATGTGCGAGTGAACCGGATCTTGCCGCGGAGCTGCCGCAGGCGAGCGTACGTTCCCGCACACCCTCCTCTCCACCTCCATTAAGAGAGTATGCGAGAGGTGACGACATTCAGACTCTTCGGAAAAAAAGACCGCTATCCGCGCTGGATAGATTGCTGAAGCCAACCGGTACAGTGGGTCGGCCTGTGAGCTTACCGAGAGTACCCTTGGTCCTCCGGGGCATGCGTCAGTTGCATGAGAACAACGATTGGTTTGTTGTCCTTTTCTCCCGATGGAACATACAACATATGAGCAATGCGGTATCCCTGACCGGCTAATGCATTGATCTCTGTGAGGTGGTGTTCATCTCCGCAACCGGCTGAGAGTCTGTAGGTTTGGGAAGAACCATTAGACATGAATTGCCTCCTTTAAGCAGTGGGTTTTTAAAACGTAAGCGGGTCGGCGATGAGATGATATATGACGCAAGGTGCCGAGAGTCCTGTCGTAGATTGAGTTTTTCAGTCGCCTACTTGCAGACATAATTATTGTCCATTTTTGCAAGCTTTTCTGGGGCATTTCGCATACCGGGCGACGGCAGGGCCGTTAGTGGCTCATGAAGTTCTTTCGATGAATTGAGATACCTCGACACCCGACGGCGAAGCCCGTATAGTTGCCTCCTGTCCAGCAATCGGAACCCTGCATGGCGAATGTCGTAGAACTGCGCAGAATACATAAGACCTACGATCACTTTACCGCAGTCGACCATCTGTCCCTCAATATCCGCGCCGGCAGCGTGTATGGACTGTTGGGGCCGAATGGGGCAGGCAAGACTTCTTGCATCCGCATGATGATCGGGATCACCATGCCCGACGATGGAGAAGTCTGCCTTTTTGGCCAGCGATTCCACCGCGAACAGTTGCAGCGCGTCGGTTACCTGCCAGAAGAGCGGGGACTCTACAAGAGAATGAAGGTGCTTGACCACCTGATATTTCTTTGCCGCCTGCATGGGCTCCCGGAGCAAGAAGCCCGCAAGCGTTCGCTGGCCTGGTGCGAGCGGCTTCAACTCAACGAATGGACACATAAGAAGGTCGAAGAGCTGTCCAAGGGCATGCAGCAGAAAGTGCAATTTATCGCTGCCCTGTTGCACGATCCCGATCTCGTCATCATGGACGAGCCCTTTGCCGGCCTCGATCCCGGCAATGCCGTCGTGTTGAAGGACGTCTTACTTGAGCTGAAGAAGGATGGGAAGACCATACTGTTCTCCACCCATCGTATGGACCAGGTCGAGCGACTATGCGATGCCATCTGCCTGATTGACCATGGTCGGTCTATTTTGGAAGGCGATCTGAAACAAATCAAGGCTAGCTGTGGCAAAAATCACGTCCAGATGCAATACGAGGGGAACCCTCAACTGGACGGTAACGATCTGGTGGAGTCGTTCAACAATTACGGCAACTATGTGGAAGTCCGCTTAAAGCCCGGAGCGGACGCCCAACAGTTGCTGCACAGGGCCGCCGACCACGCGCGCATCACCCGTTTTGAGCTGCTCGAACCTTCGCTGGAAGAGATTTTCATCGACACTGTCGGGAAAAATGCATAAGGTCTGGCTCATCGTTCATCGCGAATACCTGGAGCGCGTTCGCTCCAAGAGGTTTCTCCTCTTTACGCTGTTCCTGCCTGCCTTCATGGCCGGCGCCTTCCTGATCCCTTCGAAACTGGCGGAAATCAAATCGGGTACCGCACGTCGCATTGTCATCGTGGCTGCGAATGCAGACTTGGCGGCGGCGGTAAAGCAGGAACTGCTCGCTCCACTAACAGTGCGATCCTCCCCGGGCTCACCTGAGGAAGCACCGAAGGACAACTTCGTAGTGTTGATTAGTACCAAGCCGACCGCGGAATTGCACGATGCCTTGAGTCAGCAGGTAAGTGCCGGAACAATCGACGGCTTCCTGTGGCTGAACCAAGATGACCTGGCAAATCACAAGGCGACCTACAGCGCCAGGGATGTTGCCGACTTTCAGACCAATGCGGCAGTGCGCTCGGCCCTGCGGACCGCACTGGTGAAGCAATATCTGGCACAGAAGGGCATGACAGGGCCTCAGGTGGAGACGCTCCTCACACCGGTGGTACTTAGGACCGTGCACATCACTAAAGGCCACGAAGGCGCCAGCGGCAAGACGGTGTTTCTGACCGGATTCATAATGGTCATGCTGCTCTACGTGAATGTGCTGGTGTACGGGATGTCCGTGATGCATTCTATCATTGAAGAAAAGAACTCACGCATTTTGGAGGTGTTACTCTCGTCGGTCACAGCGAAAGAGCTGCTCGCCGGGAAGATTCTTGGAGTAGGAGCAGTTGGTCTAACCCAGATTTTGGTCTGGCTGGTAATTGGCGCTCTCTTCTCGATCCCGGAAACGGTGGCCGCGAAGGTGTACCTAGCGAATGTGCATATTGCCGTCTCCGCCATCGTGTGGTTCGCGGTCTTTTTCCTGCTTGGGTATTTTCTCTACAGCACCATGTATGCCGCGCTGGGAGCCATGGTGAATAGTGATCAGGAAGCCCAGCAGATGCAATGGGTGGTCTTTTTACCAGTCCTACTGTCCGTTTTCCTGGCAAATCCGGTGATGCAGCACCCGGATTCACGGATGGCAGTATGGCTTTCCCTGGTTCCCTTCTTCGCACCAATCCTAATGTTCATCCGTGTCGTGGGGGAGCAAGCACCCACCTGGCAGGTTGGGCTTTGTCTGACGCTCATGCTGGCCACCATCTACGGTCTCCTGGCGCTATCGTCGCGAATCTACCGGGTTGGCATCTTGATGTACGGCAAGCGGCCGACATTGCCCGAATTGCGGCGTTGGTTGAAGTACGCAGGTTAACAGTTCTCACATGGTCGACCAATTCGCTATGAGTCTAGAAATATTCTGCTTACGTTGACCACAATAGTTGCTGTGGATCGCTCACAGTTAGTCTTTTCATCGCCCCAATGCTTAGGCCTGTGAGTCAGTCTGGCGGCTTGACCTCCTTGCCCGTATAGCTGACCCGCCAAATCGAATTCGATCCGTCGTCGGTAACAAGTAACGATCCATCGGCAGCAACGGTCACACCTACGGGGCGTCCCCAAACCCGACCACTCGGAAGCACAAAACCAGTGAGGAAATCCTCGTACTCGCCGCTTGAGTGTCCGCTTTGGTGTAGCGGCACGCGAACCACTTCGTAACCCGTGCGCACGCTCTTATTCCAGGATCCGTGCTGCGATGAGAAGATGTCGCCCTGATATTCCGCAGGAAATTGTCTACCTTCATAAAAGGTCATTGCCAGGGACGCGTTGTGTGGTTGGAGCAGCACATCCGGCACAATCACCTTTTCTCGGAGTTCCGGATGTTTTCCCTTCAGCCGTGGATCCGGATTGCCCCCAATGTAGTAGTACGGCCAACCGTAAAAGCCGCCATCTTGCACGTGCGTGATGTAGTCGGGGACAAGATTGTCGCCCAGTCCGTCGCGCTCGTTGACCGAACACCACAGCTCGCCATTCTTGGGATTGATCGCGAGGCCACCCCCAGGATGGCGGATCCCATAGGCGTACACGCGTAGATTTGAGCCATCAGGACTCATGACCAAAATGTCGGCGCGGTTCTTTTCGGCAGGGTGCGTATCGGGGTCATCAACATTCGAATCGGAGCCAACTCCAACGAACAACTGCCTTCCGTCTTGCGAGAAGACGACATCGCGTGTCCAGTGGCCGCCGCCCCCAGGTAAGTCGGCGATATGTTCCGGCTTGCTCTCC
This sequence comes from uncultured Acidobacteriaceae bacterium, assembly GCA_963728805.1. GTDB lineage: Bacteria > Acidobacteriota > Terriglobia > Terriglobales > Acidobacteriaceae > Bog-257. Next base: position 28,388 of record CAVSLE010000019.1, read on the forward strand.
GCCTTCAAGTCTCCGTCGTGATAGGCAAAGCGCAATACGGCGTCGGTATCGCCGACATAGACATACTGTGGGTTCGGTCCTGGAGGGTAGAAGGCAATGCCGTACGGCCCCTTTAGGCCGGTGACAAAAATCGCAGTCTGCTTCGGTTTTCCATCGCCGGTAATCCCGCGGAATATCTTGATGTCGCCGGCGTGGCTCTCAGCCACGAAGACATCACCATTGGGCGCTGTTGAGATCCTGCGCGGCTCATCAAGGCCGGCGGCAAACAATTCGACTTTGAATCCGGAAGGGGCCTGTGGCCAGGCATTGTCCGGCCGATCAACCATGCGCGCCCAATTAATTGCCGAATTGGTGGCGTAAGGTGCAGGCAGATCTTTCGCTGTGATCTTATGCACTGCGCCCGGCTTCTCAGAGCGGAAGTCCGTGAACGGCGGTTCAGGCAGCGCTGCTGACCGCGGATCCCGGTGGAAGAACAGAGTGAATGCAACAAACACCACGAAGGCGGCAGCCAACGCGCCGACGCCTATAGCCAGGTGGTCCAAGGCGCTGCGCTGGACGTTCGGACTTGCCGGCTTATCAGAGAGGCGTTGTAAATCGACGATGGGTTTCACGCGGGGGCAACTCTCCGTTTGGATCTCGGCGGCCGCCTGAGCCACCAACTATAACGCTCGAACCCATTCATCGTCGCCAATATCCTCCGTTTCATCTGGCAGGACTCCGCTGACATGCAGGATCGGTCGTTACGCTGGATTGGCAAGGGGAGGTACCTATGGCCAGCACGATTCCGAGGGAATCAGTCAGGACGAGTGCATTCGCCAACCTCGGAACTGCTTTGGAAGGACAAATCAAGAAGGGGCCTCAGGTGCCCGTGGTTCCTTACTGACTCGCGATGCGGGAAGGCAAAACGGGCTGGGGCACAGGATCAACGCCGCAAGAATTCGTTGAAACGTCGATGTCGCCGGAATAGCGTGGCGCGCGCCTCTGGGCCGGACAGTACGCAGGGCTTTGGAGCAAAACACCGGTCCGTGACTTATATGATCGAACAAAACTCGACCGGTACGGCTTTATTCCCCACCACGTTCGGCAATGAGCAAGAACTGCTTACCAAAAACACGCCAGAAGATCGGTATCTTCAGATAGGCTGCAATCAACGCCATCGGGTATTGTTTCTCACGGACCATCGAGTACGGGAGGAATTTCGCCACAACCAGCCGGATATTGAACCCCACGGCCTCACACAATTCTTGCAGGGATGCTTCCGTCAGTGCGAGGCGATGATCCCAAAAATCCCAGTAGGCGCCGCCCGTGAACCGAATATTGGGGCCCATTGCGATCAATCGTCCACCCGGCCGAAGACATCGGTGCGCCTGGCTCACGGTCGCAAATAATGCCGATTTCGAGGGCAGATGTTCGAAGAAATTGCTGGTGAAAATAACGTCGAGGGAGGAATCCGCAACACCCCACGGCTCCATGCAATCCTGTTCAATAAACGTCACATCGGAAGCAAGAAGTTGCCGCGCTTCCGGATTCAGGTCCATAGCCAGTTTCTTTCCGCAGTGCACGTTGTTGATGAACTGACCGTATCCGCAGCCCAAGTCCAAGACAGCCTCGCTCGGGTCAATAAATCTGGAGAAGTAGGCGTCGATTATGGTTTGCCATACACGATTTCTGTAGTCTGCGTCACGCCTGAATCTACGGGCGTACAGTTTTTCCAGCTCCGCTGGACCCGTTACCCCGTCCTTCATAGCGGAGGAATCTAATTTGGACATAAGAATACGATCCTAAGCGCAGTCGCGACACTCTGCCAAGAGACTCCCCCGTTCCGAGAGCTACGTCTGTGCCAGATGCGCGTACGCAAGTAGCAATTCAGCGCAGCGCAACAAGTCACCCATTTGCAACTAGTCCGGAGCTTTCATAGGTGCGCGAGCGCCCCTGGCAAACTCCTCTTGCATGGTTCGCCGGAGGCTTTCAAAACGCTGGCTGAGGTCAGCAGGATTCGGCCTAACCGCCGGAAGTGGCCAAAGCATCGTATCCAACGCGCTAAGCAAGCCTACGCTCGCCGCAACCCTGCCTTGGCTCGCCCGGAAGCCATCGGCTAAGGCGGTCTGGTCATAGCTGGTGGGATGGCGCCCCAGTAAGCATTGCACCATTACTACGCCAAGGGAGAAAACGTCTGATGCGCACGTCAATGCCGATGTCCCTCTGATCTGCTCCGGCGAAAAGTAACCCCACGTTCCGAAAGGCTTGCGTACGCGACGTTCGCGTCGCTCTGACGGCCTGAGTGTACTAATTTTGTCTTGATCTAAGTATCTGGCCGCGCCTAGGTCGATGAGAACGGCGCGGCTCACTGAACCGAACCTGATGTCCTCGCCGGAGTTCCTAATCATAATGTTCGAGGGCTTGATGTCCGCATGAACAATGCGTCGCGACCAAATTTGGGCAATTGCAGTCGAGACATCCCGCCCTATCGCCAGGACCTCGGATTCCAGCAGCGGTCCGTTTCTCAACAGAAGGCTCAGCGGTTGTCCGGCTATGAATTCCCACGCGAGGTATCGCGTGTTTCTACCGGCCACGTTACAATAGCCATGCTCGATCAGCCCAGCCAGGTTTTCATGCGAGAAGTTCTCCGCTGCGGTGACCTCGGGCGGTACGCGATCATTCCGTCGGCGATCGAAGAGCAGCTTCAGAGCTACGACATCATTCGTGGCTGCGCCGTCTGGCCGAGACGTTCTGGTCGCCCTGAAAACTACTCCCTGGCCACCAGCAGCAATTTCGGGACCAACGATGTAGCGTCGACCCAGCGCAGCTTCTATATCCGCGGGGACAAACTGGCAGATATACTCGTGGACATCCATACGATCGACCACGTAAGCGGCTGGCTGCTTACGCTTCCCTTTTCACAGAATCCGAGGAAATTCCAATCGAGTATACGCGCAAATAGCAACATGGGAGACGTTTCTCGGGAGCGGAAAGTGCCAGCGACCTCCACAAAAATCGATACGAACTAGTTCCCGCTCCCCTGGTAGCTGGAGTCCGGTGGCGATGCTGGGTGGGAGTACGTGGGAAGGAAGTGAATGATTAGCTGTGGCGCTATAACCCCTGTCCGGTAACCCCATTCTGGGACAACCTTCCAGAATTGACCCTTTCCGTTGCCAGCTTGGCTTAATCTGCATTTTACTCTCGGCTACGCGACGGTAACTCAACCAGCTTGGCAGCCTCCAAACGACCTGATCCCCGGGGTTAACTCGGATCACTTTCCAGGCACCCGCGATCCTCCCCCTGCTGGATCGGCATGGATCGGCCCAATCTAAACACGTTGGCAAAGCTATGCTAACGTGGCGGAAATGGCGTAGGAGAGGGATTGCGAGAGCGCTGTTTCCGGGCTATCTCAGGCTGAGAATGATGACAGCGAACGTGATGGCGGAAGGCTTCAATGACGTTGGTTGCCCAGCCCTCAGTGTCGAACCCTCCATCATGTTCATCACAGGCTGAGCAGTAGAACGCGTCGGGACGAGACAATCTAAAAACAAGGGTCGGTTCTTCCATGGCGTACCTACCTCAGACCGAAACTCAACAATAGCAGCACTGCGGCGACCATCAACAGCCATGTTTTGAATCCCGGACAGTCCGGATCTAGTAAGAGGGTCAACATGGTGCAATTTTGTACGGTGGTCAGGCTGGAGGGCAGTGACTGGTGTCACCTTCGCGATACAACTTGAGTGGTACCCTGCCAAAGGAGAAAACCCGACAGGAAATCCACAGCGTCCCGGCGACGCCGTCGGCGTCGTCTATGCTCGACATTCACTCAGCTCGGTCATCGAGTTATTATGGCTGGCATGTCCCGAAACATTCTGTTTGCCCTTGGAAAAATAAAGGCGATCAAGGCGTACTTCACCAGTCTACGAGACAAGCCGGAGCTTAACGATCTCGACACTATCCTCAAGTTGGGGAACCAATTGTTATCAGTCATGCCCCCGGAAATAACGCGCGCCAAGCCTCCGTTTTTGCCGGAATCTACGCGTTTATCTCTTCCTCGGAATTGGGGAACGATTACCCGACCTCTCCGCTGCCGCTTAGCGCGGGAAGATGCGCATCGCGAAGTATCAATCTCATTTGGGGGCTGCTTTAGATGAGTTCCATTCTGATTGCCGTACTTGTATTCGGATGCACCTTTGGGGGAGCCGTGGTAGGTATCTTCCTCCGCGCCAGATTACCAGAGCACCATCGAGACGATGGCTCAAAAGAGGTCCTCAAGCTAGTGATGGGCCTGATTGCAACGATGGCTGCACTCGTCCTCGGCCTGCTCATTTCCTCGGCCAAAAGTACATACGACACGCAAGAAGCCGAGGTGCAGCAACTCGGTATTCACTTGTTGCAACTCGACCGCATTCTAGCCCGTTTTGGGCCGGATGCGACGGAAGCGCGCAACCAGCTTCGCCGAATCGCATTGGCCGACGTTGGGCACACTTGGCCGAACGATAGTGTCGGGGCGCCGCCCTATGAACCATTGCAGGCACAAAGGGAAGGTGAGGAACTTTTTGCCCGGATCGCGCTTCTGTCACCGAAGACAGATGTCCAACGACTCGATCAGAGCCGGGCGCTACAGCTTCTCGTAAGCCTATGGGAGACCCACCGCTTTCTGAACGAGCAGGCGGGGGGAAGCCTTTCATGGCCTTTCCTCATGGTGCTTGTATTTTGGCTCACGGTTCTCTTCGTTGGCTTCGGTCTTTTCACGCGCTCAAACGCGACCGTCATCGCGGCCCTACTCCTTGGCGCGCTCTCCGTCGCCGGAGCGGTCTTCCTCATTCTCGAGTTGAATCGGCCTTACAGCGGAGTGATGCAGATCTCCAGCGCCCCCATTCGCCACGCTTTGGCTCAAATGGGGAGATAGTCCACCGACCGCCTTTCAAATCGGCTGTCGCACTTCTCAAGGACTTGTGCCCGCCTTTTACCATCTTGCACCCGCCGCAGATGGTTACTTTCGTGCGAAAAACGTGCCTGACATCACAGCCACCGAAGCAGCATTCCCCTATCGTGTTGATTAGTAAGACCAATGCCACTTGAAAAGATAGCATTATCAGACTAGATGAGATCGTTCGTGTTTATTTGGTCGTCCGACGTGGCACGTGTCACGGCCAATCGATACCGCAACCATAAATGGTTGTGAGAAAGGGCTCACGGCTATTTATGGGTAAAGGTGCCGTTGTCCTGTCGCTATTCTTGGCCATTGCCTTGACGCTGCTCGAAGGATGCGGCTCCTCCCGGCCAGCCCCGCCAGCTCCCGCTCCGCTGAGCGCCGGCAATGTCAACCTGATCTTCGTAGTCAGCGAAGATTTGGGCTATCAAGCCTTCGGAGACGTCAATCCAAAGACGGCAAACCTCACCAACCAGGGTTTACAGCGGTCGCTCCTTATGGCCACGTTCCTTCAACAGAATGTGCTAGCGAAGCAGAATGTGACTGGAATTTACACGCTCGAACCGATGACCCATTTGCAAACCGCAGGCAATTATCCCGACATGATTGGGCTGGAAACTATTCAGCAGTTTGCGATGCTGAATCAGATCACTCTTTCCTCTGGGAGCAATTCACCAGTTACCGCTAATAGCTATCCGCTCAATGCATCCTATTCGTCAGCGTCCGTCCCGGATGGAGTCGCGCAACCGTTACTTACATGCCTGAGCGGATCTGGGCTTCCTCCGCACAGTTGTCAGGGTCTCGATTTTAGAGACCTGGAGCATGCCAACGAAACCCTTATAAGCGATATCGTCAAAGCAAACACGCCGGGATTTTATGTTTTCTCGGCGCCGTGGGAAACCGTTAGCAACCTGATGGCAAATATCAACCGGCTTGAAGGCTATAATCTGACACTCCCTGCCCGCTATGTCGGTCCTAACTATATCTATGCGATTTCAATCGCACCATCGGGAGGCGCAACTCTGGTTACCTACAATAGCAATGTAGTTCCGCCTTCGAGCTATCCCACGCTGCCTGCCGGTGGGATCGTTAACGCGCCTTGTCTGCCGGCAAGTACGCATACAACTTTCCAAATCCAAGTGACCGGCGGCGTCGGCGGCGCGGTAGTTCCAGCGGGAATCAATACAAATGAAACCGTCTACCTGGTTCGCCATGCCGAGGCGCATCCTACTTCCTGGTGGGAGGATGGCAACTACATTGCTGCTGGGCAGTGGCGCGCATTGGATCTTCCCTACGCTTTACGCGGCAAGATCCAACCTACCCTGGTGTACTCTATCGATCCCGCTCAGGTTACTCCGGGCAGCACCAGCAAGGAAGGTAATTCCTACTCTTATGTCAGGACGAACCTGACAGTCCTACCGTATGCCATCGCCAACAATTTGCCCTACAATCTCGCCGCCAGCTTCGAGTTGCTGGCCCAGAACCCGCCTATGCTGGCCACTGCGGCCAGCAATTTTTTCTTTACCGGCGGCACATTTTCCAATCAGAGCCTGCTAGTAGGGTGGGAGCACGATCATATTCCACCAACCGTAAATGCGCTGCTGGCGAGCTACCACGGCAATGGCCAACCCGCGCCCAATTGGCCTGACAACGACTTCGACACCGTCTGGACGGTGAAGCTTGACGCTAACGGCAACTTGTCCATTGACAACGCAACCTGCGAAGGCATCAATTCCGCGTTGCTGCCGGTCACGCCTCCGCAATTCTGAAAGTGTATAGCGCCCCACGGCTAACGCAGCTGGTTGATTTGGCCGAGAGTCGTAAGAAGGATTCATATCATGAATAAAACTAGCCTTGTATGGCTTATGTTCCTGGTTCTTGCCCTGACGCTGCTCACGGACTGCGGCGGATCGCCAGACCCGCCAACTCCGGCTCCGTTGAGCGCCGACAACCTCAACCTGATCTTCGTGGTTAGCGAGGATTTGCCTTATCAAGCTCCCGGCGACATCAATACAAAGACGGCAAACCTCACCAATCAGGGTTTGCAGCGGTCGCTCCTAATGGCCACGTTCCTGCAACAGCAGGTACTGGGAACGCAGAATGTAACCGGCATCTACGCACTCGAACCTATGACCCATTTGCAAACGGCAAACAATTACCCCGACATGGTGGCACTGGAGACCATTCAGCAGTTCGCCATGCTGAACCAGGTCATCCTGTCCAGTGACCAGAATGGCGGGACCCCATATGCCGGACAGAGTTATCCCATCAATGCATCTTATGCGGACGGGCCAGTGCCCGCCGGAGTTGTGACACCGTCGCAATTCTGTGGCAATTGCCAAGGGCTCGATTTCAACGATCAGCAGGGCGACAACGAGGTCCTGCTGACCACTATCGTGAAGAACAACCCGCCGGGTTTCTATATCTTCTCGGCGCCATGGGAAACCGTAAGCGCCTTGGTGGCGAATATTAACAAGCTCGAAAATTACAACCTGGCTCTTCCCGCGAGCTATATCAGTCCCAACTTTATCTACGCGATTTCGATCACGCCGTCGGGAAGCGCCAGCCTGGTTACCTACGACAGCCACCTGACCCCGCCTTCCACCTATCCGGTGCTGCCCCCGCCGCCGCTGGTCAACACTCCATGCACGGCGCAAACGCATTTCAGCATCACGGTGACCGGAGGCCAGAATGGCGCTGTCATTCCGGCGGGCATCAACACCAACGAAACCCTGTACTTCATCCGCCACGCAGACGCGCATCCCAAGCCCTATTGGGACGACAACAACTATGTCGGTGCGGGGCAATGGCGCGCCCTGGATCTTCCCAATGCTTTGCTCGGCAAAGTCAGTCCCGCGCAGGTATATTCGATCGACCCCGGTCAGTTTGGCGCAGGCTCCCTCAGCTCCTCGCGCGACCACAACTGGTCGACGGTTGCTCCCGCCTTGACTGCCGAGCCATACGCTATTGCCAACAACCTGCCCTACAAGCTGGTCACCAGCTTCGAAGTCTCCGATCCGCAAGCCGCTGCCCAGCCGACCAGTGACTTCTTTTTCTTTATCGACGGCGGCAAATTCTCCAATCAAACCGTGCTGGTGGCGTGGGCTTTCCAATTCATACAACCGACGATCGCGGCACTGCTCACCAGCTATAACGCCGGCCAACTGACTCCGCCTTCCGACGTGTGGCCGTCCGACGATTACGACACCATCTGGACGGTGAAGCTTGACGCCCACGGCAACTTGACCGTGAGCAATGCCATGTGCGAAGGCCTCGATTCGGCAGCCCTGCCGGCCACGCCGCCTTATTTCTGAGCGGTCTCTCAGGCGGCAGCAGGCCAGTTAGTGACAATAGAACAGGAGTTCCGATGCGATCCATCCAAAGGCTTGGTCTTTCGCTGACCACATTTTTCCTTCTCTGCGGGTCTAGCGTTGGTAGCTCCACTCAACCGCCTTCGGCACTCAGCTACGCCACCAGCACCGCGATCTACACCAAGGGAGTACTGGTCACGGCGAATATTCCGGCCAGCACCGGCGGAGAAGTGACCTTATACAACATTAGCCCGGCTCTTCCGGCAGGCCTGAGCCTGAGCATCAGCACAGGTATCATCAGCGGAGTTCCCATCGCCACGACCGCCACGAGCAGCTATGCGGTAACGGCGTCCAACTTAAGCGGCAGCACCAAGGCGACTCTGACGATCACGGTGATTGAGGCGCCCCCGTCGCAGGCCCTGCCCAACCTGGGCCAGCAGATTACACCGCTGGCGCCCCCGAATTCCCGCTTCGAGCCCATGAACCCTGATCTGCCCGACAATCCAGCATGGCTGGCCGGGCAAGCGGTCACCACCGTAGTGAGTCCGGATGGCAAGACCCTGCTGGTCCTGACTAGCGGGTACAACCGCGTTTACAACGCCAGCGGCACACCTTTTAAATTGTCGGACTCGAAAGAGTACGTGTTCATCTACGACATTTCGAAGTACATTCCGGTCAAGAAGCAAGTAGTGCAGATTCCAAATACCTACAGCGGAATTACCTTCGATCCATCCGGCAAAGTCTTTTACGTGTCTGGCGGCATGGGTGACTTCCCCTTTGACAAGGCCGGTGACAATGTCCACATCATTGCGCTGGGCGCCGACGGAACTTGGGTAGAGCGGCCGGGAACCGAACTTGCCTTGGGCCACCGCGCGGGCCTTGGACTTGCTGTGCCCAACGACGGATTAGTCCCGATCAACAGTATGGTTTTCGTGCAGCCCTGCGCCGCCGGAGTGGCGATTTCGAAGGATGGCAAAACATTGGTGGTAGCGAATTACTACAACGACTCGATAACCCTGTTCAGTGAAGGCTTGGGCAGTTGGTCGAAGGGAACGGAACTCGACCTGCGCCCCGGCAAGGGCGACCCCTCGCAGGCGGGTACGCCGGGCGGCGAATATCCCTTTTGGGTAGTGGTGAAGGGTACTGGATCGGGCGCGACCGCGTATGTGTCAAGCCTTCGCGACCGCGAGATCGACGTGGTCAATTTGGGCTTGTCGCCAAAGCCCAAGGTAACCACCCGAATTCCAGTAAAAGGCCAACCGGGCAAGATGACACTGAACGCGGCCCAGTCGCTGCTGTATGTCGTCGAAGACCAATCGGACACCATCGACATAATCGACACTGCGAAGAATGCGATAGTCGAAACCATCCCGGTAATCGCTCCCGCGTCCGTAATGCCTTCTTCGCTGACGCAATATAAGGGCGCCAACCCAAACAGCGTGACGCTCTCGCCGGATGAGACGCAACTCTACGTAACCAACGGCAATCTGAATTCCGTGGCGGTGGTGGCGCTGGGCGGAAGCAATAGCGGCGATCAGGTAGTGGGTCTCATTCCGACAGGTTGGTATCCCAACTCAGTGAGCTTCAGCAGCGATGGCAAGTGGGTGTATGTGGTCAATGGGAAGTCGCCGACGGGTCCGAATCCCGGCTTCTGCTACAGCGCCGGACCGCCAACCCACAAAAATTGCCGTCCGGTGAGCCAGTACAATCCCCAGTTGATCAAAGCGGGCTTTCAGAGCTTCCCGCGTCCCAGCCCGGAGCAGCTCACTGCGCTGACGGCACAGACAGCCACGAACAACCGGTTTTCCAGCACCGAGAGCGCCAACGATGCCGCAGTAATGGCGGCGGTGCGTCAAGGCGTCAAGCACGTTATCTTCATCATCAAGGAAAACCGCAGTTACGACCAAATTCTGGGCGACCTGGAAATCGGCAATGGCGATCCTGACTTGGCTGAGTTTGGACAGCCACTCACGCCGAATCTGCATAACCTGGCGCGGACCTTCGTCACCCTCGACAATTTCTTCGACAGCTCCGAAACCAGCAATGACGGCTGGCCCTGGACCACGTCGGCCCGCGCCCCCGACGTGATCGAACGCCAATTCCCGGTGGCCTACGCGGGACGCGGTCTGAGCTTGGACTCCGAGGGAGTAAATCGTAATGTCAACGTTGCGATTCCGACCCTCGCCAAACGCCGGGCCGCCGATCCCCTCACCCCCGACGACCTGGACCTATTACCCGGCCAGACCGACGTGGCTGCGCCGGATGGACCGGACGATGAAGTGAATACCGGCTATTTGTGGGACTCCGCGCTGCGAGCGAACCTCTCGGTTCGCAACTACGGTTTCTTCGTAGACACGACCCTCTATCCGGTGAAGCCGCCGGCCGGGACCAATGTTGTCCCCATTCCCCTTGACCGGGATCCGTTCTCAACCCACACGACGGTGGCGTTTCCCGCGAGCGTTTCCCTGACGCCGTACACCGATCCGTACTTTCGCGGTTTCGACAACCAGTTTCCCGATTACTACCGTTACACAGAGTGGGCGAGAGATTTCGATGCCAATTACGCCAACGGGCAACTGCCCTCGTTGAGCCTGGTTCGCTTCATGCACGATCACACCGGCAGTTTCGCCGACGCGATTGACGGCGTGAATACTCCCGAGCTGCAGCAGGCCGATAACGATTACGCGGTCGGCTTGCTTGTCCAGAAGATCGCCAACAGCATTTACGCGAACAACACTCTGATCTTTGTAGTGGAAGACGACTCGCAGGATGCCGGCGACCACGTCGATTCGCACCGCAGCGTCGCGTTCGTGGCGGGCGCCTACGTGAAGCAAGGAGCACTGGTCTCAGTGCAGTACAACACCATCAACTTGGTGCGGACGATGGAAGAGGTCCTGGGTCTCCCGCCGATGAACCTAAACGACGCGCTGGCCAGGCCCATGGCCGACATCTTCAACACGAAGCCCAGCTCGTGGAGCTTTACCGCCACTCCTTCGGCGTTTCTCTACGGTACGAAGCTGCCTCTGCCTGCCAAACCGGCGACCCTGATCGTGCCAAAGCCGACCCACAACGCGAAGTACTGGGCGCGGGCGACTAAGGGCATGGATTTCACGTCGGAAGATCAAATGGATTTCGCGGACTACAACCGCATTCTCTGGAAAGGGCTGATGGGTAACAAGACTTATGCTGCCCAGTCTAGTGGAATCGACCTACGCAAGAACCGCGAGGAGCTCCTCGCGCGTTATCACCGCTCTCTGAAGCGAAAAGCGCAGTACACACCGAAGACGGGTACGAACTGAGCACGCTGAGGCAATCGTGTCGTATTCGACTGTTTCAGTATCGTCGATCGACCGGAACGTTAAGTGTCAGTTGGCGATAACAGTTCATGGCGTCGATGAAGGTCTCGGCCAAGTCCAACTGCCCGCGTGCCAGCAGGTCCTTCGCCAAAGCGCGCAGCACCTCGACCAGCGTGCCCTCGCCGACCCATTGCTGGAAGCGGCGGTGGCACGTCTGGTACGGCGGAAACGGCGCGCGGCAGCTCGGCCCATTGCGCTCCGGTTCGTAAGATCCAAAGCACGCCTTCCAGCACGCTTCGGGTATCCGCCCATGGCCGACCCCGTCGCAAACCGGGTGTCTTGGGCTCAACCAGCGGTTTCAGCACTTCCCACTGCGCATCGGTGAGTTCCATACCTACCGATGTGCCTGTAAATCCACTGCACCACAATTACTTAGTGTGGTTCGTATTTATGAGATAGGTTCTAGTGAAGATGAAAGAGGGGAATAGCTCCCAGCCGTCGCAGGGAGTTGGTATTTGCCGAAAACTCGTTCAGCACACGCTCAAGCCTTTCTAGCGCTGCTCCAACTGAGTAAGCAGAGAGTGATCCGATCGGGTTGACCACCTTCGGCGTGACTGCCGGTGCCATTGCCGGAATGGGCATCCATGCTCTTTCTCCCAAAGCAGTCATGAACAAGGTTGTCGGCTACGAGACGGCAGAAGGGATTTGACTGGATACTGCAGAACCTCCTTGAATCTCAGCAGCGAAGATGGAAGGCCCCGGCGCCGGTGAACGTTCAACTCTTCTTAGAGTGGACGTTAGAAAGCTTTCATAAGGGGTGGATGTACAGTATTTATCGGCGAACTCGTAGGAAGTTAAGGGTTCGCTGAAGTAGTATCCTTGCGCTTCTTCGCAATTGCGGTCCCGCAGAAAGGCCAGTTGTTCCTCGTACTCCACGCCTTCAGCGAGTACCTGCAGATTAAGGCTATGTCCCATGCTGATCAACGCGGATACAATCGCCGCGTCGCGCGAGTTGACCGTCATGGCCTCTATAAACGAACGGTCGATTTTCAACTTGCATACGGGAAGCGCTTTTAAGTAACTGAGGCTGGAATATCCCGTGCCCAAGTCGTCAATTGACAACCGCAGCCCCAGGTTGGCCAGGTCCTGCAGCATGGCTCGAGAATTCTCGGCGTTCGATAGCAGTACGCTTTCTGTGAGCTCCAGTTCGAGGTATTGCGGGGCGAGACCAGTTTCGCTGAGTACTCGGCGAATGGCCTGCAAGAAGCACCCCTGGTGAAGTTGGAGCGCTGACACGTTTACGGCTATCGGCAGAGGTGGAAGACCCAAGTCCTGCCAGCGGCGCGCCTGCGTACAAGCCGTTTTGAGCACCCATTCCCCGATGGGAACGATCAAGCCGGTGTCTTCCGCCACCGGTATGAACTTGTCTGGCAGGACTAGGCCCAACTCCGGGTGGCGCCAGCGGAGAAGGGCCTCGATCCCTGTCATTCTGCCGGTAGCGATCTCGATTTGCGGTTGGTAGAGGAGAAAGAATTCTCCTCTCTCCAATGCAGCTTGCAGGCTATTCTCCAGTGCTAGACGTTCCTCCGCCTTGGCATTCAACTCGGGGGTAAAGAAGCGAAAATTGTTCCGCCCATTTTCCTTGGCGCAGTGCATAGCTACGTCTGCATTCTTGATCAGAGTCTCACTGTCCGTACCATGATCAGGGAACAGACTGATGCCGATGCTGCAAGTGACATTCAACACATTGCCCTGGACGTCGAACTCGCCGGCCACCGCCTGCCTGATCCGCTCCACCGCCGCCACCGCGTGGGAGACGTGCCCGGGGTCAATCAACGCGACGACAAACTCGTCTCCTCCCACCTTCGCCACCGTGTCCTGTGCGCGGACAAGTTTTTGCAAGCGTTCTCCGAGTTGCTTCAGAAGCAGGTCGCCGATCGAGTGCCCCAGCGAGTCATTGATGGTCTTGAACTTATCGAGATCGAGCCATAGTACGGCGACGTGCTCTCCGCGCCGGCGGGCATTGGCCAGCGCCTGGCCCAGGCGGTCTTCGAAAAGGACACGATTAGGCAGGCCAGTTAGTGCGTCGTGATACGCCAGAAACTCGATTCGCGCCTCGGCCGCCTTCTGTTCGGTGATGTCCTGCACCGTGCCTTCGAGATAGACATTCGTCCCTTCGCGGTCTGCCATGGCACGCACATTCAACGAAGTGGTCAGCCGGCTGCCATCCTTGGTTTTGAACTCAACCTCGAAATTACGCACTTCCTTCCGCGCTATCACCAGTTCGCGCAGTTGGTCTCGGCGTTTGAGATCGACATAGAGCTCGGCGGTGGAATAGACATGGTCAAGAAAATCTTGAGGAGAGTCATATCCGGCCATTCGGGCGAGGGCCGGATTTACGTTGAGAAACTTTCCTTCCGGGGTGGCTTGAAAGATGCCCAGAATCGCGTTCTCGAAAATGCTGCGATACTTCTGTTCGGCTTTGTGCAGTGCCTGCTCGGCCAGTTTCCGCTGGGTAATGTCCTGCTTGATGGCAATATAGTGGCTGATTTCACCCGTATCGGAGCGGACGGGCGCAATGGTCATTTCCTCGGTGTAGAGGCTCCCATCCTTCTTGCGATTGATGATTTCCCCGCGCCAGATGTTTCCTGCGGTGATGGTCTTCCAAAGGGTCGCATAAAACGCGGCGTCTTGGTTACCCGACTTCAAGAACCGGGGATTTTTGCCAATAACCTCGTCGGCCGTGTAGCCCGTCATCTCGGTGAAAGCGGGGTTTACCCTCAGGATTGTGCCTTGGGCATCGGTGAGCACGATGGAATTGGCGGCTGCTTCTAGCGCAGCAGCCTGCAACAGCAGGCGTTCGTCAGTAGCCTTACGGTCATCGATGTCTACCGTGATCCTGGCCATGGGACGGCCGGTACTGAGCTCGCTCAACTCCCGACGCGAGCTTTCTTCTCGCTTCTGGAGAACAAGACTGAGGGAAACCGCAACCATAGTCACGAACGTGAGGGTGAGAAAGTGCGAAGTCCAGATGGTTAAAGCGGGGTGCAGCGCATGCGCAGCCACTTCAAAGACAAACACCGCACAGGCGGTGGCGACACCAGTCACCAATAACCTCGCGTATCGATTATTTGGCATCCACGACCTCAACCAGCGGATTAGCTGGCACAATCGCTATCAGGCAATGGTCTCTTCTCCTGCGCCAAGGCTCGGCATGATTGATGGCTTTATTCCTTTAGACGAGACCATGAAATCGCCTTGGGAGCAATATGGATAGAGCATGTGACTGTCCACAGCAGACAGCAGAAGAGAAATGAAGTGTTTTGTTATCAATAGTCTATAATGCTCATTCGAGAGCCGTGACGGGTCGCAATAAGGAGGAGTGCTTCTTCTTCGGATACTGTGCGGGATTAGTACACAGGTCTGTTCTCCAGGACGACGCTCGGAGATTCAGGGTTTGCAAGCTAAATCGGGTAAGCCTCTTGTTCATTTCTCGCCGTCCAAGACTGTGGTATGCAGTAATTGCATCCGGCACAGCTTACCGCTTCGACGAGGTTTAAGGCCTTACTTTGTCTTCCTCTGAAAATTCTTAAGGGAAAAGAAGCCCGCAGGAGTTGCCAAGAAGTTGACAGGTTGCGCCTTGTCATCACTTTGAGAATCCCAGCGGGCTAACCTAAAATGAAGTATCAAACTTTTTCGGATCGTCGGTCTGTGACAGGAGTCACATTAGGGAGTACGAAGGTAACCCCAAGCTGGTGACCTCTGATAGTTCGTTGAGTGATTGCGAGCACGATGCTTCTAAACGCTTATTCTAAGTACGTGAGTTCCCCTCGCTCTTCGCGTCCACGATTTCCGATGCTGTGAAAAAAAGCGGGAGAACGCCGCACTTCATTGGTCGGTGCTCCTTAGCAGCCCGGATGAGCGATTGTCTTTGACACTGCAAGGCCGTGCAGCCTACACTCCATGCCAGTTAGACGACGCGGCTTGTGGGGCACCCCCATTTGGGGGAATGGCAGGTTTCTACGAGCCGCGATCTAATCCTTCTCCCTAGCAACCCAAGTTTAGGACACTACCAGAAGCCAGACCCTAGCAGTCAGACGCGGTTAAGCGGGAATCATGGAAGCATCATTGACACTAGCGCCATGAAGTTTCGCCATGGCGAATGCAAGACACAGACAGGGGCCACACTATCGCGATCACGAAGCTTGCCGCCGTGGGATTGAATATGAAGCACAGGAGACGGTTAGAATTATTATGTGGGTAGAACTTCTTGCGTACGACTTGATTCTAAGAAGGTGGCTTGCTAACCTACGATCAAGCCGGCGGGAAATCGGAGTTTTTAGCGGCTGGAAATCTAACCTTCCGAAAAATGACAGGCCGCCAAGCAATGAGACAATAACAAGAATAAAGTCATCCTACAGAAAGCATGCTCCAAGCAGCTATTTCAGGCTGTTTACTAATGAAGATGAGAAGGAAGAATAGGTTCAAACCCTTTGTAAGCAACTGATAGTTTGCTCAAACTCCTTTAGCACGCATTTAAGCCTTTCTAGCGCACCGTCTGACTATTGAGGACTTCGTCAATCTAATCTTCGCTCCAGTGTGTGTGTAACATCAGCAGCGTGTGTAACACATATTCTCCTTCACTCATGTTGCTTCGGACTCAGTGAGAGGCAAGTGATCTGATCATGTTGATTATGTGACATTTATATCAAAGATTGTCCCTCGCGTCCGATGTTACATGTGTAACACTCGGCTTTGCTATCTAAGACCCCTCTAGGCAGAGCTAAGTCTCTCTAGAATTTCGCCGGATATATAAAAGTACGCCGTAGGTTCTTTGAGTATAGGTTGGATCGGAATCTTCTGGCACTGTTCAACACATACCTCACTAAAGATCTATAGAATGACCTAACCGCCATTCATCGTTTTCTCTTACAACAGCCGCAAAAAATAGCTTGATTTCCACAAGCGGCATAGTTTATATAATAATAAACTACTAAGTTGTAGCGCTTACTTGTAAGTCAATTTGACCTGCCCCCCATCTTTAGTCCAGGGATAATGAGACTTTCTCCGGGTTTTGGGTCTCCGACGCTACGTTCGTAACCACCTTCTCGTAGCCGTCGAGGCTGTGGGAAAGTGGGAAACGCGGAGCGTTTTCCAAGCGGGCGCCGCCCGCGTCTTTTCCACAGTTCCTTGCCATGGCAGATTTAGCAAACTCCTCCGGGGTTCGATAGCCCAGTGCCGAATGCGGTCGGATCTGGTTGTAGTCCTGCTTCCACTGAGCGATCTTGTGCCGCGCGTCGGCCAGGGTGCTGAACCAGTTCTCGTTCAAGCACTCATCGCGGAAACGCCCGTTGAAACTCTCTACATAGCCGTTCTCCATCGGTCGTCCGGGTTGAATCGTGTGCCACTGCAGACCCTGCTCGTAGGCCCACTGATCGACAGCGCGGCTCACGAACTCGGGTTTATTGTCGCTGCGGATCTGACGCGGCAGCCCGCGTCTTTGCTTTAGCTCTTCCAGTACGCGCACCACTCGCATTCCCCCCAGCGAGGTATCGATTTCGATCGCCAGGCATTCCCGGGTGTAGTCATCAACGATGTTCAAGGTGCGGAACCTCCGTCCCGAGCTGAGCGTGTCGCTCATGAAGTCTACCGACCACACCTGGTTGGCGGCCACAGCTGCCGGCAGCGGCTGGCGTACCGTGCTGCGCTTTCGTCCACGCTTGCGCCGCAGCGACAGCTTCTCCTCCACGTACAGCCGGTACACCCGCTTGTGGTTCACCCGCCATCCTTCACGGTCCAGCAGAATCTGTAGACGGCGGTAGCCGTACCGGCGCCTGGCCTCTGCCAACTCGCGCAGCCGCACGCGCAGTGGCTGGTCCTCGCTCCTGCGTTTCCGATAGCGACAGGTCGCACGATACAGTTCCATCAGCCCACCCAGGCCCGTCCCTGGCTCAGCTCTACCTCTATCTGCATCACCAGCACCGCCTCTCGCCGCGCCTGCGGGCTCACCACTTTTTTGCGACTACCGCCTTCAACGCCCGAATGTCCACCGCCTGCTCGGCCACGATGTGTTTCAGCTGACGATTCTCCTCCTCCAGTTGCCGCAGCCGTCTCGCCTCGCTCAGTTCCAAACCGCCGAACTTGCTCTTCCATCGGTAGAAACACGCCTTCGCAATCCCGTGGCGACGGCACAGCTCTCCCGTCTCCACCCCGGCCTCCGATTCCTTCAGGATAGCGATGATCTGATCTTCGCTGAATCGACTCTTTCTCACGACTCCTCCTCTGGCCCTGGCGGGCCATCCTATATGGGAGAAGTCACATTTCCAATGGACTAATTCTGGGGAGCAGGTGAACCATTAGTAATTTCATAATTGTCGGTGAGAACGAAGATGGCTTGCGCAATGGGAGGATATCGATTATCTGAGAAAGAACAATCATGCCTCTCAGCAGAAGAAACGGATGCGTTGCAAGGGGAAGCACTGAAACGAGCTCTCAAGATTGCTTCGCCGCCGAGACTCGACCTGCTCCGTCGCTGCCTGGTATCCAAGCTCGCGCGTATTCGTTTTTGCTCACCTAGCTGGAAAGCCTTCAGCGCGCACGTAAAGGAAATCACATTCATTCACCCGCAAATGTTCGGTCAACGACCGATTAGAGACCTCTCAGTCAACCCGCCGGCGGGGATCTGGATCGGATTCTCCGCTATGAGGGCTCGACGCAGCGCCAGCTTGCCTTCAGCTAGGGAACCGGGCCTCTGCAACGGTCTCGCAAAGGTGAGCAGGCACCAGCCCCGTGAGGCTTCGGGTCTCACGCGATGAGTTGGGTTCTGAGGGTAGGGTGCGAACCAGGAGTGGGGGATAGTTCGCCCCCAGGGGTAAGCGCGCCCCAAGGCTTGGGTATTCGAGGTCGAGCCAACACCTTCGCGAACGGGCGTTTTTGCGAAACGAAGCCAACAAGTCCTTTGTTATGAACAATACCTCCTCGCATCCGATCAATTAAGAACTGCCAACTCCTGAATTCAGGATGATGGGCGCCACGGCTGACGGCAGCTAGAAATGAAGGCCCCCGAGAGCAGGACATTGCAATCGGTGACACGGCACGCCAACGGTGTCGCCCGTCGATTCATTGTCCATGTGGTTCCTTGACAACTGAATAAGCAGCCGTCAGACAGGCTGCCTCTCCGGGGCGACATCGGCTCTACTTCTCGCACACGCGGATACGGAGCAGTCCGGTGCGATCAGGACAGCCTCACAACTCTCGGGGATCTTTCTGGTTGGGGTTGGCACTTTTGCGCGCTGGCATCGTTTCATCAGCGGCAGGGAGTTCCACAGGAAACTCGACGCCTTGCCCGGGCAATGGAATCCAAACCAGCAACACTGTCAAATCTATTTCACAGCACGGCTGCGCCAAACAACTCACTTGGGATCGGTCCCGAGCCATGGCAACCATGCCTGACTGCATCCGGATCAGCAGAAATTTCTTTTCCTCTTCGCTAAAATTGGAGATTGGCTTTAGAATGGGTCATCTGGCCGTTGCAACAAAAACCCAAACCCGGAGTGACGGACAGGAAAGATCCCGCTGTAACTCCCAACAATTAACCGCTGGCGACTGGCTGGCAACGCATACTGAGCTGGTTGTGAAGGCACACGCGTTGCCCGGGACGCTTTAACGGGGCTGTCGAGCTAAGCCGCACCTGCCCAACAAGAATGTGGAGATAACAAATGCAAACTATTTCTCGTTCTGTGAGGTTCCTCCTCGTGTTCGCTCTCGCCGTGACGGCAATGTCTGTCGTTGCGCAAGACGAAGTCACTTCAGCGCCAGCAGAACCGGCTGCCCAAGCGCTGCAATTCGTTCCCATTCCACCCTGTCGCGTGGTGGATACGAGAAATGCCAATGGAACATTTGGCGGGCCGCCAATTCAAGGGGGCACGTTCAGGAGTTTCCCTATCTCACAGGGCCCCTGCGGTATTCCCCTCGGTGCCTGGGCTTACTCCTTGAATGTCTCGGTTGTACCGAACGGCGCACTGCATTATCTGACGGTATGGCCCACCGGACAGTCGCAGCCTCTGGTTGCGACCTTGAATTCGCTGGATGGACGGATCAAAGCCAACGCGGCCATCGTGACGGCGGGGAATGGCGGAGGAGCCGTCAGTGTCTTCGCAACCGATACAACGAATGTCATCGTGGACGTCAACGGCTACTTCGTGCCACCTAAGACCGGCTCACTTACGTTTTACCCCTTGACCCCGTGTCGTATAGCCGACACGCGGCCGGAACATGGTGGCGGTGGCCCCATTGTGGGTGGAACCATACAAAATTTCCAGATAAATAACGTCTCTGGTTGTACCGTATCGGGTGCCGCCCAAGCCTATTCATTGAACATCACGGCGGTGCCGTCAGGCCCGTTGGGTTACCTGACAGTGTGGCCCGCGGGAGGGACAAAGCCTCTGGTTTCCACTCTCAACGACCTGACGGGAACGATCGTAGCTAACGCGGCGATCGTCGGGGCCGGCGCGGGGGGAGATATTTCTGTTTACCCCAGCAGCACCACCAACTTAGTCATCGATATCGACGGCTACTTCGCCGCCCCGGGAGCTCCCAATGCTCTGCAGCTCTATTTGGCGACCCCGTGCCGGGTGCTGGACACACGCCTGTCAGGTGGTGCTTTCAGCGGGACGCTTGTAGTCGATGTGCTCAATAGCCCATGCGGCGTCCCTAACACGGCCCAGGCCTATGCGCTGAACGCCACGGTGGTGCCGCAGGGCGCACTAGGGTATCTGACGTTGTGGGCCGATGGCGCCCCCCAGCCGGTGGTCTCGACTCTAAACGCCTTGGACGGAACCATCACCAACAACATGGCGCTGGTGCCTACCACAAACGGGAAGATCGATGCTTTTGCTTCAGGTACCACGAACCTGATCCTCGACATCTCCAGTTACTTCGCGCCGTAACCGGAGGTCAGGTCCAGTCGGCTGATTGATTCACTTAGGCAGGCGGAAATTGAAAGATCCGCCTGCCTTCTGCAGCGGGCGCCTTGGCGTGAACTTGGTCGCTTGAACCACAATGACATACCGTTTGTGGACAAAAAACCATCAGGCCTCCGCGGAACGGAGGCCTGACGGTTGCCACTACGTTTGTTCTAGTGTCCGTCCAGGCAACCTCTCTGGCCGCTACGATTGGGATAGCCCGTGCCGGCGGTGTAGGCCGCGTTCGACCATTCCCCCTGAATCTTCCACTGCGTCCCATTGGAAAAACTAACCAGGGGAACGTTGAAGGTCCAGGCGCATTTGTCGCCATTTTCCTGGCCGCTCGAGTCATACCACGCACCCGGGCTGGCCGGATCCGTCCGTGCTTCCGACAACTCATGTCCGCTTACGTTAGCAATTGCCGCCAGCCCCTGTGAGTGCAGCCCGGAGGTATCGCCAGGATCGCATCCGGCGTCACCATCGAGTTTGAAGAAGAAAGCGAACTGTACCCGCTTGCCGCCGCAAGTACCGGAGCTATGCCAGGCGCAATAACCTGCACTCCCGCGAGGCTTGTCGACGTACACCGGATAGTAACCGTTGCCCGACGGATCGGGATTTGTAATCATCTTGCAGACTTCCGCCAGGATGGCACTGGTGTTGTTACCGCCCGTGGACGCGCTGGTATCGACGTAGTGCCCAGCATAGCTGGTCGTCGGTGCAACCTGTCCGTTAGAGCCAGTGTATTCGTCGCTGGTCCGGGCGTAGTTCGAGTTGCTGAAGCCTTGATACCAGCTGTCCATTCCACTGATCTTGTCGCCGGTATAGTTTGCCCAACTGGTGCCCCAAAAAATCGCGGTGGCGTTGGCGGTGGGCATGATCACGCCACCGTGGTAAGTCATGTTCGCACTGCCGCGGCGCGGCGCCTGCAACTGCTGGTCCTGGTTTGTACCTCTGGCCCAGTGTATGCCGAGCATGGGTGGCTCGGCGCTGACATGGCTACGATCTGCGGGTTGAACTTGTGTGTCTGACTGACCGAACGCAAGCACCGAAATCATGCATGCCGTAAATATCAGAAAGAGGTTCCTCACGTGTTCCTCCGAGATGGCTTTCGCCTGAGTTGAATTAGGGCCTAAATGAGGAGGCCCGATCAAGCCGAGATGAGGGGGTTACTTCCTTGCCACCCCCCAACGCACGTGGCAAGAACCGATAAAGTGCAGCGACAATACTCGTGGAAATAGCTTCGCGTCAAGGGCAAGTTGAATCCGCAATCTAAATTGTTGGCGTACAATCAGATCTGCGGATTTGCGGCGGGTAGTCTCTAAAGAAGCCAGGGGCGGGCTCCCCCTAGATGTCATCCCAAGCACCCACCACGAAGGCTCCCCACGGACCCCTAACTCTGACTTAAATTCTCGTCAACCACATCTCGGAGAAGGTGGTTGCCGTCACGAAATCAGGCATCTAAGCTTTTCGTATTAGACCGTTTTACGACATTTCACCTACTTTCGGGTTTAAGACCAAGAGTTTAGCGATAAGAAAGCTTGCGGAGATAGAGATTCCTATGACAACTAAACTAAGAAACTTAGGCTGGTGGAGCAGCGTAATTGCTCTGACGCTCTCGATTGCGTTACTGCCCATACGAGCCACGGCTCAAGATCAAGATCAAGGTCAACAGGATGATCCCCCAAACCGTGTCGCTCGACTCGGCTACATGGAAGGTTCGGTTTCCTTCCAGCCAGCCGGCGAAACCGATTGGGTGCAAGCCGTGGCCAATCGCCCCATGACGACCGGCGACAGGCTGTGGGCCGACAAAGACTCACGCGCTGAATTGCAACTGGGATCAGCTGTGATTCGTCTGGGCGAGAACACCGGCGTCTCCTTCCTGAACCTGGATGACAATACCGTACAGATCCAACTTTCGTCAGGTACGATCAATCTTCGCGTACGCCGCCTCGACCAGAACGATAACTTCGAGGTGGATACACCGGACCTGGCGTTCACGGTTTCCCGGGCCGGCAACTACCGCTTCGACGCTACAGAAGACGGCACCTCCACTATCGTCAGCCTGCGGGACGGCGAAGGCCAGGCCACCGGCAATGGCCAGACCTATAGCCTGCATGCCGGAGAAAGAGCCTCTTTCACCGGTGGCAGCGATTCGCTGAATGCCGATGTAGAAGACCTCGCAGGCCGCGACCAATTCGACCAATGGGCCGACAGCCGCGATCATCGCTACGATAATTCGCGCTCGGCGCAATATCTGTCACACGATGTCGTCGGATACGAAGACTTGGATGACAATGGCAGCTGGCGCGATGATCGCGACTATGGCCATGTTTGGTATCCGAACAATGTTGCTCCAGGCTGGGCGCCTTATCGCGAGGGCCACTGGGACTGGATTGCTCCCTGGGGATACACCTGGGTCGATGACTCCCCTTGGGGCTACGCACCCTACCACTATGGACGCTGGGTAACCGTCGGCGGCCGTTGGGGCTGGGTAGCTGGGCCGGTGAATGTGCGCCCCGTCTATGCACCGGCACTCGTTGTCTTCATCGGTGGAGGTGGAGGCGGCATCGGCGTCGGGTTCGGCGGCGATGTGGGATGGTTCCCACTAGGTCCGCGCGAAGTCTACGTGCCACCGTACCGGGTTAGCCGTGGTTATATGAACCAGGTGAATGTCAGTAATACCACGGTCAACACCACCACCATCACGAACGTCTACAACAACACTGTCATCAACAATCGCACCACCAACATCACCAACGTGAACTACGTGAACCGGACTGCTCCGGGCGCGGTGACGGTGGTCCCGCAACGCGCCTTTGCCAGCGCGCAGCCGGTCGCGCGCGCGGCAGTTGCAGTAACTCCTCAGCAGATAGCCAGGGCGCCCATAACCTCGAGAGCGGCCGTGGTTCCCACGCAGCAGGCCGTGTTGGGAGCGAAGGCCGCGACTGCAAATCATGTGACCGCGCCGCCGGCAGCAGTAGCCAATCGGCCGGTGGTCGCGAAACGGACGCCGCCGCCGCCACCGGTGCCGTTCGCAAAACAGCAGCAGGCAATGACAGCCCATCCCGGACAACCCTTGCCTCCGCGCGAGATTGAGAGCATGCGTCCGGCCAGCGCCGCGGCTGCTGCTCACCCGATGGTCAAGGTGGCGCCTCCCGGCAAACCCGCGACGCCAACCACAGGGCATCCCGCCAACCAGCCGAATGCTGGACGGCCGGGACAACCCACTGCGCCACCGGCTAACCCGCAGGCGAACCGCCCACCTAATCAGCAGGCACCACCGCAGCATCCCGCAACTCCGCCAGAACAGAATCGTCCACCGGTAGCGCAGCCACCAAGCCGTCCGATGCCGCCGCAGCAGACGAACCGTCCGCCGGAGGCGCAATCGCCGAATCGGCCTCCGGCAACGCCACCTCCGACAAATCGTCCAACGACGCCGCCGCAGACGAACCGGCCGCCGGAAGCGCAATCACCGAATCGGCCTCCGGCAACGCCACCGGCAAATCGGCCTGAGACGAATCAGAACCAGCCGCCTTCGCGGCCGCAAACACCTCCGCCTGCACCGGCAAAGCCGGCGCCGACGCCTCCGCCTCAGACGAATCGTCCGCCATCGACGCCGCCGAACCGGCCACCGGAAACGCAATCGCCAAACCGGCCGCCGGTAGCGCAACCGCCGAGTCACCCGGAGACCAGACCCAGTCAGCCGCCTCCGCGGCCGCAAACAACTCCACCCGCCCAGCCCCAGCACACGGCGCCTCCTCCGGCTACGGCAAAGCCGTCTGCTCCGCCTCCGCATCAGCAGACGCCAGAGCAGAAAAAGCAGGAAGAGGAACGGAAGAAGCAGGAAAAACCGCCGGGCGTGTAGAGGTGAAGTAAGAGGTCAGAAATCGATAGGGCATCTCGTGCATAGCCGGGATGCCCATTTTTTGAAAGCAGGTCTAGCAGACGGAACGTACGCTTATTGCAGCGTAATGTGGTTTGGGTAACGGGGTGCCGCCGATAGACGCAGTTGGACCTCGCGCGTGTCCTTTGCGCCTACAGTAAGCTGTTGCTTCCCAAACTCCATCCGCGGACCTTCCATTTCAATTTTGTAGGTCCCAGGAGCCAAGGAGATCAGAAGTGGTGTCTCGCCTACCGGCTTGCCATTAATTCGCACCACTGCCTTTGCCGGAACAGACTTGAAACTGAGCTTTGCTGCATCCAGTCCAGCTCGCACTTCAAGCGCGCGACGGTTTGCATCCTCGGGATTGGTCTCTGCGATGGTCGCTCCTGCAGGATGTTTGTCGGGAATCACGACGTAAGAGGGCCTATTGTCCGGGGTCGCCGTAGAATCCGTCTTGCTGGACACCGCAGAATCCAGCTTATTGGACACTGCAGAATCCACCTTGTTGCCAGTCGCGGTTACGCCGGCGCTACTGCCGGTCGCGAGGTGACCGTACTCGCCTGCCGCCTGGGCTGCCACAGGGCGCGCACTCAAAAAGACCAAGAGCGCAATGGACAGGGTCCAAGCTACAAATACACGGCTAGGCAGAACCGAAACCGCATAGGCCAGAGAAATCGATCGTGTACTCCGGAACATTGAGGTTCACCTCTGGACGTACTGTAGCACGAGGGGCTAGGCGTGGCAGCCAAGGCCGGTGGGATGCTGGAAAGTGGGTTAATGTTCGCGTCTTGCTTACTAACGCATTTTGTCCAGGCGCTTGCGCAACATTCGCGCCTGGTTGCCCATTGCTCGAACGCGTTTCCGGCTTCGCATCCAGGTAATGCCCATGACGGCGCCTACGAACAGTATCAGGCCCGCGGTAGCGCGGTCCTGCACCGTGTGTCCCGGTCCCTGGGCTGAAATGGCGTACAAGCAACCGCTGCCGATAACCACGAGAGCGGCAAAGCCCATAATCGAAGTAAAGACTTCAGACTTCAAGGCGCAACTCCTCCCTAACAAATCCACGACATTTTAGCAGCCTTATCGCTGCAGTCTGTGCAATCGGTGGTGGTATATTGGGGACTCCATATCAGCACTACGTGGCAGCCGGGAGTCAACCCATGGATCATTCTTCTGCGGTCAAAACCAAACTTCAGATCGCGCCGCCGCCATCGCCAGAAACGATTGCCGAGGTTGGCGTCCGTCAGGCTTTCCTCGAAGATCTGGCGCTTAAAGTTCTCTATGTAGGCGGCCCAATGTCGCTTCAAGAGCTGGCGGCGCAGATGCGGCTCAACTTCGGAGTGGTTAAGGAACTGCTTCACCGGCTGCGGGCAGAGCACCTTTGCCAGGTAACCGGGATAACGGGAAACATTCCTGAGATCGCCATGACTTCTCCGGGCCGAACGCGGGCCCTGGAATTGTTGTCATCGAACCAGTATGCAGGGCCGGCCCCGGTTTCGCTAACCAGTTACGTGCACCAGGTCCGCCAACAGACCGTCCGCCATTTGGAAATACATCTGCCCGAGATAACCCGCGCCTTCGCCCATCTAGTGCTCGGCCCCAAGACGCTCAATAAGCTGGGGACCGCGTTGAATTCGGGTACTTCGATCTTCTTGTATGGACCAACCGGTACCGGAAAATCTTCGATCGCCCTGGCACTTTCAAATGCGTTTTCGTCCGATCGAATATGGATACCCTGCGCCGTGGAAGTCGATGGTCAAGTTATCTCTGTCTTTGACCCGCTGGTTCACACCCAGGTGAACACTCCGGTATCGCAGATCAGCGATGCGCGTTGGGTGCTGTGCAATCGCCCCAGCGTCTTGGTGGGCGGCGAGCTCACCATTGAAATGCTGGAGTTGCAACTTAACCCGGTCACGAAATTCTATACCGCTCCGGCGCAGATGAAGGCCAACAATGGGGTCCTGATCATCGACGATTTCGGACGCCAGCGAGTGCGGCCGGACGAATTACTCAATCGGTGGGTGGTTCCGCTCGATCGCGGAATTGATTTCCTCACGTTGTCGGGAGGGAAGAAGGTCGAGGTCCCGTTCGAGCTGTTCGTGGTATTTGCCACCAACCTGGATCCGGCAACGCTGGTGGACGCGGCGTTTTTGCGAAGAATTCAGACCAAGATCAAGGTGGATTCTGTTTCGGAACAGCATTTCCACGAGATCTTCCGCGCAGTTTGTCACAACGCCCAACTTCATTATGACGACGCCGTGGTGAATGACTTGATAGATCTGATTCAACACAAGCTGAAGGAACCGCTGCGGCCGTGCTATCCCCGCGACATTGTGAATCAAATTCGCTGGTCGGCGCGTTACGAGCAGAAGGAACCGCGCCTGGATCGGGAGGCCGTTCTAACTGCAGTGGAGGCGTATTTCGCCATCGGTACAGCAGCGACAGAAATGGAATAGCATTTTTTTCTACGGCGTGATCTGGAAGACGACGCCGTCCGAGTGGGGGCCACCCGTAGTCGTAGTTGCATACACATTTCCACTGCCATCGACCAGCGGGAAAACCCTGCCCCTTCACTTGCTGTTCCTCCCGCTTTCTGCTATCCATCCTCTTGGCCCGTCGTGGGCCGCAAGCCATGCCAGCTAAATTGCCTGCTCCGAGCCAGCCGCTGAAATCTTCTGCCACTTCCGTTGCTGGTTATCGCGTGTACCGCGGAGCCGCGCTTCCCCTGGGCGCGACCTTGCGGCGCAACAACGTCAACTTTGCGATCTTCTCCAAACACGCGACATCTTGCACGCTGGCCCTGTTCCAGCCGGGAGCTGAGCAACCCTTTGTCGAGTTTCCGCTCGATCCCCACTCCAATTGCACCGGTCAGGTGTGGCACGTCTGTGTGAATGGACTGGACGTTGGCGCGCAATACGGCTTCCGCTTCGACATGCAGCCCAATCCCGATCCAAGAGTGCATCGCTTTAATCCGACCCTGATGTTACTCGACCCGTATGCGCGGGTGGTCTCCGATCGCGGGGCATGGGGACTGTGTTCGTTACCCGGCCAGCGTCGTCATCGCAACAGCGTGGCGGTGGAGGAGAACGATTTCGACTGGGAAGACGACCAGCCGCTCAACATTCCTTTAGTGGACGGCATTATCTACGAAGCCCACGTCCGCAGCTTCACGATGCACTCCTCTTCCGGGGTCACGCATCCCGGCACCTATGCCGGGCTTATCGAGAAAATTCCCTATCTCAAGAAACTGGGAGTGACCGCGGTCGAGTTGCTGCCCGTCAGCGAGTTTGAGGAATGCGATACCGATCGCGTCAACCCGTTTACCGGCGAGCGTCTGCTGAATCTTTGGGGTTATCAGCCGGTAGCTTTTTTTGCGCCCAACACCGCCTACTCCTCGAAGCGCGGCGATGGCGAACAGGTTCGTGAGTTCAAGCAATTGGTACGTGCCCTGCATCGGGCTGGCATCGAGGTCATTCTCGATATGGTGTTCAACCACACTGCCGAGGGCGACGAGAACGGCCCCACCTGGTGTTTCCGCGGAATTGACAACTCCACCTATTACATTCTCGACCCGGTGACCGGCAAGTATGCGAATTTCACCCTGTGCGGCAACACGGTGAATTGCAATAACCCGGTGGTACGGGAACTGATTGTCGATTGCCTGCGCTACTGGGTCCTGGAAATGCACGTGGACGGCTTTCGCTTCGATCTGGCCTCCGTCCTGGGCCGCGGCATGGACGGTCGGGTACTCAAGAACCCACCTCTGTTGGAGAGTCTGGCCTACGATCCGGTGCTCGCCAATTCCAAACTGATCGCCGAGGCCTGGGATGCCGCCGGGCTCTACCAGGTCGGTACTCTGCCTTCGTGGGGACGATGGGCGGAATGGAATGGCATCTATCGCGACGATGTGCGCAAGTTCGTGAGGGGCGACGCCGGCACGACCTCGGCGCTCGCCACCCGTTTGCTGGGTAGCCCCGACCTCTACGAAACCAGCGCCCGTGAACCGTACCACAGCATCAACTACGTGACCTGCCACGATGGCTTCACGCTCAACGATCTGGTTTCGTATAACGAGAAGCACAATCTCGCCAATGGCGACAACAATAAGGACGGCACTGACGCCAACTACAGCTGGAACTGTGGCGTCGAAGGCCCCACCGACGATCCCGCCGTCAATCAACTGCGCGCGCGTCAGCAAAAAAACTCTGCCGCCATTTTGCTGTTTTCTCACGGGGTTCCCATGATTCTCGCCGGCGATGAAATGGCGCGCACCCAACAGGGCAACAATAACGCCTACTGCCAGGACAACGAAATCAGTTGGCTGGACTGGCGCATGATGGCGGGCCATGCTGACCTGCTGCGCTTCTTCCAACTGATGATTGCGTTCCGCAAACGCTGTCCGCTATTGCGGCGCGAGAGCTTTCAGCTTCATGGCGAAGGCGGATTCCACATCACCTGGCACGGAGTGCAGCGCATGCAGCCCGACTGGGGACACGAGTCGCGCACCGTCGCGATGCAATTGACCCAATTGCACGCCGATGGTTCGCGCGAGGATGTACATTTCATTGCCAATGCGTACTCCGGCGACCTGCAGTTTGAGCTGCCGCAGATCGGCGAGCACGAATGGTTTCGGCTGGCTGATACGGCGCTGCCCTCGCCGCAGGACATCGCCGAAGAGGGCTTGGAGTTTCCGCTTTTGTCCCAGGATGCCTATCTGGTGCGCGCGCACAGCGTCGCCATCTTCGTGGCTAAATAAAGGCTGATCTACTGACCAGATTCTTTCCCGATCTTCTCGAACCTCCCGCTTTCCGGATCGGCCGCCCAGATCGAGCCATCGCCGATGTCATACACCCAGCCCCGAATCTCCACCTCTCCGCTAATCGCCCGCGAGTGCACGCTGGGATGGCTCTTCAGGTTCTCGATCTGCGCCAGCACGTTGTACTCGGTAATCACGCGCAGCTTTTCGGCTTCAGGCATACCGCTGTGATCGCGCGTAACCCGGTGCCGTGCCTCGAACGCGTGCCGCATCCATTCCTGCACCGCGGGCAGGCCATTGACTTGATCGGCCCGCAGCAGTCCCTTCATGACCCCGCAGTCGGTGTGTCCACAGACGACGATCAGAGGCACCTTCAACACCACCATGGCGTATTCGACACCCGCCGAAACGCCGCCTACGAAGTCGCCATACCGAGGCACGAGATTGCCTGGATTCCTCTCGATGAAGAAATCGCCTGGGCCGGTTTGCGTAAACAAATTAGGCACCACCCGCGAATCGGCGCAGGTGATGAACATTGCGATGGGCTGCTGGCGGCCTTTCAGGCTCTCGAACATCGCGCGCTGAGCCGGATAGACTTCAGACTGAAATTTCCTAACGCCCTCCACGATTCTTGCCAACGCCTCCTGACTCTTCACTGCGGCCTCCGTCAAACTGTCTCAACTCCGCACTCGTCTTTTCCCTGCTAGACTCAAGTTCATGTCTGAGGCGACCAACTCACTGTCGCAAGCCTCGTCGGCCTACCTGCGCTCGGCGATGCACCAGCCCATCCAATGGCACGAGTGGGGCGAGGAGGCCTTCGCCACGGCGCAGCGCGAGAACAAGCCCATCCTGCTCGACATCGGCGCAGTGTGGTGCCACTGGTGCCACGTCATGGACCGCGAGTCCTACGAGAGCGCCGGCACCGCTGAAATCATCAACCAGCAATTTGTCGCGGTCAAGGTCGATCGCGACGAACGGCCCGATGTGGACAGTCGCTATCAATTGGCGGTGTCGGCCATCTCCGGCACCGGCGGCTGGCCTCTGACCGTTTTTCTCACCCCCGATGGCCATCCTTTTTACGGCGGAACCTATTTTCCGCCCGACGACCGTTGGGGCCGTCCCAGTTTCACCAAGATCCTGCAGGCGATTGCCGCCGCCTACCGCGAGCGTCGCGACGAGGTATTGAAGTCCGCTGGCGAAACTATGGCGATGCTGGCGGCTGCCGAAGGCTATGCCGGGCGGCAGACCGAGCTTTCGCCGCGGCTGGTAAGCATCATGGTGCAGTCGGCGCTGCCCATCTTTGACGAAAAGAACGGAGGCTTCGGCAGCGCACCGAAGTTTCCTCATCCCGCCTCGCTCGACCTGCTGATGGACTGGTACGTGCGCACTCGCGAGGAACGCGTCGCCACAGTGGTCACCACGACGCTCACCAAGATGGCGCAGGGCGGCGTCTACGATCAGCTTGCCGGTGGGTTTCATCGCTACTCGGTGGACGAGCGCTGGATCGTACCGCACTTCGAGAAAATGTCCTACGACAATTCCGAACTGCTGAAGAATTATGTCCACGCCTACCAGGTGTTCGGCCATGACTTCTATGCGCACGTGGCCCGCGACATTATCCGCTGGATGGATGAGTGGCTGAGCGACCGCGAGCACGGCGGCTTCTACGCCTCACAAGACGCCGACATCAATCTGGATGACGACGGCGACTACTTCACCTGGACGACGGAAGAGGCCAGGGCGGTCCTGAGTGACGAAGAGTTCCAGGCGGCCGCGCTGCATTTCGACATCGAGGAAGCGGGCGAGATGCATCACAATCCGGCCAAGAACGTGTTGTGGATACGCGCGCTGCCGGCGGAAGTTGCCTCCGGCATGGGCATCGATGCCGCCAAGGCGCTCGACCTGCTGGCCTCGGCAAAGACCAAGCTCTACGCGGCGCGCCTGCAGCGGCCAACGCCCTTTGTCGATAAGACTGTATATGTCAACTGGAACGCGATGTGCGTTTCGGCGTACTTGCAGACCGCTCAGGTCCTTGGCCTGGATGACGCCCGCAAATTTGCCCTGCGTTCGCTTGACCGGATTTTATCGGAGGCATGGGACAGACAACGCGGCCTTGTGCACGTCATCGCCTACTCCGGCGACCAGGCTGCAGCGCGCTTCGTGCGCGGCTTGCTCGACGATTACACCTTCACCGCGCTGGCTTGTCTTGACGCGTATGAGGTCACCGGCGCCATGAGCTATTTCAAATTTGCGCAGCAGATTGCTGATGAGATGGTGCGCCGTTTTGGCGATGCAACCTCGGGCGGCTTCTTCGACACCGAAGCCACGCTGGAAGACAAACTGCAACTGGGAGCACTGTCGGCGCGGCGCAAGCCCTTTCAGGATGCGCCCACGCCAGCCGGCAATCCCAGCGCAGCGATTGCCTTGCTGCGCCTGTACGCTTATACAA
This sequence comes from uncultured Acidobacteriaceae bacterium, assembly GCA_963728805.1. GTDB lineage: Bacteria > Acidobacteriota > Terriglobia > Terriglobales > Acidobacteriaceae > Bog-257. The sequence continues at coordinate 59,961 of CAVSLE010000019.1, forward strand.
ACAATGCGAAGTATCGCGACAAAGCCGAAGACACACTCCAGGTCTTTGCTGGAATGGCAGAGCAGTTTGGCATCTACGCCGGGACCTACGGAATTGCTGCGACATGGATGTCGCGGCCGCATACCCAGGCAGTCGTCGTCGGCGAAGACCTGAAGGCGGCGGAACTTTTGAAGGTTGCCGCCGCGCCATTCGCGGTCAACAAGTCGGTGGTCCATCTGACCGACAGTGAAGCTGTGGCGCAGAATTTGCCGCCAGTGCTGGCGGAAACAATCCCCAGTCTTTCCGCCCTGAAGGCAAAACAGTCGGTGGCGATTGTGTGCACCAATTTTACCTGCCGCCCGCCAGTGAGCAGCACAGAGGAATTAACGGCGATGTTACGGGATGCCATCTCGGGGGCCTAAAGCTTGTGGAAAAGCAGCCGATAGATAAAATAGCGGTGAGAGATGTCAGTCGGGGGCGCGACGGCGCACGGCTGAGTCAGTTGGGGGCGCGACGACGCACGGCTGATCAACGCAGCGGGCGACGCCAAACGGTGTCGCCCGCGAATCAACATCTACAGATCAATCCAGGCCCAGGAAAACTACCTTGCCTCACAAACTAAAAAATAAAACATCCGAGAAAACCAAGCGCGCCGTTAAGAAATTGCGCAACTCATTAACCGCTCACCGTGTCGTTAAGAAAAGCTCTGCCAAAACGGCGACGCGGAGTACTGCTTCCTCGAAAACCGGCGGCCGAAAGAAACCCACGTTCTTCCAGGGCGGCAGCTACGTCACGCCAAGAGGCAACGTCACCATCGGAATCCCGGCCTTCTGGACGCTGCGCCAGACCAACGATGATCTGGAGGTGGAAAGCCCGTCGCGCAAGACGTCGGTGGTGGTGACGGCATTCCAGCGTGAGAATGGCGTGGCAAGGCTCGATGCGCGCGACTACCTGGAGCACTTTCTGCAGAGCGCGTCTATGAAAGGGCGGCCGGATGACGGCAAGAGCGGCCCCTCGCGCGCGCAATCGCGCTTCCGTGATCCCGAAGGCGATCACTGGCAGATCGTGGTCTTCACCAATGGCAACACCTTGCTGCTGGCCACCTTGAACAGCAGCCTACCGCCGCGCTCGCAAGAGCCGCGGCTTGGGGCGGAAATTCTCGCGACGATTACGATCAATGGGAAGTAGCCGGGGTTAGTTGGAAAAGCAGGTTCCCACCCGGTTCGGGATAACAAGAAAAGAGCTTCATAACGGCGCACCTGAAGGTGCGCCCCTTCTTCAATACGCCTCGTCCAGCAACTCCACTACGTGGGCCACGCGGGCGTTCATTCCCCTGCGCTTGATTCCCGCGGCATACTGCAACATGCAGCCGACATTCGCGGTGGCCACGATCTCAGGTTTTACGCTGGCGATGTAGCCCATCTTCTCGTCGAGAATCTTCATCGAAATCTCGTTCTGCGCAACGTTGTACACACCCGCGCTGCCGCAGCAGGAATCGGCACGCGGCGACTCCACCACCTCTGCGCCTATGAACTTCAGCAGTTGCCGGGGCGCGCTGCGTATGCCCTGCGCGTGTGCCAGGTGGCACGGGTCCTGATAAGTGACGCGCGCCTTCAGCTTGCGCGCGGGCTCGACCAGGCCAACTTGCGCCAGATACTCGCTGATGTCGCGGACTTTGACGACGAACTGCTGCGGCCGCCCGGCGTACACGGGATCGTGCTCCAACAGCGCCGCATATTCCTTCATGGTCGAGCCGCAGCCGGCGGCGTTGGTTACGATGGCGTCAAACTCGGGCTTGAGCATGGCGTCGATGTTGTGTCGCGCCATGGTGCGCGATTGCTCCAGGTATCCGGCATGCAGGTGCAGTGCTCCGCAACAACTCTGACTCTGTGGGACATGGACTTCGATGCCATTTCTGGTGAGGACGCGAATGGTGGCGCGATTCAATTCCGCAAACGCTACACTTCCGATGCAGCCAATGAGCAGCGCCACTCGTCCGCGCTGCTTTCCTTCGGCGGGATACACGCGGCCAAGATCGGCGAATGAGAAGTCGGTCTCAATACGCGGCGAAAGCGCGTCCAGTTCGGCCATTCCCAACATCTTCAGCAATCCGCTGGCGCGCGCCAGGCTTTGCAGGCCCGAGCGTTGGTAGATGCGTACCAGCCGCGCATGCCGAGCCAGCATGCTGAACGACGGCAGCACCTTCCCGTAGAAGTGTGAGCGCACTTTGCGTTGCAGCCAGCTACGCGGATAGTTCTCCTCGATCTGCGAGCGAGCGCGCTCCAGCAGGCTTCCGTAAGGCACTCCCGATGGGCAAGCCGTCTGGCAATTCAGGCAACCGAGACAGCGGTCAATGTGGGTGACGAAGGAATCGCCCAGCGCGAGACGTCCCTGGTCAACCAGCACCATCTGATAAATGCGCCCGCGCGGCGAATCCATCTCCGTCCCCAGTGCCCGGTAAGTAGGGCACTGGTCAAGACACAGCCCGCAGTGAACGCACTTCGAGTACAAATCCCACGTGGGTTTCTCGCCTGCGGAGAAATTGGAGACCGGCTGGCCCGACGCTGGAGTGGTGACCGTCAGAAGAGGAACCTCCCGCGATTGAGAATGTCCTTTGGGTCAAGCGCCATTTTCACCGCACGCATGCTGTCCATGTCGGTTGGCATCGGCCCCCAGGCGCTGATATGGTGCCGTGCCTCGGCCGGACTGTGGAGCACCGCCATGCTGACGTCATGCAACAAACGGTTGCGCAATGCCGAGACCACATTGACGAAACTCACCATCGAGATGTCGGCCTCCGGTGTTTGCCACAGGCTTACCAGCAGATTAGCAATTCCCACTCTTCCAACGGCTGCGAAAGAGAAGTGGTTCGAGTCGGCAACCGCCGACACCTCGTTGAGCACCGGCTGCACATCTGCCACCGGCAGCGTCATCGAGATCAACAGAGATCGCGGATGCCGCTGGGTGGCGATGGGCGAAAAATCTTGCAGCGCCCGCCAGAACCCCTGTTCGTTGGCGCCTTCCATTTCGCGGACGACGGCAGACCCCAACTCAGTGCGATACCGGGCCAGCACACTGTTGCTGCCGGCCGCCCGAAGGCAAATGGACCATCCACTGATGCCTGGCGAACCCGGCACCAGCAGTTCGTGCGCCTGGGGAGAGACCAGTTCGAGGCAAATAGGATCCAGCGGCGATCGCAGCACCTGTTGTCGGAACTGAAGCGCCTCAGCGGCGCTGGCGAAGAGAGCGACGAAGGTCCGCGTCTGCCGCGGGGCGGGAAACAGTTTGAAGCTGGCGCCAGTGATGACTCCAAGCGTGCCCTGGCTGCCGATCAAGAGCTTCATCATGTCGTATCCGGCGACGTTTTTTACCACCCGTCCGCCGCCTTTGGCCTTGCGCCCATCGCCAGTCACAAAGCGCACGCCAATACAGTAGTCACGCAGACCACCGTAGCCGTGACGAAGCGGCCCACACTGCCCCGTAGCCAGCAGTCCACCAATCGAGCACTGTTCCGGCTGCGCCGGATCGCCGGCAAAGAACAGGCCGTCTTTGGCGACCATTGCAGACAGTTGCGCGACGGTGCAACCTGCTCCAATGCCAACGGTAAGGTCCCCGGCATCGTAGTGTTCGGCGGCGGTAAGGCGAGTGGTGAATAGCAGAACGTCGATCTGCGATGGCAGATTTCCAACTTGCTGCCGGGTGAATCCTCCGGCGGGAACCACGCTCAGTCCGTGCTCATTCGCAAACTGCAAAATGGCGGCGATCTCGTCGGGCGAGGCGGGCGTGACCGCAAGTGCCGGAGTTACGCCCAGAATGTTCCACCCCTGCAGCTTTGCCGGATCTTCGGTGACATGCTGGGCCCCGCAAATAGCACGGAGGTCGGGCGCAAATCGGGCCGTCATCGTTGCGGTACTCACAGGCCCTCCTGCATCAGCACCGGGTTCTGGGTTGGGCCGGAGATCTCGCGGCACATGCGCGGCGTAGGAAAGATTTTCTGCGGGTTCAGTATGTCCTTCCCGTTGAAGGCGCTGCGCAGGCTGATCATTACATCGAGATCTTGGTCGGTGAACAACAGCGGCATTAAATCGCGCTTCTCTAATCCGACTCCGTGCTCGCCGGTGATGGAGCCGCCCACGTCAATGCAGAATTGCAGTATCTCGCGGCTGGCAGACTGTACACGCGCAAGTTGGGCGGGGTCACGCATGTCGAACAGAATCAGAGGATGAAGATTGCCATCTCCCGCGTGGAAAATGTTGCCGATAGTCAAGTCGTATTTCGTCGCGACATTCCCGATGTGCCGCATCACCGCGGGTATCTGACTGCGCGGCACCACACCGTCCTGGGTGTAGTACGACGGTGTGACCCGCCCCAGCGCCGCAAAAGCCATCTTGCGCCCCTTCCATAGCAGGGCGCGCTCATCGTCATCCTTGGCGCGCCGCACCTCGCGCGCCTTCTGACCGAGACAAACCCCTCGCACCGCGACCGCCTGCTCTTCCACCGCTTCGCGCAATCCTTCCAATTCGATCAGCAGCACCGCGCCCGCATCCAGCGGGTAGCCGGCGTGGCAGAACGCTTCCACGGTACGCAAGGTCCATCCATCCAGCATTTCCAGGGCGGCGGGAGTAATACCCGCAGCAGTGATGGCAGAAACGGTTAGCGCCGCATCGTCCACCGACTCGAAGACGCCGAGCAGGGTGGCAATCTTTTCCGGCTTGCGCAGCAACTTCACCGTAATCGCTGTGGTGATGCCGACTGTCCCTTCCGACCCCACCATGAATCCGGTCATGTCGTAGCCGAAAGATTCGGCCGCCTTGCCGCCGAAGTGCACGATCTCGCCGCCCGGCAGCACCACTTCCACTCCAGTGACGTGGTTTACGGTAACGCCATGCATCAGAGTGTGCGGGCCACCTGAGTTCTCGGCGACATTACCGCCGATCGTGCAAGCTTTCTGGCTGGAGGGATCGGGCGCGAAGTACAGCCCAAGGTGCGATACATGCTCGGAGAGTTGCAGGTTGACCACCCCTGGCTGCACCGTCGCCCGCTGGTTCTCGACGTCAACTTCGAGAATGCGGTTCATCCGCGAAAAAGCGATCACGATACCGCCCTCCTGCGGAATCGAGCCGCCGCTGAGTCCGGTGCCGGCGCCGCGCGCCACCACGGCAACGTTCTCGGCCGTAGCCAGCCGCATGATCTGCGAAACCTGCTCAGTATTCTGCGGGAAAACCACGGCGCCGGGTGTGCTCTTGCGGATGCCGGCGTCGTACTCGTACAACATGAGGTCTTCGGGACGGTCCAGGACGGCATCGCGTCCGGCGATCTTGCGGAGATGATCGACCAGGCCGGGCAGGTTCACAAGGCAAGTGTAGCACCGCCTTCGACCGCACTTATGGTGTTACTCTCAGCTGGAGTAAGTCTGGATATAGACGCGCATCGAATCGGCCTCAACGGATTTCTCGTCGAGATGACAGCGCAGCAGATCGCGCAAGGAGAGAAAGCCGACCAGCATGGGGCCATCGCATACCGGCAGATGTCGAATGCCGTACATCTGCATCAGGCACATGGCTTCTTCGGAGTTAGTGCCGGGCGCAACCGCATGCAGGTCAGTACTCATCACCTCGGCAATATAGGTGGACTGCGGATTGCGCCCTTCCGTAACCACCCGCTTCATAAGGTCACGTTCGGAGAAGATGCCGACTAGCTGGGTTCCGTCGAGGACCGGAACCGCGCCCACGTTGCACTCCGACATATAGCAGGCAGCCTCAAAGACAGTCTGGTCAGGCTGGACATAGTGAATTGTGCGATTGCTCAGCAGGTCGCGGATGGTCGCCATAGTGCCCTCCCTTGAAGGTCATGCCCCGGCGAGCTTACCCATGGTGCTCGACGCAGCAATACTTGGGCTCTTCGACGCCGGTGAATTTTGGGGGGCCGCGACTTCTGTCCGGTTCCCAGGGGCGAGCCTGGCCCGTGGGAAGCTTGTGGCGCGGAAGCGAGTATATTCCGAATGTTAAGCCGATGTGAAGCGGAATTTCGCGTCGCGGCAGCAGAAAATCTGGGGCTGGGAGGGCCTTTTTAACGCCGCGGCCTGCTCGTCTCAAATGCGAGACATCCAGCCTCTTGGCTGATATCCTCAACCATTTGGCGTTATCGCCCGCGGAGGAACGACATCGAATGTCGAATTGTTTAGAGGGCCGCACCGTGGTGGTGTTTGGCGTGGCCAACAAACGCAGCATCGCCTGGGCCATTGCACAGCAGATGCAGCAGGCCGGGGCGCAACTGGCCATCACCTACCAGAACGAGCGCCTGAAGCAGGAAGCCGACGACCTGATCGCGGCATTGCCCAATTCGCAGGCCTTTCAATGCGATGTCAGCCGCGACGAAGAGATCGCGCAACTGTTCGAGCAACTCAAGTCGCGTTACGGCAAACTGGATGCGCTGGTACACAGCATCGCGTTTGCCCCCGCCGAAGAGCTCAAGGGCGAGTTCGCCGACACCAGCCGCGAGGGCTTTCGGGTGGCGCTCGACATCAGCGTCTATTCGCTGGTGGCGCTGGCCTGCGCCGCGCGCCCGCTGATGACCGAGGGCGGCAGCATCATGACCCTCACCTATTACGGCGCGGAAAAGGTCGTTCCACGATACAACGTGATGGGCGTGGCCAAGGCCGCGCTGGAGGCCAGCGTCCGCTACCTGGCCTACGATCTGGGCAAGAGCAAGGTCCGGGTCAACGCGATTTCCGCCGGACCCATCAAAACCCTGGCTGCACGCGGCATCTCGGGCTTCGGCGACATGCTGGGCGCTCAGGCCGAACGCGCTCCCTTGCAACGCAACGTGGACGTGAAAGAAGTCGCCGCGACCGCCGTCTTCCTTGCCAGCGACGCCGCCACCGGCATCACCGGCGAAACCATCTACGTGGATTGTGGATATAACATCATGGGGTTCTGAAGGCAGGGGCCTAGGGCCGGTTTCAAGTTTGGAGTTTCAAGTTTCAAGTATTCACCTTCGAGATCGAGTAGCGGCGCAGCCAACCTTGCAGTGTAAAGCATATTGACAAATGTACGTACACACGCTAACCTAATTCCACAGGCGAGCATGCCCTTCGAATGGGACGAGGCAAAGAACCGGACCAACCGCCTGAAGCATGACGTCGGTTTCGAAACGGCTACGCTGGTGTTTGATGACCCGTACGCCCTGACAAAACGGGACTTGGACCATGACGAAGAGGAACGGTTCATCACCCTCGGGGCAATTGGTGCCGGCTCAATCCTGTTCGTAGTGCATGTGAACTATGAGAGCGTGGAGAAAGCGGAAATGGTCCGGATTATCTCCGCTCGCGCCGCAACATCTCGTGAGAGGAAGAGCTATGAAGAGGCTTACCAAAGAACAAAAACGCGAAATCGCGGCCATCGCAGCAAAGAAAGACGAGGACATTGATCTTTCCGAGATGCCCGAGGTCATCGACTGGAGCGATGCCGAGATGGGCAAGTTCTATCGCCCTCCGAAGAGGCCGGTCACCATGCGCCTGGACGCCGACGTGATCGAATGGCTGAAGAGTTACGGCCCTGGTTACCAGACCAAAGCCAACCTGCTGCTGAGACACGCGATGAGCAGCACCCAAGCAACCAACCTAAACGGCAAACGGCGCCGGGCATAGTCGTCCAGGGTCGAGCCGCGGTGCGGCTGCACCCACTTGGCCGCATCAATGTTGGGCATTGCTCAGGGTTGGGCATTGCCCAGGCAAATTCCTAGATCGCGATCCGGAATTCGGCCCACCTCGTCTGCGCCGGCGCTCTCAGTACAGACACTAGCCAGATAACACACGCCACACAATAAGCGATCATATTGATCTGTCGCAGTACAGATACATGAACAAATGACCCATGCGACGTCGCAGCACCTACCATCATGCTCACGATCGCAAACACACCAAAACCCAACATTATTCCGAACACAGGGTCTCGACGCGGCATGCGCAGGCTTTTCCATGACATCATGAGCAGGAGCGTCAAGCCGCACTGCAACAGGCGAACAGTGCGCTGGGCCAGCAGAATCGCGTTTGTGGACGCATCAATGGAGTTGCCCGAGTGACCAGAAGTAATAGCCCACATAACCACAATCACCGCCACCACTGCAGGCACCACAGCCATCATGGATATCAGGGTGATGAACATAGACGCTGTTCGCTGGGAAAGCCGCGCACCCCGGCGAAATGGGGCCTGTGCGACTTCATAGAGAACCGCCGCTGATACCAGAGCACTGAGGGTGACGGAAATCCAATAACCCCAGTAGTAGCAAGCATACGAGTGGCGTTGAATCACAAACAGTAGTGGCTCACTTACCACTTGCAATAGTTGATAACCGGCAAAAAATGGATATTCGCGATGCAGTCCCCGCGCGTACATCACTACTACAATGCCGATTTGGAGAGCGGTCCCTGAAAACCACAGAGCGTAGTCAAAAAATCTCAAATGCATTGCCGCCGCTCCCGGCTGAGAGTTCCTAAGCGCATTCTAGGTCATCTTCTGGCTTAGGACTGGGATTTTATTTGGCAAGGTAAAGGCCGCGCTCACGCAAACAACGGTTGCCACATTTTCTCGAAACTTGAACTCTGAGACTGGAAACTGACCACTGGCTACTGGTTACTGATTCTCCCTACTTCCTCTTCACCACGATCTTGCGCTCCTGATCGCCCTGGCGCTCGAGACAGATTTCCACGTCGCGCTCCTTCTCGAAGCGGGGAAACTTCTCTCCCCACTCCAGCAGCACCAGGTTGCCGGGCTCGGCGAAGAGTTCGTCGAGACCCAGCGTGTCGAGCTCGCGCGGGGTGTCGATGCGGTACAGATCGACGTGGAACAGGTTCACCTCGGGGCCGCGGTACTCGTGGATGAGGGTGAAAGTGGGGCTGGTGACGTCGTCCTGCGAAGCCGCGGTGAGACCTTCGGCGATGCCCTTCACCAGCGTGGTTTTGCCGGTGCCGAGATCGCCGCGCAAGATGACCATGCGCGCCGCCTTCAGCGTGGGCGCCAGTTTGCGGCCCAGCGCCATGGTCTCCTCCGCCGAGTGCGTGATGTGCTCGTGGGTGTTCATCCGGGAACGAAGGCCAATTTTAGCAGGGCGTCTTGGCGGCCTTGGTGAGAGCCCAACCTCAAGCAGTCTCACCCTTGGTTTTTGGTGGAAGCCCCCTGCTTCAGCAGGGGGAGCTGGACTTCAGTCCAGTGGAAAAGCTTTCAATTTTGAGATGGGCTTCAGCCCCGGGATTTCTCCATCCCGGCGCTAAAGCGCATGATCAAAGTCAAACCTCTCCCGGAGCGCTGAAGCGCTCCTTCCCCCGCATAAATGCGGGGGCTCCCACCGTTCCTGTTTCCCACCCTTTCGCAAAAGAGGCGAAAGGATGGGGCACCCAGCGTCCACCCTGAGATTTCTTGCAGCTATAGGGGTCCTTCGACTCCTCGCTGCGCTCGTCGCTCAAGATGACATGCAGATAGAGCTCACCCGCCAATCCGCGTCGTGCCTTCCTTCGCCCACTGCGTGGCGCGGCGGAACGCTTCCGGCAAAGCGTCAAGCAGATCTGTGGCGACCAGCGAATGCTCGCCCATGGTTTCGGCGGCCACATCGCCGGCCAGTCCGTGCAGATATACCGCGGCGACGGTGGCCAGCGGAATGTTGTCCGGCATCTGTCCCATCACGCCCGCAGCCATGCCAGTCAGGATGTCGCCAGTGCCACCGGTTGCCATGCCGGGATTGCCGGTCGGGTTGACCCACGCGGTTCCATCCGGCAGCGCGACGATGGTGCGGCTGCCTTTCAGCACCAGCACGAGCCGATGCTCTCGCGCGAAACTACGCGCGACGTTGAGCCGGTCGGCCTGGACCGCTTTAACAGTGATGCCGGCCAGCCGGGACATTTCTCCGGGATGTGGAGTCAGCACCAGAGGACGCTCGCCGCCATCAAGCAACTCGGTGTGGCCGGCGAAAGCGTTCAGCCCGTCAGCATCGATGACCATTGGAATCCGGGTCTGGCGTACGGCTTCGTGGACGAACTGCACAGTTTCAGGATCGCGCCCAATGCCCGGACCGAGGCCCACCACGGTCATGACCTTTACCAGCTTCTGGAAGTGGCCGAGTGCAGCCAGTGCGATGCCGCCACTTTCGGTTTCGGCCAGCGGCTCGGTCATCAGCTCGGCCGCAAACGACGCCACGCTGGCAAGCACCCGCGTGGGTGCGGCGACGGTGCTGAGTCCGGATCCGGCGCGCAATGCCGCCATCCCTGCCATGGCGGCGGCTCCTGACTTGCCTAGCGAACCCCCGACGATCAGGACGTGCCCGTACATGCCTTTGTTGCTGTCGGCGGGACGCGGTGCCAGTAAGGCGGCGAGGTCGCGCGGCGTGCTGAGCTCAAGCCCAAGCTTGCTGACGATGGCTTCCGGCGGCGACCCGATAGGTGCAATCACAATAGGACCGCGTGTGAGATTGCCAAAGACGTGCGCTGGACGGGGCGCGGTAAAAGTGACAACGGCATCGGCACGCGCGATGTGCTTGTCTGTCTGCTCCGACATCGAATCGGTATCGGCACCCGAGGGAATGTCCACCGCGACAACCGGCTTGCCGCTGCCGTTCATTGCAGCGATAGCGTCGGCGTAAAAGCCCTTCACGGGCGGATGAAATCCACTGCCGAGTATGGCGTCCACCAGCAGGTCGCAATTGGCCAGATTGGCCGACCACTCCGCCTGCAACTCCTGGGCGTTGCGCAGCACGATGGGACGCAGTGGCAGGCGCTCGAACATGGTGAGTGCATCGCCGTGCAATTCCGAGGGAGCGGCGAGCAGCAGCACCTCAACCACTCGTCCCGCGCGGTGCAGTTTGCGCGCCACCACGAATCCATCACCGCCATTGTTGCCCTTGCCGCAAACTACGGCGATGCGGTTGGCGTGGCGATACTGCTCGAGGATGAATTGCGCTACTGCGGAGCCGGCATTTTCCATCAGGGTGATGGATGGCACGCCAAAACGCTCGCTGGTGATGCGATCGATCTCGCGCATCTCGTCGGCGGTGACGATTTTCATGCGTGCTCCGCGGCGGAGTCTTCCAGCCGGCGCAGGCCGTCGGGCTCACCCATGGCGATGAGATGGTCACCGGAGTGGATGACCTCATCGGGCGCGGGATTGAAGCACATTTGCGAGCCTTCGCCCTTGATGGCGAGCACGATAACGCCCATCTCCTGCCGGATGCGTGAAGCTTCCAGGGTTGCGCCAACGAACCGCGATCCCGCCTGCACCTGCACTTCTTCAATCTCCAACGGCTTGTGCTGGCTCATGGCGGTGTCGAAGAAATCGACCACATGCGGGCGCATGAAGGTCTGCGCGATACGGTATCCGGCAAAATTGTAGGGCGAGACCACGTGATTAGCGCCAGCGGTGAGCAAGTGCTGCTCGGCGCTTTCTTCACTGGCGCGCGCGATGATGTTGAGCCCTGGGTTCAAGCTGCGGGCCGTGAGGATGATGTAGATGTTGGTTGCGTCCGTGGTGGTGGCGGCGACCAATCCACGGGCGCTCTCGATGTGGAGCTCACGCAGCACGTTCTCCTGCGTGGCATCACCCACCAGGGTGAGCCACCCTTTGGCCGAGTAGCGGGCCAGCTTGGCCTGATCGCTGTCGACAATCACAAAGGGCAGCGGCTTGCGCGCCAGTTCACGCGCTACGCTGCGGCCAACGCGCCCGGCGCCGCAGATGATGTAGTGGTCCGACAATCGGCTGATCTCGCGGTCCATGCGTCTCCTGCCAAATACCGATTGCAGCTCGAATTCTAGCAAAGCCTGGGTCGCGGCCCCGAAGAACAGCAGCACCAGACCCACACCCGTGACAATGATGAAGGTGTTGAAGATGCGGCCCCGGAACGAGAGCGGATGGATCTCGCCGTATCCGATGGTGGTAATGGTGGTCAGCACCATGTAAAAGCCGTCGAACCACCGCCAGCCTTCGATGAAATGGAAGCCAGCGACCCCGATGAAGATCAAAGTCAGTAAGGCAAAAAACAGGACCTTCAGATTGAACAGGGCCTTCACAGCAGCCATTGTGTCGCCTTGTGGCGCGCAGCGCAACAAAAACGCCCGTCCCTTGATGGGGACGGGCGTTGGCGGGCCAGGCCGACTGTGATCACTTGCAAGCGATAGGAGTCGTTCGACTCGCCAGGCTCGCTCAGGGTGACACGAAGCCTATGGCAGTGTCGGTGTGTAAAGGTCCTGTTGGCGATAGGTCCGGTATGACCACCAGCCAGCTTGCAATTCATAAACGATTGAGCCGGAGAGTACATCCACCTCAGTAGATTGCGCCGAGTTGGTTGGGATGGTAATGAGGCCATTGCCGAAGCTGGCGTAAACGCTGTTGGGAGCAGAAACCAGCAGCTGCGCGCTACCCAGCGCCGACGAATATGCACCGAGATCGGCGGCAATCTGGTAGCGGACCGTGCGTGTCGATTCCGAGACATACATAACCATACCCCGGCTGTTTCCGCTGCCGCACTGTTGCACGCGCAGATTGCCGTCGTCGAAGACGGTAAACACCTCCAGGGCCCCGCTTTGAACCTGGAATGCTGCGTCATGCTGGTGAGTGAACCAGGGAAACACAGCGGGATCGCCACAGGGGTGTGGGGGCGGATTAGTAATCGTGAAATCGCCGAAGGGCCCCAGCTTCCAAATCACTCGGCCATCTCCCTGGCCGTTGTTGTAGTTGATCTTGAGCACCCAGTCCTGACTGCGCTCGGAGAGCAGGATGTTGCCGTCCGCAGTGAGCTGGACCGAGTTGGAGTGCAGCCAATCGTTGGACACCGGAAACGCAAGATTGAAGGCTGGGCAGCCTCCTCCAAGGTTGTGATAACACTTGTCATTCAGCGTAGCGACACGGCTGACGTCCTGGTTGGCAAACGAGTCCCAGGCCCACGTTAGCTGCATGTTGTGGTCCAGCACCAGGACCATGTCTCCCAGGATGTCCACCGGGTTCTGCTGCGTCCCGCCCTGCAGCGTGGTAGACACGATGTCGCGAGCGCCAATCAAGAGGATGCCGCCATTGGGCGTGCGCCGGGCTTCATGGGCGTTGAACGAGGTCATCACCGGATACCCTTTGGCGACCAGTTGTTCGTTCAGGATCTCCAGGTTGGTTTCCAAGGTCTTGTTGCCGGCGAGGTCATACTCGTCGAGAGTCACGTTGTTAAGTGAAAAGAAGTTTCCCCCTGGCTCCATACGGTTCAGCAGCAGCGGCGTGGAATAGTACCAGATAACGTTCCCCGCCAGATCGGTGGCGATGGGACGAAAGGCAAATGGGCGGCCCGTGGGTGGGATCAGATGGAACAACACCACCGGAAAGGCAGCGTCGTGCCCGGTTGGGGGCACCTTCACCGTCATTTGCGGCACCGGAAAACCGGCTGGCAGGGGTCCGGTGGTGAACGACTGGTCAGGGCCCGAAGTGAGAAAACCGGGGGCGAATTCTTCCCAGTGCATCAGATATTGCGTGGACGGATACATACCTGCCACCAGGAAGTTGGCGCTGCTTTGCGAACAGGGCACTCCGTTGGTCGTACTTGATGCCTGCGCGCCATTTTGGGTGAAGCGGACCCGTATCGAGTGACCTGCGGTACACGGCCCTGCACTGAACAGGGCTACTAAAGGATGGCTCGTTTGATGTACGGCAGAGCCTCCACTGGTCGTAACCCAGGGATTGAGCACATACTGCACCGAAACCGGCGGGAAAACGGTGTACGGCTGCTGGGTGATGTCCCGTACTACAACCGTCACCACATACGTCCCCTCGACGGTATGCGGTACCCAGGTGAAAGTGTTCGGGGTGTTGAAGTCGCGCACGATCTGGTTCTGGCCCTGTAGCGCGGCGCTGAATTGATAGTCGTAGGTATCACCCGGGGGCCCTCCCGACACGGTGGCTGTCCAGAGGATGCTGGTGCCGAGCATCTGCGGGCTTTGCACACTTGGACTCAACGTAATCGTCACGGACGGAGCTTTGGTCGCCGCAGCGGCCACGCCGAGCAGCAAGCTCAATCCAAGCAGGGTCAAGAGACCGGCAGTCAACACTCTAGACACAACTTCCCTCCGAAACACCGGTGATGGGGAAGGCAAAAGTTAGCCTTTGCTTATTCCCGTGATGGTTTTGTTAGGGACAACTGGAAAATTCTTTCCTGAGACGAAAGTGTTCAGCACTATATATCAGTTCGGTGCACTGGCATAGCGGAAAATGTGGTCACAGAGGAAGCCAAACCCGCTCGCAAAGTAGAGGGTCAAGGTTGCGAGAAGGGCTTTGCCATGAAGCGCTTACGGGTCTAGTCGCCTCCGACCTTCACCTCGTCAGGCACCATCTTTTGTACCAGGCTGTGATGCCGTCCATAGGTGAAGTAGATGACCAAGCCAATGATGAGCCACACGAACAGGCGGATCCAGGTCTTGCCGTTCAAACCGAGCATCAAGGCGAGCGAGATGATGATGCCCAACAACGGTACGAAGGGCATCCCCGGCGTCCTGAACGGCCGATGCACGTCAGGTCGCTTGCGGCGCATCACCCAGACGCCGGCGCAGACGATGATGAAAGCCATCAGCGTGCCAATCGAGACCATCTGGCCGAGGTCGCCAATGGGTACCAGCGAGCCGGTGAAGGCGACTAGGATACCAGTCACGGCGGTGGACTTCCACGGCGTCCGGAACTTGGGATGGATGTCGCCCGCCCACTTCCACAGCAGGCCGTCGTGCGCCATGGAGTAGAAGACGCGCGATTGGCCAAGCAACATGACCAGCATCACGGTAGAGAGACCGGCGAGCGCGCCGGCATTCACCACGTAGCTGCCCCACTTCACGCCGGTCTCGCGGATGGCCAGTGAAACCGGAGCGCCGATGTTCAGGCGCGAGTAGTGCACCGTCGCGGTCAGCAGGCCGGAGACGACCAGGTAAAGCACGGTGCAGATCACCAGCGACCCGAGGATGCCGATGGGCATGTCCTTCTGCGGATTCTTGGCTTCTTGCGCAGCGGTTGAGACGGCGTCGAACCCGATGTAAGCGAAGAAGACGACGCCCGCACCGCGCAAGATGCCGGACCATCCGAACGAGCCGAAAGAACCGGTGTTCTTGGGCAGGAACACCGCCCAATTCGCGTGCGCGACGTCGGGCTGCTTGATCACATACATGCCGGCGACGATGATGAATACAATGACCGCGATCAGCTTCACGAAGACGATGGTCGTGTTGAAGTTCGCCGACTCCTTGATGCCGACGATCAGGAGGGTGGTGACGGCGATGATAGCGAAGAACGCCATGAAATTGAATATGGTTGTGGTGTGCTGGGTCGCACGCGTCATCTGCTCCATACTGAGGGTCAAATCTGGCGCCCAGCGGCCATCGACCATCGACCACTTCGCGCCCGGGACATCGCAGATCTGCGGCGGAAGGTTGATGCCGTAGTCCTGGAGGAAGGCGACCAGCGTCGAGCTCCAGCCCGAGGCGACGGTAGCGGCGCCAAAGGCGTACTCGAGGATGAGGTCCCAGCCGATGATCCAGGCGAAGATCTCGCCCAGCGTCGCATAGCCATAGGTGTAAGCCGAGCCGGCGATGGGGATCATGGAGGCGAACTCGGCGTAGCAAAGTCCGGCAAAGGCGCAACCCGTGCCTGCAAGGACATAGGAGAGCATGATGGCCGGCCCAGCGTATTGCGCCGCGGCTTGGCCGGTGAGCACGAAGATGCCCGCGCCGATAATGGCACCGATGCCCAGCGTAATAAGGTTCACGGGGCCGAGGGCGCGTTTCAGACTGTGTTCGCCGGTTTCAGACGCCTGTCGCATCAGCACGTCAAGAGGCTTGGTCTTCAGCAGATTTGTCATTCAGGTTTGCCTTGTTATTCTTCGGAAACCGCTTGCGGGTTGCGTTTCGACCATAGGAAATACACGGGAATCCCCAGCAGAACAATGATCAGACCCGGCCACGTGTATTGCGGTTTGTAGCGCAATAAGACTACATCAATAAACACAGCCATCAAAATATACATTGCGGGCAGCACGGGATATCCAATGGCGCGATAGGGGCGCGGCTCGTCGGGACGCTTCACCCGCAGCACGAACAGTCCTGCAATGGTCAGGATGTAGAACACCAGCACCGCAAAAATAATGTAGTCGAGCAGTTGGTTATAGCTTCCTGAAATGCACAGAATGCAGGTCCAGACGCACTGCATCACCAGCGAATGTGCCGGCGTGTGGTACTTGGGATGCAGCGTGCCGGCGCTGCGGAAGAACAAGCCATTTTTCGCCATCGCGTAGTACACGCGGGCGCCCGCCAGAATCAATCCATTGTTGCAGCCGAAAGTTGAGATAAGGATGGCGAAGGCCATGATCTGCGCTCCACCCGCTCCGAAGATCTGCTGCACCACCGCGGTGGCCACGCGCTCCTCGGGGGCGTGTTGAATGGCCACCAGCGGCAGCACACTCAGATACACGAAGTTGGCCAGCACATAGAGCAGGATGACCGCGCCGGTCCCCAAGGCGAGCGCAAGCGGCAAGTTGCGCTGCGGATTGCGAACTTCACCGGCGGTGAAGGTGACGTTGTTCCAGGCATCGGCCGAGAAGAGTGAGCCAACCTGTGCCACTGCGATGACGGTGATGGTCCCCACCAGCGCGATGGGTCCGCCAACACCGACTTGCACGGGATGCAGCGCGCTCCATCCGGCATTGCTCCAGAAGTTTGCCCCAAAATTGGCGGCGATCGCCGAGGCGTTGCGTCCCACGAAAACACCAAGCAGCACCAGTCCCAGCAGTGCCGCGGTCTTGGCGAAGGTAAACACGTTCTGCACCGCCGCGCCGGTCTTCACGCCAAAGATGTTCAGCACGGAAAGGAAGATCACGATCAGCACGGCCATCAGGTTCTGCGTGTTCAATCCGACATCCATGTTGCCGAGCACCATCGGCCCGATGGGGATGGGCGGCACGTGCGCGATGTGCCAGATCCAGTTAGTCGACGAAATGGAAGGAAAAAAGACGCCCAGGAACTTGCCGAAGGCCACGCCAACCGCCGCGATCGTGCCGGTCTGGATGACGAGGAACAACGTCCAGCCGTAGAGAAATCCCCACAGCGGGCCCAGCGATTCGCGCAGGTAAACGTACTGCCCTCCGGCGCGCGGCATCATGGCGGCCAACTCTCCGTAGGCGAGCGCGCCAGTGATGGTCATGAAGCCGGTGACCAACCATGCGGCGATAAGCAGCGCCGGCGAATCTACCAGCCGCGCAATCTCCGCCGAAACGATGAAGATGCCCGAGCCGATCATGGAGCCCATGACCAGCGTAGTGGCACTGGTCAGGCCAAGACCTTTGACCCATTCACTTCCCTCGCTGGCCAGCGATACTGTTTTCGTTTCTGTTGCCAAGGGACCTCGTTTACTAATGCGCCGTAGCGCAGGATTGATCCCGGATTATTTATGCGGATCTCATTCTTTGAAGGGGCACGGCTGAAGCAGTGCCCCTTCAAAGCGCAAAACAGATGACTAATCCAGATGAAGCGCTGCACTGTCCAAATGCCGCTTTTTCATAGGTGCTTCAATCCTCAGAATCTACACCAACAGGCGCAAGAATTCCTCAGCAACTTTTGTGGGGGAACTCAGAAGGTCAGAGATAACGGCCACCGAGTCGGCTCCGGCCTCAATCACCGAGCGGGCATTGGCCCGGGTGATGCCGCCAATAGCCACCAGGGGCTTGCTGGTTGCGGCCCGTGCGGCGCGAATCCCGTCCAGGCCGACCAGCGGATCGGGGCGGCGTTTCGAGAGCGTAGCGAACACCGGACCGTAGGCGATGTAGTCTGCCGGACCAGCGTCGGCCTCCTGCAATTGCTGGAGGTTATGGGTGGAGATGCCGACTATGCGGCCAGGGCCGACCACCGTGCGCGCGCCTTCTGCCGACAAGTCTTCCTGTCCGACGTGTACGCCTTCATAGCCGGCAGCGATGCAGATATCGGCGCGATCATTCATGATCAGGGTCACCCCGCTGCCCAGGACCCGGCGAAGCTCGCGGGCCTGGTTGAGCATTTCGCGGGTGAGGCCCACCTTGTTGCGATACTGAAGCCAGGTCACGCCTCCAATCGTCAGTTCACGGGCATAATCCACGATAGCTGCGGTGGTGCGCAACGGCGGCGCAAAGCAAGCAACGTCAAGAATGGCGTACAACTTGGGTAGTTTCATCTGTGAGTGCATATAAGAATCATTTCACCACGGAGGACACGGAGCGCACGGACTCAATTAACAGAACGAAAAAGTGCAACGACTCCGAGCGAGAATGCAATGAGTCCTGCTACTAGAAGCAACAGCCATACTTCAACAGAGTGTCCATTGAATCCAATGAAAATTGGCCGACGGAAAACCCACGCCGCTAACACCGCAATGCTCCCCAAGGCCATCAGAAGATACCCACTCATACTGCCAGATCTCCCTCTTTTCAATTCACTCCGTGCCCTCCGTGTCCTCCGTGGTGACACCGCTATCTACTTCGCGGACTCCTTGGGTTGGTTGAGGAAGCGCTCCATGAACTTGGTATCGAAGTTGCCAGCGCGAAAATCCGGGTCGGCCATGATGCGGCGATGCAACGGGATGCTGGTATGAATTCCCTCGACTACGAACATATCCAGCGCCCGCGACATGCGCGAGATAGCTTCGGCGCGGTCGCGCCCCCGCACTACCAGCTTGGCAATCAGGGAATCATAGTACGGCGGAATGACGGCCTCCGCATAGGCCGCGGTGTCCACGCGAACCCCGGTGCCGCCGGGAATGTTGAAGGCGGTGATTTTACCCGCCGAGGGCGTGAAGCGCTCGGGATGCTCGGCATTGATGCGGCATTCAATGGCATGCCCGCGGAACACCACCGGGTAATTGATCACGCTGCCGAGCTTCTCGCCTGCCGCGATCAGGATCTGCGCCTTCACCAGATCAACGTCGGTGGTCATCTCGGTGACCGGATGCTCCACCTGAATCCTGGTATTCATCTCGATGAACGAGAGGCTGCCATCTTCGTCCATCAGAAATTCGACGGTGCCGGCATTCATGTAGCCGATGCTGCTGAGGGTCTTTACCAGAATGCCGCCGATGCGCTCGCGCAACTCGGGCGTGACTTTCACCGAGGGCGCCTCTTCCACCAGCTTCTGATGGCGGCGCTGGATACTGCACTCGCGCTCACCCAGGCTCATTACGTTGCCGTGCTCGTCGGCCAGCACCTGAAACTCGATGTGGCGGGGCCGCTCAATGAACCTCTCCATGTAGAGGTCGCCGTTGCCGAAAGCCGCCGCCGCCTCCGATTGTGCGGCGTGAAACAGATTGGGCAATTCGTCTTCGCTCCGGATAATGCGCATGCCGCGCCCGCCGCCGCCCGCCGAGGCTTTCACTATCAGGGGAAATCCGACGCTGCGCGCCCACTCCAACGCTTCGTCGGCGGAGGCAATGATGCCGTCCGACCCCGGCAGGATAGGCACGCCTTCACTCTTCATGGTGGCGCGCGCCTTTTCCTTTTCGCCCATCAGCCGTGTGACCTCGGGCGGTGGGCCGATGAACTTGATCCCGCAGTCGCGGCAAACCTCGGCGAAGTTGGCGTTCTCGCTGAGCAAGCCGTAGCCGGGATGGATGGCCTCGACGTTGGCGATTTCTGCGGCACTGATGACCGCCGGAATGTTGAGATAGCTTTCGTGCAGGCGTGGCGGACCGATGCAGATGGCTTCGTCGGCAAACTTTACATGCAGGGAATTACGGTCGGCCTCACTGTAAATGGCGACTGCCTTGATGCCCAACTCCTTGCAGGCGCAAATCACCCGCAGGGCAATCTCCCCTCGGTTCGCAATTAGGATCTTCTTAAACATGAATGGAATCGTTACACGCTGCTAATTTCACCACAGAGGCACGGAGAGCACGGAGGTGGAGAAATCAATTGATAGAACGAAAAATCATCACAGCTCCGACAGAGAAACCAATCAGGCCTGCTAACAGAGCAACCAGCCAAAGGTCAAACAAATGTCCGTTGATGATAATGAACCTCGGGCTGCGAAAGAGGAAAGCTGATAAGACGGCAATAGCTCCTAAACGCCACGAGCAGATATCCGATCATTTCTTTTGGACGCATCGGCAATCCCTCCGTGATCTCCGTGCCTCCGTGGTGAACCAAAAGCGCTAGAAGTGCATCACTGCTTGCGGATACCAAACAGCGGCATTCCGTACTCCACCGGGCTTCCATTGGGAACAAACATCTTTACGATCACGCCCGACACGTCGGCCTCAATCTCATTCATCAGCTTCATGGCTTCAATGATGCACAGCACCTGGCCTTCGTTGACCGTATCACCTACTTTGACGAAAGGAGGTGCGCCGGGCGATGGAGCTTCATAGTAGGTTCCCACAATCGGCGACTTCAGGATAAACAGGTCCACCTCCGCCGCTGCGGTTGATGGCGCCGGAACTGCTCCGCTCGCCGATTCTCCGGTGTCGGTAGTTGAGGTTGGGGAAACCGGGGAGGCCGGTGGCGCGGCTGCCACCGCGATGGAGTGTCCCGGCGCCATCGCTGGCGCGACCTGCACCACCTGCGCCGGCTGGACACTTGCGCCCCGCTTGATGAGGAGCTTCATATCGCCGCGCTGCAATTCAAACTCGGCGATGTCCTTCTCCACCAAGAATTCGATTAGTTCCTTAATTTCTTTCTGATTCATCGTTGTCCATTCGGCCGGCAGAGGCTTCGAGTTTTATCTTAAATTAGTCGCCCAGCCTTGGTGAGATTGTGCCTGTCACTATTTTGCCGTTGTATCACTTCCCGGGACACGCTCGAACAGCGCCGCCACCCTATCAACGTAAATCGGACGCCAGTCCGGAGATTGCTGAAGAAGATAGATCAGCGGCCGTTGCGGCTGTAACAAGACGTAGTCAATTTTGTATTTGTCCAGAATCTGGAACGAGTGATCATTGCCAATCGCTCTCAGATAGTCGTCAATCACCCCGTTATATATGAAGATGTCGGCGCGCGTGTCAAGCAGAGGCTTCATCTCCGGCGTGTACCATTCCATGTATCCGCCCCACTCATATTCGTTCAAGATCCTGCCGTTAACCTGCTCGCGCTGCATGAATTCCAGCGCGGCTGAGGGAAATTCTGCATTCACTTTCCGCTGTAGGTAGGCTTCTGACGGAAACAAAAATATCATCGCCCCCACGATGGCTGCCATGATACAGGCATTGAGCCAGGGCTGGTCCCGCTCCCGATGGTAGGCGGGAAGCAGCTTCAGGCGTGGTGCAAGGATAGGCGCCACGATCAGGCCGGCGAAAAACAGGAAACGCACATGCGACAACGCGGCCCACACAGCAAACGTCATCAGTAGCACTTCGCTCAACTTCCACTCTTGCCGCGAAAACAAGGCGGCTGCCAGCAAAGCGAAGATCATGATCAGGGCCAGCTTGCCACTCAGCCTGCCAAAATCCACGGAGTGCCACTCTTCGATCTGCTTCATGACCGCTTGCTGGCGGAAAAGAAGATCAAATGGGTAGCGCACCAGCCTGTAGCCGAAAGGGTTGACAAAGAGCGCGGCCAGGGAGGCGGCCAGCGCCAGCAGAAGTTTCTTCAGTTCCCCGGGAGGCCAGCGTCGCGCCACCACCATGCCCCACTCCCCTTCCACCAGGCCTGCGGCAATCGTCAACACCAGCACCACGATGCCAAAGACCCAGGAGCCGTGAAGGTTGATCCAGAGGGCAAACAACGGCGGCAGGAGCCAAAGACCTTTCCCGGTGCTCTCGAAGTGGTCCAGCACCAGCAGCAGCCCAACCATGCAAAGCCAGCCGAACAGCAGCATGCGGGGGCCGATGGACACGACTCCCAGCAAAATGGCCAGCAAGGTGGTAATGGTCGCGTTCAGGCTGCTGACGCCGCCACGGCACGAACGGTAATAAACACCGGCAAAGATCAGCGTGAACAACGCGAAATAAACTGCCAGAAGTCCTCGCAGTCCCCAGGCATTGAAACCTAATAAAAATGGGATTTCCGACAGCCATTCAAAGTTCAGCCATGGCGACCCTGCCCCCCCGAACGAATACGTGTCCACCTGGGGAAACGAGTGGTGTTGAAAAAGATAATCGGCGTTGCGCAGATGCCACCAGATGTCCGCTTCCGGAAGCCCTTGGGGAGAATCTCGAAAAATCACCGCCGCCAGCAAGAACATGCACGCGACTGGACGAGAGAAGATGCTGGCTGCCCAACCAGCCTTGGTGGGGCGGGTGGCAGTGTCGGGCGGTGAATCGGTGATATCCGGCACAGATGTTCTTTCCAAAGCAGTACCGGACTGGCGTATCCGGCTTGTAAAGGTAGAACGGGAGAAAATCAATCCAGGCCGCAGGTGTCATCATCCGCGCTTGGACCGAGGCGGCTAAATCTCAACTAGTTCCTTGCTTATCGGGGGCAGTACCTGGCATCCCCCGTCCGTGACCACCACCATGTCTTCGATTCGAATACCGCCCTTGCCTGGGATATAAATTCCGGGCTCGATGGTAATCACCATACCCGGCTCGAGCACCTCTGACTGTCCCTTGCCCAAGCGCGGTGGCTCGTGAATCTCCAAACCTACCCCATGCCCCGTCGAATGGGTAAAGTATCGGTCAAGTTTGGCGCTACGGAGCACCTGGCGTGCGGCTTGATCCACTTGGCCCGCGGTTTTGCCCGGAAATACCTCCGCGATCGCCGCTAACTGGGCTTCCAGCACCGCTTCGTACCACCGGCGCTCTTCCCGGCTGACCCGGCCTACGTGCACTGTGCGGGTCATATCAGAACAATAGCCCCGAAGTATAACACCGGAATCAACCACCACGAATCCCCGGCGAGGTATGGCCTGGCGGGAAGCACGCCCGTGCGGCAACGCCGCCCGCGGTCCCGCCGCAACGATGGTCTCGAACGACATGCCATCGGCTCCCCCTTGCCGCGCAGCATATTCCAACCTTCCTGCAACTTCCGACTCCGGGACCCCGGGGCGGACGCTTTTCAGCGCTTCCTCGTACACAGCGGCCCCAAGGTTGACCGCCTCGGTGATGATTTGCAGCTCCTCGGGGTCCTTAACCATGCGCTGCTGCATGATGAGGCCGTCCACCGGCTTCCAATGAATTCCACTAGGCACCAGCTTGCGCATGAGCCCGGCCGAGGCGACTGTAGTGTGGTCGGACTCAAAGCCTATCGTGGCTGAGGTCTGCAGGCCTATGAGCTTGACAGCATCGGGGAGCAGCGGGCCTTTGGAAATGACCACCCGCGCGCCACCCACTTCCTCGCGCGCCTGTTCGGTATAACGGCCGTCGGTGAAGAAGGTGCAGCGTCCAGTGAGGTTGGAGCCCCTTTTACGCGCGGTTCCTGGAACGGATCGATTACCAAGGAAGAGCAGCAACCCATTGCTTCCGGTGTAACCGCAGAGGTAGCGGAGGTTCGCCGGATGCGTGACCACAAAACCGGCTAGCCCTTGGGTGTCGAAGGCCTGCTGGAATTTCTTCTGGCGGGATCCATAGTCCATTCGTGGCTTGATTACGAAACCCATGTTGCGGCTTTTTTGGTGATGGCGGATTTAGCGGCGTGCCGCGCCGAAGCTGCCAGCCTTAGCGGGGCCGCATACAAAAGAAAGCCGGAGCTTTTGGCTCCGGCTTTCACAGCCCCAGGGGGACAAGTAGGAACTAGTTAGCGCTTTACCTTGCGGCGCAGTACGCCTGCAAGAGCCAATGCACCAGAACCGAAGAGCAGAATGCTCGAGGGCTCAGGAGTTGCGCCCTCCGAGAACTGGTTGGTCACCAGAGAAAGTCTCGCGCTGCCATTCGTACCTGCGGAGACCAATACGTCCTTCTGAACGTCGACCTCGGATACTCCAGCAAAACTGATTTCGTCAAAGGTCTGCTGGCCGGTGCTGTCCTTGAACACCGTCAGGTCCTGGACTGTTCCGCCGGTGCAGGCGGGGAAGGTAGCTCCAATGCAAACGGTTTCGTCAACGAATACTGAACCGGTTCCGCCGGTCCCTACGCCGCCGATAGAAAGGCTGACGTCGGTGATCAGGTTTCCACCTGGGTTAACGTTAACCGTGAACTGGAAAAGAGAATCCATCGACAGGATGCCGCTTGCATTCGACGCCAACCAGCTAGCGCTAAACTGAAGCCCTGGGTTCCCCGGAGTGGTAATTGGGGAGACGGCGACGCTGCCAGCCGGAATCCCGAATCCGGTCGGATTTGAACTGAACGAGTACTGGAAATTACTGAAGGTCTTGTCGTCAATTCCGCACGAGAAGCCTTGGCCAAGGTAGTCGGCATAGGTTCCCGACGGACATGGATCCGCGAATCCAATGCCTGACAAAAGAGCAACACAGGCGATCACCAGCAACGCTGACAACCATTTGCTTTGCATATGCTTAAGTTCCTCCAAGCCCATCCTGAGCTGTTTGGCCCGCCAGCCGCTATTTCCCCACATACGAAGTGGCATAGGCCAGATCTGCCAATACTAGAGCAATCCATCTGCCAAAGGCGGCCGCGGTAACTTACGCAAAGTAACCCGGTTGGTTCGTGCTGGAGGGCACCAAGTGCAATTTTTTGCGGCATTAGGATAAGGTATTTCCCCGCCTCGGCCTCTGTTAAACGCCCTTATCCCACCTTAATGCTGGACAACGGACAATGGCTGCGACGTTCTGTTTGCGAACCCGGTAAATGTATCCGCTGCCGGGATGATGGGCCACGGCATCGGCATGCACCACGTAGGTGCCAAGACCGGGAGTGGAACCAAACGGAACCACCAACTCCGGCTGCCCTGCCCCCAGCGGGAGATGTTGATATCCCAATGTGGTCGCCCTGCCAATGCTGTTCACAGCCACTATGATCACGGTGAGGTCGAGGTCCTGTCCAGACTGATTACTAACCACGACGGAACCGGAAATATTGGCGCCCTGAACGCTTGGATATTGCTTCCAGTCGATGGTCAACCCGGCGATCACGGTGATGGCCATGGCACGCTGCGCCTGCAACGAAGGCGCGCTGGAGTCGGCCACGGAGACCGTAAAGCGATACTCGCCCGCAGTCGTTGGCACGCCAGAAATCACTCCAGAGTGCGCGTGCAGCGTAAGACCTTGAGGGAGGTGTCCATCGGCCAGATGCCACAAGTATGGCGGGGACCCGCCATTTGCCACCAAGGGAAAGCTGAAGCTACGGCCGACCACGGCGCTCGCCGGTAGTTGTGAGGTGATAACCGGTACACTCTGCTGAGGCGCGGTGGAGCTTTGACCCTGGGCGGCTATCGGGGCGGTTAATTGCCACAACACAACGCCGCAAAAGGCCAACAGATCACGCATAGTGCGAACCATTATAGTTGTCACCAGGACTGCCATTGCAGCCCGCCGGGTCATTCCACCCCAAGTATGAATTGAAACCTCTCATCCCCGACCGGCACGGTCACGCGCACCATTCGGGAGTTCGCAGCTTTCTTCGAGACCGCGGGATCACGCGCCAGTTTGCCCATTGGGTAATAGAAAACGCCATCCAGATCAGCGCGCGGCGGAATGGTGTTAGCCCGAAACGATGTTTGCTCCACACAATCAGGAGAAACCTGCCGCTGCATTTGTAGGAGCACGTCAGGCCGGGAGGCTTCCGTCAGGCGCAGGTGGAAAACCTCGTCGGAGATGAACGCCCCGGGCACGGGGCCCGCATCGAATTCTGGGTCCGCCTCGGTAATTGACAGGGTAGAGAGCACGGGCGGCGCGGTGGCCATACGACTGGCCATCTGCTGCATGGCGCGCATAATTTCGCCGTGCTGGGTGTCCGTCATTTCCGGATCGTTGCCTGCCTCAGGCGCCTGCCCGGCGGCGGCGTTTACCGCGAAACGCGACATGTTATAGGGACGGCGCATTCTCCTGGCCAACTCCTGCCCCGGAACTGCTTCCACATCGCGGCCTGCAACCGCGTCCTCAAGCCTTACATCTTCCGGGCGCACCGTCACCGAATGCCTGCCGTTGTTCAGTATCCGCACCTTCACGCCCAGAAACTTGCGATTGGCTACCGAGTGGGCTGCCACAACCACGGTGTAGTTGGTTCCCGAGACGAAGTGATAGTCGATCCCGTTAACGTAGAAGGTGCCATCGTCATGAGGTGGCGCAAGGGCTGTCTTGTCTTGAGCAACGAGCAAACTGCAGAACAGAGCCGCACACAGGATGTAGCGCATGGAGCCTCCCGTCCACCCGAAGGTGGCCTGAGAGGTAAATCGGCAAAGGCCGAGATGGCTTAAGCCGGGTGGGAGTACCACGCTAGTGCAACAGCCCAAACACGGCCACGCCCGTCGGCGTGCCCACAAACACTTTGCCGTTCACGATCAGCGGAGTAATGAATTTGTTGCCCGGCCCGAACTGGTCGCGCGATCCAGCCTGGTTGGTGTTGTACAGTTCGCGCGAAAGGTCGGTAGCGTCGTAGGCATGCAGCACCGCCGGGCTGGTGTTCTCGATGGCCCAGACGATTCCGTTGGAGGTTCCATTAGCGGATACGCTGGGTGTGGTTCCCGGATAGGTGAACGAGGTTGACGTTTGGCTGGCAGGAGACGTGGAAAGTTTTGCGTTCGAAATACCGAACGCTTTCAGTGGTTGGCTCACCGAACCGTAATAGACGGTATTGTTGAAGTAGGCGGGCATGGCCCAGACGCCACCGGGAAGCGCGCCATCGATCTCCTGGTAAATGGCGCTGTCGTTATTGGGATTGAATTTTCCCATGTTCTCGCGATCTACCACGTAGATGTTAGCGTCCTTGCCCGCTCCAACGGCCAGGTGATGCACTTGGCCCTGGCTGTCCGTGAGATCGGGCAATATCATGGCTCCGCCCGAGCCAAGATCCTCGTCGTTCATCGACTCCTGGACGGTGTTGTGCATGGTGAAGTAGTCGAGGACCGTGAGCGTGCCGCCGGTGGAGATCTTCATAAAGGCGTTGCCATAGTCTCCATTGACGGGAAATCCATGACTGTCGAGCGTGGTGTCGAAGGTGCCGTTGCCGTCGAGAAAATAAAGCGCCTGGTTATCGGCCGCCAAACCGGCGCCGGCCATCCAAATGGCTCCCTCGTTGCCGTTAGGGGTGACGTCTACCACCGATGTCTGCGCCAAGGTCTGCGAATTGTAAGCCATCACCCATCCCGTATAGGGACGCTGGTCGCAATGCGACGTAAACGCCATGTAGATGGTCCCGCCGAACTCCAGCAAGCCGGCGCGCTCGGCAAATTGTCCGGGGGCAAAGATCACCTGGCCGCCCTGGCTGCCGTCACCCGTGCCGGGATAGGTTGCCGTAATTTCGGTGGGGCCACCGAACAGCTCTGCTCCCGTCTTAAGGTCGAGGGCGTGAAGACGCTGATGGTAGTGGCCTGAAGAATCCTTGGACATGGCTACGAAGTAAATGGCGCCAAACGGGCCGCGCTGCCGGTCGATCACGGGTGTGTCAGTGATTCCAATCTCGGGCGAAATCTGGCTGCAACCGTGATTGTCGCTTGGGGTCTCGCCTGCAGGGATTGCCGACACCTTCCAGGTTTGTGTGCCCGCATCGGCATCGAAGTTGTAAACGCTGCCGTGCTCCGTCACTACGAAGAGGGTGTTCTGAATGCGCAGCGTGCCCGGCAGTTTGTAAACATAGAGGGGCTGCGCATCCACCCTACCATCGACGTTGAGTAAGGCCGTCTTTCCGAACGAGGTGGAGTTGACATTGGAGGGCGTCAGAATTGTCTCCGCCAGATTGGCGCCTTGGCGCGAGGAATTGTAATGATACGTAAGCACATCACCCGCGTATCCCAGGAAATACTGGTGAATCGATTTGTCTTCACCGCCCGATTGGGCCGTTGTCGCAACCGCGGGGTGAGGTGAGGTCGAACGAAAAGAGGAAGCGGTCACGACTTCCCAGCCCAGAACTAGTAAAGCGGAAAGCAGCAGGAAGGATAGGGTTAGTTTCGAAGCGTTGCGCATGGGCTCACCCCCGCGGTGTGGACTTCTCGCTGTGACGGTAGATGAAGAAGAGTCCCTGAAGTTGCGGAAAATTTTAGAAATTAGTGGTGGTACACCAACGGTTTTTCATAGCACTTAAGTTTAAACGAAGCCAGTTTCTCCCGGGATCAACGTTGCAAAACATCATCGTGTTTGGTTAATCCCAGGCAGACAAATGGCCGATAGGTCAGGTAAGGCGCGCCCGAAATGACCATGGACTGTCCGGCCCCGGTTTGCTGCGACGAAAGTAAGGCATCCGCAGGGAAGAAAATCCAAATCCTTCATCTCGAAGACAACATTGACGATCGCGAGCTGGTTCGGGCCCTGCTGGCCAGAGGAGGCCTGGTTTGCCGCCTTGGCTATGCCCAGACGCGAAGCGAGTTTGTGGGCGCGCTCTCCGCAGAAAGCTGGGACATCATCCTGGCCGATTATTCTCTGCCCGCTTTTGACGGCTATACAGCGCTGGAGATTGCGCGAAAAATGGCGCCGCAGACCCCCTTCCTGTTTCTGACCGGGGCCCTGGGTGAGGAAGTGGTGGTAGAGACCCTCAAGTGCGGCGCCACCGATTACGTGGTCAAGCAGAGGATGGAACGGCTGGTGGCGGCAGTGACGCGGGCGCTGGCTGAGGCCGATGCCAAGCGTCGCTTTCAGCAGGTGCAGGAAAACCTAAGCCGGACCGAACAGCGCTTTCGCTTGTTGATCGAGAGCATCCGGGAATACGCCATCTACATGGTGGATGCAGGCGGCACCGTGATCAGTTGGAACATGGGGGCCAAACGGATCTTTGGATATTCGGAAGAGGAAATGCTGGGCACCTCAATCCTGCCCGTCTTCTCCCATGACGGCAGCGGCGAGGAAATGTTTGCGCGGCTGGTTGACACGGCGCTGCGCTGCAGCCACGCGGAAGAAGATCTGGGGCTGATCCGCAAAGATGGAACTTCGTTTTGCGGCACCGTCCTGTTCACCACGATCTACCAGGCCAAACCCGGACTGAAGGCCTTCGCCGTCATCACTCGCGACATAACCGAGCGTAAGCGGGCCGCTCAGGAACTGGAAGAGAGCCGGCAGGAACGGGCGAGAATGCAGGACCGATTTCTCTCCCACATCTCGCACGAGCTGCGCACTCCGCTTACCTCCATCGTCGATTTTGTCTCGTTGATGCTGGAAGGAATGGCGGGAACCGTGTCTACGGAGCAACGGACCTATCTGGGCATTGTGCTTGAATCAGCCAACCGGCTTGCCGTCATGGTAAATAGCCTGCTGGACCTTTCCCGTTCGGAATGGCACCGTCTGCCGGTCACCCCCGAATATGTCATTCTGAAAGATCTGATTGGGCAAGTTTGTACTTCTTTTCGGGCTGCGGCGGCGGCAAAAAAAATCAGCTTGCAGTATCACGTGCCCGCCAATTTTCCACCCGCATTCGCCGATCCCGCCCGCCTCGGTCAGGTGCTGGCAAATCTTATCGACAACGCCATCAAATACGGCCGGCACGGCGGCGCGGTCGAGGTGACCACGCACTTCAGCAACGACGAGCCTGACTTTATTCGAGTTGACGTCCAGGATGATGGGCCCGGCATCCCTCCACTGCACATCCAGCGCATCTTCGAGCGCTTTTACCGGGTCTCGGAAGGTCCCGACACCAACCCAGGGGGGCTTGGCCTGGGACTGTATATCACCCGTGAACTGGTGCGGGCGCATGGCGGCGAACTGCGGGTCGACAGCAGCATCGGCGAGAGAACCACGTTCCACTTCACGCTGCCTATCTTCAGCCTGCGCCGGGTCATTATGCCGGTGATTTCCGGGAAGAATCTGGCATTAGGCAAGCTGGCTTTAATCACTATTGCCGTACCGGCCATGCCCAATTGCTCTGCAGTGGACATGGGACGTTACTTGCGCTCGGTCCGCGAAGTTTTGCAAGGCTGCATTCACACTGGGGTAGACACCATCCTGCCTCACATCAATATTTCCGGGCTGGAAGGAAAATTTCATGTGGTTGCTTTTGTAGAACCGGAAGGCGCCAGCGTCATGGTGGTCCGGTTTCAAGAACATCTGGGCAGCTCCATTGAGCTGCTGCCGCTGGAGGGACAGTTTGAGGTTTCCAGCGAGTTGGTGGACTTTTCGTCGTGGAACCTTGACGACCCGGAGAAGACCGCCGGACAGCTGGCCGATGAATTGAGCCGTTTGATCGGACTTACCGGCAAGACTGGGGGGAGTTATGAGCGAGAAGGGGAACAAAATCATCGTGATCGAGGACAACCAGGAGCACCTGATGGCGCTGGCCATCAAGTTGCGCGCGCACGGTTTTGAAATTGTCTCTGCTGGCGATGGCGCGACGGCCATGACCGTGGTCAATCGGGAGAAGCCCGATGTCGTGATTCTTGATCTAGGGCTGCCGGGCGGCGACGGATTTGTCGTGCTGCAACGGCTTCGCTCTCTGGCCAGCACGGTGGCCTTGCCAGTGGTGGTGGTAACTGCGCGCCCGGCACAGACGAACCGCGCCCTGGCGCTGGAACATGGCGTGGTCGCGTTCCTGCAAAAACCGGTGAAAACTCCGGAATTGCTGGCGGCGCTGCGCAAAGCGCTGAGACAGACGGAGCCAGCCGCTTGTTTTTCCGACTAACCATTGGCGCCAACTCTGCCGGCCGCCGCAAAGGACCTGACGCGATTGTGCGAGCGCGAGTTTGCTGGGTGAAAGTCGCGGATGCCAAGTAATCGATGGGCGAGGTTGTTGGTAAAGACGGTCGTCACTGCCTGCGCTGTGTTTGTCTTTGAAGTGGCGATGCATGTGCTGCACCCCGCCATGACCATCTGGACCTCACATTTCGCAACCATCACGTTCGTGACCACGGTCGTAGTGGCCCTCAGTTTCGTTTTCCACCAAGGAGTCGAACGCTCACAGAGGGAATTGATCGCCGAGTCCGCGGAGCGTCGCAGGGCTGCGGACGAACGCCTGCTATTGCAGGCTGCTGCGCTAGAAGCAGCGGCCAATACCATCGTGCTTACCGACGCCCAAGGCACAATCCTGAGGGTGAACCCCGCGTTCACCCAGATGACGGGGTACGCGGCCGAAGAAGCAATTGGCAACAATCCCCGCCTCTTGAAGTCGGGTAAGCAAGATGCCGAATTTTATGCCGTCTTGTGGAACACCATCACTGCAGGAAACATCTGGCGCGGGGAAATCATCAATCGCAAGAAGGATGGGAGCCTGTATACCGAGGAAATGACCATTGCGCCCGTCCGCTCCGATACGGGTCAAATCAGCCACTATATTGCCATCAAGCAGGACATTACCCAGCGGAAGCTGGCCGAACAGGCACTGCATAAAGCCGAACAGAAGTATCGCAGCATTTTCGAGAACGCGATTCTGGGTATCTTTCAAGCCACCCCGGAAGGAAAGTTTCTCAATGTAAATCCGGCCCTCGCCCGAATGGCTGGATATGACTCTCCTCAAGATTTTCTGAACCACGTCCATTCCACAGCCGAGCTCTATGTCGATCTAAAGCGCCGTGGCCAACTGCGCGAGTTGATCATGGAGCAGAAGGAAGTGACACGGGCTTGATCGTTCCTATCGGAGAATGGGCGCTCAAAACGGCTTGTGCGCAGGCGCGTCACTGGCAGGACTTGGGTCTTCCACGTCTGCCCGTAGCGGTAAACGTGTCAGCGCTCCAACTGCGGCAGGACCGCTTCGTGGAGGTTGTTCGCCGGGTACTCGACGAAACGGGCCTCGCCCCGCAATGCCTCGACCTGGAGCTCACAGAAAGCGTGCTGCTGTCGAACGCCGAGAATTCGCGTTCCATGTTGCAGAACCTGGCCAACCTGGGGCTGCGGCTGTCAATCGACGACTTCGGTACGGGATATTCCAGCCTCAGTTACTTGCAAGCACTTCCTGTTCGCAGGTTAAAAATCGACCGTTCTTTCATAGAGGCCATAACGGTCAACCCGCGCGACGCGGCGATTGTAGCTGCGGTGATCAGCATGGGACACAGCCTGGACCTGGAGGTACTCGCTGAAGGCGTGGAAACCGAGGAACAACTGGCTTTCCTGCAAGCCCATAATTGCGACGAAATTCAAGGGTACTACTTCAGCAAGCCCTTGGAGGCCGACGTTCTCGCCGAAAAGGTACGCGACACTATTTCCTTGCCGCACCCCGATTTATCCTGCCCTGAACCCAACCGCTTGCCGGAGATAGCTTCTGAAACTTGGGAGGTTGAGGATGTGCTCTGTTCTTCGGGCTAGAGGAGAGATATCAATTAGTCACACTTCCAGTATGCGGTAAACCCGGCCCGCACCCTTTGCCTGATTAATTCCCATAGCCACGTTGTAAACCGGACAACCCGCTGTGGTTTTGCCCTCGGGGCTGCCGCTGTGGGCGTGGCCGTGGACGACCATGTCCGCTCCATGGCGGTCGATGACCTCCGCCAAACGCGAACTGCCCAGGTACGGATAAATCTCTGGCGGCTCGCCGGCAACGGTGGACACCACCGGCGAGTAGTGCAACACCACAACCCGCTTGGGCGTGCGCAATTGCGAGAGTGCCCGCTCCAGCTTCAGAGTCTCATCGATGGCCGCCTGCACAAAGGCCTTGACCTCGGGCTCGCCAAAAGCCGTAAGTGCGCCCCGTCCGAAGCCGCCGCCAAATCCCTTTGCACCTGCGAAGCCGACGCCGTCGCGTTCGTAGGCGGTGCCGTCGAGTACTTTGACGCCCTGGTCCGTCATCATCTTCATCAGATCGCCGGCGTGTCCGCTCTCGTAGTCGTGGTTGCCGAGCACGGCCACGGTGGCGATGCGCAGGCGCACCAGCGCGTTGATCAACGATTCCATCTGGTGCGGCTCGCCAAAGTTGGTTAGGTCGCCGGCCAGGACGAGCACATCGGCCTCATCGCGCACGCGGCTCATCTGTTCACGAAAGCGCTCGTATCCCTGATGGCTGAAGTGCAAGTCGGCAATGGCTGCGATTCTCATCCTTTTCGTGGCTCATCCGCAGAAACTACGCCGGCAGGCGTTTCGATTCTAGGCTGCCGTCGCCGGCGTTGCTCCTCGAGCAAGTTTTCCAAACCCCACTCGTGCACGTCGATGGCAAACATCTTTTCGTCGATCAGGCTTCCGCGGAACGGCGCATGCTGTGCAGGCGAGTCAAGCTGGGATCGCAGTCGGCCGAGCAGGTCGTCCCAGACTTCACGTGGAACATAGGCTTGGGCGAACGGATAGACATAGTGAAACAGCATTATCTCCCACAATAAGATCTCCCAGTGCTCGCCCGCGATCTGGCGGAGGCGCGTCCAGTCGAGTCGGCCCTTGGTGGCATAGATGATGTGGGCTATGTCGGCGCCATCGAAGCGTTCGCGGAAGTTTACGAACAGCTTGGAGGCAATCAGCTCTTCGGCAGCCAGCACCCGCGCCCGCACGCCGAGGACCGTCGATTCTGTGCCACGATCGACCCAGGATTGGTCAACCGTAATGATGGCATTGCTCATGCCCGTGATGAAGTCAACGTAGAATCCATCGCGGTGCGCTTTGGCCAGCCACACCGGATCGCTAATCTCAATTTCAAAACCCTCCTCCTCAAGATGACGGAGCGCTTCGCCCGCCACCTCGGCCGGAAGAAAGAGATCGAGGTCCTTGGTGTCGCGCCATATGCCGGTGTGTTGCTGCAGGGCAAACGCGCCGGCAACAACATAAGGCAGGTTTACGCGGTTCAGGTGACCCAGAACCTCACAGAAGAGCGACCGCATCTCCGGAGGGAAATCGGGATGCACGGAACTGCTGACCGGTAATTCCTTGTCAAGCGGCACGGCAGAACGTTGGATGAGAAAAATACCGTCTCACGTTGTTGCGTGATGGAGAAAAAGCGTGGGCATGGGCTTTTTTATGCTCTACTTCGCCGCCACCTTCGCTTCGATTGTTAGTGGAACATCCAGCGTTCCGATGCGGCCGGAGGTACGGTCCATCACCCCGAGTCTGAGCTGATAAATACCCCGCTTGAGTGATAACTCCCGATGCAAATGCAGACCAGATTGCAGCAGCTCCTCCATCTGCGCTTGTGAAAGAGCAGGATGAAACCCCAGCGAGAAGCTGTCTGACTGCTTGCCATTGCCATCGTAGGCAACGGCGACAAACTGCGCCACCGGGGTTTTCAGCTTCGCCGCATCTTCGGTGAACACCAGATCGTGTGCGTCGATGCTCATATCGATCGCCGTGGGCTGGCCCGGGTCCTGCGGCGGCACGACACGCGCCTTCAGGATGAGCTGGGTGGAGACCGGCGCATCCGGTTGCATGGCGAGACCGATCATGCGGTCCGGGTCCTCCTTCAAACTGAGGGGATCGGGCACCGCATAGTAGCCGGAGCGGTAAAGCACCTTCACATCTGATCGGGTGGCCTTAACCGTAATCTTGCGAAACTTGCCGTTCCAGTTCTGGTTCGCAGGATGATACGACAGGCTGTAATAGTTGGCTCCCGTCCGCATCCCGTCGGCAATGGCCGCCTCCAGATCATTGTGGTTGACGTAGGCGCGGCCGCCGGTCAGCTCAGCCGTGTTCTTTAAGGTCTCTACGATGCTGATATTCTCCTGAAACTCCCCCGAAATAGTTTCGTAAGACTGAGTCTGGTTGGGGGAGTATATCTCGGAGTCGCGGGTAGTGCCGTTGGCGGCCATCGACACCACGCCGCGCACATCGACCGGGTACACCGCGATGCGGTTGGCTGCCAGCAGCGTGGCGACCTTCTGCAACTGGGGAGCGTTGCTTGTGTCGAAGGGGAAGCCGCCGGAAATCCATATCAGGTTTTTGCGCCCCGGCAACACCGCCAGGGCACGCGCCAGTTGCGTCAGGGCCTCGAGGGTGTCCCGCGAACGCAAGTCCGCCTTGGCCTGATAGTCGTCCGCCAAGAACCGCACCAGATTGCGATAAGCTCGCGGAACCTTTGCCGCACCTGCTTCCCTCAACTCACCGATGGTTGCCGACAGCTCCCTGGTATTGGTGTACACCGGATTAGGCCTTGTGGAGATCTGCTCTGCTGCCGCAATCAATTGATCGGAATCCCCGGTGAAACCCTGCGCCATCCTTAGTTGCGACCCCAACGTGTACAAAGCGACTTTCTTGCCGGGAGGGAGCTTCTTGAGGAAGCGCAGCATCTCACTTCTTGCGTAAGCCAGGTGCTCGCGGTCAGTATTCAACGCATCGAAGAGCAGTACCGTCAGCGCGCCGGGGTCGGTACGCGTCACGTAGTTGGTGTAGACACCGGCCGGCAGAGGCGGCTCCGCAGCCACCGCCTTTGCCGCAGCGTCGGGACGCTGCTCATCAAAGCCCACAATGGTTTGCGGCTTGCCGTCTTCCAGCACGGTAAAGTCCTGCTGCCTTAGATCATGGATGGAATTCCCATTGCCGTTGGTGACCACAACATCAACAACCACGAGGCGGCTGCTGGACTTGAACGTTGTATCCTGCGATGGAGTTGCCTTCGATGCTGAGGGTTCTAGCGAATACAAAGACGCTAACCCTAGCAGCACCACCAGGACGATGCGGGTTGATTTGCGACACAGCATTCTTGCGGCCCACCTCTTTGGGATGTTAACCCAAGAAAACCTCAATAGTCCCGGCGTGAGGGCGTCACGCTCTGGATATTCTGGCAATCTGCCCATGTCAAATTTTTTCAGATGCACAAATGCTGTTCATTCGATCAGGCGGCAGGACGAATATAGAAACTGGCAGGTGGGTCAATGTTTTTGCCGTGATGGCACGTCCGACTCAAACCAGGTTGATCAGCCGGGCAATTCCGATTAACGCGCAAAACACCCCGGCCGCGGTGGCTATAAAACCTAAGACCTCCGCCGCATCTCCCAAATAGTCGCGCAGGACAAACCTTGCGATCACGGCTACAGACCAGCATCCGGCGGCGCAAAGCAGCCACCCCCACCCCGTGAGATCGCTGGGGTTTACCGGCAAGGAGTTCATAGCGGAGTCAATTCCAATCCCCAATTTGCGAGCAGGCCTTCTTCACACTCTTACTGCTCTGCTCAATTACCCGATCGAAAGCGTAACTCGTGAATCCGGCTCTTACCATCTGAAATTGCATTGTCCCAACGCGAAATCTTTTCGCCGAGTCTGCGGATTTTTCTTGACATTCGTTAGAAGACGAAACCCACGCCAGATGCCGCCCTCAAGGCCTCGCGCACACCCGCCTAGAGCGCGAAAAACAGCTTCGCGTCTGTCTGAGGCGATGCATCTTAATAGCAGTAACCGGAACGTGTCCTCCTGAGCGTAGCGCAAAAATGTCATATGACTCTGCCTATTTCCAAAAAGTATCCGCCGATGGAAGCCGCGCCGGCCACCAGTCTTCCGGCCGGAAGCGAGTGGCAATACGAGCCCAAGTGGGATGGATTCCGCTGTCTCGCCTTCCGCGATCAGAAGAAAATTGACCTGCAATCGAAGGCAGGCAAGCCCCTTAGCCGGTACTTTCCTGAACTGGTAGCCGCGCTCGGCAAGCTAAAGGCGACCAAGTTCGTTTTGGATGGGGAGATCGTAATCCCGTTCCAAGGCGGGCTCTCATTCGATCAGCTGCTGATGAGAATCCATCCCGCGGCCAGCCGGGTGAAGGCGTTGAGTGAACAGACGCCCTGCGCCTTCATCGTTTTCGACTTGCTGGTAGACGATCAAGGCCGCTCACTGGCGAAGCTTTCTTTGGAAGAGCGGCGGAAAGCACTCGAGAAGTTCGCCGGGAAATACTTCAAGGGCAACAAAATGATGCGACTTTCTCCCGTCACGCGAGATCTCTCCGTGGCCCGCAAGTGGTTTCACATGGGAGTTGCACTCGATGGTGTGGTTGCCAAGCGCCGTGATCTTCCCTACCAGAGCGGCAAGCGCACTGGCATGCTGAAGATCAAGAAGTTACGCACCGCCGACTGCGTGGCCGGAGGCTTTCGCTTTCTCGAGAAGAAGCCGCAGGTGGGCTCGCTCCTGCTTGGGCTTTACAACCAGGAAGGCAAGCTTGATCATGTCGGCTTTACATCTTCGATCAGCGCTAAGGACCGCCCAGCGCTGACCCAAAAATTGCAGAAACTGGTGAAGCCTCCCGGATTCACCGGCAAGAGTCCGGGAGGTCCGAGTCGCTGGAGCACCAAGCGTTCCACCGAATGGCAACCGCTTGTTCCGAAATTAGTCGCCGAGGTTCAGTTCGATCACTTCACCGGCGGAAGATTTCGCCACGGCACAAAATTCCTGCGCTGGCGACCCGACAAAGACCCCGCTCAATGCACACTTAAGCAAGTGCAGCGCGAAAATCGCTCCGCCTTGCATTTGCTGTGACCTGTTTCGCGGTCTTTAACTGGACTTCTTCGGTACCTTGGCACCCTTCTTGCGCGCTTCAGACAGGCCAATCGCGATTGCCTGTTTGCGGCTCTTGACCGTTCCGCCTTTACCACCCGGGCCGGACTTGAGCGTACCCTTTTTCTTGCGGCGCATCGCGCTTTCGACGGTCTTGCCTGCAGCCTTGCCATATTTGCGGCTGGAACTTTTTTTCTTAGCTGGCATATTGTTTTGGTCTCCAGCGACCTTAGAAGGCCGTACTCCACGGCGAGTTGCGTGCGCTGGGACGGCCAATGACTGCGTGATAACCATCACCGACAGACGGCGCATTCAGGAGCAGAATGCTTGCGTAGGCCAAGGCGCAGTCGAAACCAAATGCAAAGACCAATTGGGCCACGCCAAGGGGAGAAGATGCCAAGAATAACTGAGGTTCCGGGAGAGTTCGTAAGAGTCACGCGGAGAGCGGTGCGGTTTCTGACGGTCTGCCTTCTGGTGCTCTTGCCAGCCGCTTTGATCGCAGGAGAGGGCTTCGACGGCAAGTGGCTCACGACCGTCACCTGTCCTCCAAAAGGCAGCACCGAGGGTTACACACTAAAGTTGCCCAGTGTGGTCCAAGACGGCAATTTTCGCGGAGAGCACGGCACCGCGGGAGAACCCGGTTACCTGCTAATTGAAGGCAAGATCAAGGCGGACGGCGCTGCCAAGCTGTCGGCCACAGGCATAGTAGCTTCAAGGAACTACGCCCGTGGAGTCTTCGCGCACAAAGGCGAGGAGTACAGCTACGGCATCAAAGCCGAATTCAAAGAAACCGGGGGTACGGGAACCCGTGACCAAGGCCTCGGCATCGTGGGCCGCCCTTGCACCTTCGAATTCGCGAAACAGTAAACTGCTTAACTGTCGTGCCAGTGAGACAGCCTCCGCAATCCTAAGACCTGTTTGCGGCCGTCTCGCGGTGTTGATGCGGCGCCGAAGCGCCACACTACCTGAACATCGCTTTCGTCGGTTGATGTCTAAACAAAGCAGGATCTAAGCCCTGCGTCACTGGGTCTTAGGCGCTTGTATCGAAAGCAGTTCGATTTCAAAAATCAGGGTTGCGTTGGGGCCAATGTCGGCGCCCGCGCCCCGCTCGGCATAGGCAAGTGGGGCGGGAATAAATAGCTGCCACTTCGATCCCGTGGGCATCAACTGCAGGGCTTCCGTCCAGCCTTTAATTACTCCACTCACCGGAAACGTCGCCGGTTGACCGCGTTTGTACGAGCTGTCAAATTCGGTACCATTAATGAGCGTGCCGCGATAGTTGCAAACTACAGAATCTGTGGCTGCGGGCTTGGGGCCTGTACCCGCTTTCAGGATCTTGTATTGCAGACCGCTGGGCAGTGTAATCACACCCTCTTTATTCTTGTTGGCGGCCAGAAATGCCTCCCCTTCCGTTTTGTTGGCGCTCCCGACTTGTTGCGCCTTCGCCGCCTGCTTCTGGCGGACATCGTCCTGCAATTGCATTAGCACGGTGCGAGTTTCCTCATCCGTCAGCAGAGGCTTATTGCCAGAGACGCCGTCCTGTAAGCCTTGCAATAGGATCGCCGGGTCAACGTCAACCGCCTGCTTCTTCAGGTTGGTCCCAACATTCATCCCGACCGCGTAGCTGATTTTGTCTTTCTGCGTCTTGAGGACAAGAACCTTGGGCTTGGGCTTTGCAGTTGCGGTTTGCCCGGTCTTCGCCGCAGAAGTGTGCGCCGGTTTCGCAGGCGTGCCTGTGGGAGCAGATTGCTGCCCCCAAGCGTTGGCAAGCAGCACGATCGCGGCTGCCAGCAGAATTGATGCCGTGGTAAATGATTTCTTCATGTAGGTATTGTCACATTGGCCCGCCCCCTCCGCAAACCGCGGGGACACTGCGGGCACGCCTTACTCTTTGGGCGGGGTCTGGTCTGCTTTCTCCTTTGCGTCCTTTTCGGCCGCCTCAGCCCCGGGCATGATGTTGGTCAACGGCGCCCTGCGCTGCTCATCCAGGTCCGGATGCGGCAATGGCTTGCGTGGCAACATCTGGTCGCGCATGGCGGTGTTGTACACGAAGATGGCTTCCACCACGGCTGCCTGCGCCAAGTCTCCCGGTTGCAGGCGTTCATAGGTATCCATGTTCGAGTGGTGCGTGCGTGAGCCGTAATCGAGCGGGTCTTGGATGAACTGGAATCCCGGAATGCCGACCGCGTCAAAGGCTTCGTGGTCGGTGCCTCCTGTGTCACGCAAGGTCAGGGTGGAGACGCCAAGGTCGTGAAGCGGCTCAATCCACTGCGCGAAGATCGGAGCGATAGCGGCATTCTGCTCCAGGTAAACTCCGCGAATTTTTCCCGTGCCGTTGTCCAAGTTGAAATAGCCGGAGATCTTCTGCTGATCGGGCTTCACCTGTACCGGGCCGGCGGGCTTGCGTAACCATTCCGGCAGCTTGAGTTGGTCGGGGGCGGTTGAGAGGGGCACGTATCCGAAATGCTGTTTGACATAACCGTAGGAACCGAACTCGCCTTCTTCTTCACCAGTCCACAACGCGACGCGGATGGTGCGTCGGGGCTTCACCTGCAAGGTGTTGAGGATTCGCATCACTTCCATGGCCACAACCGTGCCTGCGCCGTTGTCAGTCGCGCCGGTAGCCGAAGCCCACGAATCCAGATGCCCACCCACCATCACAACTTCGTCTTTCAGCTTGGGGTCGGTGCCGGGAATTTCGGCGATGGTGTCGTATCCGTGTTCGTGGTCGCCGAGAAATTTGGTGTCCACGGTCATTTCGATGGTCACAGGTACGCGTGCTTTCAGAAGCCGGTGCACGCGCCCATAATTCTCAATCGCCATGACTACAACGGGAAGTGGATCGGCGTGCTCCCGCTTGTACGCCTCCCAGCCGAAGCCGGCGCCACTATCGTCGAAGATGGTGCCGCCAGAGCCTCCCCCGTTACGCCCGTCGCGACTTGGCGTGATGGCCGCCAAGGCATGTTCGTCCGCCAGAAACTGTCCGACCTTGTGGCGCAGCTCCAGACGCTTCATGAACTCCTCGATGAAATTCCGATCGTGCTCCTCCAGCGGATACTCGGTCAGCTTCTTCAGTTCGGCGTCATCCAGGCGGACCCAAAGCGGTTTATCGACGGGAGGCACGTCTCGCATGGCGCCATACAGCACGATTTTTCCGGCCAGTTTGCCTTTGTACTGGTCGAGGTCCTTGGCCTCTTTCACGTCGATCCAGATCGCCGGAGCATTGATCGCGCCATTCGTCGCCGGCGACCATGGGGCCGCCTGCGCGATGAAGACTGCCGTGTCGGGCGCAGTCATACGGACCCAGGTATTGAGTTGCTGCCACCCCATGCCGAACTCGCCCCAGTCTTCGAGGTGCGCATTGCTGCAGCCCATCGCGGTGAACTGATCGCGCGTCCACTCGTTGGCGTGTTTCAGGTTCGGCGAACCGGTCAGGCGCGGCCCGATGTCGTCGTCGAGCGCCGAGGCATACTCCATCACATGGGAGTGGCTGAGGCCTTCGGCGCGAATGCGCTGGTACATGCCGTAATCGAGGGTCTCACGCTGCGGCTGAGGCTGGTCATAGGACGGCTGGTTCGCGTCGTCCGCAGTTTTTTTGGATTTGTTGGCGGCGGCGGCGGAAAGCGTAACTGCGAAACTGATCAGGACAAACAAACAGACACGGAAGTATCGATAAGGCATTCTGCGAAGTGCTCCATTCGAAAGTGAAAATCCGCAATGTTGCAGAGTACCAGATGAGAAAACTAGACGCGACCAGTGAGTCGCTCTACAAGTTTGGAACGCCGGCAAGATTTTGATTGACTCAAATTCAAAACTACTCTAGGGTATCTCAATCTCATGTCACTCTTTCGCCTGAAATCCCGGGTACTGACAACAACAACAACATCGGGGACAAGTGTGCGCATCAGCACGGGCGGGGAGATCAGCAATAGTTCCTAGAGAAGTTTCAAGGACGAGATCAAATGACCCACCGCCCAAAAGGCCGGTGGGTTTTGCATTTATGGGCCAAACATAGCAGATAGGGAGCGAGCATGATCGTAATGAAGTTTGGTGGGACGTCAGTAGAAAACGAGACTGCGATCAGCCGGGTGGCTGGCATCGTGCTGGGCCGCATGGAGGAACGGCCGATTGTCGTGGTCAGTGCGATGGCCGGGGTGACCGACGCGCTTTTGGCTATGTCAAACGCCGCCGCTTCCGGATCTCTTCCCGAGGCATTGAAGCTGCTTCGTAAAGTTCGCCAGCGGCACCTCGCTGTTCTGTCTGCTTTGGTTAGCGGGCCCGGCGAATCCGCCACTCGTCAGGAAGTGCAGGCCCTGCTCGATTCCACTCAGGACGTGCTGCGCGGTGTTGCAGCGTTGGGCGAACTGACTGCCCGCAGCACCGACAACATCCTCGCCGTGGGTGAGTTGCTGTCGAGTCGGATTGTCAGTGCCGCTCTGGCGGCGCGCAGTATCAATGCAGCGCTGGTCGATTCCCGTAACTGCATCATTACCGACGCCAGCCATACGCGGGCGGTCCCTCATTTCGATCAGACTACGGAGCGATTGCGCTGCCACATCAAGCCCCTTTTGCAAGCCAACCAAGTCCCCGTGATGGGTGGATTCATTGGAGCCACCACCGAGGGTGTACCCACCACCCTCGGCCGGGGAGGGTCGGACTTCTCGGCTGCAATCATCGGCGCAGCTCTGAATGCCCGCCGCATCGAAATCTGGACTGATGTCGAGGGCATGATGACCACCGACCCGCGGCTGTGCCCCCGGGCACAACGCATCGATGTCATTGGATTTGACGAGGCTTCGGAGCTGGCCTTCTTCGGCGCCAAGGTACTGCATCCGGCGACCCTGATTCCCGCAGTCGAAAAGAACATTCCCGTTCATGTGCTGAACTCGCGCCTGCCGGAGAGCCACGGCACTTGCATTCGCGCCCGCGCGCCGCGCAGCCGGACGCTGTTTCGCGCCATTGCCGCGAAGGCGGGCATGAAAGTCATCAACGTAAAGTCGCCGCGCATGCTGAGGGCACATGGTTTTCTGCGTGCACTGTTCGAGGCATTCGATCGCCACGGTTGTACGGCCGACCTGGTTTCAACTTCTGAGGTAAGCGTCTCCGTCGCTCTCGACTCATCGCGCGATGTTGCTGCCCTGGTGGATGACCTGAAGAAGCTGGGAGAAGTGGAAGTCGAAGATGGAAAGGCCGTCATCTGCCTGGTGGGCAAACATATTCGCGGGCGCGCCGGTATCGCCGCCAACGTTTTCAGCACGGTTGCAGACGCGAAGGTAAACGTGCACATGATTTCCCAGGGAGCTTCGGAGATCAACATCAGCTTCGTGGTGGAAGAACAGGATGTTCCACGGGCGGTGCAGCGGCTTCATCTGCACTTCTTCGAGGCGGCAAAGGTGAGTCGTTCCGCGGAAACGCGCTCTGTTCCCACGAGGTCGCCGATGGCGGTTTTCGCGGCGCACGCGAATACGCGTCAGGAGGCTCGCTAACCATGACGACTCTGCTTCCCTACTTCGAACGTCCCGGATACTTTCCTGACGCGACCTGCAAGATCGCACTGGTTGGTTTCGGCACCGTCGGCAGTGCGGTGGCGCGGCTGCTTCATGCCCGGGGTGCCGAGTATTCGCTGCAACTCACGCACGTGTGCAACCGGCGCGTGAAGCGCAAGAAAGCGGATTGGGTTTCGCCCGATGTCATGTGGACCGAGGACATCGAAGATGTGTTGGCGTCCGATGTGGACGTGGTT
Source organism: uncultured Acidobacteriaceae bacterium (assembly GCA_963728805.1). GTDB lineage: Bacteria > Acidobacteriota > Terriglobia > Terriglobales > Acidobacteriaceae > Bog-257. The sequence goes on from CAVSLE010000019.1 coordinate 102,983, forward strand.
GTGGAACTAATGGGCGGGCTGGATCCGGCGCACGAGTTGGTCCGTCGCGCGCTGCAATCGGGCAAGTCGGTGGTGACTGCCAACAAGCAACTGATCGCACACTTTGGATCGGAGCTGATGAAGTTGGCGTGGGCCCGCGGCCAGTCGCTCAGTTTCGGAGCGTGCGTGGCGGGCGGCGTTCCTGTGCTCTCGGGCTTGCGAGATGGACTCGCAGGCGACCGGCTAATCAGAGTCTGCGGCATTCTCAATGGAACCTGCAATTACATCCTGACCAGGATCGAGCAGGCGGGTACCTCGTTTGCGGATGCTCTAGGCGAGGCGCAACGCGCCGGATTCGCAGAAGCTGATCCCGCCGATGACATCGATGGTCTGGACGCTGGCGCCAAGTTGGCAATTCTGGCGCGCGTTGGACTGAACCTTGATCTCCGGCCGGAGCAGGTGACGTGCCGTTCCATCAAGAATGTCAGAGCGCTTGACTTCGAGTACGCACATGACCTGGGCTGCACCATAAGGCAGGTTTCCACCGCGAGAATAAACGGAGCAAAAGCGCACGTTGTCGTCGAGCCTTCCCTTGTGCCGCAAGATTCGCCGCTGGCAAGGGTTTCGGGCAGCCAGACCCTGGTGGTGAGCACCGGAGAGTTCGGTGGAAACGTCGCCTTCTCGGGCCCGGGAGCCGGTGGAAATCCCACGGCAGTCGCCGTAGTCTCTGACCTTCTGCATGCAGTGCAGCACAGATCAAATGGCTCGTGTGGGTCATCAAGGCAGCAATCCCCAACTTCAATTTCGCGCGAAGTGACCAGCGACATTGAACTGCCACAGTATGTCCGATTTGTTGTCAGAGACCGGCCAGGCATCATCGCAGCGCTGGCAGGCGTGTTTTCCGCGCACCACATCAACATTGACGCGGTTCTGCAGAAGCCGGGCCATGCAAAGTCGGAACTGCCGTTTGTCATTACGCTCGAGTCATGCAAGGAAAGCCGGATCATGGCGGCGCTTGCCGAGATCGCCAAGTTTGATTTCCTGGCGGAAACACCGGTAAGAATGCCCATCTTGAAACAGGAGTTAGCTTGATGCATTTGCGTTGTAGTAATCAGGAATGTGCCGCGACGCTGGAGCTCCACGATCGCGCGCTATCTTGTCCCGTATGCGCTGATCTGCTGGAGGTGGTGATTGACGAGGTCGCTCACACCCCCAAAGACCTCAAGCGCACGTGGCTTCGGCGGCGCAGTTCGTACGCGCCGCTTGACGCAAGTGGTGTGTGGCGTTTTCGAGAATTCCTGCCCAATGGCTACTCGGAAGTCGTAACTATGTCGGAGGGCAACAATCCCCTCGTCGCGGGTCGCAAGACTGCGCAGTGGTGTGGTGTTCGAAATCTGCGCTTCAAGCACCTCGGCTGGAATCCGACTGCATGCTTCAAAGATCTCGGCATGACTGTCGGCATGACCGAGGCAGTATATGTTCGCGCAAAAGCTGTCGGCTGTGCTTCCACTGGAAACACCGCTGCCTCGCTGGCGGCTTACGCGGCACGCGCCGGGCTTACCGCCAGGGTGTACCTCCCCGCCGGGCAGGTCTCGCAAAACAAGCTGGCGCAGGCGCTCGACTTCGGAGCCGAAGTGGTGCAGGTCGATGGCAGCTTCGACCTTGCGCTGGAACGGATGCTGCACACGTCCGGCCGCGAAATCTACTTCCTGAACTCGATCAATCCATTCCGGCTTGAGGGTCAGAAGACCGCGATGTTTGAAATGTTCGAACAGTTGGGTTGGGAGACGCCGGATTACGTCATCGTTCCGGGCGGCAATCTGGGGAACACTTCGGCATTCGGCAAAGCATTTCTTGAGCTTCAAACCGCCGGATTTCTCGACAAAGTTCCGCGCTTGATCGTAGTGCAGGCGGAAGGAGCCAATCCGTTTGCACAACTCTGGCGCTCGGGTTCTGCCGAGCTCACGCCAGTGGAGCAACCGGAGACGGCTGCGACCGCGATTCGCATCGGCAATCCGCGTTCGTGGAAGAAGGCGCTGCGCGCAGTCCAGCACAGCAACGGTTTTGTCATGGATGTGACTGACGAAGAGATTGCCGAAGCCAAAGCCATGATTGGGCGCGACGGCATCGGTTGCGAACCTGCGTCGGCCACTACACTCGCCGCGCTGCGCAAACTGGTTGCGCGCGGAAAGATCGATCGCGACGCCAAGGTGGTGGCCATTCTGACCGGCCACGCGCTGAAGGACACCGATTTCATCATCAAGTCGCAGCCGGTTGAGCATGCGCTCGAGGGGGAGTTGCAGGCATGAACGCAGCTATAAAATTCAGTGTCGCACCGGTTGCGTCACAAGAACCATTCGAGATCAACGTGCCGGCATCGATTGCGAACCTGGGGCCGGGTTTTGACACCCTCGCCGTCGCAGTGCAGTTGTATCTGCGCCTTTGCGTGAGAACGATACCGGGCCGGGGCAGGTTAGAGTTTCGTTTTGTGGACCAGGACCTTTGTGGCGAGAACTACATCGAGCGCGCGTTCCGCTTCCTGGCGCGCCAGGACAGCAATTCCCTGCCATCGTTGTCCGTCGAGGTACACAGTGACATTCCCATGCGGGCCGGACTTGGCAGCAGCGCGGCTGCTACGGTGGCAGGTCTTCGGCTGTATGAGGCGTTAGCGGGACCGCTGCCAGTGCAGGCCATCATCAATGCCGCCTGCGCTCTCGAGGCCCATCCCGACAATGCCGCCGCCGCGGTGTTAGGCGGACTCACCGCAAGCTGCCAGCTTCCGGATGGCTCTGTTTATGCCACGACGTTTCGCTGGCCGGAGTCGCTGAACTTTGTAGTTGTGACGCCCGACATTCCGCTGGCCACCGCAGACTCGCGCATGGTGCTTCCCAGTTTTATTCCGCGCAACGACGCTGTGTTCAACTTGCAGAGAATTACGCTGCTGCTGCAGATGTTGCAAAGTGGCGATTTTTCTCTGCTGAAGCAGGCGCTTGGCGATCGTTTGCATCAGCCATTTCGCCAGAAACTAGTACCCGGGTTGGAGCAGGCGCTGCAACTTGAGCATGAAGACCTGCTGGGCGTTTGTCTTAGCGGGTCGGGACCGTCAATCGTGGCGCTGGCCGAGAACAACCTGTGGGAGATATCGAACTTGCTGGCGTCGGTTTATGAGACGCTGGGAATCGGCCATCAGATCAGGGTACTGACGGTCCATCAGGCAAGCTCAAACCAACAGGAAAGGGTTTACAGTCGCGGGCTGGTGTGTTCATAGATTGTCCAGGCGAACCCAGGGCACAGCTCAACGGTAGGCTTCGCGGCGGTTGCGTACGGCGGTAACGTTGATGGTCTGCTCGTCCCTTTGATCGAAGAACACTCGGTAGTCCCCACAGCGGAGCCGGAAGCCGGTGAGCGGAGGCTTGAGCTTCTTCACATCGCCAGTGCGATTAGTCAGGTAGCGATCCAGGCAGCGAAGAATTTGCAGTGCCGTCTCGCGGGCGATGGTGCGGAGATCGGCGCGGGCCTCGGGCGACCAGCCCACGGCGATGTGCTGAGGCGCTGGCGGCTCGGTCATTTACCCAGGCCGAACTCGCGCAGGATGTCTTGGTGAGAAATGCCCTCCCCTCGAGCCAGCGCAGCGCGGGCACGCTCAAGCGCAGCAGCCGTTTCGGGAGTGACTTCTTCCTCTTCCACGGGCGCCGAAGCGAGCGAACGTGAGAGCGGTTCCACCATCACTTCGAGCAAGCTGCGCACGGCCGTCAGCTTCTCCTGCGGCAGCATGTCAAGCAGTGCGTGGGCCTTCTGGCGGTCCTCCGTGACATCCGTTCCCATGGGTTCCTTGTTCCTATTTTAAACCCGCAACGCCCACGTTGCCCATGTAGTCGATGCAGACGGTGGTGTCGACGATGACCATGGACGCTTATTGCGGCACCCGGCTGCGACGCAATTCCTTTAAATTGCCTTCCCATCGCACTTTGCCCCGCCATCTGCGAATCGAACTCTGCCCGCGTCTCTGCACCAGAAGCCGAAGCGCCTCCTCTACCGCCGCCTTCTTGGTCGGCGCCCCGCTCCGGCGCATCGCCTGCCGCATCAAATCATCATCAATCTCGATATGGTTCGCACACTCGCCCTCTTGCTGTGTGAACATCTCGTATTTTTGTGTATTGGTCAAGAGAGAACAACTTCCTCTGCGAAGTGACCACAACGATCCAAATGAAGAAGGCGCACAGAGCGTGCGCCTTTGTTGTCGGATTTGTGATGCTGCTTAAAAGTTAAAGACGATTCCGGTCGAGACCCGAACGTTGTTCTGATCACGGTTGGCGTGTTGCGTCCGGAGCCAGTCCGCCTGGGCAATGCGGACCGCAAAATGCGATTTAATGGGAATGTCGAGCCCACCGCCAATTGCCATGGCAAATGCGGTATCGCCGCCGCTGCCCCCCGCGGCAGACGCACCAGCGTGGTTTCCGCCAAATAGCGCGTGGAAGAATGGAGCAACGTGTTCTGCCCGATAGGTCAGAGTGGGTCCAAACACGAAGCTGTAATCATGAACTGAAACGTGGAAGGGTGAGCCGTAGTAGCCGCCAAAATCGCCGGTGAATCCCAGCCAGCGGTTAACGTTTATATTGCCCTGCGCATTCCAGCCGTTCAGACTCTGGCGGCTGGAGGCGCCTGATGTATCCACGCTCAAGTATGAATAGCCGCCGAAGACTTGAACGCGCGGAAATTCGTCTTGTGCTAGAAGTGGCAGGGCGCCGATAAGCAGTATCCCAAGTATCACGATGTATTTCTTCATACTTCCTCCATGGGTTCTTCGTGATCACCCGGTGCGGCACCTCATGCTCCGGACGGTATGCCGAAGCGAGGGCAGCCAGAGTCCACGCACTGGGCAACCTGGTTGTTGGTTAAAAGTTCGGCTTGACCTTAGCACTTCAAAGCGGCCTTTGGCTGTGATGTAAGGCTGGGAGCCTATTCTGAGTAATCATTGCTTCCCATTTTGACTTCCCATTTTGATATCGCTAGGTGCTCTGGTAGTCCGAGCGAGCAATGAACCGTGCGATGCTCGTAGAGGCGGATTGCTATCTCACTGCATCTATATGAGTGGCAATCATGGAAACCCAAGTTCAGGAGCGCGCAAGGGTCGAGCGGCAGATGTTTACGGCCCGCGTGAGCCGGTCGGTGCTGCTGTCGCCACAAACTAAGCATCTGGAGCTCAGTGTCGAGGGGGCGGAAGAATTCCGCTTCGTTCCCGGACAGTTTGTCTCCATCAAGCAGCCACGGCCGGATGGCAAAGAACACACTCGTGCGTACTCCATCGCTTCGGCACCGCGCCCGGACCCGACCTTCGATCTCTGCCTCAATCGCGTGGAGGAGGGGTTCCTCTCCAACTGGCTCTGCGATCTACCGGAAGGCGCGACCGTACAATTTCACGGTCCGCACGGGCTTTTCACCTTGCGCGAGCCGCACAAGGACGCCATTTTCATCGCCACCGGAACCGGCATCGCTCCCATACGCGGCATTATTCACTGGCTCTTCGAGAAGCCGGAACGCAATCGCGGCCACGAGTACTGGCTGGTCTTCGGGACGCGCTACGAGCACAGCCTTTACTACCGCGACGAGTTCGAGCGCATCGCGCGGGAGAACCCGAACTTCCACTATGTGCCGACGCTCAGCCGCTGCGGCGACCTTTGGACGGGCTGCCGCGGTTACGTGCAAGACCATGTGCGCGAGATCGTTGCCGGCCACACCGACATGCAGGCGTACATCTGCGGTTTGCATCAGATGGTGGACGCCAATCGCAAGCTGCTCAAAGAAGAGTTGGGATGGGACCGCAAGCAGATCGTATTCGAGCGGTATGACTAAATAGGGCTCACCCTACGAGCTTCGCGCATCCCACTGGCTCCATGTGAGCCGTAAAGTGCCGCAAGAATGGCGACTCGTAGGTGAGGTGGACGCCCTGGATCTGCTCGCGACGCTTCCATACCGCGAGAATCACCTCGATCACGTAATCCATGTGGCTCTGGGTGTAGACTCGCCGCGGAATCGCCAGTCGCACCAGGTCCATGGTGGCGGCCGCCCCAAACATCAGCGTGCCAATCTCCACCGAGCGAATGCCGCCTTCCAGATACAACTCCGCCGCCAGCGCCACGCCAGGAAACTCGTCCAACGGAATATGCGGCAGAAAGGCGCGCGCGTCCAGGTAAATTGCGTGCCCGCCCGGTGGCTGCATGATGGGCACTCCCTGGTCGGCGATGTGATTTCCCAGATACGCAGTAGAAGCGATGCGGTAGCGCAAATAATCTTCTTCCAGCGACTCCTGCACACCGACGGCGATGGCCTCAAGGTCGCGGCCGGCAAGGCCGCCATACGTCGGATAGCCCTCAGTGAGAATCAGCAAATCTTTTTCCTGACCCGCCAGGACTGCGTTATTGGTGCACAGAAAGCCGCCAATATTTGCCATGCCATCTTTCTTCGCCGACATGGTGCAACCATCACCCAGCGCGAACATCTCCTGCGCAATTTGTTTGGGAATCCGTGCGGCGTAGCCCTCTTCGCGGAGCTTGATGAAATAAGCGTTTTCGGCGAAGCGGCAGGCGTCGAAGTAGAGCGGAATGCCGTGCTTGCGGCAGACCGCGCTGACGGCGCGAGCATTCTCCATCGAGACCGGCTGCCCGCCGCCGGAATTGTTGGTCACGGTCAGCATGACCAGCGGGATGCGTTCACGGCCAACCCGTGCGATTAAATTCTCCAGCGCACCCACATCCATGTTCCCTTTGAAAGGAAGGCGCGTCGCCGGCTGGCGGGCTTCAGGGATTGGCAGGTCCACAGCTTCGGCGCCCACGAATTCCACGTTGGCGCGCGTGGTGTCGAAGTGCGTGTTATTGGGGACGACGTCGCCTTTCTTGCACATGACGTTAAACAGAATCCGTTCGGCGGCCCGTCCCTGGTGGGTCGGGATCACATGCTGATAGCCAAAAATGTCCTGGATGGAGTCGCGAAAATGGTCATAGCTGCGGCTGCCGGCGTAGCTCTCATCGCCCACCATGATCGCCGCCCATTGCTGGGTTGACATGGCGCCGGTGCCCGAGTCGGTGAGCAGGTCGATCAGCACATCGTCGGCCGGAAGGAGAAAAAGGTTGTAGTGGGCGGCGCGGAGGAGCTCTTCGCGTTCTTCGCGGGTGGTCCAATGGATGGGTTCGACGCTCTTGATGCGAAACGGCTCGATGATGGTCTTGGTCAGCATGGCAAGCTCCTCCCCGGTTCACGGGGACCAATAGATATGCTGACGGTTTTGGGCGGAAAGCGCAGTGACTGGGGTCACAGTGGTGGGCTGTGTTCTTTGTGTTGGTGAAGAGAGCTTAAAGGCTTTCGCGTTGCCGCACCGCGTGGTGGGCCAACTGGTTGGCCTCGCAGTTGTCTTCGCGCTGAATGTGTTCGATGGAGAAGTCAACCCCTCGCGCCAGTTTGCGGCAGATCCAGTTCAGCGAATGCAGGCGCGGACTGCGGCAGGCGTACTCGCCGGTCATCTGCTTGACCATGACTTCGGAGTCCGAGTAAACATGCAGAGTCTTGGCCCCGACCGTCACGGCGTGTTGCAGGGCCTCGAGCAGGGCGACGTATTCGGCTACGTTGTTGTCCTGATGCCCAATCCAGCGGGCGATGCGGGTGGTTTCGCCGTCGGGGCTTTCAATCACGACCCCAATCCCGGAAGGTCCGGGATTTCCGTGCGAGCCGCCGTCCACGTAGGCTACAAGATCGGGCATTCAGCTCCTACTTACATACAATGCTTCAGTGCGTGAAATTGGTCAAGAGCCAATTGTGGTTCCTCAAAGGCTATCGTATGGATGCTACAACTCTGTGTAAAAGATGTGAATTGACGTTTAATAAGTAAACCGGCGTTGTAAAAGAGGCGTAATTTCTTTCGCTTGCGCAAAAAGATTCGCACACAAAAATAAATCGCACTTGCACCAACCTTGGGCGTTGACAATTTCGCATCCTGCTGTAGGATCACACATGTCGACGGCAGAAAAGGACAGGCAAACATAATAGTAGCCAGTCCGAAGTAAGCTGGGTGATCGGTTCCGAGGGGCGACCCGGAGGAACCGCCAGACCCGAAAAAACCGACTGCGCTGCGAGGCGTCAGCCGGGGTCAGGGACCGCGAAAGCGGTGATCGCACCAAGGGCTGTGACGGTACATGCGTCCACGCTGTTGGCTCCCTCGCAGGAGTCGGCGGCTAGAGCATAACCAAAGTCACAGCCTTTTTATATTGCTTGCCGTTCTCGGCGGTCCTCGCCGGATTCCTCCTCAAATGCAAATCATCGGCTGGGCTATTGCCGGCCTTGCAGGCGTTCCGCTGCGGCGAGACACTCTTGAGCATGGGCCGTATCTCCGAGATCGCTATAGGCCCGGCCCATGTTATTCAATGCGGCAAGCCTTAAGCTGACGTCGTGCGAGGAACTCAGCGCCTTCTTGTAGCGGTCGATGGCCTCCGGCAGATTTCCGCGCTGTTGCTCGTAGGTGGCAATGTTCATGTTGCTTACCGGGTCAGCAGGATAGATTTCCGTCGCCTTGAGAAAGTGCGACACGCCTTCCCCGACCCGGCCCTGGCTCACCAGTATCTTGCCCAGGTTGTTTTCCGCCAGCCAATTGCGATTGGTGACTTGCAAGGTATGCGACCACAGAGTCGCACTATCGCTCCAGTATCCGATCTGGCGATACGACAGCGCCGTTAGACCTAAGAGCACTGCGAAGCTGAGACCAGTCAGCCACGCGGTGGAAATGTGCCGCTGCTCCGCCCACTCCGATATGCTCCAGCAAACCATGATGAACAATCCGATGAACGGCAGATAGGCGTAGCGGTCGGCCATGCCTTGCATGCCCTGGTATCCCACGCCCTCAAGCCCGATCATGGGTACCATGGTGCCCAGAAACCAAAGCCATCCCACCGTGAGATAGCGTCGCCGGCGATCGATGACCAGCGCGGTAATGGCCAGCAGCAACAGAAGCGCCGCGCCAACCTGCCATCCGCTCAAAGTATTTCCACGGTGCGGATAGAAGACCGCCAGGCGCGTGGGCCAAACCGCATCGCGCAGATACTGCCCGTAGGAAAAGATGGCGTTCTCCACCCGGACCCAGGGCGAATACCAGACATTGACAGCACCCGAGCGCACTCCCTTGATGGTCAAGACAGCACTAACCGCGGAAAGAGCGAGCAGGGGCAGTTTTTCCACTAGCAGCCCGGAGAGGTTCCTCGGCGGAAAGGTAGTTTGGGTTGCGATGCCGGAATCCGCACCTGGCGCCGATGGAAACATCCGCCGCAACGGCCAGTAGTCCCACAACAGCAGAACGCATGGGAAGGTAATCACCTGCGGCTTGGCCAGCAAACCGAGTGCAAACAAGAACACCACCGCCAGGTACCTGCCGATTCGCGGCTCACGCGCGTACCAGCGATATGCGCCTAAGGCAAGCAGAAAAAACAACATACTCAGCACGTTCTTGCGTTCGGCGACCCATGCCACTGATTCGACGTTGATGGGATGCAGCGCAAACAGTGCGGCCACCATGAAACTGCGGCCAGGGTATCCGGTCGCGCCCAGCAACACCCAGAACAGCAGAACAACGTTGAGCGCATGCAGCAGCAGGTTAACGTCGTGGTGCCCGGCAGGATTCAGTTGAAATAACTGGCAATCCAGGGCGTGCGAAAGCCAGGTCAGCGGATGCCAGGCGTCCACGTCGAACGTGGTGAACGCCCAGGTCACGGTGTCCCAGTTCAGCCCGCTCTGGACCTGAAGGTTTTCCGTCACGTAGAGGCTGTCGTCGTAGTTGACGAATGGGTGGCTGTGAACGGGGTAGTAGAGCGCTACGGTTGCCGCCACAAGAAAAAGCCCGAGACAGAGTGGCCGGGTAAACCAGTGGGCCCCAGAGTTGGACTGCGCTTCTTTATCGGGCGATGCAGCAACGGAAGACGTGGGACCCATGTTGCCGACGAGTATAGCGGATTCGCGATTCTGCAAGGCAGGCGAAGAGAACGGGTGCTTTACAAGGAAGTGACAGCTGCGTCAGTGGCGGGTTGATCGTTAGCCTCGGCATCGTGAGGCAATTCCCAAAACGGGAACACCGCCCACTCTCCGAACAATTCCGTGCCGCAAGCGCTGAGGAGAGGGTGAGAATGGGGATGGTCTCTAGACCCACGAGGTGCCCTCCATGCGCGCCGCATTATTCTCATTGCTGACAGTTCTGGTCCTGACACTGGCGGTTGTTCCAGCCATGGCCGACACACAGTATTCCAACGGTCCCTACAACGGCACCGCCGATGCCTGGACCATTAACTTTGGCTTCTCGGTTAGTGACTCGTTTAACGTGGCTTCCGGCGCCGACATCTCGGACTTTCATATCGTTTACTGGGATGCTTCAACGTCAGATCTTCTGACGACCATCGACATGGCGATTGGAAGCACGTCATTCGGCGGCTCTGTCCAAACTCTGAGCGGCGTCACCAACACGTTCATCAGCATCAACCAGTTCGGTTATGCCCTTTACCAGGCTGACTATTCGTTCGCTGCCGTTCCCTGGTCGGGCAATGGCTATGTGACGTTGAGCAACGCTTGCACCACGTCCGGCTGCTCAGTTAGCAACCCTATTTACTGGGATGAGAACAGTGGACCGTCCACGGCCTATGAGAACACACTGGGCTCAATTCCTTCAGAGGCGTTCACTATCACCGGTTGCGAAGGCTGCGGTTGCGGCATCCCAAGCCCCGATTGCGGGCCCCCGGTTCCTGAGCCCAGCAGCATCCTCCTGTTCGGATCGGGCATGCTCGGGCTGCTGGGCATACTCCGGCGCAAGCTAAACCGTTAATCGCAGGACTCATGGTTGCGGCTAAGGGTCGCCCCCTCCGGTCTACCCCTGTCTTGAAACCGCTTTAAATTTTGTAGCCTTCGTAAAATTCCCCGCATCTGCTCTTGAGGCGGCAACAGGCAGCCGCCGAAAGTGGGGCGAGCCGGCGCTCTCAATTTCTGCATCTTATAGACGATTCACAATTCCAGCCTATGCGCAGTAGTAGCCCAATTCGCGATTTGCCGATGCCTGCGCCGACCCAGGGCGAAGCCTCGTTGCTGGAAAAATATCTGGCGGTGCGGGAGACTTCTCTCCGCATTTGTGCTCCCCTGAGCGTGGAAGATCACAGTTTGCAGCCGATGCCCGACGCCAGTCCGGCCAAGTGGCACCTGGCGCACACCACCTGGTTCTTCGAGACTTTCCTGCTCAGCGCACAGAACGGCTACCTCCCTTTCCATCCTGCGTTTCGCAATCTGTTTAATTCGTACTACAACGCGGTGGGCGATCGCCCCCTGCGGGCCTTGCGGCACATCTTGTCGCGTCCGGGATTGGACGAGGTACATGCCTATCGCGCCTATGTGGACGATGCGGTCGTGCACCTGCTTACCGCCGAGCCGGCGTCTGAGTTGGCGGCGCTGATCACGCTGGGAATCAATCATGAGCAGCAGCACCAGGAGCTGATCGTCACCGACGTGAAGAACGGGCTGTGGACAAACCCGCTGCGGCCGGCGTTTCGCCCGGCGTCTGAAAGTCGCGCGGCGAAGAGCGCGTCGGACTCCGTCCCGCCAATGCAGTGGCGCAGCTTCGATGAAGGGATTTATAGCGTCGGATTTGCAGGCGAGGCCTTCGCCTTCGACAACGAGGGCCCGCGCCACAATGTTTATCTCGAACCATTCCGTCTGGCTTCGCGGCTGGTAACCAACGGCGAGTATCTGGAATTCGTGCGCGACAACGGCTACGGCACAGCCGAGCTGTGGCTCTCCGATGGTTGGGATGGCGTGCGCAGCAACCAGTGGAGCGCTCCCTTGTACTGGGAGCAGCGCGCCGGCGACTGGTGGCATTACACCGTCGAAGGCATGCAGCCGTTGAACTTGAGCGAGCCGGTTTGTCACGTCAGCTACTACGAGGCCGACGCCTTCGCTCGCTGGGCGGGCGCACGGCTACCAACTGAATTCGAGTGGGAAGTTGCGGCAAGGTCGTCCCGGGCGGCGGGAAATCTGCTGGAGAGCGGGAACCTGCATCCGCGGGCCGCCGAGGTGGCGCCGCCCCAGCCGCTAACGCAGATGTTCGGCGACGTGTGGGAGTGGACGGCCAGCGCGTACCTGCCATATCCCGGCTTCAAGCCGACCGCGGGTGCCGTCGGCGAATACAACGGCAAATTCATGTGCAATCAGATGGTATTGCGCGGCGGTTCCTGCGCTACGCCGCAGTCGCATATTCGAGCGACCTATCGCAATTTCTTTCCGCCCCACGTGCGCTGGCAATTCATGGGCATACGGTTGGCCAATGGCAACAACTAGCAAGCAGCTTCAGTTCCTGGCGAGTGACGCAGTCGCCCTGGAGGTATTCGAGGGCCTAAGTGCAACAACCAAGCGGCTGCCGTCGAAACTGTTCTACGACCACGTCGGCTCGGCCCTGTTCGAGCAGATCACCGAATTGCCCGAGTACTACCTGACGCGCACCGAGCGCTCGATTCTTGAAGGTTTCGCCGGCGATATCCTGCAGCATGCCGGAACGCCGTTGACGCTGGTGGAACTTGGGGCCGGAACTGCCAGCAAGACGTGCATTCTGATTGAGGAGCTGCTGCGCCGGCAGAGTCGCGCGCTGTTTTATCCAATTGACGTTTCGTCCTCCGCGTTGCAGGAAGCGGTAGAGCAACTCGGCCGGCAATTTCCCGGGCTGCGGGTCAATCCCATCGTCGCCGACTACACCGGAGGCGTGCCCGCGCTGGGCCGCATCAGCGGGCGCAAGCTGGTGCTCTACATCGGATCGAGTATTGGCAACTTCGAGCCTGACGAGTCGGTGCGCATGTTGCGCAGGATTCGCCGCACGCTGCGCTCGGGCGACGCTCTGCTGCTGGGCGCCGATTTCGCCAAGAGCCCGAAGATTCTTCTGCCCGCCTACGACGATTCGCAGGGAGTAACCGCCGCGTTTAACAAGAACATTCTGGCACGCCTGAATCGTGAGTTCGATGCCGACTTCGACCTCGACCGCTTTCGCCACATACCCGTGTGGAACCGCCGCCAGTCGCGCATCGAGGCCTATCTGGAAAGCACCACCGCGCAAACAGCGTTCCTTCCGGCGCTCGAGCTGGACGTGTCGTTCTCGCCCGGCGAGCGCATCCACACCGAGATCAGCTACAAATACACCGACGCCATGATCGAATCGATCCTGCAGGAGAGCGGCTTCACCCTGGAGCACACCTGGTGCGACCGCAAGAAATGGTTCGGAGTGCATTTGGCGCGGGTGTAGGGACTGTGGTCGGAAGACAAAAGATGAAGGCTTTCATGGTGACCGTCGGCACGTCAGGATGTTTGCTGTGTCGTCCCTACGGGACTCAACCTTCTTTTTCACGCTTACCCAGTGCTGAAGCACTGGGCTAAGATTTTTCGTCCCGCAAGCGGGACTTACTTAAAGCAAGGTGAACGCCTTCTGCTCCCAATCACTGACTTAGGGTGCGCTTGTACTACGTTAGGTGCCAAGCGAGCCAGCGCCGCAGGCGCGGAAAATCTTAGCCCCGCCCTTCAGGGCGGGGTAAGCGTCACGAATGAGTCGAGTCCCGTAGGGACGGCACAAGACTCATCCAAATACGTATCGGGAATCGTATTCCACACCGGCCTTGCGTAACAATGCCAAAAACTCCTGCTCGAAACTCCACTTCTGGTGATGCGCCTCCTGGTTCGCAATGTAATCGGCCACAACCTGTCTCTGGGAATGGCTGACGCTGAAGGCTCCATAACCTTGCTGCCAGGAGAACGAATGACCCGTTTCCCCGAGCATGCGCGACGAGTTGCCTTTGAGGTCCTGCATAGCCTGCGCCAGCGGCATGGCGGGCGGCAACGAGATGAGTAGATGAAGGTGGTTCGCGGTTCCTCCCGCCGCAAGCAGGGTAATGTGCTTGGCTTTGGCAATTCCGGAGATATAGCGACAGAGCACGTCCGGATGCTCGATGAGGTTGGCGCGGTCCTTGGTGCTAAAGACGCAATGCACCAGATTGGAAGCGTGGGTGTGCGACATGCAGAAATAGTAATGAAAGATCAAGGCTTTCACGGTGACCGTCGGCACCTCAGGATGTTTGCCGTGCCGTCCCTACGGGACTCAACTCTCCTATTTACGCTTACCCCGCCCTGAAGGGCGGGGCTAAGATTTTCCGCGCCTGCGGCGCTCGCGCCCTTAGCAACTTCGATCGTAACGTGGTACAGGCACACCCTTAGTCAGTGATGGGGAGCAGAAATCGTTCTTCTTGCTTTAAATGAGTCCGCAAGCGGGGAAAAAATAGCCCAGTGCTTCAACACTGGGTAAGCGTGAAAAGAAGGTTGAGTCCCCTAGGGGCGGCACACGACTCATCCAAACACGTATCGCGGACGCATTCCACACGGCCCATATTGGAAGCATCACTTACCCGGCTTGTTCATCTGTTTGTAAACCCGCTCGAAGGGCGCAGGGCTGACGCTGATCGCTCCGCGATAGGGATTATCGAGCACGGCCACCATATAGACCATCAGCCCGAGCAGCGCTGCCATAAGGCCGGTCATCCACAAATGCATTTTCAGGCTCTCGGTATGGAAGAACCAGGTCGCAACAATGCAGATCAACGCTCCCAGCAGGATCAACGCCCATAGCGGCGCCGGCAATTCGGCAGCCACGCTATCCAGACGAATGCTTCGCGACTCCTCCAGCGCGTCGAACTCCCGGGTAATGTCCGCGATCAGAATTTTCTGTTCTTCGGTAGCGGGCTCAAACGACTCAAAATCGCTTTGGAATTTATCCAGAGTCGTGCCGTTTTCAATTGGCTGGATTCGCCGTGCCGTTGCGCGGGCCAGCCTACATCGATGACCCGGCGGGTATATTCGCGGAGATCATTCTGCAACAGGCTGCGTGCTGGCTCCGGAAGAGCACTAACGCTGCCATAAAGGCCCGACAAACTCGCCGCCTCTTGCGCCACCTTGGCTTCCGTCTCGGTGTAGATCGTCCAGGCTCCGATGGCGAGCAAGCCCAGCGAGACCCCGTAGAGAACAGTTAACCCAGCTAGGTAAAAGCCGACAATATCGTTGTGGGAGAGCTGGACGTGCATGCGACGAATCCACGCCCGGGTGCAAAAGATCCCGGCCACGCTGAAGGCTACAAAAAGGCCGACAGTAAGCAGTCCAAAAAGCCAGTTCGGCAGGTTGTAGACCCAATACATATCAATTGGCCCTTGTCAGACACACAAAGCTGATCAGTATATTGCACGAATTGGATGCAACGGCACTTAGATATTACTGCTCTGCGACACCCTTACTTCTGCCGCACGTAGCTGTACATGTAATCCGTGATCGCCGGAGAAGTCTTCACAATGGGCACCGAAGTTTTCAGCGAGTCCGCCAGCTTGGTCGGAGCGGTGCCCGGCAAAGCTTCGTTGGTAAGCAGAAAACCGCCGGGCTTGATCATGGTCGCCAGGTTGGCGCGCGCCAGCGACTGTTCCAGTCCGCCGTAATAGACGAAGATGTTGGTGCCGATCACCAGATCAAATTGCTTATCCGGCGGCAGCGCCAGGGTCTGGAAAACAACATTCATGTCAACCGGAAATACTCGCAGCACGACGCCCGGGCGCACGCTGACGGCGCGGTTCCAGATGTTTCCCGCCGCTTCCGGAACTGGGATTCGAGTGCCCGGCTTCCCAACTTTTTCTCCCAGCTTCTGCCAATATTCGATGAAGCCGTTGTGGTACTCCTGGCTCCATTGGTCCGATGGGCTGGATAGCAACTGAATGGTGTAAGGCTTCCCCGCAGTGGCATCTTTGCGTGCCCGCTCCAGGTGCCGGTTCACCCTGGGGCTGATGTCGAACGTGATGACCTCGACGGTAGCGGGGTCGGCAAGGCCCAGCCGGGCCAGCGAGTCGATCACCGCGAAGGGCTGCGTGGTTTGCGGAGGAACGAAGTCGGAGCCTGATTTTTTATTCACGAAATCAAGGCCCGGCCCGACGATCGCAATCCGGTGCACGCTGCCCGGCTTCAGCAGTCCCTGGTCCATCATGTGCTTCAGGTGCAACTCGATGGTGTAGTCGGGATAGAGATTGCTGTCGGTGGAGATGCCGCGGTCCTTGAATGCCTGATAGGGATTGGTCTTCGCCTGCGCCCGGGCGCGGGCCACATCGTCGCGCCAGCGGCCCAGGTTCGCCAGCAGGTAGGCCTTGACCTTGCTCTGCGCCTCGGGAGTTTTCAGGCTGAAGCCCTTCCTCTCCAGCAGCGCCCGCATTTCCAGCATGCCTTCGCTGGGATGCGGAGCGGCCAGCGCCCTCACCAGATCGTTGGCCCGCCGGTCAGCGATGGAATTGATGGCGGTGCTGTGGCCATAGTCACTCAGGTCCTCGTAGGTGATGGGCTGTTGCGTGGTATAGGTGACGCCCATGCGCAACAGATTGGTGAGCGTGTTTTCCTCGCCCTCATCGATGCGGCTGCGGATTTCCTTGTCCTCGGTGCGTACCCAATTGTCCCAGGTAGCGGCAGTGAGGGAGGCCTTCAGTTCCGGCGGCAACGAGCTGCGCATGGCCTCCAGCACAGGTTGTGCGGATGAGAACGAGACAAACTGCGGAGTCTGCGCCAGTGCGCAGCAGAATGTAAGAGAGCAGAAGAGAATTAAACCAAGTGTCTTACCGAGTTTGCTGGGCATAGGGGTCAGTACAGGGCGTGCTCCGGGGCTGAAGTCGGCAGGGTTCTCATTGCCCCTTCATAATACTATGCGGGCACTGGCGTAACCTCTGCCTGCTATAGGGGTCCTTCGACTCGCTGCGCTCGCTCAGGATGACAAATCTAAAGGCGGGTCCTCGACTGCTCGCCCGTCCGCGGCTTCAAAAGTTCCTCAGGGTTTCTTGCGCGCGCCGTGGCGCACCCACTCGGTCCACGCATGTTCCGTGATCTCGCCGGAAGCGGCGCGGAGAACCATTGCGGTTTCTTCGGCCTCGCTGCAACTGAGCTCCCACCCGTTCAGGTCGAGGAAAACGACCAAAGCCGCCAGCGCAGTGCGCTTGTTTCCATCGAGGAGCGAAAGCTGTGGGACAGCTCGAATCGGGAAAGAGTGAAAGAAAAGCGGCCTAGAAAGCCGTTGACAGACCGTGGGAAGGCGGGCACAATCGAAATATGAGGGGACGTGTGCGCTGCACCCCAAGCAGCCCTTCCCGCATCAAATAACAAGGAAGAACTGAACTCAATTGCAAAAGGAGGGCCAGTGACACAGCGAGCAATGAAACAACTCGAAGCGCTGCGGCGTGCTACCGCTCGGTATTCGCCTCGCGTTAAGGCACAGCTCTCCAAGGCGGGTAAGAAGTCCGATTCTGCGATTGTGGAATCGGCATCTAAGTATTACATTGCCCTGAAGAAGCTTGCCAACGAGTAACGCCTTTCAATTCAGCGCTGCCTACATCGAAGGTCTGCATGACGAGGGTATTGCACTCTCTTGGCCTGGGGTTGAACCCGTCGAACAGTATGAGTGTCTTGACCTAAATCTGCTGGAATCGGCGGCGCAACAACCATTTCAGGCGGGCTTTGGCGTAGAGTTTTATCCCACCATCTACGACAAGGCCGCCTGTCTGTTCTTTTCAATTGTTGCTGGACACATCTTCCGCAACGGCAACAAGCGGACGGCAGTTCTCGCACTCGATCAATTTCTTTACGCAAATGCGTATTATCTGTTTCTTTCGAATGAGGCGATCAAGAAACTGGCCGAAGAAACGGCCCAATATCGGCTGCTGGGGAAAAATCACAAGGATGTAATCGCAGCTGTCAGCAAGACCATTGCGGCAAACAGTTTCCCCTTTAGAGCGGCGCGATTGTTGCACCCGGAAGCGTACCGACGCTTACATAAAGTAAAGCGAATGATTCAAGCCCACCCACTGAACCGTCCGGATTCCCGGCCACGTCAGGCCGGCGCACACCCGTAATCCTCAGCGCGTTGTACTAGCAGTAATGGCTACTGCTCTCCCCGTTTGCGCAGAAATGCCGGAATCTCCAGATCATCCGAGTCATAGCTGATGTTGACGCTGCTGCTCACGGTTTCAATCGTAGGCGGTTCGCCTCGACCGGCAGCGGCGGCCCGCGCCTGGAGTTGCGCCTCGTCCATCGGCTCGGCATGGCGAACGATCTCGGAATCGATGTCGTCGAGATGGTCGGGAATGTACGGCACTCGCGACCGCTCTGTCCGCTCCGCTTCAGGTTCTGGGGCCTTCGCCGGCTGCGGTTCCCTCATGGCCGCGACCTCGTAGGTTGCGTGAACGCTGGAACCGGTAGCACGCGCCTGGTGCACCACATCACCCACCGAATGCGTCGCGCGACGGGAAACATCCTTGAATCCGGTTGCGATCACCGTGATCTTCACTTCGTCCTTCATCTTCTCGTCAAGCACGGCGCCGAAGATGATGTTGGCGTCCTCATGCGCGGCGCTCTGGATGATGGTGGAGGCCTCGTTCACCTCCGCCAGACGCAGCGAGCTGGAGCCGGTGATGTTGATGAGAATGCCGCGCGCGCCGTCGATCGCTCCCGCCTCGAGCAGCGGAGACGCAATCGCGGCCTGCGCCGCCAATGTGGCGCGGCCTTCGCCCCTTGCGGTGGCCGTGCCCATCACCGCATAGCCCATGCCCGCCATGATGGTCTTCACGTCGGCAAAGTCGCGGTTGATGATGCCTGGGATGGTGATGATGTCGGAGATGCCCTGCACCGCCTGGCGCAGAATGTCGTCGGCGACACGGAACGACTCAAAGAAGCCTGCGTCCTTGGCAACCGCCAGCAGCTTTTCGTTGGGGATGACGACCGTGGTGTCAACCGAGTCGATCAACTCCTGCAAGCCACGCTCCGCCTGGTTCTGGCGGCGTTTGCCTTCGAAGGCAAACGGCTTGGTGACCACCGCGACCGTGAGCGCGCCCATTTCGCTGGCCAGGGACGCGATGATCGGCGCCGCGCCCGTGCCCGTGCCTCCACCAAGACCGGTGGTGACGAACACCATGTCCGCGCCTTCGAGCGCTTCGATGATTTTGTCGGCATCTTCCAACGCCGCCTTGCGGCCAACGTCAGGATTGGCGCCCGCACCCAGACCATTGGTCAGCTTGACGCCAAGCTGGATCTTCACCGGCGCGTTCGACAGCTTAAGCGCCTGCAGGTCGGTGTTCGCCACCACGAATTCCACGCCTTCCAGATGCGACTCGATCATGCGATTGACGGCGTTGCCGCCGCCGCCGCCGACGCCAATGACCTTGATCTTCGCGGAGTTTAGCAGCTCTTCGTTGAAGTGAATGCGAATGTCGTTTTCGGGCTGGCTCTTGTCGTTGAAATCTTCGATCATCTCTACTCCCCTATGCGCCGCCGCGACGGCGCTGGTCAACTGCAAGGTTAATTATGCGTTCTGCCTGGCGAACAAGGCTTTAAGTTTTGCTGCCAGTCCGCGATCGATGTTCATGCGCGCCTGCCGCGCGCGATGCCCGTAGAGCACCATTCCAATTGCGGTCGCGAACTCCGGCTCCAACAGATTTGAAGGCAGCTTGGCGATGGGCACCGGATATCCCAGCCGTACCGGCCGCCGCAGAATTCCGTCCGCAACCTCCAGCAGCGCATTCAGCCGCGAGCCGCCGCCGGTAAACACCAGTCCCGCTCCCAGTAAATCGTAAACCCCCGCTTGGCGTAGGTGATCGCGGAGCAATTCCATCAACTCGCGCGCCCGCGGCTCCAGAATTTCTCCCAGCATACGCTGCTGCATCAGCCGTGAGGGGCGATCGCCCACCGATGGCACTTCGATCTCGTTGCCTTCTGGAATGCGAGTGACGATGGCGCAGCCGAACATCTTCTTGATGTTCTCGGCGTCAGGAATCGGCGTGCGGAAGCCCACTCCCACATCATTGGTGAAGTGATCGCCGCCGATGGGAATTGCGCCGGTGTGGATCACAACGCCTTCGTAGTACACAATGAGGCTGGTCGAGCCTGCTCCAACGTCAACCAGGCAGACGCCAAGTTCGCGCTCGTCGGTTTGCAAGACAGAATCGGCGCATGCCAGCGCTTCAAAGACGGTGTCGTCCACGTGGATACCGGCGCGGTTCATGGCTGAGACCACGTTCTGCGTGGCCGTGGTGCCCGCCGTCACTACATGCACCCGCACTTCGAGCTTGCGCCCCATCAGCCCGGCAGGATCATGCACACCACCTTGGCCATCGAGGATGAATTCCTGCGGAAGCAGGTGCAGCGCCTCGCGGTCGTCGGGCATGGCGATGCTGCGTGCCTTTTCCACCGCTTGACGGACATCTTCGCGGCTGATCTCGCGCGAACGCGCTCCCAACACGATGCCGCCATGACTATTTACGCCACGGATGTGCGAGCCAGCCACTCCCACAACGGCATGTTCAACCGGAGCCTGGGCCACGTTCTCAGCGTCTTCGACGGCCTTCCTGATGGTGTCAACCGCCTTATCGAGATCGGCGATCACGCCCTTTCTCATGCCGCGCGAATCGGCGATGCCGTGGCCGCGATAACGCAACGCATAGTCGTTCACTTCGGCGACGATAACGCACGTTTTAGCGCTACCGACATCAATCACCGTGAGCAGGTTTTCGGTTTGACTTCCCATGGTTTATCGATGCTTCTTCGTTTTGTGCTTCACCGCTGGCTTACCCGGCGCCACCGGCGCCGGTGCGTTTGTCGTACTCTCCGCGCTCTGCGACTCGGGAACGCTCTTTGAGACACGGCTTGTGGAATCGGGATTCACAATCACCTGGTGGTCCCAACGCAAGTCCACCGATTCCAGCTTCTGGAACTGCGTCCTCCACTCCTGCACGTGGGCCACATAGATTTTGAAACGCTCCAGAAAGTTCGACGTCCCCAGGTGCACCAGCACCGCCCCGTTCGGGTCGGTGACCGTCGCTTTCACATCGTCAGGATCGGAAAGATCGACATCGCTGAGGTCGCGCGAGTAGTGCGCGCCACCGGCATCCAGTTCCTTCACCAGCTGAACGTACATCTTCATTCGCGCGGCGCGCGTCGAAACCGGCTCGGTGTCTGGCATTCCGACCACCACCGGGAAAGAATACTTAGCCTGCTGGCCGATGGGAACATCCATAATCACGCCGTGGGAGTCGATCAGCTCAATGTGAGAATTGACCTGGACGAATGCGACCGGCGTGCGCTCTTTGACAACAATGCTCAGCCGGTCGGGCAGCAGCCGCATCACCGAAGCTGATTGTACCCAGGGAATCTGCTCCAACTGGCTCTTGCGTAACCCCAGCGGAACGAAAAAGACGTTGCGATTGAGGTCGCTCGCCATCACGTCCATAATCTGCGAACGGCTGACATTGTTGTTCCCGGAAACCTTGATGTTGTCGCTGGAATCGATGCGAAACCGCCATGAGCGCGTGGCATATTGCTGAAGCGTGAGCCAGATTAAGGCGATGCTCCCTAAGATCAGGACCAGGATAAGTGCGATCTTGAGACGGCTGGCAGCCTTGCGAGGCAGCGCCCCGCGACGCACCGGGACCCGCTTCTGCCCGCGCAAAAAGGGCGACTCGGCCTCGTCATCGAGATCGAGCATGCGCGCGTCGAGCGGCGATTCTTCGAAGCCGCGCAAACGAACCGCGGCATCCGTGACCCGCGCCTCCAGTTCGTCTTCCGTGGTTGCTGATGAGCTTTTTCGAGCCATGAAAACCGGGTGAAACGCCCAAAACTTCCTCTATTCGCCTCACTATAACTGTTTTCGTTCAGCTTGCGGAAACAGAGAATCGGAAGCGGCAGATTCGCCGGTGAAGTTGAACCAGAAGAGTAAACTCGGACGGCCGACGAGGGAAACAGGGATAGGGGTCCTTCGACTCGCTACGCTCGCTCAGGATGACAGAACAGAAGCGGATCCTTCGGCCGCACGGCTCCGCAATTCCTCCAGCACCTGCGGCCCGAGATGCGAAACACTGCCCGCGCCGAGCGTGAGAATCATGTCGCCGGACGCGGCGGCGCTCGCCACCAGCCTCACCGCTTCGGCGAACGAAGAGACGTAGAGGGCTTCCTGTCCGCCAGCTTCGGTGATACGGTCGGCCAACAGTTCGCCGGTAATTCCTGGAATCGGCGGCTCACTCGCGGGATAGATATCGAGCACCATGACTGAATCAGCGTCGCGGAACGCCGTGGAAAATTCGTCAAGCAACAACTGGGTCCGGGTGTAGCGGTGCGGCTGGAAGAGGACATGCACCTTGCCGAAGCCGCATTGTCGCGCCGCCGCCAGCGTGGCCCGAATCTCGGTGGGATGGTGCCCGTAGTCGTCAAAGACGGTAACGCCGCCAGCGCTGCCGATCATCTGAAAGCGCCGGTCCACGCCATCGAAGTTTTCCAGCCCCCGCCGAATGTCCTCCACCGGCACGTCGAGCCCGATTCCCACTGCGATCGCCGCGGTCGCATTCCTCACATTGTGTTCCCCAGGAACCCGCAGATGGAATTCACCCAAGCCGTTCCCGCGATAGCTGACATGAAAGCTGCTGAGCGCCGCAGAATCTTTGCGAGGTCCGCAGCGCACGCCCGAAATCAGGAAGTCAGACTGGTCATGCGTTCCATAGGTCAGGATTCGGCGTTGCACCCCGGGCAGTATCCGGCGCAGGTCATCATTGTCATTGCAGGCCACAACCATCCCGTAGAAGGGCACCAAATCCATGAACCTGAGGAAGGTCTGCTCCACGTCCTCCATATTGCGATAGCAGTCCATGTGTTCACGATCAATGTTGGTGACCACGGCCAGAATCGGCGACAGCTTCAGGAAGGAGCGATCGCTTTCGTCAGCTTCCGCCACTAGGTACTGGGACTTGCCCAGCCGCGCATTGGAACCCATCGCGTCCACGCGGCCTCCGACGACAACCGTGGGATCAAGGCCGCCGGCAGCCAGCACCGCCGCAATCATTGAGGTGGTCGTGGTCTTTCCATGCATGCCGGCGACTGCGATCCCGTATTTCAGGCGCATCAATTCCGCCAGCATTTCGGCACGCTGGATGACCGGAATATGTTGCTGGTGCGCGGCGACAACTTCAGCATTGTTGCGCGTGATGGCTGAGCTGGTAATCACAACATCGGCGCCGGCTACATTTTCGGCGCGATGTTCGCCACGAATAACGGCCCCCATTCCGGCCAGGCGCTGCGTGACCGCCGACGGTTTCAGGTCAGAGCCAGACACCTTGTAGCCGAGGTTGAGCAGCACCTCGGCGATGCCGCTCATGCCGATGCCGCCGATTCCCACAAAATGGACGCGTTGGATTTTTGCAAACATGCGGAAGGCGAATCACTAGGCTACAGCGTGGTGGCTTTGGACGCCAGCGGCACGGGCCGCCAGCGCTGCGATCTTGGCAGCTGCATCCGGATGGGCAAAGCGGCGCGCCGCCTCCGACATTGCCGCCAGGCGCTGCCGATCACGCAACAACTCGGTAATCTCACTCACCACGCGGTCGCTGGAAAACTCCGATTGCCGTAACAGGCGGGCAGCACCGGCATCGACCAGCGTGGCTGCATTTCTTGTCTGATGATCGTCGGCAGCGGTGGGCAAAGGAACGAAGATGGCAGGCTTGCCGGCTGCCGTGATTTCGGCGACGGTGCTGGCGCCGGAGCGGCATACCAGCAAGTCGGCGCGCGCGAAAGCGCCAGGCATGTCATCGATGAAAGGCGATACCTCCGCCGAAATCATGGTGCGCAGGTAAACTGCCTGGGCAGAGACGTAGTCCCTCTCACCAGTCTGATGGATGACGTGGATTCCCGGCACAGCCTCCATCAGTTTTGGCAGAGCCTCAAGCACGGGCTGGTTTATGCCGTGCGCCCCTTGACTGCCGCCAAACACCAGCAGCGTCGGACGCGCGTCTTTAGCACGAACCGGAACATGGAAGAACTCCTGCCGCACCGGCACGCCGGTCACATGGCAATTGCGGAAGTAATGGCAGGTTGCAGCGAAGTGCACCGCCGCCGCACTCACCATGGGGGCAAGCATGCGATTGGCGAAGCCGGGAACCACGTTCGGTTCAAATGCGACCGTGGGCACGCTCATCATCGCGGCCGTCAGCATCGCCGGCCCCGACGCGTAGCCGCCCACGCCGATCATTACATTGGGCCGAAATTCGCGGACCAGCTTCGCCGACTCCACGAGCGCGCGCGGGAGGTCCAGCAAAGTCTTGATCCGGGTCGCGGCATCCACGCGATTCAGTGCGCCCACTCGGATGAGATGCAGTTCGAATCCCGCCGCCGGAACCAGCCGCGTTTCAATGCCACGCTGGGTGCCGACAAACATCACCTGCGCGTGGTAGCGCGAGCGCAACTCCTGCGCAATGGCCAGCGCGGGAATAACATGGCCGCCGGTTCCGCCTCCAGCCAGGATTACGCGCATGGCTAGTCCGTCTGTTGAGTGATGTTGAGCAGCACTCCGACGCTTGCCAGCGTGATGAACAGCGAAGAACCGCCGTAGGAGATGAACGGCAGCGGAATTCCCTTGGCCGGCATCATGGCAAGCACCACACTCATATTAAACAATGCCTGCACAACCACCATGGCGGTGAAGCCGGTCGCCAGAAACTTCCCAAACATGTCTTCGGTGCGCAGCGCGGTGCGGATTCCGCGGTACAGGAAAATACCGAAGAGCGCGACCACCAGCAGCGAACCCCACAAGCCCAACTCTTCGGCGGTGACGGCGAAGATGAAATCGGTATGCGGCTCGGGCAGGTAGAACAGTTTCTGCTTGCCTTCCATCAGCCCCAGGCCCGCCAGGCCGCCTGTGCTCACGGCAATCATCGACTGGATGATGTGAAAGCCTTTGCCCTGCGGGTCTTTGAACGGATCGAGAAATGCCTGCACTCGCGCCCAGCGCCAAGGTACGCGGACCACCAGAAAATATAGCGGCAGCAGCGATGCAGCGAATGCGTACCCCAGATATTTCATGTTCATTCCGGCGACGAACAACACGGCGGAAGAGATGGCCAGGCATGCGATGGCGGTGCCGAGGTCGGGCTCCTTCACAATGAGCAGGGCGAACAAAATAACCGGTGCGGTGGCCGGGAGCAGGACGTTTTTCCAGTCGGTGATTTGCTGCCAGCGTGACTCCAGAAAGTACGCAAGATAAAAAATGATTGCGGGTTTGGCCAGCTCCGAAGGCTGCAAGGAGAAGCCGCCAAGCTTGATCCAGCGATGGGTATTATGGGAATCGCGAAACAGAAAAACTGCGATCAGCAGCAGCGAGGTAAATCCTAAGAAGGTGAAGACCACCGAGGCCCGCCGGTACTTGCGGTAGTCGATGTGCATGATGACGATCATCGCCGCCAGGCCGGCGCCCGCCCACGCCATTTGCCGCAGCAGGAAACCATACGGCGAGCCGAAGCGCTCCTTCGCCATCACCGCTGACGCGCTGAACACCATAATCAGTCCGATAAAGACCAGCAACAGCGTAACCGTAAACAGCCACTTATCCACGCTTACCCGCTTGGCCATTATTCGTTGCCTCCGCGCGCGGTGCTGCCTACGTGCTCCCGCTGCTGTTCCATCGCGGCCAACTGGCGAACCAGATCTTTGAACAGCCGGCCGCGGTGTTCGTAGCTGTCAAATTGATCGAAGCTGGCGCAGGCCGGAGCCAGCAACACCACATCGCCTGCAACGGCAGATTCGCTGGCGCGCTTGACCGCAGCCTCCAGCGTCCCAACACTGGCGACATCTGTTCCTTGCACTTGCGACTCGATCTTGGCGGCGGCCGCGCCGATGGTGTACACCCGCTTCACTCGCTCTTTCAGCAACCCATTCAACGCGCTGTAGTCGCTGCCCTTGTCCTTGCCTCCCAGAATGAGGTGAATGCGGCCGGGAAACGACTCCAGGGCTTTAATGGTCGCGTCCACGTTGGTAGCTTTGGAATCGTTGTAGTACTCAACGCCGCGAACCATGGCCACAAACTCCAGGCGATGCTCCACGGCTTTGAACTCGGAGACCGCGCGGCGAATTTGCGCCGGTTCAATTCCGGCCAACATCCCCACACTAACCGCGGCCAGCACATTTTCCAGATTGTGAGAGCCCTTCAGCGAGATATCTTTTGCCGGCATGATCTCGCGATCGCCGTGGCTGTCGCGCCAGACGATGTGATCGCCACGAACGAATGCCCCGCTCGTGACCTCCTTCAACCGGCTGAACCAGAACACAGGAGCTTTGGTTGCAGGGGCCATCGCGATGCAAGATTCGTTGTCCGCGTTCAGGACGGCAAAATCGTTCGCGCCCTGGTTCTCGAAAATACGAGACTTGGCTGCCGCGTAATTCTCAAACGAATGGTGCCGGTCAAGATGATCGGGGGTGACGTTGAGCACAACTGCAATTCGAGGGTGAAAGCTCTCGACGGTCTCCAGTTGAAAGCTGCTGATCTCCAACACCACCCATGACTCGTCGGTGGAGCTCTCGACGAAGGTGATGGCCGGCGTTCCAATATTTCCGCCGACCAAAGTATTCACACCTCCGGCCGCAATAATCTCGCCGGCGAGCGTGGTGGTCGTGGTCTTCCCGTTGGAGCCGGTGATGGCGACGATCTTACCCTTGAGAAAACGCGCAGCCAGTTCAACCTCGCCGATGACAGGGATACCCAACGCACGCGCCTGCACCAGTTGCGGAACGTCGAACGGCACGCCTGGGCTGATCACGATCAGGTCCTGATCGCGAAAGGTGCGTTCGCCATGCTGTCCGGTTTCGACGGTGATGCCATGGTCGAGCAGCAGAGGAATTTCGTGACGAAGTTGCTCCTGCGATTTGGCGTCGGAAACGGCCACCCGCGCGCCGCGCTTCTCCAGGAAAAGCGCGCTGGCCACGCCGGATTTGCCCAGGCCAACCACCAGCACGCGTTTGCCTTTGAGGTCCATCAGGAATTCTGCTTGCGTCGCCATTGTGCCACGTTTGCCGAGCTTCTAGCGCAACTTCAAGGTGGTGAGAGCAAAGAGTGCAAACACCAGCGACGCAATCCAGAAGCGCACGATGACCTTCGACTCGCTCCAGCCCATCAGTTCGAAGTGATGGTGGATGGGCGCCATCTTGAAGATGCGCTTGCGGCGCAGTTTGTACGAGCCCACCTGAAGGATGACCGAGAGCGCTTCGATCACGAAGATGCCGCCGATAAACGGCAGCAGCAACTCCTGCTTGATGATGACGGCCACTGTCCCGATGGCGCCGCCCAGCGCCAGCGAGCCCACGTCGCCCATGAAAATTTCCGCAGGATGCGCGTTATACCAGAGAAAGCCGATTGCGGAGCCGACCATGGAGCCGCAGAAGATAGTTACCTCGGACACCTGGGGCATCTTGGAAAGCTCGAGGTAATCGGCAAATACGGCGTGGCCGCTGACATAGGTGAGGACGGTGAGCGCTCCGGCAGCAATCACCGTGCAGCCAATCGCCAGTCCATCGAGGCCATCGGTGAGATTCACGGCATTGCTGGAGCCCACCAGGATGATGGTCACAAACGCGAGGAACGGCAGAAAGGCCAACGGCGAAAGATAGCCGTGGTGTAGCCGGCTGATCACCAGGTCCGGCCGGAAATGCTTGAGGAAAGGCACGATCAGGCGGGTGGAGTACAGTCCATGGGTTTCCAGGCCCGCCAGGATGGCACCGATCACAAAGGCCGCCAGAAACTGGTAGCCCAGCTTGGCGCGCGCGGTGAGACCGAGGTTGCGGCGGTGCACGACCTTCAAGTAGTCGTCGGCGAAGCCGATGGCGCCAAAGGCCAGAGTCGCCAGAACGGCAATCCAAACGAAGCGGTTGCTGAGATCGGCCCACAACAATGTTGGGACAATCATGCCCACCACAATCAGCAAGCCGCCCATGGTGGGGGTGCCCGCTTTCTTCAGGTGGTCCTTGGGGCCGTCTTCGCGAATGTACTGGCCGATCTGGAATTCACGCAGACGGCGAACCACTGCCGGGCCAATAATCAGGCCGATGAACAAAGCCGTCAGGCTAGCGAACACGGTGCGGAAGGTCAAATAGCGAAAGATTCGGAACGGGCCGACGTGAAAGACGAGAAAACCTTTCTGGTACAGCAACCAATAGAGCAAATTGTTCCCCGTTCTGAAAACTCTCGGTGGGAGCTCCCGCATTTATGCGGGGGAAGGAGCGCTTCAGCGCTCCGGTAAAGTTCGACTTCAAGCAATGCGCTTTAGCGCCGGGATCGCGGAATCCCAGGGCTGAAGCCCATTCTTATGAGCCAACACATTTTCCGCTGGACTAAAGTCCAGCTTCCCCTGCTAAAGCAGGGGCCCCCACCTATAAGCTTACACAGACTCTCTCCGCCGCCCGTTCCTGCAACACACCGCTAAAGCGGTGCTCCACCCTGAACCCCAATCTTGCAGCCGCCTAATGTGCAGCATCCGGCGTTTTGCCGAGCCAGGCTTCGAGCGCACGCTCCAGGCGCACTCCGCGTGACGCCTTGAGTAACACTACATCGCCGCTTTCGACCTCGCGCTGCAACCAGGCGCCCGCCTCTTGCGGCGTGTTGACGAAGTCGGCATTCATTCCCGCTTCGACTGCGGCTTCCACCATCGACTTCGCCAGCCCTCGAACTCCCAACAGCCGGTCGATTCCCAGCCTTGCCATGTTTTGTCCGGACTCGCGGTGCATGGCCTCCGCTGCGGGGCCGAGCTCCAGCATCTCGCCGGCGACGACAATCCGCCGTCGCGCAGGAAGCTGGGCCAGCGACCGGACCATGTTGTCGAGGGCCTTAGGATTGGAATTGTAGCAATCGTTGATGATCGTCGCGCCCTGGTAGCTGAGGATTTCTCCGCGCTTGTCTCCGGGCGTCAGAGTCGCGAGCGATTCGGCAGCCATGCTCAGCGGAATTCCATACTGCAATCCGACGGCGACCGCCGCCAGCGCATTGTAGATGCTGTGCTCGCCTAATAACGGCAGAGTTGCCGTAGCACGCTCAGCATCCGCCACAATTTCGAACACCGAGCCAAGAGGGCCGCGCGATTCAATCTGCCGCGCCGAAACGTTGGCCCGCTGGTGCAATCCGAAGGTAACAACCTTACCGTGCAAGTCTCGACCGAACTGCGAAACATACTCATCGTCGGCATTCAACACCGCGATGCCGTCCGCGGGAAGCGACTCTATCAGTTCGTACTTGGCGTGGGCGATGGCAGCGATCGACTCGAAAAACTCCAGGTGCACCGGAGCCACCATGGTCACGACACCGCAATCCGGCTGCGCCAGCCTGGCGAGTGCGGTAATCTCGCCGGCATGCGACATCCCCATCTCAACCACCGCAATCTCGTGTTCGTGCTCCAGCTTCAGCAACTGCAGCGGCATGCCGAAATGGTTGTTCAGATTGCCTTGCGATTTCAGTACACGGTGCTTCGTACCCAGCACATGCGCGATGGTTTCCTTGGTCGTGGTTTTGCCGGCCGAACCAGTCACGGCGATGAGCGGCTTGCCCCACAATCGGCGGACGGCGGCAGCCAGGCGTTGCAATGCGAGAAGCGGGTCGTCCACCACCAATAGCTGATTCTTCTGAGCGAACCGCGCGCTGTGGTCCTCGCTAACGACGGCGCCGGCTGCGCCTCTCGCCAGTGCCGCCTCGACAAAATCATGACCGTCGAGCCGCTCGCCTCGCACCGCGAAGAACAGATCCCCCGGCAACAGCGTGCGCGAATCGATGGAATAGCCGCTGGCGACCGCGGCAGAATCAAATTCGCCGGCGGCCTGCATGAATTCGGCGGCGCGCGACAGATATAGCTTCATAACTTTGCTGACTGAGTTGGCTGGGAGGTTGAGTAACCATTGTCGCGCAGCGCATTCCGTGCGACCTCGATGTCGTCGAATGGGACGGCGCCCGCGGCCGAGATCTGCATCTTCTCATGTCCCTTGCCGGCGATAAGAACGACATCGCCGGCCTGCGCCTCGTGGATGGCAGAAACGATGGCCTTGGCTCGATCAGGTTCCAAAGTGTAACGCGTTCCGGAACGCTGCAGCCCCGGGAGCGCGTCGTTCATGATGTCGAGGGGGTTCTCACTTCGCGGATTGTCGCTGGTCAGCACCACCAGGTCGCTGCCGGCGCCAGCGGCCTCGCCCATCAGCGGACGTTTGCTGCGGTCGCGGTCGCCGCCGCATCCGAATACGGTGATGACTCGTCCCGGCCCGCCGCGCTGCGCAAGGAATTCCTGCGCGACGGCGGTCAGGTTACGCAGGGCGTCGTCGGTGTGGGCATAATCCACAATCACCGTGAAGGGCTGGCCAAGGTCCACGCGTTCGAAGCGTCCCGGCACCTGGGCGAGTTCTCCGGCCGCTTGGATGATGTCGCTGAGTTCGACATTGCGCGCATACGCTGCGGCGGAGGCAGCAATCAGGTTCAGCACATTCACCCGCCCTAGCAGCGGGCTCCAAATGGGATGTTGACCGGCTGGTGTCACCAGGGTGAACTTCGTCCCGTTTCTTTCAATGCTGACATCCCTGGCGCGGAAATCGCCGCCATTCATGCCGTAAGTAATCAATTCCTGCTGTTTCTTCAGGAGCTTGATCATGCGTTGACCGTATTCGTCTTCGGCATTGATCACCGCCACCCTCGGCGGTTCGGTACCCAGGCCGGTAAACAATTTCGTCTTCGAAGCGAAATACTCTTCCATGGTGCCGTGGTAGTCGAGATGGTCGCGCGTGAGATTGGTGAATACGGCAACGTCGAACGGCACTCCATAAACCCGCTGCTGTTCCAGGGCATGCGACGACACCTCCATCACCGCCTCAGTGCAGCCCGAGTCCACCGCGCGAGCAAAGAACTGGTTCAACTCCAGCGCCTCGGGGGTGGTGTGGGGAGCGGGAAAGACCTGATCGCCGATGCGATACTCCACCGTGCCCGCCAGGGCAGTGTGGCGTCCGGCGGCACGCAGCATGGCATTCAGGATGAACGCTGTCGTGGTCTTGCCATTGGTGCCGGTGATGCCGG
Source organism: uncultured Acidobacteriaceae bacterium (assembly GCA_963728805.1). GTDB lineage: Bacteria > Acidobacteriota > Terriglobia > Terriglobales > Acidobacteriaceae > Bog-257. Next base: position 133,917 of record CAVSLE010000019.1, read on the forward strand.
TGATCGACAGCTGTTCCGCAGGACGGCCATAGAAGTTTGCGCTGAGCCGCGCCAGGGCTCGCCGTCCGTGAGAAACCTGCGCCCAGGCGACATCGGGACGCGGCGCTACCGAGTCGCTGACAACGGCAACGGCTCCTGCGCCGAGCGCGGCATCGATGTAGCGATTACCATCGGTGGTCTCACCGCGGATGGCCACGAAACACCAGCCGGGCTGCACCCGCCGGCTGTCGTAGTCAAGGCCCTCGATCTGCGGATTGCCTTGCTGCGCGAGATATTCGGCACCATCCAGCAAATCAAGGAAGGTCATTCTACCCGCATTATAGCTATGCTTTATTATAGCTATGCTTTTGCGCGTGTGCGGGCGCGGAATGGCTGATGTTCCCACTAAGGAACTAGCGACAGAAGAGGCTGAAGAAACTCGACCTCACTCAAATCTTGCCGCATTTCAGAAGCATTCGATGATGTTCGGGTAGTGCGGCGCTTCAGCCCCGCGTCAGCAAGCTAATACAAAAACCGGCCTTTAGGCCCAAGGTCCCTCGGCGGCTGAAGCCGGTCTCCATACGTGCCTGCCTAACGCGGGCCTCAAGGCCCGCACTACCCGTACGGACGGATACATTAACCCCGCAACCGCCCTAGTGCGTGAACCGCACTGTGATCTTTTGTCCGGAAGAGAGGTGGCTGCCGGGTGCAGGCCATTGCTGGCGCGCGACTCCGCTGCCAATTGCGTTGATCTCCAATCCCGATTGCTGCGCGCTATTCCACCGCCGATCGCAGCGGCTTGCCCAGGAAAGACGGCACAATCACTCCGCTGTCCACATCGAGAACCACGGTGCCCTGCGGCGCGGCCTGCTCGGCCGGACTCGGCTGATGCGATGGAAGTGAAACCTGCGCTATCTCGGTCCCGGAAGCAGACTGCGCTGGCTGGGCGGCTGAAGCTGGCGGAACGACGCTCGCCGCGGCCCCGCCTGTTGCCTTCGGGCCAGACGCCTTTGACTGCGAATTTGTCGCTGGCGCGGTGGTGATGGTTGCATCCGCCTCGGCCATCGGCAGCGGCGGGCCAAGACGGTCAGATGATTCATCAGCCACGTCGGCATCTTTTGCCGAGGCCCGCAGGGTCTCTCGCTGCAGGTTCTTGACATCGGCGTCGTGGGGCACATGCATGTATTCCAACACCTGCTCGGCGATGCGCTTAAACACCGGGGCGCTGACCTGGCCGCCCTGATGCAGTCCCACGGGCGAATCGAGAATCACGGCAATGGTTATCGCCGGGCTGCTCACCGGGGCAAATCCGATAAATGACGCGACATACCTGGTCTTGGAATATCCGCCCGTCGCAGGGTCAACCTTCTGCGCCGTCCCGGTTTTGCCGGCAACGGTGTAGCCGTTCAGGATTGCCCGCCTGGCCGTCCCGAATAATACGACGCCTTCCATCATCTTTTTCATCTGGGCCGCGGTCATGGTCGAAACCACGCGGTGCTGCTGTGCAGAATGAAACACCACGGGCTTGGGCGTTCCGTCGGGCGGCAACTCGCCGGCCACGATGCGCGGGGGCGTGTACACTCCGTCGTTCGCGATAGTGGAGAGCAGCGAAATGGTTTGCAGCGGGGTCACGCCGATCTCCTGCCCCATTGAGATTGCGCCAATAGAAACTTTCGACCAGCGGCTAACTGGCCTCGCCAGCCCGCGGGTCTCGCCGGGAAGCTCGATGCCGGTCTGCTGACCGAAGCCGTAGTCGTGAATGTAGTGGTAAAGACGCTCGGCACCCAACTTCATGCCGGTCTTGATGGCGGCCACGTCGCTGGAATGCGCCAGCGCCTCGGCGATGGTCACCACGCCCAGGCTCTCGTGGTCGTGGATCTTCATGCCGAACACGTCAATCGAGCCGTGCTGGCAATCGACCTTATCGTCCGGCGTCACCACATGCTGGTCGATGGCCGCCGAGTACGTGACGATCTTGAATACCGAGCCCGGCTCATAGATGTCGCTGACCGCGCGGTTCTTCAGCGCGTCGGCGGGAACGCTGTTGTACACGTTGGGATTGAAGGTCGGCCGATTGGCCAGCGCGAGAATCTCGCCGGTCCGGGGATTCTCCACCACCACCGTTCCCGCGATCGACTTGGTGTCCTCCATCCCCTGCTGCAATTCGCGCTCGGCGATGTACTGGATGGTCTGGTCGATGGTCAACACCAGGTTCTGACCGGGATCGGGCGGCTTCTCGACCCGGCTAAACCATTTGCCGCGAGCGTCGAGCGAGACTAGCTCCTTGCCGGGAATACCCCGCAGGTCGTCGTCGAATCCCCGCTCCAGACCGCCCAGCCCATCGCCATCCATGCCGACATATCCCAACACCTGCGCAGCCAGGTCGCGCTTGGGATAGAAGCGCTTGGGTTCTTTGCGAAATGCGATTCCGTGCAGATTGAGTTGGCGGATGCGCGTGCTGGTTTCGGCATCGATGCGGCGGGCGATGAAGACGAAAGGCCGCGCCATCTTCAGCCGTATCAGGATGTCCTGGGGATCGAGGTTCAGCACCTTGCCCAGCATCGCGGCCGTCGTTTCCTTGTCGTGAACTTCGCTGGGCACCGCGAACACCGAATCGACATCAATCGACATGGCCAGCGGATGGCCATAGCGGTCGTAGATATTGCCGCGCCGCGGTTCGACCGGAACAGTACGGGTGCGTTGCCGCTCGGCAAGGTCTTCGAAGAAGCCGAACTTCACCACCTGCAGTCGGACCAGGCGAAAGCAGATGGCAAATATCCAAATGAAAAGCAGAACGGCGAAGATGTAAAGCCTTCGACTTGGCGTCCTGGGAGCGCTGGCCCGCATTCCCTGTCTACTCCGTTCCGCTTTACTCCGGCGTTGCCGGAACTCGTGATTACCTACTGGTGGCGCTTTACGTGCAGAAGGCGGTCCGTTGCTGCGGACCGCCGCTTTGCTTTCACCGTGCCTGGTTTAGCCGGTCTTGTACGTCTGGAGCGGCCTTCTCTTTCCTCTTAAGGCAGCGCCGAGACCACCGTTATCCCGCCGGCCTGCGCCATGACGGGAGTGGATGGATCGGCGATCGTCGAGTCCATGGGCTGCAACTGCCCTCCGGCCGGAGGCTGCATCCCGATCTGTTTGGCCAGCCTGTCGATTCGTGCCGGGTCCTTCAACGATGCCTCTTCCAGGCTCAAGGCGCGGTTCGATTCGGAGATGGTGTTGCGCTGTGCCGTCAGCTGCTCGATGCGATAGCCGTACTCGATCGCGCTGAAGTGTTGCCACAGATACACCATGGCGAACAGGAAGAGCACGCTCAAAGTGATGCCGAGCGAAATCATCTCGCGGCGACGCTTGGGGTCGGCCATCTTCGCCACCCGCGAGTTGTCGATGCGCTTGGCGAAATAGATCTCGGGCGTGCCAATGAACATGCCACGCGGTTTTTCGGCTGGCGGCTCATTCCAATTACCAGCTTGCGCCATGGTCGGGTAAAGAACTCCGGCTGCCATTACTCTCTCCTGCCGAACGGCCTTACGACATCGGCCTTTGTCCGGTCTGCATTTTCCAGACACCAACAGAATTCCAGGGCCCGCAGTTATTCACATTCTGCACAGCTTTTTCCGCAGCTCGCTGCACCGCGCGGCGGACATTGTTCAATAGTTGCGAAACCGTGTAACTAACGGCACCGAACCTCAAATCCGCTCCGCCGCCCGCAGCTTCGCGCTGCGCGACCGCGGATTGCGATCGACTTCCTCTTCATCGGCCGTCATCGGCTTCTTGGTCAGCACGCGGTATACGCCGTCGTGCGCTCCTTCTCGCAACGCATCTTTCACAATGCGATCTTCCAGCGAGTGGAAGCTGATGATCACCAACCTGCCTCCCGGCTTGAGCACCTGCGGCGCCGCGCCCTTGCTCAGCAGCTCCCGCAGGTCTTCTAATTCACGGTTCACCAGAATTCGGAGTGCCTGGAAAGTCCGTGTCGCCGGATGAATGCGCCGCTCAGCCTGGTTCATTGGCCGGGCCGCGGCCGAAATCACCTCCGCCAGTTGAGCGGTAGTGTGAATCGGCCGCGCCCGTACAATGGCTCTGGCGATTCTCCGCGACCTCCTTTCCTCACCGAATTCGTAAATCGCATTGGCAAGCTCGCGCTCGTCGTAGCGATTTACCACTTGTTCGGCAGTCGGCCCGGAATGCGGATTCATCCGCATGTCCAACGGACCATCTGCCTGAAAACTGAATCCACGCGCCGCGTTCTCCAATTGCATGGAGCTGACGCCCAGGTCGGCCAGCAAACCATCGGCGGTAGCCGGCGCTATGTGCTGCGCCACCTCCGCGAACGAGGCATGCACCAACTCAACCTTCGGCCACTCGGAGGCCATCTCCGGCGGCGGGTTGGTCAACCGCTCGCGTGCCCGCTCCAACGCTGCCGGGTCCTTATCGATGCCAATCAAACGACCCTTTGGGCCCAGGAGTTTTGCGATTTCCCAACTGTGCCCGCCTAAGCCGAGGGTCGCATCGATATAGGTCCCGCCGCGCCGTACGGCCAGGAATTCGATCGCTAGTTTTGAAAGAACCGGTACATGGCCAAACTCTTTGCTCTCGCCATGTCCGCGCCCAGGGGCGCTGTTCGTCTCTGAAAACCCGTTGTCCATTCACTCCCATTCCGAGATCGCGAATGGAACCCAAAACCTGCGTCGCTCTAAATGCCCAAGCTGCTGAGGCTCGCGTCATCTTCCTCAGTGAACGGCTCCGCCGCGATTTCCTTGCGAAGCTCCTCGGCGTTGCGCACCAAGAGATGCTTCAGGCTCCCCATCACCGCAACCTCGCCTTTGAGGTTGGCCGAATCGCGCAGTGCGGAAGGGAGCAACAAACGGCCTTGCCCGTCCATCTCCACCACCTGACCGTAAAAGTTGGTGTACTTCAAAAATTTCTTCTTGCCCGGATGCGAGTCCGGAGCCGCCGCCAGCTTGCGCTCGATCTCTTCCCATTCCTGCATGGGATAAACTTCGGCAACAGTGCCGGTGCGGCTGGTGATGTAGAATTGGGCACCATAGTTTTCGTCGATCTGGCGCTTGAAGTCCGCCGGCACCTTGAGGCGCCCTTTTTCGTCCAGTCGAGTTGTATGCGTGCCGCGAAACATAACTTTCGGCCAGCCATGGCTGGCGTTTCACCACGGAGGTGAACATTAACGTCCCTATTTGGCAGCTACGATCCGGTTGCATGGCGTTTTTGGCGCTGGAACCATTTCGCACAACTTGCTCCCACTGGGGGTCACCTCTGTACCACCGTGTCCCACTTCTTACCACTTTGGACGTATCCTACTCCTAAACTGTTGTGTGTCAAGAGGAATTTGGGGTTTTTTGCGACCTGCGTGATTCTGAGCGACCCAACACAATTCCTAGTGGGTCGCAAATTCTTTAGACCCAACAATTTGGGTTTACTTAGATGGTTCCACCTCGGCGATTTCAGGAAAAAACAGGTAAGAGGGCATGAGCCAGCGGTTTGAAGCCGAACATTGGATCGCCGCGCCGCTGCCGCGAGTGTTCGCCTTCTTCGCTGATCCCCACAATCTCTCACGGATCCTGCCGCCCAGCCAGGGCGCGCGGTTGCTCAAGCTGAATCTGGTGCGGCCGCGCTTCCCTGCCGGTGAAACGCCCGCGGGCGTTGAGCGCATGGCCGGGGTCGGCACAGAGATCACCTTCAAATTTCGCGCCCTTCCGCATGTTCCTCTGCACGAGAAATGGACGGCGCTGATCACCGACTTCACGCTCAACCAATTTTTTCGCGACGTTCAGAAGCAGGGCCCGTTCCATCGCTGGACACACACTCATTCCTTCGAGGCGAAGATCATGGATAGCCGCGAGGGTACGCTAATCCGCGATGTGGTGGAGTACGAAGTCGGCTTCGGCGTGATCGGAAGGCTTCTGGAGAGAGCGATATTCCAGCGCATGCTGCACACAACGTTTGAATATCGAAAGCGCGCGGTGGAGAAAATCTTGTTAGTCGAGTAGCGGCATTCATTTGCAGGATTTGGGGACACTTCGGCGCGCTGTCCACGCTGAAGACTGGGATATAATTCGCGCTACTCATGGCACTCTCCCCCGGTACAAAGCTCGGCCCTTACGAAATTATCGCGGCAATCGGCGCTGGCGGAATGGGAGAGGTGTACCGCGCCCGCGACACGCGCCTCGATCGCGATGTTGCGATCAAAGTCTTGCCGGAGTCATTTGCGGGCGATACGGACCGGCTGCTGCGCTTCGAGCAGGAAGCCCGCACCGTCGCGGCGCTGAATCATCCCAATATCCGCGGCGTGCACGACATCGGCCAGCACCTGGGTTCGCCCTACATGGTCTGTGAGCTTTTGGATGGCGAGACCCTGCGGGAAAAAATGCAGGAAGGGCCAATGCCGCAGCGGCGCGCGATTGACTATGCGTCGCAGATCGCCGAGGGGCTGGCGGCCGCGCATGACAAAGGCGTAGTGCATCGCGACTTGAAGCCGGAGAACGTATTCGTCACCCGGGACGGGCGGGTGAAGGTGCTAGATTTTGGGCTGGCAAAGCTCGCGCGAGTCGAGGAAGGACGCGCACGCGGGGTAGAGGGAGCGACAGTGACTGTCCCGGCGCAGACCACGCCGGGCATGGTGCTGGGCACGGCAGGCTACATGTCGCCGGAGCAGGTGCGCGGCAAGGAAGTGGACGCGCGCACCGACATCTTTGCCTTCGGCGCAATCTTGTACGAAATGCTCAGTGGGCAGCGAGCATTCCAAGGCGAGTCGTCCATCGAGACGATGAACGCCATCCTGAAGGACGACCCGCCGGAGCTGCAAACCGACACGTTGAAAATATCTCCCGCTCTGGAGCGCGTAGTGCGCCACTGCCTGGAGAAGAACCCCGAACAGCGCTTCCGGTCGGCGCACGACGTAGAGTTTGCTTTGCGGAACGTCTCGCAGAGCTCCCAAAGCAGCATCGCAATCCCAGGCGCTCGTAAAGCTCGGCGGCTTGGTGTCCCGAAAACGCTGCTGTTATCAGCCGGATTCTTAGCCCTCGCAGCAGCAGCATTTTTTGTGGGGCGCGGAACGCAGCACAACGCTTTGCCGAGCTTCCGGCGACTCACATTCGAGCGCGGAATGATCCTATCGGCGCGGTTTGCGGCTGATGAGCAAAACGTAATCTACGCGGCAAGTTGGGAGTCGAAACCGGTGCGGCTTTTCTCAACGTCCAGTGCTTCCCCCCAGGCTCGACCGTTGGAAGTTGAATCGGCGTCGCTGCTGGGAGTGTCACGTTCGGGAGAGATGGCGCTGGCAGTCGGTGGCAAAATCACGAACCACCTGGTAATTCGTGATGCTACGTTGGCGCGCGCGCCGGTCGCGGGCGGGGCACCGCGGGAGATGCTGGAGCAAGTACGCGCCGCCGATTGGGGTCCGGATGGCACACCGGCAGTAATCCATTACGTGGATGGTCGCAGCCGGCTGGAGTACCCCATTGGCAAAGTGCTGTATGAGACCAGCGGTTGGATCAGTCACATGCGAGTTTCGCCAGCAGGAGATCGGATTGCGTTTATGCTTCATCCAGGCTGGCCGGATGACCGCGGTGTTGTCGCCCTGATCGACCTGACTGGCAACGAGAAGAACCTCACGCAGGAATGGGAGGCAGAAGAGGGACTAGCCTGGTCTGCCAAAGGGGATGAGGTGTGGTTCACGGCAACGGCTGCTGGGGCAGATCGTGCGCTCCTGGCTGTCACCCCTTCGGGAAAGGTCCGGGTGGTGCTGCGGATACCGGGTGGTCTCACGTTGCACGACATCGCTCGTGACGGCCGAGTTTTGCTGAGCTTCGACGATGACCGGGTGGGAATGAAGGGCGCGCGGGAGGGTGGCGCCGAACGTGATCTGAGTTGGCTCGGTTGGACTATCGTCGAGGCCATTTCGCCGGACAGCAAATGGGTGTTGTTCTCCGAGGAAGGAGAGCCCGCCGGACGCGACTACATCGTGGCCATGCGCAGTTTTGACGGGTCAGCACCGAAAAGCCTGGGGGTTGGGCACGTGTACGGAGTGTCGCCCGACGGGAAGTGGGCAGCGGTGACCAGCGCGGATAGAAAACCGCAGATTACCTTGCTGCCGACGGGGGCAGGGCAGACGAAAACAGTTAACGTCCCCGATTTGGAGGCGCTATCGCGTGCGGGTTTCTTCCCGGATGGGAAGCGCCTGCTTGTGAACGGCGCTGAGCGCGGGCATGCTTACCGCACCTACGCTGTTGACATCGCCAACGGCAAGCCTACTCCGGTCACGCCAGAAGGGGTTGTCTCCAGTGTCCTGTCCAACGATGGGAAGCAGCTTGCCGCCCCGGACATGGACTTGTCAGGGAATGTCGTCATTTATTCCCTGGAAGGTAAGCCAGCGCGGACTGTCCCTAGCACAAACGGCATGCTGCCACTGCAATGGAGCCTGGATGGGCGGTTCATCTTCACTACCGTACCGGATGAAGTTCCAGGGCGCATTTTGCGTGTCGGTGTAGCCGACGGGCGTCAGGAACTCGTCCGCAAGTTGCTCCCCGCTGATTCCGGAGGCATTTACACCCTGTGGAACATCCACGTCACTCCTGATGGCAAAACTTACGCATACAGCTACCGGCAAACGCTTTCGACGTTGTACCTAGCTGAAGGACTGCGCTGAGTAGACGCGAGCCAGACCTACCGCGTATCTGTTGCTTGCATGGTCGCGGCCTGAAATGGTTAGCGGTCCATGATGACGACTGCTTTCGAGCAGATGGGATGGCCTATAATTCTGTTAATCGCCCAACGCTTTCGACATTTGTCGATTGCTCCAGACGGAACCGGGGGACGCCATGCACACGCTGACTGCGCGCCATCAACTCGCGACGATTATGACGGTGAATACGCTGCGCGAGCATCTGGAACGCGTCAGCCGCCCTGCGCGCAAGTTCACCATCCACAAAGTGCAGCGCGACCGGGCCTCGATTCAATGCGAATACACGCTGGCCGGCAAAAAGAAGAAGTCGTATGTTCTGCTGCCGGCGTATCCAACCGGATATCCGGGCGACTCACCCTGCAACAATCTGAACGTTGTCATCGATCCTATCGAATTTGTCGGCGTTGACACCTGCGCCGAACGGGATGAGTTTGCGCCGCTGCTGGGTGATGAAATGCTGGCACACTTCGAGAGGATGCACCCCCACACTGGCCTGGTGGTGACCCGCTGCTGCTAGAGGAATCCCAGAGGTTGAATGCCTCACCGGCTGAAGCCGCTTCAGGATAACAAAAAAGACCTGTGACGGCGCACCTGAAGGTGCGCCCTTTCAAAACGCTCTCGGTTCGAATTTTTCGGCAACCGTTAAGCCATAGCGTCCGCGTGGCATAATACCCTTTCACTCACTTTTGGGTTGATTGCACTTCCGCGCAATGGGGAGGAATGCAAATTGCGTCGCGCGCTTCCGAGGCCATCGTTACCGATTCTCTTGACTCTTCTCTTGTTGACTGGCCTATCACCCTTGGCGTGGGGTCATGCGATTCTGATGGAATCGACGCCCAAACTACATGCCACGGTCACCGGGCCCGACGTTCCCATTGAGTTGCGTTTCAATGTACGCATCGACGGCAGCCGGTCGCGCGTGCAACTGACAACGCCCGACGGTTCCGGAACTACTCTTCCTCTCGCCAGGCAGAACACTCCCAACATCCTGCAGTGCAATGCCAAGGGGCTGAAACCGGGAGCTTACAAACTGAAGTGGAGCGTGCTTGCCTCTGATGGCCATATGAGCAGTGGCGAAGTTTCCTTCCAGGTGAGATAGTCCAGCCAGCATGCAGCAACTAGTTGATCTTTTCGGGTTCCTGTCGGTTGTCCTGCGGGCCGGAACGCTGGTCTTTCAATCGTTGCTGCTCGGCGGCATCTTGTTCGTTCTGTGGACCGCACGCGGCGTGCCGGGCAATCCCGAATCCATCCAGAAGATGCAATCCGGTTCGTGGACGCTGCTGAGGGTCAGCGCGATCGGGCTGATCATCATGCAGGTCCTTTATCTGTACGTGAACTCGGCTGTGTTGATGACCACGGCTCAGATCGGCTTCCGCGCAGTGATCGGGGCGAACTTTTTTCTCTCGGGAAGCATTGTGCTGGTGGCGGCGCTGGCGACCTGGCTGGTGGCACGCCAACAGTGGATGTTCGCACGCTGGCTGGTGCCGATGCTGGCCATCACGGTCCTGGGCGCATCGGTCATGACGAACCACGCCGCTTCACGCCTTGACGGCCGTCCGTTTCTCATTGTGCTGACCACAATCCACGAAGCAGCAACGGGGTTCTGGATCGGCGGCCTGCTATTCCTGGTGCTCGCGTTATTTCGTGACAAGGACGAAGAGGCGCGATGGTACATAACCGAGCGCTTCTCGCGGGTGGCGCTGATCAGCGTTGGCGCGATTGTGTTCAGCGGCCTGGGCATGAGCATTCGATATATCGCCTCCTGGCGCGCCGTTCTCGGTACCGCCTACGGCGTGATGGTGACCGCGAAGGTGTTGATGCTCGGGGTGCTGATGCTGCTCGGCGGCATTAACTTCTGGATGCTGCGCAACACCAGCAAAGAACGGGTCATGACCCGCTTGCGCCGGCTCATCGAAGTGGAAGTTGGCATAGGGATCACGGTGATTTTGACGGCGGCTTCGCTCACCTCACAACCGCCCGCGGTTGACCAGCCCAACGACACGGTCACCCGTCCACAGATCGTGCAGCGCATGAAGCCGACCGTGCCTCGTTTCACCTACCCACGCGTGGCGAATGCAAGCATCTCTGCTTCCGGACCGCAGGCCACCGCCAGCGAGGCTCTGAATAAGATTCCAGCGGCCTACAACGCCGACGGCGAGCCGCTCTCGCCGCTGAAGGTCTCATGGGCGATGGAGTCGGAGTCGAACCATCACTGGATGGGCCTGGTCGTGCTGGCGATGGGTTTGCTGGCGCTGCTGGCCCGCACCGGCAAGGCTGGCTGGGCCGAATACTGGCCGCTGTTGTTGATTGGCATTGCCATCTTCATCTTCGTCCAGGCTGATACCGAGTGCTGGCCGGTAGGCTACAAGGGCTTCTGGGCGTGTTGGGCCAATCCCGAGGCATTTCAACACCGGCTGGCCGCGCTGGTATGCGTCGCCTTTGCTGTCTTTGAACTAAGAGTCCGCAAGCGGAAATGGGAAAACGATCGCATGGCCCTCATCTTCCCCCTTATGGTCGCGGCCGGTGGCGTGGTATTACTGACCCACTCCCATGCCATCGTCAATGTGAAGGAAAACCTGCTGATCGAGTTGTCGCACGTATCCTTGGGCCTTTTGGCGGTGTTTGCCGGATGGGCGCGCTGGCTGGAGATTCGCCTTGCTGCCGAAGATCGCACGATTCCTTCGTGGATCTGGCCGGTCTGTTTTACGCTGATCGGCGTCGGGTTGCTGAATTACCGGGAACTGTAAGCGGGCGAGGCCGCAGACATTCCCGGGCTGGTATAGGGGTCCTTCGACTCGCTCCGCTCGCTCAGGATGACAGACAGAAAAATTAACGCCGACAGACACAACAGCAGGTCACTCGCTGCGCAGGGCCTGCATGGGCTCGATGGACGCTGCGCGAAACGCTGGAATGTAGGCCGCGATTAGCCCTGCCAAGGCCACGGCGATGCAAACCAGCGCCAATACCAGCGGATTGCGCGAGCCCGTCCCGTATAACATGCTTTGCAGCACCGAGGCTGAAACCAGCGACACGGCCACTCCCACGGCAATTCCAATTGTGAGCAGCACCGCAGCATCGCGCAAAACCATTTTCAGCACCATGCCACGCCGCGCCCCCAACGCCATGCGAACTCCGATCTCACGCCTCCGTCGGGTCACCGAGTACATCATGACGCCGTAGAGGCCGACCACGGTCAACACCATGGCAAGTCCCGCAAACGTGCCCAGCAGCACCATGGCAAAGCGCGGCTGCGAAAGCTCGCTGAACATGAGTTCCTTCATGGTGTGCACCTGCGTCACCGGCACGTCCGGATCAAGCGAAGACACCAGTTGGCGCATGGTGGGTTCCAGACTGCGCGGCTCGACCGACGTGCGCACCACACTGTAGAGACAGCACCACGTGGGCATTTGTGCCGCTGCCAGGTACATGGCGGGCTTCAGGTCGCGCTGGGTCGCCGAGCGGCGGATGTTGCCCACTACCCCCACGATTTCCCGCCATGGCGGCCCGCCGGCAGTACCGTTGCCGGCGCCCGGCTTCAGCTTTTTGCCGATTACATTTTCCCCGGGAAAGTATTTCTCCGCGAACGCCCGGTTCACAATCATGACTTGCGACGCCTTAATGTCATCGCGTTCAGAGAAGTCGCGGCCCTCCAGTAAGGGAATCTGCATGGCGCCGAAGTATCCCGGCGAGACCGGTGTGAGGTCTGCGAAGGGCTGTTGCGCCTCGGGCACGGGATGCTCGGGGTCCTCGAAGGTGATGATGATGCGATCTTCAGTCATGGGCAGCACGATGACGCCGCCCGCCGATTGCACGCCCGGGATGGCGCGCACCTTCTCGAAGTAGTCGCGATAGAACTCGGCCCGCTTCTGTTTGTATTGCGCATCTGGCAATTCGAAAGTGAAGGTCAGCAGATGGTCGGGATTGAAACCCTGGCTGGTATGCACCAGGTTCCTGAAACTGGTGATGAGCAATCCTGCCCCCGCGGTCAGCACCAGACCCAGCGCGACTTGCGCCACGATGAGCGAAGATCGCCGCCAATCGCGGTGCGAGGTTTCGGTACGTCCACCGTCTTTGAACGTGCTGACCAGGTCGGTCTTCGAGGCGGTGATGGCGGGGACAATTCCGAACACAAGTCCGGCCACAAACGACAGCAATATCGCGAAGCCGAGTACGCGCAGATCCACGCCCGCGTTGGCAGCCCGGGGAACGCTGTCTCCAATGAGCGACAACATTGCCGGCGTGGCCGCGAACGCCAGGCCACATCCTGCCAGACCGCCAACCGTGCTCAGAAAAAGGCTCTCCACCAGCAACTGGCGGATGATCCGTTTACGCCCCGCACCCAGCGCCGCGCGCACCGCGATCTCGCGTTGCCGTTCGCGCATACGCGCCAGCAACAGATTGGCAATGTTGGCGCAGGCGATCAGCAATACTAGCGCAACCGCGCCCAGCACTACGCCGAGCGCCGTTCGCGTATCGCCGATCAGGGAGGCCAGTTCAGTTTGCACGTTGGCTGAGTCGTGCCGCGAGTTCGAATTGGGGTACTGCTTGGCCAGGTTCCCGGCAATGTTCTTCAGGTCCTGATCGACCTGCGCGACCGTGACCCCAGGCTTCATCCTTCCGATAGTGTTGAGGAAATGGCCGCCCCGGTTTTTCGTCATGGGATGCGGATCGGTTGGATCGTCATCCACTGCGAGTGTCGTCCAGACACCGTTCTGCGGTTCCGTCACTGGAAAACGGAACGACGCCGGCATCACGCCCACGATGGTGTACGAATCGCCGCTTAGCTTTACGCTGCGGCCAAGCGCCGACGGGTCTCGTCCGAACTGGTCCACCCACAAGGCATGGCTGATGAGCACGACCTTCGTCCCCTGCTTTTCTTCATCGGCCGTAAAGCCACGGCCAAGTTCGGGATTCACTCCCAACGTCGGCAGAAAGTCCCAGGAGACAATCTCGGCGTCCACGTGCACCGGCCGCGCCACTCCAGTGAGGGTGAACGAGTTGTCATGGTAGGAGACCAGATGGTCGAGGGTATGGTTCTGGGCGCGCCAGTCGAAGAAATCCGGGTACGACATCGCTTTACCGGCGGGATCGTGCGTGCTGGCAGACTGTGCACTGACCAGCCGCTCCGGCTTGTCGTACGGCAGAGGACGCAGGATGACTGCATCGATCACGCTGAATACGGTCGTGTTGGCGCCGATTCCTAGGGCCAGCGTAATCACCGCGACCGCGGCGAATCCCGGCGACTTGAACATCTGGCGAACCGCATAGCGAAGGTCATCGACAAAGCTGCGCATCCAGACTCCTTGGCAATCCATCCTGATAGACGCAATCCTCCTGCCAGAGGCGTTCCGTTGTAAGGGGTTGATTCGGATTCGGTTTGCGTTCGAAAGGTCTTGGCGGAAGGGCGTGGACTGTTCGTAACTGGACGCTGATGGTCGCTCACGAACAGCGCCTCTCTGGAGCTATGCGCGCTGCGCCTTGGCGCCGCAGGACGAGGCAATGATATCTACCGCCTGCGCACACTGCTCGCGGCTGACATCGAGATGGGTGACGAAGCGAATGAACTGCGGGCCGAATCCGCTGGCCAGGACCTTCCGTGCCGAAAGTTTCTCTGCGAGTTCGTACGACGACATCCCAGTCCCGGAAACCTCGCACATCAGAATGTTGGTCTGCACTTTGGCGGGATCGATGTTGATGCCGCGAATCCCAGACAATCCCTCGGCCAGAAACTTTGCGTTGGCGTGATCCTGCGCCAGCTTCTGCGGTCCCTGCTCCAGCGCAATAAGACCCGCCGCAGCAAGTATGCCCGCCTGCCGCATTCCGCCGCCCAGCGCTTTGCGATAGATGCGGGCGCGATACATCAGCTCTGCGTTGCCCACCAGCATCGATCCGACGGGGGCGCCCAGTCCTTTGGACAGGCAGAACATGACGGTGTCGGCCTTGGCTGTCAGTTGCGCCACCGGAATCCCGAGCGCCACGGAAGCGTTGAACACCCTCGCTCCATCCAGATGAACCGCGAGTCCTACAGCATGGAGCTGGCCGCAAAGCTCGTCGAAGATGCCGGGCGGTATGGTCGTACCGCCGGCCATGTTGTGCGTGTTCTCCAACGAGACCATGCCGGTTTTCGCATCGTCGTAGTTCTTGGCCCTGATCTTGGATTTCACATGCTCCCAGGTGAGGATGCCGTCTTCTGCCCACACTGTCCGCGGTATTACGCCGGAGAAGTGCGCCATCATCGCCATCTCGTACTCGAAAACATGGCAGCGCTCCTCGCAGATGACCTCCTGCCCGTGATGGGTATGCAGCTTGATCGCGATCTGGTTGCCCATGGTTCCGCTGGGAACGAACAGCGCCGCTTCACGGCCGAAGATCTCCGCCGCACGCTTTTCCAGCCGGTTGATGGTCGGGTCTTCGCCGTACACGTCGTCACCGACCACAGCTTCAGACATGGCGCGGCGCATCGCGGGCGAGGGCTGAGTAAAGGTGTCGCTGCGCAGCTCAATCACCTCGTCGGAGTGCTGGCGAGCGGTGGCTTCAGAATCGGTCGCGGTAGAGTGCATGAGTTATAGTCTATTCAATCTCGCTCCGTCGAAGTTAAGAGCGTCGCAAATTATAGTGACCCATTGCGAGAACACGGAGCTACCCCAAGCAGAGTGAGTTGTCATTACGAGCGCCTGGGTTTGGGCGCGAGGAATCTGCTTTTCGGCGGACAGAGATCCCTCGCTGCGCTCGTGATGACAAATCCTCAGGGATGTCACTATATTGTGTGACACTCAATCAATCGGGAGCAAACATTCTGCTATGGCAACTAATCTTTCATCCGGCAGCAAAGCCACGCAGCGCAACATTCCTGCGGCGCTCATCGACGAGGCGCGCAAGCACGTCTATGAAGCTGCCATTCGCACCCCGCTGGTGCGACTCAACTACGACGGCCCGTCCGACATTTATCTGAAGCTGGAGTGCCTGCAACCCATCGGTTCGTTCAAGATTCGGGGCGCGTATAACGCGGTCCGGCTTCTGCCGGAAGAGCAGCGGCGGCGCGGGGTTTGGACCGTTAGCGCTGGCAACGCTGCCCAGGGAGTGGCGCTGGCCGCGCGCAAGACCGGCGTCCCCTGCAAAATCCTTATGATCCAGGAGGCGCCGGCGGCCAAGGTTGATGCAGTGCGCCGTCTCGGCGGAGAAATCGTGAAGGCCTCCTACGACGAGTGCTGGCAGGCCCTGGCTGAGCGTGCGCATCCCGCGATGACTGGGACATTTATTCATCCGTTCGAGGATGACGGGTTCATCGCGGGCAATGCCTCGGCGGGGCTGGAAATTCTGGAGGACTTGCCCGACGTGGATTGCGTGGTGGCGGCCTTCGGCGGCGGGGGCTTGTCGTGTGGCATCGCCGCCGCCTTGAAGGCGCGCGGATCGAAGGCGAAGGTGTTTGGGGCAGAACCGGAAACGGCGGCCCCGCTGGCGCGTTCGTTCGCCGCGGGATCGCCCCAGAATTTTCCCAACTGGACGGCGAGCTTTGTGGACGGCTGCGGAGGCAAGTCGGTTTTTCCACGCATGTGGGACCTGGCGCATCACGTGCTCGCCGGGTCCATCGTTTGCACGCTCGAGGAGACCCGCAAGGCCATGCGCCTTGTGGCCGAGCGCAATCGCGTGATCAGTGAAGGCGCAGGCGCCTGTGCCGTGGCGGCCGGCCTGAGCGGCAAATGCGGACCAGGAAAGATTGTGTGCGTGGTAAGCGGCGGCAATATTGACCTGGCAAAATTTGCGGAGTTGGTAACGCGAGCCGATGCGGCGTAAGCGGCCGTCCGGAGGTTGGCCCACCTCTCGGCTGCGCCACCCTTGGCTTCAGTTCGCTGAAGGCTTTTGATTTGTCATCCCGACCGGAGCGAAGCGGAGGGATCTGCGGTTCCCCACATGCGGCGTGCTTCCGGAACGGGAACCGCAGGTCCTTCGACTCCGCGCCCGCCCGACCCGCAAAAACGGCGAGTCGGAAAAACAAGGCGGGCGCTGCGCTCAGGATGACAGATTGTGTGAGGGCGCACGATGACGAACTACCCTGGCTTTAGGGGCAGCGCCGGACTCGTGCAGGAAACGCGCGAAGACCTCATTCGAGAGCAGCCGGCCTCGCGCGGTCAATCGCACGCGATAAGCCTCCCGCTCCAGCAAACCATCTTCAACGAGTTCGGCCATCACTGCGTCGCAGCTGCTGACCGCCGCGTCGCCAAACTGTGCCTTCAACGCAGAGAGAGATACTCCGCGATTCAATCGCAGTCCGAGAAAGAATGACTCCTCCAACGCTGCCTGCTGGTCGATGAGACTTCGCGACGCTAGAAGTTGTTCCGCTCGAGCAGCCACGCCGCTCGCTGCCGAGTAACCCTCCAGGGAATCCGGGGTGGCAAAACGTACCGCCTCGAATCCCGTCGCGCGCAGGTCATCTCCTGCGACAAGCATGGAATGCGCATCCACACCGAATCCGAGATACGGCTGGCGCGTCCAGTACTTCAGATTATGTTTCGAGTCGCGCAGTCCGATGCCATGCGTGACTGGCCACGCAAAGTTGGAAATTTCATATTGCTGCGCCCCGCCCTGCTCCAGACGCTCGCACGCCGCGAGATACAGGTCGGCGGTGCGATCGTCGTCAGGAACATAATGCGCGTGATAGCGGCTGCCGCCCGCGAGCAGTTCCGTCCCCAGGCGCGAGTCCTCATCGACCTCCAGCATGTACACGCTGACGTGAGGCACGCCGCTGGCAAGTGTCTCGCCAAGCGAAACCTGCCAACTCTCCTCGGTCTGGTGCGGCAGGCCCGCGATCAGGTCAATACTGATATTGCCGATTCCGCTGGCGCGCAGCCGCGCGATGTCGTCCAACGTGATGGCCCGCGTGTGCAGACGGCCGACCGACGAAGACTCCTTGTCCACGAACGATTGCACACCCAGGCTCACTCGATTCACACCGCAGCCAAGCAGGGCGTCGATGACCTCGCCGGAGATGGTCCCGGGCGCACACTCGACGGTAATCTCCGCCGTGGGTTCGACCTCAAAGTTCTCGCGGACCGCCTGAAATAAGCGCTGCAATTGATCGGGCGCAAGCACCGACGGCGTGCCTCCGCCGAGATAAATCGAGTCCACTCGACGGTCCGACTCTCCGCCGAGTTGTCGTGCGATATCATTGGCAGCTTCGATCTCGGCGCACACCTGACCGACATAGCGGTCGAACAGCGCGTGCGAAAATACCCCGGACGCGAAGTTGCAGAAGCTGCACTTCGTGCGGCAAAACGGCACCGAAATGTAAACTCCTTGTGACAAGTGACTCGCGGAAAATCCTTTCGAGTAATAGAGTAGCAGGGCGGGAACAGCAACTAGCAGCTAGCAACTTAGCAATTAGCACTCAGTGACTTGCACCGGCCACTAGCTGGTTAGCATCCATGATTCAGAATTTGCATTGCGATTGATGAATATCTGCGATTCTATTTTTGCTAAATGCCACGTGCTAAATTGCTAAAGACTAAATGCCAAGTGCTAAATGCCAAAGGCTAGTTGCTAGCTGCTAGTTGCTTCTTCTCATGAAAAAACGCGTCGTCATCACGGGAATGGGCGTGGTCAGCCCCAACGGCATCGGCAACGACGCCTTCTGCCGCGCCGTGCTGGCCGGGACCAGCGGCGTCAAGCGCGTCCGCTGCTTCGACCCCAGCGACCTGCCGGTTCAGATTGCCGGCGAGGTGCAGGATTTCGACGAACTGGCCTGGGTTGACGCGCACGAGCGCAAACACGTCTCGCGCGCGGTGCCGCTGGCACTGGCGGCATCCACCGAAGCCCTGGCCGCAGCCGGCATCGATCCTGCAAAACTCTCGCTGGATCAGCAACGCGAAATCGGTGTGGTGCTGGGCTCGGGCGGTGGCGCGCAGGAGTTCTCCGAAGAGCAGGTCCGCCTCTGGCTGACCGGCAAAGTAAAACAGGTCAGCCTGTTCTGCATTCCCAGCGGGACCATGGGCACGCTCTCCAGCGAAGTCAGCATGCGCTTCGGCCTGCGCGGCATGAGCCATGTCATCACCACCGGCTGCACCTCGTCCACCGACGCATTCGGTTACGCGTTGCGGCAAATCCAGTTCGGCTTTCTGCCGGTGATGCTGGTCGGCGGCGTGGATGCGCCCATCGCACCGGGCATCATGAAGGGCTTCACCCTGATGAAGATCATGACCTCGTCGTGGAACCACGAGCCGGAGCGGGCTTCGCGGCCATTTTCCGCCGATCGCGACGGGTTCGTGGTCGCCGAAGGTTCGTGGATGTTCGTGGTGGAAGAATACGAGCACGCCCGCGCGCGGGGCGCGCACATCCTCGCCGAAGTCGCGGGATATGGTTCTACCTGCGAGGCCTTCCATCGCGTGCGCCTGCAGGAGTGCGGCGAAGAACCGGCCCGCGCCATTCAGATGGCGATGGAAGATGCCGGCATCGACACCGCGGCCGTTGATTACGTCAACCTGCACGGCACCTCCACGCAGTTGAACGACCGCATCGAGACCCGCGCGCTGAAACTGGCGCTGGGCGAAAAGGCGCGCCAGACGCCAATGTCGAGCCTGAAGTCGCAGATTGGGCATCCCCAGGGCGCGTGCGGGGCGGCCGGCATCGCAGCCACGCTGGTCGCCATGCATCACGGGCAAATTCCGCCGACCATCAATTTGGAGACGCCTGATCCCGAGTGTGATCTGGATTATGTGCCCGAGGCGGGCAGGCAGGCCGAGATCGAACATGCGGTGTGCAATTGCATCGCATTTGGCTCGAAGAACTCGGCGCTGGTGCTTCGCAAGCTTAGCTGAGTTGGTTGTCAGTAACCGTAGACAGTTGTCAGTTGCCGGTGAAAAGCAACCGCAGATCCTTCGACTCGCTGCGCTCGCTCAGGATGACAACTTTAAGAAGCGCACCGGTTCCAACATCTTTACCTCCCCAACATCTCTCCCTCCCCCAACTTTTCCATCCCGCCGCTGTCTATTCTCGTCTATATGACTTCCGGCATTTGTTTACAATCGCACGAGGGCCATGGCTTCCATCCACGACGAAGAGGTGTTAGGCAAGGCATATGACAGCAGGCTGATGAAGCGCCTGCTCACCTATCTGCGGCCCTACCGGCTGCAAGTCGTCGTCGCCCTGATTGCCATCGTGCTGAAAGCGGGCGCCGACGTGCTCGGCCCGTACCTCACCAAGGTCGCGATCGACAAATATCTTGCCAGCCACACCGAAGCCCACTCGCTGCTGGACCGTTTCCTCAGTCCCCAGCCGATGACCGGCATCGCGCAGATCGCCGGCATCTACATCGGCTTGCTGCTGTTCAGTTTTCTGCTCGAATTTACCCAGACCTACATCATGCAGTGGACGGGCCAGAAGGTGATGTTCGATCTGCGGGCGCAGATTTTCCGCCACCTGCAAGGCCTGCACATCGCTTTCTTCGACCGCAACCCGGTCGGGCGGCTGGTCACTCGCGTCACCAGCGACGTCGATGCGCTGAACGAAATGTTCACCGCGGGCGTGGTCTCCATCTTCGAAGACATCTTCGTGCTGCTGGGCATCCTGGTCATCATGCTGAACATGAACTGGCGGCTGGCGCTGATCACCTTCGCCGTGCTGCCGCTCATCTTCTACGCGACCTCGATTTTTCGCCGCAAGGTGCGCGAGAGCTACCGGCGCATCCGCATCGCCATCGCTAGAATTAACGCCTACCTGCAAGAGCATGTGACCGGCATCGTGGTGCTGCAACTGTTCAATCGCGAGAAGGAAGCCTACGGGCGTTTTAAGGAAATCAACCGCACTCACATGGACGCGTTCAAAGACGCGATCATGGCCCACGCCGTGTACTACCCGGTGGTGGAAGTGCTGTCGGCGACGGCGATCGCCTGCGTGGTGTGGTTCGGCGGCGGCCAGGTCATGCGGAACCTGGTCACCCTGGGCGTGCTGGTCGCGTTCATGCAATACGCGCAGCGCTTTTTCCGCCCCATTCAGGACCTCAGCGAGAAATACAACATCCTGCAGTCGGCCATGGCCTCGAGCGAGCGTATCTTCAAGTTGCTCGACACGACGCCGGAGATTGTCACACCCGAATCGCCGAAGGTGCCCGCTGGAGCGGGGCGTATCGAGTTCGAGCACGTGTGGTTCGCCTATCGCACCATGGCGCAGGCCGCGGAAGAGGCCGCCAGCAAGGGAGAGAAGCTCAAGCCGGCCGCCGATGCAAACGCCGATCTCGCGCTGGAATATGACTGGGTGCTGCGCGATGTGTCATTCACCATCGAGCCGGGCGAGACGGTTGCTATCGTCGGACATACCGGCGCTGGCAAAACCACCATCATCTCGCTGCTGCTGCGCTTCTATGACGTGCAGAAGGGCGCCATCCGCATTGATGGGGTCGATATCCGCGACATGAACTTGAACGATTTGCGGCGCCGTTATGGCGTGGTGCTGCAAGATCCGTTCCTGTTCTCTGGCACCGTGGCAGACAATATTCGCCTGGGCTCGCATTGGATTGAAGACCAGGCGGTTGAGAATGCCGCAGAACAGGTCAACGTTGCCGATTTCATTCGCTCGCTGCCAGGCGGCTTCGGCGAAGAGGTACGCGAGCGCGGAAGCACGCTGTCCACCGGGCAAAAACAGCTCATCTCGTTTGCACGCGCGTTGGCGCACAATCCAAAGATCCTCATCCTCGATGAGGCGACCTCGAGCGTGGACACCGAGACCGAGTTCCGGGTCCGCGAGGCGCTGACCCGCATGGTCGAAGGCCGCACGTCGATCATCATCGCGCATCGCCTCAGCACGATTCAGCGCGCCAACAAGATCATCGTGATGCACAAGGGCAAGGTGCGCGAGATTGGATCGCATCAGCAGTTGCTGGGCAATCGCGGTATTTATTGGAAGCTGTATCAGCTGCAGTACAAAGATCAGGAAATCCCCGCGCCCGCGACAGTTGCGGCGGATGAATATTCCGCGACCGGCGTGAATGTCTCGGCGGATGGCTAGGGGAAAGTCACACCCGATACAGATGAGCTGATCCTGTAAGATTTCCGGTCATGACACCTGTGCGCGAGCCATCTGAGATTCATAAGATTTTTCTCGACGCCTTCAATCGCGGCGATGTCGAAGGCATCGCAGCGCTGTACGAGGCGGGCGCGGTGCTCGTCGTGAGCGGCCAGACCATGGTCGGGCACGAAGCCATCCGCAAGGCATATACGGACATGCTGGCGCGTGGCGGTCGAATGGAGCTGGAAACATGCTCAGTAGCGGAATCGGGCGAAGGATTTGCTGTTCTGCACGCAAGGTGGACACTTCACACCGGGGACTCCACAGCGCGCGGCCTCAGCACCGAGGTGGTCCGCCTTCAGCCGGACGGCACATGGCTGTTCGTGATCGATGAGCCGCGCACACCGGAATAGATTGATGTCAACTCCGCTCGGCCTATTCTTCATGGCTTATCGTGGTAACGACCTAAGCGCTGCAATCCTGTTTTGACTCAGATGGAGGTGAAGACGTGTGGCAGATCCATCCCTGGTTGGCTCTTGGTGTCGCCGCATCCACCGCTGCGACCGATGCCGTGTATGTCATGTTCAACGCGGCGGTGTCGTCCCGACGGCGCGTACCCGCCGCAACCTGGAGTAGCGTTTGGTACCTGCTGTCCGCCTTCGCGGTCATCAGCTACACCAGGAACTGGGTTTACGTATGCTTCGCGGCTTTGGGCTCGTGGGTCGGAGCGTATTTGTCGATGACGTTGCTGGGCAGGCCGCGCAGTGATTCGCGCGACCCTGACCACGCAGGCCCGAAGGCCGCCGTGTAAGTGAATCCGGCACCGCTCGCCTGTCATAATCCCAGTGTGCGAATTCTCATTTCCGCAGGAGAGGCCTCGGGGGAAGTTTATGGCGCGAAGCTCATGGAAGCGTTGCGCGGCCAAATTTCGCAGCAGACGCCGGCGCTGGACTTCTTCGGCGTTGGCGGCGACCAGATGCGCGCGGCCGGTTGCGATCTGCTGGTGGACGCGCGGGAGATCGCCGAAGTCGGCATCGTCGAGGTGGTCAAGCACATTCCGCTCATCTATCGCCGCTTCCGCCAGGTGGTACGCGAGGCGGAACGGCGACGCCCCGACGCGGCGGTGCTTATCGACTTCCCCGACTTCAACCTGCGTCTGGCGCGTGAGCTGCACCAGCGCGGAGTGCCGGTCATCTACTATGTCAGCCCGCAACTTTGGGCGTGGAAGCAGGGCCGCATCGAGCAGGTGCGCAAATACGTTCGCAAGATGCTAGTGATCTTTCCGTTCGAGGAGCGCTTCTATCGCGAGCGCGGTATCGAAGCGCAGTTTGTCGGCCATCCGCTGGCCGATTTGCCGGCGCCGGCAGTGACCCGGGAACAGTTTGCCGCGCAACATAACATTGATTCGGCCCGGCAGTGGATTGCCTTGCTGCCCGGCAGCCGGCGCGGCGAAGTCTCGCGCATTTTCCCTGCGCTGTTAGAAGCAGCGCAACTTCTCGGCCCGGAATACGTTTACATAGTGCCAGTTGCTTCCACTCTCGAGGCAGGCTGGGTAGCTTCATTCCTGCGCGATTACAAGGGGCCGAAAATCGTATTCACTCGCGACGCCCAGGCCAGTTTGCTGCATGCGCGGGCAGCGGCTGTGGCCAGCGGCACATCTACGCTTGAGGCGGCATTGATCGGAACGCCGTTCGCGATGGTCTACAGGGTGGCGCCGCTCACCTGGGGCCTTGGCCGCCGTCTAGTAAAGGTAGATCGCTTTGCCATGGTGAACCTGATCGCGGAGCGTGATGTGGTTCCGGAACTTGTGCAGGGCGAGTTCACGCCGCAACGGGTTTGCGCCGAGCTGCAGCGGCTTATTCCACCAGGTGAAGCGCGCGAGACGATGATTGCCGGATTCGCGGAAGTGCAGCGTCGCTTGCGTCCCTGCGATGCGGGCGGCACTGCATCCGAACGGGCGGCCCAAGCCGTACTTGCAGTGGTGGGACCGACGGGATGAAACGCGTTCACCACAGAGACACAGAGAGAATCAGAATTATTTTTTCACCACGGAGGACACGGAGATCACGGAGAAGAAATGAGCATTGAAATTCAAAGCGAATCAACATTGAAACCAAAAGAAATAACAATTGAACTCCGTGCTCTCCGTGTTCTCCGTGGTAACAATGTTCTTCTCTGTGCCTCTGTGTCTCTGTGGTGAATCCAGTGTCTCGGTAGTGAGATCGTTTATAGTTAGTAGAGCAGGAGCAATTTCCCCAATGCACATCGCAGTGCGGTCGGTTGTGCGCGTCGTTCTGGTGCTGTCGGTTTTCGGTCTGGCTGTGCCGGGCTTCGCGGCTGAGAAGCAGCGCCTTCAGGTCAACGACTACGCCATCCATGCCGTTGTCTCGCCGCAGACCCATCAACTCAAGGCACAGGCCCGCGTTCGCTTCACTGCTCTCGACGACATCACCATCGCGATCTTTGAATTGCACAATGCGCTGCGGCCGACGCGCGTGCTCGATACCAGCGGACAGTCGCTGTCGGTGGAGCGGGTCAGCCAGGACTCGACCATCCGCATCTCCTTGCCCGCTGGCTTGACTAAGGGCGCCAGCAGCACCCTGGTCTTCGAATACGAAGGCGCGATCCAGTCGGGCGACGACAGCCCGGTCCCCGGACTGAAGCTGGCCTACATCGGCGATCCCATAACTTACCTGTTGTATTCCGGGCGATGGTTTCCCATGGTCGGCTACGGCGTCGATCGCTTCACTTCGACCATCAGCGTCAGCGTTCCCTCGGAATACAAAGTGATCGGCAGTGGCAAGCAGAACTCGGGCGCAGCGGCTGAAATCGGGACGGAAGCGGCCAGCCGCAAGGGCAGCTCAGCTCACGAGTCGCTGACCAAGCTGGCTGTTCCCTCCGGATACAAGACCGTCACCTTCAGTTACGAAGACAAGCCGAGTTTTCCGGGAACCATTTTGATCGGAAAGTGGGAGGCCACCAAGAACAGCGAAGGCGGACTGAATGTGACGGTGTACACCACGCCGGAGCACAAGGCGCTGGCCACCCAATACGCCGACACTGCAGTGAAGGAATTTTTCTTCTATACCTCGACCTATGGTCCGCCATTCAGCAATACCCTGAATGTCGTCGAGTTACCCGATGACACCGTCCCCTCCACATGGGCGCCGGAGATTGCGGCGCTGGCCTCGCGCGCCTTCGTCAGCAAGATTAACTACCGGCTACTGGCCAACAGCGTTGCGCACCAGTGGTTCGGGACCATGGTGAGCCCCCGCAGCAAGAACGACTGGTGGCTGAACGACGGCTGCGCCCGCTACTCCGAGGCGCTCTACGTGGAGCACGTTGCCGGCCGGGCCGGTTTCCAGGAAGTCACTAAGGACATGTCGGTAGGAGCGCTGGCTTACCTGTCGGTTCCGCTGGCGGATGTCGGCAAGCTGGATACGTTTTCCCCCGAGTTCCAATCCCTTACAGCCGATAAGGGGGGAATGATCCTGCAAATGCTGCGCTGGGTGATTGGCGACAATCCCTTCGACGCAACCATGCGCACTTTCGTTACCCAGTACGCGGGCAAATCGGCCTCGGTTGACGATTTTCGCAAGGTTGCCGAGCAGAGCTCGGGGCAGCAGCTTACCTGGTTCTTTACCCAGTGGCTGGATTCCACCGGCGCGCCTGAGTTCAAGAACAAATACACGGTGTACCGCACCCAGAAGGGCTTTCGCGTGGTTGGCGAGATACAGCAAGACATGGACCTGTTCCGCATGCCGGTTGAGTTGAGGATCGACACCGACGGCAAGACCGAGACCAAGCGGGTGGAGGTTTCGGGCACCAACTCCGCCTATGCGGTGGAAACTTTCGGCAAGCCGCGGCGAATCTCGATCGACCCCAACAATGATGTCTTGCAGAACTCGCAGGACCTGCAGGTGCGCACCTCGATCATGCGCGGCCAGCAGGACGTGGAACAAGGCGACCTCACCGAAGCGCTGAAGGAATTCCAGAAGGCGCTCGAGGTCAACAAGAACAGCTCGCTGGCGCACTATCGCATCGCCGAGGTGTTCTTCCTGCAGCACAACTACCAGTCATCGGCCAACGCCTACCGCGAATCGCTGAACGGGGATGGCGAGCCGCGTTGGACCGAGGTTTGGAGCCACATCCAGCTGGGGAAGATTTTTGACCTGACAGGACAGCGCGAGCGCGCCACCAACGAGTATCGCCAGGCACTGCAAACCAACGACAATACCCAGAATGCGCTCGACGAGGCGCGCAAGTATTTGCAAGCGCCATTCCAGCCCCAGAGCAGCGATAAGCCGGGCATGTAGAAATCGCCGGAAGGGCGCGAAAAGTCTTAGGGTGCCGCGAAGTTGAAGGCCCTGCCCTTGTCTGTCATCCTGAGCGAGCGTAGCGAGTCGAAGGACCCCTATAACATCGAGAGAATCAGACTGTGGCCCGCCTGCCACAACAGAAAAGATTGCCGGCGAGCATAGGGTTCCTTCGACTCCTCCTCCGGTCGCCACGGCGCCCGGACTCGTCGCTCAGGATGACACTCACAAAACTACGGCCGCGCACGAATGATCGCATTAGCGCAATCGCCCTAGTTTCAACCCGCTCAACGCCGCGCCCTTTTCTTTCGCCACCCCCGCTGACATCAGCAGTACCTGAAATGTCTCGCCCATGCCTGTGGGTGAAATCAGGTGCTTCAGTTGCAAAGCCACTTTGGCTTGCTCCTGCGGGAGTTTGCACTCCTGAAATGCGTCGGCGAATTGCGTCTCCTCGCCAATGCCGAGCAAGAACTGCGACTGGGTGAGCAGCGCCACGGGCTCAAGCCCGCGCTGAAAGCCTCGCTCGCGTATCGCCGTGAAATTTACGTGGGCGGTGATGTCCTGCTCGCCCGGCGCTTCGTACGGCGACGTGCTGACGGTGTGTTGACGGTAACTCATGACGGTGTCGCGATGGCGTCCCGCCAGTTGCTCTTCGCGCGTGTAACCGTAGTCGATCACGACCAAGAAGCCTCGCTTGCCTTGAAAGGCTTCTGCGATGCGTTCCACCCACTGCAATGACACCAGCGGAGCTTCCACCCGCTCGCCCTCTTCCGGATGAACGCTGTAGCGATCGATGAATTCGGCCTCTGCTCCGGTTGGCAGATCGAAGGTCTCGACAAACCTCATGTCCTCCTCGGCAATACGCAACGCGCCCTGATAGTCCACCACCTCGACAGGAAGCGCATCGAAGAACTCATTGCCGAAGACGATGATGTTATTACCCGCCGTCGAAGCCGCCGCTTCTAGCGTGTCGAAGATGCCCGCTCTTTCTTGCTCGATGTGCTCGGCCAGCCGTTCGTGCAATCGATCGCGCAAATGCGCCGACTGCTCCACCAGCGCGTAATGCAAAGCTCGCGCAAACTCCGGAAACTGTTTTGCCGACCAATCCAGCACGTCGAGCGCGAACAGGCCGCGTCCGGGACCAAGTTCGATGATGTCGAGTCGCGGCGGAGAATCCAGCGCCCGCCACATCTCCTCGAACTGCCGCGCCAGCAGCCGTCCAAACACGGCATGCACATCGCTCGAAGTGTAAAAGTCTCCCGCTTTGCCGAATTGCTCTCGCGCGCGCGAGTAGTAGCCAAGCTCCGGCTCGTACAGACACATCTGCATGTAGCGCGAGAACGGAATGGGACCAAGGCGGCGAATCTGTTCGACAATGCGCTTCCGCAGGCGCGACTCGCCCGGAACGCCGCTCGCAGGCTGATTGGAACCGGTGATCACAGCTTGCCTTCGCGCTCCATCTGCTGGTTTTCTTTGCGGTGCTGCGGGGTGCGCACGAACATCTCCACCAGGTAGTCGTGCAGGCAGTCGAAGAGTTGGCGCTGAAAGGCCCACTCAAATTGTGCGTCGTCCAGATCGCGCGGATGCAGCTCGAAGTAATAAGTATGGACCGGCGGGTCGGTAAAGCGCGGCCGGATGATGACCTCCACGGCTTCGCCTTTGCTGCGCACGTCGAATTCCACCAATGGATGCTCGTAGAGCCGCAACTGCTCCCGCACGCGTTCAAGGCGATCGGAGGTCATCGGGCGATTGTAGCGGACGGAAGTGGAAGATGCAGGTGTTCCGTGCAGAGCCTGCCATCAAGTTTTTACAAAACCGTTACAATTTCGAGATTTTATCGTGACAACTCAGAATGGCGCTCCGGCTATTCTTCACCATGAAGTACATGGCGCAATGGTGGGCGACTGAAGCAGCAACCTTCACGCCCGCCATATTTTTTTCCTCAGTGAAACTGTGAGTAGCCGAACCTGCCCTGCTGGGATTTGAGTCAACAGACCGGCCGAACGGATCAATCCGAAAACCCGCCTCCGTTCACCATCGCGAGCGACCCAACGGCTGCGCATTCCCGCCATTCACTGCACACCCGCTTCACTCCCGCGGGTGAGGTGCGACACAGCCTGGAAGCCGCTACTGGGGCGACAATCATGGTACGAGGCGGCGCGGCGGTGTCATCTTTCCTAATTCTCTTTTCAACGTCGCGTTGGCCTCTGATTCCGAGGTGAATACCTAGTGAGCACTCAGACGTTGTCGCCGGAACTTAATGTCCCGAACTTGCCAGCCAACCTGGACCGGCAGAAAAAGTTCTCTCCAACCAAGCGGCCCACCTTGCGCATTCTGCAGCCGGACGTGACCTATACGGGCTCGCCAATCAAGCCGTTGCAGAAAGGACTGCCTAAGCAAACCGAGTCACTGTGCCCGGAATGCAATACGGTCATCGCGGCGAATATCCTCGCCGACAACGGCAAGGTCGTAATGGAGAAGTCCTGCGCCGAGCATGGCAGCTTTCGCGACATCATCTTCAGCGACATCGAACTCTACCTCAAAATGGAGGAGTGGAACTTCGGCGACAATCTTGGACTCACCAATCCGCAGATCGAGGGCGGCAAGTCGTGTCCAGACGATTGCGGCCTGTGCGGCATGCATACCTCGCACACCGCGCTCGCCAACGTCGATCTCACCAACCGCTGCAATCTGACGTGCCCGGTCTGCTTTGCCAACGCCAACACTGCAGGCTATCTTTACGAGCCCGGCATTGAGCAGGTCCGCGGCATGCTGGAGACGCTTCGCGGCGAGCGCCCGGTGGATGGCCGCGTGGTGCAGTTCTCCGGCGGCGAGCCCACCATCCATCCGCAGTTCTTCGAGATCCTTAGCATGGCGCGCGAGATGGGCTTCACCCACATTCAGGCGGCGACCAACGGCATCGAGTTGGCCAATCTGGAATTCGCCAGGAAGGCCAAGGAAGCCGGGCTGGCCACGCTGTATCTGCAATTCGACGGCGTCAGCGATGACGTTTACCTGCGCACCCGCGGACGGGCGCTGCTCGATACCAAGATGCGCGTGATCGAGAACTGCCGCGCCACCGGCATGAAGATTGTCTTCGTGCCCACCATCGTAAAAGGCATCAACGACCACCAGATCGGCGACATTGTGCGCTGCGCCATCGAAAACGTGGACACGGTCTCCGGCATCAGCTTCCAGCCGGTGGCCTTCACCGGGCGCATCGCGAAACACGAGCTGCTGGCCAAGCGTTTCACACTTTCCGATCTGGCGCGCTGCGTCAGTGAGCAGACCGGCGTCACCGATGCGCGCTCCGACTGGTTCCCGCTGGCCTGCGTCACGCCATTCTCCAAGCTAACCGCCGCGCTGCGCGGCACCGGCGTGCCCACCATCTCGTCGCACCCGCACTGCTCGCTCGGCACCTACTTTTTCGTGGACGAGAAGTCGAAGAAGGCCGTGCCCATCACCCAATTTGTTGACGTGCCCAACATGCTGCAGGACATGGAAGAGCTGTCGCGCTCGGCGGGCAAGGCGCGCTTCAAGCTGTACAGCAAAGTGAAAGCATGGAACTCGCTACAGAAGCACTTCAAGCAGCAGCTTGCGCCACCGGGGTTGACGTTCACGAAATTCCTTCAGACCTTGCAAGGCATGACCAACAAGAAGCTCGGCCGCGACGGCAAAGATGGGACCTTCACCTATCGCACCCTGCTGGTGGCGGGCATGCATTTCCAGGACGCCTACAACTACGACATCGAGCGGGTGAAGCGTTGCGTCATTCACTACGCCACGCCCGATGGCAAACTCTATCCGTTCTGCACCTACAACTCCGGCCCATGCTATCGCGAAAAGATCGAGCGCCAGTTTTCGGTTCCCTGGGACCCGAAAACGCAGCAGGTAATCGCGGGCAGGTAGCAGAAAGCGCTGCAGCGGCTCAGAAAGCGCTCCGCCCTCGCTGCCTCTAAGTTGTCATCACGAACGGCCTTCAGGCCGTGAGAGACCTGCTGTTCTACTCCTCGCTCCAGAAGCAAACAAGAGCAGATTCCTCGCTTCGCTCGTAATGACAATTTCAGGGGAACTCAATTCCAACGCACCTAGCCATCGCCTGAACACCAAGAGTGAAACCGCGCAGCCCCTATTCTCAAGCTTATCCCCCGACCTGCCGATGTAATCACCGGCACCCGCGAACGGCGGGCTCCCCTGCCTTTGCCAGAGTAGCGGGGCCGCCGCGGTGCCTGTCCGCGGTGGTGTGTGGTTTAAGGAAACCCACGCTGCACCGGTCTAGGAGGAATCGTCTGATGAAGAAAACGGTAGTGTTGATTGCAATCCTAATGGCCGCCGCACTGGCGGTCAGCGCACAGGAAATGCCACGCTTCGAGGTCTTTGGTGGGTACTCGTACCTCAATGTTGGCTCTTCGAAAGCGGGCACTTCTCAGCAAAATGGCTTCGGGCTGAACGGTTGGAATGCCCAAGCAAGCGTAAACCTCACCCACTGGCTGGGGATAACGGGTGACTTCGGCGGCGCTTACGGGTCTCCGTTCGCGGTGTCGATTCACAATTACAGTTACTTGTTTGGCCCCACGCTGAGCTACCGCGCGCAGCACGTGGTTCCGTTTGCTCATGCTCTGTTTGGCGGGGCGCATGTCAGCGGCTCGAAGGGCGGCCTGGCATCCACGCAAAACGCGTTTTCCATGGCCGTGGGCGGCGGGCTCGATATTCCATTCAAGGGCCACTTCGGCGTCCGCGTGGCGCAAGTGGATTGGATGCGAACGCAATATTTCAAAACCAATCAGAACAACGTTCGGGTATCGACGGGGGTGATGTTCAACTTCTGAGGTTCGTAGGTGAGGACAAGCCGGGAAAAGGCGCACGACTCTGTTTCGTGCGCCTTCGGCATCGAAAGTTCACCCTGCGTGCCGGGGATTTATCCCGGCGGCCAGGTCAAATCCCGCCCGCCCAGCAGATGTAGATGCAGGTGGAACACGGAATGTCCAGCGCGCGGACCGACGTTGAACACTGTGCGGTAGCCGTCCTCGATGCCGCGCTCGCGTCCGATCTTCGCCGCGACTAGATTGCAGTAGCCGATAATCTCCGCATCTTGCGGCTTAGCTTCCTTCAAACTGACAATGTGGCGTTTAGGAATGATGAGTACATGTGTTGGCGCTTTGGGATCGATGTCTTCGAAGGCATACACCTTGTCGTCTTCGTACACCTTCTTCGAGGGAATCTTCCCGGCAATGATCTTGCAAAAGAGGCAGTCGTCGCTCATGGCATGATGTTAGCTGATTAGGGCATGTTTCAAAAATCGGTTTGTATCAGGGCACGGCTTCAGCCGTGCCATAAGGTCTGTCGTAATATGAGGGCTTTTAGCCCCTGTTCTCAGCGGCTAAAGCCGTTATCTTGGCCCCGCCGGCGGCACGACTGGAAGTCGTGCCCTGATACAAGTCTGACGCAGCACTGTTTTTGAAACAAGCTCTCGAACGTTTTTGCCAATATCGTCACTGTTTACGCTCTCTGCTCTTTCCTTCTTAATTGCAAATACCCGCGGACCAGCTCGTTCAAGTCCCCGTCCAGCACGCGATCCACATCGCCGATCTCGACGCGCGTGCGCAGATCCTTCACCATGCGATAGGGTTGCAGCACGTACGACCGGATCTGGGACCCGAAGTCGATGTCGAGCTTGGAATCCTCGATGCCCTTGGTGACCGCGCGCTTCTTCTCCAGTTCGTATTCGTACAGGCGCGAGCGCAGAATGCTCATGGCGCGTTCGCGGTTCTTGTGCTGCGAGCGTTCGTTCTGGCAGGCCACTACGATTCCAGTGGGAATGTGAGTAATCCGCACCGCTGAATCGGTGGTGTTGACGTGCTGCCCGCCCTTGCCGCCAGAGCGGTAGGTGTCGGTGCGAATGTCGTCCGGCTTGATGTTGATCTCAATGGTCTCGTCGATTTCCGGCGAGACATAGACGCTGGCGAATGAGGTGTGCCGGCGTTTGGCCTGGTCGAACGGCGAGATGCGCACCAGGCGGTGCACGCCAATCTCACTGGTCAGCAGCCCATAGGCGTGTTCGCCATTGACGCCGAAGGTCGCCGACTTGATGCCCGCCTCGTCGCCCGGCTGGTATTCGTAGAGCTGCGTGGAGAAACCCTGGCGCTCGGCCCATCTTAGGTACATGCGCATCAGCATCTCAGCCCAATCCTGCGACTCGGTGCCGCCGGCGCCGGGATGAATGGTTACGATGGCGCTGCGCTCGTCATTTTCACCGGACAGCAGGGTCTCGGTTTCCAGCTTCTCGACCAGGCCGCGCAGTGCATCTACTTCGCGCCGCAGGTCGGAGGAGACGTCTTCTCCCTCGCGCGCCAGATCGAAGTAAGCGGTGATGTCGCTGGAACGCCGCGCCAGTTCGGCTTCGGTGGCAAGCAAGCTGTCGAGGCGCTTCTTCTCGCGCATGACCTGCTGTGATTTTTCGGGATTCGACCAAAGCGTGGGATCGGAGGTTTGCTTTTCGATCTCGCTCAGTTTTTCGCGCAGCTTGGGTGCGTCAAAGATACTCCTGTAGATCGCGCACCTTGTCGCGCAACGCTGCGTATTCCTGT
This sequence comes from uncultured Acidobacteriaceae bacterium, assembly GCA_963728805.1. Taxonomy (GTDB): domain Bacteria; phylum Acidobacteriota; class Terriglobia; order Terriglobales; family Acidobacteriaceae; genus Bog-257. The sequence goes on from CAVSLE010000019.1 coordinate 166,496, forward strand.
TCTAGTTCTTCGACCATTTTCGCTCTTAGCTCTTAGCTCTTAGATTCGAAATCCTTCTCTCAGCTCTTGCTTCTCTGTGTTCTCAGTGTCGGAGCCTGCCCTGAGCGAAGCCGAAGGGTGGTGAATAAGAATCTCACCCGCTCACCGGCTGGACCATGTACTTAGATCTAAAGACGCGCAACAGCAGTCCCAGCAATGTGATTATCGCACACAGCAGCGGGAACCAGTCTCCGTGGCGGGTATAGAAGGTGGTGGTTTCTTCCAGTGAATACGCTGCCTGCAACTGGGTGCGCTGTTTGCGCGGCGCTTCGGCCACCACGCGGCCCAGCGGGTCAATCACCGCCGTGATGCCGGTGTTGGTATCGCGCAGCAGCCAGCGATTGTTCTCGACCGCGCGCATGCGCGCCTGGTTCAGGTGCTGCCACGAAGCGCCGCCCTCGCCATACCAGCCGTCGTTCGAGATGTTGACGAACAGTTCAGCCCCGTTTTTTGCGAACTGCCGGACCTCGTCAGGAAAGATCGACTCGTAGCAGATAAAGGCGCCAATCCTGGTGTCACCGACTTGCAGCGGAAGCCGCGATGTGCCGCGGGCGAAAGTCCCGATCTCGCGAGTAAGCCCGCCGGCGAAGCTGAATAGTTTCTCGAAGGGGACGAATTCGCCGAAGGGGACGAGATGGATTTTGTCGTAACGCGCTGTCCACGCGCCATCGGGTGCAATTACGGCGGCCGAGTTGTAGATGTCGGGTGGGCGATTGCGTTCGCCGGCATGCTCGATACCAATCGTGCCCGCGATGATGTAGGAATCCGTCGCGCGGGCCACATTGGCCAGCGTGCCGCGCACATGCAGATCAGTCACGAAAAATGGCGCCGGCGATTCCGGCCAGATAATCAGCCCGGGTGTGCCGGTCTTGTTGTCGTGCGGAGGAACGCTGAGCGCCGCCAGCGAGTCGAGCGTCTGCGTGAGGTAGTCGAGCGTCCACGCCCCGGAATCGAGGATGGGAATATTTGCCTGCACCAGGGTGGCTCCGTCGGAAGTGGGCAGCGCCGCCGGCTTTATCAATTTGCCCGCATGTAAAGCGATCGCCGCCGCCAACGCCGCCGTGAGCAAGACCTTGCGACGCGCGTGCGGCACCAGGAAGGCGGCTGCGACTGCGGTGTTCACCAGCACAATCTCAAAGGAGAGGCCGTACACACCGGTGAACGTGGCCACCCGCGCGAGCGGAATGTTGTCGATTTGGGTGGTGCCCAGCAGGTCCCAGGGAAATCCCGTGATGTAGGTCCGCGCCAGTTCGACGGCAACCCAGACGAACGGGGTGAACACCAGCGCGCGCAGGCTGAATCCGTTACGGCGAGCTGCGATCAGGGCGAGCAGACATCCAAACAGCCCGTGATACAGGGAGAGATAGAGCGCATACATCAGCAGCAGCAGCAGCGAGGTGGCGACGCCAATCCCGCCATAGACATGCATTACGTAGAAGACCCAATAGCAACTGCCGAGGTACCAGATGACGCCGCTGACATAGCCAAGGATGAACCCTTGCCACGCCGTCGCGGGCGCAAGAAAGAGTCCACCTTCGGCCAGCGCCAGGCTCACGTCTTGGTCGCGGCATTTCAGGATGGCATAAATCATCGGTGCTAGCGCCACCCAGCTCAGCAGGTACAGTGCGGGCTTGGGGAAGATCAGCACCTGGAGAACGCCAGAAGCGCAGGCAAAAATCCAGGCATTCGGGCGGATTCTTCTCACTCGGCGAGTGTAGCAAAAGAATCGTCGTTAGTTTGTAGGCGATGATTATGATTTGATTACAGTTTCAGTCTTGTGGAAGTGCTTCCATCGGACAAAATCTGCAAGGCCCGCGAGGTCAGGAAACAGCGTCCGCCTTGATATGCCTAAGTACGCCAATTCCTCCAGCAAGGCCTGCACTCCACCCGCCTGAAATCTGATTTGCACCATTCGCGCCTCTTCGAGGTCGCACTCACTATTCCGCTCACGATGTATTTCTTCGTCCAGCAATTCGTGACGGCGCCCAAAGATAATGAAACGGCCTTCTTGGGCAGCTACTCGGGGATGCATCGCCGGCGGTTCAATCGGCATGGGAATTTCGGGGATCAGCTTTTTGGACATCTCGTCTTTTTCGAGCATCTGTTCAAGCGGCGGTACATACCGCAACGCGTCTTCCGACCAAGGGAGCAGCGGACTCCCCCAGTCCTCTGAAAGGCGACTCGCAAGCCAGTAGGCGTCAATCATCCAAACTGCTACACAATCTTGTTCTGAAGGGCGGTCGGACTTTTGCGGTGAGTCGCCAGGGGATTTGGACCGCGCATAGTCATCAAGAGCAAAAAACAGCGCGGCCAACGCATTTGTCGTCCAGTCGAGTAGGCGGGTGGGGACGCCATGGTGTTGCATTAGAAAGTACCAGTCAATTTGGCTCGTAGCTTGACCAACCTGATTCAGGAGGTGTCCGTAGCTTATAAAATCGATACGCAGCTCGTGTTCAACGTCTATCAGTTCCTGAAAAAGAAAGGGTTCATACTTCTCTTTCCAGCGCTCTTTAGCTCCTGGTTTTAGCACTTCCTCAACTGTGCTTTCACGATAGAGTCCAGGCCTCAGAGTCAGATCGCAGTTGCGATGCCCTCGGAACCATAGTTCTCCAACAAGCTTCGAATCGTCGAGTATTCTTTCGGCGTCCCTGTCGTAGTCCTCCTTGTCCTCGCTGTGCCACTTTCCAGCTGTGCTGTGCACACGTCGGACGAAGTCGGCGATTGACGTGATTTCCTCAGTCTGAGTTACCAGTTCCCGAAGAGTTTCGGCATTTGGCTCTGCACAATCAGGTTTTGGGCGATTCTCCACTCGTGCCTTCCTAACCCAGATGCTTTAAGGCTTCCTTAGTGCAAATTTAGTGTGTGACAGGGTGCGTTGCAAGAACGATTATCGAACCAACGCCTCGTGAACAAGGCCGCGCTTCTCGCGTGGCCTCGCTAATTGCTAGTTGCTGTCCTTGATCGCTACCTGATCGCGCTGACCTTTCCCGCTCGCCTTAAATTTTTTAGAAATTCAGGCGACCATTTCGGATCTCCTTTCATCTAACGCGCCAATCGGGGTGAGGTGTCAGGGTGGTCGTCCGATCACGTCAGCCTGAGCGCAGGGGGTGCGCCGGAAGCTGTTTCGACGCAGCCGCCGGCTTGCGTTCCGCAAGTGCTGGAACGCGGTTCCTTGGCATCCCGCGCGGCGGTCAGCTCCTGCTCAAGCTCTTGCTCTATATCGCCGATAACTCATTCGTGCACAAGTCCGCGATTGTTGTGGGGTTAACGCTGGCTTTGAGCGCGGCCACGCTGGCCGGAATCGGCGAATGGGCGGCCGACGCATCGAACAATCCTGGTGCTGATGTGGCGCCTCCAAGCGGCTCGGCTGCCGCCCCGGAGCAAACAGCCGGAAGCCACGCGGTTGCGCTGATGCCCCTGCCGATGAGCCTGCTTCCGTCAGGGAGCTATACTGCCGCCACGATCCCGGGATACACCGTCAGCCGTACCGTGCCGGAAGTCAGGCTGGAGTTTACCGTGGCCGATGAACAAGGTCACCTGCTGCGTGACCTGGCGGCGGAAGACATTCGCATCCTGGATAATCAAGTGCCGGTGGAGCATTTTAACGACTTCACGCGTGAGGACAATCTTCCCTTGCGACTGGGGCTGGTGCTGGACAGCAGCGATTCCATGAAGCGCGTGTTGCCCGACGAGAAGGCGGCGGCGCTCAATTTCCTGAACCGTATCCTGCAGCCGCAAAGCGATCGCGCTTTCGTAATGGGGTTCGGTGGCGAGATCCGCGTCTGGCAGACTTCTACTGCCGATCGCGCGCAGTTGAGGGATGCTGTGGGCCGCGTACATCAGCCGGGATGGGGGACGCGTTTCTATGATGCGTTGTACACCGCATGCAATGAATATCCGCCGGATGGTGAGGAGAGAGCCGTGGTGCATCGTGCCATTCTCGTTCTGAGCGATGGCGCCGATACCCAGAGTTTCCACGATCTGCAAAATGTTATCGCTATCGCCCAGCGGGCTGAGGTCCAGATTTACACTCTGGCCCTGCATGACAAGAAGCTAATATCTCGCACTGATGCCGTGTTGCAGCACCTGGCCGAGCAGACCGGTGGCCGGTTCTACGTGGCGCAATCCAGCCGGGACTTGGAAGGGATCTTCGCCCAGATCGAGCAGCAGTTACGGACCCAGTTCTACTTGTCGTTCTCACCGCGGCAAGAAACGCCGGGATTCCACGCCTTGCAGGTGCAGGTGCGCACTCCGCAAAAAATGACGGTCCATTCCCGCCGCGGATATTACGCTCCGGCGCACTAAATATTATTTTGCGATTTCGGCGGGGGCGACCGGCTGAATACGCGGCTCTTCAATGGTTGTGGAAGGGCGCTCGTACAGCCCGCGAAGATCGTTCCATCGGACCGCCAGCATCTCCACGCCCATCTTCAAGCCGTCGCGAAGAGGACTGACCTTGGAGCGGTGATCGTGTGCCCACTCCACCGGCACCTCGGCTGCGCGCAGCTTGAATTTGTTGGCCAGAAACAGCAGTTCGGGATCGAATCCCCAGCGCTCAACGCGTTGCCGTGAGAACACGGTCTGGACGGCCGCCCGGGTAAACGCCTTGAAGCCGCATTGGGTGTCGCGATACTTCAATCCCAAAACCATCCGCAGCGCGAAATTAAACAACCGTCCGTATAGCTGGCGATACCATGGCTGACGCTCGGTTTGCAGGTCAGCCTGCAGCCACCGCGAGCCGATGGCGACTTCCGCTCCCTGGTCTATGGCTGCGAACAGCTTGGTCGCTTCGTAGATTGGCGATGACAAGTCTGCGTCGGTAAACAACAGAACGTCACCCTTGGCGTGCAACATGCCGTTGCGCACGCTGTAGCCTTTGCCGCGATTGCCGGGATTCTCGATCAGTCGAACCTCGGTATGTTGGCTGGCAAAATTGCGTGCGATTTCGGCGGTGTTGTCGGTGGAACCGTCATTCACGACGATCACTTCCGCCTGCAGTTGCCGTTCACGGATGTAAGCAAATACTTTGGGGAGCGAACCAGCCAGTCGTTCGCTTTCGTTATAAGCCGGAATTATGAAGCTGTAGTACATCTGCAATTTAGACGCTCGCTCATTGTATTCCAGTTGTCAGAGCGGTAAATGTTTGTTAGGGAGTCACTGCCCTAACTATGCTGTGCCGGTCGCGCCATACTCTCCCGCAAAGGATAGTCTATGGCGATTGCCTTCCCGGCTGAGACTGCCTTAACAGAGTGCAGGGTATTCGGCGGAACGATCCCCACAGAGCCGGGACCGGCGCGCTGGGGGACACCGGCGATGGTTATTTCCAGTTCTCCCTCGAGGATTTCCCAAACTTCTTCCTGAGGATGGGAATGCTCGTGGATGGTGGCCCCGGCGTCAAACTCGTAATGCCCAAACGTCATGTTCGCCGAATTGAAATAGCGGCCTCTCCAGCCGGGCAAACGTTCGATGGTTGGCAGTTGGTTGGTATCGATAAATGTCATGTCCACCCCGCAGGCCGGTCTTTTCGGAATTTTACGCCGGCCGCACGCGCGCCGGTTTCGGTGATATGGAGTTGCAGCGGCGAACAACCGGGATTAGCCTTCTCTTAGCGATGCGAACCGTTCATGTTCTCGTGCTGCTGGCGATTCTGAATGTTGCCGGCGGCGCTGCTTCCAAGCCCCACGTGGTAAGCCTGGGAAAGCCGCTGCCCGTCAAAGTGTCTATCGGCGCTGCCGAAACCAGAACGATGGATATCCTGGTTGCTCCCCTCTTTGTGGATACGAAGCTGAAAGAGTACACGACCGGCAAGTCGCATGACGTTACCGACCGGCAGTTCGTGGTGCGGCGTGCGTTTCGCATCAACGACGCGCTTGCCGACGAGGCACGCAAGTCTCCGAAGTGGCTTTGGCAGCTTGGTGGGTGGCTGCTGGTGGACCGCAGTTCCGGAAAGGTCACGACAATCAGGTTGCCCGACTTCGACCCGTTTTACTCGGGAGTAAGCTGGTATCGCGACTATGCCGCTTACTGCGGCACCACCGCCAACGGTGAGAGCCTGGATGCCGTGGTGGTGCAGATCGGCGTCAAGAAGCCGCTGTATCGCAAAGAGCTAGGAAAGGCGATTGGCGGAGAACAACCCGATTCCGATTGCGCGGCCCCTCGCTGGGAGCGGCAACCGGCGCGCGTGACCTTCCTTCCCAAAGCCGGTGACAAGCTCAGCGTGACCGTGCGGGGCCATTTTGTTGACGAGGTGGCCGACGACGAAGACGAACCGTAGACGGAGTGCAAGTTTCCATTGAAGACCATTGACGAACTGCTGCGCGACGCCGAAATTGCCCACGGACATCTCTGTGCCGGGCAGGTTCTGGGAGTGCGGCTGGCCATGCATGGACTGGAACTGTTGGGCATCGACGACCCGCATGGTAAAGATCGCAAGCGTCTCATCACCTTTGTGGAGATTGACCGCTGCGCCACCGACGCGGTCGCCGTCGTTACCGGCTGCCGGTTGGGCAAGCGGGCACTCAAGTTTCGCGACTGGGGGAAGGTGGCGGCAACCTTTGTCGATCTCGCCTCGGAGCGAGCGGTGCGGGTGTGCGCCCGGGAAAGTTCGAAGGCGCTGGCGCGGCAGATGCATCCTGAGATCGAGAACAAGAACCAGCAGCAGATGCTGGCTTACCGCGAGATTTCAAATGACGACCTGTTCACGGTGCAGTGGGTAAAGGTCGCTCTGCCGCCCGAGGAGTTGCCCGGCTACAAGGGCGAACGCATCGTGTGCGAGCAATGCGGCGAAGGCATCAACTTCCAGCGCGAAGTCCGGCGTGAGGGAAAAGCTCTATGCCGCGCCTGTTCGGGGGAGAGGTATTACGAAGAGATTCCGTAAGTTGAAATGCCCTGACACAACCCTGCGCCTTGGTGTTCTGCCCCAACAGGTGTACGGCCCACGTGATTGACAGTTCGGGTACACTCATAAATGTCGAAGAAATTGGTTTTCCCACCGAGGAAATTTAATGCCAGCCATTATGCCCAAGCGACGCCTTAAGTTGCTTACCATCGAACTCGACCGAGAGGAAGATGGGCGCTGGATCGCCGATGTTCCCGATCTTCCGGGTGTCACGGTCTATGGAAACACAAAGCAAGATGCACTTGCCAAGGTGCAGGCATTGGCATTAAGGGTATTGGCCAGCAAGATTGAGGAGGATGGAACGCCACAGGACGAAGTACGGTTCGTGCTGGCGTGAGCCGCTGGCCAAGTACCAGGGCTGGAAAAGTCCTAAGGGCCCTGGGCCGAATCGGTTGGACGATCAAGGGGTACAAAGCCTCTTCCCATGTGCAGTTGGTCCACCCCACACGAGGTGAATACACCTGGGCGTTCGGCGATTCAGACGAATTGGGTCCCGCGATGCTCGCCAACAGGGTTAAAGCGCGAGGACCTGTAGTCTGCCGCGTTAGTTGACACGGCGTTCGCTCGACTGCAATGCGGCTGCCCTACTCTCCCATCGTCCCCGCCAGCGCGTGTTCCGCTGCATGACCCACGCGCAGCACCATGGTTTCGTCGAAGTGCTTGGCCAGTATCTGCATCCCAATCGGCAAACCGTCCTTGCTCTTGCCGCACGGAATGGAAATTCCCGGAATGCCGGCCAGGTTCGCCGTCACCGTGAAAATATCTGCCAGGTACATGGCGAGCGGATCGTCGGTCTTCTCACCAAGCTTGAACGCGGGCGTCGGCGTGGTCGGCGTCACGATAACATCCACTTTGGCAAATGCCTGATGGAAGTCGTCTGCCAGCAAACGCCGCACCCGTTGCGCCTTCAGGTAATACGCGTCGTAGTAGCCGGCACTGAGAACGTAGGTGCCGAGCATGATGCGCCGCTTCACCTCCGCGCCGAAATCCTGGTCGCGTGTGCGCCGGTACATTTCAGCCAGGGTCTTGGCGTCGGTCGCACGCACTCCATAACGCACGCCGTCGTAGCGCGCCAGGTTCGACGAGGCCTCAGCGGTGGCGACGACGTAGTACGTCGGAATGGCGTATTTTGTGTTGGGCAGCGATATCGGAACAATTTCGCATCCAGCCTGCGCCAACTGCTGGATGCCGGCTTCCACCGCGCTGTGCACCTCGCGATCAAGGCCCTCGCCGAAATATTCTTGCGGAACTCCGACTCGCAAACCCCGCACCGGCTGTTCAATCTGGCTGAGATAGTTGGGCACTGGCACGTCGGCGGATGTCGAATCGAGCTCGTCCCGGCCAGCCATGCACTGCAACACCAAAGCCGTATCTTTCACGCTTTTGCCAAACGGACCAACGTGATCGAGCGATGAGGCAAAAGCGATAAGCCCATAACGCGAAACCCGTCCATAAGTTGGCTTCAGGCCGACCACGCCGCAGAATGCCGCCGGCTGGCGAATCGAGCCGCCGGTGTCGGAGCCGATCGAAGCCACAGCCGTTCCCGCGGCCACGACCGCGGCCGATCCACCCGAGGAGCCGCCGGGTACGCGCGAGGGGTCGCGCGGATTGTGCACCGGATAAAAGCCGGAATTCTCGTTCGACGAGCCCATGGCGAATTCGTCGCAATTGGTCTTGCCCAGGATGATCGCGCCGGCTTCTTCCAGCCGCGTCACTACGGTAGCGTCGTAGGGGGAGATGAAGTTCGCCAGAATCTTCGAACCGGCCGTGGTGCGCACGTCTTTGGTCGCGAAGACATCCTTCACCGCGATCGGCACGCCCGCCAGCGGCGGCAGCGCATCACCTTTATCGGCAAGCGCGTCGATGCGCGCTGCCTGCTGGTACGCGCGCTCCTTGCACAGCGTGAGATAAGCCCCGATGGCGCCATCTTCGGTGTCAATCTTCTGGTAAAACGCGTCCACCAGCGCAGTCGCCGTCGTCTGCTTCTCCAGCACGGCGGTTTGCGTGGATTCAACGGTCAATAGGTCGAGGTTCATCTGAGGTTATCTTAATAGGTCGTTCCTGAAGGCGCACAACGTTATCCGCCGCAGTTTGCGCGAAACCGGGTTGGGTTTCTGGGTGGAAGCCCCCGCATTTATGCGGGGGAGGAGCGCTTCAGCGCTCTGGGAAAACGGTGGGCCTGACCACGCGCTTTAGCGCCGGGACCGCGAATCCCCGGAGCCCATTTCAAAATCGCCCACTTTTTCGCTGGACTAAAGTCCAGCTTCCCCCTGCTGAAGCAGGGGGCTTCCACCAAAAAGCTAACCATTCTTTCCGCAGCCTTTTCGTATCACTAGCCCTGCTCCAACTCGTCGAGCATGGCTTCCATCTCCGCCAGGGCGTGCTGATTTCGCGTGCGCCGGGCACACTCAATTCCCTGCTGCAACAGCGACTGCGCTTCGTCTTTGCGCTCGACGCGAGCCAGCGCCTGCGCCGCCATAAAGTATCCATTGGTGTAATCGGGATGAGACGCGAGCAAGCGTTGAAACTCCACCAGCGCATTGTCGGTCTCGCCCGCGCCGGAGTACTCCAGACCCAAGGCGTAGCGCGCAAACGCATCGTCAGGATTTGCGCTCAGAATTTCTTTCAGCGCCGCTACGCGGCTCTCGTCGGGCATGGGTCCGGTCTCCTCATGGGTAGCTAACTTCTCGGCGCTCTGGTGCCTTTGGCCGCCAGCGATCGATTGTGCAGGTCGTCTCGTTGCCAGGTTCGCTTTCCTACGTTGATTTGAAGCTGTCTGAAGCTTCTTTCCAAAGCCTCGACTTGGGCCTTCCTGACAAGCCGCTCGTTCAAGGACAGAGTGATACGCATGTTGTACATGATAGCCGCAGACGATGAAGCAGGTCAGGTCGGTGCGCCCGTGACGTTGCTCCACTGGAAGCAATGCTCTCGCGCCAGTACAATGGCGTTGAACTCTTACCATCATCACCCGAGGATTTTGTGGCCTGCCCCTTCTTCATGCCCGAACAACGATTCGAGTCAGACTGGCCGTTTCCGCAGCGGCTGCCGCTGGGCGCGGGATGGGCGGGGACGTGCACCGCTCCCGGTCACGAGGGCGCGCGACCCAGTGACGAAGAGCTGAAGTCGGGATGCAATCTCGGTTACGCCAAGACGTGCTGCCGGCTTCCCGCCGAGCGCCATGCCGACGCGGTGCGCTTTGCGCTGGGCGAGGAGCGCGACGGCGTTCTGCATGTGCTCTTTGTGTGCGAGCGCGATTACCTGCCCGCCGGTCACGGAGAGTTGCTGTATGAGACCGTTAGCGCATCGTGGCTCCAGCGACATGACGACGCGCGCGTGCAACGCATGGCGGAGTGTTACGTGGAGACGCAGAAGGAACGGCGAGGGACAAGCGCGAACCGCGAAATCGGGAGCTAGCGCGCATATATGGCTATCCGCCGACGACGCATCGACTACACGGTGTATCCGCCGGACTTTGTCGCCGGTGAAAGTCCTTGTTGGGATTTTCAAACGTTTACGAAAGCTCAACGTAAGGCAAGAGCCCTTGGCGTCGGAGCTCGTGTCTATCGCAACTTTAACCAAACGAACAAGCCCGGTCATCCGAACGGGCGTTGGTGGGGAGACAAGATCCTCTGGGTTTGGAACGGGTCAAAGTTCGACAGACGGAGAGAAACGGGTGCGCAAGTGGGTTCAGCCTGACCTGCTGCGAATCCAACCAGGCAAACCTATGGAACAGAGCGACGGCAACTTGCGACCGAGACCGGTGAGCGACTCGAAGTCAGAGATGATCGAGCTCGTATTGCCCAACGACACCAACCCGCTGGGCGCACTTTTGGGCGGCCGCCTGATGCACTGGATCGATCTTGCCGGCGCGCTGGCGGCGCATCGCCACTCACATTCGTACGCGGTCACCGCTTCCATGGACCACATCGATTTTCTGGTTCCGGTCCACGTGGGCGACATGGTGATCCTGCAATCGGCGGTCAATCGCGCCTTCAATACTTCGATGGAGGTTGGTGTTCGGGTGCTGGTGGAAAACTACATTTCCGGCTCGCGCCAGAAAGTCGCCACCGCGTATCTCACATTCGTTGCCGTGGACCGGCACGGCAGAAGGCTGAAGGTACCGCCCGTGATTCCTGAAACCGAGGAAGAAAAGCGGCGCTATGAAGGCGCTCTTCGCCGTCGTGAAGCCTCGAAAGCCGAGCGCGAGCGCCGCAAGGCGGACAGAGGGGTGGACGCAAGCTGACTCGCAAGATGTTCGCCTATCGTCCCTGGACGGCTCGCTTCTCTTTAAACTTATAGGTGAGGCCGTTCCAGTCGTAATCGTAAACCACGTAGTTGGCGAATCCGTTGGAGGCATCGGGAGCCTGCGGGACGCGCACCTCGATCACGCTCTTCACCACATCGGCGCTGGCGTTGCCAAACGGACTATCGCAGAACCCCTGACCGTCGGGATCTTGCTCGACTGACCACAGCTTGGAAAACGCCGACCCCGAGTATCGCCGGAAGACGGTGAGCGTAAGGCAATTTTTCTCTCCCGAGTAGGTGACCAGCAGAAGTTGATTTCGTTCGGAGAGACCTTCGACGTCGAGGCCGGCGATGCGCGAGTCATCCTCTTTCTCACTTGGGGCGCGCGAGGCCTGGCGCCAGAGCTTATGGATGGTTCTGGGATCGAGCCCCGTTTCTTTCGCCCACTTGGACTCATCGGCACGATGCACCTCTTTCCAATCCTGCGCCAGCGATCCCGTCGCCATCAGAATCAGACAAGCAGCGGCGATGGCAAGACGACCCATGGCTCAATCATGGCGCAGCCAGGGTGGAAGGGCAAGGTATTAGAAGGTCATCTCACAAATTGTCGTGTCGGGGCAGAGCTTCAGCCGTGGCGTTAAGGTATCTTTAGGAACACACAATGCGTTTCCGGATCGTAATTTTCGTCCGGAGGCGTTGGGAAAACGGGAATAGCTATGAAACTTCACTACTATCCTGACACGGATTCACTCTATATTGATCTCAATGCCAATCCGAGCTCGGACTCCCGAGAGGTGGCCGAGGGCCTGATCATCGACCTGGACTCCGCCGGCCATGTGGTGGGCATTGATATCCAACACGCATCGCAGGTGTTGGATTTGAATACGCTGGAGACTGAGTCGCTCCCGGCGGTCAAGACCAGGATCGCCTAACTTTATTCGAAATGTCGCTGCTTCACGCGGTGCCGTGCGCCTTCCCGGTCTTCAGCACTTCATCCACGGTTTGGATGTCCACCAGCCCAAAGCAACCGTAGATCGCGGGAAGCACGCGCTCTGACGGGAAGGTCCGCCGCAACTGTGCGACCCGCTCCGTTCCCGAGCGGTACGCGGGAAGATACATGCGCCCGAGCAACGGATGGCGTCCCCATGCGCCCGACAGTTTGTCGGCGCGCTCCTCGCTCACCAGAAAGTCGCGGCGCAAGGTCGCCGCCACTTCGGCTTGCGGCTTGCCTTCTCCCCAGGTGAGATACGACGACTGGTTCTTGGCGTCGTCCTGCAGCAGCGCCAGCAACACGCCGATCTGCATGTCCTCGTCCGGCAATTGCTCAATCTCGGTCACGCCGTGCGCAATCAGGATGGCGTTGTTGGCAAGTCCTTCAAACAGCGTCGCGGCGCGCGTGTTCATGGTCAGGACAGTGGCTTCAAAACCAGCCAACCCGCGGACATACAGATTCTGAAGATACGCAAACGTGGTCACATGTCCGGGCACGACTTCGTGGCTGACCAGTTGCTGGAACTCCGGAAAGCTCATTTGCAGCGACGCGTTGATCTCGTAGCTCGCCTCGTATTTCGGGTGTCCATCGGCGTCGCGAGCGCGGCCAAGATAGTTCATGGAGCCGGAGAACCACGCGTCCTTGATGGGCAGAAAGTCAATGTTCGCACGCGGCACGGGCGACAATTCCTTCGGCAAAAGAGGCACCAGGTTCGCCGCGCTGAGATTGTCGAAGTAGGCGATAACCGCGGCGCCGAGCGCTCGCACTGACGCCATCGGAACGTTGCGGTCGCGGCGCCAGCCATCAACCGCACCCAGCAGGCCGCCGTTCTTCGCGGCCGAATATCCGCCGCGATCCAGCAACTCCGTAACTCGATCGCGCTTGGCTCCGGGCTGCGAGGGTTCTGGCAGCTTGCCGGTCGAGGCCTGCACGCACCGCTCGTAAGGAACCGGCTTGCCTTTGCCGAGTATCTCCATCGCCAGGTCCCACATGGTACTGAGAGAAACCGCGAGCCCGGCAAGATACCGGCCACGCAGCCCGCCGATTTTCTCTGCCTCGGCAGACATTCCGTCGATAGCTTTCGGCAGGTCCACCTCGCGCAGATAAGCTTCGACAGCCTCGCGATCGACGGTCTTGCCGCCAACGCCGCCGGTTTCGCGCACCCGCGCCGCGGCCGGCGTGGTGTAGGCCACGGGAAGCGGCTCATCGGAGAACCACGAGTCGGCAATGAAGCGTCCGGTTCCCGACGGACACATCACGTCTCCGCCCCAAATCGTGTCAATGCCGAGCACGGCCTCGGCGACAAAACGTTCTAGTTGGTCCATTATGAGGCCTTCTTTCCCTGGATTGATCTAACCCACACGTACAAGCATAGTCCAATAAACATCAGCGCAGAAACCATCTGCGACACCGGCTCATTCGCATAAAACGGCGTGTGGACCATGTTCTCACTGTAGTTCGGGCAGCAGGCGCAAAGCTGCGCCAAAGACGCCGCCCAGCGCTCCGCCCGCCATAAGTCCGCCGGCAACGATGACGCCCCGCTCGCGTATGCTGCGGCCACTGTCACCGCCCGTCTTGTCGGCGCGCTTGTTCACCAGGTGCGAGAGGAAACCGCCCGCCAGTATGGGCGTGGTCAGTTGCAGCGGGAGGTAAATTCCCAGGGCGAAGACCATCGACGAGACGCCAAGCATCTCCAACACCACGGTGACCAGGCGCGCCGATGCCAAACAGGACATAGGTGACCGGCTGGCCGCTCATAAATCCCTCGACCACGGCCTTCAAGGCGGAAGCCTGGGGCGCGGCCAGCACCTGGCGCAGGTCTCCGGGCGCGGCCTCTCCGAACTGGAAGGCCTTGGCCAGCAGGATGATGGTCAGGCCGGCGGTGATCGCCGCGGCGACCACCCCGATGAACTTCACCTTCTCCAGCGCCGCCGGCGTGGAGCCGATCCAGTACCCGGCCTTGAGGTCGGTAATGAATTGTCCCGAAGCGCAGAGCGCGACGCACACCATGCCGGCCAGCGCCATCACGAAGAACATGCCGGTGGTCCCGGAGAGGCCAAACTTCAGCAGCACCACCGCCGAGATGATCACGGTGAGCAGGGTCATGCCGGAGGCGGGATTGTTCGCGGTGGTGGCAATGGCGTTGGCGGCCACCGTGGTGAAGAAGAAGGCAGAAGAGCAGGGTCAGCGCCAGGCCCACTGCCATCACTGTCCAGGTGACATGCAGCTGTCCATAGAAGACGGCGACGGCGATGGCCCCCACCACCACGCCGAGCAGTATGGCCATGATCGGAATATCGCGGTCGGTGCGCTCCATATGCGGGGCTTCGCCATGGCGGAAGGCGTGCAGCGCGATGCCGAACGATCCCGCCACCACGCGCAGCGATTTCAGGATGCCGACCAGTCCTGCGGCAGCGATGGCGCCCACGCCAATGAAGCGCACATAGTTGCGATAGATTTCTGCCGCCGTCATATGCGAGATGGGAATGGTGGCCGGATAGACCGTGACGTTGCCCATGTGGCTGCCGATGAACCAGATCATCGGGACCAGCACGAAGTTAACCAGCACGCCGCCGGCGCAAAAGATCATGGCGATGCGCAGCCCCATGACGTAGCCGAGGCCGAGAATGAAGCCAATGGCGTCGAAGTTGAAGACCATGCGATGGCGATCGACCAGCGAGCGCATGACCGGCACAAATTGGAAGTTCAGGTACTCCTTCCACACATGGAAGGTGGTGACGAAGAAATCGTAGATGGCGGCGATGACGGTGGCCTGGATCAACAGCTTGGCCTGGGAGCCGCCCTTCTCACCGGTGACCAGCACCTCGGTGATGGCGGTGGCTTCGGGAAAGGGCAGCTTGCCGTGCTGCTCGCGCACGAAATAGCGGCGCAGCGGAATCAGGAAGAGAATGCCCAGACAGCCGCCGGCCAGGCAGATGAAGATGGTCTGCACCGGATGAGGATCGAGATGGAGAGCGTAGAGCGCCGGCACCGTGAAGACGGCGCCAGCGACCACGCTGCCCGAGGCGCCGCCCATGCCGGTGATGATCATGTTCTCCAGCACGGTGGAGCGGCGGCGGTACATACGCGCCAGCCCGATGGCGAGGATGGAGATGGGAATCGCCGCCTCCATTCCCTGGCCGACCTTCAGGGCGGAGTAGGCCGAAGCCACGCTGAAAATGATGCACAGCAGCGTGCCCCACAGCACCGCGCGCCAGGTGACTTCCGGCACGCTCATGCTGGCGGGCACCAGCGGCACGTAGAGTTCGCCGTCTTTCAGCGGCTGATAGGCGTTTGCGGGTAGGGACTTGGTTTCGAGTTCGGGTGCAGCTGTGGCCATGGGTACAATCTCCTGGCAATCTGGCAGCCGAAGGAATTGTATCTTGCGGGGTCAAGGGAGGATGTGATGTCGGTCGTGAGTGTTAGTGATTCCAGGTTGGCGTCTGGTGCCCCAGGTTCGCGTCCTTCCTTTGGACGCTAACCTGGGATCAGAAGGCACCGCTCACTCGGCTTCAGCTCACGAGCTCTCGCCGTCTATTCGACTCGATCCTCGGCGCCCTCTCAAGGCTCCGGTTAAGCGCTGAGTCCGTAGTTTAGACCGGTTTCAGAATTAGTCGGCGAGTACGGGTAGAGCGGCGTTTCAGCGGGGCATTGGGGAGCTGCCTCTGAATTCCGCTTGTACTTCTCGGTGGGAGCCCCCGCATTTATGCGGGGGAAGGAGAGCTTCAGCGCTCCGGAAAAAGATGGCCTTTGATTACGCGCTTCAGCGCTGGAGTTCCCGGGGCTAAAGCCCATTTCAAGAATCGCTCTTTCCCCGCTGGACTGAAGTCCAGCTCCCCCTGCTGAAGCAGGGGGCTTCCACCAAAAATCGAAATCATGGCTGCACATAGATCGGATTGTTGGGCGACGGCGGTTCGTAATCCTGCCCGTACTTGTTTTTGTGAGGCGCGGCGGCCATGGTCACGCGCACTTGAATCACGCCCAGTGAACGGGAAGTTTCGTTCACCATTACCTCGCGGGAAAGCGCGTGGAGCGTGGCGGGAAGTGCATTCTCATTCCAAACGCGCAGCATGTAGCGGCCAGGCGGCACCGCGGCGATCGAGAATTCCCCCTGCTTGTTGGGGACGGCGAAGTATCTGCTCGACAGAACCACCACCACGGCGCTCATCTCGGGATGAATGTTGCAGAAGATGTACGACACTCCTTCGCGATCGAAGTGAACGGTGCGGCTGGTTCCAGCTTCGTAGAGCCCGAGATCGAAGCGCTTGCCGTTAAACAAGGAAAAAACATTGTGAAACCAGGGATCGCGATTGGGAAAATCCACGGTCGAGCCCTTGGTGACGACCAGCAGGTGCGGCTCGAAGGTCTTGTTCTTCTGTTGCAGCGTGGCGTGCATGGGGGCGACCGTGGCCGGGTCGGCCGGGGCGGCGACAATCGGCGCCAACCAGACGACCGTGGAGCTTGCCGGAGACAGGGCGCCGCCTCCTTCGGCTGCGACGCGACCGGATACGCTGACGTCCTGTGACCACAAGAGCGGCGTCATGCACACAACCAGCGCGACACTCAACGACAGCGCGAATTTTCTGGAGGCCCTCATGGTTCGCCTCAGAACAGTATCCCCATCGCCATATTTAGCTGTCCGCCCAAGTAGCTGGCATTGAAGATCGAGAAAGTTTCCAGACGGCGGTATTCCAGCGACAATAACAAGTCGGAACGTGGCCGATAAATAACATTGCCAAAGCCAGCCCGGTTGCGGGCCAAGAAAGGATTGGCATAGCTCTGGGCGTACACGCCGAAGTAGCGAATGTCGGCGGCAAAAGGATTGTCCTGTCCAAAGGCGGCGTTGAACTCCAGCTTTGGCAGCGGCTGATACTTCAGTTGTGCCCAACCTCCTTCGGAGTTCAGCGGGCGCACGCTGGTGGCCGGATCGGTGAGCGGCCCGTTATAAACGACGCTGCGGCTAAGGGCAGCGCCGAGTCCGCCAATGGCTTGCCCACGGTAGAAGAAGCCGCTCAGGGTAAACCAACGGTTCAGCGGCAGGTTCCAGTCGGCGGTCGCCGCATACCCGTTCACGTTTCGATTGAAGCCCCAATACTCGCGGCTGTAATAGCCTCCAGCGCCCAGCGTGAAAGTCCGCCCCAGGAACGGGTACGAGTAAGCGACGCGCGTGGCAAAAGCGGGCTGGCGCGATTCGTTTCCGGCATCGGGAGTCCGGTACCAAACGTAGTTGAAACCGTTGGGCGTCTCGCCGGTCAGCGGATCAAGCACCCCTGCCTGCAGGCTGACGTGGGAATGGTTAGAAAATTCGAAGCGATGCTCGACCCGCAGTTGCGGAGTCCACGACCATAGATTGCCCGAGTAGGTGAGCGCCGGGACAACCAGAGACGCGAACGAGGTTGGGGGTTGCGGGGAAAGGAAAAAGCCGTCCTGGCCCGCGATCACGGATGTGTCCTTCCAATCCAGACGAACAGCGGCCGTGCGCAATCGCACGATACCGGAATTCACCCCGTTGTAGGTGGCGGGAAATCCGCCGCCGAAGTCAAGATTGACGTTGCCGCTGGAGTGGGCCCCGAAGACGTCGGGCCCAAAGACCTCGAAGCCGAGAATCGACTGCCGCAGCGTGGCGCCAACCGATCCTGGCGAGTCCATCGGATCAGGCCTGAGTATCCACGTGGGCACATCCTGGTTGTCGGGATAGCCGCTGTTGCCGAACAGGTTGAACAGCACGATGCCGGAAAAGCGCACCCGGTATTTCGACGCGCTCTCCAGCTTCGTCTGATATTGCTCGTTGACTTTGTCGGAGATCAGTTGTTCGTCATCGGCAACTTGCTCCACGCGATGCGCCAGTTGGGCGGTGCTCGACGAAGGCATGGCCGGCGAGGGTTCATCGAGCGTCGCCTCAGCGCCGTTGGTCGCGCCGTCTGCGCCGCGTTGTGCTTCGAGTTCCTGCCGCAGCTGAAAGATCTCAGCCCGGCCCGCCGTCGTCTGCTGCTGCAGTTGCAGCACCATTTCCTTCAGTTCGCGGACTTGGGATTGAAGTTCTCCCAAAGAAGTGTTCACGCTGGCATTGTCCCCAGCCGTGGCATTGGATTGAACTGTCTGGGGGGAACCCGGCACAGCCAGCACCAAGGCAAGAACCACCAGCAGCGCCGGACGCGAAACCTGCAAACCCCTGGTGAATTTCATGTCGCACCTCGCGCAACGAGTTTTGACTATCTCCGACCAGTGCGGGCCACCGGCCCGCGCGTTCAGGCAGTGAAAGGTTGAGAGGCGTCCGCGGTCCGGCCATTCCACGTGACGATCTTCTTGCATACCCGGGGAAGCACGATCTGCATTACGGTGCGTCCCGGTACCGAGCTTTCCAGTTGCAGGGTCCCATCGTGGTCTTGCACGATCTTCTGCGCGATGGTGAGACCCAGCCCCGTTCCATTCTCCTTGCCATGGCTGACGAATGGCTGAAACAGCTTGTCGCGGAGGGAAGATTCTACCCCAGGTCCATCGTCGGTGGTGCGGATTTCCAGGTTGCCATTTGCCTCAGCTACGCGCACGGCGACGTGGCCGCCGCTGACCTGGACAGCCTGGCAGGAATTCAGCAGCAGGTTGTAAAACACTCGCTCCATTTTGCGGGAATCGAATTGCGCGCTGTGCAGCCCCGGCGACTCGATGCTGACCATTATCTTGTGGAACTGGGGATGCGCTCGCACCAATTCAATGGCACGGCTGATGGTGCGCTCGATGGGAGCTTCGCTGACGTTCAACGAATCGGCGGGACGTGAAAGCTCCAGTAGCGAATCGACCAAATCGGTCAGCCGGTTCACCGCAACGCGAATCTCCTGATAAAGCTCCTCGCGCTGTTGCCGGTTCAGATCGGCGTCGGCCAGAAACTCCGCATTGGCCAGCACCGCGGTCAGGGGATGGCGCAAGTCATGCGAAATCGAACTGGCCATTCTTCCAATGGTCGCCAGCCGCTCGGCATTGAGCAGTCGCAGCTGCGCCTGATGCAGGCTCTCGCGCATAAGCGAGAAAGCATTGGTAAGTTCCGCGATCTCACTGGCGCCGCGGGCCTCGACTGGATAGCGAAAATCGCCTTTGCCGAGTGCCCGCACTCCGTCCACCAGTTCCTCCAGCGGACGGGTGAAAGTCCGTGCAGTGACGTACACCAGCAGACTGCCCACGAACACCGCCCCTAGTCCTACCGCCAGCAGCAGCCCCCTCAGATGGTTGAGGAAGGCCGTGGCTTCGTCGTACGACTTCATCACCAGCATGGTCACTGGCGGCATCCCGCCCGGATCCAAGGCGAGCGAGGAAACCACAAAGCTTTCTCCGCCCAGCTTCCAGTCGATGGGGCCCTGCGGGATGGACTGGCCTTTCAGGGACGCGCCGACCTCGCCTCTCTGATCGGCATTCAGGGTGCTGACCACGACGTCGGACCCGCAAACAATAGTCACCTGGCTGGCCGCAATCTGGCTGACCTGATGGGCAACGGCGGCGTTCATCTCATCACCGACCGCAACCACTCCCAGCAGAGAATTGTCGGTGCTGGGCCCGAAGTAGATTGGGGCCAGGACAACTTCGTAGAGATGTCCGCCGGCAAACCACCACTGCAGTGGCTGGTCGAGGGAATTGCGATGTTCCAGCAGTTGCTGGGCTTGCTCGCGAGTAATGCCGGGCGCCTTGGTGTGAAATCCCACAAACTGGCCCGAGGGATCCAGCAGAGCGAACAGCTCGCCGCCGGAAAGGCGAAACATCTCCTGCGACGCATCCTGGATGGTGGGCGCGTGATGGGATGTCATGAGCGCTTTCAGGCTGGGAAGATCGGCCATCAGCTTGGCGGAGCGCGCCAGTACGGCCTCGCGTTCCTTCTGTGCATTGCGGAAGGTTTCGACGGAGTTGGCCAGGTCGTTGCTGAGGTCGCGCCGGACTTGGTTTGCCACCGTGCGCTGCACAATCAGCAGGGAGACCGCAGTCAGTCCCGCCGAAGTCAGCAGCATGGCGATCAGGAACTTGGTCCGTAACCGCACCCGCCCCATCGCCAATCCCCCTTCCCGCCGGTTACCGGACAAATTTGTAGCCCGTTCCGTGGACAGTACGGAAATGTACTGGATCGGTGGGGTCTTTTTCTAATTTTTGCCGTAAACGCAGAATGTGAGTATCGACCGTACGCGTGGTCGGATAATTGGTGTAGCCCCACACTTCGTTAAGCAGTTCGGTCCGCGAAACTACCCGCTCCTGATGGTTAAGGAAGAAGCGCAGCATCTTGAACTCTTGCGGAGTGAGGGAGATCGACTGGCCATCACGGCGCAATTCCATCTTGGAGAAGTTGACTTCCACATCATCGAAGGAAAAGATGTCGGCCTTGTCCGTAGCCTGGTTCAAGCGGCGCATCGCAGCGCGGACCCGCGCCAGCAGTTCGCGGGGGCTGAAAGGCTTGGTGACATAGTCGTCGGCGCCGATTTCCAACAGCAGGACTTTGTCCAGCACATCGCTGGCGGCACTCAACACCAGGATGGGAACGCCGGCGAATTCATGCTTGATCTCGCGACAAAGGTCCTGACCCGACTTTCCCGGCAGACGCAAATCGAGGATAACGATCCGCGGCATGGTGGCGCGGAAGGCATCCATGGCAAGTGCTCCATCCGCCACGACCGACACCTCAAAGCCGGCGGATTCAAAGGTCCGGCGCAATGCCCGCTGCACCGCCGAATCGTCTTCAATGACCAGAATTTTGTCCATCGCTCGTTTCCTGCAGCCTCTGAACTACAGCTAACAACACATTCGAATTGGCAGTCAACGGCTTGTTAACAATTCTGTGACATACTGCGGGGCCTGCCTGCATTACCCTCCCGGCCATATGTCAACAAATTTTGACAATGTGTTTACCTGTCCAAGACAACTGCCTTTTCTGCCCCGGATAGATTGCAGAAGACTCATGGCAACGAAGTTTCCCCGGACTCCAGGTTGCCGAGTGAATTCTCAATTCTGAAAGTGATGGAGGAACCATGCTGAGCACCAACACAGTCAACCACTCCCGGACCGCTTCCCGGCTGCTCTTGAGCGCGCTGGCCATGCTTGTAGCGGCTACGCTTCTTAGTCTGCCCGCAGCTGCCCAGAGAGCCACTCCAACGGACCTTACCTCCGACATTCCCAACGTCGGCACCTTCAATGACACACACCTGGTCAATCCGTGGGGCTTGTCCGTCAGCCCGTCGGGCCCGTGGTGGGTCTCCGACAATGGGACGGGGCTATCCACTCTGTACATTGCCTCGGGATCTCCGCAGGGTCTGGTGGTCACGATTCCCGGAGTGGGAGGCAGCACTGGAACCCCGTCGGGAACGGTTTACAACCCCACCTCTGACTTCCAGATTCATGGCACCCCCGCGGTCTTCCTTTTCGTATCGGAGGACGGAAACCTTTCCGGATGGTATGCGGGCACAGCCGCTAACCTGGTACTCAATACCCCTAACGCAGTTTACAAAGGCCTTGCATTAGCGTCGGCATCAGGCGCCAATTATCTTTATGCCGCTAACTTTCACAACAACAGCGTGGATGTGTTCGATAGGAACTTCGCTCCACACTCGTTTGGGTCAAGCGCTTTCCAGGACAGTACCGTCCCGATGGGCTACGCTCCGTTCAACGTCCAGAATATCGGTGGCGGCAAACTGGTCGTGACCTTCGCGAAGCAGGATGCTAACAGGCATGACGACGTACCAGGCCGGGGAAACGGTTACGTTGACATCTTCGATACGTCAGGCAATCTCCTCACGCGGCTGCAGCACAACATTTACTTAAACTCTCCCTGGGGAATCGCGGTCGCTCCGGCAAGCGGCTTTGGCGGGTTCGGTGGAGACATCCTGGTTGGGCAATTCGGTAGCGGTGCGATCTTGGCATACACTCCCACTGGGGTTTTCTCTGGAATCCTACTCGACCCAGCTAACCTGCAGCTGCGCATTGACGGTTTGTGGGCACTAGCTTTCGGCAACGGGGGCTCGGCCGGTCCCACAACAACTTTGTTCTTCACAGCCGGAGTTTTCGGAGAAGCGCACGGCATCCTTGGAAGTATGACGTGCTGCAGTACAGGGCCCCAAGGTCAGAAGTAGTAAAATCCGATAAAACCATCGACGGAGGAGGGCGGCAACGCCCTCCTTATTTTGTGCCGGGTACGGGTAGGGCAGGCCTTCAGACCCGCGTTAAGCGGCCCGGGTAGTGCGGGCCTTCAGGCCCGCGTTCAAGATTATCTATGAACGCCGGCTTTAGCCGCTGAGGTACTTAGGCCTCACGGCCGATCTGTCACCAGCCCATTCACGCGGCGCTGAAGCGCCGCACTACCCTTACTCGCGTACATGCCAGCCGCCGTTTGCTCGAATGGGACAGCATCCGGTAGAATCAACTATCCGGCTTACGTCGAGATTCCCTACAAGGATTAGAGCAAAGTATGGCAGACCATTTTTCGGCGCTCAAACGCGTGCGTCAAACTGAGACCAAAACTATGCGCAATCGCGCCAACAAGTCGCGTCTGCGCAGCGCTTTGCGTTCCCTGCGCGAGGCCATCACCAAGGGCGAGAAGGAAGCCGCCCAAGCCGCCTATCGCGAGACAGTTTCCGTGGTGGACAAGGGCGTCCAGAAGGGCATCCTGCACAAGAACACCGCCAGCCGCTACAAGTCCCGCCTCAGCAAGCGGGTAAAGGCCGTAGGCGCGGCGAAGTAGTTCGATTTTCGGCAATGAATAAGGCGGGCCGCAAGCCCGCCTTTTCGTGTTTTACAAACCCCCGCTTAAAGCCATCAACCGTTACTTGCGATATTGATTCCATGACAATGTCGGCTCCCAGACCCGAGTAAAGTTGATGGCGCTAACCAACCAACAGGCTCGGGAGAAAGGAGCCGAACAATGATCATTATAGGAGTAGATTTTCATCCCGAGTTTCAGCAAATCGCTTGGGTAGATACAGAGACAGGTGAGTTGCAGGAAAGACGCCTGCAGCATCGTGAAGAAGGCGAGAGCTTTTATCGGGAGCTTGCGGGGCAAGCGGTGCAGGTGCGGGTGGGAATGGAAGCCAGCGGACACGCCCGCTGGTTCGAACGGTTAATGAGCGAGTTGCAGTTTGAGTTGTGGATCGGCGATGCAGCCGAGATCCGAACCAAGCGGGTGCGCAAGCAGAAGACGGATCGCCAGGATGCACAGCTGATTCTGAAACTCATGCTGAAGGATGACTTTCCGCGGATCTGGGTGCCGAGCTGGGAGAATCGCGATCTGCGGCAACTGCTATGGCACCGGCACCGCATGGTACAAGCCCGCACGCGCATCATGAATCAGTTGCAGGCCGTTGCGCTGAACGAAGGTCTGCGCTGCAAGAAGAGGCTGTGGCGCACCAAACGACCACAACTGGAATCATTCCAGTTGGCTCCGTGGGCGAGCCGGCGACGGCACGATCTGCTGGAGTTGCTGGATCGGTTGAACCCAACCATCGCGGAGCTAAGCCAGGCGGTGGAGCAGGAAGTGGAACGAAGTCCGGAGGCGCAACGGTTGGCGACCCATCCTGGTGTCGGTCCCCTCACTGCGCTGGCTTTTGTGCTGATCATCGGGAAGGCGGAACGCTTTCAATGTGGGAAGCAGGTGGCCAGCTATCTCGGTCTGGTTCCGGCCGAGGAATCCAGTGGGAACCAGCGCCGGCTAGGTCACATCACCAAACAGGGCAGTTCGATGTTGCGCTTCTTACTGGTGGAAGCAGCACAGGTCACGGTGCGCAGTCTTCCGGAATGGCGCAGCCGATACTTTCACCTGATGATGCGCCGGGGACGGAAGATCGCCAAGGTCGCCATGGCGCGTCGGCTGGCAGTTTGTCTGTACTGGATGATGCGCCAGGGATCGGAGTATCAGCGGTCGAGCAAGTTCGGTTCGTACGCGGGGCAGCCCGGAAATCGCCATGGTGTGCTGTAGAACACCGAGCATATTGAGTGGGCACCCCGCTCCTCTTCACGGAGGAGTTCGAACTGGTAATCATGATCGGCGTAGCGATCGAAGAGATGCTTGGGTCGGACCGAGTTTCCTGACCTGAGGGGATTACAAGGCGAGCCGTGGTTGGTTGGAACAGAGTTTTTTCAACTAGAGCGAAGTGGCGCTTTGTTTAAAGCGGATGCCGAACTACGCTCTTGACAACGCCGACATTGTCAGAGAGGCGATTTTGTGCCAACAATCCTCTTGAGCCACCGCCAACTTCCCTTGTTTCGTTGACTTGCCCGTTTCTCGGACGTAGGATTCTGCTCCAGTGATCGGCCAGTCCATATCGCATTACCGCATCCTGGCCAAGCTCGGCGGCGGTGGTATGGGCGTTGTCTATAAGGCCGAGGACACCGACCTTGGCCGATTCGTTGCGCTGAAGTTCCTGCCCGATGATGTGGCGCAAGACCCGCATGCGCTGGAGCGCTTCCGCCGCGAGGCCCGTGCTGCCTCGGCACTGAACCATCCCAACATCTGCACCATCCACGAAATCGGCAATCACGAAGGCCAATCCTTCATTGTGATGGAGTTCCTTGATGGCGTGACCCTGAAGCACCGCATCATGGGCCAGCCACTGGAAACCGAACTGATTTTGGACCTGGGCACGGAGATCGCCGACGCGCTCGATGCGGCGCATAGCAAGGGCATCATTCACCGAGACATTAAGCCAGCCAACATTTTCGTTACTGAGCGCGGCCATGCCAAGATTCTCGATTTCGGTCTGGCAAAGGTGATTATCAAAGCCGCAGGCCGAAGCGGCGAGACGGCAACCGACCTGGCATCGTCTGACGCGCAGCACCTGACCAGCCCAGGCGCAATGTTAGGCACGGTGGCATACATGTCGCCGGAGCAGGTCAAAGCCAAGGATCTGGATGGGCGTACCGACCTGTTCTCGTTCGGCGCGGTGCTGTACGAGATGGCAACCGGTAGGATGCCGTTCAATGGCTCCAGTTCGGGCGAGATCATCAGCGCCATTCTCCGCGACGAACCTCGGCCAGCCTCGCAGTTGAACCCGGAAGCTTCTCCTGAGCTGGTGGGCGTGCTTCGCCGAGCGCTGGAGAAAGACCGCAACCTTCGCTACCAGCATGCCTCTGACATGCGAGCTGAACTGCAGCGGCTGAAGCGCGATACCGAAAGCGGGCGCTATGCACGAACGGGTTCGAGCGCATCGGCAACAGCGAAGCTGCCGG
The DNA here is from genome assembly GCA_963728805.1 of uncultured Acidobacteriaceae bacterium. Classification (GTDB taxonomy): domain Bacteria; phylum Acidobacteriota; class Terriglobia; order Terriglobales; family Acidobacteriaceae; genus Bog-257. Next base: position 191,854 of record CAVSLE010000019.1, read on the forward strand.
AGCCACCGCCGCCAACTCCAGTTGCACTGGCGCCTGCCGCTCCTCCGCAGAAAAGATGGATGATGATCGCATCTGCTGCCGTCCTGGTTATCACGGCTGCGGTGGCGGGATTCCTTTACTACCGCTGGCATCAAGCTCCGAGGCTGACGGACAAAGACACCATCGTCATCGCGGACTTTGCCAACAGCACCGGCGATCCCGTTTTCGACGACACCCTGAAGACTGCGCTCACGGTCGCTCTCAACCAGTCTCCGTTTCTGAATGTGCTCTCCGATAACAAAGTGTCGGCGACCATGAAGCTGATGACCCACCCGGCCAACACAAAGCTGACTCCCGACGTCGCGCGGGAGCTTTGCCAGCGTTCCAACAGTAAGGCCTACATTGCCGGTTCGATTGCCGCCCTCGGCAACGAGTACGTGCTAGGCCTGAAGGCGGTGAATTGCCAGAGCGGCGAGCCGCTTGCCCAGGAGCAGGTGACGGCGAACGGAAAGGAAAACGTGCTCAACGCCGTGGGCGAGGCGGCAACGAAGCTGCGCGGCCGTTTGGGCGAGTCGCTCGCAACAGTCCAGAAGTTCGACGTGCCGCTGCCGGAAGCGACCACCTCGTCGCTCGAAGCTTTGCAAGCCTACAGTGCAGCCAGAAAGGCGCACAACGAAAACGACGACCAGGCATGTCTACCATACGCTCAGCGGGCCATTCAACTCGATCCAAACTTCGCCATGGCGTATGGAATCATGGGGGTTGCGTACAACCACCTGGGCGAGCTGGGACGGGGTCGCGAGTACTTCGCCAAGGCTTTCGAACTGCGCGAGCACGCCAGCGAGCGAGAAAAGCTGCTCATCGCCGCCGACTATTATTCCAACGTAACCGGACAACTGGATAAGGCAGCTCAATCCTATCAGGAGATGATGGACAGCTATCCCCGAGACCCTGCCGCGTACAGCGCACTGGGACTCACCTACGCTAGCCGGGGCCAATATGACAAGGCCGCCGAGACGACGCGCCAGGACCAGCAGCTCGGCGAGCCGGCCAGTGTCGTGCCCTACGTGAACCTCGGCAACGACTTGCTTGCCTTGCAGCGCTTTGACGAAGCTCGCCAGGTGATTCAGGAGGCGCATACACGAAAGCTAGACGATTACATACTCCGCAGCGCACTCTATGCCCTTGCCTTCCTCGCTGCGGACTCAGCGGCGATGGCGGAACAGCAGCAGTGGTTTGCGAGCAACCCGGGGGTTGAGAATCTCGGGCTTTCGCTGGCCTCCGATACCGAAGCATATGCCGGTCATCTGGGTAAGGCGCGGGAACTGACCAGACGATCGGTTGATTCTGCGATACGGGCTGACAGCAAAGAGACTGCTGCAATCTGGTGGGAGAATGCTGCCCTACGTGAGGCTGCCTTCGGCAACTTCGCGGAAGCGAAGGAGGCAGCGGTTGCGGGGTTGAAGCTCTATCCTGCCAGCCAGGCGGTCGCAGTTGAAGCTGCGCTGGGATATGCCATGACCGGCGACGACGCGCGAGCGCAGGCATTGGCGCAAGACTTGAACAAACGGTACCCACTCGATACGCAGATGCAACTGCTTTGGCTGCCCGCCATAAACGCGCAACTGGCGCTGAACCGTAAGAACCCGGCCGCGGCGATCAACGATCTACAGAGTGCGTTACCTCCCATTGAGTACGGCCAGATCGCCTTCCTGACCAACCTATCCTGCCTCTATCCCACCTACATTCGCGGCGAGGCCTATCTCGCCTCGGGGAACGGCACGGCCGCTGCGGCCGAGTTCCAGAAGATACTCGACCACAGCGGCATCGTCTGGAGTTGCTGGACGGGGGCGCTGGCAAAGCTGGGCGTAGCTCGCGCCAACGCTTTGCAGGCGAAGACCTCGCAGGGGGCCGATGCCGACCTCGCTCGCACTAGCGCGCTGAATGCCTACAAAGACTTCCTCACGCTGTGGAAAGGCGCCGGCCCCGACATCCTCATCTACAAACAAGCCAAAGCCGAGTACGTGAAGCTGCAGTAGCCCGCTATACAACCGATCCAGCCGGCCACAATTAGGTTCGCTGCCAAAGCAGAGCGGTCAATTGTTGTAATCAGCCGTTACACTCAAAATCAAAGGCTGCCCATCCGACGGAGGTCATCGTGGGAATTCTTCGATTCCGTAGTGAATCGGGATATGGCGGTCCGCCAACAGTGTCGGAAACGCGGGCTAACTGATTCCCGCGAGACGGCTGGCTTGCGCAAGCGTCAGTCGCTCTGCTGGAAGAGCCTCAGTGCGAGCTCCTGTCTCAAGTCGGGCTCGGTAATGTGCGCCGCGGTGAGCAGTTCGTCTGGAGAGTGGTGACAAAACTCCGTGGATCCATGTCCTCAGTGTTAAATGAGGTCTCTCTGTGTCTCTGTGTCTCTCTGGTGAAAGACCCTACTTCCCTGCCGCCTCACTCTGCGGCTTCCAGCGCAGGATGGGCTTGCGTGCCGCCATAGTTTCATCCAGTCGCGAGATGCGGGTGTTGTGCGGAGCTTCGAGGACAAACTCGGGATGCTCCTCGACCTCCTGGGCGATGTCCTTCATCGCTTCGATGAACATGTCGCACGACGCCTTCGACTCGCTCTCGGTCGGCTCGATCATCATCGCGCCCGAAACCACCAGCGGAAAACTCACCGTGTAAGGATGGAAGCCGTAATCGATAAGCCGCTTGGCAATATCGCCGGTCTTGATGCCCTTGTGGGCCTGTAGCCGGTCGCTGAACACCACCTCGTGCATGGTCGGCGTTTTGTACGGCAGATCGTAGGCGCCCTCCAACCCCTTGCGGATGTAGTTGGCGTTCAGCACGGCATCTTCGGTCGTCTGCCGCAAGCCCTCAGGCCCGTTGGCCATGATGTAGGCCAGCGCGCGCACGTGCATGCCGAAGTTGCCGTAGAACATGCGCACTCGTCCGATGGACTGTGGCCGGTTGTAGTCGAAACCCAGCGTGCCATCGGGCTTGGTGACGACCACCGGAGTCGGCAGAAATGGTTCCAGAATTTTCTTGCACGCCACCGGTCCCGAGCCCGGGCCGCCTCCGCCGTGCGGCGTCGAGAAGGTCTTGTGCAGGTTCAGGTGCATCACGTCGGTCCCGAAGTCGCCGGGACGTACCTTGCCGACCAGCGCGTTCATGTTGGCGCCGTCCATGTAAAGCAGCGCGCCCTTGGCGTGCAACACCTCGGCAATCTTGTGGATCTCCTGCTCAAACACACCCAGCGTGTTGGGGTTGGTCAGCATCAGCGCAGCGACGTCTTCGTTGACCTGCGCCACCAGCGAGGCGATGTCGACCATGCCGGCAGAATTCGATTTCAAGTTCTCGACCGAATAGCCTGCCATCGCCGCCGTCGCCGGATTAGTGCCGTGCGCCGAGTCGGGAATCAGGACTTTCTTCCGTGGATTGCCCTGCGACTCCAGATAAGCCCGCACCAGCAGAATGCCGGTCAGCTCGCCATGCGCGCCGGCGGCGGGCTGCAAGGTGATCGCATCCATACCGGTGATCTCGATAAGCTGCTCGCTCAGCATCTTCAGAATGCGCAGCGCGCCCTGCGAAATGCGCTCCGGCTGATAGGGATGCGCTTCGGCCAACCCGAGCAATCGCGCCACCACCTCGTTCACCCGCGCGTTGTACTTCATAGTGCAAGAGCCCAGCGGATACATGCCATGGTCCACCGCATAGTTCCACGTGGAGAGGCGGGTAAAGTGGCGGATGATCTCGATCTCGCTCACCTCGGGCATGTGGCCGAGATCTTCGCGTGCCTGATCGCCCAGCAGTTTGGCGGGATCGACCTCCGGCACATCGAGCGGCGGCAACTGGTAAGCCTTCTTGCCCGGCGACGACCTTTCGAACAGGAGCACTTCATTCTGGCTGAGGTGGGTGGTAGCTTTGCGGATATTCCGGTTCACAGTGCCACCTCCTTCGCAGCCGCGTCGATCGACGCTTTGGTCGTGGTCTCAGTACAGCACCACAGCGATGCGTTCCCTAGGTCGGGATAAAACTTCTTCAGCGGAAAACCTCCGATGATTCGCTGCCCCAGCAGTTTGTCGTTGATGGCGTAGGGATCGGTTTTGGTTTGAACGACAAACTCGTTGAATCGCGGAGCGCCCTCGAACAACAGCTTCGCGCCCGCCTTCTTGAATTCACCCGCCGCATAATGTGCCTTGGCGAGGTTTTGCTTTGCCAGGTCTTTCATTCCCTCGCGGCCGTAAACCGTCATGAAGATGCAACACATGAGCGCGACCAGCCCCTGGTTGGTGCAGATGTTGGAAGTCGCCTTCTCGCGGCGGATGTGCTGCTCGCGCGTGGAAAGCGTGAGCACAAAGCCGCGTAGGCCGTTGCGGTCCGTTGTCTGCCCGACCAGCCGCCCCGGCATCTGGCGCACAAACTTGTCTTTGGTGGCCATCACCCCGCAGTAGGGGCCGCCGAATCCGAGTGGCACGCCGAACGATTGCGCTTCCATGCTGACGATATCGGCCTCAACTGGCGGCTTGACGATGCCCAGCGAAACCGCCTCCGCAATGGAGACAATCAGCAGCGCACCCTTCTGGTGCACCATGTCAGCGATCGCCGCAACGTCTTCGATGGTGCCGAAGAAGTTCGGCGACTGGATAAGCACGCCGGCGGTTTCGTTGTCGATCGCCTTGTCGAGGGCGTACAGGTCAACGCGGCCATTCTCCAGGTAGGCGGCGTTCGAGACCGGCATGCCCTGGTGGCGGGCATAGGTGGCAATGACCTCGCGATATTCCGGATGCACGCTGCTGGCGACCACCGATTTGTGCCGACCGGTCAGGCGCGCCGCCATCATCAGCGCTTCGGCCGCGCCTGTGGAGCCGTCGTACATGGAGGCGTTCGCCACATCCATGCCGGTCAGCTCGCAAATCATCGATTGAAATTCAAAGATGGATTGCAGTGTGCCTTGCGCGATCTCGGGCTGGTAAGGAGTGTAGGCGGTGAAGAACTCGCCGCGCGAAACCAGCGCGTCGATAACCACCGGACGGTAGTGCGAGTAAGCGCCGGCGCCAAGAAATGTGGCATAACCCTGCGCGCTGCCGGTGGCGCAATCGCGGAAGAACTCCACGATTTCGCTTTCCGCGTAGGCGCGCGGGATCTTTAGATCGCGCTTGAGGCGATACTCGGGTGGAATGGCGGCAAATAGATCGTCGATGGACGTGGCGCCGATCTCGCGCAGCATGACTTCGCGATCGGATTCAGACTTAGGAAGATAGCGCATGGGTACCTGTAGCTTTCCTGGGCGAATGTATGAAGGAAATACGATGACGTTGACGGGCGGGAACGAATCAACGCTTAACTTGCAATTACACCAACTCGAACCCGCCTTCGAAACGAATAATCTACATATATTTATTGCGGAGGCCGCCCTTCGCGGTGCCGCCGCAAGTCTTCCAGAATAGCTTCGATGGTGATCTCGGTCCGATCAAGCCGGCGCTCATGAGACTCGACTACCAGTTGGTGCTTTTCCACTGCTCTGAGCAAATTTCCGGTGGCCTCACGGAGGTCCTTGACTGACTCTTTGGTCTCTAGGATGTCGTCATACAAGCGGCCTAGCGCCTTCCAAAACTCGTCAAAGTTGGCAAACTCCATAACGTCTCCCCTTAGTGCCCGCCTTCTTCGGCGACGAACTTCTCGTAATCGCCGACCGACAGCAACTGGTTCGCCTCAGTCGGGTCCTTGAGCTTGACCTTGACCATCCACGCGCCGTGAGCATCTTTGTTCACCTGCTCGGGCGAGGTGTTGAGCGCCTCATTCACTTCGGCCACGGTCCCGGAGACCGGCGCGAACAAATCCGAAACGGCCTTCACTGATTCCACCGTGCCAAAGGTCTTGCCGGCCGTGAGCTCGCTGCCCACCTTCGGCAACTCAACAAACACGATGTCGCCGAGCGATTCCTGCGCGTGATCGGTAATGCCGATGGTCCCGGTGTTGCCGTCGACCTTCAGCCACTCATGTTCTTTGGTGTACTTGTAGTCCGCGGGATAAGCCATATGAATTGCCTCCTCAACACCGAGCGCGTGCATCGGCGAAATAAATATGCGAATTAACAAAAATCTAGAAACCCATAGGCTCATCGGCCGAAGGTCCATACGTGGATGGTACCTTGGCTTCGTTCAGGCGCAGATAAACTCCAAGCTGCGCGCGATGATGCACAATGTGGTTCAGAAACATTTGCCGGTACGCCAGAAAACGGGAGCCTTCGAAGATAGTCTTGCCATTCGCCATCAGCTTCCAGGGTTGCTCCCATGCATAATCAGGGGTGCCGAGAAGTGCGTTCCGCGTCTTGGCTGCGCCTTCGTCGAGGAGCTTGACAAGTTGAGCTGCTGACTCCAGCGGTACAGGTTTGTAGGTGCGCGTGGCGAAGTCGAATTCAGGCGTCGTTAGAACGGTGAGGCCGAATTCTGTGAGCTGGGCCACGTGAGGCGCCAGCTTGCCCAGCGGCGTGGACCTGGGATGCGGCGCGAAATCCCGCTTGTCTGCTGGAACCCGTTCCAGCATCGTTCGTGTCTTTTTCATTTCTTCATCAAATTCTGGCAATAACAATTCACTGATCAGCACCGGCCCTCCACTTTCTCACGCTTGCTTTTTCGGACGCTTGTAAAACGGCGTCGGAACTACTTTGCACTTCACCGGCTGGTTACGGATTTCCACCGCCACTTCGCTGCCGACGCGGAGTGCTCGATGGGCACATAGGCCAGCGCAATGTTCTTCTTCAGGAATGGCGCGTAGGACCCGCTGGTGACGTAGCCGATCTCCTTGCCATCGAGGTCGAGCACCTTGTATCCGTCGCGCGGGATGCCGCGGTCCACCGACTCCAGCCCAACCAGGGTGCGCTTGATGCCATCGGCTTTCACGCGCTCCAGCGCCGCACGGCCGGTAAATTCGCCTTTTTCCATCTTGAGGAAGCGCTCCAGTCCGGCTTCCCAAACATTGATGGTGTCGGAAATCTCATGACCGTAGAGCGGCAGACGGCCTTCCAGTCGAAGCGTATTGCGCGCACCCAGCCCGGCGGGAACAATCCCGAACTCCTTGCCCGCGTCCATCACGGCGTACCACACCCGCGCGCTGGTCGCCTCGTCGGTGGGAACGTAAATCTCAAAACCGTCTTCGGCGGTGTAACCCGTCCGCGCAATCAAAATGTTTGGCAGACCGCAAACCGTTCCATGCGTGAACCAGTAAAACTTCACCTTCGACAGGTCGGCGTCGGTCAGCTTCTGCAGCGTGTCCACGCCCTTCGGACCCTGAATCGCAATCTGGGTGTAGTTGTCGCTAAGGTTTTCGACCTTACAGTCGAACTGGCGAGTGTTCTCGGTGACCCAGTTAACGTCCTTCTCCCGCGTGCCGGCGTTAATCACCAGCATGTAGTCGTCTTCGCCCATGCGATGAACGATCACGTCATCGACGAATGTCCCCTGGGGATAGAGCATGGCCGAATAGCGGCATTGGCCGATGCCCATTCCCGCAGCGTCATTCATGGTGATGTGTTGCACGGCGGCCAGCGACTGCGGCCCCGAAATCCTGATGTCGCCCATGTGGCTGACATCGAAGACTCCCACGCCGTTGCGGACCGCGAGGTGTTCCTTCATCAGCCCGCCCACCGGGGGATATTCCACCGGCATGTCCCAGCCGTTGAAATCGACCATCTTGGCGCCCATCTGGCGATGGACGGCATTCAAAGCAGTTTTGCGGGTAGGCGTGGCCGCCACAGTCTCAGAGGACAAAGGGGAATCCTTTGGCGCATAGATCGCGCACATGAGGTTGGTGTAACTAAGTACGGTAACATGCGCCATTTGAGCGGTCAACGCAGGTGCGGGGGCACGCCGAGGCGCGATTCCACTGCAAGTTACCGTCTTCGATTGAGTGATACCTCCCGCGCGCGATCCCCCATGACGTCCCACCTCGATTCGTGGCGGTCTTCGAAGGCGCGTTTCTCTTTTGTCTCGCCCCAGAAGACTTCGTAATTGCGATTGGAGTTGAAGGGCGGGTCGATATAAATGAGGTCGATGCAACCGTCTGGCAACTTTTTCAACTGCTCCAGGTTGTCACCACAGTAAATCACCCGCGTGTCGATCACGGGCGAGGACTTGCCCATTTTAGGTGCGCCTTCCGGCGCGACTCCGGCTTTGGCCATTTACCCGAAGATTACATGCTGCGCCGCGCGGCGGGAAGCCCCAAGTTGACAGGTAACTTCGGAACCGCCCCTTCCCAAAAACGAAAGTACAATACGTTCCCTTTTTGGACTTGGACTTTCGTGATGTCCTAATCACAGACTGGCGCAGCGCAACCTGGCTATATCTGTAGTTGAGTTGCGCTGCTATGGAAATCACGCCCGATTGGGGAACTCGCTCTCAACACCTTCCGACTCGCCTTCTCCAACTTTGCGCCGCGTTAGTGGTTCTGGTCGGCTTGGCTGTTCCGCCGCCCGCAATCGCTCAAGACGGATCCACCTCGCTGCAAGGCGTGGTGGAAGACATCAGCGGCGCTCGCATCGCCGGAGCAAGAGTCACGGTGCTGGATCCGGCCAGAGGTTTCCACTCGGAAACGGTCAGCGATGCGCAAGGCCAATTCATTTTTGGCATGTTGTCTCCCGGACAATACGACGTGACTGCTTCGGCGCTCGGCATGATCACCAAGACCAGCCACGGCGTGGACCTTCATGTGGGAGGCGTAGCGGTGGTGCAAGTACGGCTGCCCCTGGCCGGCATCACGGAAACGGTCACTGTGCGTGGAGAACCTGAAGCGGTGGAGACGCAGGCCGGCGATGTTTCGCAGGTCATCACCCAGCAAGCCATCCAGGACCTGCCGCTGAACGGACGGCGCTTCACCGATCTGGCGCTGCTTACTCCCGGAGTGACCCAGGACCCGCGCGGTCTCACCTCCGACTCCAACGGCGATCTGTCGTTTGGCGGGACGCGCGGTTTTCAGAACAGCTTTCTGGTGGATGGCGCAGACAACAACAACTCCTTCTTTGCCCAGGCGCGGGGCCGCTACCGCGCGCCCTATCAGTTCAGCAACGAGGTCATCAAGGAGTTCCGCGTCTCCTCGAACGCCTATAGCGCGGAACTTGGCAAGGCTGGAGGCGCGGTCTTCAACGTCGTCACCAAATCAGGCACCAACAACTGGCACGGCAGTGGCTTCTACTATCTGCGTGATCGCATCTTCGACGCCCAACAGGCTTACGTCACCAGCCAGCCCGACGATCGCCAGCAGCAGTTTGGCGGCACCATCGGGGGACCAATTCGCAAAGACCGCTTGTTTTTCTACGCCGGCTTCGACCAGCATCTGCTTACCGTCCCCTCGGTCATGCAATTTGCCAATGGGGCCAGTTCCGTGGTCGCCACGCCCGCAGACTACGACTACACCGACCAGCAACTGGTGGCCAAGGCGGTGCAGCAACTGAACGCGATGGGCGACGCCTATCCCACCACCATGCAGGGCAACGCCGGATTCGGCAAACTCGACTTCACCATCTCGCCGAAGCAGTTGGCGTTTCTACGGTTGAGCACCTCGCGCTATACCGGCATCAACAACGTGTTCTTTGATCCCGCCAGTCCCATCACCACCTACGCGGAAAGCGCCAACGGGACCGAGGACGTCAAGACCGAAAGCCTGGCCGGATCACTTACCAGCATGTGGACCAACAATCTGGCTAGCACTCTCCGGGTGCAATACTCGCGTGACGCCGAGCAGTCGTACGCCAACACCGAAGCGCCATGGACGAAAATCTACAACCTGGTGGCCGGCTTCGGGCGCTCCAGCATGCTGCCGCGTAACACGCGTGAGCACAAGCTGCACATCGCCGATACCGTGAGCTACGAGACCGGACGGGTGGGCTGGAAGTTCGGTGTAGATTTCATCCAGGCATGGACATACAACTATTTCCCATCCCTGTTCGGCGGCGAATATTACTTCAGCAATATCAAGGTGAACCCATTTACCTATGCGCCGATGAAGTACGGCGAGCCGCTGACGCCGTTGCGCGCCTATGCCCACGAGGTGCCTCGCTATTACATGCAGGACTTTGGGACCGCGGTGTCCCATCCCAATTCCCGCTCCTACGCCGCGTTCATGCAGGATGCGATCCGGGTCACCCGTCAGCTGACCTTGAATGTTGGGGTCCGCTACGACTTGCAGACCTTTCAGGCTGGCGACCTGATAACCAACCCGCTGTATCTCCCTTCAGGAAAAATTCCGGCCATCTCCAACAACGTGTCGCCCAGAATTGGCTTCGCCTACTCGTTCGGCGAGCATCAGTCGCTCACCATGCGCGGAGGCTTCGGCCTCTTTTATATGCAGATTCCGTCCATGTACGCATCGCAGGTGGCAACCGACAACGGAGTCACTCAGGGCCAACTTTTTCTCGACAACATGATCCCCTCAAACGCGGCGGTTTTCCCGAAATATCCGGCTGCTCTAGTGAATTGCCCATCTGGGACTCTGGCGTGCACCGCCCCGCCATCCATAGCGGGCTTCATGACGACGCAGATTTCTGCGTTCGCTCCGAATTTCCAAACCCCTCATACCGAGCAGGGGAATTTGAGCGTGGAGCACCAATTCGGCGATAAGGTGGTCGCCTCGGTCAGCTATCTGTATGTGCATGGTGTGCACTTGCTGCGCTCGCTCGATGCGAATTTGCCGCCGCCGACCATGGTGCAATACCCGGTCTACAACGACACCGGCTCCGTCTTCCTGGGCACCTTTTATGACGTTGCATCCTTCGCCACCTGGCAGACCACGCCCTCGGCGACCTGCGCTTATCCTCCGTGCATTAATCCGGTGCAGCGGCCGATTCCGCAATTGGGCGTCATCAATTCTTTCGAGAGCTCTTCCAGCAGCGTCTATAACGGCATGATGGTTTCGCTGAAGCGACAGGTCGGGCAAGGAATGTATTTTCAGGTTGCGTACACGCTGTCGAAAGCCATGGACGATGGTCCCGACGCTCTGGTGGTGGGCCGCCCGGGAAACGTCCAGAATTCCTATGACACCAGCGCGGAACGCGGCTACAGCGCCAACGATCAGCGACATCGCTTCGTGCTTGCATGGGTGGCTGAACCCAGGAAGCTTGAACTAAGCCAGCAGTGGCTTAACGGCCTGGTCAATCACTGGAAATTTTCCAGCATCGTCACCTTTGCATCCGGGCGGCGGCTGAATGCCACCATCGCCAGTGACCCGAATGGCGACGGCAACATCTACAATGACCGCCTCCCCAGCAATGACAGAAATGCATTCACCGGAACTGACTACTTCAGCACCGATCTTCGCGTGACTCGCCACTTGATATTCCGCGAGCGGACCAAGCTTGATCTGATGGTCGAGTCGTTCAACGTCACCAATCGCACCAACAAACGCGTGCAGATCAGCGACGATGGCTTCTTTAATTCCGCCGGCCAATTCGTCGCCTACTCCACCTTGGTTCAGGCGAACGGACAATATTATCCCGGCCAATATCAGGTCAATAAGACCTTCCTGTACCCTACGAACGCCTATGCTCCACGGCAGGTGCAAGTCGCTCTAAGGTTCAATTTCTGAGCCAGATGGACGGGCAACCACCTTAGTGGCGCTGGAGGCCTATCACTTCAGGGAATGGCCTGTTTACGAGTCTTTCCTTGACTTCCCTTGGAAACATTGGGATAACTACTAATGTCCCTTCGGACGAGTTTGGGGGTGTTTCCCGTTTGGCAGAAGTTCGCATTCAAGAGGGCGAATCATTAGAAAACGCTCTGCGGCGGTTTAAGCGCAAGGTCCAGCAAGAGGACATCATCAAGGAAGTGAAGCGTCACTCCTTTTACCTCAAGCCGGGCGAAAAAAAGCGCGTGAAGGAAGCTTTGGCGCGCAAGCGTAGCCGCAAAAAGGCCCGTAAAGAGCAGGACTAATTCAACGTTGGGCCGCCGTCCTACGGCGGCCCTTGCTTTGCCCAATCCTGGTTGGGAGTTCTTAATTCCTAGGACCGCAGTCTTACAGAAGTAAACCATGCGTTGCATGGTGGGCCGAACCCCGGGATGTACCTGAGCTTTGGAATTTGCAATCGGCACAAGAATATCTCAGTCCGGTCTCTCGCCGCTTTGCAATTTGCCACTTGTCCATGGCTCCGGATTGCGGACTGAAGGAGCAACTCTCCATGGAATTCCAGGACAAGGTTCTGAAGTGTATTGACTGCGGCGCCGACTTCGTGTTCACAGCTGGCGAACAGCTGTTCTTCCACGACAAACAATTCAAGAACGAACCCAAACGTTGCAAAGCCTGCAAGGCCAAGCGGGCTTCTTCCGTCGGAGCTTCCCCAGCCGGCAATTACCCAAAGGTGGAGACGCGGACAAATTGTTCGGGTTGCGGCAAGGAAACCACCGTGCCATTCCGGCCCACGCAAGGACGGCCTGTCTTCTGTCGGGAGTGCTTCCAGCAGCGTCGAACTACCGCCGCCACTGCCTGAGCTACCGAACCCCAGCTATCCGCTAGCGCCAGCCATCACGTGCTGTGGACGCGCAGGGAGTTTTGCGCCTCGACCCGAGGTTGCGGGCCGGGATCCAGAATCTCTGCTGAGTTAAAACGTTCCGGAAACGCTATATTGCTTTCTCTCCCGCGGCAGCCGGACTCTGTTTCTTGATGGGATTGGCAGTCTTTACCACATTCGCAGCCGCCGCCCGGACCTTGTGGTCCTGGTGGCTGATCAAAAGCGCTTCAATCTGGCGCAGCAGTTCTTGTGTATTCACCGGCTTCACCAGTAACGATTGCGCTCCGTGGCTCCGCCATTCGTTGCCCAGCGAAGGGTACGCGGTCAGGATTGCGGTGGCCGGGTTGTAAGGCAGTTGACGCGCCGCCCGTATCACATCGTAGCCGGCGGTCTCGGTTTCCATGCGCATATCGGTAATGACCATTTCGAAGACGCCATTCTTCAGTTTGTGCTCAGCTTCCTTCGCCGAGGAGGCAGTGTCCACCTCGAAATCGTTCATTTCGAGGATCGCGCGCAAGGTGAGCAGAATTGCCAGTTCGTCATCAACCAACAGGATGCGTCGTTTCATTGGGAAAACTCCAGGGGAAATCCTCGTCATCCATATGCGGCTGGTGTGATGCGAATTCCCGCCGCCAAGTTGCTGAGGATCGAATTATGACTTCTTTTGTGCGCCGCATCGCCTGCTTCCAGCACGTGCGGACGCACCGCCAGCCTCAAAAAGCCAGCCCAGTATAATACTTTCGTGGCGACGTATCATGTGGAGAACTTCGGATGCCGCGCGACCCAGGCCGATGGCGCCGCCATTGAGCGCCAATTGCTGGCCCGCGGGTTGGAGCGCGCCAGCGCTGCCGTCGAGGCTGAAGTCGTCGTCCTGAATACCTGCACCGTTACCGCGTCTGCTGATCAGGACGCGCGTGCCGCCATCCGCCGCATCCATCGGGAAAATCCCGATGCGCGGATCCTGGTCACCGGGTGCTATGCGCAGCGCGCGCCGGAAGAGATTTCGGCGCTGCCCGGCGTCAGTCTGGTAGTCGGAAATTCGCACAAGCACCAGTTGGCAAATTACGCCGTCCCGCTAGCGAGCGACACTGGGTGCCCCACTCATCCGCGGTTTTCGGATGAGTGGGACATTGTTCGGAACGGGGGGACTCCTGTTAAGAATTTTGTTCCGCTGGCAAAAATTGGCGCATTGGCTGAGTCGAATGTGATCGTCGGCGACATCTTCGCTCACACCGAGTTAATGGCCGCTCCGGTCTTTGAAGCCGGCTCCTTCGAGAAAACACGCCCCAACCTCAAAGTGCAGGACGGCTGCAATAATCGCTGCTCGTTCTGCATTATCCCCTCAGTTCGCGGCCGCAGCCGGTCGTTGAAGTTGGAGCAGGTATTGCGCGAAGTGGATGCACTGGCCGCCAACGGTTACCGCGAGATTGTGCTGTCGGGCATCAACCTGGGCCGCTGGGGTCGCGAGCTGACGCCGCGAATGAATTTCGCCGCCATGCTGCGCGCCATCATCGAGCGGACGTTGATCGAGAAGCTCCGTGTCAGCTCGGTCGAGCCCATGGACTGGACAAACGAGGTGATCGAGTTGGTGGCGGACTCGCCGCGCATCTGCAAGCACGCCCATGTGCCGCTACAGTCGGGCAGCGACCGCATTCTGCGCAAAATGCACCGCAAGTATCGCCCGTGGCATTATGCCGATCGCATCGAGCGCATTCGCCGTGCCATGCCCGATGCCGCCATTGGCGCCGATGTGATGGTTGGCTTTCCCGGCGAAACCGCCGACGACTTCGAGCAGACGCGCTCGCTAATCCAGCGCCTGCCGTTCACATATCTGCACGTGTTCACGTACTCGTCGCGGCCGGGAACTCCGTCCGCCGAAATGCCAGAGCAGGTTCCGGTGCAGATCGCACGCGAACGCAATCGCGTGCTGCGCCAGTTAGCGGCCCGCAAGAAGCACGAGTTCATGCAGTCGTTCGTGGGCCGCGAACTGGAGGCGATCACGCTCACGCACTACGATGGAGAATGTACGGAAGCGCTCACCGACAACTATCTGAAGCTGCGTTTGAGCGGCGAGCATGCGGCGAATCAGTGGGTGCGGGGCATCATCGAGACGGCGCAAAACGATGCCATGATGGGTTCGATGGCTTAAGTACCCAGAACCTATCTCCAATCTCAAATGATCACATCGTGTCAGGGCACAACTCTGAGTCGTACCGCATCGGGTCGGGTCGACCCACAGTCTTGTCGCTTTGTATCAGGGCATGACTTTAGTCATGCCGAACACGGCGTAGCGAAGAACAGGGCTTTAAGCCCTCGCAAAAACAGGTCCCGCAGGGGCTGAAGCCCGACTCGTAGTTGACTCGTTACAGCACGTCTGAAGCCGTGCCCTGATACAAAACGAGTCATGAGATCGCTTACCGCTTTGTTTCTGCAATTGGCCCACACCTTCTCCGTGATCTTTCAGCCCAGATTATTCAACCTCTGCTTTTGCCGGCACCGCACTGCGGTTCCCAATTTGGAAAGCGCCTGAATCCTTGTTTTATGCGGCTCCGAGCCCTTCCTTGGGCGAAGTGGCTCTCTTTGAATTTGCTCTACGGGAGCCATTCTTCGCCGATTCTCGCCTGCCACTTGCGCAATGGTGAACCCGCCTTGTTATAATCACTCGCTTGGGTGACGCACGTCACATCAGACTGAGACGTGCACTTGCAGGACCGCTCCAATCTGGGCGCCGAACCGGTAATCGGCGGCCGAACCCGCAACACTGGAAAGCTTCATAAATGTCCCAAGTCTTCCATCGCAGCGCGAACACAATTGCACGGGCATCGATCATTGGGGTTGTGGTGGTCGTGTCGGTGTTGCTCTGGGCGGCCCTGGAGATACAGCGCTCGCCCTATGCCACCTATCAGGACGTGGCGCAGGCGCAACCCGTGCCTTTCAGCCACCAACACCACGTGGGCGGCGACGGTATCGACTGCCGCTACTGCCACACTTCGGTGGAGAACTCCAGCTTCGCGGGCATCCCTCCCACCAAGACTTGCATGAATTGTCACTCCCAGATCTGGATCAACGCGCCCATGCTGGAGCCGGTGCGCGAAAGTTACCGGACCGGCCAGTCGCTGATCTGGACCCGGGTCAACGACCTTCCCGACTTCGTTTATTTCGACCACAGCATTCATATCAATAAAGGTGTTGGCTGTGCCAGTTGCCACGGGCCGGTGGACAAGATGCCGCTGATGTACGCGGCCAACTCGCTGCAGATGGAATGGTGTTTGGAGTGTCATCGCGCGCCGGAAAAGTTTCTTCGTCCGCGCGACCAGGTGTTCAATATGCGCTATGAGCAGCCCAGCAGTGATAACCCTGTGAAGCTGGCCGATGGCGCCGTTTTTACCGACCAGACCGCCCTGGGCAACGAGTTGAAGCACCGTTACAACATTCGCAGCATCCAGGCCATTACCAGTTGCAGCACGTGTCACCGCTAGGGGATGAGTTTCGAGTTGCAAGTTTCGAGTTTCAAGCAAAGCAGTCCGACAACTGGAAACTCGAAACTGGAAACTCGAAACTGAAAAATTGAAGATGGAAAAAGAAAGTCCCAAGAAGTCTGAGGCAGTCTGTCCCAGCAAACTGGAGCTTGTGCAGATCCAGGACAAGCTCGCTCGCGCCAAGAGCGGTCCGCAGTATTGGCGCTGCCTGGAGGAGTTGGCCCAGACCGACGGCTTCTATGAGATGTTGCATCGCGAGTTCCCGCGCCAGGCGTCAGTCTGGCCCGAGGGCACCTCGCGCCGCGACTTCATGAAGCTGATGAGCGCTTCTCTCGCCTTGGCGGGATTGTCGGCGTGCGTCAAGCAGCCGCTGGAACCGATTGTGCCTTACGTGCGGCAGCCGGAAGAAATCATTCTGGGCAAGCCGCTCTACTTCGCCAGCGCCATGCCGTTTGGCGCTTATGCGACGCCGGTGCTGGTGGAAAGCCACGAAGGCCGTCCGACCAAGGTGGACGGAAATCCCGAGCATCCGGCGGGTCTGGGAGGAAGCGATGTTTTCACCCAGGCTTCCATCCTCGACATGTACGATCCCGACCGCTCACAGACCATCACCTACCTGGGCGAACTGAACACCTGGGGTGGATTCAGCGCCACTCTGAGGGGAGCACTGAATTCGCAAAAAGCGGTGCAGGGAAACGGCCTGCGGATTCTGAGCCACACCATCGGCTCGCCTACCATGTCCTCGCTGATGGACCAGGTGCAGGCGGCCTATCCCGACTCGAAATGGGTGCAGTACGAGCCGCTGAACCGCGACAACGTCCGGGCCGGAGCCAAGCTGGCGTTCGGTCAGTATGTGGAAACGCGTTACAACCTGGAGAAGGCTGAGATTATTCTGTCCCTCGACGGCGATTTTCTGTCCAGCGGGTTCCCCGGATTCCTTTACTACGCACGCACCTTTGCGGCCCGGCGCAATCCCGACTTGAAAGAAAAGATGTCGCGCTTTTACGCCATTGAGAGCACGCCTACCAATACCGCGGGCAAGGCCGATCATCGGCTGCCGGTGCGCGCCTCGGAGGTGGAGCAGTTGGCGCGGGCCATCGCCGCAGGAGTGGGCGCTGGCGGCGGAGCGACGGCGAAGCCCGAGCATCAGAAGTTCGTCGCGGCGCTGGTCAAAGATCTGCAGGCGCATAGCGGCGCTGCGGTGGTGATTCCGGGCGACAACCAGCCGCCGGCGGTGCATGCACTGGCGCACGCCATGAATCAGGCGTTGGGCGCCACCGGCAACACCGTGCTCTACACCGATCCGGTCGAAGCCAAGCCGCAAGACCAGACCGCCGCGTTGAAAGAACTGGCCGGCGACATGAAGTCCGGCAAGGTGGACTTGCTGCTCATCGTGGGCGCGAACCCGCTCTATGACGCCCCCGCCGATTTCGATTTCCTCGCGGCCATGAACAAGGTCCCCCTGCGCGTGCAGCACAGCTTGTATCGCGACGAGACCACCGATCACGTGCACTGGCACATCAACGCCACGCATTATCTGGAAGAGTGGGGAGACGGCCGCGCCTTCGACGGAACTGTTAGCATCGTGCAGCCGCTGATTGCCCCGCTGTACAACGGCAAGAGCGAGTACGAATTCATCTCCGCCGTGGTTGGTTCGCCCGACACCTCGGGCTACGACATTGTTCGCAAGTACTGGCAGACCAAGATTCAGGGTGGCGACTTCGAAACCCAGTGGCGCAAGGCGCTGAACGACGGTTTCGTGGCCAACACCGCGCTGCCGGCGAAGGGCGTCTCCGCCAAGGGCGGCAACATCCCGGCGAGCAACAACCCAGGCGATGGCGATGCGATGGAGGTCATGTTCCGTCGCGATCCGATGATCTACGACGGTGGCCGCGCCAACAATGGCTGGCTGCAGGAAACCCCCAAGCCTATTACGAATCTCTGCTGGGACAACGCGGTCTTGATCAGCCCGAACACGGCCAAGAAGCAGGGCCTGGTGACCGGCCACATCATTGAGATTGAGGTCAACGGGCGCAAGCAGAAGGGCGCGATCTGGCCGCAGCCCGGACATCCCGACAATTCCATCACGGTTTTTTTGGGCTACGGACGCACCAAGGCGGGGCGCGTCGGCAACAACGTCGGATTCGACTTCTATCCGATTCGTACCAGCGACGCGCCGTGGATGGCGCCTGCGAAAATCAGCAAAGTCGGCGCGGGATATGGGTTCGCTCACCCGCAAGGTTTCCAGTACATCGACCACTCCGACCTGCCCAAGGGCACCGAGCCGCTCAGCAACCGGCACATCATTCGCAAGGCGACCTTGCAGGATTTCATCAAGAACCCCGACTTCGCGCACGAAGGGATCGAGTCGCCGCCGCCCGAGATGACGCTCTACTACAACTACCAGTACACCGAGTTGAAGTGGGGCATGACCATCGACATGAACTCGTGCATTGGCTGCAAGACCTGCATCGTAGCTTGTCAGGCGGAGAACAATATCCCCGTTGTCGGCAAGGAGCAATCGATGCGTGGCCGGCAGATGCAATGGTTGCGCGTGGATGTGTATTACGAGGGCGGCACCGAGAACCCGGCCGTGTACTACCAGCCGGTCCCGTGCCAGCAATGCGAGAATGCGCCTTGCGAAGTGGTTTGCCCGGTCGGCGCCACGGTGCATAGCACCGAAGGGCTGAACGATATGGTGTACAACCGCTGCGTTGGCACCCGCTATTGCTCCAACAACTGCCCGTACAAGGTGCGCCGCTTCAACTTCCTGCTCTTCCAGGACTTTGAAACTCCGCAATTCAAGATGATGCGCAATCCTGAGGTCAGCGTGCGCAGCCGCGGCGTCATGGAGAAGTGTACGTACTGCGTGCAGCGCATCACCCACGGGCGCATCACGGCGGAGAAGGAAAACCGCAAGGTCCGCGATGGCGAAGTGATCACCGCCTGCCAGCAGGCTTGCCCGGCGGGTGCCATCGTTTTTGGCGATTTGAACGACCCCAACAGTCGCGTGGCGAAGCTGAAAGCCCAGCAGCGCAATTACAACCTGCTGGAAGACCTGAACACGCGTCCTCGCACCTCGTATATGGCGGTGGTGCAGAACCCGAATCCTGAACTTGAGCAGTCGGAGCCCAGTTAGCGATGCCGCAGGGACCAGAGGAAAAAACGGTTTTGATGGACGCGCCCTGGCCGGATGAGCCACCGGTAATAGGGCCCGGGCAGACCTTCGGTTCAGTTACCGACACGATTGCCGATGCCGTGCTGACCCGCCCGATCGGTTTGGGCTGGCTGGCGGGTCTGGCCGTCGGCATGGGCCTGCTGGGTATCCTGATGGCGGCCGTCACCTACCTCTTTCTGGTGGGCGTCGGCATCTGGGGCATCAACATACCCATAGGTTGGGGCTTCGCCATCATCAACTTTGTCTGGTGGATCGGTATCGGTCACGCCGGCACGCTGATCTCGGCCATTCTGCTGCTGTTGAAACAATCCTGGCGCAATTCCATCAACCGCTTCGCCGAAGCCATGACGCTGTTTGCCGTGGCTTGCGCCGGCATGTTTCCGCTGCTGCATATGGGCCGTCCCTGGCTGGCTTACTGGATGTTCCCCTACCCCAGCAGCATGGGAGTGTGGCCGCAGTTCCGCAGTCCGCTGGTCTGGGACGTCTTCGCAGTTTCAACTTACGCAACCATCTCAGCGGTGTTCTGGTACGTCGGGCTGGTTCCCGATTTTGCGACCATGCGCGAAAAGGCCAGCCATCCCCTGACCAAAAAGGTTTACGGACTTCTGGGAATGGGCTGGCGTGGTTCGGCCCGCCATTGGAAGCGCTACGAGGCGTTGTACATTCTGCTGGCCGGCATTGCGACGCCGCTGGTGCTCTCGGTACACACCGTCGTCAGCTTCGATTTCGCCATCGCCATCGTTCCTGGCTGGCATACCACCATCTTCCCGCCCTACTTTGTTGCCGGTGCAATTTATTCGGGCTTTGCCATGGTGCTGGTGCTGGCCATCCCCATCCGTCACTACTATCACCTTGAAGGCATGATCACTATGCGCCACCTGCAGAACTCGGCCAAGATCATGCTGGCGACCGGGTTGATCGTTGCCTACGGTTATGTCTTCGAGGCCTTCATCGCGTTCTATAGCGGTTCCACTTACGAACGCTTCATGATGCAGAACCGCTGGTTCGGCCCTTATGCAGTCTTCTACTGGTTGTTGATTCTCTTTAACATAGTTCTGCCGCAGATCCTTTGGGTGCCGAAGATCCGTGCCAACACCAAGTGGTTGTTCCTGATTTCGCTGGTGGTCCTGATAGGCATGTGGCTGGAGCGCTTCATCATCATCGTGACCAGTCTCAGTCGCGACTTCCTGCCCTCGTCGTGGGGTCATTACGTGGCTACCCGCTGGGATTACGCAGTCTTTTTCGGCACTATCGGGTTGTTTACCGCGGCAATCTTTATCTTCATTCGCATCATGCCGGCCATTTCGATCTTCGAAATGCGCCAGTTATTGCCTGAGTCGGAGGTGAAAGCGAAATGAGTCACGCCCAGCTTTTGCCGCCCATCTACGGCATTCTTGCCGAGTTCGATTCGTCCACCGATCTGGTCTATGCGACCAAAGCCGCCTATGCGGCCGGCTATCGCAAGATGGATGCCTATAGCCCATTTCCTATCGAGGAAGCTAGCGAGGCCCTCGGCTTCCACAAGAGCCGCGTACCGCTGATCGTGTTGCTGGGTGGACTGCTGGGTGGTCTCTCAGGGTTTGGACTGCAGTACTGGATCAACGTGATTTCGTATCCGCTCAATATCGGTGGGAAGCCGTACGACTCCTGGCCGGCGTTTATTGTTCCGACCTTCGAATTGACCATTCTGTTCGCCGGACTTGCGGGCGTCTTCGGCATGTTCGCTTTGAACGGTTTGCCCATGCCGTATCACCCGCTGTTCAACGTTGACCGCTTTTCCGCCGTCACCCGCGACAAATTTTTCCTGTGCGTGGAAGCCGCCGATCCCAAGTTCGATCTGGTGGACACGCAGCGTTTCATGGAGAGCCTGAAGCCGGTGTCGATTGCGGAGGTGCCCCATTAATCGGCCGGCAAAATTCGACACCGCGGCATCGGCCGCGACTCAGCGCTCCAGAAATGGCGCGTGCCGCACGCGCAAAGCAGCGGTTTACATCCTGCTGGCGTCGGTGTTGCTGTTGCTTTCGGGCTGCCGCGAAGACATGCAGAACCAGCCCTACTACCGCCCGCTGCGCGAAAACGATTTCTACGCCGACAAACGTTCGGCGCGACCCATGGTTCAGGGGACGGTGGCACGCGGGCATTTGCAGGCCGACACCTACCTCTATACCGGCAAGATAGGCAGCAACGATGGCGACTACATGCCTTTTCCGGTTACCGACGAGGTTATGGCGCGCGGGCAGCAGCGCTTCAACATCTACTGCGCGCCCTGCCACTCGGAGCTGGGCGACGGCAACGGCATGATTGTGCAGCGTGGTTTTAAGCATCCGCCTTCGTACAACACCGACCGTCTACGCAAGGCCCCGATCGGCTATTTCTTCAACGTCATGACCAATGGCTACGGCGCCATGACCGACTATTCCGAACAGGTTTCGCCGCAGGACCGCTGGGCAATCGCCGCATACATTCGCGCCTTGCAATTGAGCCAGCACGCCACCGAGACCGATGTTCCACCCGGTGCGCAGATCGCCCAGCAGCCGCCGCCCGGGGTTTTCATTTCACCTCCCTACGATACCCAGGGAGCTACCAACGCAACGTCTGCTCCGGTTCCGGTCAACGGAGGCGAAACAAAACCATGAGCAGAGAGAATCCACAGATCGGACAAGCTGAGTACGCTGTTCCCGCCGCGGCGGCAGACTGGCAGAAGCGCGCGCTCATGGTTGGTGGCCTGGGCGCCATCGTGTGCGTCGTGGGCGCAGTGATCTCGCTGGACCAGTTCCTGCGCGGCTACCTCATCGCCTACATCTTCTGGCTGGGCCTCAGCCTGGGATGCATAGCTTTGATGATGGTGCAATATCTTTCCGGCGGACTTTGGGGCCTGGTGCTGCGGCGCGTATTTGAAGCCGCCAGCAAGTGTCTTCCGCTGATGTTCCTGTTGTTTCTGCCAATACTGATCGGCCGTCACCATCTCTATGCATGGATGACCGACCCGTCATTGACCGTGCGGAATAGCTGGTACTTGCACACATCGGGCTTGACCGGCTGGATTGCTCGCTGGATTCTTTACTTCGCCATCTGGATAGGGATTGCCTTCACCCTGATTCGCCGCGGCGGCACGCAGGACCGTCCGCTGGTGGCGGGCAGTTGGCCGCGCTTCCAGGGGCTGAGCGGGATTGGTCTGGTGCTGTATTCCCTGACGGTCTCGTTCGCCGTGGTGGACTGGATCATGTCGCTCGATCCCCACTGGGGCTCGACCATTTACGGCCTCATTTTCATCGCCGGGCAAGGGTTGTCGGCGTTGGCGTTTGGCGTGGTGATGCTGACGATTTTTACGCGCTATAGCCCGTATCGCGAAATCATCAAGCCGATGCAGTTCCACGACATCGGCAAACTGATGCTGGCATTCGTGATGCTGTTCGCCTACTTCTCCTTTTCGCAGTGGCTCATTATTTGGGCGGGCAATCTGCCGGAAGAGATTGGCTGGTATCTGCACCGCATTCGCGGCGGATGGGGCGTGATAGCGCTCATTATCATCTTGTTCCACTTTGCGCTGCCGTTCACCCTGCTGTTGTCGCGCGAGCGCAAACGCGCCGGCAGCCGCCTGATCGGACTGGCGCTGTTCCTCATGTTCATGCGGGTGGTGGACATCTACTGGTATGTCGTTCCCAACTTCGCCCATGAACAGGGACACTTTTACCTCAGCATCTGGTATGTCGTTGCGCCGCTCGCCGTAGGCGGGCTGTGGCTGACCTATTTCTTCTACAACCTGCGGCAACGGCCGTTGTTGCCGCTGTATGAACCGCAGATACCGAGCCTGTTGCACCAGAGGTCCCATGGCCACTGAAGATACCAATTACGATCCCTTGCGGAATCCGGAAGTCGATTACGAACGCGCAGACCTCAGCGCGAAAGGAATCATTCTGTTCCTGGTCGGACTGCTGGTGGCCGGGGTATTTATCGAGCTGGTTCTGTGGGGAATGTTCCGCTTCATGGCGAAGAGCGATGTCCTGTTTCCGCAATCGCAAGCCAATCCGATGATGAGCGCGCGCAAGCTAGCGCCCGCCGATACTCCCCGCTCCGTGCTGCAGAACAATCCGCCGGAAGACATCACAGTCTTCCCGGAGCCGCGGCTGCAAACCGGGGACACGGCCGACATGGAAAAGTTTATGACTTCGGAGGAGCACACTCTCGATCCGCAGCAGCCATTCATGGACTCGACCGGCGCGGTCCACATTCCGATTTCGCAGGCCATGAAGCTGATCGAGCAGCGAGGTTTGCCGGTGCGTCCGAATGCGCCGCCGCCGGATTCAGCGCCGTAGGCGCGAAATAGCGACAAGGATGAAGGTAAAGCAGTGAAACGTTGGTTGCAGGAAATCTCGAAAGGACTGGCCATTCTGGTAACAGCGGGCGCCTTTGCCGTTGCCCAGCCGCCTTCTTCTTTTCAGGACAAGAGTTCTGGCGCCGCTTCCCAGGTCAGCCCGGCTGACCTGTCGAACGTGGGGATCGAGCAGCGGCTCGACCAGCAGGTGCCGCTCAACCTGCAATTTAAGGATGAAACGGGAAAGACCGTGCAACTGGGCGACTACTTCAAGTCGGGGCGGCCGGTCCTTTTGAACCTGGTGTACTACACCTGCCCCATGTTGTGCGGGGAGGAACTGGCTGGCGAGGCAAGCGCGCTGGCCGTGCTGAAATTCACTCCGGGGAATGAGTACGAAGTGGTGTCGGTGAGCTTCAATCCGGACGAGACTCCCAACGATGCGGCCGAGAAAAAGCAGCTATACATCGCGCGCATGAACGAGCATCTGGAGCACAAGAGCAACGGCGAGGGCTGGCATTTCCTGACCGGTCAGCAGTCGGAGATCAAGCAACTGGCCGACGCCGTGGGCTTCCACTATCGCCGCGACGCGCGCACCGGACAGTTCATTCATGCCGCGGGCATTATTGTCGTGACCCCCGCCGGCAAAATCGCCCAGTACTATTACGGAGTTGAATTCTCTCCGAAAGACATTCGCCTCGGCCTGATCGAGGCTTCGCGCGACAAGATTGGCACCCTGGTTGACCAGGTGACGCTGTACTGCTACCACTACGATCCAAATACCGGGCGGTACGGTGCGGTGGTCACCAACATCATGCGGCTGGCAGGGGCCGCGACCATGCTGCTGGTCGGCGGCTTTCTTATCGTGATGTTCAAGCGGGAGTCGCACAACGGCAAGAACGGAACAGGACGGGCCCGATAGATATGTGGCAGAACTTCCCACTTTTTCCGGAGCGTGCCTCGGCGCTGGCCTGGCAGGTGGACGGACTTTACTTTCTGCTGATCGCGGTATCGGCATTTTTCACGCTGCTGATTTTCGCCGCCATCTTCTACTTCGCCGTCAAGTACCGCCATTCGGTCCATCCCCATCCGGTGCCGATTGAAGGCTCGCTTCCCCTGGAGTTGGCGTGGACCCTGATTCCTCTGGGCATCTGCATGATCTTCTTCGCCTGGGGCTCGCTGATCTTCTTTCAGGAGGCCCGCCCGCCCAAGGGTGCGATGGAGGTTTACGTCGTAGCCAAGCAGTGGATGTGGAAGTTCGAGTATGAGAACGGACAGCGCGACATCAACCAGCTGCACGTGCCGGTGGGCCGCAACGTCAAGATGATCATGAGTTCGCAGGACGCCATCCACAGCTTCTTTGTGCCGGCGTTCCGCATCAAGGCCGACGTGCTTCCCGGACGGTTTACCACCACGTGGTTCCGTCCCACCAAGGCCGGAACGTATCACTTGTTCTGTGCCGAGTATTGCGGCACCAACCACTCCGCCATGATCGGCCAGGTGATTGTGATGGATCCGGCTGACTACCAGGCGTGGATGAATAGCGGTGAGGTTAACTCCACGGGGAGCCTGGCTTCCAGCGGGCGGGCGCTGTTTCAGCAGATGGGATGCGCGACCTGTCACGGGCCCGATACTCAGGGACGGGGCCCCAACCTCGAAGGCCTGTTCGGCAAGCCGGTGAAATTGGAGGACGGGCGCACCGTATTCGCCGACGAGAACTATATTCGCGAATCCATTCTCAATCCGGGCGCCAAGGTGGTCGCGGGTTTCAAGCCCATCATGCCCACCTTCCAGGGGCAAATTTCGGAAGAGAATTTGATGGCGCTGGTGGCCTACGTCAAGTCGTTGGCGCAAACGCAACCGATGGCCGCGACGGGCGAGGGCTCGCCGGCCCCCAAAACGTCGAACGGGCAATGAAGTATTCAAACTAAAGGTGTGACATGGCAACCGCTGTACAGAGTGTCGAGCGCGAGAATTACCTGAATTCGAACTACGGCATCAAGTCGTGGCTGCTGACCACCGATCACAAGCGGATCGCGGTCCTGTATCTCATCTCGATCACCGCCATGTTCTGGCTGGGCGGGTTTTTCGCCATGATGATCCGCCTGGAGCTGCTGACGCCAGCCGGCGACCTGGTCTCGTCCGACACCTACAACAAACTGTTCACCATGCACGGCATCGTGATGGTGTTCTTCTTCCTGATTCCGTCTGTGCCAGCGGTGATTGGCAACTTCGTAATTCCGCTGATGGTCGGCGCTAAAGACCTGGCCTTCCCGCGCGTGAACCTGTTGAGCTGGTACCTGTATATGGCGGGCGCCATCACCGCCCTGGTGGCCATGGTCACTGGCGGCGTGGACACCGGCTGGACCTTTTACACGCCGTTCAGCACCACCTACTCCAATACCCATGTGATTGGCGCGGCCCTCGGTATTTTCATCACCGGATTTTCTTCCATCCTGACCGGGCTGAACTTTATCGTGACCATTCATCGCATGCGCGCGCCCGGCCTGACTTGGCGCCGCCTGCCGCTGTTCTGCTGGTCGAACTATGCCGCCGCCATCATCATGGTGCTGGGAACGCCGGTCATCGCTATTACGCTGTTGCTGGTGGCGTTGGAGCGCGCTTTCCATATCGGCGTATTCAACCCGCAACTAGGCGGAGATCCACTGCTGTTCCAGCACCTGTTCTGGTTTTACTCGCATCCCGCCGTGTACATCATGATTCTTCCCGGCATGGGTGTGATCAGCGAGATCGTCGCGTGCTTCTCGCGCAAGCGCCCGTTCGGTTATGAGTTCGTGGCCCTGGCCTCGATCGCGATTGCCGTTCTCGGCTTCCTGGTCTGGGCGCACCACATGTTTGTCGCCGGTATCTCGGTCTATGCCGCACTGGTGTTCTCGCTATTGAGCTACCTGGTCGCCATCCCGTCGGCGGTCAAGGTCTTTAACTGGACCGCGACCATGTACAAGGGATCGATCAGCTACAACACGCCGATGCTTTATGCCTTCGGCTTCATCGGATTGTTCACCGTCGGCGGCCTCACGGGCGTGTTTCTGGCATCGCTTGGCATCGACGTGCATGTCACCGACACCTACTTCGTGGTGGCGCACTTCCATTACGTGATGGTGGGCGGCATGGTGATGGCCTATATGGCGGGGCTGCACTTCTGGTGGCCCAAGATGACCGGCAAAATGTATCCCGAGGGCTGGGCCAAGTTGTCGGCGCTGCTGGTTTTCGTCGGATTCAACACGACGTTCTTCCCGCAGTTCATTCTCGGCTACATGGGCTCGCCGCGCCGCTATCATGCGTATCCGCCGGAATTCCAGGTGCTGAATGTGCTCTCGACGGCGGGCGCTTCCATCCTGGCTGTGGGCTACGTTTTGCCCATGATTTATTTCGTGTGGTCGCTGCGGTACGGAAAGGACGCTGGTCCGAATCCCTGGAACGCGGTGGGACTGGAGTGGATGACGCCCTCGCCTCCGCCGACCCACAACTTCGACGAAACACCGGTTGTGACGTGGGAAGCTTACGACTACGAACATCAGGAGGAGCTTACCGTTGGCCACGAGTGATATAGCCGATCTTCAAGTCGCTGAGCGCGCGCTGCAGCACCACTTTGCCGACATGGAGCAGCAGCGGGAGACCTCTTCCTTCGGGATGTGGATGTTCCTGCTGACTGAAATCATGTTTTTTGGCGGGCTGTTCCTGGCCTATCTGGTATATCGCGCCTCCTATTACCAGGCCTTTGTTGAGGGCAGCCAGAAGATGAACATCTTTCTGGGCGCGACCAACACGGCGGTGCTCATTTGCAGTTCGCTGACCATGGCGCTCGGGGTACGCGCGGCGCAGATGGGCAAACCCAAGCTCATGGCCATCCTTCTCCTGATCACCATCGTCTTCGGCTTTGGCTTCCTTGGCATCAAGGCGGTGGAGTACCACGAGCACTGGGTGGACCACGAATTTCCCGGGCCGAACTTCCATTTCGAGACCGGCAACCCGGCACATCCGGCGAGTGATCCTCAGCATACCGAGATCTACTTCTCGCTGTACTGGGCAATGACAGGCTTGCACGCATTGCACATGGTGATCGGGATAGGTCTGGTGTCGTGGCTGGTGATTGCGGGCTTGATGGGCGCCTACACGCCTCACTACTACAATCCCGTGGAAAACGTCGGGCTGTACTGGCACTTTGTTGACTTGGTCTGGATTTATCTTTTTCCCATGCTTTACCTGATCAGCAAGAAACACGGCGGTTGACGAGGAAGCAAATGGCACACGCAGAACACAAGGAAGAAACCGGCTCCGTAGGACACATTGCCCCGACGACAATGTACGTGACAATCTGGGCCGTTTTGATGGTGCTAACGCTGACGACGGTCCTGGTGTCGGAGGTCGATATCGGGCCGCTGAACGTGGTTGTGGCGCTGGTCATCGCGACCATCAAAGGCACTCTGGTGGTGCTGTTCTTCATGCATCTGCGATACAGCCCGAAACTGACCATGGCGACCGTTGTGGCCGCGATGTTCTGGCTCTTCCTGATGCTTTCGCTCACCATGACCGACTACTTGACGCGCGGCTGGTCCACCCATCCCTAGCCGTTGAACGATGCGGATTGGGACTGGCGCTTTCTTCGGACGCAAAATCCGGACTTGGTGGGAGCCCCCTGCTTCAGCAGGGGGAAGCTGGACTTTAGTCCAGCGGGAGAGGGTTAGATTTCAAAAGGGGGGCTTTAGCCGCGGGTTTTCCGATCCCCAGCGCTAAAGCGCAAGATCATGGTGCGACTTTTTCCCGGAGCGCTGAAGCGCTTTTTCCCCGCATAAATGCGGGGGCTCCCACCAAGAAGTAGAGTGGGAAATAAGTCCGAGTCCCGTAGAACGGCAGAGGTTCTCCCGCACGCGCTGAAGCGGTGCTCCACCCCTATACACCGGCAATTCAGAATCTGTTTTAGCGATCTTTCAAGGGAAGAACGATCACTGCGTCCTGTCCATGGTATTGCAGCTGATATTCGATTTTTTCCTTGGTTGAGATGGGGAAGTAGAGATACCCAGCCACCGGCTTCGAGACTTCGCCATCTTTCAGTTCTTTATCCAGCAGCTCCGTCTCCATTGTTTTTCGGTCGGAATCCGTGGTGGCGGCTGAGGCCGTCGTGCCCAGTCCAACTCCCATACCGGCGCCGTAGACCGGGCCCCCGGCCCGCCGGGTCGAACCGGTGGTGGGGTCATAAATCGGATAGCTCTCGTAGCCGACATTAGCGGTTGGATAGAGAGTCACATCGCGGCTGCTTGGCGGCCGCTTCTGATAGATGGAGGCAATCTGTTCGGGACTTGCCGGACCGACCGTATCCTTGCCGTCGGACGCTTGCAGTGCAAAGTCGGTCTGCTTCAGGCTGACGATTTTTCCGTCTGCCGGATAAAATCCGATTTCCAGAACGACGAACCGATCTGCCAGAGGGGTGGCAAAGGTGTTCTGGATCTGCGTCCTCGAGAGCCTCTTCACGCCCAGAGAATAGACCGATTCCACCTTCGAGGCTGGATACGCAGCCGCCGACTCTCGCGGCGGCGGCGGATTCTGCCCGCTGGCGAGGCTGCACATTAGCAAACCTGCCACCACTAAACTTGTGCGGAAGCCATTCATAAGCCCCTACTCCATATTGATTTTCAGAGTTTTGCCGGTCAGAACATAAATGCGCTTTTTCACCGGGGCCTGGTCTTTCGGACGGACCTCAAGCTCGTAGACGCCCGGCGCCAGCCAGAATTTTTTCAGGGTTGCGGTAGTTCCTGCGTAAGCGCTGTCCAGGTACACGTCGGCCCCTTGGTAGCGGCTCTGCAGGTTGACTTGCCCCTTATCCGGCTGCGGAAGAAAGTACGCGGGAGGAGCGAGGAAGGGATCAAACCACGGGCCGTAAAACAAAGGCGGGTAATATCCCGGCCATATTGGGCCGCCATAATATCCATACCCCGCGCCTAGGGAAACCGATCCCAGGCGAACTGCAGCCGAGGCTTGGCACAAAGAACCTCCCAGCAGCAAGACCAGCAAAAGCGTGGGCAGCCGACGCGTCGCCATGGTTCTTCTCCGCTCTCTGCCAATGTTAACACTCAGCGTTGGGGGGAAGTTGCTCACGTCTTGCAATAAATCGGAACCGCCCTTCAAGCCATTCCGCATTGGGTGCTCCCGTGCCGATCCAGGTACGCTTCGACGGTCCGCTGCCTCGGGTTTCATCATGCTGTAACAGACTTATGGGACTGTATTGCTGTGATACCGACACATGAGAGCCCATCGCCTACCCTCGGCTACAATACAGCCGTGAAGCAAACCATATTTGCCGTGGAAGACGACACGGATATTTCACGGCTGGTCAGCCACCATCTTGAGGCCGCCGGATACAGCGTCCGGACGTTTGCTGCAACCGCGGGCGTGATTGCAGAAGCCGAGAAACAAGTTCCTGCACTTTTTCTTTTGGACATCATGGTCCCCGGAGGAGACGGTCTGGAGCTTTGCCGCCGCATACGCCAGACCTCCGCGCTGGCCATGGTCCCGGTGATCTTCCTGACCGCCAAGACCAGCGAAACCGACCGGGTTATGGGGCTCGACCTCGGCGCCGACGACTACGTTTCCAAACCCTTCAGCCCGCGCGAATTGGTAGCGCGGGTGCGGGCTGTGCTGCGGCGATTTGAACGCCCGCTGGCGCCTGCGATCGTGAAAGCCGGCGACATCGAAATTGACAGTGGCGCAATGACTTTGTCGGTCCGCGGCAAGCTGACCCAGACCACGGCGACCGAGTTCCGATTGCTGGAATTTCTGGCCCGCCATCCCAGCCGGGTATTTACGCGCGACCAGTTGCTGGACGCGGTCTGGCGCGACACCCACTACGTTACGCCGCGCTCGGTGGATGTGTATGTGCGTCGCATTCGCGAGAAAATAGAAGAGAATCCCGACGAGCCGCGTTATCTTAGGACAGTACGAGGAGCGGGCTACCGCTTCGAGATTCCTAAGTCGTGACGAGTGATTCGTGAAGAACCGGATCTTCCTGAAGTTGTATCTGGCGGCGCTGTTGATCATCGTCGCCTGCACCCTCACCATGGCTGTGCTGCTGCGCCATGCCTGGGTCGGAATGCTGCACGACCAGATTGAGACCTCTCTACGGCAAAAGACCCTGATGTTTGCTTCCCGCGTCGCGGAAGCTCCTCCGTCTTCGCTCCGGCGAATTAGCCGGGAGGCCGCCAACGCCGCAGGTGCGAGGGTGACCGTCATCGACTCCACAGGCAAGGTGCTGGCCGACTCGGAGGCCAACCCCGACGAGATGGAGAACCATGCCGCCCGGCCGGAGTTCATCGCCGCCTTGCATGGCCAGATGGGAAGCGCCACGCGCTTGAGCCACACCATCGGAGAGGAATTGCTCTATGTAGCGGCGCCCGTCCCCGGCGGGGCGGTGCGTTTGGCTTATCCCTTGTCCGTGATCCAGGAGGCCAATCGCCGCATCAATCGCCAGTTGCTGGAGGCGGCAGTGATCGCCGCTCTTATCGCCGTGTTGCTGGCCCTGGTTGCGACACACTCCATCAGCCGCAGGCTGGTCCGCATCACCGACTTCGCCGAGCGTGTCGCAGCCGGAGACCTTTCGGCGCGCATTCAGGAGGAATCGACCGACGAAATTGCGCATGTTGCCTCCGCGCTCGACAAGACGGCGCGCAAATTGGAGGACGGATTTCGCGCCCTTGAAAACAGCCGCCAGACACTGGAAGCTCTGCTGAACTCAATGCAGGAAGCCGTCATCGCGGTGGCGCAGGACGGGCGCGTGCTTTGGGCCAACCAGCGCATGGAACGTCTGCTGCCGGGTGGACTGCGCCTGGGAGCGCCGCTGGTGCAATCGTTGCGCGACCCCGACATCCTTACCGCAGTGCAGTACGCGCTCGAGAAACGTGACGTAAGCGTGGCCAATGCCGCCAAGATTTTTTCCGGCCGTGTCTTCGACGTTACGGCCGCGCCTATGCCGGGGGGCGGCGCGGTTGCCGTGCTGCATGATCAGACCGAAGTCGAGAGAGTGGAGAAAACACGGCGCGATTTTATTGCTAACGTCTCGCATGAACTGCGCACCCCGCTGACTTCCATCCAGGGTTATTCCGAAACTCTAATTGACAACCCTGATCTGGAAGAGAGCGTGCGCGATTTTCTGGAGATTATCCGCAAGAACGCCATGCGGATGGCCCGGCTCACCGAGGACTTGCTGGTCCTGGCGCGGGTCGAGTCAGGCGAGCAGGCTTTCAATTTCCAGATGCACTCGCCGCGCGAACTGCTGGAAGATGCAGTGCAGACTTTCAAAGACCGCGCCGCCAGCCGCAATATTGAGTTGTCGATGATGAACACGTCAACTTCCGCCGTCGCGGTCGATCGTGATGCCATTCATCAGGTATTTTCCAACCTGATTGACAATGCGCTTAAGTACGGAAATGGGGGCTCGAAGGTCCTGGTAGGGGCGTGCGAGACCGAAGAGGGCGTGCAATTCTTCGTTCGCGATTTCGGGTCCGGCATTCCCAGCGAACATCTTCCCCGGCTGTTCGAACGTTTTTACCGGGTAGACAAAGCGCGTTCCCACGAATCGGGAGGCACCGGCCTGGGCCTGGCCATCGCGAAACATGTTGTCCGCGCCCACTCCGGAACAATTTACGTGGACAGTGAACTGAATCACGGTTCCACGTTTTACTTCACCCTGCCTCGCCAACCTGCGCCGGTCAGCGCTTGAAGCCAAAAAATGTGGTCTTCCTGGTGGAAGCCACTGCATTTATGCGGGGGAAAGATCCGACCTCGATCACGCGCTTTAGCGCCGGGAACGTGGAATCCCGGGGCTAAAGCCCATCTCAAAATCGACTCCTTTTCCGCTGGACTAAAGTCCAGCTTCCCCCTGCTAAAGCAGGGGGCTTCCACCAATAAGCAGGGGCTCCGTACCAACGGGGCACCCACCGCCAATTGGTGATTTCAAGCGAACTTCATAAAGCTTTCATCGAGAATTCATAATCGCTATTTATTATTTACTACACAGCCCGCGCCATTACGCGCTGGCTCCGAAGGGTCGGGTCGGCGCGGGTGTGTCGGTTCGGGCATAGCATCGAGACATCCACTATGAGTTCAGCAGAATTACTTCCGTCAGACCCGAACACCATTTGCACAGAGTTGCGGCAACAGACCCTGCAGGCCTGTCGGGTAGCCCGAATTGCAGCCGGCATTGTCGCTGAGGGAATCGCCACCGGCGTACCCTCTCTCTCCGACGGGGTCCGCGACCGCGAAAAGGAACTCGACACTCTCGATCGCCTTATCGATCAGGGCGTGACTTCCATCATCACCAAGGTGGACGAGGAACAGGCACGCGAACTTCTGGCGTGCCTTAAATTCATCATCGACCTGGAGCGTATTGGCGATCTCCTGCTGAACTGCAGCAATCGCGCCGCCGCCGTGGGCAGCCGCATCGAGCTGCAGGACATCCGCGATCTCACCGTGATGGCGTCGCGGCTGGAGAAAATGCTCGGCGACGTGCACGATGCATTCAGTGAACGCGACCTCAACCGTGCGCTGACAGTGCTGCGTTCCGATGCCGAACTCGATCGGCTGCGCAACCTCATTTTTATGCGGCACATCGAGAACCACGATGGCGCTCCCCGCCAGGAGAGCTTCCACGTATTGTTCATGACGCAGTCGCTGGAGCGTGCCGGCGACCATGCCAAGAATCTCGCGGAGGAAGTTTGCCACCTGGTCAGCGGACACAGCGTCCGCCACGTTTTGCGCACCTACGACAAGCCCATGGAGCAGATGTTCATCGAAGACTTGAAGCGGCGGCAGAAGAGCACGCAGTAAGGCTGCTATCGCGAGTCGCGAATTTAATCCGAAATTCATCGCCCCGCACCACGGTTTTTGCAACCAAAGTACATGCGCCACGGTTGGGAAAAAGCTATGTCTCAAGCCGCCGCCAAAGCGCCGCATGTGGAGAGTCAGACGCCGCAGCCGGACCTCGTGCCTCAGCAACGCAAAATCGGCATCGTAGCGTGGTTACGGGTTTGGAGCCAGGTGCTCGTAGCCGAACTCTTACGGGTGATGGAACGCCGGCATGGGGATTGACCATCGTACAGGCGGACCCCGGTTCACGCGAAATTCACTCCTATGTAACGGAACTGTAACAATCGCAAGGTAAAACCAACTAGGAACTCAT
The DNA here is from genome assembly GCA_963728805.1 of uncultured Acidobacteriaceae bacterium. Classification (GTDB taxonomy): domain Bacteria; phylum Acidobacteriota; class Terriglobia; order Terriglobales; family Acidobacteriaceae; genus Bog-257. The sequence continues at coordinate 225,490 of CAVSLE010000019.1, forward strand.
TCTGGCCGTTCTCAGGAGGAAGCTACGTGATTCGCTCTATCAGGGTGCTTCTATGCATCGCTGTGCTTGCCGGCTGTGCTTTTGCAGAGAGCAACCTTAACGGGGCCGGCGCCACATTCCCGAATCCGATTTATTCCAAGTGGTTCAACGAGTATCACAACCTGCATTCCGACATTCAGATCAATTACCAGTCCGTCGGCAGCGGGGCCGGCATACGTCAGGTGCAGGCCGGTACTGTCGATTTCGGCGCTACCGACGGTCCCATGACCGATCAGCAAATGAAGGAATCCAAGGTCAAAGTGCTACATGTCCCGACCGTTCTCGGGTCGGTAGTGCCCGCTTACAACATTCCAGGCGTCAGTGGGGAAGTGAAGTTTACTCCCGACGCCCTGGCCGGAATTTTCCTGGGCAAGATTACCAAGTGGAATGACAAGGCCATCACCTCAGCCAATCCGGGAGTAAATTTCCCCGACCAAGGCATTACGGTTGCACACCGCTCCGATGGCAGCGGCACCACCTACATCTTCACCGACTATCTGTCCAAGATAAGCAAGGAGTGGGAGGGTAGCGTCGGCAGGGGTACTTCGGTGAAATGGCCGGTAGGCATCGGTGGCAAGGGCAACGAGGGGGTGGCCGGTTCCATCCGCCAGTTGCCGGGCTCCATCGGCTACGTCGAACTGATTTACGCGCTGCAGAACAAGATTCCCTTCGGCAGCGTGCAGAACTCCTCGAAGAACTTCGTCAAGGCCAGCCTGGACTCGACCACGGCAGCGGCCGTTGGCGTGAAGATGCCGCCCGACTTTCGCGTGTCGATTACCAATCCTCCCGGTAAGGATGCATATCCTATCGCCAGCTTTACTTGGCTGTTGATTCCGACCAATCCGACAGACACTAACAAAGGGAAGGTCCTGAAGGATTTTCTCGTCTGGATGCTGGAAAAGGGCCAGGGTATGGCCCCGGCGCTTTCATACGCTCCGCTGCCCAAACAGGTGGTCGACATGGAGAGGGACGCAGTTACCAAACAGGTCAAGCCGTGAGCAACTGGCAGTTAGCAGTTAGCCATTAGCAATTAGTAGAGGCGGGGAGTTCGACGCGCGGGAATGCCGCTGTCACCTGCTAGCGGCTAGTTGCTAGTCGCTAATTGCCCTTCTGTAATGCTGATGTAACAAATGTCTGATAGCGTTGACCCGATGAATCCGACCAAACCGCCGGGAGAGCTGCAGAAGCCCGCCACTGCGATCCCGTCCATGGCGCAGGTGAGCCGCGAGCGAAAGACTGCGGCCTCTACCGTCCTGCAGAAGATTCGCACCAGCCATCCCCGCGCCAGCCGCATTCCCGACGCCGTGTTCGCCGGGATTATTCTCGTCACCGCGATTTCTGTCTTTGCGGTGGTCGTCTTGGTGGCGTGGGAGTTGATCGACAAGTCTCGCCTGTCGCTGCACCAATTTGGCATCGGCTTCTTCTACGGGCACGATTGGGACCCGGTCAATGGCAGCTTTGGAGCGATGCCCTTTATCTTCGGCACACTGGTTTCGTCGTTCCTTGCCCTGTTGCTGGCGGTGCCGCTGTCGATTGGAGTGGCGGTGTACATCACCGAGATGTGCCCACAGCGGCTGCGCGCTATTATCTCGTTTCTGGTGGAGTTGCTGGCGGCGATTCCCAGCGTGATTTATGGCCTGTGGGGAATCTTCGTGCTGGCTCCATTGCTGCGCGAGTACGTCGAGCCTTTCCTGGCGAAGACCCTGGGCTGGACAGGATTTTTCAGCGGTCCAATGTACGGCTTGGGCATGCTGGCGGCGGGCATCATCATGGCGATCATGGTAGTGCCGGTGATTGCCTCGATCACTCGCGAGGTGATCACCGCGGTTCCGCAGAACCAGCGGGAAGCCGTGCTGGCGCTGGGCGCCACCCGCTGGGAGATGATCCGCATGGGCGTTCTGCGTAATGCGCGTATCGGCATCGTCGGTGGTGTCATTCTCGGACTCGGGCGCGCTCTGGGTGAGACTATGGCCGTTACCATGGTGATCGGAAACCGTCCCGAGATCGCGAAATCACTGTTCGCGCCCGGCTATACCATGGCCAGCGTCATTGCCAACGAATTCACCGAGGCCACCGGCGATTTGTACCTCAGCGCGCTGGTCGAGATTGGGCTGGCGCTGTTTATCGTGACTCTCATCGTCAATGCGCTGGCCCGGCTGCTGGTATGGAGCATCACCGGCGGGACTGCGAGGGTGCGTGCCTGATCTGTCCACACCGTCAACGTCACAGGAGGTAAGTCTCTTACGCCGTCTAACCAACGCCGGAGCGACGACCTTCGCCGTTGTCGCAGCCATCCTGGTGCTGGTACCCCTGCTGGCCATCTTTGTTTACCTGGTCATAAAGGGAATAGGCTCGATTAATCTGGCATTTCTTACGCAGACCCCAAAACCGCCGGGCGAAACCGGCGGCGGCATGGCCAATGCCATCGTTGGCAGCGGAATCATCCTGGCGATGGCCAGCGTCATCGGGATTCCTCTGGGCATCGGTTCCGGCATCTACCTGGCGGAATATGGCCGTAATCGCTTTGGCGACCTGGTGCGATTTACCGCCGATGTGCTGAACGGTGTGCCATCCATCGTTATTGGCATGGCCGCCTATTCGTTGGTCGTGGTTCCCCAGAAGCACTTCTCGGCATTTTCCGGTGGCATAGCTCTGGGCATCATGATGATTCCCACGGTCGCGCGCGCCACGGAAGAAATGTTGCTGATGGTGCCCAACGTTATCCGTGAGGCCGCCTACGGGCTCGGCATTCCCAAGTGGAGGACGACGCTTTCGGTCTCGCTGCGCACCGCATCGGCGGGCGTGATCACGGGCTGCATGCTGGCATTCGCCCGCGTGGCGGGAGAAACCGCCCCGTTGCTGTTCACGGCTTTCGGAAATCAGTTTTGGAACTTCAAGTTGAACCAGCCCACGGCGGCGCTCTCGTTGCAAGTTTTCAGCTATGCCATTTCGCCCTATGACGATTGGCACAAGCAGGCGTGGGCCGGAGCGCTGATCCTGATCGTCTTGATCGTGGGCGCGGTTGCGGCGGTCCGAATCACCACCAGCCGCGGAATGATGAAGGGAGCGTAACAGCTCGTATGGGCGTGGGAATCGAAGTGCGTGGACTGAACGCCTGGTATGGCAAGAACCTGTCGTTGAAGTCCATCGACATGACCGTGGCCGCCAACCACGTCACGGCGGTCATTGGACCGTCGGGCTGCGGCAAGAGTACCTTCGTGCGCTGCCTGAATCGCATGCACGAAACCATTCCAGAAGCCCGCGCCGAAGGCTCCGTCAAAGTGGGAGAGATGGACGTTTACGGCAGTGGCTCCGATCCGGTTGAGGTGCGGCGGCGAATCGGGATGGTCTTTCAAAAACCGAACCCCTTTCCCACCATGTCCATCTACGACAACGTTGCGGCGGGCCTGAAGTTGAACGGCTTCCGCAACCGCAAACAGATGGACGAACTGGTCGAGCGGTCGCTGAAGCTGGCCGCTTTGTGGGACGAGGTAAAGGACGTGCTGCACAAAAAGTCAGGCGCCAGTCTTTCCGGCGGACAACAGCAACGGCTGTGCATCGCGCGCTCGCTGGCGGTCGAGCCCGAAGTGCTACTGATGGACGAGCCGGCCTCAGCCCTGGATCCCATCTCGACCAGCAAGATCGAGGAACTCATATTTCAGTTGAAACAGCATTACACCGTGGTCATCGTGACTCATAATATGCAGCAGGCGGCCCGCGTCGCCGAATTTACCGGTTTTTTCCTCATGGGGAGCCTCATCGAGTACGACAAGACAGAAAAAATCTTTACCACCCCCGCCGACAAGCGGACGGAAGACTACATCACAGGCAGGTTTGGATAATGCGCAGTCGCTTCCAGCAGGGACTCGACGAACTGAAAGAAAAATTGTTGCGAATGGGAGGCCTTGCCGAGCAGGCCATCGATCGCGCCAGCGAAGCTTATCGCACCCGTGACAGCAAGTACTGCCAGATGGTGCTGGCCGGGGAAAATGCCATCAACGAAGCCGAACGCGAAATTGATGAACTCTCGCTCGACCTGCTGGCCATGCAGCAGCCCATGGCGGTCGATCTGCGCTTCATCCTGGCGGTGCTGAAGATCAACGCCGACCTGGAGCGCGTGGGCGACCAGGCCGTGAACATTGCACAGCGGGTGCTCGACCTGATCAGCGAGCCCGAGGTGCAGTTGCCCGTGGACATACCGCGCATGGCCGACAGCGTCAGCACCATGGTGCAACGCGCGCTAGAAGCCTTCCTCGATGGCAAAGCCGAGGTGGCCGAGGCCGTTCTCCAGATGGATGGCATTGTGGACCGCATGAAGGATGAGGCCTTCATCGTGCTGGTGCAGAAAATGTCCAATGAACCCGCAGTGACTCGCCAAGCGCTCAACGTGCTGCTCATTTCGCGCAATCTGGAGCGCATCGCCGACCACGCCACCAATATCGCCGAAGACGTGATTTTCTGGGTGCGCGGCGCCGATGTCCGCCATGGGGGCGCTCACTACCGGCAATAAATCCGACGGCGCTGGTTGACATCTCCGTCCGCATTCAAGATATTGAGCTGACAGTCGCCGGCCTGCATCCAACAGGTTGACACTGTCTGGTTTGAGATTGCCGGAAGGGAAGCGCATGAAGAAGACGCTGGGCATCGTCGTGTTTCTGCTGGTTGCACTGAACTGTTTTGCCTGGCAATACCAGATCCCTTTGGGGCAACAGCCTCCTTCGGACGACGACGGGCGTAAGCCCACTCGGGTCACCACACGCACTCTCACCGGCGTTGTGCTCGACAAAAGTGACAATCCCGTGAGCAATGCCGTGGTCTATCTGAAGAACACGAAGACGCTGGTGGTGAAAACCGTTATTGCCGGGAACGACGGTTCCTACCGCTTTCCTGAGATTTCGCCCAATGTGGATTATGAGGTGTATGCGCAGCGCGAGGGCAAAAAGAGTGACACGAAAACCTTGAGCCAGTTCGACGACCGACCGAAGGCCAACATCATTTTGCGGATGAAGTAGAGGAGCCGTCAGCTATCAGCTATTAGTTGAGTATCGCGATTCGCTCTTCGCTCTTCGCTTTCGCTCTGCGCGCTACGCTAAACAATGACCTAGATTTAGTTTGTCATCCTGAGCGGAGGCGGCGCTCGCCGCCGGAGTCGAAGGACCACTATCATTGCGAAGGCCCGTCTTCCCAGCGTTCTTCATCCTGACCGGCATAACAGAATTAAACGCAAAGGCGTACAGGCATGAGATTACCAAGAAGACCGAGAGAAATTAAAACTCCGTGTTCTCCGTGTCTCCGTGGTGAAATAATTCTTGGACGAAAGTGAAAAAGGCCGCCATCGCTGGCGGCCTTCTCAATTCCTATTTAACTACGCTAGTTGTTTTCGTTGCTGGCACGCTTCCACGACATGAACTCGCCAATCGTCGAGCCACTGCCGGAAGACGTTGCCGCCGGAGCTTTGTAGGCCTCGACATCGTGACGCGTGGCCTCTTCGCCACCTACGGCTCGAATACTGAGTCCCACTTTCTTCTCGGCAGGGTTCATCTTGATGATCTTGAACTCAAACTCCTGGTTGGCTTCCAGCTTGATAGGCTGGCCATGGGGGTCGGCCGCTTCCGAGTTGTGGCACAGGCCTTCGACGCCGTCGGCAATTTCGACGAACGCGCCGAAGCTAGCCAGCCGCAGCACCTTGCCGTGGATGACATCGCCCACGTGATGCTGCTCGAAGAAGGTGTCCCATACATCGGGCTGCAGTTGCTTCACGCCCAGCGACAGGCGGCGCTGGTCCGGCTCAATGGCCAGTACGATGGCCTTCACCTTGTCGCCCTTCTTCAACACTTCGGAAGGATGCTTCACGCGCTTGGTCCAGCTCAGATTGCTGACGTGGACCAGTCCGTCGATTCCGTCTTCGATTTCGATGAACGCGCCAAAGTCCGTCAGGTTGCGGACTTTGCCTTCCACCACCGTGCCCACCGGGAACTTCTCGTGCAGACTTTCCCAGGGATTCGATTCCAGCTGCTTCAGCCCCAGGCTGATGCGCCGTTCCTGGGGATTCACGTTCAGCACCACAGCCTCCACCTGGTCGTTAACATTGACCAGTTTGGAGGGGTGCTTCATGCGCTTCGACCAGGTCATCTCGCTGACATGCACCAGCCCTTCGATGCCTTGCTCCAGCTCGACGAACGCGCCGTAGTCGGTCACACTGATGACGCGCCCGTGTACGTGCGCGCCGATGGGATAACGCTCGGCTGCGTCCAGCCAGGGATCAGGCGTGAGCTGTTTGAAGCCCAGCGACACCCTCTGCTTTTCGCGGTCGAACTTCAGCACTTTCACCTGGATCTGGTCGCCCACCTGCACTAGGTCGCGCGGGTGTGTCAGCCGGCCCCAGGACATGTCGGTGATGTGCAGCAGTCCGTCAATGCCTCCCAGATCAACGAAGGCGCCGTAGTCTGTCAGGTTCTTGACCGTGCCGGTGAGAATGCCGTCTTCGTGCAGTTGATCGAGGGTCTTGGTGCGCTTCTCCGACTGCTCTTCTTCCAGCAACTGTTTGCGCGAGGCGACGATGTTGCCGCGCTTCTTGTTCAGCTTGATGATGCGGACCTCGATGTCATGGCCCTTCAGGCCGTCGAGATTACGCACCGGCCGCAGGTCCACCTGCGAACCCGGGAGGAATGCGCGAGCGCCCAGAATATCGACGGTCAGGCCGCCCTTGATGCGGTCAATGACGCGCGCTTTGACCGAAGCCTTGTCGTTGTAGGCCTTCTCAATCTCGTCCCAGGCGTGCAAACGCTGCGCCTTCTCGTGCGAGAGGTGGATGTAGCCTTCTTCGGTGTGGCCAGGTTCGCGCATGACCGCGATCTCGTCGCCACGTTTGACGGTAACGTTGCCTTCCGAGTCGGTGAACTCCGCGACGCGCACTACGCCCTCGGACTTATAGCCGATGTCCACGACTACATACTCCGCCGTGACCTTCAGCACCGTGCCGGTAACGATCTGTTCTTCGTTCAGCGCGGCTTCGGTCTGGGCCTGCTCCTGCTCGAAGGTTTCCAGAGCGGTGGCAAAATCTTCCATGCCCGGTTCTTTTTCGGAGCGAGGAGCGGCTGCAGCGCTACTCTGGGCCGGTTGAGCGCTGGGTTCAGCAGCGTGCTCGGTGTGGGCCTGCTGGGGAGCAGCGCCGGGCTCGGCTGCCTGCTGGGTTTGCGGCTGCTCAGGAGCGCCGGAGTCTTCGGTTTGGGTGGTCGGAGAGTTGATGGTTTCTTCTAAAGACATTTTGGTTGCGTATTTACACTCGCGCGCTTTGCAACGCGCAGAGAGCCTTAATGAGAAATTAGAACGGACTGCTGGCTTGAATCTTCAAGGTGTGATTGCCCGCTCATAGCGGGTTGGACAACCCAGCGGCCTGATCCTATGGAGCGCGGTTCGCTTCCATCGAACTACCTCGAATATAACAACCGTGCGGAGGCAGTGTCAAACTTGTAAGTTCAATATTCACGCTGGTTTCACGAGCTTTTTCAGGATTATTAACCTGCTTGTCAAGTTCTCCTGGCACCGGCTACTGTGACGGCGATACGCAGACGTTGGGGGACGCTCAACGGTTTGGTACTCTGCTCATGATATGGATTATTTATGGACTCCGTGGCGTTACAAATATGTCACTGACGGCGAGGCGGCGGCTTGCATCTTCTGCGGGCTGCTAAACGCGGGCGACGACGAAAAGTCGCTGATTGTTTATCGCGGGGAGTACAACTTCATCGTCCTGAATGCGTTCCCGTACACCTCGGGACACTCCATGATCGTTCCCTACCAGCATCTCAACCGTCTGCACAAGCTTCCGTCCCCGGCCGCGATCGAAATGATGGCGCTGGCGCAGCGGCTGGAAGTCGCTCTCATCGAACTCTATCGCCCGGATGGAGTGAATGTCGGAATGAATATTGGCAAAGCTGCGGGCGCCGGCATCGCCGAGCACATTCACATGCACGTTCTGCCACGCTGGGTGGCCGATGCGAACTTCATGAGCGTCATCGGTGAAACGCGGGTGTTGCCTGAGGCGCTGGAAACCACGTATCAACGACTGAAGTCGAAGTTTTAGGTGCTGTCAGGTTTCAGCCGTCAGCTATCAGCTACTTCAGTCTATTGGCTGGCAGCGCTGGTGGTTATGCACGAGCTCCTTCAGGGGCGTTAGAGCAACCGAGGCCTGGCCTCATTTCGCCTTCATCACCTCGAGAATTCTGTCGAAATCCTCCAGGGAGGAGTACTCGATCAAAATCTTGCCTTTGCCATTGCGATCGGTAATTTCGACCCGGACGCCCAGCGCCCTTTGCAGCTCTTGCTCGGCTTCTTTGACGTTTGGGTCCACAATTCGGACCGTTTCGACCCGTTCCGGGGGGTGAATCAAATTAGTAACTGCCTGCTCGGTTTGGCGAACTGAAAGCGAAAGCGCGACGATGCGCTGAGCCAGCCTTTCGACGGCTTCGGGGGAGTCCAGCGCCATTAGCACCTTGGCATGGCCGAAGCTGAGCTGGCCCTGGTCGATCATGGCCTGCACGCTGGGCGGTAGCTTCAACAGGCGCAGGAAGTTGGCGATCGAGGAGCGTTCCTTGCCGGTGCGCAGCGCCATCTGCTCCTGGGTCAGGCCGAACTCGCGCGAAAGCCGGTCATAGCCGCGGGCCTCCTCCATGGGGGTCAGGTCCACCCGCTGCAGGTTTTCGACGATGGTCATCTCCATGGCCTGCTCGTTGGAGACCGGGCGCACCACCGCCAGGATGGTCTGATGGTGGAGCATGCGCGCAGCTTCGAGGCGGCGCTCGCCGGCAATGACCTGGTAGCGTCCGCCCATGACCGGCCGGACCACGATGGGCTGCAGCAGGCCTACGGCTTCAATGGAAGCGGCCAGTTCGTTGAGTGCGGTTGGGTCGAAGGACACGGTGCGCGTCTGGTAGGGATTGTGGTCGAGATGGTCGAGGGGAATCTGCCGTGTGGTCTCGCCCGGTCGATCGCCGGGCGCGGGGACGTGCGTAGCGTGCGAAACCGTGCCGCTCGGAGCATGGGGCACTTGTCGCGGCGGGAGCAGGGTCTCCAAGCCTCGGCCAAGAACTTTGCGCTTTTCGGTCATGGGGAAGTCCCTAGCATATAGCAAGTAGCAACTGGCAACTAGAACCTATCTCATAAATACGAACCACACTAAGTAATTGTGGTGCAGTGGATTTACAGGCACATCGGTAGGTATGGAACTCACCGATGCGCAGTGGGAAGTGCTGAAACCGCTGGTTGAGCCCAAGACACCCGGTTTGCGACGGGGTCGGCCATGGGCGGATACCCGAAGCGTGCTGGAAGGCGTGCTTTGGATCTTACGAACCGGAGCGCAATGGGCCGAGCTGCCGCGCGCCAAGTTTCCGCCGTACCAGACGTGCCACCGCCGCTTCCAGCAATGGGTCGGCGAGGGCACGCTGGTCGAGGTGCTGCGCGCTTTGGCGAAGCACCTGCTGGCACGCGGGCAGTTGGACTTGGCCGAGACCTTCATCGACGCCACCTTTGCGGGGGCGAAAAAGGGGGCGGTGCAGTTGGTCCAACACGCCGCGGCAAAGGGACCAAGATCATGGCAATTGCGGAGCGCCATGGTCTTCCTGTCGCCGCCTGGATTGGAAGCGCTTCGCCACATGAAACTCGCTTCGTCGAAGCCACCGTCGAGCAACGCTTCACGGCGGCGGCCCCCGAGCGCATGATCGGCGATCGCGCCTATGACAGCGATCCGCTGGACGAGCGGCTGCAACAGCACCACGGCGTCCAGTTGATCGCGCCGCACAAAGTAAACCGCCGCAAGCCCCAGACGCAGGACGGGCGCAAGCTGCGGAGATATTGCCGGCGCTGGAAGATCGAGAGACTGTTTGCCTGGTTGCATAACTTTCGTCGGCTGGTCACCCGTTGGGAGTATCACGAGGCCAACTTCCTCGGGCTCGTCCAGCTTGGTTGCATCCTCATTTTCATGAGGAGGTATTTATGAGATGGCTTCTAGCAATTAGCGACCAGCAACTAGCAATTAGCAATTAGCAACTAGCAATTAGCAATTAGCAACTAGCAACTAGCAATTAGTAAAACCCCGAGATCCGTAATGGAAGAAGTTGTCATTACGAGCGAAGCGAGGAATCTGCTCTTGTTCGAACTGGGAACCCGCAAGAGCAATAATAAAAGCCGGACGACTTGTCCGGCTTCTGGTGCTGACAAAATCTTAGCGAAGGTCGCGGCTAACCGGGACGACTGCTGGCTCACGATGCTGGCTCAGCAGGTATGCAATGCCAAAGAAGGCCGAACAGAACAGCAGATCGGATACAACTCCGGTGCGGAAGAATGGCAAGCCGGCGACATAGCACGCCATCAGGCCATTGATTGACTTAGGATACATGTCGCGCCAGACCATCCACACCGCGAAGTTGCTGATCAGGAAAAACGAGACCGAAGCCGTCAGCGAGGCGGCGCCGATGCGCAGCGCCGAGAAGCCTTTGATCATCACCCCACCCAGCAGCAGCATCGCCGCATACCAGGCCCAGGTGACGAAATGATCGGCGGTCAGCGGATAGGCGTAATGGACGCGTGTGAGATACACGTCGGAGGCGATTAGCAGGGCCACCGGAATCCACATCTGCTTGCGGGGCATGCGCGCCCCGAAAAACAGCAGGGCAGCAGCCACAGGCGTGAAGCTGAAAGGCATTGCGAAAAACCGCAAGTGCACGGCCACGGCAACAAGTACGAACAGATACGCCAGCATGTTCACCTCGACCCTTTGATTCTGTACGCCGCGCCGCCGTCCGTCAAGGGCAGTTCACGTGTACGGAGAAAAAATGAACCAGGCTGTTTCAGTGCTCCGGCCCGTGCTCCAAACTCTCCACCGTCGGCGACCCGCTGGAATTCATCCCCTCCTCCCGCACGCGCAGATCAGGACCCAGCACGACGTAGGCACGCAGCACCGCCCGGCCCTCGGGATAGGTGTAGCGCAGGTCCTTGAACTCGGCGAGATAGCCGCTGCTCGCGCCTTGAAACGGTTGCACCTCCACCAGGGAGAATGCTGCCCAATCGAGATACACCCGCCCCAAATACGAAGACTTTGCCTCGCGGCTGGCGTCGGTTTCAGGCGGCTTATAAAAAACCAGGCCTCGCGAGTCATCCACCTCCGGCGTCAGCGAATTCACCGGAACGGTTTCGAAGAAGTCAGCCGTCTCCACCACCCCATGCCAGCGGAATGGATTGATCATGTAGGGATACGCCGCCAGGCGCAGCGGCGCAGCACCGTGGTAGAGGAACGAACTCATGGCGGTGACGCCGCGGCGATGCTGATAGTCGCGGAAGCCCCAAATGAGCACAAGACACACCAGGGCGAAGATGGCTCCTCCACGTCCTCGCGGGCCCTTGCTGCGCACTCCAATTTCCTGGTTGATCAAGCCGAAGAGCGAAGGCAGGACCAGTCCGGCAACCAGCGCCACCAGCATGAGCGGCTCGACAATGGAAACGATGTCCCAGGAGTACCAGCGGAAGTTGAACGGCTCGAACAGGCGGATGCCGTATGCCGTCGTGTAGTCGAGCAGCAGATGGCTCAGAGCGGCCACCACCGCGCAGAGGTAAAGGTATCCCCAGCGAATGGGCAACAGCGGCGCGGCTTCGGGTGAGCGTGCACGCGGCGGCCGCAATCGCAGCTTCAGCCGCCGACTGAGATACACCAGGGCCAGCACCGCGGCCGCAACGAACGGCACACCCACGAAGCTGTGAGTGATTCCGCGATGATGTTGCAGGGCTGCGATGGAGCCCTTGAACTCCCACACCACGTCAATGTCCGCAGCCTCCGCGGCCAACACCATAGTCACGGTGACGAGGGCGCTCTTGCGATTGAAGCCCGCGCGGCCCATGCACGCGCCAGTCAAAAAATGGGTGACAGGATCCAAGTCTTTCCCCGGGTGGTTCTTGGCACAGCAAGAGAGCTATTGTACGCAGGAGCGCGCTGGATTGGATGCGGCTGCCTACTGGTCGCGTGGCGGATGCGCATCGTCATGCGCGGTTTTGCCCGCCAGCAGATCGAGCGCGTGGGGAAGGATCTCGATGACCGCCAGCAGCGACTCCGATGCGCCGGTCGGGCTGCCCGGCAAGTTGAGGATCAGCGTATGTCCACGCACCCCGCAAATACCGCGGCTGAGAATGGCGTAGGAAGTCATGGCCGTGCCTTCGGCGCGCATTCTCTCGGGGATGCCCTCGATCAGCCTCGAGCACACGGCGCGCGTCGCCTCCGGCGTGACATCGCGTTCGGCAACGCCGGTTCCGCCCGTGGTCACAATCAACTGCACCTGGTCACCCAGGCGAACCAGGGCCTCTTCGATGGCCGGCTGATCGTCGGAGACGACTTCCTGTTGGGTGACTTCGAATCCCTCCTGGCGAAGCAGTTCGGCGGTGGCCGGGCCGGAGCGGTCGGCCTGCTCGCCTCGCGCTGAAGAGTCACTGACAGTTAAAACAGCAGCGGTTCTCATAGTTCCTCATTCTGACTTTGTTTTTTTGCGCTTGTAGTCGCCGCTCTTTCCGCCCGACTTGCGCACCAGCATTATCTCGCGAATCTCGATGCCTTTGTCCAGCGCCTTGCACATATCGTAAACCGTCAGCGCGGCAACCGACGCTGCCACCAGGGCTTCCATTTCGACGCCGGTGACAGCGGTGGTGCGAGCGAGGCTGCGAATAGCGACCCCGTCCTTCCTCACGTCGAGTTGTACATCGACCTTGCTCAGCGGAAGCGGGTGACACATGGGAATCAGTTCAGCCGTGCGTTTGGCGGCCATGATGCCGGCGACGCGGGCAACTTCCAGTGGATCGCCTTTGGGATTTTGCGGCAGGGCCCGCATGACAGCCCGGCTCATCGCCACGAAAGCGCGCGCCTCGGCTTCGCGCAGAGTGGGCTGTTTGGCTGAGACGTCCACCATTGATGCCCGTCCTGCGGCATCGTAATGCGACAGCTTCTTCGACTTGTGGTTTCGCTTTGCCATCACGTCATCGAAAATCATTCACCACGGAGACACGGAGGACACGGAGTTTTTCGTTTCGGTCGCTTTCTCCGTGATCTCTGTGCCTCCGTGTTTAATTTTCATTCCTATAGCTGGGCCGCAGGCCCATGTAGCACTCGAATCAGAGCAGCAAGACCGTCATCGCTTCTCCGGCCGCAAATCGGTCGCGATCGGGCGGTACCACAATGTAGCAGTTCGCGCCCGCGACGGCCATCAAGTCACCCGAGCCTTGCCAGCGTACCAAGTCAACCTCGGGTTGCTGCGGCGCGCCGCCGAGTTTTGCCGGCAGAAACCGCGTCAACCCGGTCTTAGTCGTGAACTCCTCCTTCAGACTCGCTAAGGCAAACGGCAACGGCTGGGATTTTGAGCCGGCCAGCCCGTCGAGCACCGGCCGCGCAAAGAGTTGAAATGTGACCATGGTGGAAACTGGATTTCCCGGTAACCCAAAGAATGGTACGGTGCGACCGTGAATCGCAACCTCTCCGAACACCACCGGTTTGCCTGGCTGAATGCGAACGCCGGTGAACAGAAACCTGGCGTCGAACGACGCCAATACCTGTTCGACCAGGTCGTACTTGCCCATGGAAACCCCGCCGCTGATCAGCAGCAAATCGCTTTGGAGGCCTTTGCGCAAAAGCAGCGCCAACTCGTCTGCGCTGTCGGGCGCGACCGGCAAAATCACAGCCTCACCACCGGCGGCATAAACCTGGGCGGCCAGCGAGTAGCTGTTGGAATTACGAATTTCGTTTGGGCCGGGCGGCAGGTTGATGTCCACCAGTTCGTCGCCGGTGGCCAGAATGGCAACCCGTGGCCGGCGATAAGCGGCGACCTCGGCTCGTCCCACCGCGGCTGCCACGGCTACGATGGCATGGTTCACGCGAGTGCCCCGCGCGACCATGGTCGCGCCCTGACGCGCCTCGGCCCCCGCGGGAACAATGTTCTCGCCGGCCCGAACTGAGCGATGAACCGTGACCATGGCCGGGTACCCCATCCTTTCGCCGCTTTTGCGAAAGGGTGGGAGCGAAGCTGCACCATTGCGCTCCGCATATTCCACCATCACCACGGCATCGGCGCCGGCGGGGACGGGCGCGCCCGTCATGATTTCGGCTGTCTCCCCGGCCGCAATGTTGATCCCGCTTTGTTCGGCAGCTGCTCCGGCCTTGATTTCGCCGACGCAGCGCAAACGCGCAGGCACGCCAGCGACATCGGCAGCCCTTACTGCAAACCCATCGCGCGTGGAGCGCGGAAACGGCGGGAAATCGCGGTCGGCGCGCAAGTCTTCGGCGAGCACCAGGCCAAGCGCGTCCAGCAGAGACAGCATCTCGGGCTGAGTCGGCGTGAGCGCGGAGGCGTACTGCTCCACCGTCTGTCGCGCCTCGGAAAATGACAGCAGCTTGGGTTCGGGACTCATGGCCTGACCGGATTCTACCCGAGGGGGTCTCAGTTCACCCACGGCGGCGTGGAGTCGCCGTTTTTCTTGCGCACATCGCGAGTGCTGGGATCGCGGAAGTTGCCGTGTTCGTCGAAGTAGTCATCGTGCCGGTAGTCGCTGCGATCGTGCTTGCGCATATAGACCTCGAACTTGCGTGCCGCGCGCTTGCGCTTCCATCGGTAATAAGAATTCCGCAGTCCAAATGCTTGTTCCGAGGCGGCATATCCGAAACCACGTCGAGGAATGAACTTCAGCCAAAGGTATCCGAAGAGCGCGCCTCCCAGATGCGCCATGTAGGCAACCGACTGCCCTCCACTGTGCGCGGACGACAGCGCGCCATAGAGCGCCAGGGCGATGATGCCGATCACAAAGTATTTGGCCTTGATGAGGAAGGGCAGCGGGAAGAGCATTACTTGCGATTCGCCGTGCAAAATGCCGAAAGCCAGCAACAGTCCGTAGATGCCGCCCGACGCCCCGACGGTGAGAGTTTGCGGAGAGACACCGAGCACTCCGGTGAAGGAAACCGCAACCGTGACCAGTGCGGCGCCAATCACGCAGAAAAAGTAGAACTGCATGAACAGGCTGTAGCCCCAGTCTTGCTCCAGTTGTGCGCCAAACATCCACAGCGCAAGCATGTTGAACAGGATGTGCAGTACCCCGTAATGCAGAAACGAGTAGGTCACCAACTGCCATATCTCGCCATGCGCGACCGCAGCGCCTTCCAGTCCCAGATGGACGTAGGCCCAGTCCCCGAACAGCGCTGTAGCGTTAAACGCCCGCAGAAACCAGAACAGCAAAAATATGACGCCGTTGGCGATGAGCAACTCTTTCACCGCACGGGTGAAGGGCGGGAAACTCATCGACATGGTCGAGCCGCGTGGCATGGCTTACTCCGTTTCTGGTCAGGGCCGACTGAGTTGCAAGCTCTGCCGTCCCTACGGGACTCGGTCTTACTCCCGACTCCACCCAGCGCTAAAGCGCTGGGCTAAGCTCTTGCGCCCCTTCGGAACTGCCTTTCGTGTACTTCTTCTACTCCGGCCAATCGATACAGGTACTCTGGCCAACCGATACGGGATTGCGACAGAGTCTCCTCAGCGTTCCGGCAGCGGCACGATCGGCAAACTGCGATGGCCCTTGGCATCGAGGGCGCGTACAGCAAAGACTACATTGTCCTTGGAAAGCGGCAAAGTGGCCTTGCTGACATTACCCACCGTCTTAACATGTTGCCAGTCGGCCGCAGTGGTGTCGCGCCACAAGACTTCGTAGCCGGTGGCCAGCCCGCCGGGCGAAGGTTCCCAGACCAGCGTCGAATCGTTTTGCAATTCCTTGGTCAGCAGGCGCACATTGGCCGGCGGCGCTGGGGCCGACGCCAGCGACGCCAGGGTTGCCGCATTCAGGCGCGCCACGTTGGCAGTGAAATCGTAGTCCACGAATTTCGGCAGATCACCATATTCGATGCCGTTTTCGGTGCGCACGTTCTGGTGTTGATGGTTATAGTTCTCGCGAAATTCGGTAAAGCGCACCGCTGCGAATCCGACGGCGTTGAACGAGGAATGATCGCCGCCCCGCAGGTAACGATCGTGCCGGGAGATCAGCAAGGGGCTCAGCGTAGTTGGCTGCAGATATTCCGTAGCGACGGACGCGATGTAGCGCGCCAGTTGCCGCGACGGGCCATCGCTCTCGCCGCCCAGAGCACGAATCGTCTTAAGCTGCTTTTCGTCGGCGGTACTGGGAATGCCTTCGGAAAAGACACGCACCACATGCGGGTCCCGCAACGTGTCTCCCGGAGTGCGGTCGCCGCCAACAATGTCGTTATTCAATACTGCCTCAACGTTCCAACCCTCCGCTTTGGCCATCTTCGCAAAGTGGGCGCTTCCGTATAACCCCTGTTCCTCGCCAGCCACGGTAAGAAAGATGATGGTGGCCGGAAAACGATGCTTGCTCAGCACGCGGGCGCATTCCAGGCTCACCGCCGTGCCGCTGCCGTCATCATTCGCGCCCGGAGCGGCTCCCTTGGCGTCGTTGTTATCGCTGTTGCGCGAATCGTAGTGGCCGCTCACCAGGACAATTCGACCGGCATTGGCCGGATCGGTCCCGCGTAGCACCGCATACACGTTGGTGAGCTTGGTGGGGACGGGAATCCGCGGCCCCGGCTCTTGAGTGAACTCGTCAGTTTTCACCTCCAAACATCCGCCGCACTCCTTGGCGTAGCGTTCGAATTCGCTCCGGATCCACTCCGCGGCGGCGGTTGCGCCTTTTCCGCTGGAAGCCGGCATGTCAGAGGAGATCGTCGATCGGGTCTCAAAGCTCACCAGCTTCTCGATGGTTTGCTGAATGCGCTTAGCCGAGACCTCACGCAGGGCCGCAGTAATCTGCGGATCCGGCGTCGCAGGGGAGGTGTGGTCTGCCGGCTGAGAAAAAAGGGCAACCGAAAGGACGACGGTCAGCATCAAAACCGCGATTCCGTTTAGGATTGAATTCAGAGTGGGCATTAGAACTCCAGGAACTTCGGCAAAGCTAATGCGTCTATTACTTGACGCTGCCAACAGATTCTAAATATAAATGCAGGGGCGTGCAGGCGTAGTTCTGACGGCGGTAACGTCGAGAACGGGGAGGCAATCGTCGTGGTTATCTGTCCTGAATGCGAGAGTGATCTGGATATCGAAGAAGATGAGGTTGACGAGGGCGAAATCGTTTCGTGTCCTGAATGCGGGACCGATTTTGAAGTCGTGGCCGTGGAGCCTCTGGAACTGACTCGCGTCGAGGAGGAAGACGAGGAGGAAGAAGAGGACGAGGAAGAAGAGGACGATAGCGACTACTGATCATCCTCGCGCCTGCCGTCGGCGTGTCCCTCACCAGCCTATCGTCGCCAGACCGCGTAGCTTCTGGGAGAACGTGGCCATTTAATCCTGCTACAAATCTGACCGCGAACTTGATCTCGTCACCATTGCGCCTACATCGCGGGACGAGGACATGCCCTCACACGGCATCATGCCCGCTCCTTCGTTGGTTACCCGGTAGTTAGCCCCCCATTTAGGGGATTCCCGAGCATTCACACCGGTGCTATTTCTAGCTCTTGCTTCCCTTTAATGTTGGAGGGTCGGCAATCGGCCTGCAGAGATGCTTGTCGAAAACTGGGGGACAGGTGATTAAGAGAAAGTCCAAGTCGAATCAACACGATTACGAACGCGAGGCTGCGATCTGCAAGGCCCTCGCCAATCCCACCCGGTTGCAACTGGTCGCCATGCTGGAGCGCAGTGATCGTTGGTCCGCAGAGCTACAGGCGGACCTCGGTATTTCCAAAGCCAACCTCTCGCAACATCTTGCAGTCTTGAAGTCCGCCGGCATCGTAGGCACGCGACGGCAAGGCAAACAGCTTTACTGCGGCCTTTCCATGCCGGAAGTGAAACAGGCCATGACGCTTTTGCGCGGCATGATCAAGAATCAGTCGCGCTAATCGGCGCATGGCCCAGTACACATAGACCCTCCCACTTATAGAAAAACTATTCAGTCATTTCGACAACATACGCCCACCCTTCCTGAAGTCCACGCATCGCATTGAGTAAGCCGTTCATCACCTCAACCCGTAACAACAATCAACTGCAATTCATAGAAGGAGGACAAAATGTCAGAGAAAAATCTTGAAGGCTTGCGCGTCGCTATCCTGGCAACCGATTTATTTGAAGAACCTGAACTGGTGGAGACCCGCAAAGCGCTGCAAGAGGCGGGTGCCCGCACCTTTGTGATCGCGCCGAAAGCGGGCGAGATTCAGGCGGTGCGACACGATACAAAAACCCAGAAAGTGAAAGTTGACATGACCCTGGATCAGGCCAAACCGGAGGAGTTCGACGCAGTGCTGCTTCCGGGCGGGGCCATGAATGCCGACGCGTTGCGCATGGAAAAGAAGGCGCAGGAGTTTGTGAAGGCCATCGACCGCGAAGGCAAGCCCATCGCCGTCATCTGCCATGGTCCGTGGCTGCTGATTTCGGCGGGGCTGGTGAAGGGGCAGCACATCACGAGCTATTACACCATCCAGGATGACTTGAAGAATGCTGGCGCCATCTGGGAGGACAAGGCGGTGGTGCGCGATCGCAAGTTGGTCAGCAGCCGCAAGCCCGACGACATTCCGCAGTTCAACAAAGCGATGATCGAGCTGTTCTCCGAGGCGGGGCAGAGAGCCCGCAAAGTGGCGTAACCGAATCGCCTCAACCTGCGCTCCCGCTACCAGCGGCGGGAGCGCATTTTATTTTGCCCAGTAGTAAACGAAGATCACTTGCACGGCTTGCCCTCGAAGCCCGAAACTGCTGACGTGCAGTTTAATCTCCGCGACTATCGCGCCGCCGACTTCGAGCGCCTGTGGCAAATCGACCAACTGTGCTTCACGGAAGGCATCTCCTACACCCAGATGGATCTGAGCGGGTTCATCACCCGGCGCAACGCGATAACCCTGGTGGCCGATTTTAACGGCCTGCATGAGCCGGAGAAACCTGCCGTCTCCGCGCCACAGCCGGGCGATGGATGGAATTCCGGCGCCGCTGGAGCGGAGATCTCCGAACCTGCCGCAACGCCACAGGGTATTGCCGGCTTTGCCATTGCTCAGCCGGTTCAAGGCAAATCGGGCCGCATTATGACCCTCGACATTGTCCCGGAAGCGCGCCGGATGGGGCTGGCATCACTGCTGATGCACGAATGCGAGCGCCGCCTGCGCGCTCGCGGTTGCCAACTGATCTACCTGGAAACCGCGGTCGACAACCAGCCCGCGTTGCAGCTTTACCGCAAGCTCGGCTATCAGATATTGCAGACCCTGCCCGACTATTACGCCCCCTCGCTCGATGCATTCCTGATGTGCAAACCGCTGTAAGTGGCGGTAAAGCGCGTGCTAAAATCGCGCTTCTCTCGGTGCGGTTCGCTCGACCATGTCCGCTTCTGGCAAGCACACTTCGAAGCCACCTTCCCGCATAGCGGTGGATACCGGCGGAACTTTTACCGACTGCGTTTGGATCGAACGCGGGCGGTTACGCATGGTCAAAGTATTTTCCACTCCGGAGGACCCCTCGCAGTCCATTGCCGAAGCGGTCACGCGCAGTGGTTGCCGGGGAGAGATCGTGCTGCTGCACGGCACCACCGTGGGCACCAACACCTTGCTGGAACGCAAGGGCGCGCGGGTGGCGTTTGTTACCACCGCTGGATTCGAAGACACCATCGAGATTGGACGGCAGGCCCGTCCTCGGCTTTACGACCTTACGTTCCAGCGCGTGCCTCCGCTGGTGGAACGGGCAATGAGGTTCGGCGTGCCGGAACGTGTAAGTTGCGAGGGCGAAGTCCTGCAACGGCCGTCGGCGCAGGACCTGCGGCTGCTGGCGCGCGACGTCCATGCCAGTGGTGCAGACTCGATCGCCGTCTCCACCCTGTTCGCCTTTGCCAATCCCGAGAACGAGCGCGCCATTGGCCGCGTCCTTGAAGAACTTGGCCTCCCACTGTCGCTCTCGCACTTGATCTTGCCGGAGTTCCGCGAGTACGAGCGCGCCAGCACGGTTGTGGTCAACGCCTACCTGCAGCCCATTATGCAGAGCTACCTGCAGCGGCTCGACACGCGAATACGGCAGCGCAGCCAGGAGGGCGCCAAGGCGTCACGCGTGTTCGTAATGCAATCCAGCGGCGGCATCACCTCGCTGGAATCGGCGGCGCGCCAGCCGGTGCGGACCGTGCTGTCGGGTCCCGCCGGAGGAGTGGTCGGCGCTGCCGCCATGGCCCGACGCAGCGGCTTCGAGCGGGTGGTCACCTTCGACATGGGAGGAACCTCAACCGACGTTGCCTTGGTGAGTGGCGAGCCCAGGCCCAGCAATGAAGCGGAGGTGGCAGGCTTGCCGGTGCGCGTGCCCATGCTCGACATTCACACCGTCGGCGCGGGCGGCGGTTCGCTGGCACGGTTTGACGCCGGCGGAGCATTGCGTGTCGGACCTGAATCCGCGGGCGCCGATCCCGGCCCTATCTGCTACGGCCACGGGACCCAGCCAACCGTGACCGATGCCAACCTGCTGCTCGGACGTTTGCAGCCGGACCTGTTTCTGGGCGGAGAATTCACGCTGGACTTGCCGCGCACCCAGGCCCTCACTTACGGATGGCTGAAGGCCCAGGGCTCGCGGCTCTCACTGGAGCAATTTGCCGAAGGTGTCATCCGGGTAGTGAACGCCAATATGGAGCGGGCCCTGCGCGTGGTCTCGATCGAGCGCGGGCACGATCCGCGAAATTTTGTGCTGGTTGCCTTCGGCGGCGCAGGCGGCCTCCATGCCTGCGAGTTGGCGCAGGCGCTGGCGATTCCTCGGGTCATCGTTCCGGTGATGCCGGGCGCGCTCTCCGCCTACGGCATTCTGGTGAGCGATGTCGTCAAGGATTATTCACGGACTGTGGTGCAAAGCCTGGGGCCGAAAGCTTCCATCGCGTCCATCCGCAAGCAGTTTGCAGTCCTGGAGCAGAGGGCCAATCGGGAATTTCGAGACGAAGGGTGGGACGGTGGACTGCACTTCGAGCGCAGCGTCGATCTTCGCTATCGTGGACAGGGCTTCGAGTTGAACATCCCTTTCTCGCCGGAGTTCGTGAACGAGTTTCATCGCCAGCACAATTTCCGCTACGGCTACAGCCATCCTGACCGGCAAGTCGAGCTGGTGACGCTGCGATTGCGGGCCCGCATCAAGACGCGGCATGAGTCGGCAAAGCTCCTCCCGCAGGTAAAAAACACTGTCGGGAAAATGGAAAAGCGGGCAGTCTGGTTTTCGGGGCATTCGGTGGCAAGTGCGCTCTACGAGCGGAACAGTTTGCGTTCCGGACAGAAGGTACCAGGGCCCGCCATCGTGGCCGAATACAGCGCAACTACCTGCGTTCTTCCCGGATCGACTTTCCATGTCGACCCAGCCGGCAATCTGCTGATCGAAAGCAGCGCAAAACAAAGGCGCCCCGAAGGGCGCCTGTCGAAAGTTAAAAGGAGTCAGTTGAAGTTAGCGGGAAACTAAGCGACGTTTTCTTTGTCGTCATCGAGCTCGTCCCGTTCAATATCGTCGTGCTGGCGTGGGGATTCGCTCTTAGCCTTGTCGGCAGCATCGCGGGCCGTGTCTTTCACCTTGCCCCAGGCATTCTCCACCTTGCCCTTTACCTGTTGAGCTGCACCCTCGGCCTCGGTCTTGGTGTCGCCGGTCCATTCACCGACCTGGCGCTTAATGCGTCCGGCGGCGTCATCCATCTTGCCCTTCACTCTGTCCTTGTCCATCACTAGACCTCCCTATTTCGAAAACCCTAAGAAGTTTGATTTCAGCTGAGGCCCCACTGCGATGGCGCCTCAGAACCACGTTCGCTTCGCTGTTCGACGTACTTCTAGACTACTGGTCGCCGGCCCGAGATAAGCTGGAAAATCAGTGCCACTACAGCAAGCACCAGCAGAATGTGAATGAACCCTCCCAGCGTGTAGCTGCTAACCACTCCTAGCAACCACAGCACCAACAGGATTACGAAAATCGTCCAAAGCATGTTTTCACCCCCAGAAATCTCTTGCCAATGCTCGCTGTGCCGAGCTACTACGTTGGAAGGTATCCGGTGCCGGAGGGTTGTGAGAAGGGCACAAATTCTGCCGTGATCCATGCGAACTAAATCTCCCCTTGTGAGGCAACCCGTCCGTAATCGCCGGTGACACTCTGGTATCCTCTGCGCATCACTATGAGAGTCGCGATTCAGGGAGAGCTCGGGTCGTTCAGCCACGAAGCGTCAACCAACATGCTGGCAAAAGCGACCGTGGTTCCATGCGCCCGGTCGGCGGAGGTGTTTGACCGGGTGGAGCGCGGCTCGGTGCATGCGGCCGTCATCCCGATCGAGAATTCGCTGGCCGGGTCGGTGGCCGAGCACTTCGATCTGTTGCTCACCCGCAAGGTATTCGTGCATCGAGAGTTTTATCTGCGCATCCGGCACAACCTGATTGCCATGCCTGGCGTGAAGATGAATTCTTTACGGCAGGTGTTCTCGCATCCGGTCGCACTGGACCAATGCCGGAAATTCTTTGGCTCGCATCCGCACATTCAGGCGGTGCCGTTCTACGATACCGCCGGAAGCGTTCGCCACATTGTGGCGGAAGGGCTGCACGACGCAGCGGCGATCGCTCCGCAACGGGCGGCGGGACAATATGGTGGGCGCGTGCTGTTGGCTGGAATTGAAGACGACCAGCAGAACTACACCCGCTTTCTGTTAATCAGTAAATCCAGGAAAATCGGCAAAGGGGCCAATAAAACCTCAATTGGCTTTGCCCTCAAGAATGTGCCGGGTGTACTCTTCAAGGCGCTGAGTGTCTTTGCCCTGCGCGATATCAGTCTCAGTAAGATCGAATCGCGCCCGCTGCGTGGGCATCCCTGGGAATACGTTTTCTTTGTGGACATTCTTCGCGGAGATGACGAAGCGTCGCGCAATGCGTTGCGTCACTTGGGAGAGATTGCAGAGTTTGTGAAAATACTGGGCGTTTATCCGGCCGCCCACTCAACAGCGGGGTAGTGCACGTTTGCCGTCCGATGCAGAAGAACCTCAACCAACGGGGTATTGCGGTCGATATACGCTCTGGGGGACGATCGAAAGGGCGCAGTATCTGTCATGGCTTCTGAAAGAACATGATTTGAGCCGAATCCTTTGCAGAAGCCGCTTCATCTAAAGCTTGAGTGTAATCGACTCAAGGAGTCATATGTCTAACGATACAAAAGATTTAAAGGTTACTGACCCGGAATTGCGGGACGATGCAACGGCTGCTCGCACCCTTCCTGTGCTGCCTGTACGCGACACCGTGTTGTTTCCCCACGCGGTTCTGCCGCTGACAGTTGGCCGGGAAAGTTCGGTTCAGTTGATCAACTCCCTGGGTGAAGACAAGACCATTGTGGTGGTAGCGCAGCGCGAAGCTCGCGTCGATTCGCCGCAGCCTACCGATCTTTATACGGTGGGAAGCCTGGCGGTGGTGCACAAAGTGGTGCGCATGCCTAACCAGAGCCTGTTTGTTTTTGCCGAGGGGCTGGAGCGCGTCAAGGTGACGGAGTACACGCAGCTGACTCCGTTCATGTACGCGGCGGTCGAGACCATTCCTGAAATACCGGCTCCCAAGAGCTCTGCCATTGAGGCTTTGCAGCGCAACGTATTGACGCTGTTTCAGCAGATCGTGGCCGGCTCGCCGACGCTTTCCGATGAACTTTCCACGGTGGCGGCCAACATCGATGACGCCGGCCGCATGGTTGATTTCATCGCTTCCTCTCTGCCGTCGTTATCCACGCGCGACAAGCAGGACGTGCTGGAAACGCCCGACGTCAATGTGCGCCTGGAGAAAATCAACCAGCACCTGGCCAAGGAGCTGGAAGTACAGCAACTGCGGAATAAGATCCAGAGCGAAGTGCAGGACCGCGTGCAGCAGACGCAGCGCGAGTACTACCTGCGCGAGCAGATGAAGGCCATCCAGAAGGAACTGGGCGAGCAGGACGAAACCACGCGTGACGCCGAGGAGTTGCGGCAGAAAATTGAATCGGCCGGTATGCCCGACGACGTGAAGAAAGAAGCTTTGAAGGAACTGGGGCGCCTGGCTCGCATGTCGCCGATGGCGGCCGACTACGGCCTGACGCGCAACTACATCGAGTGGCTGGCGGTGCTTCCGTGGCAGAAATCCTCTGGCGTCGAAGTGGACATTCTGAAGGCCAAAGAGATACTGGATTCCGACCACTACGATCTGGAGAAGGTGAAGAACCGGATACTGGATTACCTGTCGGTCCGCCGCTTGAAGCCCAATATGAAGGGGCCAATCCTGTGCTTCGTCGGACCGCCGGGAGTGGGCAAGACCTCGCTGGGCAAGTCGATTGCGCGCGCCCTGGGACGCAAGTTCGTGCGCCTGTCGCTGGGTGGCGTGCACGACGAAGCCGAGATTCGCGGGCATCGCCGCACCTACATTGGCGCTTTGCCCGGCCAGATCATGCAGGGCATCCGCCGTGCGGAAACCAACGATCCGGTTTTCATGCTCGACGAAATTGACAAGGTTGGACGCGACTTTCGCGGCGATCCTGCGTCGGCGCTGCTGGAGGCGCTCGATCCCGAGCAGAACTTCAGCTTCCGCGATAACTACCTCGACGTGCCCTTCGATTTGTCGAAAGTGCTGTTCATCACCACGGCGAACATGCTCGACCCCATAGCCGATCCGCTGCGCGATCGCATGGAGATCATCGAGCTGCAGGGCTACACGGAAGAAGAAAAGGTACACATCGCATTTCAGTACCTGATTCCGCGTCAGATTGAGGAGAACGGAATTAGCGGCGATCAGATCGAATTCCCCGAGGAAACCATCCGCTTCATCATTCGCCACTACACCCGCGAAGCCGGTGTTCGCAGCCTGGAGCGTACCATCGGGACCATCTGCCGCAAGCAAGCGCGGCGCATTGCCGAGGGCAAGCACGACAAGCTGAAGGTAACGCCGGAGCTGGTGCAGCATCACGACATGCTGGGTGGGATGAAGATCCGCACCGAAGGCGAAATTGCCGAGCGCACCAAGCGAGCGGGCGTGGCCGTGGGGCTGGCGTGGACGCCGACTGGCGGCGATATTCTCTTCATCGAGGCCAACAAGATGAAGGGCAAAGGGGGCTTCACCATGACCGGTCAACTCGGCCAGGTGATGCAGGAATCCATGCAGGCAGCGCTGACCTGGGTGCGGTCGCATGCCAAGGAGCTCGGTATCGACGAGGGTTTCTTCGCCGATCACGACATTCACATCCACGTGCCCGCAGGCGCCATCCCCAAGGACGGCCCTTCGGCCGGCGTGACCATGGCAACAGCCTTGGTCTCGCTGCTTACCGACCGTCGCGTTCGTCCACTGACCGCGATGACCGGTGAAATCACGTTGAGCGGCAATGTGCTGCCCATCGGCGGCATCAAGGAGAAGACGTTGGCGGCCAAGCGCGCGGGCGTGACCGACATTATTCTGCCCGCCGACAACCGCCAGAATGTTGAGGAAGACCTGACGCCGGAACAGCTTCAGGGCCTGACCATGCATTATGTCAAGACCATTGAGGCGCTGCTTGAAATCGCGCTGCCCACCAGTCGCGCGGAAGTCAAGCAGGACGAAGAAGTCCGTGAACAGGTGCTGAGCTCGGTTCCGGTTGGATAAGACTGAGATTTGGGTGCCCCACTCATTCCCGGTTTTGGAATGAGTGGGACGCAAACTACACAATCAGGGGCCATCCATTTCGGATGGCCCTTTTTGCTCGTCCCGTACAATGATTTCCACCGCCATCTGCTCTCAAAAGTGAAGCAGGCCCGTAACTGCCATTATGAAAAGGCTTCTCATCGTTCTCCTGTGTGCGCTGCCGCTCTTTGCCCAGAGCAAAACCGGTGAAATGCGCTTGCGGGTGACCGACCCGGCCGGCCTCGGGTTGAAGAGTTCAGTGGATCTGGTGAGTGAGTCAAACCAGTTCCGGCAGACGTTTCACACCGACGAAACTGGCGCACTCGACGCCCAGCGTCTGCCATTCGGGGTGTACCGGCTCGAGGTGAGGCGCGAAGGGTTCGGTACGGTTTCGCAATCACTGGAAATCCGCTCCGTCATTCCGCGGGAGCTCAACATCAAGCTGAGCGTTGCCGGCGTAAATACCTCGGTCAACGTCAGCCAGCAGGACACGCTCATCGACCCTGATCGAGTGGGCGCCGTCAGCCAGATCGGCTCGGAGGCGATTGCCGATCGAGCGACATCTCTGCCCGGGCGTTCGCTGCAAGACCTGGTGAATTCGCAGCCGGGATGGCTTTATGAAGGCAACGCTGTGCTGCATCCGCGCGGATCGGAATATCAGACGCAGTTCGTCGTCAATGGAATTCCGCTCACCGACAATCGCTCGCCCGGTTCAGGCCCCGAGATTGAAGCCGATAGCGTCGAGTCGATGAGCGTTTACACCGCCGGAATCCCCGCCGAATATGGACGGAGGATGGGAGGCATTGTCGAGGTCAATACCGCCAGAGACAGCCGTGAAGGTTTCCATGGGCAAGTGGTGTTGTCAGGAGGCAGCTTCGACACAGCCGGTGCCTACACCAGTTTGCAGTACCTGTCCGGCAAGAACCTGTTCGGCATCAGTGCCAGCGGCGCGATGACGAGTTACTATCTCAGCCCTCCCGTTCCACAAAACTTTACCAACACTGGAACGACGGGCGACTTCGCCGGCAGATACGAACGGGACTTAACTCCGAATGACCGTTTGACTTTCATGTTCCGCCACGAACTGGCTCGCTACGATATACCCAACGAGCAGGTGCAGCAAGCTGCCGGCCAGCGCCAGGATGGCGACAACTTCGAAAACATGGGGATCGTCACCTATCAACACATTTTCTCTTCCAACATTGTGAGCGATGTTCGAGCCATGGTGCGCGACAACTCCAGTGGCCTGTCGTCCAATCTGCTGTCCACGCCAATCATCGCGTTCCAACGCAATGACTTTACCGAAGCCTATTTCAACGCAGGGGTTTCAATTCATCGCGGCAATCAGGAGTGGAAGGCGGGCGTGGAGTCGGACAACATCTTCCTGCACGAGCGTTTTGCCAACGTCATCACCGATCCCTCGCAATTCGATCCGGGCACGCCAACCCGGTTTAGCTTTATGGGCAATCGTCCGGATCTGGAGCAGTCCGCCTTTGTGCAGGACCTGGTCCGCCTGGGAGCCTGGACGGTCAGTGCCGGCGTGCGCTGGGACCACTACCAGCTCGTGGTCAATCAAAATGCGGTGAGTCCCCGCTTGGGAGTTTCGCGCTACTTCGCCAGCAGCGAACTGCTGATTCATGCCGCGTATGACCGCGTTTTTCAGACTCCCGCTTTCGAAAACATTCTGCTGGCGAGTTCGCCCGACGTAGTGGTTCTGAATCCCAATGTGCTGCGCCTACCCGTCGAGCCATCGCATGGCAACTACTACGAACTTGGGCTGACGAAAGGGTTCATGGGGAAGATCAGCATGGACGTGAATTCGTACGTGCGCGACATGAACAATTTCGCCGACGACGACCTGCTCCTGAATACCTCGGTGAGTTTCCCGATTGCCTTTCGCAAGGCCAGGATCTATGGGGCGGAAGGCAAAGTTAACCTTCCTCGCTGGAAAAATTTGTCAGGCTTCGTCAGCTATTCCTACATGGTGGGCTCGGCCTACTTCCCGGTGACGGGAGGTCTTTTTCTGGGGCAGTCGGCGACCAACGCATTGACCCAGTTAGGCGGGCGATTCTGGGTCTCGCAAGACCAGCGCAACACCGTGCGGGCGCGCTTCCGCTACCAGTTCCTGTCTCGGTTGTGGGGCGCGCTCGGCGGAGAATATGGAAGCGGCCTGCCGGTCGATTTCGACGGCACCTATGAACAAGCGCTCGCACAATACGGTCAGCAAGTGATCGATCGCGTCAATTTCGAGCGTAACCGGGTCAAGCCCTGGTTCTCGCTCGACGCTTCCATCGGCGCCGATGTCTGGAAGAGAGACAACATTGCTATGCGGGTGCAATTCGACGTTCAGAACATGAACAATGGTTTCAATCTGGTGAACTTCGCCGGACTATTTTCGGGCAATTCCATTGCGCCCCCGCGCAGCTACGCAGTCCGCTTGCAAACAATTTTTTAGGGATGGCCGAAAAACCCTGTACAACCGAAGTGCGCTTTGGTAGATGCCCCCGCATTTATGCCGGAGAAGGAGCGCTTCGCGCTCCGGGAAGAGTTCGCTTTGATCATGCGCTTTGGCGTCGCGGACCGAGAACCCCCGGGGCTAAAGCCCGCTTCAAAATTGAGACCCTTTCCGCCGGACTAAAGTCCAGCTTCCCCCTGCTAAAGCAGGGGCTTCCACGGAAAGGATCTCACACGTTTCTTAAGCAGCCCCTGCGTGCCCCGTCACGGTTCTCCGAAGAGTTGAAAGTAGAGCTTCAACAGGCCAGAGCGTTGCGCTGGAGGCATAGACCGCTGCCAGTCATAAATCTGCCGCTCCGACCTACGCAGCTGCGCCAGAAATTCAAGGTCGCTGATGCGACGACTCGCCATAAGCTCCCGATGCTTGCGTCTCATTCGGGCGAAGCCGCGCAGTCCAACCCAGCACCCGCGCAGATACGCGCCCAGTCTTCCGCTGCGCGCCGCATACATCAGCCACAGACTTTGATAGACGACGATTCGCGGCAGCAGCCGCCACAACACTGGACTGGGATAATTTTTGAGCAGGAGATAAATCTGGTTGCGCGTGAGGTACTCGACGATGCGCGGATGCAGTACATCGCCCAGTGTCGCGCTGCCAACGTGGTATGCAACCGCCTGCGGCAGATAGATTCCCGTATAGCCCAGCAGATGTGCGCGCAATGCCAGATCGAGGTCGTCAAGGTAGGCAAAGAACTCTTCATCGAGTCCGCCACAGCGTTCCATGACTTCTCGCCGGTACAGCACGGCAGCTCCACAGCCGCTCAAAACCGGCATCGGCCGGTCGTACTGGCCATTGTCCTGGTCGAAATGTCCTAGGCGATATCCGGCCCCTGACATCAGCATTGCGTCTCCGGCGCCATCGAGATGAGTGCGCTGCCTTGCTCGCAGTAGCTTGCCGGTAGCGAACCCAAGTTTCGGATCAGAATCGAGCGCCTGCGCCAGCTTCGCAATATAGTCGGGATCCATCTCGACATCGTTGTTGAGCAGCAGAACGTAACGCGACTCGGTCTGCGCTACTGCTCGATTGATGGAACCGGTCGTTCCTTCATTCGTGGGCAGCTCGATGCGTCGCGTATTCGGCGGCAGTGGATCGGGAAGGATACTGTCGGGCAGCGCCTCGTTTTCAATTACCACGGCTTCCCAGGCGTCACCCGGCAGCGTCTGCCGCTGAATGAAATCGAGGCAGCGCGTGGTGAGGTCAGGACGATGCAGCGAGGGAATTGCTATGGTGACGGTCTTCACGCGGCTATGCTCGCGATTGTACACATCAGGTGCGCCCTAAGACGTCGCTGCCGGTTCCTCTTCTAATGCCGCCCGTATGCTTTCCGCAAACGCGGCAGGGCTGAGTTCATCGCTCACGCGTTGCAAGGCGTTGGCGCGAAGGGTCTCCCAAAGGGCTTCCTCGCTGTACAACCGGATGCACTCTTGTGCGAACGTCTCCGCATCGTGGCCAACGAGATAATCAACGCCATCCCGCCATTTCATCTGCCGCGCAATGATGCTGGAGACCACCTGGGGCACGCCCGAGGCAGCCGCTTCATGAGCTTTGAACGGCAACCCTGCAGCATAGCGCGTTGGAACAACGAATGCCCGCGCCTGTTCGTAAAGAGGCCGCAAATTTTCCTGCGCTCCAAGCACGCGTACCGTTGGACTGTTCAGATCGCCCAGGACCGTGTCGGTTCCGTATCCCGCGACGACGAGCGCTGCTCCGGTGGCTTTCTGCACAGCCGGCCAAATCTCACGACAGAAATATCGAATGGAGTCGGCATTGGGATTGTCCGCGCCGTGCACCCCGCCGACAAACAGGAACGTGTCGCGCTCCGCGAAGATAGTGGAGGTGGGATCCGGAGAGAGCTGATGTCCAATCACATGTACCCAGCGGACACCGGTCTGAAGCATCGCTGCTCGGTCACTCTCAGACACGACGACGACTCTATCCGCCGACTTGGCCAGAGCAAATTCATCATAGGGCTCAGCCGCCTCGGAATTTGGTCCGCCCAGGGCCCGCTTCTGTTGCGCTCTCTCCGAGAAAATCGCCTCAGCATCATAGATCAGGCGAAAGTTTCGAGAGTTCGCACCGGCCAAACATTGCGTCTGCAGTTCGTAGAGGTTATGGGGCCGGCTGACCCACACGACGTCGCTGACCCTGCATTGCTGCGCCAACGCCACACGATTGCGCAGGCCGTCGAACAACTCAATTTCGCGGGGAATATCGGAATACTCATCCTGCAACAGCGGAAACATGAAGGATGAACAAGTGACGTGGTGACCGAGTGCCACGAGTTGACGCAAGATGTCGTTACTTCGCGGATAGCCGGAGCCGAGGTTGCGGTGCGGTATCCGGTCGTCAACATACAGTATTCGTAAACCTGTGGCGCCGGCGGCTATGCGGGCAGTACCGATTTGTGACAAGCCGGGAGCATGATGGCGCTTTAATACCGGCTCCCATTTGTGCAGAAATTTCTTCTGATGTTCCAGCATGCGGGCCTGCGCAAACTCGTTTCCGCCCGAGCTTGCCGATTCATAATGTCGAATGACCGCGAGCGGTTCATAGATAACTTGAAACCCTTTCTGCCACAGGGTCATGCAGTAGTCAGTGTCTTCGTAGTAGGCGGGCGCAAAGTCGGAACTGAATCCCCCGAGTTCGGCGAACAATCGCCGCGGCGTCAACAGGAAAACCGCAGAACAATAGTCAACCGGCCGGCGAAACTCGTATTGCGGAGACTGCGGATTATCTCCCCGCCCGTATCCCAAAGCGCTGCCGTCAGACCAGACGATGTTGCCGGCCTCCTGCACCGATCCATTGGCGAGCAGAATCTTTCCGCCAACCCCGCCCACTCCGACACTCCCGAAATTAGCCAGCGCCGCACTGACCGCGGTGGGGCTTAATAGCGCGTCATTGTTGAAGAAACAGAGGTACTCTCCGGCAGCGCAATCCGCGGCCTGCATACATGCCGGGCCGAATCCGACATTGGTTGGGTTGCGGATTATCTTCGCGCCCTGCAACCGGTCTAACATCAGCGCAGTCTCGTCGGTGGATGCGTTGTCCACGACGATCAACTCATAGCTGACGTTCGCGTTTGCGAGGACAGACTCTAAACTGAGCAGGGACAGGTGTGCGCGGTTATGCAGAACTACGATGAACGATACTGTGGGATTCTCGACTGCGGGGCAGGATAGCTGTTCGCCTCCCTGTAGAAGCTGACGCAGGCGCTCGCTTGCTTGCTTGTTCCAGGCCTTCTGGGCGCGCCGGATGTCTGCCGGGCGCGCGCTCCAGGCGCTGCCCACGAGGTGGGCCAAACACCAGGACGACACCCCCTGTCTGGCGCGAAGCGGCAAAGGCAGCCGGCTACACACACCCAGCACAACCCGGTAGCGGTCCTCTACATTTCCCGGGCGGAATGCATTGATGAGGGTGCGGACCCGCTTCTTTTGCCGCCGAACGACTTCCGTCAGGCTTGGCATTAATCGCTGATTGAATTCGCCGGGGTAGTTTCGGAGATCCCCAGTTTTCCCTCGAGTTCCGCGATGCGCTCCATCAGACGGCTATCGTACCCTTTGAAGTTTCGCAGGCGAAAGAGAAATTCCCCCAGCAGCAGCAGCCGGGAACACGCCACCACTACAAACAGCAAGGCGAGCGTTATGTCCATATTCGCGTGGAAGCGGCTGTAAACGCCGGGATCTCCACGGTTTTCAACCCGGATGGAAACCACCTCAAGGAAAATCCCGCCGATGAAAAGGCTGGTGAGCAACAAGACAAAGATCAGGAAACGCGAAACGTAGACGAGGGTCGAGAATGCGTTGTTTTGGCACTCGCAGAGATTGAAGAGCTTGGAGTTTACCGAAAGCAGTCTCGCCTTCAAGATCCAGGTGGATAGCTTCTGCGGAGGCAGCGACAGAAAATGCCGGACCGTATCGGCATAGAACGCCACCAGGGCGCTGAGAATGACCAGGGTAACCTCGAAGAACCTTGCGTGTTCGTGAAGCCAGCGGGCGAATACATGCAGCATAGATTGGCGCAAATATAACACGAATGCAGCGTGGCTGTGGTGAGATCAGCCCGCGTCAATGGGTCCCGACCACCTCCATCGCCAGCAAACTCTTATATACCTCGATGACATCGTCAGGCCGGCCGTCGGCCATGATGGAGCCCTTGTCCAGAAGAATGGCGCGGTCGCAGTGCTGCGAGACTTGCGCCATGTTATGGGTCACCATAAGTATGGTCTTCCCGGCGCGGCGAAAATTTCGGATGCGCTCGAAGCACTTGTCCTGGAATCCTGCATCCCCGACGGCGAGGATCTCGTCGATCACCAGGATTTGCGGATCCACCTCGGTGGCCACCGCAAACGCCAGCCTCATGTACATTCCAGACGAGTACTGCTTGACTGGCGAGTCGATGAAGTCCCCGATCTCGGCAAAATCAATAATGCTCTGTTGGCGCTCGAGTATCTCGCGCTTGGAGTAACCCATCAGCAGGCCGTTCAGCAGAATGTTTTCGCGGCCGGTCAACTCATGATGGAAGCCGGCGCCCAATTCAATCAGCGGCGCCAGCGAGCCTATTACCTGCACCGTTCCCGAGGTCGGGCGGTATACGCCGGAAACGATCTTCAGGACCGTGCTCTTGCCCGATCCGTTGCGCCCGATCAATCCCAGCATCTGGCCCTTTGGGACTTCAAAGGAAGCGTTTTTTACCGCCTCGAAATCGTGATAGCTGGATTGGCGGCGGAACAACTTAGAGAACAGTTCGCGCACCGTATCGGGGCGCTCTGTAATCACCCGAAAGCGCTGCGTGACGTTCTGCAATCGAATTGCAACCGGACTCGAAGACATTTCCGACTCAAACATAGAAAACAAAATTGTCCTGGTACTTGCGGAAGATGGAGAATCCCAGGAACAGGCTTAAGAATGCGCAAACAAATGACGCGATGATGGAAGGCGCCTTGGGCAACATGCCGTAATACACCGAAAGGCGAAACCCGTTGATGACATAGATGATTGGGTTCAGCTTGAAAATCCATTGATACCGCGCCGGTATCAGTTCAAGGGGATAAATAATTGGAGTCAGATAAAACCACGCCGACAGCAGGATCTGCAAGATGTGCGCTACATCGCGGTAGTACACATTGGCGGCGGCGAAGAAGAATGTCATCCCCAAGGTGAAAATCGCCAGGGCCAGAAGCGGAACGGGCAGGTACACCCAGGTCCAATAAAACGGGTGGCGTAACAGCGGAACCAGCAGGGCCAGCGGAATAAGAGACAGCAGCAGGTTGATGATGTTGGAGACCACCGCGGCCATGGGAAACACCATCTTGGGCACCGCAATTTTCTTGATCAAGTCGCCGTTGGCCACAATGGCTTCCACGGCATAGGACAGCGATTGCGAGAAGAATGTCCAGGGCAGCAGCACGCTGAGCAGAAAAACTGCGTAATGCGGAATGTTGAAGCGCATGATCGTGGAAAATACCAGCGTCAGCACGACCATCAGCAGGGCAGGGTTCAGCAGCGCCCACATGAAGCCCAGCACGGACCGCTTATAGCGGATCTTGAGCTCTTTGAGCGCCAGCGCCCAAATCAACTCTCGATATCGGTAGGTGTCGCGAACCAGTTGGATCATAGATAAACAGAATTCGTCAGTCGACCCCGCTAACTGCCTCACTGCCAGGGGCTGAAGTTCGATGTTAAATTATTTTGCCCAGTGGTGCTTCAGATCAGAGGAATTGGACAGGTATGAAGGCATGCGCTACCCGCGCCAGCACAGACATTGATCGCCCATCTTAATGCGATGGCTCCACATTCAGGTCGGTCATTCCCCGCAGCAGGTTCCGTTCATCGTCGGTATAGCCATTGCGAAACTCGTCGGAATTCAACACCCGCTCGCGCGCCTGGGGCGGCATACCGCGCAACCTGCGGTAGGCTTGTGAAACCTTGTTCCGCTGGTCGTCAGGCAAATTGCGATAGCGCTGAAACAGATTGCGCGCGGCCGTCTGCTGCTCCGGCGTCATGTGTTCGAAGGTTTCCATCCGATTAAGAATCTTGGCCTTCTTTTCCGGCGGCTGACTGTTGAAGCTCCGCAATCGATTGAGCAGTTTGTTTTGCTTGTCGGGCGGAAGACTGCGGAAACTGGGGTCCTGTTGCAGTTGCCTCTCCTGCTGCTCCGGCGGCAATGCCGTATATTTTCTGAGCCAATCGCCACGATGTGGACCGGGGCCGTTCAGATGAAACTGATTGCCTCCGTTAGCTCCTGGCTGCGAAGCCGGCGGGCCGTTCATGGGCCGGGAACTGTGGCGGCGACGACTGGGGCGGACTCATGGGCATGGGCGGCCGGGAGCTCTGCGGAGCCTGCTGCGACGGTCTGGCGGGCTGACCATGCTGTTGCCAGCCGGGAAAAAGCGCCAGCGCTGGCATTGAGCTGACAAGCAGCATCAAACTGACCAGGATGGATTTAGCGGCGCTCACGACTTCTAATTACTCCGTTACCTCTAGTTCTCCGCTGAGGATGGCCCATCATCAAGAGCGTCAAACTCCGAGAACAGGTCCGCATTCTTGTCAAGGTATTGCAGGTCACCAACCGCGCGTTCCGGGAGTATTGATGACCCTTATCACGCCGTCGTTGGTCGCCATGGTATTGCGATCGCGATTCACGCGGCCCATCTCCAACAGTCCGACACCGGCCGCCACCAACACCACCGCGGCGGTTGCCGCCAGCGGCCTTCGTAACCAGGCCAGCCAGCCGACAGATCGCACAGCCGTTTCCTCGCGCATTCGCGCCCGCAAGCGGGTACTGAAATACGGAGAAGGTTCCGGCGTCTGCCACTCATCCAGCACCGACATGGTCTGCTGGAACGAAGCCAGTTCACGCGCGCAGGCGGCGCAACTGCGCAGATGCTCCTGTAATTGAGGCGAAGCCGTTTCCGGTCCGCCCAGCACTGCTTCCATGAATTCGGCGCGAAGGTTCTCGCACATCATAGCCACACCCTACTTCCTACTCATAAAAACTGTTTCAACGTCTCACGTAGAGTTTCATACGCGCGGAACAGCAACGACTTGGTTGCCGACTCGCTCAGCTTTAATACCGCCGCAATCTGCTTGTAGTCCATGTTCTGGTACTTGTGCATGATCACGGCCGTGCGTTGGCGCTCCGGCAGCGCCTCGACCTGCTGGCGAATGGCGGCCAGCCTTTCCCTGCGAAGCAGGCTTTGCTCGGCATTCAAGCCGCTGTCGGCCACGTCTACCGTCATGCCGGTATCGGCATCGGGCTCATCGAGATTCACGATGTTCTCGGGGCGCTCGTGCTTGGTGTCGCGCGCGTGGTTCACCGCCAGGTTGGTCGCAATACGATACAGCCAGGTGGTGAACTTGGCGCTTGCCGCATAGCTTTGCCGCGAGCGATAGACCCGCAAAAACACTTCTTGAGCCAACTCTTCCGCTACCGACTGATTGTGGGTCATGCGATACATGAAGCTGACCATCTGGCGGCGGATACTTCTCCACCAGGTAATCGAAAGCAACATCATCGCCCGTGGCCACGCGTAGCATGACCTCGGCGTCGCTCAGCATCTCTAGCACGACAGGTTCGATCAATTCGCCCCGTAGTCCGGCGGGCAGCTCCGCTGTCCCTTTAGTGGAGCCACCCGCCAGCGAGAGTCGATCCAGTGCTATGCTGCCCACATCGGCTGTAACCCTTCTGCCTCCAGAAAGTTGCGTGTGGGCAGCCCGGCCTCCGGCGGCCCCACCATTGGGCCGCGCAGAACCGCGATCCGAGGAGTCAGCAGCCTCCGGTTCGCGTTTGGATTTGTCCTTCGCCATCTGGCAGCCTGCTGCATCCCAGCAGGGTTAACAGTATTATGCATGAGTGTCCAAATTCAGGCACCCGGTAATCATCTGATGCAAAAGCGCATGTCGGTTTTTGCCCGCTTCACCTTGCTGTCTGTGGTGTTGTTGATCACGGCGCAACTGCGGGCGCAAAAGCAGCAGCCTCCGGCACCCGAGCCCCCGTCCGAGGAGAAAGTCGACCTCAGCGACCAGGTCACACGCGATGTCTTCGAGCCCCTGCAACGTGGAATGGTGGGCCACAATCTCTATCAGGTTCTGGCTCTTTTCGACGAGCAGCAGATGTCCGACTACGCCCAGGTTCGCGACCAGTTGTATGCGTTTTTCGCTCAGTACGATGCTCTTCGCTTCCGTTACCAGTTGCTGCAGGTTACATCTGACAAGAACGGCGGCTCGGCTGTTGCGGAGATTGAGATGGAGGCCACGCCCGCCGACCCGTCGCAGATTACTGTGCGGCGCGAGGTGCAAATGCGCTTCCGCCTGGTCCACGGGCCCAAAGCGTGGAAGGTGGTGGGATTTTCCCCGTCCGATTTCTTCGCCCAATGAGGGCGAAGGCTTCCGCGAGCGCCTGCCATGAAACGCGACTATCCTGAACGGCCGATCATCGGAGTGGGCGCGGTTATCATTCATCGCGACCGCGTGCTGCTGGTGCGCCGCGCAACCGAGCCGCTCAAGGGAGAGTGGTCTGTTCCCGGCGGCATGTTGGAACTGGGGGAGAAACTTCGCGATGGCCTGCGCCGCGAAGTGTTGGAAGAAACCGGGCTCCAGGTCGATCCGGGCGAGGTGCTCGACGTTTTTGATAGCATCTTCCGCGATGAGCAGGGCCGTACGCAGTACCACTACGTCCTGATCGACTATCTTTGCCGCGCTATCTCTGAAGAAGCGAAAGCCGCGAGCGATGTCAGCGAGGTCAGGTGGGTGCGGGAAGATGAGCTGGCGGCGATGGGATTGCGAGATTCCATCGAGCAGGTCGTGCGCAAAGGCCTGCTCAAAGGCCGCGCAAAATACCAGTTGACTCCGGGCGGGTCGCACAGAGACCATTCTTCTTCCGGAGGATTTAATGTCGCGGACTTTTGTTGGCTGTATCGTAATTTCGCTCTTTTTTCTCATCGTGATTTCTGCCCAGGCGCAATATCCGGACCCAGCGCCGCAAGCTCCGGCTGCCAAACCTGCGAATCCCCCGAACCCGCCAGATATGGTTTGCTTCGGCGAGGGCCCCAAATGGAGCATTCAGTTCGTCTCCTGGGGCGCCAGATATCTCGGCATCAATGAGCCGGACCGGGACTTCCTTGGCGGCTTCTTTTGGGTACCGGACCAGAAGGTCTGGGTGTGGCAACGGAAAAACGGCCTGGCCCCGATGAACGGCGGATACGCACTGTCGGCGACGATTCAGAAGGCTTCGTGCACCGATGCCGAAAGTAAGCAAAAGTTCCCCTACTCAGCACAGGTCAACATGACGCAGGGAGACATGGTGAGCGGCTGCTGCCGCAAGCTGAAGCCCGGGGAAGCACCGATCGGACCGCATGGCGTACCGTCTGACGACACTCACTAGCCTGTCTGCGAAGCTGGTTTTCCGGCTACCGCGTCAATAAGACCACTTCGTGTTCCTTGTAGAGTGTGCGGTGGTACTCTCGATAGCCGCACTTCGTCGCCACGCGAATCGACGCGAGATTGTCCGGATGGATGATGCACGCCGTACGCACCGCGCCGAAATGCTCGTCTCCCCACGCGATCGCCGCGCGGACCGCCTCGGTCGCATAGCCCTGGCCGTGGAATCGCGAAACCAGCGCCCAGCCCAGTTCCGGCATGTCGCCAAGCGAAGGTTCGATGGCGCGCTTGAAATCGGCGAAGCCCAGTTCACCGACAAACTCTCCGCTAGCTCTCTGTTCCACCGCCCAATATCCGTATCTCAACAGAGACCACAGGCCCGCGTAACGGAGGATCTTACTCCACGTCTCCTCGGGCGAGAACGGCTTGCCACCGATGTAGCGAGTGACGATCGGATCGACCCACATAGCCGCGCTGGCGGCAAAATCGTCAACTCTATGCCCGCGCAGCCTGAGGCGCTCGGTTTCGAGGATGGGAACTTCGACGGGAAAACGGACGGCATCGCGCAAGGCTCACCTCACTGTGGGACGCAGGGGAAAATAGAAAAGACCCGCGGCGCTCTTGGCCCGCGGGTCTTTCCGGTTAGCTGTTGGGATTGGCCTGAGGCTGTCCACTCTACGTGGCCCCAGCGGCAGACTTCACAGCTTATGCGAGTCTTGCGAGGATTTAGAGCGGAAGCCCTAAGCCTCAGCCACCTCACTTGGGATACAACTATGACTGTCAGATTTCATATATTTTGGATCACCCTCCTTTCCAGTGTAGAAGCAAATTAACACTGATTGAGGGCGACCGTCAAACGTAGAGATGCGGGGAGTCCTCAGGTTGCAAATCCCCCAGCCATCGCACGAATTCGTTGTTGGGTCCCAGCACGATCTGTTTGGGCGCAACCGACCGGTCGGCCAATTCGAAGCCCATGATGATGACCTCTTCACCCTTTTTGACCAGGTGAGCGGCCGCTCCGTTCATGCAGATAACGCCGGAGCCGCGCGGCCCGGGAATGGTGTAAGTTTCCAGTCGCGCGCCGCTAGTATTGCTGACCACCATCACTTTTTCGCCAGGCAGCAGCCCCACCATCTCCATCAATTCCTCATCGATCGTGATACTTCCTACATATCGCAAATCGGCGTCGGTAACTGTGGCTTGGTGAATTTTCGAACGTAACATCCACCTCATGTTGTCCTCCGTGTCCCATGCCGCAAACGCGGCTGCAGGCACTTACCAATATCTTAGCAGGATGTCTGTGTAAGCGATGTCCTACCTGGGGCAAAGGGCTCACGCCTCGGAAGTTGTCATTACGAGCGAAGCGAGGAATCTGCTTTTTGGTTGCGTTGGACGACCGCTGAGGAAACAGCAGATCCCTCAGGGCCTGAAGGCCGTTCGTGATGACAACTCAAGATCGCCAATCTACTGCCTTGGCGCGTAATATCCCTTGCGGGCGCGCACTTTGTACTTCTTGTTGTCGGCCAGGATGTCGATCTTGCGATACTTGCCATCGGCTAGAAAGTTTGCCGGCTTGTAGGCGATGGCGTACTGGCTGCGCAGCTCGTCTTGAATCTGCGAGAAGGCGTCGGCCACGTCCTGAATTTTGAACGGGAAGAAAGCCTTGCCGCCTGTTTCTTCCGCAAAGTGCTCCAGGATTTTGTCGCCGCGCAATTTCAACCCGCTGGTGTTGGTTGAAATCGTGTAGATGATGACCTCGGCACGCTGCGCCATGTCTACGGCCTCTTCGCGCGAGACGCGGCTCTGGTTGTCTTCGCCATCGCTCAGCAGGATGATGGCGCGCCGTGTGGCCACCTGGCTCTTGTCTTCCTTCAGCAGCTTGTCGCGGCAGGCAAAGTAAATGGCGTCGTACATCGCGGTGCCGCCGCCGGGCCGCAGCATGCGCACGCCATGGGAGAGCAACTCCGTACTGTCGGTGAAGTCCTGCGTCACCTCGGGCGTGGTGTCGAAGCCGATGACAAACGCCTGGTCGAACCTCGGCCGGATGATCTGGTTCAGGAACTCGATGGCCGCTTCCTGCTCAAACTTGAAGCGATCGCGCACCGAGTTGCTGGCGTCGATGAGCAGTCCCACGCGCAGCGGCAGGTTGGTTTGCCTGCTGAAGGAGCGGATGCTCTCGGCTGGCTTGCTATCGTCGAGGACTTGGAAATCGTTCTGCGTCAGGTCTTTTACAAAGTGGCCGCGCTTGTCTGTGACCGTGAAGACCACGTTGACTTCGTCCACGCGCTTGCGGATGACGGTGAGCTCATCGTCTGGACCTGGATTGTCGGCCTTGCTCGCGGAGCTATCGGCGGAACCCCCCGGCGTCGGGGCGGATTTGTTCAGTGCGCTGGAAGGCGCCGGCCGCGATGCGCTGCTCTGCTGAGGCGTCGCTGGCGGTGAGGAGCTTGGATTAGCAGCGGTCCCTGCACCCGGGTCAGAAGCTGGCGCGGTTGGTGATTGCGCCGGTGTCGTCGACTGGCCGCTCCCCGACGATGGCGGAGCGGATTGCGGCGGAGGGAACTTCGTCGCCGATGGCGCGGTAGGCAGCGGCTGCTCTGGAGGGTTCTGGGCGGCTAGCACCAACGGCAGCACCGCCAGCAAAACCAGGATCACCCTAGTTCTCATTCGATTGTCCCATTATAGCCTTTGGGGGTCTGCGCCGACGCTCCTTCTCACCACCGAGAACACGGAGGGCACGGAGACGACAAAATCAACAGAAACCCGTACTCTCCGTGGTTACAAAATCCCAGTGGAGATGGGCCTCAAACTCACGTCCAAGATCGGGCCCAAATTTTACATTGCCTTTCTTATCATCCTCGGATCTGCGCCAGAAATTGCGCCAACTCCGGGGGCAGCGCCGCGCTGAACGACAGCGCCGCCCCGCTGCGGGGATGTGTGAACTCGACGGCTGCCGCATGCAGAAAGTTGCGATTGAGAGCAAGCACGGCAGGCATCAGCCCGGCCTCGGGCTGGCTTGCCCCGGAGGCCGCGTTGGACGGCGCTTTTCGCAAGACGGTGGGCCGACGTAATTCTTTCGGCGCGCGATACAGCGAGTCGCCCACTACCGGATGGCCAATCGACGACATGTGCACGCGGATCTGGTGGGTCCGTCCGGTCTCGATGCGGACGTCCACCAGCGCGAACTTGCCAAATGGCGAGTCGATGCGCTCGCGGACTTCGTAATGACTGATCGCCGCGCGACCCTGGCTGCCGCGGGTGGTCATGCGAACCCGCCGCGCCACATCGCGGCTGATCTCGGCATTGATGGTGCCGCGGTCTTTCGCGGGCCAGCCATGCACCAGCGCCACGTAGCGCTTCTTCACCTCGCGCCCGGAAAACTGCTGGCTCAGCTTGCGATGGGTCAAATCATTCTTGGCGACGATAATCAGCCCGCTGGTTTCCTTGTCGAGGCGGTGCACAATTCCGGGCCGCAACTCGCCGCCTACGTCCGACAGTTTGGCGAAGCGATGCAGCAGGGCATTGACCAGCGTCCCGCGGTTGCGCTCGCTGTCGGTCGCGCCCGCTCCGGCGTGCACCATCATTCCTGCTGGCTTGTTGATGACCGCCAGGTCGTCATCTTCATAGACAATGTCGAGGGGGATGTCTTCTGCCATGGCGCGCAACGGCGGCGGTTCGGGATCGCCAAGGATGGTGATCTGTTCGCCGCCGCGCAGCCGCAGCGATGGCTTGGAGACGCTGCCGTTGACCAGGGCTTTCTGTTCCGTCAGCAATTGCTGCACGCGCGCCCGGCTGATGTCGGGAATGTGCGCGGTGAGGAATTGATCGAGCCGCTGGCCGGCTGCTTCAGCCGGAACGGAAATGGTGATAGGGAAGCGCTCGGTCATGCGCGACGAGAATACAACATGCGTGTTCACCACAGAGGCACAGAGACACAGAGAAAGAAGAATTCCTTTTTCACCACTGAGGTCACGGAGATCACGGAGTTTCTTTGGTTGTTTCTTTCCCGCGTTCTCTGTGTTCTCCGTGGTAACAACATTCTTCTCTGTGTCTCTGTGGTAGAAGCGAAACTATCTTGTGGCTTTGACTGCTACTGCTGGAGCCAGCGCTGCGCGGCGCATCCACAGCAGGCCGCCGAAGATCACCAGGCACAGGGCGATGGCCTGCGTACCTGACATGAATCCCAGGAACTCGCCGCGACCGGGATCGCCGCGGAAGAACTCGATGAAATAGCGGGCGAATCCGTAGATGATCATGTACGTCCCGATGATTTCGCCTTCGAACTTCTTGCGCCGGATGAGCCACACCAGGAACACACAGTTGGCCAGTTCGACGACCATCTCGTAAAGCTGCGTGGGATGCAGAGGCACGTTGAGCGGGGTGCCGACGATCTCATTGGCCAGCGGATTATGGAAGGTCACGGCCCAGGGCACGTGGGTTTCGCGGCCCCAGCAACAACCGGCAGCGAAGCAGCCGACACGGCCGAACGCGTGTCCCAGCGCCAATCCTGGAGCAAACACGTCGCAGGTCCGCAGCACCGGCATGTTGTTGCGGCGCATGTACCAGACGCACATTGCGAGTGCGAGCACAAAGCCGCCGGACCAAACGCCACCGGCCTGGAAGGTTGACAGGCTGAAAATTTCGCGCGGGTGCTCGCGATAGTAGGTGAGATCGACGAGGATCATCAGGATCTTCGCCCCAACAATGCCCGACAGGATGGCAATGATGCCCAAGTTCCAGACCTTGTCGGGATCGAGCCCTTGCTCACGGCCGAGCTTGACGATAAGCATCAGGCCAAAGATCAGGCCCAGGGCCGCCATCACCCCATAGGTGGGCAGGCCGAAGTTGCCAATGTGGAATAAACGGGGGAACACGTCTCTATTTTAGATGCAGATGGGCAGTTTAGGCTTCGGAGTGGGTTAGCTGTCAGCTATCAGATGTCAGCCGTCAGCCAAAGCACGGCCGAAGGACGGAGTATCAGTTTCTGCAGCGATAGGTCAGGAGAATAAGCGGCAGTTGATGGCATTTCTTGTCGAGCCTTAGCTGACGGCTGAAAGCTGATAGCTGAAAGCTAAACAAAAAGCCGACCCGCGGGGCCGTGTTTCAGTGGGCCGTCAATGAACCCGTCCTATACGGTGGGAACCCTCCGCAGCTCTTTAGGCATTTCCGCATGGCGGAACGTCGCACACCGAGCCAGAAACGAGTAGAGTCCCCTGTTCATTGAGCATTGGTTCAAAAAACGGTTGCCACCAACACCAACTTTGCAGGCCGGCTTTCTGAGTCAAATGCTATGGAAAAGTCGCAGGGATGACAAGGGCTGGGAGGTAAATAGTTGGAAATTTACGTGCGGTAAAAATTGTTAACGACGGACACAATCTGGACACGTGCCTCCAGGAGCGCGACATCGCAGTAGTGTGTGTTCTATCCTGCTCGCCGTGACTCCGCCAGAGCTTCATCCAGCACGCCCGCCAGTTGCTCGGCTCGCTCATTGTAGTCGGTCGCGATGGAGTCGTACTTCCGTTTCAGCATGTGGAACTCATCGGCGATATTCAGCGCAGCCAGCACGGCGACGCGCAGAGAATCAACCGTTGCCGCCTGCTTGGAGATCAGTCGCATCTTAGAGTCCACGTAGTCGGCCAGCTCGCCAATGTATTCCGGGTCCGAACCCCGAAGATGGTAGGTCTGGTCATAAATTTCGACACGGACACTGCCGGGTCCGTTG
Organism: uncultured Acidobacteriaceae bacterium; assembly: GCA_963728805.1. Taxonomy (GTDB): domain Bacteria; phylum Acidobacteriota; class Terriglobia; order Terriglobales; family Acidobacteriaceae; genus Bog-257. The sequence continues at coordinate 268,782 of CAVSLE010000019.1, forward strand.
CCATTGCCGTTGCTGGTAGATTGACTCAACTGCGCGCCTCCTGGGCGAGTGACTGGTGATTCGTGGATAGTGGCCAGAGAACGCGTCGTCTGCCTGTTCCATCCACTAGCCACTAACCACTAACCACTGCTGCCGATTATCCCGCCGATTCTTCCGTGCTCAAAGCCTCAATTTGGTCCAGCATCTTTTCTACTCGGGTACGTACCTCTTCGCGTTCCCGGCGCAGGCCCACCAGTTCCTTGCGCATGGCCTCGAACTCCTCTTCGTGCTCACTCAACTGCTTGCGCAAGCGCGACGCATCGCGTTCGGCGACCGCCTTGGCCTCCCGCGCCGATTTCAACAGCTCGATGGTGCGCAGGATTTTTTCTTCCAGAGACTTGAAATCAGCATTCGACGAAGCGGAGGTTGTTTCGACTGCATTCGCAGGCATATGACGACCAGACCTCAATAAAATTTGATATCGCGAGCGCAGTATATCGCAGATGACGGTGTGCAAAACTGTGGAAAGCGCGATTGCGTTGCCATTTGTCGCCGACGAACCTGAATGTGCAACGCTGGCGGTGCAGACGCCCCCAAAATTCGCGGATCTCGGCTTGGGTTGCGCCTATTGCGCGCGCAGCACGCCGCCCAGCGACTGTAGTTTCGCAATGATCTTCTCCGACCATTGCGCCACTTCATCGTCGCGCAGCGTGCGCTCGCTTGACTGGAACGCGGCATGGAGCAGCACCGAGTATTTGCCCGGGCCAACCTTTTCGCCGCGGAAGATCTCGGCCGGAACGAACTTCTGCAGCTCGTTCAGGCCCAATTCTTCGATGGCCGAGCGGATGCGCTCGAAGGTGACCGCTTCGTCGAAGATGAACGAGAAGTCGCGCTCGACCGTAGGGAACTTCGAGATTCGCCGATACCGCGGCTCACGCAATGGGTGCCGATACAGGCGGTCGAGCATCAACTCTGCGACGTAAACCTCCTGGCGCAGCTTGCGCTCAGCCGCCAGCTCAGGATGCAACTGACCGAAGACCGCTACCGTCTCGCCATCCAAGACCGCGCGCGCCGAGCGCCCGGGATGTAGATACGGCGGAGGCGGGTCGGACTCGAACTCCAGCGACTCGTATTCGAACGCCGCTAGCAGTTCCTCGATATCGCCTTTCATGTGAAAAAACGCGTACGGCTGCGCGGGTGAATGCGCGCTCTTGGCAAACGCGTCGCCGGTGGCGACAAAGCCCAGGTGGCGGCGCTCACCGCGTCCCTCACCCAGCTTTTCGAAAACTTCGCCGGCTTCGAAGAGCCGCACGTTGGCGTTGCCGCGATTCAGGTTGTAACCCACCATGTTCAGCAAGCCGGGAATGAGCGAGGTGCGCAGGTATCCCGCCTCTTCGCTCAGCGGATTGGCGATGGCCAGCGGCTCGACCGTACCCAGGTTAGCGTCCAAATAAGGGACGCGAACCTGGGGCACCGCGGTCGCAAAGGTCTTCGCCTCCTGCTCGGAGATGAAGGTGATCGAGATCGCCTCGTTGTAACCGAGCGCGAGCATGGTCTCGCGGACCTTGGCGTTCTTCGGCTCATCCGGCAGCGTGACCACGGCCCCGGTGAACGCGGGCAGCGTGTTGGGAAAGTTGTTGTAGCCGTGGATGCGCGCCAGCTCTTCCAGCAGATCAACCTCGCGCTCAACGTTGAGACGCCAGGTGGGAACTTGGACCGTGAAGCCATCTTGCGTGCCGGTGACGCCGAAACCGAGACGACCCAAAATGCGCTGGATCTCATCCTCATCAAAATCGATACCGAGAATACGTTTTACCTCCGAGCGATGCAGAGTGATGGGTGCGCGCGCCACCGCGCGGCCGACCGCATCAATAGGTTCCCCGTGCAGTTGGCCGCCGGCGCTGGCGAGAATCAGCTCAGCTACACGATCGCAAGCCAGCGGCGTAATGCCCCAGTCAGCGCCGCGCTCAAAGCGATGCGACGCGTCGGTGTGCATTAGGTGGCGTTTGGCCATGCTGCGGACCGTTGCCGGGTCGAACCAGGCCGACTCGATGAGCACGTTCTTCGTTCGCTCGGTAATCATGGAGTCAAAGCCGCCCATAACGCCCGCCAGCGCGACCGGCTTCTTGCCGTCGGCGATGACGAGGTCGTCGGTCGTGAGCTTCCGGTCCACGCCGTCGAGGGTCTTGAGGACTTCGCCTGCATGCGCGCGACGCACGATGATCGTGCCGCCCTCCAGCAGGTCGAGATCGAAAACGTGGGTAGGATGGCCAAGCTCGTTGAGCGCGTAGTTGGTCGCGTCGGCGGCGTTGTTGATGGAGCGCGAGCCGAGCAGTTCGAGCCGCTTGGCGACCGGCTGCGGCGACGGCCCGATCTTCACGTTGCGAACCATGCGGGCGGTATAACGCGCGCAACCTTCGGAGTCTTCGATGACGATCGGGAATACTCCGCCTGTCATCCTGAGCGAAGGCGCGCCGTCTTTGCGCGCCGCAGTCGAAGGATCTGCGGTTCCCGGCAGCGGTTCGACCTTCTTCAGCTCGACGTTGTAGATGGCCGACGCCTCTCGCGCCACGCCGTAGTGGTTCATGGCATCCACGCGGTTGGTGGTCAGGTCCATCTCGTAGATAGTCGCGCCATTTTCCTGCTGGACGGACTCCACCGCAATGCCCGCCGAAGTTAGGTCTTCAGCGAGTTGGCGGTCGTCGGCCGCGATGTTCACGAACTCACGCAGCCAGGTGGGAAGGATTCTCACGCGAACTGCTCCAGAAACCTCACGTCACCCTCGTAGAACAACTGGATCTCTTCCACCTCGTACTTCAGAATGGCGATGCGCTCCACGCCCATGCCGAAGGCGAAGCCCGAGATCTTCGACGAGTCATAACCGTTCTGCTTGACGAATTCGAAGACGTTGGGATCGACCATGCCGCAGCCGAGCAACTCGATCCATCCGCTAAATTTGCACTTGCGACAGCCTTTGCCGCCACAGAAGATGCAGCTCACCTGCATGTCGGCGCTGGGCTCGGTGAAGGGGAAAAACGACGGATAGAAACGCGTCTTCACCGACGAACCGAACAGCGCTTTCATCGCGTGGTCGAGCGTGCCCTTCAAGTCGCAGAAGGTGATGTTGGTGTCGACCGCCAGGCCTTCGACCTGGTGAAAGACCGGCGAGTGGGTGGCGTCGAGCGGATCGTTGCGATGCACCTTGCCGGGGATGACGATGCGTACCGGCGGCGACTGCTGCTCCATGGTGCGAATCTGCACGGGCGAGGTGTGCGTCCGCAGCAGCAAGCGATCGCGCGCGGGTTTTTGCTCCTGGCGGGCGATGAACAGCGTGTCTTGGGTGTCGCGCGCGGGATGGTTCGGCGGAAAGTTGAGCGACTCGAAGTTGTAGTAATCGGTCTCGACCTCGGGGCCTTCGCCAACGGAGTAGCCCATCGCCTTGAAGACGGCAACGATGTCGTCCATCACGCGCAGCACCGGATGCTTGACACCGATGGGGCGTTGGATGCCGGGGAGGGAGATGTCGAGGCGGTCAGAGGAAAGTTTGTCAGTGACAGCCGAGGCATGAATTTTGTTTTGCGCCGCCTCGATGGCGGCTTCCGCGCGCGCCTTGAGTTCGTTCACCCGGCGGCCGACCTCGCGCTTTGCCACGCCGGGCGCGGCTTTCAGCCAAGTGTCGTTTACCTGAGTGAGGACACCATTTTTGCGGGCGAGCCAGCGGTCGCGAAAGGTCTTCCAGTCGGACTCGCTGCGGAGGCCGCGGCTTTCGGCGTCAAGCGCAGTGAAGAGGTCGGCGACGGCGCGGTCCAGCTCTTCCGGCGAATAGTCCTCGAGTTTGGGGACGGTGTACATGTCGTTAAGCTTGCAGGATCGGTAAGCGGACCTTCAGGTCCGCGTTACGTTGCTTCTTTACCCTGTGTCCTCTGTGCCTCTGTGGTGAAATCCAAGCACAACGGGCGGCCACGCGGCCGCCCATCGGAAGTTTACTGCAATGTCTCTGGACGGAGCGACTACGCCGTGGCGGCTTGCGCCTGCTTGCACAGCGCCGCAAATCCGGCGGCATCGTTGACCGCCAGATCGGCCAGGATCTTGCGATCCAAGTCAATGCCGGCTTTCTTCAAACCATTGATGAACTGGCTGTAGCTGGTGCCGTTCAACTTGGCCGCGGCGCCGATGCGCACGATCCAGATGGAGCGGTACTGCCGCTTCTTCTGTTTGCGTCCGCTGTAGGCGAACTTCAGGCCGCGTTCGACCGACTCTTTCGCCGAACGGTAGAGTTTGGATTTTGTTAAGTAATAACCACTGGCGCGCTCAAGTATTTTCTTGCGGCGCGCGCGGCGCTTGGTACCACGTTTAACGCGAGGCATGTTGCTCCTTTTTGCAAGTTACTAAGCGGCTGGAGGCAAGGACTTCGACCACGCTCGCCTTCCCGTTCTCGGGTTGGTCGAGGGGCCCAGATTAGCCTCTTCACACGCTGTTTCCCGTCGAGGTCCAGTGACACGCGCCGGGTGCCGCACCATGCGGCCAGTTGGGGATCATGCGTAGGGGATCATGCGCGCAATGCGCTTCTGATCCGCCTTGTCCACCATCACATCTTTATCGAGCTGGCGCTTGCGCTTGGTCGCCTTGGAAGTCAGGATGTGGCGCTTCATGGAATGGCCACGCTTGATCTTCCCAGTCGCTGTCTTCTTGAAGCGCTTCGCCGCTCCACTATGGGTTTTCATCTTTGGCATAACGTCTTTCCATTACAACATAAATGCGCGCAGGCCGCCAGCAGGGTTCACCACCCTTCGGCTTCGCTCAGGGCAGGCTCCGACGCGGAGGGCACGGAGAAGACAAAAATCTTCAGGTTTATTACTACTGTTGCTGCTGCGGCGTGGCCGGTTGCGGAGCCGCAGCCTTCTCTGGCTTCGGCGGCTTGGCTTCGGCTTTGGGCGCGTGCGGCTTGGCCGGCGCTTGTGCCTTGGGCGGCGCCAGGATCAGGTGCAAGGTGTTGCCCTCCTGCCGCGCCCGAAACTCTACGATCGCCTTGTCGCCTAGGTCCTTGATCAAGCGTTCCAGAATTCCGCGTCCCAAACTCTGGCGCGTCATTTCGCGGCCGCGGAAGAAGATGGTGGCCTTCACTTTGTCGCCTTCGCTGAGAAAGCGCAGCACATGGTTCTTCTTGGTCTCGTAGTCGTGATCGTCCACATTGATGCGGAACTTCACTTCCTTGACTACGATCTGGTGCTGATGTTTCTTGGCTTCACGCTCGCGCTTTTCCTGCTGGTACAGGTATTTCCCGTAATCCATGATGCGGCAAACGGGAGGTTGGGCGGTGGGCGAGACTTCTACCAGGTCCAGGGTTTTCTCGCGGGCGATCTTGAGGGCGTCGAAGGGGGTCATGATGCCCAACTGATTGCCTTCGTCGTCGATCACGCGAACTTCACGGACACGAATGCGTTCATTCGTGCGGATAAAACGTTTATCGATACAGTCCTCCGCAACAACTGCAGTATGTCAAAAGTATAGCATTCCCAGGCGACCTGGACTCTTCGGTCAATTCAAAATTGTTGCGGGTCAGGTTTGTGTCAGGGCACGGCTTCAAGTCGTGCCCTGATACGAACCAAAAAGATCGGTTGACGGGTTCTAGTTGCTATTTGCTAATTGCTGATTGCTAGCTGCGTCTTAAACGTGCGCAGCAACAACATGGCCAGCACATACGCCACGGCGCCGCAGGCCAGCGTGACATTCAATCCGAACTGGATGGCGATCACCATGGCCAAAACCGAGCCCAGCACGCTGGAGGCAGCGTTCATCGCCCATGCCCATTCCACCGCGCCGTGTTTCCCCGGCGCATTTTGCACGCGAGAATCCTGCGGCGACAAGGCGCGCAGGCCGCTGGGAAACGGCATGCCCATGGCGAAGCCCGGCGGAATCAGCAGCGCCGCGCTGAGCAACAGCTTCACCGCGAAGGGCAGGCCCACCAGCGCGCCCAGCAGGTGTGGCAAAGCGAAAACATAAATCACCAGGGCCGCCACAATGAATGCCATCGCCGAGGCGACTCGAGTTGGCTCGTGAAACCATCGCCGCGACAGTACACTTCCCAATCCGCTCGACAGCAGCATGAGGAACACCACTACGGTGAGCGCGTAGGTCGGGTTGCCAAGAAATAAGACGAAGCGCTGAATAAACGCGATCTCGACCAGGATGTATCCCAAACCTATGGCGATGAAATACAGCAGGCTAACGCTACGGCCCGATCGCGCTTGCCGCGACAGCAGTAGCGGCAGCAGGAGAAAAACAATTACCGCAGCGACGGAAATCACCAGCACCAGTCCCAGGATTGCGATCCCCAGGTTGACTTTCCAATCGATGCCGCCACGGTCCTGTCCGCCGAACACCTGCTCCGGCTTGAGTGTAAAGAAAAAGAAGGGCGCGTTATCGGTGACCGGCGAAACGTTAAACGCGTAATGCGTGGAGAAGGCACGCGCGTCCTGGCTGCGAATCAATTCGTTGAACGCGGGATGCGTCATGCCCGGGGTGGCAGCCGTCACCGGCAGATAAAGTACGTGCAGATTCAGGTTCGACTCGCCGGGCGCTTCGCCCTGGATGTGGTTCAGCACCGCCTTCTGCTCTTCCAGGGTAAAGGGCGACTTCTTCGCCAGCACCAGCACGGGACGCCCATCCACATTCAACTCGCCATCGCTGACCACGATGAAATTCTGGGTGCTGTCGCGGACGCCGAGTTGCCGCAGCGCTTCCATGGCCTGCGAGACCACCCGCAATGCCTCGCGCGGCTGGGTAAATTCCCAGCGCGTGATGGCGATCATGCCGTCAGGCTTCAGGTGCTCGAAATACTCGCGGAAGGCCTCCACGGTGTACAGATTGTTTTCGCTAAGAGCGAAGGCGCCGGCAGCAGTGGAAGCCCAAGTGTCAACCAGGGTCATCTGCACCACGTCGTAGCGATCGCGGCTATTTCGCACGAAAGAGCGCCCATCGCTGACGTGCATGTGCACCTCGGGAATCTCATAGAGGTGGTGAGCGTATTCGGCGAACGTCCCGCGCATGATGTCGGTAGCGATGATGGGATTGATCTCGATGCCGGTGACGCTGGGGCTGCCGTTGGCGACGGCGCGCAGAACATCCACTCCCCCGCCCGGACCGATGATGGCGAAGTCACCGCGAGGCCGCAGCACATTGGCCATCGAAGACGCCGCCGACATGAGATTGCGACGGTATGCCTCATCCCAGTGATAGGGATCGGAGTTCATGACGTAGGTGCTGGCATCGGCGTCGATGACGATCGCCTTGGCGTCTCCCCAACGGTCCACTTCGACGCGCGAAAGCGCATTCCACTTGGCGTAGAGCGGGATCTCGCGTCTCATGCCCTTGGCGTAGACGATGTCAATCAGCTTGCCGCGAAAGTTTGCCGCGATAAGAAGGAGCAGGGCCAGCACAAGCAACGCAAGAATTCGGCGAGTCTGCGAATTGCCCCAGGCCACGCCCGCCGCCGCGACCGCCAGCGCCGCAAACAGGATGGTATTGGGGCCGCCGACAAAATTCAGCAACGGAACCAGCGCGAGGCAGGCCAGTGATCCCCCCAACAGGTCGGCTCCATAGAGCTGGGTAATTCGCGCAGGATGCCGCGCAAAGACCAACGAAAACAACAGGCCAGTGATGAAAAAAGGAACGGCCGAAGCCAGGTAGAGCACGGAGAGGTGACGAAAGTTCCCCCAGTCGAGATGCAGCGCCACCTGGCTATGCAGGACGATCTCCAGCACAATAAGGATGACAACTGCATTGGCCGCGCACAACCAGGCGCCCAGTTGACCTACGCCCCAGCGCTCCAGCCACTCACGCCGCAGATACGCGAAGACGGCGCCTGCGCCCAGTCCGAGCAGCGCAATCGAAATGGCCAGAAACGCGAAATGATAGAAGAGCACGACGGAGAACAGGCGGGTGAGGCCCAACTCCAGCAGCAAGGCGGAGAAGCTCATCAGGCCGATCGCCAGAGCGGCGCCGCGATGCGAAACCCCGGTGGCCGCCTGGACCTCGATGGCTTGTTCAGTTGTTCCCATCATGAAGAATTGAGATTACTACGAATGGCGGCCTCATTCGTCGCGTAACCGATGTGGATGCTCGTCGCAGAACCTATCAGGCAAAGGCAGGCTTTAACTGCGCAATAGTGATTTTCGCGATACCAACCATCTTACTATGCTATTTTGGCCGCAATCTTCGACGAGGAGGATAACGATGAGCAAGTCAGTCATTATCACGTCGCCCGCCCAAACACAATCAGCTGTCGTCGGCACCTGGAAGGCGGTATCGGTCGCCAGCACCAACGACAAAGGCGTGGTTAAGGATTTCGGGAAGAGTCCTCTTGGGTTTATTACCTACACCGCTGATGGCAGAATGAGCGTCATCATAACTTCGAGTGACCGCAAACCACTATCGGTAAACGACGCTGCTGCTGCTCCGCGCGAGGAAAGAGCCGAAGCTTTTGCGACAATGGTCGCTTATGCGGGACGCTACACCTTTACCGGGGACAAAGTGGTCCATCACGTTGAAGCCTCTTCGATCCCCAACGATGTTGGTACCGACCTGGTTCGTTCTGCCAAGCTCGACGGAGATCGTCTGACGCTGCGGGCCCCTATGCAATCAGGTGGCGAGCAGGTCGTTGCTGAAGTGGTATGGCAGCGGCTGCCCAAGAGTGAATAGATCCCTGATTGACGCCAGACGCACCCGCTATGGCGTTACAATGGTCATCATTTCCTAAAACCAAGCTCCCCGGCCTCATGCCATCCACCTTAAAGATCGACCCTCGGCGGCGCATTGTCTGTTCCACCTTCTATGGCGACGTGACCGACCAGCAACTGCTGCTGCAACGGGCGGCCATCGCGGCTGACCGTTTCTTCGATCCCAGTTTCGCCGACATCGTCGATTTCAGCGGCGCCGACATGCCAGGGTTCTCGCAGCAGGCCCTGGCAAAGCTGGCCAAGAGCGAGAGTCTCTTCCACGCCGCGGTGCCCCACGTGATCGTGACGCCCCATGACGCATCGTTCGCCATGGCGCTTGGCTATCAGCAACTGGCAAAAGATTCGCGCACCAACCTCTTCGTGGTGCGTTCGCTGGCCGAGGCACACGAACTGCTGAAGCAGTACGGTTATAGCGGCGAACTCTGACGGCTTGGGTAACACCCGCACAACCAGGCAGCAGGTGACCCACTTACAACGGACCCTCAGCTTTTATCGGTCCGCGAGCGCCCTTGGCAAACTCCTCCTGCATGTTCCGCCGTAGGCTTTCAAAACGCTGGCTGAGTTCTGCAGGATTCGGCCTAACCGTCGGAAGTGGCCAAAGCATCGTATCCAAGGCGCTAAGCAAGCCTGCGCTCGCCGCAACCCTGCCTTGGCTCGCCCGGAAGCCGTCGGCTAAGGCGGTCTGGTCATAGCTGGTGGGATGGCGCCCCAGTAAGCACTGCAGCATTACGACGCCAAGGGAGAAAACGTCTGATGCGCACGTCAATGCCGATGTCCCTCGGATCTGCTCCGGCGAAAAGTAACCCCACGTTCCGAGCGGCCTGCGAAAGCGACGTTCCTTTCGTTCTAACGGCCTGAGTGTGCGAATTTTGTCTTGATCTAGATATCTGGCCGCGCCGAGGTCGATGAGAACGGCGCGGCTCACTGAACCGAATTCGATGTTCCCGCCGGAGTTCCTAATCATGATGTTCGAGGGCTTGATGTCCGCATGAACAATGCGTCGCGCCCAAATTTGGGTAATTGCAATCGAGACATCGCGCCCTATCGCCAGGACTTCGGATTCCAGCAGCGGTCCGTTTCTCAACAGAAAGCTCAGCGGTTGTCCGGTTATGAATTCCCACGCGAGGTATCGCGTGTTTCTACCGGCCACGTCACAATAGCCATGCTCGATCAGCCCCGCCAGGTTTTCATGCGAGAAGTTCTCCGCTGCGGTGATCTCGGGCGGTACGCGAGGGGTCCGTCTGCGATCGAAGAGCAACTTCAGAGCTACATCATCATTCGTGGCTGCGCCGTCTGGCCGAGACGTTCTGGTCGCCCTGAAAACTGCTCCCTGGCCACCAACGGCAATTTCCGGACCAATGATGTAGCGCCCAGCCAGCGCAGCTTCGATGTCGGGGGGGACAAACTGGCAACTGTACTCGTAGACAGCCATACAATCTAAATAGCAACCTGCCGAGAACGTTTCTTCGGCGGCGGTCATTTTACCACCGAATCCCTCAACTTCAGTTATCGATCTTCGCCTTGGCCAGTTGCTTGACGACGGCAATGTCTTCGGAGGTGTTCACACTTATCCTGATGGCGGTCCCTTCCGCATATTTCTTAGCGCTGGCAATGAGTTGGAGCACCGGCTTGGGAAGACCGCTGGCCTTTGCCGCCTGTACGGCTTTATCGCCCAGAGCAAATGACGCCCGGAAAGCGCGTTCGAACGGCGCCAGGTACAGAATGACCCGGTCGCCGCGTTTCACCCGCAGCGACCATCCGGCTCTTTTCGAATACGAGTTCCATTCACGGGCGGGCAGTTTCAATTCACCGGCTAACTCGGCGAGCAGTTGGTCCCACCGAGATTTCGCCGGACCGAGGGCCGCGCTCAGTTCCCTGTCGGTGGGCGGCCCAGGTTTGCCGGCGAAAGCGTTGGCCGCCACCGGCGCGTTCCTTGCGGTCGTCGCTTTCGCCATCGCGATAATTCTAAGCGCGGCCAGATGCAGCTTACTTGCGGGTGTCGACCATGGGAATCGACGTGGACAGTTGCAGGTTGATCAGCAGGTCGATACGGCGATCGATCTGGTACCACAATGCAGTCTTCTTCGCCGAGATGACCCCCTCAAATACCGGAACGTACTTCATGCGCAATGCGAGAAGCTGCTGATCAACCTCCGTTGATCTCTTCATGTAATCCTGCGCCTGCGCATCGGTCATCGTGTTGTAGTTCGCGGCATACTCCTTAATCAGCGCCCACCGTGCGTCATTGGGTTTGATGGCGGCCTGCCGATACTGGTCAAAAATCGGCCAGAACTTGGTGGCCTCGTCGGCGGTGAGAGTCATGTTCTCCGCCATGATCTGCTTGCGCTGAGCGCGCAAGTCCGCCCGCAGCATCTCGATGTCGGTGTCCTTGATGTTGTTCGATTGTGCGCCCGCCGCCGGAGCACTTTGTGCCGCCTGCTGGCCCATAAGGGATACGCTGCACACAAGTAACACGCTGACCACAACCAGAATTGATACGACGCCCTTCTTCATGATTCATTCTCCGTTCCGACTTGAAATGTGTAGTGTCTCTTCAACTCAGACATTTCACACTGATTGCGACTGTTTGGGAACTGTCACTTGGGACAGGTGCGGGGATGCGGGTGAACCGGCGACGCTACATGTCACCACTAACAAACTGCCTGCCCTGGCGAACCGCCTCCAACGCTGGTAGCAGCTCGTGTGCGGCAGATTGTTTAATCACGTAGCCCATAGCGCCCAGGCGGAAACATTCCTGCATCACCGCGGAGGAAGATTCTTGGGTCACGAAGAGTATTTTGGATTCAGGCGAGACCTTGCGGATTCGGCGAGCGGCTTCGATACCATTCAGTCCGGGAAGACCGATGTCGAGGACGATCAAGCCCGGCTGCAATTCCTCGGCCTTCTGCACTGCTTGCAATCCGTCCGATACCTCGCAGATGACCTGCAATTCCGGGTTTTGTTGCAGCATGGAACAGACGAATTGGCGAAACGGCTTGAAATCTTCGACCACGAGAACGCCGAGTGATGACATGCAGACGCCCGCCCTTCCTGGCCGCCCCATACAATATGAGGGCGTTTCTTTGCCTCGTCTGTCCGACATCGGACTCTTCGGGAAGCTTATTTAGGAGTGGACAAGACGGGCCGCCGGCGAAAACAGCCCCTTATCACAACCAATTCCGGAGCAGGTGTCTTCGGCAGCACGACTCCCGCTTACGGCGCGAAGTAGCTGGAAATGTCGAGGATCAGTTGCGTGATCCCCGACGCATAGGCATCGACGTTTCCGTTGCTGCTGGGCACGATCGCCATGTTGTTGGTGATCGAGCCGTCCAGTGCGTTCAACGTCGAGACCGTCGGGCGAGGGGTACCGTCGGGCCACAACGTCAGGTAGCCCAGGTTGCCGGACGGGACCACCGTCGCGTTGAAGACATACGCCTGCGCCGTAGCGGGCGGCCCACAAGAACTTCCGCTCACGTTCACGGGAGGATTGAGCGTCCCGCTGAACGGCTGACCGTTCCCCACGTGGCGTGTGTCGATGACCCGGCAAGGCGCTACCGCATAGAGCGACAGCCCGCCCGCTCCCGCCGGTGCGAAGTAGCCATTGATGTCGATAATCAAGTCCGTGTCGTTGGACGGATACACCGAAACTTTGCCGCTCGTGCCCGCGGGCACAAGCGCCGCGTTGGCGATGATCGTTCCCGGCACATCGTTCAAAGTTGAGACCAGCGGCCGCGGCAACCCGGTGGGCCACACCGTCAGGTAACCCAGACCGCCGTGGGGCACCACGGAGAAGTTGAGCGAATAAGCCTGGGCACTGGAAGGAATGTTGCAGCTCGCAGCATTCAGGATGGGGAAATCGCGTTCCGTGTGGCCAGGCAGGAAAGGCGGCCCCAGGCCCTGGGGATAGCTGCTGCTGCGCGTGTCGGCCACGCGACAGGGCGCCAGCGGATAGAAGGCCAGCGTGGAACCCGAGACCGGCGCGAAGTAGCCGTTGATGTCGAGAATCAGGTTGGAAGTATCTGTGACGTAAACGCTGACTGCTCCATTGGCGCCCGCCGGCACGATGGCGGCATCAGCCTTGATGCGACCATCCAGCGAGTTCAAGGTGGCGACTAACGGTCGGCCTTCACCGGTGGGCCAGATGGTTAAATAACCCAGCCCATGCTGCGGCACGACAGAAACATTCAGCGAGTACGCAGCGGCACTAGTCGGAATGTTGCAGCCGCCTTCTTGCGGAATGGGGAAGCTCTGGAAGGTGCCGCCCGGAATGGGCCCGCTGCCGTTCGGTGGCCGCGTGTCGACCAGCCGGCACGGGGTAACAGCGACGAATTGCAGCGGCGATGGAATCGGATTAACCAGTTGCGACAGCCCGCCGCTGCTGCCTGAATAGTTTGTATCGCCGGAGTAGGTTGCCACGATGGCATCGGTGCCAACCGCCAACCCGGTCGTGGTGCAGACCGCAGTACGCGACGAACCCAACGCCACCGCGGTGCAGCCGGGAATGGCGGTGCCGTTCGAGGTGAAGCCCACGGTGCCCGTCGGCGTCGGCGGCCCCGCCGGACCGACCGTCGCGGTTATGGTCACCAATTCCCCAGACGTGGAGGGATTGGGCGAACTGGTCACTGCGGTCGTGCTGGTGCCGGGTAGCATGATACTGAAGACCGCGCCATCACCCACCGATCCACCAGCCTCGGTCGTGCCGTAGAGAAGGCCGTTACTGGCCTGAAGCAGCGAGGCGACAGGTAGCGAGCCGTCAGTGGGAAATCCCGCGAAGTTGTGCAGCACGCTCAACGTGCCGGCTGGGGTGATCTTGAAGATGGTGCCACAATTGCTGCAGTTACTGCCGCCGTTTCCTGCCGCCCCGTAGAAGTTGCCATCGCTGGCTTGGATCAGCCCAGCAATAACATAGCTGCCATCCGTTTGGTTGAAGCTGTGCAGCGACGTGAAGCCGCCGCTCGGGGTGACCTTGAAGATGGTGCCGCAACCGAAGCTACAGCTTTGGCTGCCGCCACCCGACGATGTCGTGCCATAGAAGTTTCCATCGGTGGCCTGAACCAGTTTCGCGTAGGGCGCCGAGCCATCCGACGCGTCAAAGCTGTGCAGCGTGGTCAGGGTGCCGTTAAGAGTGATCCTGAAGACCGTGCCGTAAAGGAAGAATTGCCCGCCACCAGAAGTTGTCCCGTAGAGATTGCCGTCGATGCCTTGCACCAGGCCGGCAAAAGGGGTGCCGCCGTCAGCACAGCCGGATAGAGAGCAAAAGTTGTAGATCGTGGTCAGCGCGCCACTGGAGGTGATTTTGAAGATGGTGCCAGAACCATGGGTGCTAGCCATGGTGGTGCCATAGAAGTTCCCGTCGCTGGCCTGCAGCAGGGTGCCGACGGGGTCAAGGCCATCGGTTCCTATGAAGCTGTGCAGTAAGGTGAAGTCACCGCTGGAACTGACCTTAAATACCGTCCCGTCGCCGCTGGCGCCACCTGCCGTGGTGACCCCATAGAAGTTGCCATCGCTGCCCAGCACAAGGCCAGCGTCCGGGTCGGACCCGTCGCTGCACATCGATTGAGAGCAAAAACTGTACAGGGTGGTCACCGTGCCGCTCGGGGTCATCTGAAATACCGTGCCCCGACTGTGTGCCCCGCCACCCCTTGTGGTTCCGTAGAAATTGCCGTCGGTGCCCTGGACGAGAGACCCGTAGCGCGGCTCAGCCCCGTGAGGTCCGTCGAAGTTGAACAGCGTGGTCAAGGTTTGCGCTGGCGAGGCGACGGCCAACGCGGCACAAAACACGAAGGGGAAGAGGATGGAGAACATCTTCCATAAGTTACGCGGCTTCATCCTGTTCGCTTTCCACTGCCGGGTACATACAAAAGTAAACCGCCCGGAAGCTCGCAGCATTTTGTCATTTGCAATCCTGGAGAAAACGAACCAGCCAGCATCTGCTACTTGCCCTTGATTTGTTGTTGAGGGTGATTTCCGCGATGTTCCTATCTAGAAGCTGTGGTGTCAAGGGCAATCGCTGGGGGTTCTTGTTTTTACCTATGTCTGCTGTTGGCGCGGCTGCCGGTGTTGACTGTCGAGCGCTGCTGATGGCTGGTCGGACGATAGCACCGTGTCTGACACTTTTAGCACATGCGGCGCTTGACTATATAGGCAGCCTCGGCCGATACTTTCAGCCCTCTTGCAATTCGAAGGGGTGACTTAGCACGTGCGGCTTGGTCCAATCGTTGGGCTAAGTTTGACTCCAATCTGGGGCCATTCCTCCCAATGTTGCCGATGGCTTGCACAACGGGCCGTGCCGTGTCGCGCGGAGAGAAGCGTTCCGTTACTAGCGATCGCGCAGTCGAAAGTCGTGGACAGGAGAAGACCATGAGACGCTTTTTCACTCTGGCATTTGCTGTATTGGTGGCGATGACCTGCGCTTACAACAAGGCAGAGGCCCAAAGCAGCGCGCCCGATACGGCCGCCTCTGTGGACCGTACCGTGCTGCCCGTCCCCGAGCCTAAGCATCCCCCAATTACCGAGCTTGATGTGCGCAATGCACAAGCCCCGCCGCGGTTCCAGGTGAAGGCGCCGAAAGGCGCGCCTAATGTGGTGGTCATCCTTCTCGACAACTTCGGTTTCGGCGACGCATCGACGTTCGGAGGTCCGATCCAGATGCCGACGCTGGACCGCCTCGCCCAGACCGGGCTGCGCTACAACAATTTCAAAGTGCCTCCATTGTGTTCCCCCAGCCGCATGGCCCTGCTTACCGGACGCAACAGCCACAGCGCGAACTTCGGCGTGATCTCGGAAATCGCTACCGCCTTCCCAGGGTACACAGCGATGCGTCCGAGCAGCGTCACGATGCTGCCCGAGATCTTGCGGCTCAACGGCTATAGCACGGCCATGTTCGGCAAGTATCACGAGTTGGCGCCGTGGGAAGGCAGCGTTGTCGGACCCTTCGACCGCTGGCCTTCGCATAGCGGGTTTGAGCGGTTCTACGGCTTTTTGGGTGGCGAGGCCGACCTCTTTCATCCGGTGATTTACGACAACCAAACCAGAGTGAATCTGCCCGCCGATCCCAATTACTACGCCAGCACCGACATGACCAACAAGGCCATAGAATGGGTGCGTTCGCAGCATTCGCTGGCACCCGACAAGCCATTTTTCATTTACTACTCCGCCATTGGCACTCACGGCCCGTTCCAGGTGCCTGAAGAGTGGCGCAACAAGTACAAGGGCAAGTTCGACCAAGGGTGGGACCAGGTGCGGAAGGAAACACTGGCCCGCCAGATCAAAATGGGAGTCGTGCCCCCCGGTACCGATCTCGCGCCCAAGCCGGACCCAGGAATCCAGGACTGGAACACCTTGACCGCTGACGAGAAAAAAGTCTTTGCCCGGTACATGGAAATCTATGCCGCCTTTGCCGAGGTGACAGACCACGAAATCGGACGATTCCTCGACTCGATCGAAGAGTTGGGCGAAATGGACAACACGCTAGTTATCTACATCACCGGCGACAATGGCCCAGTTTTTCAAGGCGGCCCCAACGGCGCTTTCAATGAGCTGTCTGTGTTCAACGGGCTGCCAGAGCCCCTCGACATTGCACTGAAGCACCTGGACGAATTCGGCGGACCGAAGTCTCACATTTTGTATCCCAATGGCTGGGCCTACGCCGGCGCCACGCCTTTTGCCTGGGGTCACCAAGTGGCCTCCTACGGCGGCATTTGCCAGCCAATTGTGATCCATTGGCCGAAGGGCATCAAGGAGAAGGGCGGCCTGCGTACGCAGTGGTACCACATGATTGACATTGCCCCGACAGTCTTGGAAGCAGTGGGAGTGTTCCAGCCGGCGGTCGTCTATGGCGTCCGGCAAAAACCCATCGAGGGCGTGAGCATGCTCGACACCTTTAACAACGCGGAGGCGAAGTCGCGCCACACTACGCAGTACTTCGAGATGGCCGGCAACCGGGGCATCTACCAGGACGGCTGGTTCGCCACTACCGTGCACCGCCCGCCGTGGGAGGCCAAGCCGCGGGCGACGTTTGCCAACGACAAGTGGGAGCTTTACAACGTAGACAAAGATTTCAGCGCTGCGCATGATCTTGCCGCGAAGTATCCCGAGAAGCTTGAGGAGCTCAAAAGTGTTTTTCTGAAGGAGGCGGTCAAGTACAACGTGCTGCCGCTTGATGACCGCTCCTGGGAGCGCTTCAACGCTGCCCTGGCGGGCCGCCCGGATCTGCTGGAAGGTCGCACCGAGATGACGGTGTATGAAGGCATGAAGGGAATACCCGAAAATGCTTTCATCAACATCAAGAATCATTCCTTCGCGATTACGGCCAACCTCGAAGTGCCTAAATCCGGCGCCGAGGGCGTGGTGCTTGCGCAGGGCGGTGAAATGGGTGGCTGGAGCCTCTACGTAAAGGACGGCGCGCCCCGGTTTGCATACAACTATCTCGGTCGCGAGACCTACAAGATCACTGGTCCTACTCGCCTGCCAGCAGGACCGGTGACGCTCCGCTTCGAGTTTGCTTACGACGGAGGTAAGCCCGGCGCGGGGGGTAACGGATTGATCTTCGTCAACGGTGAAAAGGTCGCCTCTGGGCGGATCGAGCATACTCACCCGAACGCGTTTGGGGCGGAAACGACCGACGTGGGCGAGAACCTCTATACGGCTGTCACCGACGATTACAACACCTACGATAGCAAGTTCACCGGCACAATTGACAAGGTGACTATTCAGGTCGGCAAATCCAGCCTCAGCGAGCAGACACAGAGGGATCTAGACCGAATGAGCATCGATGAGCTGTTGGGCGTGGACCAATAATCATGCCCATTGTTCCTTTTACATCCGTGCCCACCACTTGGGTGCCGTCACGGCGCAGTTCCTGATTACTGCGCGGGCATGTCGGACCACTGCCGGAGTTGAAGGATCTCAGATTTGTTTTTACTGGCAACCGACAACTGATTACTGATAACCGGCCTCTATGGATGGCGATTTTGCGCCGGCCACGATTCCAGTCAGGTTTGACTCTTTGTTGTGTTTGCCAGGTGGGTTACCACAATCATCTCTTTGCTCGGCGGGGAGAAGCGCGCGCGGTCCCAATCTCCGTACCAGTCGACGGGTGCAAGACCAGCTTCTGCCAACAGGCCCGACAAGTGTTGCTGGTCAACAAAGCGGATGCGATTGCGTCCCACCCGCTGCACTCCCTGGTCTAACAAGTGATAGTGCTCGCCGATGGTCACAATGCCGCTGGCAGCATCGGCCTGGAGGTCATAGAACAACGAGACCCGGCCGTGCTGTGCCGACTGGACCGTGCGCTGAGAGTGCTCCGGTGTCCACGACAGCCATGCCTGGGCGGCAGGGTTGCGCGTTTCGAAGACGAACTTTCCCTCAGCTTTTAGATGGTGCCCAGCGGTTCGCAGCAGGGCGACAGCATCCTCGTCTGTCAGCAACTGCTGGAAGGCGTGGCCGGTCATGTAGATGAGATTAAATCGTTGCGGAAGGCGCAGGCCCTGCCCGTCTGAGCAAATCCAGCGCACCTTGTCCCCACCGGCCCGTACTCGTGCGACCCGGAGCATGGCTTCGGCCGGATCGACGCCGGTCACGTCAAGATTTATTGCTGCCAGGCTACAGGCCAGCATGCCGGTCCCACAGCCCAGATCGAGCACCGGCCCGCCGGACGCAACCGCTTGCTCAAGGTAGAACTGGTCGCTGATGGACCAGGGATTGAGGCAGTCATATAAGGATGCAAAGAACTCGTCTTCAAAAACATCTGCAGCCGGCATAGGTGGTTTTCCGTCAAGTTACTTTCCCGCGATCACTAGTGAAATGAGATTTTGCTTCATCTTACTTTTCCGCCTCGCTTACGCTCCTCCTCGTCTTCAACTTTCATCCACATGCTGAGCGATGTAAGTTCCGATTCACTCTCGACGTTCTTACCAAGCGCTCGTCGAATGCGCCGGCGCATCCGTAGTCCGAGAATCCAAGCCCAAACGCTCGTCACCAGAATCACGGTCAGCGCGATGAGTCTCATAACCCACTGTCCTGATCGCCGGTATCGGCGTCAATAGAAAGTCGCAGAATCGAGTCCCTTGGGAGACAGCGCTTTCACGACGGGCCACAACCCGGTGCACAGTGTCGGCCTACGGCGTGATCTCCCACACTAGGCCGCAACCTCCGCTGCAATACAAAACTGTGCCACCCGCGGTCCCTGTGCCATAGACATTGCCGTTCGCGTCCAGGATGACGCTGCCAAACGGACCTCCACCGTCGCTTCGGCCGTCAAAGTCGTGAAGGTCGTGATAGGTCCAACTGCCTCTCGAGAAGGCAAGCTTGAAAACCGAGCCCTCGCTACCCTGGCCGCCGAAGTAGTTCGCCGCCTCCAGGTAGTAACTCGTCGTGCCATAGAGATTGCCCGCTGCGTCCATGGTGAGGCGGGCATACGGATAGGTGAACCCGGCGGGGAACCTGTACAGCGTAGTAAGCGTCCAATGGTCGCCTGCCGGAGTGAGCATGAAGACCGTGCCGTTTCCCTGGCCCATTTCAGCAGTCTGGGTCGTCCCATAAAGATTCCCGGATGCGTCGAAAATGAGTCCCCCGTAAGGACCCGATCCATCGCTGCCAAAGCTGTGGAGAACGCTCTCGGTCCATCCCGACACCGAGTGCGTCAACTGGAAAACTGTTCCGCGGGCGCCCGCGCCTCCCAATAGGGTCGTCCCGTAAAGATTGCCGGCTTGATCGAAGATCACGCCGCTCTTTGGCCCACTGCCATCCTCGCCACCCGTGAAGCTGTAGAGGATGCTCTCAGTCCAGCCTCCGCCGGACGGCGTCAACTCGTAAACCGCGCCGTAACCATAACTGCCGCCATCCGATGTTGTGCCATAGATATTGCCAGCTTGATCGAAGGCCAGGTCCCCCAATCCAGGACCGCTCCCATCCATCGTTCCCGTGAACCGGTACAGCACGGTCTCTTCGCCGGGGCAAACTGCCGACATGCAAGGTGTGGGTGGAGGCCTCAGGCTGAACACGGTGGCACTGCCCGTCCCACCCAATTTGCTGCTGCCGGTCGTGGTGCCGTACAGAAGGCCACCCGGGCCGAAGATGACTCTGGCTTCGGGCGTAGTGCCATCATCGCCTCCCGTAAAACTGTAGATCGGGGTTAGTATCCAGGCAGAATGGCTGCCGATCAGCTTGAAAACCGTGCCGCACCCATTGCCACAATTGATGCTGCCGTAACCGCCTCCCGAGGTTGTGCCGTAGAAATTTCCTTCGCCATCCATGGTGAGACCCGCCGTTGGGAAGTCGCCGTCTTTTCCACTGGTGAAGTTGTGCAATACCGTAAGCGTCTGCGCCTGCGCCGGCCGGCTTACAACCATTGTCAGCTCACAAATGAGTGCCAGTACCACGGCTGCTGCCCGCAATCGGCGCAAAATTGATGTGGAATTGTTAACGGCGTTGGCCATGATGGTCTCCTTTACCCGCCGATCTGTTCCTCGCGATTTCACGCCTATGGCGTGATCTGGAAGACGACCCCGCCGCCGGTCGCTCCGCCATCAGAGGTGGTGCCGTAGAGATTACCCGCGTTGTCGAATGCCAGGCCGCTGGGAGGAAATGCCCCATCGCTGCACGGCCACCCGCCGGCGCAGAAACTGTGCAGCAGGGTAGTGGTCCAGCCGCCGCCGGAGGGAGAGAGCTTGAACACCGAGCCGAAACCGAAACCGCCTCCCTCGAAGGTCGTGCCGTAGAGATTGCCGGCAGCATCCATAACCAGGCTGCCCTCTGATCCATCGACAGGGAAAGTAGCGAGCACAGAAAACGCCCAGCTCTGGGAACGGTTCAACTCGAAGGCCGTTCCCCCTCCGCTCGGGCCATCGCAGCAGGTGGTGCCGTAGAGGTTACCTGCGGAATCCATGATCACGCCGCCGTAAGGAAGTCCTCCGTCGGTCGGCCCGTGGAAGCTGTAGAGGACCTGCTCGGTGTAGCCGGACCCCGATGGCGTCAATTGATAAACCGTGCCCTGGCCGTATGTACCACCGTTAGGGGTGGTGCCGTAAAGGTTACCGGCCTGGTCAAAGATGACGCCGGCCCACGGGATCGTCCCGTCGCCGCTTTGACCGAAGCTGTGAATAACGCTCTCGGTCCAGTTGCCGCCTGAGCGGGTCAGTTTGAAGACAGTGCCGCAGCCGCCCTGGCAACCGCCCCCGCCGCCCGAGGACGTCGTGCCATAAAGATTCCCTGCATGATCGAAGATGAGATCAGCGCCGCGTGGGGAACCCCCATCGCTGCCTCCGCTGAAGCGGTAGATGACGGTTTCTGTAAAACCGCCCAAAATGTTGCCCACAGCGCGCGCCGGCGGTCGCACATTGAAAACCGTTCCGCAGCCAATGCCTCCGCAGCCGGATCCTCCTCCTTGCGAAGTAGTGCCGAAGAGAGTGCCGTCGGGACCGACAATCAGACGGGCTACCGGATTGCCGCCGTCGCCGCCTCCGATGAATTCATGCAGCGGAGTAAGCAGCCAGGTTGAATCGCGATGAGTCAATTTGAAAGCAGCGCCGCATCCCTCGTAGCAACTGGTTCCGGAGCCGCCGATAGAGGTCGTACCGTACACATTGCCGACGCCATCGATGGTCACACCGTCTTCCGGATACAGCCCGTCCTGCGAGCCGCTGAAGCTGTGAATTACGGTGAAGGTTTGCGCATGCGCCGACGCCGTTGCAATCATGGCCATCGCAACCAGCAGCGCCAGGGTCAAAACTGGATTCCACAAGCCTTTGCCGAAAATTAGTCTGGGATGTTTTGCCCGATTGTTCACTGTGATCACCTCTGAATTTAAACGAGCGCAGGATGCGATTCGTGCACAGCACTCTACCACCCTGACGTGCCGCATTTCCAGCAGAAGGCGATGCCATCTTTCGCGCCGCGTTTATGAATCGATGACCAGCTCTTCGTCCACAAATGCTTTTTCTTCCACGCTGCCGCCGGCGAGAGCGAACGAGCGAGTAAGTTGGGCTTTGCCTTTCTCTACGTTGGTGATGACGTAGGAGCAGCCCAGCCAATACGCCTCCGCGAGATCGGTCGGCGACCACTGCGCAGGATGATCGGGGTGCGAATGATAAAAGCCCACAATATCGAGCCCCCGGGGCCGCGCGTCGCGCTGGATGCGCACCACCTCGACCGGATCAATTTCATAGCGATCGTGGGCAGAGTCGGTACGCATGTTGCGACAGCGCACGCTGGCGCTCACGGTCCGTGCGTCGCCGTCGGCGGTGCCCAACAGCACACCACAGCACTCATGGGGATAGGTTTCTTCGCCGTGGCGGCGAATCTCGTCATAAACGGGTTGGTGGATTTTCAGCATGCCTGGCTGTTTTTCTATCATGCCGGCGCGCGATTTTTTGCCGGAGAAATATTATTTTTTCCCGGCGCAACCACTGGTTAGGTTTGTGATTCTGGCCCCAACAGGATTTGCCGTTGGGCCGCGCGGTGTGCGACAGTGTGAGTCTCTAGAGCGCCCGGCTGGCCAGAATTGTTTTTGCGTTCAGGGCAACAGGAGCACGGTATTGGATATCGCATTCCATGATGGCCGCTCCTGGCTGGCGAAG
This sequence comes from uncultured Acidobacteriaceae bacterium, assembly GCA_963728805.1. Taxonomy (GTDB): domain Bacteria; phylum Acidobacteriota; class Terriglobia; order Terriglobales; family Acidobacteriaceae; genus Bog-257. The sequence goes on from CAVSLE010000019.1 coordinate 291,076, forward strand.
ATCGCCGACGAAGGACAGTGCTGAAGATGTCTAAGAAGTTAAAAGCCAAATCGTTCGAAGACGCCGTGTCATGGTTTCGTGATCACGGATTCGACGTGCTGGAACCTGCCGGCGCAAGTAACCGGATATTTCTGAAGAAGTATCACTGCTCTGCCGCAATCGAGCGCGCCGCGGATGGCAGCGTTAAGGTTTTCGCCTATCCCGGATATCTCATCAACGACGAGATCGCAAAGCTGGTCGATCACGGCTACCAGAAAGTCTGGAAGACCACCAAAGCCGAATATCCCGCCACCGCCGAGCAGCTCAAGGTGTTGCACCAGTTCACCGAGGAACTAAAGGAAGCGACCGGCGCCATCAGTCTCTACAATGAAGGCCTGGGCACGGTGAGCGAGTCCTACATGTATGACCGTGTGCGCGGCCGCGATTTGCCGGAAGCCGAACGCCCCAAACGTCCCTGGCAAAAAACGGCGGGCAAGCGCCCCGCGTAGCTTCCCCTCACTCCGCGATGTGCCCCCGCCGTCAGGTCGTAAGTTTCCCGCGAATAACCCTGCTGCTCCTGCAAACCCGTTGCCAGAGTCCGCCATCCAACTATACGGACGAGGAAACTACCCACGTTCCGGGGCTTCCAGGAGGAATGCAACAAGATGAAGAGAATCGGAATTCTATTAGCGTTATTGCTTTTCTGCGCATTGGTTGTGGTCGCGCAGGACAACCAGACTACGACAACTACCACCCAGACCACGACAACTACCAATAACGATACTGCCACCCAAAGCACGCCAGACAGCGATCGGGACGCGACCCGCGATGCGCAGGAGCAGTCTGATCGCCAGGCCCACAAGGATGCCGCGGCCAGCGACCGGAGCGCCGCCGATCAGGAAAAGGCGGACGCGAAGAATGAAGGCACCAAGTCTGCAGAAGAACGGGACAAAGTGCTGGCGCGACTCGATGACTCCTCCAAGATCCTGAATGAATTGCTGGGCGCTCCCGACAAAGGAATTCCCGAAGATGTGTTCGCGCATGCCAAGTGCGTGGCCGTTGTGCCCTCCATGGTGAAGGGCGGCTTTGTGTTTGGCGCCGAGCATGGCCGTGGCGTGGCGACTTGCCGCACTCCGAAAGGCGGCTGGAGCGCGCCGGCTTTCTTTGTCATCACCGGCGGTACCTGGGGATTGCAAATCGGCGTCCAGGCCGCGGATGTGGTCATGCTGATCATGAATGACCAGGGAATGAAAGACCTGTTGAGCTCCAAATTCAAACTGGGCGCCAATGGCAGCGTGGCGGCGGGGCCAGTGGGCCGAGACGCCGAAGCCGGCACCGATTGGAAGATGAAAGCAGAGGTGCTGACCTACTCGCGCACCCGCGGTCTTTTTGCCGGGCTGACGCTGGATGGCGCAGTGATTAAGGCGGACGAGGACTCGACGCGAGCGCTCTATGAACGCAACGTCGGTTTCCGTCAGGTGCTGATGGGACAGGTGCGGCCGCCAGCCGCGGCTGAGGGCTTCCTGGCGACGGTCCGTCGCAATAAGTCCGAGGCACAGGCCGAGGCGCACTAAACACTTGGTAGTCGCGACGCCAGCGGTGGGCTTCGGCCTACCGCTTTTTTTGTGGGCGGCGATATCGTCTTTTGAGGTGTCATCCTGAGCGAGCGTAGCGAGTCGAAGGACCCCTATGCCTGCAAGATAATGATAGTTGTGCCCGCTGGCACTGCAACGAATCGGGATTTTTGTAGCTATAGGGGTCCTTCGACTCCTCGCTACGCTCGTCGCTCAGGATGACACCCAGGAATAAGTCCTCCCACCAACAATGTGCCCGAAGTGCGGGTCCGACGATCCATGATCTACACTCCTACGAGCGAGGTGCAGATGACGAGGTTCGGTCTAACATTCGCCGCGATTCTTCTGTCAGCGATTGCTCCGCTGCAGGCGCAGGTCCACGGCACTTCCACGCCGTCTGCCGATGCGGCAATTCAGGCAGTGCTGCAATCCCAGGTGGACGCCTGGAACCATCGCGATCTGGAAGGCTTCATGAGCGGGTACTGGCGCTCGCCTGAGTTGACGTTCTTCTCCGGCACCACCCAGACCAAAGGATGGGAACCGACCCTTGAGCGCTACCGCCGCAGCTACCAATCGGAGGGCCGCGCCATGGGTACGCTATCGTTCAGCGATTTGCTGGTGCAGGTGCTGGGCCCCGAATCTGGTTTCGTGCGCGGGAAGTTTCAGCTCATCATGCCCGATGGCAAACAGCCGCATGGCATCTTCACGCTTGTGTTCCGCAAGTTCCCTGAGGGCTGGCGGATCATCCACGACCACACCTGCGGAGAGTGAGGTTTGACCTGTCTCGTAAATTGCCGGGAGTTGGTGGGAGCCCCCGAATTTATGCGGGGGAAGGAGCGCTTCAGCGCTCCGGGAAGAAGCGTTGTTTGGATCGGAGCGCTTCAGCGCTGGCCTCGGCAAACTCGCGCGGCTAAAGCCGATTTGAAAGCGAACATTTTTCCGCTGGACTGAAGTCCAGCTCCCCCTGCTAAAGCAGGGGGCTCCCACCAAAAGCGTTCCTCAGATTTTCGGCTACGCGACCGCCGCCGCCGTCAACAAGAAGAGCGGATTCCTCGCTTCGCTAGTAATGACAATTTCAAAAACGTCGGACGCTTTTCCATTGCATCAAAGAGGTACGCCAGGCTCTGGTTTGGGTGTAAAATTCACCTGGCACAGGCGGTATCCGCATTGCGGAACTGCACTGGAGGACATCGTGAGTATCACCACCGGGGACTTCCGCTCGAAGATCACCTCTTCCACCCTTCTGGAAAAAAAACAGCGCAAGGAAATCATCACCGTTCTCACCGCCTACGACTATCCCAGTGCGCGATTGGTAGACGAGGCCGGCATTGACATGGTGCTGGTCGGCGATTCGCTCGCCATGGTGATGCTGGGCTATGAAAATACTCTGCCCGTCACCATGCCGGAGATGCTGCACCACACGCGTGCCGTGAGGCGCGGGGTCAAGCGCTCGTTTCTGGTCGCCGACATGCCGTTCGCTTCCTATCACGTCAGCGGACGCGACGCCCTGCGCAACGCCGCACGCTTTGTCAAAGAGGCCGGCGCCGAGGCGGTAAAGATCGAGGGCGGCGAGAAGCGCTCGCACCTGGTCGAGCGCATGGTTGATGCTGAGATTCCGGTGGTCGGCCACATCGGACTGACGCCGCAATCGCTGCACGCCATGGGCGGATACAAGGTGCAAGGCAAGACCCTGAAAGCGGTCGAGCAACTGATGCACGATGCGATTGCCCTGGAACGCGCCGGCGCCTGCTGCGTGGTCCTGGAAGGCATCCCGCGCGAGGTTGCCGGCATGATCACGCGCGAGCTTGAGGTGCCGACCATCGGCATCGGGGCCGGCCCCGACTGCGATGGCCAGGTGCTGGTCTTCCACGACCTGCTGGGGCTGACGTTTGCGCCGCCGGCCAAGTTCGTGCGCCGCTATGCGGACGTGGCATCCGTCATCGGCAATGCTCTGCTTGCGTTTAAGGATGACGTGAAGGCCGGAGGTTATCCGTCCGACGCCGAGTCGTACCACCTGCCCAAGGAGACGCTCGCAGTGTTGGACGCAATTGCGGAACGCAAGCGAGCTGTGCAACTGTAGGAGTATGCGACTGCCGCTCCGCAATGCCCTGTTGTTCGTGCTGGCGCTGACTGTGCCCGCGCTGGCGGCCGGCCAGAAGCCTGCTACGTCGCCCACTCCGCTCCACAAGCCTGTTCCCAGAAAACGTTATTGCCAGCCTCAGGGTGGGTTCTGCTTCAAGTATCCAGGTTCATGGACCATGCTGGGCGAGGTTTACGATGGCGATGGTGTGGTGGTCGCGCCGTCTCAAAAGCTGGACAAGCTGCTGTGGGATGAAATCACGGTTGCGCTGATCACGCCGCTGTCGGAAGGCGACGAAGAGCCGCCGAGTATGGACGTCATGATTGAGCAAGCGTCCAAGGCCATGAGCGAGGGCGGCCAGGGGTTCGAAACCTTGCAACGCCAGCAGCGCACCGTGGACAACAAGCCGGCGCAGATGCTGAAGGTGCGATATCACGAGAAGGCGACGGATCGCGACTGGGTCGAGGAGATGGTCTTTATTCAAGGCCCCGATCAGGAGATTTATTCTGTCGCATTGAAATGTTCGCCGGAAAATCTGTCGCGCCTGGAGCCAGTGCTTGCGGGCGTGCTGGAGAGTTGGGTGCTGCCCGAGCCTGAGCCTCCGGCAGGAGCGGAAGAGGAGGATACGCCCAAGCATGCAACTCCACCGGCGAAACCGGTGCCGCCCAGGGACTGAGACAGTTTAGCGGTGCAGTTAGGATTCGGAAGAGAGCAGGCTTTACCAACTGCGGAGGAATTCTTGACACGCCTTGGTGGGAACCCCCTGCTTCAGCAGGGGGAAGCTGGACTTCAGTCCAGCGAGAAACGAGTCGATTTTGGGAGTGGGCTTTAGCCCCGGGGTTTTCCCGGCGCTAAAGCGCGGGATAAAAAACGAGCTTCTTCCCAGAGCGCTGAAGCGCTCCTTCCCCCGGATAAATGCGGGGGCTCCCACCATTTCATATCCCGGTTTTCGCGCAGCCTTTACCAAAGAGTTCCTACGGCCGAGATGGCAGACCTGAAACTGTGATAACGAACATTATCCCGTGAAACGCATTGCAACCATCGCCGAGTTGAAAGACGCTTGCCGGCGGGTGACGCGCAACGGCCAGACTCTGGGATTCGTGCCTACCATGGGCGCCCTGCACGAAGGCCACCTGTCGCTGGTGCGCGCGTCGAAGGCGCGCTGCGATGTGACCGCGGTTTCCATCTTCATTAATCCGCTGCAATTCGGCCCGACGGAGGACCTCGCCAAGTATCCGCGAACCATGGAACGCGATACCGCCCTGCTGGAGCAGTCGGGGGTTGACCTTTTGTTCACGCCGACCGCGGATGAAATGTATCCCGCTGGCGCACAGACCTACGTGCTGGTCGAGGAGCTGAGCAATAAACTCGACGGCGCGTCGCGCCCCGGACATTTTCGCGGCGTGGCGACGGTGGTGGCGAAGCTGTTCGAAATCGTTCGTCCCGACTTCGCCTTCTTCGGGCAGAAAGACGCGGCACAAGCCGCAGTGCTTCGCAAACTGGTGAACGATCTCGACATGGACGTCGAGGTCGTCGTGTGTCCCATCGTGCGGGAGAAAGATGGCCTGGCGATGAGTTCTCGCAATGCCTACCTGACGCCGGAGCAGCGGCAGCAGGCCGCGGTGTTGTACCGCGCACTGCTTCGGGTGCAGGCGGCCGTCGACCGCGGTGAGCGCGAATCCGCTAAGCTGATCGAGAGTGGCAAGGAGGTGATTGCGAACGAGACCGGAGTGAAGCTGGACTACTTCGCCATCGTCGATCTCGACACACTGGATCCCGTTGCAGATGTGTCGCGCTGCGCGCTGGTGGCGGTAGCGGCGTACGTCGGGAGCACCAGGTTGATCGACAACATCCTTATCACGGCTTCGTCAGGGTAGGACTCTTTCTCCGTTTGCCGTGGGACTTCTCTTGTTGATGCTCAACAACTGGGTGCCCCATCCTTTCGCCCGACCTTGGCGAAAGGATGGGAAACGAAACACCAAACCTAGTGCCGCAGGTCACAGGCAAGTCTCGAAAACGTCGGTTAGGATGTCGTTCATGCCTGCCGGCCTTGAGCGACGTTACGGAGCCGATGATTTTCACTTCGTGACGTGCAGTTGTTACCAGAGGAGGCCGCTCCTTTCTGACGATCGCGTCAAGCTATTGTTCCTGAAGATGTTGGAGGATGTGCGCCAGCGTTATCGCTTTTGTGTCTTCGGATACGTGCTCATGCCGGAACATTTCCATCTCCTGATGAGCGAACCCGAGATCGGAAGTCCGTCGCTGGCGCTCCAAGTCTTGAAACAACGTGTGGCGCGGATTGCGTGAATCCGGTTTCGCATGCGTCCCTCACTCCGCGAAAGGGTATATATTGTGTGGCCAAAGGTCCATTAGCGATTCATTCCGAGGGACTGCCATGTCACTTATGCGAGGTTTGCTCACCGGAACGCAACGTCTGACTTGGGTCAGTCTGCTTTCCGCCTGTGCCTTCTTCTTCCCGGCCCAATTGGCGCAGGCGCAAACCTACACGGTCCTGCACAGTTTCAATGGGGCCGATGGAGCGGCTCCGACGGCTGGCCTAACGATGGCCGGACCAGGAACTTTTTATGGGACGACCAGCTTAGGTGGCGTCGGTTGCAGTGGAGGGGGTTGTGGCACTGTCTTCAGGCTAAAGCAATCGGACTCGGGCTGGGTCTTGACGACGTTGTACAACTTTACGATGGGCAGTGACGGGTATTTTCCCACTAGCGGAGTAACCATCGGCGCGCACGGTACTCTTTACAGCACGGCAGCTGGCGGATCCGGGACGGGATGTGTCGGCAGCGCCTGCGGCCTGGTTTTCAATCTCAAACCCCCGGCGGTCCCCTGCCGCACATCGTTATGTAGCTGGACGGAAACCGTGGTGCACCAATTTACGGGATCTGATGGCGCCGGCCCCGGGGGCACGCTTGTTTTCGACCAGGCAGGTGCCCTCTACGGGACCGCAGAGATCCAAAATGGCCATGCCGGTGCGGTTTTCAAACTGACGCCTTCAGGCACAAGCTGGACACTCAGCGTCCTTTATGCCTTCCATGGTGGGCAGGACGGTGAACAGCCTGTGAGCGGGGTGATCTTCGACAGAGCTGGCAACCTTTATGGCACGACCCAATTCGGAGGTGGGCAGGGTGGATACCTCTGCGGCTTTTCTGGCTGTGGCACTGTGTTCGAACTAATCCCATCGGGGTCAGGTTGGATAGAGAATATTCTGACTCGTTTCAATGGGGTCACGGGTGCCTACCCGGCTGGAGGCTTAGTCTTCGACCAATTAGGCAATTTCTATGGCGCAGCCCTTAGTGGCGCGACCTACGAACTGACGCCGTCGATGGGCGGCTGGACTTACTCCGTTCTCTATGATTTTCCCCAGCTTAATAACGGAGGGTCGCAGGCCAGCCTGGTTATGGATGCTGCTGGGAACCTATACGGCACGGCATGGGTGGACGGCAGGAATGGCCGCGGATCAGTTTTCAGACTGACACACTCCGACGGCAACTGGATTTTCACCGATCTTTATGACTTCACCGGAGGCAATGATGGCGGAGAGCCCTTTTCCACCTTGGTATTCGACGCGAATGGTAATCTCTGCGGTACCGCACGTGATGGCGGACAATATGGTATGGGCGTCATCTTTGAGATAACCCCCTAGCTGCGAGCGCCCACGCTAGCGATTGGTCACGAATTAGTTGCTGTGAACCGCAGACCTTTTTCTTTAGCATTTCGCATTCTATCCTTCCATCCCGACAACCACGCTCCGCCCAGCACCAGCACCACTGGAAAACATTCCAGCGTGTAGCGCGGTTCGGGATTTTCCATGGTGCCGAGAAACGCCGAACGCAGCAGCACGAACAACAACATAAGCCCGAGATAGCAAGGCCGGGGCCCGCGAGCCACTCCCATCACCGCCGCGAACAGGAACAGCAAGTTGAGCACACCCCACAGCGTGGCCACGGCGCTACTCTGAGGATCGTCGACGTACTCCCACCAGCGCGAGTTGAGGGGAAGCATCTCGGTGCGGGGGCGCAGCCACATGTCGACGATGCGCAACGCAGGCAGCCAGACGTAATAGCGAAATGGCTTCCGTTTTATACGCTCGCTGGCCAACTCCGCAAAGCGGGCATTCAGTTCGGGATCGACCACGTGGGTTTTGGAGTAATCGTTGAAAATCGCATCCGTCTTCTCGCGTTCCTCGCGCTGTCGAGGGCCCGCGCAGGCAGGTTGTGTAAGTCAACGTCGTCGCCCGGGACCTGCCAGTAAACCTCCTCGGTGGAAACGTAGTCCACCACCCACGTACGCATCCACTTGTCGAAACCAGAGGGAACAAACTCATCCGGATCGCTGGCGTAACGGGGGGCCAACGGTTGGAAGCGGTGGAAGTCGCGCCAATTGCGCACCGTCCACGGCACCAGGGGAGCCAGCGAAACCGCCAGCAACAGCGCTCCCGCCCAGAAAAGCCGAGTGCGTTCCGCAGGCCTCTGCCACATCCGCCAAAGCAGAAACAGCCCCAGCGCCACCAGCAGAATGCCACCGTCGGGACGCAGCAAGATTCCCGCCGCGACGGCCACGGCGCAGCCCGTCCAGGCCGACCGAGCGTGTGAACCCATGCTCCGAGGCCTGAAACGCGGCGACTGCGCAATCCAGCGCCACCGCGGTGAAGAGGATGCTCAGCGTCTCGGCCAGCGGGGCCACCGTGTAGTTGGCGGTCAACGGACAAAGCGCAGCCAGCAGAAATGCGAGCCGCGCGGCCCGCGGCGACATCGTTCTGCGCGCCAGGTCGGCGATGACGAAACAGCCCACCACGTCAATCGCGAGCTGCACCAGCAGGACGGCGTTGTAATGCTCGCTTCCGAAGAGCGCAAAGCAGAGGGCCAGGAATGCCGGATAGCCGGGCAGGCGGATCCAGGTAGGCCGCGGCCCTTCGGCGTGGGTCAGCCCGTAGATACCGTGTTGAAGCCAATTCTTGGCGATGTCGCCGTAAATCAGCGAATCGCCGGTCACGTGCGGGAATCTAATGTAGAAGAACAGCCGCAGTGCGAAAGCCGCCAGCGTAACCAGCAGGAAGTACTCCCCAGATTCCCGCAGAATGTTCCAGAACGGATGCGTTCTGATAGATGTTGTCTGCGAGCTACGCTCCGGTTCCAGCACGTGGCGAATATAGCAGCTTGCAGATAGCAACTAGCCGTTGGCATTTAGCATTTGATGTTTGGGGCGGGTGCCCTGACCAAATGCTAAAGGGGAAAGGCAATGCGCAGAATCTGGGACTGTGTTCCTGGTAGAAGCCCTCGCTATGCGGGGGAAGGAGCGCTTCGACGCTCCGGGAGAGATTCGGTTTTGATCTTGCGCTTCAGCGCTGGGGATCGAAAAGCCCCGGGGCTGAAGCCCATAATCAAGATCGCTCGTTTTTCCGCCGGACTGAAGTCCGGCTTCCCCCTGCTAAAGCAGGGGGCTCCCACCGAAACTTGTTTTTCGCAGTCACGGAGGCGGGCCTTGGCAAATGCTGCCGAAAGGCCAGTGTGCTAAAGGCTAAGAGCTAGTTGCTAATTGCTAGTTGCTAACTGCTAGTCCCTAACTGCTGCTACGATAAATTGACCCAGAATGGCTCAGTCGAAACCGATTTTTTTCGATCCCGATCGCAAGCGCTGGCGGCGATTACGCCTGGCGCTCGACACTAGCGTCATCGTCATCACCGTGCTGGTCGTGTTTTTCGTCGCCACCGTGATTCGTGGATCGTCGGTTCCCGGAGTGGCGCTACCTCTGGTGAAGAAGCCTTATCACGCTCTCAAGGAAAACCAGAAGCGCAAACCGCCACGCCGCTTGAACACCCACCGCAAAACCAAGCAGCCCGCATCGCAGGTTGTGCTGAATTCCGACGAAGGCATTCGTGGCGCGTTCTACGTGCAATGGGACGCGGCCAGCTTCGCTTCGCTGAAAGAATACTATCCGCAGATCGACCTGCTCTTTCCCGAGTGGATGCATGTGCTAACCGCGGACGGCCGGCTGCAAGCCGTAACCGAGCTCAATGCGCTGTACAACGTGATGGGCGACAAGGGCAAGCCGCGTCCGGTTGACGAACGCGTGATGCCGTTCCTCAAGGGCGAGAAGGCGCAGACCGAAGTTCTGCCCCTGGTCAACAACTTCGATCCTGTCAGCAATGAGTGGCGGCCCGACGTCACCGCGAAATTTCTGGCCGATCCGGCCGCGCGCCAACGCTTTCGCAGCGAGCTGATGAGTTTTCTGGCCACCGACCAGTACAAGGGCATCACGCTCGACATTGAAGCCTTTCCCGAGACCTCACGCGACGACTACCGCGCGCTGGTGCAGGAACTCTATGATGATCTTCACGGCAAGGGCCTGAAGCTTTACATCGCTGTGCCGGTCAACGACAAGACATTTGACTATGCCGCCATCGCACAAATCTCCGATGGCCTGATCCTGATGAACTATGACCAGCACTATCCCGGCGGCGACTCGGGGCCGGTCGCCGGGCAGGACTGGTTCCTGAAGAACATGCAGGAGGCCGTTAAAGTCATCCCGAAGGAAAAAATCATTTGCGCGGTCGGCAACTATGGCTACGACTGGGCGATGAAAAAGGGCCAGGCGAAAGGCACGCCGCCGGCTGACGTACACACTGTTTCGGCGCAGGACGCATGGCTCGAGGCCGAGGACGCCGAGACCGACGTGAACTTCGATGACGACGCCATGAATCCCCACTTTGCCTATCTTGACGAGAACAATGTTCGACACGACGTGTGGTTTCTCGATGGCGTGACCGTACTCAACCAGATGCGGGCCGCCCATTCGTTGGGCATCAACACCTTCGCATTATGGAGGCTGGGTTCGGAAGACCGTTCCCTGTGGGCGGTGTGGGACAAGCCGTTCGAGGCCAATGCGCCGGGCAAGTTGGACACGGTCCCCCCGGGTCAGGACGTAGATATCGAAGGGCAAGGCGAAATCCTGCGCATCGCCTCGCGTCCGGCTTCGGGCGAACGCACCATCAAGCTCGATCCCAATACCAACCTGGTCACCGACGAGGTCTTTAAGAACATGCCTTCCCCCTACGTGGTGGACATGTACGGCGGGACCTCGCAGAAGAAAGTTGCCATCACCTTCGACGACGGCCCCGATCCCACGTGGACCCCCAAGATCCTCGACGTGCTGAAAGAGAAAAACGTCAAGGCCACCTTCTTCCTCATCGGACTGGAAGTTGAAAAGTATCCCGGCATTACCAAGCGCATCTACAAGGAAGGTCATGAAATCGGGAACCACACCTTCACCCATCCCGACATCAGCAACATTTCCAAGTCTTATTTCGAATTCGAACTGAATCTCACCGAGCGGTTGTTCGAGGGCAAGCTTGGAATAAAGCCCGTGCTCTTCCGTCCGCCCTATTCGATCGATCAGGAACCCGATACCGCCGACCAGGTCCGTCCCCTGGAACTTTCGCAGGACATGGGCTTCATCACGGTGGGAGACAAGATTGACCCGAATGACTGGCGCGAAACTCCGCGGCGCTCCGCCGATGAGATCGTCGCCGACGTAATGGCCAATCTGCCGCCCTGCAAGCCCGGCAATCTTACTTGCGGAAACATCATCCTGTTGCATGATGGCGGAGGTAACCGCAGCCAGACCGTCAAAGCGCTGGGCCCCATCATCGACGGCTTGAGGTCGCGCGGCTACGAGATTGTCCCGGTCGCCGATCTGCTGGGCAAGACGCGCGCGGAAGTCATGCCGCCCATTTCAGGCAACGAACGCTGGTTCGCCTGGATCGATAGCCTTAGTTTCGCCATGTTCGGCTTTATCCAGTCGTTCATTATTTTTGTTTTCTTCGTGGGTGACGTGCTGATGAGCGGCCGCCTGGTGGTTGTTGGAACCTTGGCTATCTTCGATCGCTTCCATCGCCGTAAGACTAACTTCGATCCCGGCTATCGGCCCGCGGTGGCGGTGCTCATCCCCGCCTACAATGAGGCGACGGTCATCGAACGCACCGTCCGATCGGTCCTGAATTCCGATTACAGAGAGCTGCGAGTGATTGTGATCGACGATGGCTCCAAGGATGCGACCCTGGAGATCACGCGCACCGCCTTCGAGAAAGAGATCGCTGCCGGCCGGGTTGTAGTGTTGACCAAACCGAATTCCGGCAAAGCCGACGCGCTCAACGCAGGACTTGAGCAGGTGACCGAAGAGCTGTTTGTCGGCATCGATGCCGACACCCTGATTGCGCACGACGCCATCTCGAAACTGGTGCCGCACTTCAGCAATCCCAAGGTTGCCGCTATGGCGGGCAATGCCAAGGTCGGCAACCGCGTCAATCTGTGGACGCGCTGGCAGGCCCTGGAATACATCACCAGCCAGAACTTCGAACGGCGCGCCCTGAACACGCTCAACGCCGTCAGCGTTGTGCCCGGCGCCATTGGCGCATGGCGCACCGCTGCGGTCCGGGCCGCTGGAGCTTATCATCATGACACCGTGGCCGAAGACGCCGATCTCACTATGGCGCTTCTTCAGGCGGGCAATTGGGTCAATTACGAAGACCGCGCCCTGGCCTATACTGAAGCGCCCACCAAGGCAAGCGGGCTAATGCGGCAACGTTTCCGCTGGTCCTTCGGCATCATGCAGGCCGTGTGGAAGCACCGCACGGCAGTAAAACAGAAAGGCGCGCTGGGTTGGGTTGCGATCCCGAACATGGTCATCTTCCAGATCCTGCTGCCCTTGGTCTCGCCGTTCATCGACATCATGTTCGTCGCCGGCGCCGCCATCTACTTTGTCGACAAGTACCGGCATCCTGAGTCGGCGAATCCGGCCGACTTTCACAAGCTGGTGGTGTATTTCGCTCTGTTCATGGTGATTGACTTCATCGCGTCAACCATTGCCTTCACCCTGGAGCGGCAACGGCCCGGCGGAAAACGCGACTTCCTGTTGCTGGGCCACGTCTGGCTGCAACGCTTCGCCTACCGCCAACTGTTTTCCCTGGTGCTGATCAAGACGCTGAAGCGCGCCATGGAAGGCGGCAGCTTTGCCTGGGACAAACTGGAGCGCACCGCCAGTGTGAGGCAGCCGGTGGTAGTGGCCCGCGAAAGCGAGGCCCGGTGATGGAGGACAACGGGTGAGCCCCGCTCCCAAGCCCGCTCTGGACATGAGCGTTAACGTCGCCGGAATCACGCTCAAGAACCCGATCATGGCCGCCAGCGGAAGCTTTGGCTATGGCGTGGAATTCGAAGACGTGGTCACGCTTGATCGGCTGGGCGGGTTCGTCGTGAAGGGACTGTCGCGCGAACCGATGGCCGGCAATCCTCCGCCGCGGCTGTTTGAAACTGCCGCCGGCATGCTCAATGCCATCGGCCTGCAGAACATCGGAGTGCGGGCCTTTCTGGAAGAGAAGCTTCCCCTGCTGAACAACATCAAGAACATCGTTTTCTTCTGCAACGTCTTTGGGCATGCGCAGGACGAGTACGAAGACGTGGTGCGCATGCTGAACGACGGCGCGGGCATCGCTGCTTATGAGCTGAACGTTTCCTGTCCCAACACCAAGTGCGGCGGAATCAGCTTTGGCAGCGATCCTAAAATGTTGTTTGACGTGGTCAGCGCCGTCAAGAAGATTGCCACCCGCCCGCTCATCGTGAAGCTCTCGCCCAACGTAACCAGCATTCCCGAGGTGGCGCGGGCCGCCGAGGAAGCCGGGGCCGACGCGATCTCGCTGGTCAATACATTTGTGGCCATGGCGATTGACGCCGAAACCCGCAAGCCGCGCATCTCCAACGTCACCGCCGGACTCTCCGGCCCGGCCATCAAACCGATTGCCCTGCGCATGGTGTGGGAAGCGTCCAAGGCGGTGAAGATCCCCGTCATCGGAATCGGCGGCATCAGCCGGGCTGAAGATGTGATTGAATTCCTGCTGGCCGGGGCCAGCGCCATCCAGGTCGGCACCGTGAACTTCTGGGACCCGTGCGCCTGTGAGACCCTGGTCGATTCGGTGGAAAAATGGTGCCTGGAGCACCACATCGCAAAGACCAGCGATCTGACGGGCGGGTTGATGATTGAGTAGAGCAACTAGCAATTAGCAACTAGCAAAAGCTATTTGGCAAATGCAGTGCAACAGGCGGAAAATTGTTTTGTGTCAGGGAGAGCAGCGGAACTGCCAACTAAATCGAACCAAGTCGCGCTGAGTTACGCCATCGCGCTCTCAGCTGTCCCCTCGCCAGCCTGAAGTTTCTTCACACTGGTAACCAGGTCGGGATCAATCGCCAGAATCGCCCTGGTGTGCGTGATCTCAAACAGCCGTTTCACCTGATCGTTGGCTCCGGCTATACGGAAGTGTCCCCCGTGCTCCCCAATGGCGCCAAAGATATGCATGATGATGCCCAGGCCCGCGCTATCCACGAATTCGACGTGCGTTAGGTCAAGCACAAGCTTGCGCGCGCCCTTCTCAATCAGCGAATTGAAAAGCGCTTCGGTTTCGCTCAGCCGCGTCCCCAGCGTGAAGCGGCCGGCGCAGGAGACCCCGGTGATATCCGGCTCGAACTGGAAGATTTCGGTTTCCAACATCATGGTGAGGTGCTTCCTTTGCGGAGAATGGGTTTCTAAAATATCACGAGGCCGAGGCACCAAGCGGCAGCAATTCGTGTCAGCCGTGCAGCATACCTCACTTGAGAGCGCTTGACCTCTGGATGTTGAGACTTTAGTGCCATAAATCTACTCGACTTTAGTAAAACTTACGTGAATTACAATAAATCACCATTAGGCTACATTGTAGAATGGCATTTGCAAACGCTGGGAGGCCTATAGGGGGTCGTTACCGCCCCAGGATGATGAAAAAGTACATCCAAGCTCGCTGGCATGGCTAGAAACGCTTCTAATGACGAAATCGAGGCGCGACTGTCCGCTGCTACGGAGCCGAGAACAGCTTCCACTCGCCGTGCACATTATTGAAGATGAAATCGACCAGCCTGGCGCCGCCGCACTGTTTGTTCTTGACCTCGGCCACGAGGATTGCCTGACGCACGCCGTTGCGCACCGTCTCGGTGGCTGCGGTGCGAACTTTTTCCGAATGCGTCAGCAGCTGATGGTCTGAGCAGGTGGGTGAGCTGGCGTCCAGTTTGATGGGAGCCTCAATGCAGGATGAGTCGAACAGGGTGCAGTAGAGACCGCGGCGATGCGACAACTGCTCTTCGACCTCGGCATGACTCACCGGGGTGGCTTGCGGACCAACGAGAATCCCTTCCTCGGGCACGTACGACAAAAACTTTTTGGCATTGACTTGGCGAATGGCGGCGAAGAAGTCGCGCTCCAGAGCAGCGGTGTCCGGCGAGATCGAAGCGTGCGGCGTTTTCGATGCGCCTGCCGTGGAAGCTGACTGGGCTGCGACGAAATAGGGTGCCGAAAAAGCCAGAGAATAACTCGGGGAATGTGCGTTTCGGTGGGAGCCCCCGCATTTATGCGGGGGAAGGAGCGCTTCAGCGCTCCGAAGAATATTTCGCGTTTGGTAAGGCGCTTTAGCGCTGGCCTCTACCAGGGCTAAAGCCGATTTTGAAATCGAACGCTTTTCCGCTGGACTAAAGTCCAGCTCCCCCCTGCTCAAGCAGGGGGCTCCCACCCAGAGGACTCCGGGTAGTTCTTCGACAGCCGCGGAAGCTGACTGGGCTGCGGCAGAGGTCGCGTGCGTCAGCATCACACAAGCGAGCATCGCGCTGAAAATGCGGGCCCCAGGCAGGCCAGCAATCCCCTTCGTCTTCATTTACGCCGGGCCGCCTTCTTACTCTTGGTTTTGGTTTTGACCGCTGACTTCCGAGGCGCAGCCTTGGTCTTGCGAACTGCCGGTCGCTTTGCGCCGGCGCCACTCTCCAGCTCGACGCGTCTCTTCATCGGCAGGCGCTCCCACACCAGGCGGTAGGAGTCGGAGATCATATCGCGCAGCTCGGAGTCGGGCAGCGCGTTCAGCCGTTCCAGGCTGACCCACTGAGCCCGTGCCATGTAAGGTGCAGGAATAATTCCGGGACGCTCGCACAGCTCAGCAAAGTTCTCCGGCGTGCACTTGAACGAGAGCCGTTGCGGCACCATGTCCACCGCCGCCACTACGAACATCTTGCCGGCCACCTTGAAGACCAGGTCGGCTCCCCACTGCACGTTTTCCGTGGCATGCGGGAATTCGAGGCAATACTGTCGAATCGCTTCAATGTCCATTCGTCACTCATCCATTCGTCAGTCCAGGGCGCGGCTAGCACTCATTCTGACCTATCGCGTGCTAGCAAGACAAAGCCGACATCCGTTCCAGGATGCCGGCCGCCGTGCGCCGATGCCTGATCCGAAGGCTAGTATTGGTGCTCGCAAATCTCGGCCTCGTGGATAGCGGCGTCCAGATGTTCGATCGCCTTCTCACGATGGTTATGATAATTGCCCTCCGCGTGCTCCAGTTGGGCCCGGGCACTTCGCATCGATTCCAGGGCTTCGTGAATGCGCGGGTGCTTTCCACCCGGCGGCTGGGCCGCAGCCGGGGCCGCAGCGCTGGCCGGGACAGCTACGGGAGCCACCGGGGTCTTGGGACTAGTTGCCGCCACCGGGAAAGCCAGGGTCAGCAGAAGAGTTGCCGTGATCAACAGGGTCAGGAATCCAAGTTTCTTCATGTGCTCTCCTCGTGGGAATTTCAGCGCCGCACGGACCTCTGAAACAACCGACAGAAGTTACCACATGCTGAGCAGCATGAACAGCCTGGCAGAGATGGTTGGTCTACTCGATGCGCAGCGCCTCCATGGGCTCAATGCTGGCTGCCCGACGCGCCGGAATGAAGCCCGCCAATCCCGCCGCCAGCGCCAGTACCACTACCGCAATTGCAATGCTCACGGGATCATAGGAGCGCACTTGATAAAGTTGATCGGCCATGTAGTGCGCGCCCAGCAAGGTGATGGGAATTCCTATTGCCAGTCCCAGCCCGACCTGCGCCAGCGCGCCGCGCAGCACCAGCCACAGGACCTTGCCGCGGTCGGCGCCCAGCGCCATGCGCAGTCCAATCTCGCTGGTCCGGCGCGCCACTGTGTACGAGGTGATGCCGTACAGCCCAACCGAGGCCAGCACCAGCGCCAGCAATCCGAACAGCATGGTCAGGCGCGCGACCAGTCGCTCCTGATTCAGGTGCTCGGCCACCTGGTCGTCGAGCGAACGCAGGTCGATCACAGTCAGATTGGGATCGATGTCGGAGAGAGTGTGCCGCACCGTAGCATCCAGATTCCGCGGCGGCGTGCGAAAATTCAACGTCACCGAGTTGATGTAAAGTGACCGCCCCTCGGCCATGACGTGGTCAGGATCGGTCACCTTCAACTGCTGGGTGAGCGGCCGAAAATACATCGGCCGGAATTTATCTTTTGGGTCGGAGTACTTGGCGTCAGCCACGATGCCGACAATCTCGAAGGCGCCGGCATATTTCATGTCAAACACGCCAAAGTGGCGGCCTACCGGGTCCTCCTTAGGAAAGAACTTTTTGACGAAGGTCTGGTTCACGACGGCGACCATCTGCGAGGTCGCAGTATCCGCATCGGTGAGGCCGCGTCCACGAAGCACCGGCTGACCGACGGTTTCAAAAAACTTCGGGCTCACCCGGTCCCACGATGACTCATTGTGCTCGTCAGGTCCAGGCGCCGGGCGGCCTTCCACTCGGACACCCTCACCCCAATTGTTGCCTTCCAACGTGCTGTACAGGGCCAGCCCTACACTCTGCACGCCGGGCAGCGAGCCAAACTTCTGCTCCATAGACTGGTACAAGGCCGGCAGTTTCTCCGGGGTGTATCCCGCCCCCGCAGGATCAAGGTGCAGCACGTAGCGGTTCGAGGTCTGGAGACCGAAGTCCTGATGTTCCAGATTGCGCAGGCTCTTGGTCAACAGTCCTGCGCCCACCAGCAAGATCAGCGACAGCGCCGCCTGAAACACGATCAGCGACTTCTGCGGCAGCGAGGTGCGGTCGCGCGTCGAGCGGTTCACGCCGCGCAGCGCCTCGGCCGGATCGGAGTGCGAGGCAATCCATGCCGGCGCGCTCCCGAACACGATCCCGGTCACCAGCGACAGCAGGAACGCGAATGCCAACACCGGCAGCGACGGGCTGGCGTCGATCGGCAATTGCGGCGAGTTGGGGAAGGCCAGCGCCAGAATCGTCCGCGTCCCCTCGTAGGCGACCACCAGCCCTGCCAGGCCGCCCAGACATCCCAGCAACACGCTTTCCATCAGCATCTGCCGGATCAGCCGGCCGCGCGCCGCACCTAGCGCCATGCGGATGGAGGTCTCGGCCTTGCGCGTGGCTCCGCGCGCCAACAGCAGGTTCGCGACGTTGGCGCAAGCTACCAGCAACACTAGTCCGGAGAGCGTCATCAGCAGGTAGAGCCCTTTGTGGGTCTCACGCTGCAGGTTCTGAATGCCCGCGCCACCGGGCGTTATCACGACGTGCTGGCGCGGGACTACCTTTGAGCCGCCATTCTGGGTGTACGCGGTCTGACTTGCGAGCCACAGCCTCAGCGTATTCGATATCTTTGCCTGGAGTGGGCCTATGCTCACGCCGGGCTTCACGCGGCCGATCATGTAGAGCCAGTTCGCCTCCGGCACGTGAATAAGGGCGGTTTCGCGCTCGATCAGCGGCTCTATGGCCAGGGGAATCCATAGTGCGGGAGGCTTGGAGCGAATCCGGTCGCCAAAAAATCCCGGCGGCGCAACGCCGACTACGGTCACCGGCTGGTTCTGAATGTAAAATGTGGCACCCACGACGGAGGGATCGCCAGCATAATCGGCCCGCCACGCCTGGTAGCTCATAACCACGGCCGGAGCTGCGCCGGGCGTGTCGTCCGCCTGGCTCAGGACCCGTCCTGCGAAGGGCCCAATGCCGAAGGTTGAAAAGAAATTTCCCGAAACATACTGACTGATCAGCGCCTTGGCAGGCTCCGAGTCGCGCCGCACAGTCATGGTGTTGCTTCCCGATTGCATCGCCGCCACTTGCTCAAACTCGGGCGTGGTGTCGCGGATATGGCTGTACAACTCATTGGAGAAAAGGTCGAAATCGCCGTCGTCGTTCAGGAGGCCGCTATTCACGCAGCAGTCATCCGTGTCGCCCACGCGATACAGGGTCTTGGGATCCACTACCGGCAGCGACTTCATCAGCACCGCATGGACCAGGGTGAAGATGGCGGTATTGGCGCCAATGCCCAGCGCCAGGGTAAGAATGATGGTGATTACGAGAGCGGGCGACCTGCGGAACTGGCGAAACGCGATGCGGATATTTTGCATAAGCAGTCCTAGACTCAGTAGGTACAGAGGCACTTACGTTGCCAGAGGGCAGGGAGTTCGACTCACGTGTCCTGATGGGGTTATATCGGGAAGGAGTTGGCGGGCCGTCCATCGCGACGGTTGGGTGACCAGAAGTGGACAATCGGTTAGGGCGGTCTGACTTAGCAGTCAGACGGGTAGTCCGGCCTAATATCCCGAGGGGCACCCTCAGGATGGGAGCAATCAGTCCTGTAAGTAACGACACCTATGTTAGCTTTTCTTAGCTATGCCATCGGTTCCGGCTTTATCTATCGAAGGACGGGTCGCCCTGGTCACGGGAGGCTCGCGCGGCATTGGCGCGGCAACGGTGCGCATGTTCGTGAGCGCCGGTGCCCGCGTCGTTTTCAACTACGTGCGGGCGCACTCTGAAGCACAACGCCTGGTCGAGGAATGCGGCGCCGATCATTGCCACACCGTGCAGGCGGATCTCACCGGCACTGCAAACGCCGCAGCGCTGGTGCACGCCGCGGTTGAGCGCTTTGGATCGCTCGACGTGCTGGTCGTCAACCACGGTAATTGGGTCTCGAAACATGTTGACATTGACCAGATGACCGACGAGCAGTGGCGCACCACTCTTGCCGTCAACCTCGACAGCACATTTGCAGTGGTGAAACACACGGTGGCCCAAATGAAGCGGCAGGCGCGCGGCGGGCATATTGTGCTGGTCAGCTCGACAGCCGGGCAGCGAGGTGAGGCCGGTCACGTCGATTACGCCGCCACTAAGGGCGCGATCATCAGCATGACTAAGGGTCTCTCGACGGAACTTGCGCCGCATGGCATTTACGTCAACTGCGTTGCGCCGGGATGGGTTGAAACGGACATGACCGCCAGCGCTCTCGCCGATCAGGAGCGGCGCGAGGGGATCTTCGACAAGATTCCGCTGGGGCGGGTGGCGACGCCGGAAGAGATTGCCGCGCCCATCCTGTTTCTCTGCACCCGGCACGCAGGATTCATCACCGGCGAAATCTTCAACGTGAATGGTGGCGCGGTGCTGGTGGGATAAACCGCAGCCGTCTAGCTCGTGAGGTTGTAGATCAGCCCGTACGGGTCCCTGACATAGCATCGCGGAACGGCGGGTTCATCTTTGACGATTTCGCAGCCCTGCTTCGTCAGCGAAGCCTTGGCTGCTTCCACGTTCTCAACCTTCACTTCCAACACCGGACCCAGCTTTGGTCCCGGCTCGATGAACAGATTGATGTGGTCGCCATGAAGGCCGATCATGTTGGGATTGTCGTCTGTGATCTGGAATCCGAGTGCCTTAACGTAAAAGGCGGCGGCCTTCCTGGGATCCTCTGATTGAATCAAGATGTCCGTACCAAAACTGTTTGCCATTCGTACTCCTTGCGTCCGCGCCAAGCGTCCATCGCTGGCCGCCAAACGATACCACAAGCTCCGACTGCCCGGTAGGACCTAACGGTTCGGACTCCATTGTTATGTAAATTTATCATTAACTTAAGTAATTTAATTTTCTACTTGACATTTATAAGTTATTATACGAGTATCTCATTGAAAGCTTAACCAATGGCAATCTCCAGAACAACCTGCCCGGAATGCAATCAGCCCTTCAAGATCACCCGGCTGGCCTGTCCAACGTGCAATCTCACGATGGAAGGCCAGATTGAGCTGTCGCCGCTGGACCAGCTCTCGCCTGACGACCAGGCGATGGTAATGGCGTTCGTGCGTCACCACGGCTCGATCAAGAAGATGGAGGAGCTTTTCGGGATCAGCTACCCCACGGTGAAAAACCGGCTGAATGCGATCGCGGCACAACTGGACAGGGGCATGCAAGCGCCGTCGCCCCGCGAGTATGTGCTGGAGCAGCTTTCGCGCGGGGAAATCACCGTGGACGAAGCAATGGAGAAATTGGGCTGAATTGAGGAGGAACGACAATGTCAGTGGAAACCAGAAAAGTGCTTGAAATGCTCGCCGCCGGAAAGATCACCTCCGACGATGCGGAGCGGTTGCTCGACAAACTTGCCGCGGTGAAAGAACCGGCCGAGAGCGGCGCAACGGAGAATCGGGAGAGTGCCTCCGCGACCAAGGCGCACAAATACTTGCGCATTGTGGTGGATAGCGGCGACGGCAAAGACGTCAACATGCGTGTGCCGCTCGGCTTCGTGCGCTCTGGGGTGGGACTGATTGGTGTGCTGCCGCCCCGGGTGGCCCAGAAGCTGGCCGATAAGGGGTTCAATCTGGACGTTCTGTCAGGCTTGAGCGGCGACAAGCTGAATGAAGCGCTCAACCAACTGTGCGTCGACATTGACAGTAACGACGGCAAGTCCGTGCGGATCTTTTGCGAATAAGTCTGCGAAGGTGAGAGCGCTACTCGTCGCTGGGCGTTTCGGCAAAACCCATTTCGGGCAAGTGAGCTTCCGGGATATCTACCATGGCCTCGGTGGTGCGCCCGATGGCGCGCAGTTCGCCCAGCATGGCCTCGGTTTCGCTCTCCGGCAGACCCCAGGTGTGGCGCAGAAACTCATCGAGTCCATGGGCGTCGAAAACCCGTACCCACGAATGCGCGCCCACGTTGATGTTCGCCTGGTATTGCAGAGGATCGGGTTTCAGACGAAAGATGTGCAAGGTTCCAGGCATAAGCCTTCCGATGAAAACTCAGGCTTCCATGCTCGAGGCTTCAGGAAAGCGGAGCTTGGATTTGGACAGCGATTTATTGAGCAGGTCCTCGACCTCGGCCTCGTCCCAGTTTTTTGACATCGCCAGCTCGCTCACCAGCAGGTAGCGGGCGCGCTCGAGCATCTTCTTTTCGCGGAAGCTGAGCGGCTTGGATTGGGCCAGAACCAGAAGACCTTTGAGGACCACGGCAACGTCAAGCAGAGAACCGGTGCGCATCTTGTCGGAGTTTTCCTTGAAGCGGTATTTCCAGTCGGCGTGGTTCTCGCACTTGCCATCGTTGAGGAAGTCTAAAATCTTCTGCACCTCGCCGTTGCGCACCACTTTCCGCAGGCCCACGCTGCCGACGTTGTGAAACGGCACCATGACCTTCAGACTGCTGGCTTTGATCTTCAGGAGGTAGAATTTTTCGACTTGCGCCCCGATGGTGCGGCTGCTGATCTGCTCGATTACGCCCACCCCGTGGTTAGGGTAAACGACCTTGTCTCCGATGCTGAAACTTAGGTTATTCATGAGGGCCGGAGCACTACACCCAGAGACTAAACCTGGGTCACTACGAGGGGAAAACGGCTCTTTCGCTTCTCTTAGTATACCTCTACTTCTCCGAAGGGGTCAATTGACGGGGTTTTCGGGGAATTGGCTTTGTGCGGTAGCAGACGGAGCGAGCGGTTGGCCCTGGCCGAAGACTTATTAACCACTGAGACGCGGAGGACACGGGGTTTTTCTTTCTGTTTTCTATCGGGCGTTCTCCGTGACCTCCGTGCCTCGTGGTGAATTTTCATCGCCATGTGCAGCGAGGAAACTGCCATTCGCGATAGGGAGAAATACCCCTCGTCGTATAATGAGAAGTGCTTTCGGGCGGCGTCTGACCGGCCCGGACCCATCAACTCCGAAGTATGCCTGAGCACATCAAGAAGAAGCTGTCGGAAGAAATTTCAGTTCTGGAGCATGAGCTCAATCACGAGCTGCCCAAAGAGCTGAAAAAAGCCGTTGCCATGGGCGATCTCAGCGAGAACGCTGAGTACCACATGGCCAAGCAGCGGCAGGAGTTTGTACGCGCCCGCCTGGGCCAGCTCAAGCAGCGCATGGCTGACCTCTCCATGATCAACATGGCCAACATTCCTCGCGATCGCGCCGCCATCGGCTCGACCCTGTTGGTTTATGACTCCACCAAAGAGGAAAAGATTGAGTACAAGCTGGTGACCAGCGAAGAATCGGATGTGACCAAGGGATTGATTTCCACCAGTTCCCCGATCGGCCGCGCCCTCATGGGGAAAAAAGTTGGCGACGTCAGCGAGGTTGTCACCCCGGCCGGCAAGCGCGAACTCGAGGTGCTGAAACTGACCACCATTCACGATGAAGGGTGAAGACGCGCAATGACCTGGACCAGCGCAGTCGGGCAGTCCTGCAAGTGGCTTCTGTACAAGATTGTCCACGGTCTTGCGCTCACCCGGATTTCGCCTAACGCCCTCACCTTCATTGGCCTGCTGATCAACGTGGTGGCCGGCGTTCTGTTTGGCTTTGCCCACGCCGAAAACCAGCGCCGCATGTTCTTCTACGCCGGGCTGGTAATCATTGGGGCAGGCATCTTCGACATGGTGGATGGCCGCGTGGCCCGCGCCACCAATCAGGTCACGCAATTCGGCGGCTTCTTCGATTCCGTCATCGATCGCTATAGCGATGTGGCCATTTTTTTCGGACTGCTGGTGTATTACGCCCGCGCCAACCGCTTCTTCTACGTGGTGATGGTTGCGCTGGTCATGATCAGTTCGGTGATGGTGAGCTACACTCGCGCGCGCGCCGAGTCGCTCATCCCCAGTTGCAAGGTCGGCTTCATGGAGCGGCCCGAACGCATCGTGCTGATCATCATCGGAGCGCTGTTCAACCGCATGGGCCCGGTGCTGTGGGTGATCGCCGTGCTCAGCACAATAACGGTGATTCACCGCATCAGCCACACCTATCAAGTCCTGAAAGTTATTGAGCCGCCATCCAACCCGGTGGCGCCCGATCCCATGAAATTTGAGGAGATTGTGGGGTAGGACGAACAATGCCTGTGCTTTTCTGAATTGTCATTACGAGCGAAGCGAGGAATCTGCTTTTGTTTGACGTGTGACCCCGCAGGGGAAGAGCAGATCCCTCACGGCCTGAAGGCCGTTCGTGATGACAATTCAGAAGGACAATTAAAGTCTCGCTTTTCCCAGAGCGCTGAAGCGCTCCTTCCCCCAAATGAATGCGAGGGCGGGCCTCCCCTAACGCTCGTAGGTCTCCACCAATTGCATCAGCCCAGCGCTCATCGCCGGCGTCAGATCTCCGTGGCGGAAGCGCCAACGCCAGTTTCCCGACGAACTGCCGGGCAGGTTCATCCTGCCTTCGCTGCCCACACCCAACACATCCTGCAGTGGACACAGCACGGTGTCGGCGACCGATGCCATCAGAGTACGAATCATCACCCAATTAATTTCGCGGCCGTCGGTGTTCAAGTAGCGCCGCGCATACTCCCTCTCCGCCGCTACATCGGCTGCGGTGCGGATGCTCCCGGCCCCCGCCTCGCTTGTCCACCAGCCAACCACGGTGTCGTTGTCGTGCGTACCGGTGTAGGCCACCAGATGGTGCGGATAGTTGTGCGGCTTGAACTGCGGAGCTTGCGGGTCCTTGCCGAAGGCAAACTGCAGAATCGCCATGCCCGGAAACCCGAAGCGTTCGCGTAGCGCTTCCACCTCCGACGTGATCACACCCAGATTCTCGGCGACGATCGGCAACTGTCCCAGCGCGCCTTCCAGCGCCTCGAACAGCGCGGCGCCTGGACCTTTGACCCAGGCACCGTTGACCGCCGTTGCGTCGTCCCCAGGAATTTCGTAGTAGGCCTCAAATCCGCGGAAGTGGTCGAGACGAATCATGTCGAGCATCTCCAGCGCGCGGCGTACGCGGGCGATCCACCAGGCATACCCGGTGCTGGCGTGCGCTTCCCAGCGGTAGATTGGGTTGCCCCACAGTTGGCCGGTGGCGCTGAAGTAATCGGGCGGCACGCC
Source organism: uncultured Acidobacteriaceae bacterium (assembly GCA_963728805.1). Lineage (GTDB taxonomy): Bacteria > Acidobacteriota > Terriglobia > Terriglobales > Acidobacteriaceae > Bog-257. Next base: position 315,672 of record CAVSLE010000019.1, read on the forward strand.
GGAGACGGCTTTTGGACGGCCCGACTCGTCCAGGTCGAACAACTCGCGGTTGGCCCACACGTCGGCGCTATCGAAGGCGACATAGATGGGAACGTCGCCCATGATGCGAATGTCATTGCGCCCGCAATGCGCCTTCAGGTCGCACCACTGCCGCTCGAATTCAAACTGGATGAACTTGTGGCATTCAATTTCGTCGTGCAGTTGGTGACGCGCGCGCTCGATAGCCTCGGGCTTGCGCAGCGCCAGATCAGGGTCCCATTGCGTCCACGCAACATTGTTGTGGGCTTCCTTAAGCGCCATGAACAAGGCAAACTCGTCGAGCCAGCCCGAGTGCCTTTCGCAAAAAGCCGCGAAGGCCTCGCGCTCGGCCGGCGAACTGCGTTGGAACGCGCGGAACGCTTGCCGCAGCAGGGGCAGCTTCCATGCGATCACGGCGCCGAAATCCACCTGGCTCGTAGGAAATGCCGGGCGCGAGTCCAAATCTTGAGAGTTGAGATGACCGCGCTCCACCAGCGCGTCGAAGCTGATCAACAGAGGATTGCCGGCGGAGGCCGAGAAACACTGGTACGGTGAGTCACCGTATCCGGTCGGCCCCAGCGGCAGGACTTGCCAGATTCGCTGTCCGGCGTCGCGCAGAAAGTCGGCGAAGCGATGCGCCTCAGGCCCCAGTTCACCGATGCCGTACGCCGACGGAAGAGAAGTTGGATGTAACAAGATGCCACTGGATCGTGGAAAGCTCATGCCGTGATGTTAGATCACAATCCCGGGAACGGCGTTGGTCGAAGCACAATCGCGTTGCTCATTTTGCGGGCGTCCAATTCAGACAGAACTCGTCCGGATGCATGCCGCGCGATCCAAAGCCTGGTGGGTCGAACCGGCGCTTCCTCACGCTTCGAATAGCCTCTTCCTTAAGCTGCTCAGAGCCCCTGACATACGAGATCTCTTTGGGTTTCCCTTGCTTGTCCACCTCGACATTCAGAACGACGGTGTTGGCGACGATTGCCGGATCGACAATCACGTCACGCACGGGAAGTTGATCATCGGTGAGGTAATGCGGCGTCGCCGCAGGCCCGCTAATGGATGCTCCCGAGTCCCGCACCTGGATGTAAGTTTCGGGCAAGAACGGATGAGGCATACCGATGTATCGGAACGCTCCCTCGTCATAGACGAAGAAGGCCAACGTTGTTTCCTTGTCCTGGCTGTACGCCCACACCACGTATACCGGCTCGCGATGTTGGACCAATCCCGACAACATTGACGAAAGTACTGGTGTGGTCGTGAGACTGCCTACGAGTTTTTCCGATGGCACAATCCGCTGAGGAGACGCACACAGCCCGGTGTAATTGACTACCTCGAAGTTCGTAAGTCCTTCCTGCGCGAGGTCACCGAGGGTCATTTCGAACGATGCGGGCAGCACTGGTGAATATGTGCCGTAGGCAGCAGCCAGCCGCGGGCCAAGACAATCGTTAGCTGCGAGAGTCTTCTCTTTGCACTTAGTGTCCCCAAACTTCGAAACAAACCAAGCGTCAGCATTGGGAAGAACGAGCGACTGGCCATATTCCAAAACTGTTGTAGAACGGCTCTCCCGGAACGCCTTCAGTGCGTCCGAAAAGAAGGACTCCAGTCCGGCAGGAGAATCGGAATAAACCAGCACTGATGAGACGTTGCTGGGGGCGGAGGGTTCTTGTGGGTTTGGCGTTGAGCTTTGCGCGTAATCGACGCCCGAAGAAAACAGCAATAGTGCTATAGCCCCGATCAACTTGCGCATTCAAACCCCTTCAGTTGTCATCACGAACGACCTTCAGGTCGTGAGGGATCTGCTGTTCCCTCGGCTTCGTGGCACGCCAAACAAAAGCAGATTCCTCGCTTCGCTCGTAATGACAATTCCTAGGGCACTCGCCATATTCGATGGCGAACCGTGGGCCGTTAGAACGGAATATCTTCGTCCGTGATTTCCGCGCCCGCTGGCGCCTGCGAGTGTTCCGGTTCAGCCGTGCGCTGGTCGAAGCCGCCCGATTCTGCTACCGCGCCCGCCGCCGCCTTCGCCGCCGGCATCGCGTCCGCCCAGCAGCACCAGATCGTTGATGATGATCTCGGTCTTGTACTTCTTTTGGCCGGTTTCCTTGTCGTCCCATGAGTCGCTGTGCAGGCGGCCTTCGATGTAAACCTTGCCGCCCTTCTTCAGGTACTCGGCGGCGATTTCAGCGGTGCGCTGGAAGGCCACCAGGTTGTGCCACTCGGTGCGGTCCTGCCAGTTGCCGTCTTTGTCTTTGACGCGGTCGGTGGTCGCCACCGAAAAGCGCGCTACTGCCATGCCGGTCTGGGTGTATTTCACTTCCGGATCTTTTCCGAGATTGCCGATGAGAATGACTTTGTTGACGCTCTTAGCCATGAGAGCCGCTCCTGTGGTTGATAAATGGGGTCGTTAAAGGCCAACTATAGCAGAAGCCCAACGCTTGGAGGCGTTCTACTTCGCTCGCTTGCCGTTCCGCGCTTTTCGAACTGCGCCGTGACTCTTCGCCGCCAGTTCGGCCTGCTTCTGCTTGCGGGCCGCAGCACGCGCCTGTCTATTCAGTTCCTCGGGAGAGTACATGCTGCCTCGGCAATTCTTGCTGCCGCAGGTACAGGGCTCTTCGTCGTCGCCATCGTAGAGGCAATAGTCGTAGGTGAGTTCTTCGCCGGCGGCGATGTCACGAATCGAAACGATATAGACCTTTCCATTTTTCTCGTCGGTCTCGCAGTTGGGATCGCAGGAATGGTTCACAAACATCGCCATCCCATGGCCGTCGATCACCACCTTGCCATCGCCAACGCCGAACAGATAGGTGAATGGGCGGCCGTCGTAGCGGATGTCGCCTTCGGCTTTGCTGATGCGCTCTCCCGTGTATTCGAGGATGCGGGTCTTCCTGGCAATTTTTTCCAGGGTGAAACATCCAGCAGCGTGAATGTCTGAGGAACGGATGATGAGGCGCAGCAAGAAGAAACGCTCCCGGTGAATTGGTTTGCAGTATAACCCAGTGCCAGGTTGAAGAAGTCTGTTCCGCAGCCGCTAAAGCCCGTGCCCGTTCAAAGCCCTTACTTGATTCGCCTTTGGCAGCTCAATTGGCCTCGCTGTCAATACCCTTCGTCACCGAGCGGTGTTGCATTTCCGGGTTCACATTCGGCTGCAGAACTCGTATCTTGGTAGAGACGATTTTATTTGGAGGGCGCTCTCATGGTTCACGTTCTGGTCCGCCACAAGGTCGGGGACTATAGCCGCTGGAAGCAGGCGTTCGATTCTCACCTGGCCAGCCGCAAGCAGGCCGGCGAAACCGCGGTCCGCATTTTTCATACCGTCGATGATCCCCGCGACGTCATCCTGTTCTTCGATTGGGAAAGCATCGACCGGGCCCGCAAGTTCATGAACTCCGACGATCTCCGCAAGGCGATGCAACAGGCCGGAGTCGAGGGCGCTCCCGATGTGCAGTACATCGAGGACATCCTTACCGTCCATCGCAGCGCGGCTGATTAGGGCGTTCGGCCCGGCGGTTGCAGAAAATGTTTTCCCAGGGTCTTGACACCAGGCGGAGTTTGGTTTCTAAATCACCGCCGGGGTGAGCCGCGAGAGACCGCCGAAAGTATTATGCGACTGGTCTCACAATACTTGGAAAGCCGCTAGCCGCAAGGGTTCCGCGAGGTTCGGCAATCTGTCAAGAAATTTGTCAGAGATTTTTTCCACTGCGCTGTAACTAATTTTCATCAGACGTTGACAAAGCACACGGGAAATTTAGAATACCCGACGACTTCTCCGATTTGATTTCGCCAACGTGAACGACTCAGCTCAAATGTCCGACGTTTTGTTACGCACCGACTTTCCGGGGCTCAACCTCTTTGCCAGTGGTAAGGTCCGCGACCTTTACCAGGTAGGCAGTGACCGCCTGCTCTTCGTGGCTACCGACCGCATCTCGGCCTTCGACTACGTGCTGGCCACCGGCATACCGCAAAAGGGACGGGTGCTGACCCAGCTCTCGCTTTTCTGGTTCGACTTTCTGAAGGGCATCGTCCCCAATCATCTGGTCACTGCCGATGTGCGCCAGTATCCGCCAGAGCTGCAAAAGTACGCCGCGCAGTTGCATGGCCGCTCCATGCTGGTGACCAAGGCCGACATGATCACGATCGAGTGCGTGGTGCGCGGCTATCTCTCCGGCTCGGGATGGAAGGAATATAAGACCAGTGGCGAGGTGTGCGGCATCAAGTTGCCCGCGGGCTTGCGCGAATCCGACAAGCTGCCGGAGCCCATCTTCACTCCCGCCATCAAGGCCACCAGCGGTCACGACGAAAACATCTCGTTCGACCACATGGTGACTCTGGCCGGCCGCGAACTCAGCGAGCAACTGCGCGAGGTGAGCGTAAAGGTGTATCAGACGGCTGCGGATTATGCCGAGAAGCGCGGCATCATCATCGCCGATACCAAGTTTGAATTCGGGCGCACCGCTGCCGGGCTGGTGCTGGCCGATGAGGTGCTCACCCCGGATTCGTCGCGCTTCTGGCCCAAGGATCAGTACAAGCCAGGTGGTCCGCAGGATTCCTACGACAAGCAGTACGTGCGCGACTATCTGGAAGCTATCAAGTGGAACAAACAGCCGCCCGCCCCGGCCTTACCTCCGGAGGTGGCGGCGCGAACGAGTGAGAAGTATGTGGAGGCTTACGTCCAAGTGACCGGGCATCCATTGCCGGCCTAGGAAAAGCCGAATGATGGGCTTCTCTACTCTCGACTGGGTGATTCTGCTCATCATTGTGTTGTCGGTGTTACAGGCGATCGCGCAAGGGTTCTTTTACGAATTCTTTTCCCTGGCGGGCGTGATCGTCGGATATTTGCTGGCTGCATGGGAGTATCCGCGGGTAGCGGCATGGTATGCGCCTCACGTTAACTCCCAGTGGGTGGCCGATATCGCTGCGTTCTTTACCATTTTTGTTGTCGTCGTGATACTGGCGGGCGTGCTGGGACGGATTGCGCGCTGGGCAGTGCACGGGGTGGGACTGCGCTGGTTCGATCGCTTTCTGGGCGGCCTGTTCGGGTTTCTGCGCGGCGCTGTGGTCAGCACGGTCGTGGTGCTGGGGCTGGCCGCCTTCGCACCGCAGTGGGGACGGTTGCAGCAATCCCGCATCGCTCCTGTGCTGTTGCAGAGCGGCCGCACTTTGATCTGGGCGGCGCCGGCGGATTTGCGCCAGCGCTTTCGTACCGGCTGGGAACTGTTGCGCACCGTTCCCCAGCACGTACCCGTACCGGGACGGCAACAGTAAACGTTACTTGTGATTGGGTCGGTTGCGGCCTTAACGAAGAGAGAGGCTTTGTGAAAGATCAACTGGAAGCTTTGATCCTGCAGATGTACAAGAACGGCATCACTTATTCCGAAGGCGTGTGTGAATTCAAGAAGCGATTCATCCTCACGGTACTGCAGGAATGCAAAGGCAACCAGTGCAAGGCCGCCCGCCAACTGGGTATGCACCGCAACACCCTGAGCCGCGCCATCGCCGAACTTAAGCTCGACGCCAAAGGCCTGCGTCACGGCACGCGCCGGCCGCCGCGCAGTGCCCATGCGGTCGCAGCCGACCGGAAGGCCGCCCGCTAGGCTTTCGGCAATCCCGCTCGCTGCGCGTTATCCAGAACCGCCGATTTCACTCCGGCCCCGGAGGCTGGTCAATCTCGGGTGGCGCATTTTACCTTTTCCATGTCTTTCAGTAGCCTGTAAGCCTGTTGCCGTTCGGGCGATGTTTCGCTGCTTCGCACGGCCGGCAGAAGGGAGTAGAGCATGCCATTACCAGAATTCAAGCAACTGGTTGACGAAGCCAGGTCGCAAATCAGTGAAATCGGCCCCAATGATCTCAGACGCATGCAGCAATCGGGCCAAGACTTCACGCTGGTGGACGTGCGGGAGCGCGACGAACAGGCCAAGGGAACCATTCCCGGAGCGGTCGGCCTGCCGCGCGGCATTCTGGAAGTGAACATCGACAAGATCACCACCGATAAGGACCACAAGCTGATTTTGTATTGCGGCGGAGGCAGCCGTTCAGCGCTGGCCGCCGTCAATCTCAAGAAGATGGGCTATCGCAATGTGTTCTCACTCGCCGGCGGCTATCACGACTGGATCGCGGGTGAAACATTCTGAAGCTCAGTCGCATGGTTGGCTTCGCTAATCGAGGGGAACAATGGACCTGAAAGGAAACCGCATTACGTGGCTGGGTCACGCCACCTTCCGCATCGAAACCAAAGACGGCGTCACCGCCTACGTCGATCCCTGGGTGATGGGCAATCCGTCGTGTCCGGACGGCGAGAAGCAGGTGAAAAAGGCCGACGTGCTCATCTGCACCCACGGCCACATGGACCACATTGGCGACGTCGTGCAGATTGCCAATCAGCACAATCCCATCGTGGTGGGAATTTTTGAGCTTTGCACCTGGGTAGAAAAAAAGGGCGCCAAGAAAATCTCTGCCATGAACAAAGGCGGAACGCAGACGGTCGAAGGCATCAAGATTACGATGACGCACGCCGTCCACTCCTGCGGCATTCAGGACGACGATGGCAGCATCGTGTACGGTGGCGAGGCCTGCGGCTATGTACTCGAGTTGCCGGGCGGAGTAAAGCTCTATCATGCCGGCGACACCGCCGTGTTCAGCGATATGAAGATCATCCACGATCTCTATTCACCCGAGATTGTGATGCTGCCCATCGGCGATCACTTCACCATGAGCCCGCGCGAGGCGGCCTACGCATGCACCATGCTGCAGCCGAAAACCGTAATCCCGATGCACTTCGCGACCTTTCCCATGCTGACCGGTCGCCCCGATCATCTGAGGAGGTACCTGGGAAACGACGGACCGGAAGTGGTCGAGATAAAGCCCGGGCAAACGTTGAGCTGAGGAGTTAATACTCGATGAAGAGCTTTACCGATGAACGCGTCGAAAATTACCTCTACGCCATGCTGCCCGAGCGCGAACCCGTCTTGCAGGAGATGGAGCGCCAGGCGAAGGCGCGCGACATTCCGATCGTGGGACCAGCAGTCGGCCGCCTGTTCTATCAATATGCGCGGCTGATCAACGCCAAGGCGGTGTTCGAGTTGGGCTCAGCCATCGGCTATTCCACCATCTGGTGGGCCAAGGCGGTGGGTGAGGGTGGCAAGGTCCACTACACCGATGGCAGCCGCCAGAACGCCGACGAGGCCCGGCGCTACTTCGACCAGGCAGGCGTCGCAGATCGCATCCAGGTCCACGTTGGCGATGCGCTCGAAGTTCTGTCGGAGCGCAAAGAAGAGTTCGACATCGTGTTCAACGATGTGGACAAGCATGACTATCCCCGCGTCTTCAATATGGCGGCGGCTCGCGTGCGCAAAGGCGGCCTCTTCATCACCGACAACGCGCTGTGGTCGGGCAAGGTGGCGTACGCTGCCGGCAATCCAGACCTGACGAATGGCGAGGAGCCTGACAAGGAAACCAAGGGCGTGGTGGAGTTCGACCGGATGCTCTACTCGTCGAAGGACTGGTTCACCACGATCGTTCCGCTACGCGATGGCGTAGCGGTGGCGATGCGACTGTAGCTTTCATGCCTGACGCGCCACACTGCGACATCCTGGCCATCGCCGCCCATCGCGACGACGTTGAGCAGACTTGTGGCGGCACGCTGCTTAAAATGGCGGAGCGCGGACACCGCACCGCCATACTCGACCTCACGCAGGGCGAGATGGGCACGCGCGGCAGCGTTGACGACCGCGCACGTGAGGCCGGCGAGGCAGCGCGCATCCTGAAGGTCAGTTGGCGGCGGGCGCTCGACATTCCCGACGGCCGCGTCGAGAACACGCTTGGCAACCGGGTCAAGGTCGCCAGTGTAATCCGCGAGTTGCGACCGCGAGTGCTTATCCTTCCCTATTGGCAGGCCCGTCATCCTGACCACGCCACCGCTTCCGTGCTCGGCTACCAAGCCGCGTTCCTCGCGGGATTGACGAAGCTCGGCCAGACCGGCGCGACCGCGGATGTTCCTCCCGAAAGTCTGCGCGCCCTGGGTTCTTACCCGCCGCACCGCCCTTACAAAATCGTGTATGCCAGCCTCTACGCCGACGTTCGCCCGTCGTTCGTGGTGGACATCTCCGAGCAGTTTGAGACGCGCTTCGCCGCCCTGATGGCGTACCAGTCGCAGTACCAGGACCAGTCGGCAGGCAGTGGACTCTTCCCGCGCCAGGCAGAGATCCGCGAGCGCCTCGCCGCCATGGCCGCATTCTACGGCCTGCTGGCGGGCGTCCATTATGCCGAGCCTTTCGTGCAGAAAGAAGTTGGGCTGGTGGAGGACCTGCTGGCGGTACCGGTGCAGTCGCTGTAGGGCACTCGAACTCTTCGCCTCGCCTGATTTGCGGAATTGATTTATGTGATATCATGATATCATCATGCCGAAGCAGGAGTCCGCATGGCCCAGTTTGTAGTTCGCAGCATCGAAGACGCGGTGAAGCGACGGTTGCAACGCCGCGCCGCGCGACATGGCCGCAGCATGGAAGAAGAGGTGCGCGAGATTCTGCGCAGCGCTGTCAACCATGATGATGAGCCGACTGGCGGACTGGGGACGGAAATCGCCGCCTTGTTCGACAAGGCTGGGCTGGCTTCGGACATTCCGGAGTTGCGAGGCCGCAGGATCAAGCCCGCCACATTTGAGTAATGATTATTCTGGATACGAACGTGCTTTCGGCCCTGATGCGCCAAACGCCCGACGAAGACGTCGTCGCATGGCTCGATGAGCAACCTCGAACCTCCATCTGGACCACGTCCATCACAGTTCTTGAAGTCCACTTCGGGCTGCAGATCATGCCTGCGGGCAAACGCCGGTCTTTGCTGATGCAGGCATTCGAGGCCGTTTTGGACAAGATCGGCCAACGGGTCGCAGCTTTTGATGGAGACGCCGCGCAGCACGCGGCTGACCTGATGGCATCGCGGCACAAGAAGGGGCGTCCCGGTGACTTTCGCGATACCATGATCGCCGGTATCGCCCTTGCTCACCGGGCCACACTGGCCACGCGCAATACCGTGCACTTTGACGATCTTGAGGTCCCTGTAGTTAATCCGTGGAGGGCGTAAGGCCCTTCGAAGCCCATGATGCATAACGCTAGTCCGGCTGCTACTTCTTCCTCTCCACCAGGAACTTTGCAATCTCGCGCAGGGTGGCGGCGCGCGCGCCGAAGTGGTCCAGCGCAGCCTCGGCGGTGGCCACCAGTTCGTCTGCCTTCTTGAGGGAGCCCTCGATGCCGAACAGCGCCGGATAGGTCGCCTTGTCGTGTGCGGTGTCCTTGCCCGCGGTTTTGCCTAGCTGCTCCGAGGTCTGGGTCACGTCCAAAACATCATCCACAATCTGAAACGCCAGCCCGATGTTCTGGCCGAAGTCGCGCAGACTCTGAATCTGCGATGTATCGGCTCCTGCATACATGCCGCCGGTGACCACGCTCGCCGTCAGCAGCGCACCCGTCTTGGACCGATGGATGTACTCCAGCGTCTTCGCGTCGGGATGGACATGTTCGGCTTCGAGGTCCATGACCTGGCCGCCAATCATGCCGCCGATGGTTCCCGTGTCGTGCGCAATCTCGGCGATGATGGCGACCCGCGCCTCGGCCGGGCACTGCAACTTCGCCAGCACTTCGTAGGCATAGGTCTGCAGCGCATCGCCGGCCAGGATGGCCGTGGCCTCCCCGAATGCCTTGTGGCACGTAGGGCGTCCTCGTCGCAGGTCGTCGTTGTCGAGCGCGGGAAGGTCATCGTGGATGAGCGAGTAGGTGTGAAGCATCTCCAGCGCCGCGCCCAACTCTTCGATGCCCTGGGGAATGCAGCCCTCGATCATTTGCGCGGCTTCCATGCACAGGATTGGCCGCAGGCGCTTGCCTCCGGCAAAAACGCTGTGCCGCATCGCCTGATGGATGGACCCGGGAAATTGCGAGCCTGGCGGGAGCAGGCGCTCCAGCGTTTTATCGGTGACGGTCCGTCCTTGTTCCAGCGTGTCCTTCAACATGAATAGGGCAGTATAACAATCGCAATTACTTCGCCACCCGCTCCGCAATCCACTGCGCGCACTCGCGTGTGCCCAGCGTGCCACCCACGTCCACCGTGGTTTTTTTCTCGCGGACCGCATCCAGCACCGCGCTCTCGATCTTCTGCGCCTCGGCCTTCAGACCCAGGTGGGCCAGCATCATCGCCGCAGTCAGAATTGAGCCCATGGGATTGGCGATGTTCTTCCCTGCGATCAGTGGGGCCGAGCCATGCACCGGCTCGAACATCGAAGTGCGGCCAGGATGAATGTTTCCGCTGGCAGCCATGCCAAGCCCGCCCTGCAGCGCTGCCGCCAGGTCGGTGATGATGTCGCCGAACATGTTGTTGGTGACGATCACGTCGAGCGTGCGCGGCTCGCGCACCATCTGCAGGCAAAGCGCGTCCACGTACATGTGCTGCGTCTGGATATCGGAATATTCTCTGGCCACTTCCTTGAAGACGCGCTGCCACAGGCCTCCGGCGTAGGTCATCACGTTCGACTTGTCCGACATCATGACTTTCTTGCGGCCGTTGGCGCGCGCATACTCAAAAGCGAAACGAATGATGCGTTCCACACCTTTGCGCGTGTTGATGTCCTCTTGCGTCGCCACTTCATCGGGCGTGCCGAATTTGAAGTTGCCGCCCATGTCCATGTAAACGCCTTCGGTGTTCTCGCGGATCACGGTGAAATTGATGTCGTCGGGCGAGGCGTTTTTCAGCGGACAGAGAGAGGCATCGAGCAGACGCACCGGACGGACGTTTGCGTAAAGGTCCATTTTGAAGCGCATGCCCAGCAGAATCTCTTTGGCGTGGATGTTAGTGGGCACGCGGAGATCGCCCAGCGCCCCGACAAAGATTGCGTCGGAGTCACGCGCCAGCATCTGAAACCCATCGGGCGGAACCGTGGTGCCGTCGATCAGATAGCGGTCGGCCCCCCAGTCAAAGCTGGTGAACTCGACGGCCGCTCCGCTGGCGCGAACGGCTTCAAGAGCGTTGGGAATGACTTCCTTGCCGATGCCGTCTCCGGGAATTACCGCGATGCGCTTGTTGGCAGGCACGGGAAAATAGTAGCACTCGGCTACGACGCAGAGCTGCATCTACAGCTTTCGGGTGGCCGGACGATGCATCAGAGGTAAATAGGCGCATGGTAAAATGAGGGCACCAAGGAAAAACGCAACTATGGCCACCTCTCCAACTCGTAACAGGCCGGCAAGACCAACCGGCCCGTCGCGCGAGAATGCCGAAAAGATCGCAGACATCCTCGTTGAGGCAATGGAAAAAAAACTGGCTGGCCTGCCAAAGGCAGAGCAGATGAAGGAGCGTGAGCGCGCTATCGCTTTTTTCCGGGCGGGTACAGCAAAGCGATAACTGCTTGGTACTCGGGCGACTCCGGCCCATACCCCATCTGCTTTAAGTAAACCAACGCTTTCTGCCCTTCTCCGGCCTCAACAGCGGCGACAACTGCGCGCTGGAATCGTTCAATCTGCCTCTGTCGGTCTTCATCGATCAGGTGCGCCGGGCGCGTCTTGCGGTCCGCCCTATAGACTTTTTTGATATCTGCGTCTTGTTCCGAAGCGTCTGATTCTTTTTTCTTGTTCATGATTTCGAATCGCCCGCCGGGAACGATTCAGGTTGCGACTTCGGTATTCGGCCGGTCTCAGGATAACAGCCAACGCGGTATTGATCTCGCGCTGAGCGCTGCAGCGCTTCCTTTTTGCCTTCGCTATAATCAAAGATTCGGTATGAGTGTTACTACCTTTCAAGAGAAGCTCGCGGCCAGCGGCGCGCACCTGGGGATGTATCGCGGCGCGGAAACGCCGGCCGATTTCGGTGATCCCGCGGCTGAATTCCATGCCCTGCTGCAGGGCTGTGCCCTCCTCGACATGAGCTGGCAGGCCAAGCTGGTGCTGGCGGGAGAGGACCGCGTGCGCTGGCTGAATGGCATGGTCACCAACAACGTCCGCGACCTCGCGCCCGGACGTGGCGTGTACAGCTTTGTCCTCAGCGCGCAGGGGCGCATCCAGGGAGACCTGGTTGCCTACAATCGCGGGGACTATCTGCTGGTCACCACCGACCGCGAGCAAGAGCCCACGCTCGCTGAGATCTTCGATCGCTACATCATTATGGACGACGTCGAGGTCGCCGACATCAGCGACAAACTGGCTGCGGTTGGCGTCGCAGGCCCAATATCAAAGTCGCACGAGGTTTTGTCGACGGCGGGCCTGGATGTCTCGCAGCTTGAACCCGGGGCAGGTGATCGACGCGGTGTGGCGCGAAGTTGGCGTCTCGGTCGCGCGCAGCGCCCAGCCGCAGATGGATGGATTCGAGATCTGGTTTGCCTCCGAGAACATGGATGCAATCTGGGACGGACTGGTCTCGGCGGGTGCCACCCCCGCCGGCAGCGATGCCTTCGAGTTCTATCGCATCGCCAGAGGTATACCGCGCTTTGGAGTTGACCTTCGCGAACGCGATTTGCCGCAGGAGACCGGACAGCAACACGCGTTGAATTTCGCCAAGGGATGCTACATCGGGCAGGAGATTGTGGAGCGAATTCGCTCACGCGGCAATGTGCATCGTGGGTTTACTGGTTTTGAAGTGCAGGCTGCCGAGCCTCCGGCGCCGGGAACCAAAGTTCGCGCCAATGACAAGGATGTGGGAGAGATAACCAGCGCGGCGCGGGTTCCGTTTCCGAATGGCGACCGCATGCTGGCGCTCGGCTATGTGCGGCGCGAAGCTGCACCTCCCGGCGCGACCGTGCAAATCGGCGAGCACGTTGCCACCGTCCAAACCCTTCCATTCAGCGAGTAAATAAACTATGGCCGACAAAGAGAAGAGACCTGAATTCGTAGTAACCGACCGCCGCTTGTTCAGCACAGATGGCGAGTTGCGCCAGGACGTGGTGGAAGATGAAGAACGCCGCGCCGAACGGGAACGCGAGACGAGTGAAGCGCAGCGCCTGGTCAACGAGCAACGCGCGGCACAACACCAAGCTGCGCCACCAAGCGCCGCCGCGCCGACCTCATCCATCGTGACGGACGAGGCCGTTCCCGAAGGGCCCAGCGCGCAGGAGCAGCACGACTCTGCCGCGGCCTACCGGGAATCGACCCGCGAGATCGACGCCAGCATCGAGAAGGAAATGCGCAAGCAGGGACAGCCCCACCGCGCGCAGGATTTCGAGATCACGTTCGAGAAGTTTCTCGCGTCGCTGTATATGAGCGCACTCATGCAGCTAGGTTTGGCGGCGCCGCAAGGTGCTAAGCCCGAGGTGGACCTGTTGGGCGCACGGCAGACCATCGACACGCTGGCCCTGCTGCAAGACAAGACCAAGGGCAACCTGACGCCGGCCGAACAGAGCATGCTGCAGAACGTCGTCTACGAATTGCGCATGGCCTACCTCGAGGTCACGAACCTACTCACACATCCGCCCCAGGGTGGACCGGCCGGTGACCACAAGCCCTGATGAAAGCCGTGCTCACGGTTTTGGGCAGCGGGACCTCGATGGGCGTGCCCACCATCGGCTGCGACTGCCGTGTGTGCACGTCGGCCGATCCGCACGACCGGCGCACCCGCCCCTCGGTCATGGTGCAGTGGGATGGCCACACGGTCCTCATCGACACCACGCCCGACTTTCGCGAGCAGGCCCTCCGCGAAGGCATTCGCAAAATTGACGCCGTGCTTTACACCCACGGCCACGCCGATCACATTCTTGGACTCGACGATGTGAGGCCGCTCAGCTTCCCTCGCGTCACCGGCGGAGGGAAAATTCCTCTTTATGCCAGTGCCGCCACCTCGGAAACCCTGCGCAGCGTTTTCCGTTACATCTTCGATGCGGATTACAAGTACGGAAGCTTGGCCCAAGTCGAGCTGCGCCCTATCAATGGACCGGTGGAGCTGTTCGGAACAGCTTTCATTCCGCTCGAGGTACATCATGGAGATGTCCCGATCGAAGCGTATCGCTTCGGCTCGGCCGCGTATCTCACCGACTTCAGCAGCATCCCGGAGCAGTCGATGGAGCAGTTGCAGGGGCTCGACATCCTGTTTCTCGATGCCCTGCGGCACCATCCTCATCCCACGCACTCGACGGTGGAGAATTCATTGAAGCTGGTAGAGCGGCTGAAGCCCAGGCGCGCGTACTTCACGCACATCTCGCACGACCTGCCGCATGAGGAAACCAATGCGGCGCTGCCCGACAACGTGCGTCTGGCGCACGACGGCCTAAAACTCGAGTTTGACCTGTAGGACAACCGGCCACATGCAAGTATTCCGCAGCCTCGAAGAAGTGCCGTCCAATCTTGGTCCCACGGTGGTCAGCGTGGGGAATTTTGACGGCGTGCACCGCGCTCATCAGGAGGTGGTGCGGCTGATGGCGGACCGCGCCCACTCGCTCGGCGGCCAGGCAGTGGTGGTGACCTTCGAGCCGCATCCCTACCGCGTTCTGCGCCCCGATGTCGCGCCCAGACTGCTGACCCCTTTGCCGATCAAGCTGCGACTGCTGCAACAGACACGTGTGGATGCCGTGCTGGTGTTGCCGTTCACTCGCGACCTATCGCTGATGCCGGCGCGCGACTTCGCCAAGAGCGTGCTGGTTGACGCCCTGCATGCGCGCGAAGTACACGAAGGCTACAACTTCCACTTCGGCCACAAAGCGCAAGGCAACGTAAACACGCTGGCCGACCTGGGCAAGGAGTTTGGTTTCGTCCCCACCATTTATCCCGAGCAGATATTGCGGGGGCATCACGTCTCCAGCACGGAGATTCGTAAGCTGATCGCCGAAGGAAAAATGTCGAAGGCGTGCGCCCTGCTGGGCCGCCCCTTCAGCATCTTCTCCAATCCAGGACGCGGCCGCGGCTACGGTCACAAATACACGGTGCCGACGGTGAATCTGGCGCGCTACGACGAATTAGTTCCCGCCATCGGGGTTTACATCACGTGGCTGCGCGTCGGAGGCGAATGCTTCGAGGCGGTGACCAACGTGGGAAACCGGCCAACCTTCGGGGCAGACTCCTTCGCCATCGAGAGCCACCTGCTGAATTTCCATCCCATCGAGTTGCTGCCGGACACGGAGTTGGAGCTGATTTTCCTGCAGCGGCTGCGGCCGGAAATCAAGTTTCCGTCCGTGGAAGCGCTGCGCGAGCAGATTGCTAAAGACGTGCACAAGGCGCGACGTTATTTTCGCCTGCTGAACGCAGCCGCGAACTAACCCGGCGCGGACTTCATTGCTGCCTCGTTTCCTTGCCTTCACCAGTTTTCGTCCAGGTCTTGCCACCGTCGGCGGAAAACTCCGAATGCCACTCCACGACATCCTTGCCCTTGAACTCATTTACGGTGCGGAACTGAATGCTCTTGCCCTTGATGTCGTTGGTGCTGGAATAGACCCAGTGATCGCCATTGTCACTGATGTCCAAGGCGGTGCTGCGCGGCTTCTCCTCGCCCAGCGAGACCCCGTAGAAATAGAACTTGTTGGTTTTGGGCGCGAACCCATAGATGGAGATGTCGCGCATGGGGGTCCCCCCAAAATTAATGTCCTGATCGCAGATGACGAAGATGTGGTCGGGCGACCAGGCGCATTTCGTCACGGCGCTGGTTTTGGCCGCCTGGCTGAAATCGGAATCGAGAAACTGGCCGCTACCGATCCACTTGCCTCCGACCCTGCGATTCAAAACATCTCCCGGCGCCGTGTCCGCCGCAAATAGTGCCACAGAACAGGCGAGCACAAAAAGCAATTGGGTAAGGACCTTCATGAGCGCTCCTTCGTCATTCGGCCTTTGGCAACGACGTGCACGAGTATAGGGAAAAACTGTGCGGGGTGGAGAGCAATTTGACGAAATTGTCATTAGCTTGGACGGATGGCCCCAAAGCGGGGTTTGCGCGATGGGAGCGAAACCTGATAGCTTTTGCCATTACTCTTAACCCGATGAACAAAGCCACTCGTCTTGTCCTGTTCTGTTGCCTCACTGCAGCGCCGCTGTTTGCGCAGCTTCCTACTGATAGCCCCGTTGACGCACTCCGCCATCCCGGCTGGAACAAGGGACTGTTCGTTGGAGGTGGCCACTCGGTCGCCAGTTCACCGAGCGGGGGGTCGTTCCTCTTCGGCTTCCGTATCGGTCGCGTGCTGACCGACGAACACGGCAGCGGTTTCTTGCGCGGCACCTTCGAGATGGCAGGCGACGTAATTCCGGTGAATGAATACTGGATCCGCGGCGGCCAGTACGCTGGCGGCATCAATCCGTTTATCGCCAAGTGGAACTTCACCACGCCCTGCAAAGTTGCGCCCTATCTCGCGGCCGTGGGTGGTGTGCTCTTCAGTACCAAGGACCTGCCGGTACCTCACACCTCGCAGGTGAACTTCACCAGCGGAGCCGAATTGGGCGCGCAGATTTTCCGCAAAGAGCGGACCTCCTGGGACGTGGCTGTCAAGGCTTATCACCTTTCCAATGCTTCGATAGGCAATCACAATCCCGGCATCAATGCGTCGCTGCAATTCACCCTGGGATACACCTGGTATTAGAGCGCGGCCCTGGCCGGCGCTGCTCCAATTTCCGCTGCTACACTGATGCGGTGCGCAGGCTCATCGTCAATGCCGACGACTTTGGTCTGACCGCGGGGGTGAACCGCGCCATCCTCGAGGCGCACGAGCGCGGGATTGTGACCTCGTCCACGCTGATGGCGAACGCGCGGGCTTTCGACCAGGCGGCCGGTATGGCGCGCTCGCTGGCGGCGCACCACGCCCGCTTCAGCGTCGGCTGTCACGTGGTGCTGCTCGACGGTGAACCGCTATTGCCTGCCG
Source organism: uncultured Acidobacteriaceae bacterium (assembly GCA_963728805.1). Taxonomy (GTDB): domain Bacteria; phylum Acidobacteriota; class Terriglobia; order Terriglobales; family Acidobacteriaceae; genus Bog-257. Next base: position 332,494 of record CAVSLE010000019.1, read on the forward strand.
ATCGCGTGGCCAGCCTGCTACAGCCCGGCGCACAAAACGGCAACCGCCAATTTCGCGGCAAGCTCAACGACTTTGTCATCGCTTCGTTTCGCAACAAGCTCAACCCGGCCGAAATCGAAGCCGAGACCGTCGCGCAGATTGAGCGCCTGCAATCGGCGGGCGTGCGGCCCTCTCATTTCGACACCCACAAGCATGCCCACATGTTTCCCGCGGTGCTGCGGCCACTGCTGCGAGCGGCGCGAGCGTGTGGCGTTCCGGCGGTGCGCAATCCGTTTGGCCGGGTGTGGCCTTTGCCAATCGTCGATCTGCTTCGCAAGCGCAAGCTGTGGCGGCGTTTCGCCGAACTGAACGTATTGCGCAACTTTGCCGGCAGCTTCCGCCGCGAAGTGGAGGCCCATGGCCTGCGCACAACCGACGGATCGCTGGCCGTGCTGGTTACCGGCCTGTCTCGACTTGAAACTGTTCACCGCGATCGCCGACAGCATTCCGGAGGGGACCTGGGAGTTCGTCTGCCACCCGGGGTACAACGACGCCGATCTCGACCAGGTCGCCACCCGATTGCGGGAATCGCGAGTGCAGGAACTCGCCCTGCTGACCTCGCCGGAAGCCAAAGATGTTCTGCAGCGCCGGGGAATTGAGTTGGTCACGTATCACGAGTTGTGACACCGACCTTTACAAGCTGCGCAGGACGGCCTTTGGGTGGAAGCCCCCTGCTTTAGCAGGGGGAAGCTGGACTTTAGTCCGGCGGAAAAGCGTTTGATTTTGAAATGGGCTTTAGCCACGGGATTCCTCCATGCCCAGCGCTAAAGCGCGGCATCAGAGCCGACTTTTTCCCGGCGCGCTGAAGCGCTCCTTCCCCCGCATAAATGCGGGGGCTTCCACCAAGGAAGGAAGTACAGGCCATGAGCTTGCGCACAGAGTTTTTGCGCTGCCTCTTTAACCCCCGGGCGCTACAATTGGCTGTCCCGCCAAATCAGCCCCATGAATCCACTTGTGCTCTCCGACGCCGACTACCAAGCAGTCTTCGAGCGCATTACCCAGCTTGCGTTGCGGTACGTCACCTCCATTGGCGAACGCCCGACGTTTCCCAAGACAAGCGGCAGTGAAGCCGACGCTCTATTTGCCAAGCCGCTGCCAGAGCAAGGCATGGGCAACCGCGCTCTCGACGACCTTAGCGAAGTGATGGCACTTGTACGGGTCACGGGGCCGCGTTTCTTTGGCTACGTGCTCGGCTCGGGCGAGCCCATCGGCGCTGCCGCAGACTTGCTGGCGAGCGTGCTGAACCAGAACCTGACGGCGTGGCGCTCTTCGCCTTCGGCAGCGACCATCGAGCGCGTCGTGGTGGGCTGGCTGGCGGAAGCGATCGGGTGCGCAGGGTTCACGGGAAGCCTGGCCGGAGGCGGTTCGTCGGCAAACCTGATGGCACTCGCCATGGCCCGCGAAGCGCGCCTGCCCGCCAACGAGAGCGGTGCGCGTCCGGGAACGATTTACGCCTCGACAGAAGTCCACATGTCGATCCCCAAAGCCATCGCGTTGCTGGGCATCGGCCGGGAGAACCTGCGGCTCATTCCTTGTGACGACAAATTTCGGATTCGCGTCGATCTTCTGCGCGCCAGCGTGGAACGCGATGTCCACGCTGGGCTGACGCCGATTGCGATCGTGGGTTCTGCGGGAACGGTTTCTACCGGCAGCATCGATCCGCTGCCGGAATTGGCGGAAATCGCGCGCGAATCGGGCGTATGGTTTCACGTGGACGGAGCTTATGGCGCGCTGGCTGCCATCGCTGAACCAGCGAAATTTGCCGGGCTGAGACCAGGCTGATTCGCTGTCGCTCGATCCCCACAAGTGGCTGTATCAGCCGCTCGATTGCGGATGCCTGCTCTACCGCGATGCTGCCGCCGCGCGTCACGCGTTTTCGCACACTGGCGATTACGCAAAATCGCTGGTGAACGATCCCGTCGAGGGCTTCGTGTTCTTCGAGGAGACCATCGAGCTATCGCGGCGTTTTCGCGCGTTGAAGCTTTGGCTCTCGCTGCGCTACCACGGATTGGCGAACTTTCGCGAGGCCATCCGCAATGATCTGGCTCACGCGCAGATGCTGGCCGGGCTTATTACGAAGCAGCCTGAGCTCGAACTGCTGGCTCCGGTCCCACTCAGCGCAGTCTGTTTTCGCTATCGCGCGCAGGGCGGTGTTGACGTCAACAGTGACGCGCTGAATCAAGAGATTTTGCAGCGGGTGAATCGTCGCGGACAAGGTATTCTTGTCCAACGCGACGGTCCATGGCCATTTCGCGTTACGCGCCTGCATTGTGAATCATCGCACCACCCCAGATGACATCGAACAGGTGGTGAGCGAGGTGCTGGCTGTGGGCAGGCAACTGTCTGCAGAAGCCTTTGGTGAAAGCCCCCTGCTTTAGCAGGGGGAGCTGGACTTTAGTCCAGCCGCGTTGATTTTGATACGGGCTTTAGCCCCGGAGCTCCTTCCCCCTCATAAATGCGGGGGCTTCCATCAATTCTCTATACACTGATCATGCCAACCCATTCTCACTTTATGTCCCCGGTGAACCCCGACCAGATCGTTACTACGGCCCCATGCCGCGCCGATCTCGCCGGCGGCACACTCGACATCTGGCCGATGTACCTTTTCCATCCCGGGGCGGTGAGCGTAAACGTTGCCCTCAACATCCTGACCAGTTGCCAGATCACTCCTCAGCGCGGGCGCGAAATTGTGTTGCGCTCGCACGATACCGGCCGGCACGAGCGCTTTGCCGGGCTGGATGAATTGCTGGCGGCCAAGACCTATCGCCACCCATTGGCGGCCCATCTGGTCCGCTTCTTCAAGCCACGGGCAGGGTTCACCCTGGAGACGGACTCGGAATCTCCGGCAGGCGCAGGAATCTCCGGTTCTTCGGCGTTGATGATCAGCACCACTGCGGCGCTGGCGCGATTCGTGGGGCGCAAGATTGGGCTGGAACAGATTCGCGTGCTTGCGCAGAATGTCGAGGCGCAGCTGATTCGCGTGCCTACCGGCTGCCAGGATTATTATCCAGCCATGTACGGCGGCGTGAGCGCAATCCACCTTGAGCCTGACGGCGTCCGTCGCGAGGCGGTGCCGGTTTCACTCGATGAAATCGATCAGCGGTTCGTTCTTCTCTACACCGGAGTGCCGCGGCGCTCGGGCATCAACAACTGGGAGGTATTCAAGCAGCACATCGACGGCAACAAGCGCGTCATCCGCAATTTTGCGGAAATCTCGCGCATTGCCCAGGCCATGCAACGCGCCCTGGCTGCGGCGAAATGGGACGACGTGGAGCGCCTGCTGCGCGAGGAGTGGAAGCTGCGGCGCAGCAACGCTCCCGGCATTACCACCCCGTTGATCGACAAGCTGATCGCTGTGGCCCGGCGGAATGGCGCCCGAGCTGCCAAAGTTTGCGGCGCAGGCGGCGGCGGCTGCGCCATCGTCTTGGTTGAACCGGGCTCCCGCCGGCGGGTCGAGGACGTGGTGCGCAACCACGGCGGCGCTCCGCTGGATTTCTCGGTCGCGCGCCGGGGACTGACGTTTTACCCCGCGGCGCAGCGCAAGACGGTCAAAGGCTAGCCATGTTCACCACCAGCACAGGCCGTCTTCATCCGGTGTGGGCCTTCGCGGCGTCAACTGTGCTTTCGTTCCTGGCATTTCTGGTTGCAGGTTACGCTGCCGGGGCCATCGCCGGTGACCGCGTTCTGCTCTTCGAGGTCATATTCCGGCCCCTGCTGCTCATGCTGTTGATCGCGCTGTACGTATGGATGCTGACCGCCGCCGACCATGTCGAAGGGCATCCCATCGCCGCCCTGGGATTGCCGCGCGCCAGGGGCTGGCTCAAGCAATTCACATTCGGCTGCGCCCTCGGATTCGGACTGACCGCCCTGGCGATTCTTCCTATCGGTATTTGGGGACATACCAGCACCAGAATTCGCCTCAGCGTGCACACGTTGCCCAGACTGGGCGCCGTACTGCTTATTCTTCTGCTGGGCGCGCTCGCCGAAGAGCTGGTGTTTCGCGGCTATCCCTTTCAACACCTGGAACAAGGCGTCGGCGCAGTCGGCGCGATTGCGGTCTTCTCGGTGATGTTTGGTACGGTGCACCTGGCCAATCCCGGCGCCAGCCTTTGGGGACTGCTGAACACCATTCTGATAGGGGTGCTGCTGTCGATTGCCTACTTGCGGACCAGAGCTTTGTGGTTGCCATGGGGCATTCACTTCGGCTGGAATTTCGCCCTCGGAGTCCTGTTTGGCTTGCCGGTGAGCGGCCTTCGGCTGTTCAACGTGGTCCTGTGGACCACCGCCAGCGGGCCGAATTGGGTTACTGGCGGCAGCTACGGACTGGAGGGGAGCGCGACCGTAGTTCTAGTGACCCTGATCGGAATCGTGATGGTTTGGAAGCTGCCATGGGTGCCGCTTGCGCAACCGGCCCCGCCTCCGCCGGAGAAGGATTACCGCGACACCCTTTCGGGCATCCAACCCTAGCGTGTATCCCACCGGGGATGAGCATATAATTTGAAACAATCTGGGTGTTTCCATGAGCCGCAATTGTTTCCCTCTGTTCGCCACGGCAGTTCTGCTGCCGGCGATGCTCGCATTTGCTGATGACGCCAAAGCACCAGCCAAACTACCGACCACAAAAATGACCGACCAGACTCGCTTGCTGGTGATTCGCGATTTGACGGCGGAACGCGTTTTTGCACGCCGCCTGTTTCCCATCGGTGACAAAGGATTGCAGATCAAGAATGGAGCCGTGACTCCCAGCGACCAGCAGGTCGCCAGATTGGCAAGCGATCACGGAGCGGCGGCCCGTCCCGGCGACCGGGTGGTTATTTCCAACGTGATCGTCAAAGACAGCTCCATCATCGTCGAGATCAACGGCGGACCGAGAAAACACGAGAAGTGGTATCAGCACATTCAGACGGGCGTCAACAATGTTGGCGGCCCATTGGGTGGGACTCCGAACCCTAATGCCAAAGGCTCGCAGGTGACCCTGGCGTTCGACAAATTCGTGCCCGAGTTGACTGGCGAACAAGTCCGCGACATGCTGTCGCCCGTGTTCGATTTCAAGGCGCTCAATCAGGCTGAGGCTTACGCGAAGACCTTGCCGCCCAAGGTGCAGGAGGCAATCAAGGAGCACAAGGTCCTGGTCGGCATGGACCGCGACATGGTGATTTACGCCAAAGGACGGCCACCCAAGAAGGTGCGCGACAAGGACGACAAGGGCCAGGACTATGAAGAGTGGATCTACGGCGATCCCCCCGAGGAAGTTGAGTTTGTGCGCTTCCAAGGCGCCGTGGTGGCGCGATTAGAGATTATGAAGGTCGGCGGAGAGAAGGTTGTGCGCACCGAAAAAGAGGTGGACCTGAAGACCGCCGAGACCGAGGTTGCTGCGAAGAAGCCGGCCGCAAAACCGGCCAACGCTCCCAGCCTGCTCCGTCCCGGGGAGCAAGAGGTGTATCCGCAACCGAGCGGGACACAGACTCAGCCCAACCCGCCACTTCCTCCCGGGTCTCCCGGGCCCAACTCGACTCCAGATGCGGACCCGAATCCGCAGCCGCATTGGGTCGCGGGCCGTTGAAGCCGATGTCGGTTACGGTGATCGGGTAGAAACGCGCTGAATTCGACGCTACACCCCAGCACACGCAATGGCTGCATGTGCCATCCATTTGGCAGCCCCGCTCGCGCCCCTTTACACTGTTAGTGTGAGGATTGCACTCGGGCAGATCAATACCACGATCGGCGACTTCGCGGGTAATTCGGCAAAAATCATCGACTACGCACGACGCGCGAAAAGTGCCGGCGCTGATCTCATCCTCTTTCCCGAGCTGAGTGTTTGCGGCTATCCCCCGCGCGACCTGGTGGAGCGCCCGTGGTTTGTCGAACGCAACCGCCAAACCGCCGAAGCCATTGCACAGGCGACCCAGGGCATTGCCGTGATCTGCGGTCTGGTCACGCCCGCCCGTTCGGCTACCGGAAAATCTGTGATGAACTCGGCGGCGCTGCTGCGCGACGGAAAGATCGCCGCCATCCAGTCGAAACGCCTGCTGCCCAGCTACGACGTGTTTGACGAGATGCGCAACTTCGCGCCTGCCGATCGCCAGCAACTGCTGGCCTTTGACGGCAAGCAACTGGCCCTCACGGTTTGCGAGGACGCCTGGAACGACAAGAATTTCTGGGACCGCCAGTTGTACGGGGTCGATCCCGTACAAGACTTGATCGGCGCGGGTGGACAAATCCTGCTGAACATTTCCGCGTCTCCGTTCTATCTGCGCAAACGCGAGCTGCGGCTTGACATGCTGGCCACCATTGCCCGGCACTACCGCATTCCGGTGGCGCTGGTGAACCAGGTGGGCGGAAACGACAGCCTGGTGTTTGACGGATCAAGCTTTGCGCTGGGGCCCGATGGGCGGGTGATTGCGCAAGCCAAGTCATTCGCAGAGGACCTCATCTGCTTTGACAGCGAGGCGCTGACCGGCGACCTGCACCCGGCTGTGGAAGGGCTGGAGGCGAGCGCCTATTCCGCGCTGGTGTTGGGCACGCGCGATTACGTGCACAAGTGCGGCTTCCGACAGGCCGTGCTGGGACTGAGCGGCGGCATCGATTCGGCCATCACCGCCTGCATCGCGGTGGACGCGCTGGGCGCCGGGAACGTCATCGGAGTAGGCATGCCGGGGCCGTATTCATCGCGCGGCAGCATCGAAGATTCTGCCGCATTGGCCCGCAACCTCGGCATTTCGTTTGAACTGGTGCCGATCGTCGACACCTTTGACTCGTATCTGAAGGCCTTGAAGCCCGTGTTCGCCGGCCGCCAGCCGGATGTGACCGAAGAAAATATTCAGGCGCGTATTCGCGGATCACTGTTGATGGCGATGTCGAACAAGTTTGGCGCCCTGTTGCTGACCACCGGAAATAAGTCGGAAATTGCCGTAGGCTACTGCACGCTCTATGGAGACATGTGCGGGGGACTGGCGGTCATCTCCGACGTGCCCAAAACCCTGGTCTACCGCCTGGCCCGCTATGTGAATTCGCTGTCGCCCGTGATTCCCGCGTCCACCATAGAAAAAGCGCCGTCCGCGGAGTTGCGGCCTGACCAGAAAGATAGCGACTGCCTGCCGCCGTACGAGGTTCTCGATACAATCCTGGAAGACTACGTGGAAGACAACAAGTCTCCCGATGCGATCGCGGCACAGCATGGGTATGCGCCGGAGCTGGTCCGAAAAGTGGTCCTCATGGTGGACAAGAGCGAGTACAAGCGCCAGCAAGCTGCTCCCGGCTTGAAGATTTCGGAGAAGGCGTTCGGCTTTGGCCGCCGCTATCCCATCGCCGCCAAGGCGGAGATGTAACACTAGCTTTGCACATTTGGCTTATACATTTTGTTTTCACATTTTGATTAGACAAGATAAGGAACCCATGAACCGTTGCACCGCCGTACTGATCACCGCCGGCCTGGCCTTCGTCAGCCTCTGTTCCAGCGCGCAGCAAACGCCCTCCAGTTCGTCGAACCCGAACGCCAAGACAAGCGCCTCCACCACCGCGCAGGAGTCGCTTCCCAGCGAAGCCACCTTCAACGCATTTCTCAAGCGCATGTTCGGCTGGAACCAGGACCTGACCTGGAAAGTGGTGGATATCAAAGCATCGGAGGCGGCTGGTCTTTCCGAAGGCACAGTCATCTTCAACACGCCGCAGGGCCAGCAGGCGACGCGAATTTATGTGACCGCCGATCAGAAGCATGCCTTCACGGCCGAGCTCATGCCGTTTGGCTCCGATCCATTTGCCATCGACCGCGAACTGCTGAAGGGCGCCACCGGTCCCACGGAGGGACCGAAGGATGCAGCCATCACCATCGTCGAGTTCGGCGACCTGCAGTGCCCCGCCTGCAAGGCCGCGCAGCCCAACATCACCAAGCTGATGCAGGAGGAGCCTAAGGCCCGCCTGGTGTTTGTGAACTACCCGCTGACTCAGATTCACAAATGGGCGCTGACCGGTGCCAAGTACGTGGATTGCCTGGGCCGGGCAAACAACGACGCCGCCATGAAGTTCATCGCCACGGTTTACGACCATCAGGCGGAAATCAGCGAGCAAAACGTCGATCAGATGCTGAAAGGTTACGTGAAAGATGCGGGCGGCGACCCGGATGCCATCGCCGCTTGCGTCGCCAAGCCGGAGACGGCGAAGCGGATCACGGATTCGCAGGCCTTGGGCGAGAAAGTTTATATCACCAGCACGCCCACTTTCTTCATCAACGGCCGCAGGCTGCTGGGCTTCAGCTCCAATGTTCCGTATGACATGGTGAAGTCGATGACCGACTACGAAATAGCCAACGCGGGAAAGTAACGCGCGTTAGGTAGGTGATTGCGATTATTTTGTCATCCTGAGCGCAGCGACCGCAGGAGAGATCGCGATTATTTTTTCATCCTGAGCGCAGCGACCGCAGGGAGCGGAGTCGAAGGACCCCTATGGCTAAAAGCTAAGGGCTAATTGCTAAGGGCTAACGGCTAATTGCCGATTCCTAGCTTTCCGGCAATCCGGCTTCGCGAGCGCGGAATTTCCAGTAATCTCCGGCGGTTTCGCTGAGGTCGCCAGTCGGCTTCTCGCCGCGAAAAACACGTGACACGCCACGCACCACGCGCCGCATCGGCAGCTCGCCGTTTTCTGCGAGAAAGAGTTCCCCGGCCTTTATGGTGCGGTAATACCAGCGCTTCAGCAGCGCAAGGTGCTCCATCCGCTCCAGTGCCCCGCGCAGTTTGGTCAGCCTCCACTGCCGCCAGCGCCTCGGAGATACGCGACTCCATGGACTGCGGCTTCGAGACCAGCTGTGCTGCGCCGGTTGGCTGACCGACGTTGAGCGCGACCGGAGCGCAGATGCGCCCGCCAACAATCTTGAACAGCGCCACCGATTCGCGGTCCGCCGAGGGCTGCACCATCACGCCGTTTAGTTCGTCGAGACGGCGCACGATGTCAGGCAACTGCGCGCGCGCGGCCTTCACCTTCTCCAGGCGGGTGTGCATGGCGGCGGCGGCCTCGAAATCAAGATTGGTCGAGGCCTCGTCGCGCTGCCGCTCAATCTCGCGCACCAGAGATTGGCCCCCGCTCTCGAAAAACTGCTGCACCCGCCCCACCTCCGCCGCGTATTCGTCATCCGTGCAGCCTTTGAAGCAGGGCGCCAGGCACATCTTCATCTCGGAATAAATGCAGCCGGGAAACGCAGGGTCGGGATCAAGGTCGAAAGTGCAGCGGCGCATCTTGAACAGGTCGAGCGCATCGTTGGCGAACTTCTCGGCGGCGACGCGGGTGGCGAACGGCCCAAAATATTGCGAGTTTCCCTTCCCTCCCCCGCTCTTCAGTCCGGAGATGCGCGTGGTCACGGTCGCGCGCGGATAAGGATTGTCGAGAATCAGTTTGACGAGCGGCGCAAAACGCAGGCGCAGACGCTTGTCGTAGGTTTTGGGAAATTCGTGGCGCAGCGTCTGATACAGCAGAAACGAAGCTTCGAAGTCGGAGCCGGTAGCGGTCCACTCCACCCAGCGCACGCGCTCTCGCAGGTTCAGCTTACGGGTTTGTCCATCGGCGAGGCCGAGCAGGCGTTGCAAGCGGCGGCGCAAGTTGGAAGTCTTGCTGACGTAGGGCTCGGTGGCCTCGTCCTCGCCCCGCAGCAGAAACACCGCCGCACTCGCCGGCACAGCGGCGAACAACTCGGTGTCGCGGTCAGGCACGAATTCGATGCGCTGCACAAAGACATTCTATCTACCACAGAGACACAAGAGGCACAGAGACGGCGAGCGCCAAGAAGCAAACCACGGACCGACGCAGATGAACCCGGATTTCGCTTGGGGTTCTTCTCCTTTTCAGATTCGTGAGAATCCGTGCTAATCGGTGGTCGACTCGGCCCTGTTCCGCAGCGTTGGCGGCTGGAGGCTTCGGAAGGGCAGGGCCGTTGGGGCTGTATTTTTGCTTACAGAAAATCGCTGCGTGCTATCTTCAATGCACGACATGATTCGGCCTGTCATTCTCCTGCTTGCGGCACCTGTGCTTTGCATTTGTGCGGGCGCTGACGATACTCTCGCGACATTGCGCGCCGGTGGCCTGGTGCCTGTCAAAACGACACAGATTTCAATGCAGAAGGAGGACTTGCGAATCTCTCCCCGCGAGATTGAGGTCCGCTACACCTTCAGAAACGATTCGGATAAAAACGTTGAATCGATAGTCGAATTTCCGTTGCCGGTGATCGATGGTGGCGATCTCTACCACGTTCCCATTCATTTTCCATCGAAAGATCCAGTAAATTTCGTCGATTTCCGGGTCTGGGTGAACGGCGCCGAGGTTGTGCCGCAAGTGGAGATCATCGCACGCGACGCCAGTGGCCATGATGTAACCGCCGCAATACGAGCAACTGGTTTGCCGCTCACGGTTGATACACACTCTTTCGATGCGGCGGTCAAGAACCTTGCGCCGGATCAATTGAGGCGGCTGACGGACTCGGAGTTGTTGGTGGACGAAGGATCGTCTCCGTGGGACTTCTACTGGCCAACCTGGGCATTAGACGTGCGGTTCCATTGGAACCAGGTGTTTCCCGCAAATTCGACCGTTGAAGTTCGCCACGTTTACAAGCCAATTGTTGGCGGGAGCTATCTGTACCTCAACGCGGGCGAGGATGCGCAGGACGTCAAGAAAACTGCTCGTACAACACTGACTCCGTACTGTGGCACGGAAAAGGACGTCGCTCGTGCTTACGCCGTAGCTCAGAAACGCCAGGGACAGAACGGAGCAGGTGCGAACCCGGGAATTTACCTCTACGAGAAGCGGATCGGTTTCGTCCTTGAAACTGCCAATAACTGGAAAGGCCCGATAGGAGACTTCCGCCTCACCGTAACGACTGGTGGTCCGGACGATATATTCACCACTTGCGCGACGGGCGTCACGCAAACCTCGCCCGTCACTTACGAGGTGCACAGAACCAACTTCAGCCCCGACCGGGACCTCGACATTCTGATCCTTCAGACTCAAGGGTGGGACGCAAACTGATCACTGCGTGGCTCTCAATAGCAGGTTCGTTGCGCAGGGAGCGCGGTTTTAAAAAGCCCTAGCTATTCCTTCTTGTGCTGCGCAGCGTCACCCGCGACGGTGATTCGTGCCGATGAAATTGCGCTTGCTTGGAGTGCTCGCGAAAATCCGGGCCTTCGATCTCCACCTTCTTGCACATCTCATGCAGGCGTGAGCGCATGCGCTCGCCAATGCGGTCGCCAAGAGTTTCGCGGCGCGCGGCGCGATCGGCAGCCGAGCGGCTGCTCAGATTGTCGATCTCCACCTTGTCCTGCTCCGGCTTGTCGGGAAAGTTGGTGGTGATGATGGTGGTCTTGTTGTCGTTATAGCGGCTGTTGAGAACGTAGTTGACGGTATCGAACACCCATTCGGTGCTGCGCACGGCACCCAGTTCATCCAGCACCAGCACCTCAGTTTCGAAAACCGGCCGCAGGATCTTCATCTCGGTCGCCTGCACCGATGGGTTGTAGGAATTCTGGATCGACTTCAGCAGCTCGCGATAATCGCAGAACAGGCAGTGGATGCTCTTCTCGCGGATCAGGTCTTTCATGATGCCGACCGACAGGTGGGTCTTGCCGACGCCGACCGATCCTACAAACAGCAGGCCGGTCTTGTCAGTGGGATACTCCTCGACAAAACGTCCAGCCAGGAAGCGGGCGTGGCGGATGCTTTTCTGGTCGTCGTGGTCAGGGTCGGATTGGAAGTTGGAGAGTTCGCAATGCTGGTAACGCGCCGGGATGTGGGCGGAGGCCAGCAGGCGCTCGCCGCGGTCGCGCACGCGGCATTCACAGCGCACGGCTTCACGCTCTTTGCCGTGCTCGACGGTCTGCCATCCGGTGCCGCCGCAGATGGGGCATGTCTCGTTCGAAGTCGTCATCGTCTGGGCCCCGAATCCAAATCTACTTGGTTCACCAATGACTGTGCAATATCTGCAACGTGAGTGTGAAGAAACATGTGTTGAACACCGGTGCAAATCCCGCAATGGCTGTGGAAGAAGCGGGAAAAATGCGAACTAGGCCGCTTCGTTGTAGGGGCGGATTCTTGCCACCTTACTACGCAGTGCGGCCGTCGCTTTTGCGAGCTCGTAGGCCGACTGCAGATTCATCCAGAACTCCGAGCTCGTGCCAAAGAACCGTCCCAGACGCAAAGCTATTTCTGCGCTGATGCCGCGCTTGCGCAGAACAATATCGTTCACCGTTTGGCAGTTCACGCCAATTGCCTTGGCCAGCCTGTAGCCGGAAATCTCCATCGGCTTCAGAAATTCTTCCTGTAGAATCTCACCGGGATGCACCGCCCAGCCCGCGCCTTTGCGTCTCTCGAACGACATGGTTATCTCTGCCTCAATGGTAGTCGGTGATTTCAACGTCGTACACGTCCCGGTCGCGCCAAACGAAGCAGATCCGAAACTGATCATTGATGCGGATTGCGTGTTGGCCCCGCCGACTGCCCGTCAGCGGGTGCAGCTTATTATGGGGCGGCAAGCGCAATTCTTCGAGGCTTACCGCAGCATCGAGGAGCTGCAACTTGCGTTTTGCGACATTGCGCAAGTTGGCGGGAGGCCATCGGGCTGACTTTCCCGTTTCCCAGAACCTCCGCGTCTCTTCGTCTGCGAATGACTTGATCACCTGTCAGGCTTAACAGTATGCGCCAAGCTTTATTCATGTCAAGCATGAATTCATGCGAGACATGCATACGGCAAACGGCGGCTCCCTCAGAACCTGAACTATGGCCTCGGTAAACGCTAGCAGGCTGCCGAAAAACTCGAACGTTTATGCTTTTGAAGGGGCCCACCTTTAGAGCCTGCCCTGAGCGAAGTCGAAGGGTGCGTCGTTAAGCTTTTTATTTTTGTCATCACGAGCGGGCTTTAGCCCGCGAGGGATCTGCTTTTCTCGGGTAGTGCGGGCCTTCAGGCCCGCGTTAAGCAGTGATCTACGAGAACCGGCTTTAGCCGCTGAGGTACCTCGCTTCGAGAAAACCGTTGAACACGCACACATTAGCGATATCGGACCACGTCCCCGGGCATAAAGGCCGATTTCCCATCAGCTCGTTTAACTCTGCGGTCTCATGTCGTACAGTGCCTTTTCCGCTGCTTTTCTTATCTGTACGCAATAATCGTTACCTCCCGCTGGACATGAACGAATTGCATTTGCACGAATCTTTTCTAGCTCTTCTATGTCTAGTACTGCATCGATGTGTCGCAGCACAAACGCGTAATATCCAGCATCACTAGCAAACAATGGAAACGCCTGCGGAAGTGTACCCCAGCGATGCCTTAGCAACCGCGCTATAGAGATACCATAACTGGTAGCAATTGAAGCGTCATCACAGCCGTGATAACGAAGATATGACTGATATAATTTATCCCACGTCTGCAACCTACCTGCTTCCATAGCTGCTTTTTCAGCAGCAGCATGAGAACAATGTATCGTCTGGCCGACAATTCCGGTTTGAGACAAAACTATCAGTATGAACATTGCAGCAATTTGTTTTCCACCGAGAGTCACTTCGATATCCCCCATCAAGAATCATCTTAATAATGCAGCGATGGTCAAGGATTGGTCGGAGTTGGGGTTGCCAGACATTTCAAGACGCGTGTCGCAACTGCATTTTCCATTCTGAGTCCCACTCGGGTCGTGCCCTAACGCGGACATGTCACGGCATCCCCGCGAGCTGCTCTTTCCCCGCCAAGAAAATGTCGTAAACATAATCGTGCACCGCCAAGGCTACAGGTTTCACGGTGCCGGTCTCGACCCGCTTCACGATCTCCTCCCGCGAAAGATCGAAGATGGCCGCCAGGATTTGCTTTCTCTCCTCATGCGTGGCCTGCGCCAGCAAAAAAAGCACACGCGCGCTGTGCTGCAGGTATCTCGGAGAAAGCAGTTGCCGTTTCAGCAGCTCCATGATGACGGGCGCTTTCGCCCGGTCAAAGCGTCCCGGATCGCTGCGCCGGTCGAGTTCGGCGAAGAACTGGGCGGTCCATTCGTTGTGATAATCCCAGACCTTCTGGAACAACTCTGTGGTGAAGCGCGTGCCCGCGTTGACCTTCTCCGCGCTGGGCGCCAGCACCACACCGTCTTCGGTGAGCGCTGGTCGCTGGAAATATCCATCTTTGGTAATGACCGCCTGATGACGGACCAGCGTCCACAGCCAGGCAACATCGATGCGGTAGGTGGCCAGATCGTTCATGAAGCGCTGCTTGAGTTCGTAGTCGTCGATGGCGGCGGCGAAGTTGCCGTTCAAAATCTGGAAGCCGTAGTTGGCGGCCATGTAGAACGCGTGCTGGATGTGCTCGATGGTGATGTCGCCTTTGGGCACGCTGTAGATGTCGTTCCATCGTTCCGCAGAAAGCAGCTTCTCCGGCGTGTCCAACGCGTCCTTGCTTCGAATGCCGGGTGTGATTTTGCCTTGCAGGTTCAGCAGGCCGCGGGATTCGAGCAGCGCCCGCTCCGAATCCACCAGGCCGCTGGCAACCGTGGGCACCGCTTTGCCGTTGGCGTCTACGGTCTCGTGCGGGGCATCCAACATCGCCTGCAATTCCGCGACCGGCAGGCGCAACGGCCCATTGCCCGCCGCCACGTATGCGGGCTCCGGACTGGCCACCCAGCTTTGCCGATACGCGTCGTAAAGGCGGCCTTTCACGCGTCCTGCAAGGACATCGTCAAGCGTTACCTGCTGGCCTGCGGGGATGGCCTCGTCGGGCACGAACATCAGTCCCAGCAGTCGCTCGCGCAGCTTGTCGATGGCGACCGCGCGCAGCGCCAAGGGGTTATACCGCGAGCGGCCATAGGCATCGCTGGAGGCGTAGATCATCACCGCCGCCATGCCGCCAATTGGGCCGCCCTGCGTAAGCTCGCCCTGTTTCATGCCTGCCATCAGCATGACGAGCGCGTTGTAGCGCTGGTAGGCGATCATGTTCGGCGAAGCCATGCCGATGTTTTGCGGATCGGGAAACACGCCGTTGGGGTCGTCTTTCCACATCTCGATGAGACTGCCAAGATAGTCCCAGCGACCGACATTGGTACCCAGCAGCCGCCGCCGGAAGACCCAGGCGATCGCCGGCAGATAACGGCCGCCGTTGCCTTCCTCGTAGAGAATCTTAATCTTGAAGGTGCCAGCCGGGACGCCGATGATTGCTTCCATCCTCGCCAGCAATTTCTCCACGATGAGCGCCTCGCGGGGTGTCTGCATCTTCGGAATGTAAAAATAAATACCGGTGCCGGCATGTTTCAGCGCTTCGTAATTGTTCAACACCCAGAGAACGACCACCGCAATCAGGCCGGGGGCAGGTTGGCCATCGACGGTGACGTGATCGTAAAGCACATGAATGCTGGGTGGACGAACCAGGCGCGTGGGCCACTTCTGGGGCGGCGTTTTGATGGTGTAAGAGCGCTTGCTGTCTTTCTTCACCACTTCATATGGCTTGCTGGCCCAGCGGCCCTGGAAAATGTCTTTAGCGTTCTGCAGGGCCGCAAACATTCCCACCGGCTGCTTCCTGGGTGCGCCCTCAGGCTGGAAGTGCGACGGTGAGGCGTCTTCAAAATCGGGCATGTTCATGGGTGCGGCGCTATTTAAAGCGTTGAACGCCATGTCAAGCGGGTGCCAGGGACCGGTAAGCTCCAGCCCCGGATTCTTCAGCGGATGCACGTCGGCGGGGATGGGCACTTCGTCGTTGAGCCGCCAGCGCCATTCGCTCTCGCGGCCGAGAAAGTTGTCGATCGTGCCTTGCACAATCTGGCGAAATGTCCAGGAGCGTCCGGTGACTGGATCGTCGAAGCTCTCCTCCCATCGCGGCCAGCCGTATTTGCTGCGCACCGGCTCGCCACTCGCGAGCAGCGCTCGCCGGGCGTTCAGCGCCTGGGCAATGGCAGGACGTAGTTCGCGGGTAAGGCTCGCTATCGTCTCTTCGATGTTGATCTCGCGACCATTGACGTTCCTGCTTCCGAACAACTCCGGGAATTGCTGCAGAATATCTTCACGGATCATGGGGCCGCCTCTAGCGTAGTTTTACAGCCAAGTGTATCGCGCGAATCCGTGGGGTCAAAGAATGGGAAGCCGCGAAACGATGATAAAGAAGCAGGAGTTCTACTTTGGGACGACCCGCCCCAGAAATCTTGGGTTTGCCATCCGCCCGCGACGCAATACCTTATATTCGCATCTAATTAAGGGCGCAACATTTGACAACTGCGCCGTTATACATGGATCGATACCTCTGCATTCATTGCCATTTTTATCAGCCGCCGCGCGAGAACCCGTGGCTGGAGTCGATCGAGCTGCAGGACTCGGCCTACCCCTACCACGACTGGAACGAGCGCATCACGGCGGAGTGCTACGCCGCTAACGCCAGCTCGCGCATACTGACCGCCGACAACCGCATCACCCGCATCGTCAACAATTATTCGCGGATCAGCTTCAATTTCGGGCCGACACTGCTATCGTGGCTCGAAGAACACGCGCCCGACACCTACCAGGCAATCCTCGACGCCGACAAGGAAAGCCAGCAGCGTTGCTCCGGACACGGCAACGCCATCGCGCAGGTGTACAACCACATGATCATGCCGCTGGCGAACCAGCGAGATAAGCAGACGCAGGTAGTCTGGGGCATTCGCGATTTCGAGCATCGCTTCGCGCGCCAGCCCGAGGGCATGTGGCTGGCGGAAACCGCCGTCGATGTGGAGACCCTGGAAGTTTTGGCCGAGCACGACATAAAGTTCACCATCCTGGCGCCATCGCAAGCCAAGCACGAGCGTCGCATCGGGACCACGAAGTTTAAGAACGTTGAAGGCGGCAAGATCGACCCGACGCGTCCCTATATTTGCAAACTGCCGTCGGGCCGCAGCATCAACCTGTTTTTTTACGATGGCCCCATCTCGCGCGCGGTGGCGTTCGAAGGGCTGCTGAGCAATGGTGAGACATTTGCCAACCGCCTGCTCAGCGGATTTGCCGACAATCGCCGCTGGCCTCAACTGATGCACATCGCCACCGATGGCGAAACCTACGGCCATCATCATCCCAAAGGCGACATGGCGCTGGCCTACGCGCTGCATCACATCGAGAGCAATAATCTGGCGAAGCTGACCAACTACGGCGAATATCTGGAGATCAATCCGCCGACCCACGAAGTGGAGATCGTAGAGAACACAGCATGGAGCTGCGTCCATGGTGTGGGCCGCTGGAGCCGCGACTGCGGATGCAACAGCGGCGGCAAGCCGGGATGGAACCAGGCGTGGCGGGCTCCGCTGCGCGCTGCGTTCGACTACCTGCGTGATGAGCTGGCGCCGGAATATGAGCGCAAGGCCTCCGAGTTGCTGCGCGATCCCTGGCAGGCGCGCGACGAGTACATCAACGTGGTGCTCGACCGCGACGACAGCAGCCTGCAGGCCTTCTTCGCCAAACACGGCAAGGCTGAGTTGACGGACGTGGACACCGTAACCGCCTTGGCCCTGCTGGAAATGCAGCGCCACACCATGCTGATGTACACCAGTTGCGGCTGGTTCTTCGATGAGCTGTCGGGTATCGAAACGGTGCAAACCATCATGTACGCCGGACGCGCGTTGCAGCTTGCCCAGATGCTGTCTCCCGATCATCGCGAAGAACGGTTCAAGGAATTGCTGGCGCTGGCGAAAAGCAATCTTGCCGAGAGCGGTGACGGGGCAGACATCTTCGACAAGTGGGTGAAACCGGCGGAAGTGAACTTGCTGGCGGTCGCCGCCCACTACGCCATCGCGTCCATGTTCCGGAAAATGGGAGAGAGCAGCTCCATCAACTGTTACGACGTGCGCCAGCGCGACAACGTCCGCCTGGAGTCGGGACGTGCTCGGCTGGCCGTGGGCACAGTGCAGGTGCGCTCGCGCATTACCCACGAGCAACAGGAGGTCAGCTTCGGGGTGCTGCATTTCGGCGATCACAACGTCATTGCCGGGGTGCGCGGGTTCCGGGGCGAGCAGGAGTTCAAGAACTCGGAGCGAGAGCTGCGCGAGAGCTTTCAGTCGGCTGACCTTCCCGCCGTCTTGCGGCTGCTCGACAAACATTTCGACGGCGCGGCCTACAGCCTGCGATCGCTGTTCCGCGACGAGCGGCAGAAGGTGGTCAGCAAGATTCTCGGCACCACGATGGATGAAGCTGAAGCCGCGTACCGTCAAATCTATGAGCACCATGCGCCGCTAATGGGATTCCTCAGCGACATGGGAGCGCCGCTGCCGAAGATGCTGCACCTGACCGCCGAGTTCGTGCTGAACACCGCGCTGCGCAAAGAATTTCTTGCCGATGAGATTGACCTGGAGCGCATCCAGACCCTTCTGGACACAGCGGCGCGGGAGAAAATCCAGTGGGATGAAGCGTGGCTGGGCTACGCGCTCAAGCGCCGCCTGAGCTGCATGGCCGAGGAGTTGGCCGTCAATCCTCGCGGAGAACGGCTGCAACGCTTCAACGCCGCAGTCGGTCTGGTTCTCTCGTTGCCCTTTGAGGTAAACCTGGCGCCGGTGCAAAACGTGTTCTACCAACTCCTGCAAAACATCTATCCGCCAGTCGCGCTGGAAAGCGATGAGTCGTCGCAACGCTGGATTAGCGAGTTCATGGCGTTGGGCGAGAAGCTGGGAGTGTGCGTGGAACCAGTGGAGCCTGTGGCGCCGGCAGCGGTCGCGGCGACGTAAAGCTTTCACTGGTCGTCACTATCAGCCGTTAGTCCGCCACATCCGGCCGCTTATGATCGCGTATGCCGCCCAGATGAAAATCAGGCCGAACGCTGGCTGCGAGTACGGCAGGACAAACGGAAATGTGTTCATCCCAGCATGAAAAATCGCCGTTGTCTGAATCGACCTGCCTGAGCGGTTATAGAACCAGGTCAGGATAATCGCCAGCGGGATCATGAAGACCACGCGCAGAAGGACCCACACGGTCAAACCAAAAGGGACAGGCCGATAGTAGTCGAGCGGTCCATGCCACAAAGCCCAGGGAAGCCATTACCAACAATGTCGATAACAGCGGCGAGAACTTGTGCTGCAACCGATCGAGCAAGAACCCGCGCCAACCGGGCTCTTCCAGCACGGCAACAAAGAGCAGGTTGAACGCAAAGAACATCGCCGCTTTCGACACCACGGCCATCATCGTGCCGTCATGCGGTGGCCTTACAAGATGCCCGCCGAACGCACGTACCATGGCGGCAGGTATCAGCAGGAACGCGGGAAATGACAGCAGCGCAAACAGCGACCAACGGTTCGGCGGATGCACTAAACGCCGGAGAAGAGCACGTACGCCGATGTCCCTGGAGAATGCTCCTGAAATAATCCATGCCGGCAACACCGCCGGTCCGATGAACCAGGAGTTGAGGTGCATGCCGAATCCACTGCTGCCTCGCCACAAATAGTGCAGCGACAAAACCATCCAGCAGGGCACGATCAACGCCACAAACCATGCCCAACGCGCGACGGCGCCATGAGATGGGTCTCGCTTCCCGGCAAACGACAAGACCATGGCCACAAGCGCGGGGCCCGCTGAACCGAAATTCAGGAACGCCTCTTGCCAGTGGAGCTTGATCGCCGCTATCCACATCACCCAGGACAAAGTGAAGGCGAGGGCTACATAAGCCAGTGCGTCTTTCACAAGCGAAGGTTGGCGGAAATCCTGATCCTGAGTATGTTGTGTGGTCTCCACGTTCCCATCCTCCTCTCGCAGAATTTCCCGATAAATCCTTGGACACACTTCTCCCTGCCTCATCAGAGACACGTCTCCACAGCCCTTTTAGGTATCCAGTTCCCGCGTTACGGTGAAACCGCGCGGAAGAACGCCAGGAAGAGAACAGACGAACTGACAAATGACAATGCCGAAGCAATCAAAACTGGGTTGCGCATTTGAAGAGGCGCGGCCACGCTGATGACTTCCCAGCCGGCAGTAAGCCAGACTCGAACCACACCGAACACCCCGCGCCGGGCCCATGCTTCACTGATCTGGTCGGCAAACACCTGCGTCATCTCCCCACCAAACCGCTGGCGAAGCTCCCGCGGGTACGAGGCCAGCAGCAGGCTGTAAATGTAGGAGCTCATTCGGAGAGCATTCGGCATCGGCTTACCCCGCACCTTTCGGCACAAGCTTCTTTTGCCGGGCAAGGTGCACAACGGATTCCATGCGGCTGATTTCGGCCCCCAAAAGTGTCTTCCCAGATCGCGTTAGCCGGTAATAGCGCCGCCTGCTCTCATGGTCCGAGCGCTCGCCAGATCCCTGGGTCTCTTCAATGAGCGAAAGGTCCAGCAGTCGCTGAACGGTTGTATAGAGCGTACCGGGTCCCATGCGGACCTTCTCTGCGGAGAGCGATGCGACCTCTTGCATGATTGCGTAACCATGTTTCTCACCATCAGCCAGCGCAAGGAGAATAAAGAACACAGCCGGGGTGAGGGGAAGCATCTGTTGCAGATCGTCGGGAAGGTCAGTCTTTTTCGGGGGCATGATAATTTTGGCCCTTTGCCATCTATCGAGACATGATATATCAGTTATAGATATATGGTGTCAAGCGGAATTTTCCCCTGGAAGGAGAGCGCGATTACGTTTCATCCGTGGAAAAACTGCTTATTTTCACGGTTTTTCTTGACATCTGACCGGTTTCGCAAGTAAATACTCGCGCTACAGGTTCTGACCTGGCGAGGAGCGAGCATGAACAAAGGGGATCTGGTTGAGAAAATTGCAGCCGCCCACGGGATCAGCAAAACCGCCGCCGGGGGCGCGATCGACACAATAATTGATGCGGTCACCGCCGCACTGAAGAAAGGCGACCGGGTGACTCTGGTGGGATTCGGCACCTTCTCCGTCTCGCAGCGTAAGGCACGCAACGGACGCAATCCGCAGACCGGCGGCGTTATTAAAATTCCGGCGCGAAGAGTTGCCAAGTTTACTCCGGGGGTCGATCTGAAGAAGGCAGCCAACAAGAAGTAACCCAGACTGGCCTAACCGGGTTTGCAATGCTGCGGCGGAGGGAAAGCTCTGCCGCTTTTTCTTTGCGGCCATGTCCCAACGGATGGGGCAGGTCGTTCACCGCTTCTGCTTCAGCCACCGCAGCCGGCTGAATCCTTTGCTCCCTCGCGGAATCCAATGTCACCGGTAGCGTTTGTGGCGCCATGATTTGTCGCAAATGCACGTTTTCCGTTAGAATTGAGCTTAGCGATCAACGAGTTAGGAGTCCCATGAAAGCAGCCATCCATCCGGCTTATGACGAAGTACGCGTGCACTGCGCATGCGGCAACACTTTTATGACCCGTTCGACCCACAAGGGCGACATCAACGTGGAAATCTGTTCCGCATGCCACCCGTTCTTCACCGGCAAACAAAAGCTGGTTGACACCGCGGGCCGGGTCGAGCGCTTCCGCCGCAAGTACGCAAAAAGCGATGCGGGCAAGGCCGAGGCAGCCAAGGCCGAGGCAGCGAAAGTCGAAGCCGCGAAGAATTAACGTCTGCAAAGCGTTTGAGCGAGAGCCTCCGCTGCGGCGGAGGCTTTGCTTTGTGCAATCTGGTGTTCAATTACAATCGAAGCGTGCACAAGTATTTCACCAATCCGGCCGAGCGCCTCGCACCGACTGACGCTCGCGTACCCGCCGCGGTGTCGCTGGGCGGGATCGAAATACGGCCTGCGACCGTGCTGGCGCCCATGGCCGGCATCACCGACACGGTCTTTCGCCGCTTCATCCGCAACCTGGGCGGGTGCGGCCTGATGATGACCGAGTTCACCTCGGCCGACGGCATCCTGCGCCACAAAGACAAAAAAGCCAAGCAGTACCTGACGTTCTACGGCAACGAGCACCCCATTTCGGCGCAACTGTTCGGCAGCGATCCGGCGACACTGGCCGAGGCGGCGCGCATCGTCGAGGCCCTGGGCTTCGATCTGGTGGACCTCAACCTCGGTTGCCCGGCCAAGAAAGTGGTGAAGTGCAATGGCGGCTCAGGACTGCTGCGCGATCTGCCGCTCATCAGGAACATATTCGAGTCGGTGCGGGCGGCAGTGAAGATTCCCTTCACCGTGAAATTCCGCGCGGGTTGGAGCGAGAAGGAAATCGTCCACATCAACCTGGCAAAAATGGCCGAGGAGTGCGGCCTGGCTGGTGTCGCACTGCACGCTCGCACGCGCGAGCAGGGTTATAGCGGGCAGGCGCAGTGGGAGTGGATTGCGGCTGTGAAAGACGCAGTCAAAATCCCAGTCATCGGCAACGGTGACGTGCGCTCGCCGGAGGACGCCGCCGCCATGGTGGCGCAGACCGGTTGCGACGCGGTGATGATCGGACGCAGCGCGGCGTCGAATCCCTGGATCTTCCGCCAGATTGAGCAATTCACTCGCACCGGGTCGTATGAGATGCCCAGCGACGCCGATCGCTACCAGATGATCCGCACCTACTTCAGCATGCTGGTGGAAGAGAAGATTGGCGGCGCCGAAGGCAAGATGAAGCAGTTCGCAGCCTGGTTCACCCACGGCGTCCCGCACGGGGCGCAACTGCGCAAGGCGGTGTATGAGTCCAAACGCGAGATGGAGATTCTCGACGCAGTGGACCGGTTCTTCGAAACTCTGCTCAGCGGAGGAATTCCGGGCGCAGCGCAGAGCGCTAGGGATGAAATAAACTCCGCGACGATTTCCGCATAAGCGTTTGAACCCTCCGCAACAAGTGATTCTGCACAATTAAGGAACCTGGTTCGACAGCCTAACGTACTACCTCATGTTCCCTGGAGGACTCCTGCGCAAGAAATGGAAAGAAGTGGGCCTGGGCTTTCTGAACCTGACGGCCGTCGCCGTGGTCATAGTTCTGGTGCAGATCAAGCTGGTGAAGTACATTCCTGCGACGGGACCTGCCGTGGTGGCGCTGGCCTGCCTCGCCACTTACATCGCGTGTGCGAGGCTGATCGAGCGACGTAAACCAACGGAGCTTGCCGCCAGCCGTGCTTTGCCCGAAGGTATCACCGGAGTCGCCATCGGCTTCGTACTGTTCTCTGTGGTGATGGCGATCCTGCTGGTTGTGGGCGTCTATCATCCGGCGGGTTGGGGTACGACGCGCGGGCTGGCCACAGGATTTCTCTTCGCCGTGATGGCCGGCATAACCGAAGAGATTTTGTTCCGCGGCCTGCTGTTCCGTTTGAGTTCGAAGATCGTCGGGACTTGGGGCGCGTTGATCTTTACATCAGCGCTGTTCGGCCTGGCGCACAAGGCCAATCCCGGCGCCACCGTCGCCAGTTCAGTTGCCATCGCTCTGGAAGCCGGGGTTCTGCTGGGAGCGGCCTACGCCGCGACGCAACGGTTGTGGCTGCCGATCGGGTTGCATATTGGCTGGAACTTTACCGAAGGCCCGCTGTTTGGGATGACGCTGTCGGGTAACAAAATGACCGAGGGAGTGCTGCGAGGATCGCTGAATGGGCCGCCGATACTGACTGGCGGCGCGTTCGGTCCGGAAGCGTCCATGGTGGCGGTCATCTTGTGTATGGTAGCGGCGAGTTTCTTTCTGTGGAGGATCGTGAGACTCCATCGCGCCGAGCCCGCGCTTTGGAACCGCGCGGCGGAGCAAGTGTGAACCGGAACTGAAGTGATATCTTAGCTAGGGAAGGTAGATCATGGGGAGCAGTTTCACGGCCCACAATATCCGGCTTGATGACGGGACGCTGACCAAGCCGGAGCAGGCCTGGCAGATGGAACAAGTCCCACTGCTCAGGTTTACCAGGCAATTTCTGCGCATGCTGTTTCCGGACGGCGCCGCCGGCAGGCGGGTTGTCGATCTTGGCTGTCTCGAGGGTGGTTACACTGTCGAACTTGCGCGCGATGGCTTCGACGCGCTGGGCATCGAGATTCGGCAGAGCAATTTTGAGAATTGTCAGCGCGTGAAGGCTGGCACCAACCTGCCCAACCTGACGTTCGCCCTGGACGATGTCCAAAACCTGGCGAACTATGGGGTCTTCGATGCGATTTTCTGCTGTGGCCTGCTTTACCACCTGGACGAGCCGCGCAAATTCGTCGATCTGATGTCGCAAGTGTGCCGGCGAGTCGTCATTATCGATACCCACATCGCAGATACCCGGCCGAACGGCAAGTTTCAACTCTCCAAAGCTACCGAGCATGAAGGTTGGGCTGGGCGGTGGTTCAACGAGTTCAAGGACGAAAACCAGCGCCAGGGGGACAAGTGGTCGTCGTGGGACAATCCCAAATCGTTCTGGCCGATGAAGCGCGACCTGATGCAGGGTTTGAATCAAGCTGGTTTTTCCATGGTCATGGAATATCCCATCTTCGACCCCTACCGCGAGCTCACCCACCGGGTGACGATAGTTGGCGTGAAGGATTGACATCTACGGTGCTGATGGTCCCTGCCGCGAGATGACAAGCCCCTGTCTCCCGTAGCATCCTTGATTAAGCACACTCATGACGCAGCAGCACAAACTGATCGGTAATGCGATGGCCCGCATTGTTCTTTTCCTGGGACGCTCTTTGCGGGCTGAGCACCGGCCATGCCGGCGCAATCCATTCCGCTCCTCCGGGCCGGTGTTGCCGCTGTATCGTGCGCTGCGCAATGTAGGCCTCGATCCCCAAAGGGTGTTTCAGATCCGCGAGGCCGAGATCTCTCGCGAAGATATTCATATCTGGCTGAACGACGGCACCATCGCGTTTACCCAGGCTGTCGATGGCAAGGTAACCGGCGCCTTCTTCGAAGGAGAAGGCGAAGTGCTGGTACGCCCTCCTGACCGGATGGAGCGGGCGTCGCTGGGCCGCTTCATCGGCGCCGGCGTTCTGGAAGAGAAGTTTGCCACCGCATATCTGCGCTTCAATGACAGCACGGCGAAGGAGCTGGAGCCGTATCTCCGCCCACCCACCGATGCGGCCGCCTTCGTCACCCGCAATGACGCCACAGCGCGCAACCTGGCGCAGGTTGACGCCATGCGATTGTGTATTTCGTTCACCGGCGCACCGGCCGTGCCGGTTGCTGGCGATGCCTCTCCCGTGGCCGATCGTCTTCTGCATGCCCGCATCGCAGGCGCGCACTACGGAATGTTCGACGTCTATTTCGATACCCTTAGTCCCGAGCAGATCGTGGTGGGCAATACCTCGTCGCAGAATCAGCAGATCTATTACGACCTGTGGATGAGCTTCCCCATGCGCTCGCAGCGTAAGACCCCGCTCTCCAACCTGCCGCTTCGAAGGACCCAATGGACCGGCATGGACGCGAGACGTTCTGAGCGTGAGCAAATATACCGTCAATGGAAAGCTTGATCCATTTCGAGACCTGGCCGCCGAAGCCACGCTCGACGTGGAGGTGAAACAGAGCGGCGCGCGCATGGTGCTCTTCGAGCTGTCCCGCTACCTGCAACTGAAACAGGTTGACGCCGATGGCCAGGCGCTGGAGTACATCCAGAACGAAGCCGTGGAAGGCAGCGAGATGGCGCGGCGTGGCAACGACGTTGTCGCGGTGGTTTTTCCCCAGCCATTGCAGGCGGGAGCGCATTTTCCCCTGCGCTTCAGCTATGCCGGCTCGGTACTGTCGGATGCGGGCGGCGGACTGCTTTACGCGGGCGCGCGCGGGACCTGGTATCCCAACCGCGGCATCGCGATGACCAACTACGATGTCACCTTCCGCTTTCCTGAGCCATGGACGGTGGTGGCCACAGGCAAACTGGTTTCGTTGCAGCGACAGGGCAGCGACTTCGTGGCCCACTGGATTACCGAGAAGCCCATCCCCATCGCCGGATTCAACATGGGCGTGTACGTCCGCAATGCGGCAAAGTCTGGCGATGTGGACGTGGAGGCTTACTCGGCGCGCGGCGGAGTGATAAAAATCATGCCTCCTCCCGGCGTGACGGCTGTCGCGCCCGGGCCTGAATCCCTGCTGGCTTCGCGCACCCCGGGAATGAAGCCGGAGCCATTTCCCAGTGCGGCGAGCCGCGGACAATCGCTGGCTGACGGCGCCGCACAAACCCTGACCGCACTTTCGCAGATGCTCGGGGCCTATCCCTTCAGCACCCTCTCGCTGGCGGAGAATCCCAGTACCGACAGCCAGGGATGGCCGGGACTGATTTTCCTTTCCAGCTACGTTTACCTCAGCCCGGAGCAGCGCGCCGCCTTGAAGCTTCCACCCGCCGACCAGGTCATCTATGGCGATGTCATGATGCCGCATGAACTGGCCCACCAGTGGTTCGGCGACCGAGTCTCGTGGGCCAGCTATCACGAGCAGTGGTTGATGGAAGGGCTGGCGAATTACTGTTCGCTGATGCTGTTGGAACGCACTCGCCCCGCCGACGTTGAGCTCACTTTGCAGAACTATCGCAACTGGCTGATGTTCAAGAACAAAGAAGGCCGTCCCAACGTGGAGGCCGGACCGGTGACGCTGGGCATACGCCTGTCGTCATCACACTTTCCGAATGGGTACGAAATCATCACTTATGGCCGCGGCACCTGGCTCATTCACATGCTGCGCTGTATGTTGCGCGACGCATCGCGGACCCCGGCCAAACCGGATGGCGACGACACAGTATTTCTCGCCCTGTTGCGCAACATCGTAGACCGCTATCAAGGGAAAGAAATCACCAACAGCGATTTCCAGCAGGCCATTGAAGCGGTCCTGCCGCAGTCGTTGTGGTTTGAAGACCGCAAGTCGCTGGATTGGTTTTTTGATGGCTGGGTAAACGGCACCGCATTTCCTCAACTTGAAGTTGGCGAGGGAAAGGTGGCGCACAGCGGTGGGACCTTGAAGATCAGTGGAGTGATCCGGCAGAAATCGGCGCCCGCCGACCTGGTGACCAGCGTCCCAATCTACGGCGTGGCGGGCGAGCAAAAAATCTATCTGGGCCGCGTCTTCGCCGAAGGTGAGGAGTCACACTTCACCATCTCTGCTCCCGCAGATGTGAAGCAATTGGTGCTCGATCCCAACCACACGGTGATGACCGCGCCGCAGTGAGTAGTGTGCCGCCGAGTCACAAGACAGCCAAGGAAAGCAGCGCAGCCAGGCGTTCATTCGCGTGGAGCATAGGCAAGGGCTGCTCTGCTCGCGCTCGGACAGAAGGCTGAAGTCGCGATCAGTTGGCGCTGTCGTCGCCCTGATCGTCGGTGACGACTGTCCAACCCTTGGGATTGAACACCGTCAGCGAGCCGACAACGTCGGTGGTCTTCGCGCCCAAGTCCTTCTCGTACACGACTCCCTTATCGTCGACGACGAAAGTCATTACGCCTGAGTTGCGATACTCCGCGGGATAGGCAACGAAGGCAAAGCCGCCAGTCATCTTGCCATCCACAACAAAGCTTGTCGTCTGGCCTTTGGCATTCACCTGTCCCGTCAAGAGCCGATAGAGGTAGCCATGGAAAGGCTGCGGAGCATCCTGCTGACCGCCGTAACCCTTGGCTGTGGCATACGCAACCAGCGGGCCGATGGGGCTTTCGGTCTCGCCTTCAGCGACCTTCCAATAGAGCCCGTCTTGCTTGCCGGGGTCACTGATGAATTTCTGGGCATACTGCTTGACCGCGTCGCCGTCGTGCGTCTGGCTGAAGTACTCATCCTGCGCGTCAGCCAGAACTCGACACACGCGAATGGCCGCCAGTTCGTTTTTGCCGATGCGGCGGAAGAGGATTTCCTTTACTCCAGCTTTGGAATCGAAGTACCAGGCGCCAGCGGTGTTCTTCTTCAACGGAATGGGGAATGGCCAGTTTTCCGCGCCAAGAATCAGGGTCTGGTCACCGTTGATCTGCTTCGCCCAGCGATTCATCTGCTCATAGCGCTGGATGAAGGTGTCGCGGGCGTTCTTGTCCGCCACCTCGTCGCCAGACGAGATGATGCTGGCTGACGAGGCACCGAGCACACCTTGCATCGCGGCTTCGTCGCCCGACTTCGCAGCGTCATAAAGAGCCTTGCCCGCATCCTGAGTGTTGGCGAAAGTCTTCTGCCCGGCCTCTTGCGCGCAAGCGATCCCCGCGAATAAAACCAGCGACCCTAGCAACAGGGCAGCGCTCATGAATTTTGATTGCCACCGCATACATCCACCCTTCAAGTTTCTGTCCAACATTCCCTAACCTCCAACCGTACGTCAACAAGTTTGATAGTCGTGAAGCCAATCGACCGTTGCGATTAGCGCTTGCGGCCTCCGCCACCACTGCGGCCTGCTGGCGCACTCCGTTGTTGTCCGCCTTTTGCACCACCGCCGTAGCTCTGTTGTCCACGAGTGCTCTGGCTCCGGGTCTGGCCGCCTGAGCCGTATCCGCTGAAGGCGCCTGACTGGTTGCCGCTTGCGGGCTTCTGCCCGTAGCCGCGGTCCGCAGCCGGTCGATTACTGGTGTTGGGGCGGTTGTTATTGCCAGCGTTGGGCCGGTTATTGTTATTGCCAGCATTCGGGCGGTTGTTGTTATTGCCGACGTTGTTGTTCCGGTTCCCGCCATTGACATTGTTGTTGCGGTTGCCGCCGTTAACGTTGTTGCGGTTGCCGGTATTAATGTTGACGTTGTTGCCGCTGATGTTGGTGTTGCGGTTGCCTGACCGGTTGTAGTTGCCTCCGCGGTTGTAGGCGCCCCCCCCGTAAGAACCGCCATTGCGGTAGACATTGCTGTGGGAAACGTAGACATTGCGGTTGTAAGTAACCGATCCGCCGTGCCAGCCACAGCCCCAACTATTCCAACCCCAGCCGCCGCTTATCGCCGCCCCGACCGCCATGCCCACACCGAACGAAATAATGCCCGTCGTCACCAATGCCGCCGTGCTGTAGCCTGGAGGATAGTAGGGCACGCCGTAAACCACGGTTGGGTTGTAGGCGGGCACGTACACCACCTGCGGATTGGCCGGCTGGATCACGATCACCTGCTGGCCCTGCTGGGTCTCGGTCTTTACGGTCTGCTGCTCGGTACTCTTGAGATTTCCAGCGTCCTTCGCCTGCTTGCGCAGCCTCTGGACAGATGCCATCACGTCCGCCTGCTGGTTGTATGAAGCGTCGCCTAAGGCCGAGGTCCATGACAGGTTGGTTGCCATGTTGTTGAGCACCGAGGGGAACTGGGTCAACGCTTTCACGCTCGGGTCCCACGTTTGTCCATCCACTTGCTTCATCAGCTCGGCGCTGTTCAGCTTGGAGTTCGCCTGTAGCCATGAGTTCGCTGCGACAACCTGGTCCGGATAGGTTGAGGCGGCAACAATCTGCGCCACCAAAGCATCGGGATACAGAGCGATCGGCGACACCAGTTCATCAATTTGCGACGCAGACAAACCGGACTCGGGAGCCTCCTGCATAGCAGATACGGGCGAATGAATTGCGACCGAAGCCCACGCTTCGGAGGTGGGCGAAGTGACAATAAGAATTCCCCAGGTCAGGACGAACGCCAGCACCTGTTTCATATGTACCATGATTGCTCCTATCGATGGCCCTTGGTTGGGCGCCGCCTCTCGCACCGATGCGGGTCCGCAGACGGCTGCGTTCCCGCGGCACGCTGTAGTTGCCATTATGTACCAGCGATTCCCTTATTCTGGAGAATCCGCACAACAACACGCCGATTTTCGGCCTGGCCTTCCGCTGTCTTGTCGCTGCCTACC
Source organism: uncultured Acidobacteriaceae bacterium (assembly GCA_963728805.1). Lineage (GTDB taxonomy): Bacteria > Acidobacteriota > Terriglobia > Terriglobales > Acidobacteriaceae > Bog-257. Next base: position 362,064 of record CAVSLE010000019.1, read on the forward strand.
TGCCTGCTCTCTCCCATCGCACCCGGTGCAAGCATGTTGGTAAGCGGAATGTGAGCCTGCTGTTGCAAGAATTGGGTCACGTTGTTGGCCCGATCTTCGCTCAGTTTCTGATTCAAGGTAGCGCTGCCGACCGATGAGGCATAGCCTTTCACCTGGATCATGTAGGCAGTGATGGTCACGGCCTTCTCAGCCAACTGCTGCAGTTGCGGCTTGTACTTGGGATCGATGGTGACCTTGCCGTTGGCGAAGTACACCGTCACTTCGTCGAGTATGTTGTAATCGCCCAGCTGCCCGAAGCGCTTGTTGGCGGCCGCGATGGCGGCTTTGTTGGCGGCGACCTTTTCCTGGGTTATGGCCATTTCCTGCTGTTGCTGGGCTAGCGCCTGCTGTTGCTGCGCCAACTCTGCCTTCTGCTGATCCAGTTCCTGTTGGCTCTGCTGTATCTGTTCCATTGCCGGTTGCAGGCCAGCCTGGACCGTCTGGGCTTGCTCCAGGTCATTACCTTTGAACTTCACAGAAGTCGCCACCAATTGGTTTTGCGCGTTGTAGGTGCCCTCTACCTGGACCGCAAGTCCCGGTACCAGTGCGGCCATCGACATTTGTTTGCGCCGCGCCTTAAAGACCCCCTGCACTTGAGCTACCTGGGTACTGTCGGTGAGCACGACCACCAGCTTCGGCGAATCCGAGGTCTGCAGCGTCATCGTGGCCCCGCTACGCCCGGTTATCAACCCCTCGGCTTTGACGCTCTGCGCGGCAGCAACGCCGCAGAACAGCAGCAGTATTGCCAACGTTGTTGCGACCAATGAAATCGTGAACCATCTAGTTCTCTTCATGATCCCTCTCCCTTTTTTGCTGCAAGGCTTTGCAGTAGCTGGCTTGGTGATCTCTTGTCCGCCCGGCCCAAGCCGCGCGGCTAAACGAATCAGTGCAGGCATCACTTGAGAGGCCTGCGATCCTCACTTGGCGTCCCACGAAATGCCAAGCACCGGGCCGGTCTCATGCACATTGATAACCGTCCCTCGGTCTTGGCGGTCCACATAGAGATAGCGCCAACCTAACAGTAAAGCAACTGTGGGTTTAATTCGGTAGCCCAGGAATCCGCCCGCCTGGTAGTCCAGGCGCGAGCCACCTGCTCCCTCATCGCCAAAGACTGTAATCGACATTTTTGGCGTCACCACCGCCGCTACCCGCATGCCGAGGTTAAAGTCCACCCAATTTTGCGTCGCCGATACCTGACGGCTGGTCGGATTCAAGGTGAGGCTCTCTCCAAAATGCCAATAGCGTATGCCAAACAGAGCATCGGCCTTCCACCGCTCGGTATCCGCAAATCGGAAACCGACCTTCGGTGTCAGAATCGATTCCGTTAATCTCGCGGTGATCGAGTTGAGGCCGATATCGTTTTCCGGTATCCCCTTGGTGTCCTTAAGCCTCACCCACATGAAATCCACCGGCACAAGCAGGCGACCTCTGCGGGCTTCAGCAGCCCCCATGATTCCGAAGTTGAAGTTAGACAAAACGTCGCTGGCCGAGACGTGTACGCTGGCCTCGTGACCGAGAGCGCCGACCGTCCCGCTCACTGCAGGGAACCAGAGATAGGGCGCTACAGTTAAGTGCCATTTGTTGTCGTCGGTGGTGGCTGGCGCGGCGCCGGAGAAGCGGCGGGTTGTGTCTGAGCGCTAGCGTCCCGCGGTTCATCCTCGGCGAGGGCCGGTGAAGAAAATAGCAGTGCGGCGCTTGTCGCCAGTAGAAGTGCCAAGCACAATTTTCGGTAAAGCATCATCACAGCTCCTTGGACGGACTATTTCAACCTGGTCCGATTTTTTTCTGATGGATGAACACGCCCTTCTATCCTGCCGAAATAGGCGCCAGAACTACATGTCTCTCGCAAGGCACTTATTGGAGCCCGCGTCGTGGATGTCCGAGGAATGGGAGCACTCTGTTCGCTCCTCTGGTTCCCACTGGTCCTCCATGTTCTGACGTGCCGCAATGCGGACACGTCTGAACCTCCCACCAGCATAAGGATCGTTCTGCGGGAGCGTAACTGTCACTTGCGACAGGTGTGACTGCGCAAATTTCGGGAGCTTTCTACAACTTTTGCGGTAGTACCGCACGAAAATGCAATGACTTACATGCCAGGTTGGCAATTGCCAGTTGTAGTACTTCTGTTCTTAGGAAGATAATGGTGGGCAGCTTTCTCCCAATCATTCTTAAGCGATGGTCTCCGCAAGCGGGGGTTACTGCCTCAGGTGGTCTATGCAAGAGAAGCCAGACATATGCGCTGGCCCTCGCGGATGCCGCGAGCGATGGATGACTGTTGCGTGGTGGTTGACGATTTGCACGCTTGCCTGGGGTTGCTTGGCCCAGCATTGCTTGGCTGCGGAGTCGCGTCCTGCCAAGAACGTCCTGATCCTTTACAGCTTCTCGAAACGTGACGTTTTTGATCCCCAATCCCTCGAATCAACCGTCCGATCGCGCGTCTCGGTGCCGGTAAACTTCTACGTTGAATACCTGGAATCGCAGCGATTCGTAAGCCACGACTATGCGAAGAGCCTTAGCGAAACCTTGCGCGAGACGTACGCCAATAAGAGGCTCGACCTTGTCATCGTCGCTGTCTATCCGGCGCTTCAGTTTACGGTGGAGTTTCGAGACCAAATTTTCCCGGGCGTGCCCATCGTCTTCATGATGGTGGTGCCTGACAGAATACAGAGCCGCAAGCTATGGCCGGGAGTAACCGGAGTCACCATTCGGGCGGATATTCGAGGCACCCTGGATTTGGCGCTCCGCCTCAACCCAGACACAAAAAATGTTGCCGTGATTGCAGGGAATTCAGAATTCGAACGCTATTGGCTGGAACTGACTCATAAAGAGCTTAGCCTTCGCAACGATCAATTGAATGTGATTGATTTTGTCGGCCTTCCCCCGGACCAATTGCTGCAACAGGTGTTTGCGCTGCCTCCGCATACGGTGGTTTTCTTCCAACTGGTGCCCCAAGAGTCGCTACAACTCGCCATTGGCAGCTATGACGTTCTGGCGGCAATTTCGCAGCAATTTCCGACCTACTGCATTCACAACTATTGCCTTGATCATGGAGCGATTGGAGGATCTTACCCAGATTTCGGTGAGCAGGTACAGAGAGCAGGCGCGCTCGCCGCGCGAGTGCTCTCGGGCGAAAGAAGCGGAAAATATTCCGGTTGTAACATGGCTCGCAAGTCCGCACGGAAGTCGACTGGCGAGAACTTCGCCGATGGAAAATTCCAGAATCCGCGCTGCCCCCAGGCACCATCATCCGCTACCGGCAGACGACGGCATGGGAGCGGAACAAGAAATACGTCATCGCCGGAGCTGTGTTGATTGTTCTCCAGATGTTGTTGATCATCGGATTGCTGTGGCAACGTGGGCGGAAAAGAGACGCTGAAGCCAGTCTGACTGAAAGTGAAAACCGCTTTCGAGCAATAGCGGCTACCACACCGTCGCTGCTTTGGATCTGCAGCAAGGACGGCAGAGTCACCTATCTCAACGACAGACGGGTCGACTTCACTGGCCGCGACCTGAAGACTGGATTTGCAGACACCTGGACGGCATTTGTTCACCCCGATGACTTGCAGAGGGTGCTCACCGCAAACTCCCAGGGGATAGAGCGGCGCGAAGGATTTTCCAAGGAGTACCGGCTCCGCCGGCGCGATGGTGTGTACCGCTGGATGTTGGATATCGCAGCGCCGCGAACCAATGGGGATGGCTCGTTTGCTGGTTTTATCGGATCGGCCACCGACGTTACGGACCAGAAACTGGCGCAGGCTGCACTCGAAAAAATCGGAGGCAAGTTGATCGAGGCGCAGGAAAAAGAGCGCAGCCGCATCGCCCGGGAACTTCATGACGACATCTGCCAGAGGCTTGCGCTGCTCTCATTAGAACTGGAGCAAGTGAATCAAGTCTCCAAACTGAATGGAGGCTTCGCAGAAATTCAGCAGCACTGCTCTGAAATCGCAGCCGATGTACAAGCGTTGTCCCATCAACTGCATTCCTCCAAGCTCGACTACCTAGGCCTCGAAGCTGCCTTGCGCAGTTTCTGTGAAGAGTTCTCCCACATGCATGATGTAAAGGTCGAATTCACGCCGGTGAATGTTCCACACCGCTTGCCGGGGGAGATCGCCCTGCCCCTGTTTCGAGTCGCGCAGGAGGCGCTGCAAAATGCGGTGAAACATAGCGGTGGCCGCCAATTCTCCGTGGATTTGCAAGGTACGCCGGAGCAGATCCAGCTTGAGATTAGCGACGCAGGTGTGGGGTTCAACGTGGAGGCTGCAACCCAGAACGGGGGATTGGGGCTGGTCAGTATGCAGGAGCGCATCCACTTGGTGAAAGGGGCCTTCTCCATCGAATCGAAAAATACCGGCACGAAGATCATAGCCATCGTGCCTCTGGTTGCAGAAATGAACGCATCGGCAATGGCCGCCGGTGATAGCTGACGTAAGGATTTCGACGGAGGCCGTTATGGAACGCGTACGCATTCTGGTTGCCGACGATCACACAATGTTTTCGGCCGGCTTACAGAAGTTGCTGGAACCTCATTACGAAGTCGTGGGCATCGTGGCGGATGGCCGAGCGCTGCTGAAAGCGGCGCCCGAACTCAAGCCGGACGTGGTGGTCCTGGACGTTGCAATGCCGTTACTGAACGGCTTGGACGCGGCGCGAGTATTAAGGAAGAAGATGCCGCACGTCAAACTCATTTTCCTGACGATGAATACTGACTCCGACATCGCCAGCGAAGCGTTCCGGATCGGGGCCGCAGCCTATCTGCTAAAAACGTCAAAGGCCTCTGAACTGTTGCAGGCGGTCCATAATGCGGTGAGGGGAATCTCGTACGTGACCCCGCAAATCAGCCGTGCCATGAAAGAACGTTTCATCCGTGACCCGAAAGCGCTGCATCGGCAAAAGCAGCTTACCGCGCGGCAGCACGAGGTCCTGCAAATGATCGCGGAAGGGCGGTCCATGAAGGAAATCGCTGGGGTTTTGCGGATTACGCACCGCACCGTGCGTTTTCACAAGGCCAGAATCCTGGAAGAGCTGGAAATCACCACCAACTCGGAGCTTGTAAAGTACGCGATCCACCATGGAGTGATTCCCTCCGTCTAGACCGGGGACCCCACGCAGCCAGCCCGACCCAACCCCTGTCGCAAGCGACAGTAGGCAAGCGTCCCGGCTAGGAGAAAAATCGCCAATGCAAGGGTTCGTTAGTTTTTTGGCCCGGCACCACGGCGATGGCTGAAATGGCTTTTCGAAGTGTGGCCCTATACCTCAGCGGTAAATATCTTTGCCTCAAGCGGAAAGAAGAGAGAAATGTACAAAAAATCGAAGCTTCTCAGAATCGCAATTCCAAGCCTGCTGGCGCTGGGCATGATGCTGATCGGCAGCATCCCCGGTTATGCCAGAGACAAGAATGAAGTCATCGACGCCACCGCCTGGGGCACCAGCACCCAGATGGGTAGCCGCTACAACATCTCACTGATTATTTACGAGTATTCGACCTCTGAGGACCGGGACATTCTCCTGCAAGCGTTCCAGACGGGACAGAACCAGGGACTGGCCAATGCCCTGGAAAAGATGAAGTCGGTTGGCCGCATCAAGATTACCGGCACATTGGGCTATGACGTCAGCTTCATACGCCTGATTCAGACGCCGACCGGCCGCAAGATTCGCTTTGTTACCAACCGCAAGATCAGGTTTGGAGAGGCTTACTCCGACAGTCAGTCGCAGAGCTTCGACCTTACGATGGGTGAATTCGACCTTAACGACCAGGACAAGAGTAAGAGCTCTGGCGTTTTGTACCCCGCCACTCAACTGACTATCAACAAGGATGGCGAATTACAGCTCGATCTGAACCAGAACCCGTGGAGACTTTCAGGCATCATCGACTGGAAGGGCACGGCAGAGAATTAATCATTCGGTTGCCAGCTCGACGCCGGTTATCAACCGAGAGCGGAAATTTGTCTTTGAAGCGATGTCCCGCTCGCTGGGAACTTCTCCGGCGCTGACTGGCTGGCAAAACGGTTGCTTGATTTGCGACCCTTATTTCGTCACGAGGTGACTTATGAAAGTGCATCGATTCACTTCTTTGAGTGCTGTGCCTATGCTGTTCTGCGTCGTACTGCTCATCTGTACTGCTGCCCAGGCACAAAAGAAAAGCAAGTACGTGTGCGACGAGGCAGACCCGGCGGGCATGTGCAACGCGGCCAACACTTGCGGATCGGCTTCCGCTCCCTGTTCGATCGACATCACCAAGTCGGGGAGTTCGTCCAACGTCAAACCAGGCATTCCCGGCGCCAAGAACAATCAGTTCTTCTGCGTTAAGGCCGGCACAACGGTGGTGTGGACCAGTTCGAACAAGAATACTGGGTTCATGGTTTCTTTCGGGACCGACTCGCCCTTCACTCCCGACGACCCCATTATAGGCGGCGCCCAAAAGCCGGTCAGCGTGAAGGCAACCACTCCAGGCTGCTACAAGTACGATGCCGGCGCGTTCTATCCCGGAGCAATCTACGGGATGGGCGGGGGAAGCAAGCCCGAATTGGTGATTCTGCCGTAAGTCAGGGAGGCCTGCCTTAAGCCGCGGCTTTAGATTTGCGCAGGTCATGCTTCTTTAAAGTAGAGAAGCGTGGCCTCCGCTGCTCGCGCGCAGAAGATCTGGATGATGTAATCCCCATGGCCGAATACGGCGTCGAGATTTCCGGCAGTAAGCCGCGTTCGAAGGAGAGCTGCATGGCTGTTCGCAAGGCTGTATGGTTTTTGTCGCGCCGATTGCAGGCCTTGGCGCTCGTCCTGATGGTTTCGCTGGCCGCGCAGGGACAAAAGATCCACGTCAACGCATACGATCCCAGCGCCGATTTTTCCAAGTTCAAGACCTTTGCCTGGACGCCACATGGCGCGATTGCCCATCCCATGCTGGCGGCCGATGTCGTTGGCTCCATCGAAGACCAGCTCACCCAGAAAGGGATGACAAAATCGCAAGCCAATCCGGACCTGATCATCCAGGTGTACGGATCGATCGAGGAGGATTCCACGTTCTACTCCAACGACCCGCTTTACAACGCGACCGGAGGGATCCCGCCCTTCGACCCAAGCTTCTCCGGACCTGCGCTGGCAGGCACCTGGGGCAACACGACCGTGACCATCCACAAGGGCGAATTGGTTGTCGATCTCATCGATGCCAAGGCGAAGAAATTGGTGTGGCGTGGCATGGCGCAACAGAACCTGAGCACCAAGCCGGAGAAGCTGGAGAGCCAGGTCCAGGATGCCATTGCGAAGATGTTCAAGCAGTATCCTGCAGGAAGGCCGTAGTTTCGAACCGTGACCAGGGCTGTGCCGCCGGCCGATTCGTTCGTCGGCACATTCCGCACAGCGCCCCGGTTACTGTCGCAAGCGACAGTTGTCAACCACCAATACACGGTCAAGAATGACAATTGAACAGTCTGCAAATTGTATTGGACAACCAACCGAGGCGCTTGTGGGCAAGATTCGAGTGGTACTGGCTGATGACCATCAAGCAGTGGCCGCCAAGGTTCGCCGGGTGATCATCGAAGAATGTGAAGTCGTCGCCGTGGTGGAGGATGGCGAGCAGGCTGTTGCCGCGGTCCTGGCGCATGATCCGGACGTACTTGTAATCGATATTTCGATGCCGATTCTGGATGGACTGCAGGCGGCAAGACGGCTGCAGAAGCTGAAATGCCGCGCCAGGATCGTATTTCTGACGATCCATGAAGATCATGACTACGTCGCTGCAGCTTTTTCTTACGGAGCCGTCGGCTACGTCACCAAAGCTCGCATCTGTACCGACATGGTGCCGGCAATTCTGGAAGCGATGCAGGGACATACTTTTGTATCCCGCTTTAGCCAGAGTAAGGCTACACTTCACCCTAAGCCGTTATGACGAGCTGAGACATTCCTGACCATCATCTTTACAGAGCAGAGATAACTGCGAGAGCGGTTCTCTCCCGGGTAGTTTGGTGCGCAAACAAACGAAGCAACCAGAAAGCAAAGTTGGGAAGTCTTTGCCGATCGGCGCGATCAGCCTAGGCATAGTCATCGTTGGCCTGTGCGGGGTGGGTATCTGGCGCTGGTCAGCCGCGGCGCATACACAGGCGTTGAAGCCGTCGGGTCCCGCCGCCACCTACGTGGGCGAGGCGCGCTGTGCTGAATGTCATGCAGAGCAAGTGCAGGCATGGCAAACCTCGCACCACGCCAAGGCCATGCAAGTGGCAAGCGATTCGACGGTCCTGGGAGACTTCAACGGCGCACAATTCACCAAAGACGGCGCGACTTCCAGCTTCTTCAAGAAGGACGGCAAATTTTATGTTCACACTGAGGGCCCGGATGGCAAACCTCAGGACTATGTGCTTCCTTACACGTTCGGCGTCTCGCCCTTGCAGCAGTACCTGGTTGAATTTTCCAACGGCCGATTGCAGAGCTTCGTGGTGGCGTGGGATTCACGCAGCAAGCAACAGGACGGCCAGCGCTGGTTCCACCTCTATCCCAACCAAAAGCTGACACCTGCCGATCCTCTGCACTGGACGGGACGAAACCAGACGTGGAACTACATGTGTGCCGACTGCCACTCCACCAACTTGCGCAAGAATTACGACCTCGCCAAGGACAGCTACGCAACTACCTGGTCGGATATTAATGTCTCGTGCGAAACGTGCCATGGACTGGGTTCGAATCACGTGGCGTGGGCGCAGGCGCGCAAGAAAGGCCCATACCAGGCGGACGAGGGGCCGAACGGTCTGGTGGTGAATCTGAAGCCGGCGAAGGGATCGTGGACGGTCTCGCAACCCGACATGGGAACCATGCACTGGAAGGGCGATGCCCGCTCGCATGACGAAATCAATACCTGCGCGCCCTGTCACTCGCGCCGGCACCCCATCACCGCTGACGCCCAGCCAGGACAGCCGTTCCTCGACGATTACGTGCCGAGCCTGCTGGAAGAAGGTGTTTACTATCCCGACGGCCAGATTCTTGAGGAGGACTACGAGTGGGGTTCGTTCCTGCAGAGCAAGATGTATCACGAGGGTGTGACCTGCTCGGACTGCCACGACGCTCACACTGCCAAGCTGCCTGCCATTAGCGCGAACGCGATCTGCGGCAAGTGTCATTCACTGGCAAAATTTGGCAGCGAGCAGCACCATCATCACAAAGCCGAGAGCACGGGTGCGCTTTGCGTCAACTGCCACATGCCCACCAAGACATATATGGTGGTCGATGTCAGGCGAGACCACAGCTTTCGCGTACCGCGGCCCGATTTTTCCGTGGCCTACGGAACGCCGAACGCTTGCAACCAGTGTCACAAAGATAAGTCCAACGGTTGGGCCGCTGATGCGGTCGTGAAGTGGTATGGGCCAAACCGCCGTCACGAGGCGCACTTCGTCGAAGCCATCGATGCCGGGCGACGCAGCTTGCCGAATGCCGAGAGGGCGCTGACCGCGCTGATTCAGGATTCGGCGAAGCCCGCCATTGCTCGGGCCACGGCATTGAGCCTGCTTCCTGCCTACCTCTCCCCGACTTCGATGCCCGCCGTGCAAACGGCGCTCAGCGATGAAGACGCCTTGGTTCGCGGCGAGGCCGTGCGATCACTGGAACCGCTCTCGCCGGAAGACCGGGTTCGCCTGGCCGCGCCATTACTTACCGACCCCATTCGTTTGGTGCGCATTGAAGCGGCGCGACTGCTGGCGGGAAGCCCACCTGATCGGCTGCAGGCCACCCAGAGGACAGCGCTCGACCGCGGCATTGCCGAGCTGATCGCCAGCGAAATGGCGTCAGCCGAGCGTCCAGAGAACCACATGAACCTCGCTCTGCTCTACGTTCAGATGGGGAAGGCTGGCGACGCGGAAAACGAGCTGAAGACGGCTCTGCGACTTGATCCGAAGTTCGTGCCGGCGATGGTCAACCTTGCCGATCTGTATCGCGAGCAGCAGCGTGACAATGAAGGGCAGCAATGGTTGGAAAAAGCGATGGCGGCCGAGCCCAATGCCGCCGAACCAGTCCATGCCCTCGGCCTGCTCAAGATCAGGCAGAAGCAGTACCCAGAAGCATTGGGCCTGCTGGCCAAGGCAGCGGCGCTGCAGCCCGCCAATGTCCGTTACAGCTACGTGTATGCCGTCGCGCTGCAATCCGCAGGTCAGGTAACCCAGGCCATCGGAATTTTGCAACAAGCCCACCAAAGGCGACCCGCTGACCGCCAGGTGCTGAGTGCCCTGATCGCCTTCGAGCGTGACAACAGAAATCTTCCAGCGGCAATTGGGTACGCTCAGCAGTTAGTCGAACTGGTTCCCAGCGATCCCAGCGCGAAGGCACTGTTGCAGGACTTGCAGCGACAAGGACGCTAAGTCGGATCTTCAGTACGCCCACTCCCTACCCCGAAAGTTGCACGACACCTGTCGCAGTCGACAGTTCTCAAAATCTCCAATTCGCGGTGAAATGGAGAGCACGGCTACTTTTCCGTGGATTACCAGACAACATGAGCTACAACGATCCCCTGTCACCACCGCCGATTTATCCTGGCACGAAACCGCGGTTCCACGCCATGGTGAAGCCCACCGGGGCCATCTGCAATCTCGACTGTGCTTATTGCTATTACCTGCACAAAGAAGAACTGCTGGGCAGTGCGAGCAAATTTCGCATGAGCGACGAGGTCCTCGAGAACCATATACGGCAGTACATTGAAGGCCAGCGTGGCGACGAAGTCGTATTCTCGTGGCAAGGTGGCGAACCGACCCTGCTGGGAGTCGGCTTCTTCGAAAAGGCGGTTGCGCTGGAGAAGAAATACCAACGTCCCAACCAGCGCATCGAGAACGATCTTCAAACTAACGGGACGCTGCTGAACGACGAGTGGTGCGCGTTTCTGCGGGACAATCGCTTCCTGGTAGGCCTCAGCATCGACGGCCCGCAAGAGTTGCATGACCGATTCCGCGTGGACAAGGGAGGCCAGCCGACCTTCAACAAGGTTTTCGCCGCCGGACAGCTCTTGCAGAAGTACAAGGTTCCGTTCAACACACTCACCGTTGTGAACGGCGTCAATGCGAAAAAGCCGCTCAACGTCTATCGCTTCCTGTGCCGTGAGCTTCGCCCGCGGCAGTTGCAATTCATTCCTTGCGTAGAACCCAAGGTATTGGAGAACACCGCACCCCAAAAATGGGACCCGGCTGGGTTGCCGGTCCAGGGTTCGCCGGCGGCACATCCGGGCAATCCCGATTCCGTCGTCACCGACTGGTCCGTCGATCCGGATGATTGGGGCTACTTCCTCTGCAAGGTATGGGATGACTGGTACCGGCGCGACTACGGCAAGGTCCACGTCAACCTGTTCGAGACCGCGGTCGCGCAGTGGATGGGCATGGACTCGCAGCTCTGCATCTATGGCGAGTTCTGTGGCAAGGGTGTGGCCGTGGAGCATGATGGCAGCGTGTATTCCTGCGATCACTACGTGTATCCCGACTACAAGCTGGGCAACATCGCGGAAAAGCATATTTCGCGCATGATTTTTTCCGATGCGCAGAGGAAATTTGGTTTTGCCAAGCGTGAAGACCTGCCGCAACAGTGCCGCAATTGCAAATACTTGTTTGCCTGCAACGGCGAGTGTCCCAAGAACCGCCTGATTGGCACCTCCGACGGGGAGCCGGGATTGAATTATCTATGCGGCGGGCTGATGAAGTTCTGGCAACACATCGACGGCGACATGAAAGACATACAACAGAGCGTTGAACGCTACGGACTCTCCACTCTGCCCACGAATTTCCGCGTGTAAACCACCTGTCACAAGTGACAGTTCCAAAGTCATACTCCGACGCTCATAATTCAGCCGAAAGTAGTGTCCATTTCCGGCGTACGACTTTATTGTCGCGGGTTGGGCAGTCGCCGGCCCGGCAATTAACAGCAGTCTTAATAGAGGAGATAATCCGTGAACGTAAGATCGAAACTTCTTAAGACGCAGTTGGTCATCGCCATGACTGCTCTGTCGGGCCATCTGGCGGTGGCGCAGCAGAAAAGTTGCGGCCCCGGTTCGCCTTGCGCGACCACATCCATCGATGGCAAACAACTTCCCCCACCACCGCAGACGTTCAAAGGCAAGATCGAGCGCAATGCAGCGCAGTCGACGCCCTACTGGCCGGCCCGTGTAGTGCCACCAAAAGGTGCTCCCAACGTGCTGTTGATCATGACCGATGACTCTGGCTTCGGCGTTTCCAGTACATTCGGCGGCGTGATCCCGACGCCGGCGCTCGACCGGGTTGCGGCGATGGGACTTCGCTACACCAATTTCAATTCCACGGCACTGTGTTCGCCAACGCGTGCCGCCCTGATTACCGGGCGCAACCATCATTCGGTGGGCTTCGGCGTGATTTCCGAGCAGTCTACCGGCTACCCCGGCTACAACAGCATCATTACGCCCGACAAGGCGACAATCGGCCGCATTCTCAGGGACAATGGCTATAGCACCTCCTGGTTCGGCAAGGACCACAACACCCCGGCGTTTGCGGCAAGTCAGGCCGGGCCGTTCGATCAATGGCCAACCGGCATGGGCTTCGACTACTTCTACGGCTTCGTTGGTGGCGACACCAGCCAGTGGCAGCCGAATCTATTCCGCGGCACCTCGCAGATCTATCCCAACGTCGGCCATCCCGGTTGGAACCTGACGACAGCGCAGGCAGATGATGCCATCGAATACATGAAGCGGCTCGACGCCGTTGCTCCAGACAAGCCGTTCTTTATCTATTACGTTCCGGGCGGCACCCACGCTCCGCATCATCCCACGCCGGAGTGGATCAAGAAGATCAGCGACATGCACCTGTTCGACAAGGGCTGGGACGATTTGCGCGATCAAATCTTTGCCAACCAGAAGAAGCTGGGCGTGATTCCTCCGGATGCCAAGATGACGCCGTGGCCGCATGACCTGCTCAAGCATTGGGACGAGCTGACGCCCGACGAAAAGAAGATGTTCCTCCGCCAGGTGGACGTGTTTGCCGCCTACGTTGCCTATACCGACTACGAGATTGGCCGGGTGATTCAGGAGGTCGAGGATGAAGGCAAGCTCGGCAACACCCTGATCATCTACATCAACGGCGACAACGGCACCAGCTCCGGAGGGCACCCTGATTGGCACGCCCAACGAGGTGGCGATGTTTAACCAGGTCCCGGTGCCAGTCGAGGCCCAACTGAAGTATTTCTACGACGCATGGGGCTCGGACCAGACCTATGCCCACATGGCTGTGCCGTGGGCATGGGCGTTTGACACGCCGTTCTCCTGGACCAAACAGATTAGTTCCCACTTTGGCGGTGTACGACAGGGCATGGCCATCGCGTGGCCGGGACACATCACCGACAAGGGTGGCATCCGCAACCAGTTCCATCACATGATTGATATCGTGCCGACGATCCTCGAAGCTACCGGGATACCCGCGCCGGAAATTGTGGACGGCATCAGGCAGAAGCCGATCGAGGGCGTCAGCATGATGTACACCTTCGACAAAGCTAACGCCAACACGCCGTCAACTCATCACACGCAGTATTTCGAGATGATGGGCGACCATGCCATCTACCACGACGGATGGATCGCCAGTACCAAGGTCATGCGGCCACCATGGGTACCGATGGGAAATTTGAGCCAGAACCCGCTAGCTTCCCTTACGAACTGTACGATCTCACCAAAGACTGGACGCAATTCGATAACGTCGCTGACAAGAACCCGGAGAAGCTGAAGGAGATGGCTGACCTTTTCTGGACGGAGGCGGCGAAGTACCAGGTATTGCCGCTGGACTCCACGGTGGCCACCCGACTGGTTTCGCCGCGACCAAGCCTCAGCGCCGGGCGAACTCGGTCTTCACCTACTAAGGCGAAGTCGCAGGCACACCGAACGGCGACGCACCCAGCATCCTCGAATTCGTCTTACAACTTCAAAGCCGAAGTCGAGGTGCCGCAGGGTGGCGGCGAAGGCATGATCGTTACCCAGGGTGGCCGCTTCGGCGGCTACGGCTTCTACGTGTTGCAAGGGGAAGCCAGTGTTCCGTGGAACCTGGTCGATCTAAAACGGGTCAAGTGGCAGGGACCGGAAGTGCTTTCGCCGGCAAGCACACGCTGGAATTCGACTTCAAATACAGCGGCCTTGGCATGGCCACGCTCGCCTTCAACAACAGGAAGCGGCGTCGGCCAGTGGCGGTACTGGCACTCTCAAGGTGGATGGCAAGATGGTGGCCACTCAAACCATGGAGCATACGCTGCCGCTCATCCTGCAGTGGGACGAGAACTTTGATGTCGGGTCCGATACCGGCACTCCGGTGGACGACAAGGACTATCAGGTTCCGTTCACTTTCACCGGTAAACTCAACAAACTAACGCTGACGATTGACCGTCCACAGTTGACGCCAGCCGACCTTAAAAAGTTGCAGACGGCCGAGCGCAACAACCACGCCAGCGAGTAGCAAGAGCTGACGCGCAGTACGGATAACGGGGCGGTTCGCAGGGACTGCCCCGTGCTTTGCAGTGCAGAACGGCGCTTCATAACGATTTGAGCGGTCTGCCCTTCGACAGTGAAAACGACTGATGATTGTCTCGATGACAATTGGGCAAGAATTTCTTGGCTCCGTCGTGTTTGTTGGCCACTGGGTCGCCAACTGGGGATGGGGCGTGCCATTAATCGTAGTAACCCTGGTCTTCCATGTTTTCGGGCTTTTGCTCATTAGGGAAAGGGTCAACGGTGTTAACCACGAAACTGTAGAACGCTATGGCTCCACGGTTATGTTCACGGTGATCATTGGTATGGCGGCGTTGGCGGCCACCCTATTGCATGCGATCGAAGGGATGATATGGGCTGTCGCATACCGCCTGATCGGGGCGCTGCCAACCAACGAATCTGCGGTACTCTACTCGTTGAGCGCCATAACCAGCTATGGGCACGCAAATCTGATTTTAGAACAGCATTGGCAGCTTATGGGGGCGCTGGAGGCCTTGAATGGGATGCTGCTATTTGGCCTGACAACAGCCTTCCTGTTTGGCATCATTCAGAAAGCGTCGGGGCTGCGTAACGGCGGAACACGATGACGTCAAACAAAAAATTCATCCTCCTGTAATGTTCGTTCGTTATGCTCGCGGGGAAGTCGGGTCGGTGGTCATGGGTCCGCGACCGGAAATTGCGGCTGAAGGGCTGCGGTCAAATGAAACCGGCGGCGCGCCAACATTTTTCTGGTTCCCCGCAACAAATTTATGAGGAGGAAGTGATGAAACAAGTTCTGACTCTGACGTACCGGTGGAGTTCGCTCGCAACCATCCTGCTGGCGGTGGCCTTTTTCATGCCAAGCAAAGAACTTGCGGCGCAGATGTCCTCGCCAGCGCCAGACTTCACCCAGAATGTGAAGGACGTTTACTTTCCGTTCAACGTGTACAACCGGGTGACCGATCCGGCGGTGCTGGCCTCCGATGCAGAATGGCTCAAGCAGCATCCCGACGCACATTTCTGGATACAGAGTTACGCCGACGTTCGCGGCGACATCTTTTACAACCTCGTGCTCTCCTACCGGAGATCTCAATTCGTAAAGTCCACCTTGGTCAGAGATGGAGTGGACGAGTCGCGGATCGGGTTCGCCACCGGCTGGGGAAAGCTGTATCCCGTTTGCCAGACCGAGGATGAACAATGCTTTCAGCAACAGCGCCGTGGCGACATTGTGCCGCCGGACATGATGTAGTTCAGATTTGTTGCGTCCAAGTGTTCGACCTTCTCTGGCGTCGTCATACGGGCGACGCCAGTCGTGTTTCGGGTGAAGCCCCGCGCAAGTAAAAGTCATCCCCCAACCACCTGTCGCAAGTGACAGTTCCCAAACATTCCTAACCGTAGTGAACTGGCAGCGAACAACTCTCCCTGTCGGGAGCTAACCGGTATTGCGGGAAAGAGGAAAAGTATGGATTTGAGTGCAAGTTTTCGAAAACTGACCTTGGGGGCATTGGCCGTCTCGAGTATTTTCGCGGGCGGCAGTGCGACCCTACATGCGCAAGCAAACAGCGCCAAGCCACCTAACATTCTGGTCATCATGGGCGACGACATCGGCATGTGGAACATCGGCGCCTACCATCGCGGCCTGATGGCCGGCAAAACGCCGAACCTCGACAAACTCGCCAAGGAAGGTATGCTGTTCACCGACTATTACGCCGAGGCGAGTTGCACGGCGGGTCGCGCGAACTTTATCACCGGCGAACTTCCCATTCGCACCGGCATGACCACCGTAGGCCAGGCAGGCGCTAAAACCGGACTACCCGCGGAGGCCGTAACCATCGCTACCATACTCAAGTCCATGGGCTATGTTACCGGGCAGTTCGGTAAGAACCACCTTGGCGACAGGAATGAGTACCTGCCCTGCGTTCATGGGTTTGATGAGTTCTTCGGCTACTTGTATCACCTGGATGCCATGGAAGACCCGGCGCATCCGAATTACCCCCAGAATCTGTTGAATGAGGTCGGTCCGCGCAACATGGTTCATTGCTGGGCCACCGACAAGAATGACACCACGGAGATGCCGCGCTGGGGCGAAGTCGGCAAGCAGAAGATTGAGGACGCCGGCCAGCTCTATCCCAAGCGGATGGAGACCGTGGACGACGAGATCCGCGACTTAACCCTCAAATTTATCGACAAAGCCAAGGCTGACAACAAGCCATTTTTCGTGTGGCTTAACCCGACCCGCATGCACATCGTCACACACCTCTCCGCGAAGTATGAGGCGCTGCGCAACTCTGAGAATGGCTGGTCAGAAGAAGAAGCCGGCATGGCGCAGTTGGACGACGATGTCGGCCTCGTGATGGCCAAGCTGAAGGAAATTGGCGAAGACGACAACACGATTGTCGTGTTTACCACGGACAACGGTACGGAAGTCTTCACCTGGCCCGATGGCGGGCAAACGCCGTTCGCGCAGTCCAAGGGAACGGTCCTCGAGGGCGGCTTCCGGGTGCCCTGCCTCCTGCGTTGGCCCGGTCATGTGCCGGCTGACTCGGTGCAGAATGGCATCTTCTCCGGCCTGGACTGGTTGCCCACATTCGTCGCTGCAGCCGGTAACCCGAACGTCACTGAAGAATTGCTGAAAGGCAAAACCATTGGTGGCCGGACCTACAAGAACCACTTGGACGGCTACAACCAGATGGCCGCCATCACCGGCAAAGGCCCGTCTGTGCGTCATGAAATCTTCTACCTCGGCGAAAGCACGGTCGGCGCGGTACGTATTGACGACTACAAGTACCGATTCATCGACCAACCCGCTGGCTGGCTGGGTGAGAAGACCCATCCTGACGTGCCTTACATCACCAACCTGCGCCTCGATCCTTTCGAGCGCACGGGCTGGCCCAGCAACGGAACGAAGGACGGGGCGCAGCAATACTTCGATTGGTTCAAGTACCAATTTTGGCGCTTCGTGTTTGTCCAGCAGGTAATGGGCAAGGAAATCCAAACCTTCCTCGAGTACCCTCCGATGCAGCGGGGCGCGAGCTTCAACCTTGACGCCATCAAAGCAGAGATGGGAAAGAGAATGGCCGAGGCTGAGGCAGCGTCCAAAGGCCCCAGCCAGTAAGAAGAATGAGCTTCACAGCGGGCGGCTCGCAAGGGCCGCCCGTTCGGGAGATTGCCACCCTCTCGGCTCCCAGCACCTAGGACGAGGCGGAACTTATGGTGCAGGCAGGCCAAGCCGCGGCCCCGCAAGACACCTCCGTGGACAACAGTTTCTCGTTGGTTCGCGGAGGTCCGTTTTATCGTGCGCAGGCGGCAGCGCGCCTGATCGCGCAGAATCGCTGGAACCTTGGCCGAAGATTGACCTTCGCGATTGCCGTGGGCTGGCTTCCGTTAGTCCTTATTACCCTGATATTCGACCCCCGTGCCGTTTTCGGACTGGTCAGCGACTATCCCATCAATGCGAGAATGTTGATCGGCGTGCCCGTGTTGCTGGTAGGCCAGGTGGTCATGGAATCCGCGTTCCGTACCATCCTGCTCCACATACGCGAAGCAGGGCTGCTTCCGCCGTCAGACACAGAGCATATGGATCAGACCCTGGTCCGGCTCATCCGGCTTCGCGATTCGGTCGTCCCGGAGTTGTTAATCGTGGTGGTAGCGTTCGCGCGCGCCATACAGATCATGCACACGCATGTGCAGTTGGCGCGGCCCTGGGCTCTGATAGGAACGGGCGCCGACATGCATCTGTCAGCCGCAGGCTGGTATTACATTCTGGGGAGCCAGGTGCTCTATCAGTTTCTTCTCGGCATCAGCCTTTGGAAGTGGTTCCTGTGGGCCATGTTTCTCTTCAAGCTATCGCAGCTCAACTTGCAGGTGGTGCCGACACATCCCGATCGTCATGGCGGAATTGGCTTTCTGGGGATGTCACCTCTGGCGCTGGCTCCCACCGTATTTGTTGTGGCCACAGCCATCGGGGCGACCTGGCGGGCCCAGATCCTGCGTCAGGGTATGCACCTCATGGACTTCAAACTTGAGGCCATCGTCCTGCTGATCGTCGTACTGATCGTCGCTTTTGGACCACTAATCTTTTTTGTGCCCAAGCTGGGGCGACTGCGCCGCAAGGGAATTCTGGAGTACGGTACCCTGGCGCAAATGCATGGCATGGACTTTCACAACAAGTGGATTTTGCATCGGGCCGGCCGCGAAGAAGAGTTTCTCGCCGCCCCGGAAATCAGTTCCCTTACCGACCTTGCCAGCAGCTACCAGAACATCGAGGAACTCAAGCCCTTTCCTTTTGACAAAGGCGCCTTCTTCGCATTGATTCTGGCGGTTGCGGTTCCGATGATGCCGGTAATTCTGGCCGAGATTCCTTTCGTCGAGGTGCTGAAGGGATTGCTGAATGCGGTGAGATAGATACACCGCACCCGTCGCACTGCCCAGCCCACGCTGGGTGCTCTATTGAAATTATGGAGGCAAGAATGGCAATCGCAAAGATCGAAGCGCTGCCGAAATTTGATCTTGGCAGCACCATGGTCCCGTGGGAGCAACGGCGGGCCGATGGCAAGGCGCTGCGGCGGGCAATTCCCCGCGAGTCTCATGCCGAGTGGAAGCCGGGGAAGCACCGTCCCGACCCGCTGCAGTTGCTCGCCGAGAGCAACCACGGCCGGCAAAAGCACCTGGTGCCGCTACGCATGGGGCGCATGGCGGCTTCGCCGTTCGCTTTCCTGCGCGGGTCGGCGTGCGTGATGGCGGCAGATCTCTCCACGTCGCCGATAAGTGGAATTCCGGTGGTGATGGACGGCGATGCCCACCTCAACAACTTTGGCATGTACGGGACACCGCAGCGGGAAGTGGTCTTCGACATGAACGATTTTGACGAGGCCGTCATCGGTCCCTGGGAGTGGGACCTGAAGCGACTGGTCGCCAGCGTGAATGTGGCCGGCCGGCAGAATGGCTTGAATCGCCGGGAACGGGCGGCTGGCGTGAAGCGGGGTGTGCAAGGCTACCGCTATAACACCCACCGTCTGCAAAACATGGGAGTGCTGGACGTTTGGTATTTGCACGCTTATCCCGGACGCGCGAATCCGATTGTCAAAGCGGACGCCAAGTCCAAGGCGGTTTTTGCCAAGACCCTGGCCAAAGCCCTGCGCACCGACAACCGCAATCTGCTGCCCAAAGTTGCCGAAAACATAGGCCATGGGAAGTGGAGATTTCGCGAGGACCCGCCAATCTTGACGCACATGGGCGAGAAGGCCAAAACCAAAGCAATTGACGCGCTGAACCACTATGCGCTGACCCTGGGGCCGGAGCGGCGTATGATGCTCGGCCGGTACCATGTTGCTGATGTTGCACACCGTGTCGTCGGCGTCGGCTCGGTGGGAACCCGGGCATACCTGGTGCTGCTATTCGGCATAGGTGACGACGATCCGTTATTCCTGCAGGTGAAGGAGTGTGTCCAGGCGGCCCATGCTCCTTATCTGCCGCCCCTATCGGATGAGTTTCGCCACAATGGCAAACGCGTAGTCGTCGGACAGCGCGCACTGCAGGCTTCGTCCGATCCGATGCTGGGCTACACATCCCTCGACGGCCGCGACTACTACGTCCGCCAGATGAAAAATCTAAAAGCGTCGATTCCGGTGGAATTTTTAACCGGCGCCTCCTTCAACTTCTATGCCTGGGCGTGCGGCGCAATCCTCGCCCGAGCTCACTCCCGGACCGGAGACCCGGCGCGCATTGCCGGCTACTGTGGCAACTCCGAGGTCTTGGATGAGGCGTTGGTCGAGTGGGCCGAAAGCTACGGAGATCAGACCGAAGAGGACCACGCCACCTTGCTGGCGGCCATTAAGCGCGGAGACATCAAGGCCGTTCAAGAAGGGAATGAGGAATGACTGCCGGATAGCCTGAATCCTGCGGGCACTTCGACGACTTCTGATGAAATACATCGCCAAATCGATCCAGAACATGTCTGGGGTCGCGCAAAAGTCGCTCGTTCTGGCGTCTCTCGTGATTCTGTGTTGCCTGCACGGCGGAGCGCAGACAACCCAGGTGTTGCCGGAAATTGACACCTACTTCAAACTGAGTTCCGAGCTGCGCATCAGTTTTCAAGCCAAGGAAACCAGAGAAGCGGGTGATCCCACGCAAGCGGAATTAGGGCCGAGCCTGGATTTCTATCTGAAGCCATTGCTTCGCCTGAGAAGAGTGAGGGGCGTTCGATTGGACGACTCCAAATCACGGCCCGTGGTGTTTTCGCTCGGATACCGTTACCTCCCACAGGCGAACGGCTCGCCCGCTACCAATCGCATGGAGCCAGTCTTGACGTTTCGATTTCCCGCGAAAGCGGATTTCTGCTCCCGACCGAAACCGGGCGATCTTGACTGGAGAAGCGGAACTTCACCTGGCGTTATCGCAACCGTTTCGAGGTCGAAAAGCCGCTGACGATTCGCTCCTACCATCCCTCACCGTATGCAAGTGCTCGAGTTTTTCTACGACAGCCAATACAGCAAATGGGCTGACACGGCAATCTATGCGGGCTGTCTTTTTCCGATCGGCAACACTGGGAATTTAACCCGTACTATGAGCACCAAAACAATACCGGCAAGAGCCCGAATCAGCAATTAAACCAGTTGGGGCTGATACTCAACTTGTACTTCTAGGCAAAATGGGCAAAAGGCTTATGACGCTGCAAACGCTTCGCGAAAAGGAGACCGCATGCCCGAGATAGGAGGGCCAACCATCGAGACTGCCCACAGGCTGAACGAAGTCAGGAAGCACACGGCGCCCCATTCCTCGCGCTCGGTGGAAATTCTGGAGATCGTTGAAGCCATCGTGCTGGCGCTGGTTGCAGTTACCACCGCCTGGAGCGGCTATCAGGCGGCGCTCTGGGACGGCCGCCAGGATGAGGTTTACGAACAGTCCACCAAGCTGCGCGTGCAAGCCCAGGGACTGCAGAGCAGTGGTGGTCAGGAGCGTATCTATGACGCATCCACCGTCGTCGAGTGGATAAAGGCTGAAGCAGGTGGACAACACAAACTTGCGCAACTGTTTGAGCGCCGCTTTCGTCCTGAGTTCCGCGTGGCATTTGAGGCGTGGAAGAAAACTGATCCGTTGAACAATCCCAATGCGCCTGCCGGGCCGCTGATGATGCCGGAATATCACAATGCCAAGTCGGAGGAGGCGGCCAAACTGGAAAGTAATGCCGCGGAGTTTTTTCAGCAGGGGGCAAAGGACCGAGGCATTTCCGACGCTTACGTGCGAGCTACGGTTTTGCTGGCGACAGTTTTATTGTTGACGGCCATCAGTCAGCGATTTCGAACCGAGGCAGTGCGGATTGGCCTTGCTGTCCTGGCGGCAATGCTGGTGTGCATTCCCCTGTGGCGGATTATCACGCTGCCGCGCATCTGACGCGGTTGCGCCTGGCGTACAGCGGTGAGTAGGTTTTCAAGATGCGACGTTTGTTCGACATTCTGTTATCCGCAGCGCTTCTGTTTTCGCTGCATGGGCTGAACGCTCAGGACCTGGCGCCCCGCGCCTATGTCATCACCCCTCTGCATTTCAACTCAATCACCCTGACCTACTCCTTCTACGACGGCAGTATTGATTACAACGGCGCACTTCCGGTAAGCGGCGCGACAGGGACATACAGCGTACCGATCTTTAGCTACTACCACTCATTCGGTTTCTTTGGGCACTCGGCCAACGTCGTCGGATCCCTGCCTTACGCCGTGGGAAATTTTCGTGGAACAACTTCCGGTGCGGAGCAGCACCTGTACCGTTCTGGTCTGCTGGATTCAGCATTTCGCGTCTCCGTCAATCTAAAGGGCGGTCCGGCCATGCCGCCGCAGAAATTCGTGAAATGGAAGCAGAAGGTGCTGCTGGGCGCCAGTCTCAAGGTGCTGGCTCCGACCGGCCAGTACGACGGGACCAAGCTGATCAACTGGGGCGCCAACCGCTGGTCCTTCAAGCCGGAATTCGGCTATTCCCAGCGCTGGGGGGGCAAATGGGTGCTCGACGGATACGCCGGGGTGTGGTTTTTCACACCGAATCAGGATTTCTGGTCGCGCAATATCTACTATGCCGGTACCCGATCGCAATCGCAAAATCCAATTGGCGCGCTGGAAGGGCACCTGAGTTATGACTTCAAGAAGTCACGCTTGTGGGCTTCCGTGGACGGCAATTTCTGGTTCGGTGGAAGCACCAGTGTGAACGGCGTACCAAGTCCGCTTACCCGTCAGGCGAACTCCCGTATTGGAGGCACCTTCGCGGTCCCGATCAGCAAACACCAGTCGCTGAAATTCAGCTACAGCGACGGCACCTATATCCGGTTTGGCGGTAACTACCAGAACGTCTCGGCTGCGTGGCAATACTTCTGGCTGGGCAGGCCGAATTAGCTCCGCCACCACCTCCCGAGCCCCAGGATCACCACCCGCCCACCTGTCGCTAACGACAGTTCCCCACCCGCCCCAATTTTGGTGAACTGGACTGGGCAAAGCGGCGGGCCCGCTGGCACGCAGGCGTTACTGGTCTGCGCCGGAACCAACATAGGAGCAGAAGGCATGTTGCAATATCCACGCATTTTCTTTCTGTTCTCGTTCCTGCTGCTGTGGGTGGCAGCGCAGCTCGGAGCTTTGCTGCGCCAGCGCCGGCCGCTGAAGGAAGACGAGCGCGACGATTTCAACGTTGTGGAGGCGGCTACCCTGACGCTGCTCGGGCTCATTATCGGATTCAGTTTCTCCATGGCCACCACCCGCTACGACCTGCGCAAGAACTACGAGGAAGCGGAGGCCAATGCGATTGGCACCGAATATTTCCGGGCAACACTGCTGCCGGCGGAGGATACGGCCAAGGTGCAGGCCCAACTGGTGAAATATGTCGAGTTGCGTCTGAGGTTCTACCAAACCCGCAATCCCAGCGAACTTCAGCAGATTAATTCCGATACCGGGCGGCTGCAGACTGAGATGTGGACGGCGGTGCAGGCCCCAGCCGTGGCGCGTCCGAGCCCGGTGATTGCCCTCGCCGTTGCGGGCATGAACGATGTGTTGAACTCGCAAGGCTACACCCAGGCGGCCTGGTGGAACCGTATCCCCATGGCCGCATGGATTTTGATGATAACGATCGCCGTTTGCTGCAACGCATTGGTTGGCTATGGCGCGCGCGACGCTAGAGCAAAATCCGGCCTGCTGGTTGTTCTGCCGCTGGTAATCGCCGTCGCATTTCTTCTGATATCCGACATCGACAGCCCGCGCAGCGGATTCATTCACGTGGTTCCGCAGAACCTAGTAAGCCTTCAGAAATCATTGTCAAAGTGAGTGCCTCCAGGGTGCCGGCGGGCTACGAGCGAAGAACGTTAAGGGAAACTTGAACGATGAAACGAATCTTACTGTTATTCTTCCCCCTGATTGTCTGCTTGAGCCTATCTGTGTTCGCGCAGGATGCACAGCAGAACCTGACGCTTATCATCACCGGCCAGCCGGGCCAAGCTCCGATTGTCCAGATCAACGGCAGGTCTTATGTGGACATCGACGCACTGGCGCGCCTCACGAACAGTTCCCTCAGTATCAAGGGGAACAAGGTTATCTTGACCCCGCTAGGTTCGGCTCCGAGCACGCCGAGGGCGAATCCGAGCCTTCCGCCGCTGCCGGGCAGCTAAAGCTGGTTGTCGAGAGACAGCCGGTGGATCCCGAGCCTTCGGAGCCCGCCGCGCAGGCGAAGCCGGCTACGCCGAGCAAAAGCTCGCGCAGGATTCACCGGTGGGCCCGGAGGGAACCACGGTTGCTACGCACGCCACGCCAGCGGCTGCCGCGGGTGCCGACGAATTGAGGAAAGCGGCACAGAATCCCATAGCCAGCCTTATCAGCGTGCCTATCCAGCCCACTTGGAATTTCGGCATTGGCCCGAGCGACCGCACCCAGAATATCTGGCTGGTGCAGCCGGTCATTCCGGTCAGCGTGGGGAAAGACTGGAACCTCATTGTCCGCTGGATTACGCCCGTCGTTTACCAGCCAATTCCTGTGCCGCAACCACCCGGCCCTCCGAACCAACAGACCGGCGTCTTCGGCCTGGGAGACATGAACCCCTCATTCTTCCTTTCCCCGAAGAAGAGCAAGATCATCTGGGGCGTAGGGCCGACATTCGTGTTACCTACCGCAACCAACACGACGTACCTTGGGCAGGGAAAACTCAGCGTGGGCCCCACGGTGGTCGCGCTGGTGCAGCCCCCGCATTTCACCATCGGGTTTCTCGCCAACAATTACTGGTCTGTCGCAGGTCACTCCGATCTCGATAAACCTGCCGTGAACCAGTTTCTGCTCCAGTGGTTCGTCAACTACAACATGAACAAGGGTTATTACCTCGTCACCGCGCCCATCAACACCGCCAACTGGCGAGAGACCAACGGGGGTCGA
Source organism: uncultured Acidobacteriaceae bacterium (assembly GCA_963728805.1). Taxonomy (GTDB): domain Bacteria; phylum Acidobacteriota; class Terriglobia; order Terriglobales; family Acidobacteriaceae; genus Bog-257. The sequence goes on from CAVSLE010000019.1 coordinate 386,922, forward strand.
TGGGTAATACCGTTTGGCGGAGGATTGGGAAGAATTCAGAAGCTGGGGTTCCAGCCAGTGAACTGGAACGTGCAGTTCTACGGAAACGCGGTCCATCCGCCGGGCGCTTCGCCGTGGGCGATGAAGATACAGCTTGCGTTCCTGTTTCCGAAGTTGTCCAAGGCGGAGGAGAAGGGTTTGCTGGAGCAAAAGCTGAAACAACTGGACCAGGAGCAGCAGGCTCCGCCGAAGAAGTAAATGCATTCGTCTGAAGAGAACAGAGGCGAAGTACATATCTTGGCGCGAAAACGACAAATCGGAACAAAGGAATTGCCATGCTGAAGAAATCAATTAATACGGTGTTGACGCTGCTAGCCCTCCTGATTCTGCCGGGGCTGGCCTGGCCGCAGGAGGCCCAGCAGAACGGAACACTTGTCGTAAGCGGTCAACCCGGACAAATTTCGGTCCTCCAGATCAACGGAAGGTCCTATGTGAATATCGACGCCCTGGCACGGCTCGCCAACGGCTCTCTCAGTTTCAAGGGAAGTCAAATCACGTTGAGCTTGCCAGGCGCCGCTGCGAGCGCGCCGGCGCCGGCTCCTGCGGCGAGCCCGGCCGACAATCCAGGGTTCTCGAAAGAGTTCATGCGGGCGGGCATCGAGGAAATGTCGGTCATCAGGGAATGGCGCAGCGGGTTGCTGAATGCGGTCCAAAATGGATATCCGGTCACCGACGCCTTCGTGGCCGGTTACCGGGGCCAGGCTGCGACCAATCTCAGATTGGCGTCAGTCGCGGCGTCGACCGATTCCGATCACAACGCCTTTCAGTTGCTCAGCAATGAGTTCGACAACATGCAAAAGTTGAGCAACAAGGTCCTGGCTGCGCGCAAGAACATGAACTACCTCTCTCCGGATGCACTGAAGGGCGATCCGTTAGACCAGCAAATCTTGAGTTGCGCGCGCTCTTTGGCGGCCATGGCATCCAGCGGCCAGTTCCAGGACGACGGGTCCTGTCATTGATTTTTCGACTGATTGGAGAACAACATGTACCGGCGTATTAGACCTTTGTTCCTCAGCATCGTTCTCATCCTTTCTTTCCTATCTGCGATCGCGCAGGAGCAACCACCCAAGCCAAAGCGTTCTACTGTAGGCCTGGTGCTGCAAGGCGGTGGTGCGCTTGGGCTGGCGCACGTCGGCGTCATTACCTGGCTGGAGGAACACCACATCCCGGCTGACTACATCGCAGGCACCAGCATGGGCGGCCTGGTTGGCGGGGTCTATGCCACCGGGCACAATGCCGCTGAGATGCGGCAGATCGTGAACGGGATCCCGTGGGACGTGGTGATGGCTGGGCAGACGCCGTTTGACGACCTTTCGTTTCGGCGCAAGGAAGACGCTCGCGAATATCCCAACAACATGGAATTTGGATTGCGCAAGGGCGTGCAGTTTCCCGAGGGCTTCAACTCTGGCCAACAGGTCTCGCTGGTTCTGGATAAGATCGCGCTCCCCTACTCGGAGCTCAAGAGCTTCAACGATCTCCCAACTCCGTTCGCTTGCGTAGCCACCGACCTGGTTACCGGCAGGCCCAAGGTCTTCCACGACGGATCGTTGTCCCTGGCTCTGCGCTCCACCATGTCTCTGCCGGGAATCTTTACTCCCGTGCGGACCAAGGACGCCATCTACGCTGATGGTGGGTTGCTGCAGAACATTCCCGTCGAGGTGGCGAAGCAGATGGGTGCCGATCTGACGCTGGCGGTCCACCTGGCGGAAGCGCCGATGCTTCCGAACGCAAATTTGTCCACGTTTAGCGTTCTCGGCCAGTCGATCTCAGTCATGATCTCCGCCAACGAGCTGCTCAGTATGGAGAAGGCGGACATACTGATCTCCGTACCGGTGCAAAAATGGAACGCGTTAAGTTTCGACGACGCGGACGCGATCATCAAGGCCGGATACGATGCCGCCGCGGCAAAGTCCAAAGTCCTGATGACGCTCGCGGTGGATGACGCCACCTGGAACCAGTACCTGGCTGATCGCGCCTCGCGTCGCCGCACCCCTCCGGTTCCCACATTTGTCGCGGTCGATGGAGTGAATAAAGATCTTTCGCTTCGGGTAGAAACGCAAATGGCGGGCCTCGTTGGCAAGCCTCTCGACTACGACGAACTCAATCAGGCCATCATGCACCTGAAGGGAATGGGGCGCTTTTCGGTACTCAACTACGAATTGGTTGAACGGAACGGGCAGCAGGGACTGCTGGTCAAGACCGAGGAGAACACCTACGGACCACCGATCGTGCGACCGCTCATCCTCATCGACGGATCCAGTTTGAAGAACGTTACCTTCAACCTGGGGGCGAGAATCACATTCCTCGACGTTGGTGGCTTCCGCTCAGAGTGGCGCAATGACATCGTCCTGTTCTCCGAGTATGGCGTGAGGTCGGAGTATTACCACCCCTTCACTCCGCTGACCCATTGGTTCGTGGCGCCGCGGGGACTCGCCAATAGCGATCCGTTTTACATTTACGACAACAATAAATTGCTCTCCATCTATCGTCACAACACCGTGGGCGGAGGCCTCGACTTCGGCTACCAGTTCGGAACCACTGGCGAGTTGCGCGTCGGCTACGAAGGCGGATGGGAAAAATTTGCGCGGCAAATCGGAAACCCGAACGAGCTGCCATCCATCTCTGGCTCCTTCGGCGACGCTAGAATCCAGTACAAGCTTGATCGCTTGGATGATGCCGTCATTCCTCGCGCGGGACAGAACTTGCAAGCCAACTTTCAGTGGACAAACGTCAGCCCGGAAGCGCCCAAGCCATATCCCGTGGCCCAGATCGCCTCGCAAAACTATTTCCGCCTGAACGAACCGTCCTCGGTTTTTCTCAGCGGATTTGCGGGAACCACGTTCGACTATGAGACCGGCCTGCCGCAGTTTTCGCTGGGAGGCTCGCAGCGCCTGGTGGCGTACGGCGTCAACGAACTGCTGATGGATAAATACTTTCTCTTCCAGGCGGGATATATACGGCAGTTGGCCAAGTTGCCGCCGCTGCTGGGCAGCGGGATTTATTTCCTGGGCGTTTATGAGGCCGCCCAGGTTTACGGCCCGCCTCACACCATGGTGAACAAGGCCTCGGGCTTTCCAACCGATGGTGCGGCCGGCATAGTCGTGAACACAATCTTCGGTCCAGTGGAGGCGGCATACGCTTACGGCGATACCGGACACCGGAAGTTCTTCTTCCGCGTCGGGCGGCTATTCTAGGGGGTTGCTGTTAGAGATGGCAATTTCAGAAGCCTGCTCGTCCGACGCGAATGAGCGTGGAGAAATCAGGAGACTGATTTGCCGCCCTGGCCGCGGGATTGATGTGCTCACGCTGCTTTAGTTCTGGAAACGAGAGTCCACCGGTGACCAGGCGCCCCCGGTTGTAGAGGAGTTCGTCCAGCGTGCCGTTCAGCAGGAGCTGGTAGTTCCAGGGCTGGGGATTCTTCATGTCCGCGGCGATCTTGGTGTCGAGTGTGGTCGTGCAATTTCGGGTCAGCGCGTTATACCACTCGGGTTGATCTCTCAACTGGTTCAGGTAATCGGCATAGATGAGGAATATCTCCCGCGCTCTTGCCGGCGACACGGTGGTGCGATACAGAAACACTTCCTCATCCTTGCGGTAGTTGGTTCGCAATCGAATGACGTCGCGTTCATCAGCCGTGATGAAGATGAGTTCGTACTGGCGAAAGAACCCCAGGATTGCCGAGTACGATTGGCCGGCTTTGTAGCGCGCCTCGATCGAGAACGCGATATGGTCGTTATCGCCGAATTGGAAGCTGACGATCGGATGACCGATGTACTTCGGCCCCCAGGTGGTGAAGAAAAGATCCGCGGAGCGGAGTTGCGATAGATAAACGGTCCGATCGCTCCAGCAATTTGAATAGTCAGTTTCGGTCTGATAGTCGCAGTTGCGCAGGTTGTGGATGGTGGCGCGGTCCCCGTCAATTTCGACTGAGGCCGTTCGCGCGGTGTCTTCCTCCCAATTGCCGGCGTTCGATGGCTTTAGAGTGAACCACCAAGCCAGCACGACACAGAACGCTGCAAAGCAAGCAGCGGCGGCCCAATATGGTCGTTTGACCTTCAGGATGATCGCGACGACCGCAAGAACATAAATTACGGTGATCGGAATGCGCAGCGCCGCCACTCGAAAATCAACATAGAGAGCTGCTGCCGCCCACAGGGAGAGCAAGGCGAGGACCAACCATATGATCACCAACCCGAGCATCCGCAGGAATCTCATACAATTCAGGATCTCGAGGTCAAGTCTAGTCTCTTTCAGTGCGGTTGTGCTCCACGGTAGAATCGGCCCACCAAAGGAACATCCCAAATGAACTTGCGCACCCTAGTGCTGTGTTCGGTGCTTGTTCTCGCCGGGAGCCTGTTTGCCCGGGAGAAAAGCGATGTAATGGTTATGACGAATGGCGATCGCCTGACTTGCGAAATCAAGGCATTGGACGCCGGTGTGCTCTATGTCAGTCTCGATTACATTCTTGGCACAAGTTCGGTGCAGTGGTCGAAGGTTGACCATCTGGAGAGCAAGCAATTGTTTATCGTAAAGACAGGAGACGGACTGGTCTATACCGGGACACTCTCTGCCGCCCAACTCCAGGGCGAGCGGCCGGTAAAGATCGAAGTCACCTCGGGGCCGGAGACGAAAGTTGAACTTGAGCGGGCCCAAGTCGTCGAAATGGAACAGACGTCACAGAAGTTCCTGCAACGGTTCAACGGCGACATAAATCTGGGATTCATATATTCCAAGGCCAACCAATCGGCCCAGTTCAGTCTGACCTCTGCCGTTCAATATCCCCGGGAGCGTTGGAGCGCCCAGGCGAGTTACAGTTCAACGTTAGCCTCCAGTACTGGCGCCAGCGCCTCCACTCGAAACCAGATCGATTACAACGCCCAGCGTCTGTTGCCATGGAACAATTGGTATTACTCGGGGCTGGGAGTTTTTCTGCAAAGCTCGGAGCAGGAGATCGATCTGCAAACCACGCTGGGAGCCGGGATTGGACGTTATTTGAAAAATACCAATAACGCGAAGATAACTCTGCTAGGTGGTGTGGCCTGGCAGAATACCGCGTATCGCTCCAGCACTTTGCCCCAGGGAAATCAAAGTCTCGCCGATGCTGTGGTCGCAGGGGAGATGAGGTTCTTCCGTTTCAACAAGACCAGTTTCGACGTGAATGCCATGGTTTTGCCAGCTCTTTCCCAGGCCGGCCGGGTGCACGTTAATACCAATGCGGCTTACTACATAAAAGTGTTCAGCAATCTGACATGGAATATTTCTTTCTACGGCAACTGGGACAACCAGCCGCCGGCGAACTTCTCGGGCAGCGATTACGGCACTAGCTTAGGGCTGGGCTGGACCTTCGGAAACAAATAGGTCACCAGTGCCAACCAACGTCCCGTCGACACAGCACGTATGATGATTACGTCGTAGGTTCGAACATGCCACAAAGATTGGGCTAAGAGTTCAATCAAGAGAGCAGAAGAAGGGAACACAATGAGCAGCAATAATCCCACAGGACCCAGTCTGAAGCAGAAAACCGTCCACGAGCTCAAGGAACTGACCGGTCTTTTCCTGTATCTGGCTTTCTTCTTTTGCGCCCTCGCCACCTACAGCATGCTGCTTCTGGACGAATATCACGTCAAGTCATTGACCTACGGCTTTGCGCTGCTGAACGCGCTGGTGGTCGCGAAAGTGATTCTTATCGGAGAGTATGCGCACCTCGGCAAGCGTTATGAAGGCAAGACATTGGCTGTGTCAGCGATCGTGAAGGCCTTCCTCTTTAGCTTGCTGGTGTTCGCCTTTCACGTAGTCGAGGAAGTGATCAAACGGCTGGTGCATGGAGCCGATTTAGCCAGGGCGTCGCGCGAGATACGTGTGGATCAGTTGCTGGGCCGGGCCCTCATCGTGTTTTGCACCTTTGTTCCTCTGTTTGCATTCATGGAACTTCGGCGGGTGATGGGCGACGAAGAATTTCACACGCTGCTGTTCCGGGCGAGAGAACCTGGCAAGCCGGACCTTGCTGCCAAGAGGTGACTGCTGCTAAACCAGGCACCCCGAATCGCGTACGCCCTGTCGCAAGCGACAGTTGTTCGCACACCGCATTTGTGGTGCAGTGATAGGCTGTATAGTCTAACCCCATCAACCCAGACAGTTCTTTTACGAGGTGGCCCATGAGAACCGGTATGACTCGCAAAATTACATGCGCATTCCTGCTTTTTGGCATGACGGCTTTGGCCTTGATGGCGGCGGCTGAAGACCCCGTTTGGCCACGCCAGATTACCAGGCCGGGTGGGAAGCTGGTTATATACCAGCCACAGGTCGATGATTGGAAGGATTTTCAGCAGGTCGATGGACGGATGGCATTCAGCATTACTCCCACCAGCGGCAAGATGCAGGTTGGGGTCGCGACCGTGCAGCTGCAATCGGCGGTCAATATGGACTCGCACACCGTCGTGCTCAGCGATCCCAAGATTACGAGTGTTAGCTTTCCGTCGCTCGATCCCGCAACCTCGGCGCAGATGGAGCAACTGGTGAGGACCTTCCTCAACCCAGCGGCCTCCATGACGATCTCTCTGGACCGGCTGGTAGCAAGCGCTAAAAAGAAGAAGAGCCCCACGGTCGCAGCGGTGAAGAACGATCCTCCGGCGATCTTCATCAGCATGAAACCGGCAATCCTGCTTATGGTGAATGGCGCACCCGTAAACGTGTCGATCGCGAACTCGAAGATGCAATTCGTCGTGAATGCCAACTGGCCATTGTTCATTGAGCAGGGCAGCCCCACCTATTATCTGTTCGATGGAAAGGGCTGGCTCAAGTCTGACAGCCTGGAGGGGACATGGGCGCCCACCAGCAAGCTGCCCAAGCAGATGTCGAAGGTGCCCGAGAACTCGAATTTCACCGACCTGAAAGGGTTCATACCTCCGCCACCGGGCAGCAGTACCACGCACCCGGTGGTGTATTACAGCGCCACTCCAGCGGAAATCGTCGTCTTCGACGGCGAGCCGCATTGGGCCCCGATTGCGGGCACGCAACTGTCGTACGCCTCCAACACCAACAGCACGGTATTCAAGTACACGCCGACCGGGGCCTTTTATTACCTGACCTCGGGGCGCTGGTTCACCGCTGCCAGCGCGCTGGGACCCTGGACATTTGCCACCTACAACCTGCCTGCTGATTTTGCGCAGATTCCCCCCAACAGTCCTCAGGGGAAGGTGTTGGCCTCTGTGCCTGGGACACCGGAAGCGGAAGATGCGGTGCTGATTGCCCAGATCCCGACTACGGTCAAGGTGAATGCGGCGCAGGCCGCAGCGGAAGTTAAAGTTTCTTACGTTGGCGAGCCGCAGTTTCAGACGATTGAAGGCACGTCCATGCAGTACGCCGTGAATACTCCCAACAAAGTGCTCCAAGTTGGCGCCCAGTATTACCTGTGCTATCAGGGAGTGTGGTTTGTTTCTTCCAGCCCGCAAGGGCCGTGGCAGGCGGCCCAGACTGTGCCCCAGGTTATCTATACGATTCCGCCCAGCTCACCGGTGTACAACGTCACCTATGTGACCCAGGTGTACTCCGACGGCTATGTGCAGGCTAGCTATACCGCCGGATATATGGGAATGTTCGTGACCGGCGCCGCAGTGGGAGTCATCATAGCCAACGGCAGTGGTTATTATTATCCGCCCTATATGTATGGCGGATATTATTACCCCTACGCAGCCACCTACGGCTACCACACCTACAATCCTTACACCGGAGCCTACGGCTACGGAGGCGCGGCCTACGGGCCGTATGGCAGCGCGCACTGGGGAACATCGTATAACCCGAACACGGGGACCTACGCGCGCGGAGCCACAGCATCCACCGCGTACGGCACGCAAACCGTTGCTCAGGCCTACAACCCCTACACCGGGGCCTATGGAGCGACGCATCAGGGTTCGAACGCCTACGGGTCCTGGGGATCGTCGGTGGTCAGCAAGAATGGCAATACCGCTTACACGCAGCATGCCAGCAACGCCTACGGCTCCGTAGGAACGGTGCAGACGTTGGCGGGCGGCAAGGGCGTGGCCACCAGCACGGCATACGGCAACACCGCGGCAGGAAAAACGGCCAACGGCGACATGTACGCCGGCCACGATGGGAACGTTTACAAGAACACCGGCTCGGGATGGCAGACCTACGACAACGGCAGCTGGAACGACGTGCAGAAGCCGACCACAACCTCGGCACAGAGTTCCAGCCAGCAACATCCCGCCAGCTCAAACCCCAATGCCGCCTCAGCGCAGCAGAAGGCCCAGAGCAATCCTAATTACTCGGCCGACCAGCAGAAGGCTCAACAGCAGCGTACTTCGGGAGCCAGTGGGTCCAAGCCAAGCAGCGGAGCGTCGACCGGCGACCTGAACCAGGAGGCGCAAAACCGCCAGCGCGGTGCGGAACAGAGCCAGCGCTTCTCGCAGTACCAGCACTCGGGCGGTGGCTGGGGCGGCAGCGGAGGTGGCGGTGGCTGGGGCAGCAGCGGCGGTGGCGACCGCTGGGGCGGCAGCGGAGGTGGTAGCAGGGAGGCGGCGGCGGTGGCGGTGGCCGACGGAGATGATCGGGGACAGCAACGGCAACGGCGGAAGTGGGCCAAACAAAAATCACAGAGATCACGAGGTCAAAACTATGAGAAACACTGCACGGTACAGTTTGGTAACCCTGCTATTGGCTTTTTTCGGACTGGTAAGCATTTGTCCCGCCTACGCACAAAATCCGGAGTTGCAGAAGCGTGTCGCGGACATCAAGCAGGCCGCCGCAAAAAACAAGCAGGCCCTGGCGCACTATACCTGGGTTGAGCAAGTAACCATTAGCCTCAAAGGCGAGCAAAAAAAACAGCAGCACTTTCAGGTGCGTCTAGGTCCGGACGGAAAGCCGCAAAAGACTTCGCTTGACCCGCCCCCGGCCGACACATCCGCTGACCAAGGCGGAAGGCGTGGCCGCGTGAAAGAACGTGTAATCGCGAAGAAGAAGGAAGAGTACGAGGACTATGCGGACCAAATGAAGGCGTTAGCGCAGCAATATGTGCCGCCACGGGGAACGCTGCTGCAGCAGGCTTATCAGAAGGGGAACGTTTCCATGAGTCCGCAGGCGGGCAATCCTAATCAGGTTCAACTGGTCGTTAAGAACTACTTGAAACCGCAAGATTCGCTGACGCTGGTCTTCGATAAAGCGCGGAAGGCGCTCGTTCAGGTCCAAGTTGCTTCGTACATGAGCGATCCCAAGGACGCGATGAACTTGACAGTGCAATTCAGCCCTTTACCGGACGGATCGAGTCAAGTCTCCAACATTGTGATGGACGGGGTCAGCAAGCAGCTGAACATCGCTGTTCAGAACTCGAATTACCAGCACCTCTAGAGTTCGATTGATCCAGCGGTCATGGAAGCAATGCAGCGAATGCAGGTGGTGGTGAATTCGCTGCAAGCGTGGCCAGCAGTTGGCCAGCAGACGAATTGACGGGCATGTAGTAAGCTATTGATAACACGCCGCGGAGAGGTGGCCGAGTGGCTGAAGGCGGCGGTTTGCTAAACCGTTATACGGTCAAAAGCTGTATCGGGGGTTCGAATCCCCCCCTCTCCGCCATCTTTTTGGAATCAATAGCTTAGAAGCCCGGATACACCACCGGATACACTCTCGCTCTTTTTCTTCGTGAGTTATTTCAGGTTTTCGCTAGCCGTCAGTATTAAACGGAATGGCGATAACCGTGAAAACATCGAAGCAGTTTCAAAAGAAAAAAGACCCCGCTGTACCTCTCAAGCTACGTATCGGCCGCGACAGCGAAAGGCGCTACGCGGAGCCTGTCTACAGCAGCAAGGGCAAGCTGAAAGCACTGTGGTGCCGCATTAATGGAACCGAAGAACACCACCCTGAGGGCGTTTACTATCTGCGTGTGAAAGGCAAGAAGTGGGTCAGGGTTGGCAAAGATGCGGAGTTTGCGCGTACAAAGCAGCAACAGTTGACCGCCGCTGTTCGCGCTAACGATGTTGGCGTGGAGGTGGAACAACCCGAGTTGGCGAGCGGTGCGGTGGTGAGCGGCACGCCGTTAATCACAGCCGTCAAAACCTATCTCGAAAATGTCAAGAACCTGAAATCGCACAGAACGTGGTGCGCATACCGCCACGCCGATGAACTGTTTGTCGAGCACTGCAAAACAAAGATGGTCGAGACCATCATGAAGCAGGACGTGCTGGATCACATCGACTATTTGAGCAACGATCTGAAGTTGGATTCACGCACAGTGTTCAACCACTATGAGTTCATCGGAATCATGCTCCGGTCGTACGGCGTTAACGTTTCGACGCTGCTAAAGCGGAACGAGAAACCGAAATACGAAGAGCCCATCGTCGATGCCTACTACCAAGACGACCTCGAAAATCTGTTTAATGCTTGCGCGGTGCAGGGTGAGGATTCGCTGGTCTGGGAATTTTTCCTGGGAACAGGGTTCCGGGAGCAAGAGGTGGAGTACTTCTCGGGGAAAGACATCGACGGTAAAGGTGGTGTGGTGATTGCTCGCAAGAAAAAAAGCACCCATGTCGATGAGAAGGGTCGTCCGATGAATCGTCGCAGGAGGAACGGCGATGAGTTCAAAGTTAAGGATCGCGAAGCACGCGCAGTGCCGATACCGTCCGGCCTGATGGCGAAACTGATGGAACGCCAGAAATGCAAGCACGAGTACGTGGGTCTTCCCCGCGCCTTGCGGTAAGCCGGAGGGGCATTTCTTACGCAAGGTGAAGATGATCGCGTTTCGGGCTGGAATGAACTGCGGGAATTGCACCAACAATAACGGGGTGTCGTGCAAGATGCACCCGGTCTGCGAGTACTGGTCTCTCCATAAGTTTCGGCGGACATTCGCTACGAGCCACCACGAAAGGGGGGTTTCTCCACGAACGCTGCAACAATGGCTCGGTCACGAAAGTCTCGAAACGACGCTCAGGTACCTCGCGATATCGGATCGGCGTTCGCACCGGACGCGTGAGCAGGTGAATAATACATTCGACTGGCTGTACCCAAATGTCCAAGGGACATCTGGTGCTGGGAAGATAACATTAATTGCACCGCCGCCAACACCTGAAGAACCGGGGGCAAACACCAGTCACAGCACCCCCGCTGCCACAACTTGACTCTTCTCTTGCGATCGGCATCTGGTGACCACCGGGTGCCCAACTTTTCCTCGTGCGATATTTTTAGCTATCTGTTGCGGTGGGTATTAAACCCAAAGGGGATTTACTACCTATGGGTACCATTAAAGCGCAACGACCACTTACCATCCCGGAGAAACTGGAACTTCGCAACGAACTCCTCGGTTCCAAGGAGGTAATGCGGATCATCGGCACCGACAAGAATACGCTCGCCCGGTGGGTGCGCGAAGGGCGCATCCCCGCCACCCGCATCGGTAAGAACAATAAATTCGACCCGGTTCTCCTTGCGGCATGGTTCCGGGAGCGGCAGATTGGCTGATCATTACGGCAAAGGTGACTCCAAGGAATATTTCTGAAGATACCCGCAAGTGGGAAACCCCCAACTTATTCAGGTTGGGGGTCATTTAGAAGCTGAATGTCGATACTCACCTATGTCGCGCCGGGTTAGGGGCAACAAGCTGGAGGTCATCCCATCATTGAAGGAAACTCCACATCCTCCCAGCCGCTGACTTGTTCAAGACTATCGGAAAGTTGCGCAAGTGCGTCCAAGCAGGTATCAAGCTGATCGGCCTTCTCCCCCTGCTGGAAATTTTCGGGGAGGTTGTTTTTCCACTCCTCAATCTCTTCCCTCAGGTCATTGACCTCTTCCTTTACGCTCTCGAACTGGGTCTCGGCCGACCCCAAGCGTGAGGCGCGAGACGTCGCTGTCTCTCGCTCGACTTCTAAAGCCGCACAAGTGGGAAACGCTTTCACGATCTGCTTGCGTAAGCTGACGATGTTGGACGCTGTGGCTTTGAACGATACCGTGTACTCGGAGGGACGGCGTTGGCCAGCCTCAATACTCAGATCACGATCGATGTCCACGCACTCTTCGACACACCGATCTTCGATAGTTTGCAACTCGCCGATTAGCTCCTGAGTGTTTTCTCTGAGTGTAGCGAGTCGCCCGCCATCGGGAGGGATGTTCCCCGAAAGGATCGTCACTTCCTTTAGCATTTCGACCAACTCTTCACTAACCATAATCCTCCTCCTTCTATTCTATGACTGCAAACAGCAGCCGTTAGTGTGTATATATGTACCCGCCGGGTTGGGGTTTGGCATTTACAGCATAATAAGGATGCTAACTCCCGGTTGGTTATCACCCACAAGCAGCTAGTCTTGCCGCTCTGTTCCAGTGACCAGCAGCCAGCAAGAACACTCCGGCGTTCGCACCATCGCGAACTAATTTAAGTTGTTGTTTGGGTGGGAGCCGCGCTGAGGCGTTAAATGCGTGCCAGCGTGTTGCCGGGTACTTTTCGCCTCCCGAGGGGCTATCTCTTCACCGGCGGTTGCTCTACCTACTTAGGGTAAGCTATCACACAATGTGTGGATTTTGCAAGCGACCTTACCAACAATCATGGGTGCGACCTAGAAAAATACCACGACATTAACTATAAAATTTTTTCCCACCTACTTAAGGACTATCATGACATCTTAGGCATAGCACAAATTCTTAGTCGCATTATGGTCGTTGGCGCCCATCCCATCCCCAACCTATGGTCTGATCCACGATAGCTTACGCAGATTTGCCGCCAGGGTATGTGCCAGGATGCTACACCACCGGCGACTCGCACCGTAGATTTCACGCACGAAGCATTTATATCCTATTGATCGTGCGGATAGTTACATACTTCTCTGCTCATAGCATTCCGGCGCGAAGCTAGGCAAATCCATCGCTCCTGCTGCGCTGGCTATGTCGACTTACCACCTTATACCGCTACGGTAAGTAGTTGATTCTGCATGGGCGCTTTTGAAATTTGCGCTAGGACGTGTTGGGGGATACTAGACCATGCCCGAATCACCGATCGGCCGGTGTGCGAGCGCCAGGGACGACAAAGTGGAGCAAGAAAAAAATTTATGTTACCGGCAACGTCACCGTGGCAGTCGTTACCTGTCGTCGCCCTGCAGCAACCTACGCCACAATGGTGAATGGCGCACCGGGATATGACCTGGCCCCATCTTTAGTCCAGGATAATGAGACTTTCTCCGGGTTTGGCTTCTCCAAGGCTACGCTTGTAACCATTTTCTCGTCGCCGTCGAGGCTCTGGGAAAGTGGGAAACGCGCAGCGTTTTCCAAGCGGGCGCGGGCCCGCGTCTTTTCCACAGTGCCTCGCCGCCAACGATTTTGCGAATTCCTCCGGGGCGAGATAGCCGAGAGCCGAGTGCGGCCGGACCTGGTTATAGTCGCACCGCCAGGTCTCGATCTTCTCCCGCGCGTCGGCCACATTGATGAACCAGTTCTCGTTGAGACACTCGTCGCGGAACTTGCCGTTGAAGCTCTCGATGAAGCCGTTCTCCATGGGCCGTCCGGGCGTGATGAAATGCAGCTGCACCAGGTTCTAGTCAGCCCATTGATCTACCACTTGACTGGTAAACTCGGTCCCGTTGTCGATCACGATCGCCTCCGGCTTGCGACCTCTTCGCTTCAGTTCTTCCAGCGCCCGCACCACGCGCGGACCTGGCAACGAGGTGTCCACCTCGATGCGCGGCGCGTAGCGGGTGAAGCCGTCCATCAGGTTCAGGGTTCGGAACTTGCGCCCACTGGCGAACGCATCCTACGTAAAGTCCATGGTCCAGACCTCGTCGGGGCGCACCGGTAGCTTCAGGGGTACGCGTGCGGCGGTCGTCGGCATCTCCGCCGTCCTGGCTTCCGCCGCAATCCTAGCTTCTCCTCCACGTACAGTCGGTAAACCCGTTTATGGTTCCCCGCGAAGCCCTCGCGTTTCAGCAGGATCTTTAGCCGGCGATACCCGACCTGTCGCTGGGTCGCAGCCAACTCGCGCAGCCGCTCTCGCAAACGCGGATCGTCGACCCTTCGCCGCCGATACCGGCATGTCGCCCCATTGGAAGGGAGAACATCCGCGCCACGCACGCGGCGCTCCATCTTTATGTTCTGCACCGGAATACGCAGTCTTTAATTGGTGTGGGTACTTATTAAAGAGGCGCAGATACTTCATTATGCTAAGTGGTTCACGTCAGCCGATAACAAAAGAGGTGATGTTACCCCTCATCGCGAATGACAAATCCATCCACGCGTATTGCGGGGAGAGTCCCTCGCCGGTGGAGAACACCTGCGTTGCAGCAACGCAACTGCCAATAAGGACTGCCTCCGCCCGGCCCGGCGATGACGCTGAAAATGTGGTTGCTTCCGACCTGACCAAGGTTGATGACCGCAACTTAGACGAACTTATCGCTGGCAAAGCTGTCGACATCTGCCTTCACCAAAGGAAGGCAGGCGGCCACCGCGAAGCAGAGAAAGCGTGTTGGCGCGACGTCATCCCACTGCTGGACGAGATGCGGAAGCGGCTAACGCTGCGCGGTAAGAAGTCTGAAAGAAATTACACCACCTTTCTGCGGGCCAAGGGTTTGAACCCGAGCACCGTCCGGTCTTGGCGACGGCGGCTCCAGTTGGAGATCGATAGCGCTGCGGATGGGCCCGTCGGATCAAAGGAGGAATCCCCAGGCGCGCCGGACAACTACGCAGGGAAGGATGAGCGGGAAGAAATTCAGACCGGACCAGAATTGATTGCGAAGTTCATCAGCCAGATGCGGCGGGTGCTCACCGGGAAAACAATCATGAGTGATTCCGGGCGGATCAGACGCGCGGCGGAAATGTTACACGACCTGGAACGAGCTAACAATGAAGGGAAGCTGTTTCCAATGGAAGGGGCGGGCTGTCGGCGCCAGCAGACAGAAAAACCGGACCAACCCACACCGGCCGTGACGCAGAGAACCACCCTTCCAGTGAAGAGAAAGCCAAAAAACGCACAAGCCGCTGCGGTCCACCAGTTGCACGCGGAAGAACAAAAGTCGCCCGCCACCACCACGCCGGAGGATGTTAGTGCGAGGGCTGCCAAGAAGATGCCAATTCCGGCACCGAACCTCACAACACATTGCCCCCGTAATGACGTGCCTGTCCCGACCGCACTACCAAAAGCTGATGCACCCCGGCTTACAAAGGCTGTGCCCAGTTCCGGGCCTGGATTGAACTCTGCGGAACCCAAGATTACGCTCTGTCCGGCCGCCTATGAGGTTCAAGGTGAAGGCAGAGCAGACCGCATCGTGCCTGATGCCGGCGACTACATACCGCGAGCCATTCTGCAGGCCGGATATGCCCTTAACGATGAAAATAAATTGGAGTTTGTTGGCAAGCAGTAAGAGGGACATATTTAACCAATTGTTCCAGCGTCTGCCACACAGTGACAACTTCTGTTGGCTATAGCTACTTGTGGCTGTACTGAGTGGCTGGCACAGTTTATTTTATTTCGGCGTCAAGAGCTAAACCCCTCCTACCCTCCCCGCCACATCGTCCTTATCGGTTGATGTTCCAAGTACTCATGCCACACGAAGCCCGTACTCCAGCACTACCATTCTGCTTCGAACCTCACATACTTCTATTTTCGTGTTTGTAAATGCCAACCTGCCTGCTGAGTGGGGTATTTAAAGATGTGCAGGTAACACCCTTAACAAGGACTTGGAAGGTGCTGCCTTACGCCAGCCCAAAAGCGGCCACAGGAATATTGTCCCGCGAATTGTAAATCGCTTTAATGTGGAGGGTATTTGATTAAAGAAGTATTCAGTCGCTTTCGAAAGAACAACGACATACGTCGCACTTCCGTGGTATTAAAGCCAGGTTGGAAGTATGGAGCGCATAAAGTTGGTTATGTAATTCGCAATCGACTATATGCGGGCGTATTAAAAGACAAACGCAGCAGAACCGCAAAACGCAGGTGAAGTATTGGAGGTCCATCGATTAACAAAACTACAATAGCCAACTAAATATCGTGGTAAATAACTTGTCTCCTTAAGAGACGAAGTATTAACAAACTGTAAAGGGGCGGTGTGCAGTATGAGCGAATGCACACCCCGCCTTGATAAACCAAGAACACCAAAACCAAGAGGAGTTTATGGCAAATTATTATTCGGTAGCTCTAAATGTATTATCCGGTAACCCATCAGGACCGGAACAACTTAACTTAATTGAAGCCGCACTGCGCGAGCCTCCTGTCAAGCCGTCTTCCGAGGGTGCCAGTAGCAGCGAGTGTTCAGACCTACACCAGAAAGTGGAACAGCCCTCAGCCGACCATGCCCTTACGAGCGAGTCCCCAGGGCAGCGCGCCAAGTATGAGCGCTATCCATTTTCGTTTGAGCCTGATGGCGAGTTGGACAATTATTGGACGCGACGCTTTTATAATCGCATCAGACTGAGAGACACTTGCGAGGTCGTAAATCGCATTCAATTTGTATCTCAACGGTTTCCCAGCGCCACCTTTCTTTTGCAGTATTCCGACCCAATGACCTTGAGTGGAAAACTGGTCATTTACGATGGGAGAATTGTACGAGAGGTGTGCGACAGCCGGCCATCTTATTGTGAGTGGGTTGAGCCAAACATCTTCGCACCGTACGAAACAGAGCACATGAACGGAGAAATACGCGAATCGTTCTGGAATCAGTGGCTCGGCGACCTGACCGCCGCAGTGCAACAGCTAAAGCCAAATGCCTCTGCTCCGCCACGCCTGATGGATGAATGTGAATTGCGGGATGTCAAACTCACAACCACAACTGATGACATAGACTAAACCCAAGGTGGTGCCGCGCTAGCCCGAAAGCGTGGCACCGCTTGCGCCGATAGTACGACGGCATCGACTCCTAATAAGGCCTGCCGTTTTCGCGAAGCACGACTTCGACGCGGGCACGACTCACAATTAGTGACGGAGCTAGTGTTCGTCAAGGCGAACCGAGGCCGAGGTTATCGGCACCGAGACAAAGGAGAACATAATGACAATCGAAGAAATAAAGGAATATGCCAACGCTGTAGCTGAAGAAACGGCTGAAGGAGAAGCAAAGAAAGTGGCCGAGCAAGCGGCGACGGAAGTTTATGACGTGAAGTATAAAGAGGTCTACGAACGAACTTATAACGAGAGTTACGGCGAAGCCTACGACAAAGCCTATCAGGAGGCGCTGGCGCGGGACGAACTATAATCGGTAACATAAACTTGCAAGAGTTCTTCCTCTTCCGCCTTTAGCAACGCGGCTTCAATCTTTGTCCACATCTCTGCGGCATCCTCGTGGATAAAGTGATTGGGGTAATGTATTACGGTGCGGTCGCTCTTTAAGATATAGCCTTCGCCAAGGACCACCTCGCACGCCCGATCCATACATGCCTTCATGGATGCGTCGACAGCTTCCCAGCAATCTGCCGGCGCCGTATACCAAAACGCATCGTGAACGCTGGCTCCTACGCAAATGCCTCGTTCCGTGGCATAGCACGCTGCCAGTCGCATAATTTCCGCGCAATTCCCCTGTGCGGGAAAGTTGAGGGTGCGGCGGTCGTTTGTACCTTTTTTAGGGACGTGGAGCGTCCAGCCGAACACGGTTTGCGCCTCGTGCTCAAACGCTACAAACTCGGCATTGGCTTGTAGCCACGCCTGATAGCTGGGGTATTTCTTCCGCTCGCGCCGCATGTAGATTTCGGCCTCCGTGACGGTGATGCCTAAAGCATCTGCCATGCCTATTGCAGTCTGCCCATATTGGCCAGCAAGGACGGCAGGTTTTACCTTATTACGCAATTCCTTGTGGGTCTCCTTGGTCGCGCTCTCATCGCACAGACCCCAATCAGCCGCCTTGCTGAGGTAGACATCCAACTCCATGTAGTTCTTCCACTTTTTCTCGTCCTGAGCCAGCGCAGCCACAATTCCGAATTCCGCATTTGACCAGTCTCTGGTAATCAACACTTCGCCTTTGTGAGGGGCGAGTAAACTGCGTAGAGACTTGGGAGCGCAGGCGAGGTTTTCGCTGGTAGGCGGCTGGCTACGCGATGTGACCGCGGTGAACGGTTTCAGGCTGCTTCGGTTTCTGCCGTCAGAGCCTACCGGATACTTGAGTTCGTTACCACCTTGCTGAAGCACCTTACGTAATTGCCGTAATGGTTGGAGGTACTCATGCTTCAAAGCCATTGGCTTCATGCACAATTTGTCGTCCATGGAATAGCGCCCAGTCTTCTCTGTTTTCTCCGGCCATTCATCCGCGAGCCCCTCACGTTCCAACATGTCCGCGAACCCTTTGAGTGACAGATGCACCTCGCCTTTTTTGTCAACGCTGTAACAGCCGTAGTTGTACGCTTCCTCTACGGCCGTCACCAGGTTAGCTCTGATTTTCGGCCAATGCCGTTTAAGCCTTTTAAATAGCTCGACGATAACTGGCACCCCGTTGAATTCCATGCAAGCTACAGCCTTCATGCAGCGCCCACGGTGGAGGGCTTGGGATAAGTCAATCTGCGGTAGCATGACCTCGGCCAGTTTCGCCAGCATCTTTACATCGTCATGGCAATATTCGACAATTTCAGCCATCTCGTCCTCGCGGAACGGAAAGCCTTGCATGATACGGTTACGCATCAGGTCTTTGCGTTCCGTTGCTGTATGCACTAGCCCGTAATCGGCACATGTGCCTACCAGCGAGGTGTCAATAGGCTCCCAGTTACTGTCCAACAAGCCGTTGGTCAGATTCCGGCGCTCCGGCCACAGGTCAAGGACATTTTGCGGCAGTGACCACCCCATACTCAGGTAGAAGCCCATCTCCGCCGTTGCCATATAGACAATGTGTAACGCATCCGCGCCACAGGACAAGGGGTTTTCTGCCTCCTGCCCTTCGTGGTCTAGCGCGAGCTTTACAACCTGCCCGGAATGTAGCTCCTCTGCGACAAGACAGACCGGAACCACAGGCTCACCGTTCGGGATGGGCTCGCCTTTGGGTGACGGAGTACCCGCCACATACTCCGTGTCCACTACCCAAACTTCGTTATATATTCCGAGTACTTCTTTTAGGCTACTCATTGCCAGCACCGTCGTCATCGTCCGGGAAAAGCAGTGAGGTAATGACTGGATGGTCGGCACGGTCGATGAATTTATCGCCGAATGCCTTGTCCATCAGGTCGTCCATGGTGTCCGTCGCTCCACACCGGGTCACGGCGGAGTTCGCGTGGCTCGATGTATGTGTAACCTTTTAGCTGGGAGTTCCAACGTACTTGTATCCAAGTCCGTTTCGCTCCGCTTGGACACGGCGGACAGAATCTTTGGGTGCCTTCGGGCTTTGTTTGCTGAGCCATAGAGAACTCGTTCCCCTGTGAGGTGATGGCACGAGTCACCGTGGCTGGTGTGATGAAGTTGTCTAAGTCGTCTGGGAATACAAGCTCCGGGTCAAGGACATAAATTTCGTCCATGCCGTTTTCCTCGACGGTGAGGAGCGTAAGACCCGAAACGACCATCTCGGGAGAGGGATGGCAGCGAACCCACCATTTTTTGTTGGGACTGCACATCGGCACACTGGTCTGCTTACCCTTCTGTGCAGTGGAAGAGCCGTTGGTCTCGGTCTTTTGCTTCGCTGCATTTGCAAACCGAGCCTTCGAAATCTTGGGCTCAGACGCGGGCGCAGGGTTGACAGGTGAAGCATACTTGCGCCGAGGGGCTGCTGGTTCGGTTGCAGGTTGGCTTTCAATCGGTGTGCTGCCATTGGTACCGGCTGAATTAAGGGGGGTGGTCGGGGAATCATTTTCAGGTTCGGTTCCTGTAGGATTATTGCGGTTAATATCATCTTTGTTCATATGTACTACTCTTTCCGCCGATTCCGGCGTGGTGGGTTAAGGGTTTCAGTCGGCTCTTGCTCCTTACGGCGAATACCGTGTTTCCGAGCAACGGTCACGACAGTGGTAATGGACACGCCGACTGCTTCAGCGCATCGCTGGTAGGTAATGCCTTCGCCCAGCAGTTTGAGGATGGCATCCTCGCGCTCCTGACGAAGGGCGTCAATCTTATTGGTAATAGTTCTCATGTCACTCCTTATGTGGGTGCTGTTATTAGCTCCACACGTAGGGAATGCATATTTGCAAAACTCATTCATTATCGATTTTGTAAAAGCGAAATATCCCCACCTTCCCGTTTCGCAGCCTATGAGTGACAGTACTGGGTACTCGGTTAGGAACAACAAATGACGAAAATGATGCGCTTGAGCTGGAAAGAGGGTTAAAGAGGGGGGTGAACAAAATCCGCTAGAAAACCGCCGTTAGCAGTGTTGGGAGGGCATTGGCAGAGATGGGATTCCTTTCCCACGCCGTGCGTCCCGCCAAGAAAAGAATGGTGCGCTGGGATCCCTCAACCGGTATATAGTGTGGAGGTTTGGTAGCTAGCTGGCAATCCCGGGTTATATGGCCGATCAGACCTGGACCGAAGTGGCGACTACCACAAACACAGATGCCGGCGCTTGGCGTGTCCCATTTTTGTTCATCGTGCGGAACACAGTATTCAGCGACTCACGAGGAAGGGTTGATTTCGGTGGGGTTGCATGGCTTAGCTTCCACCACTCCGCTTTCTGAAGAGGATCATGAAAAATATTGCCGGCTGGATAATCGTGGGCCTCTCGCTTCCTATTCTTCTATTCCCATTCGTCACAGGGAATCTAATGGGGTACAAAATCCAATGGTCGGTGGCTCAAATCATAAGCGATGCAGCATCTCCCTCCGACAACGCGCTCGCCCATTTTGTACATGACCGTCCTTCAGAAACGGACGGTGTGGGTCGCATCATCGAGAACGGCAGCTTGATTGAAGCGGATCTCGCAAAACTGCTTCCATTTCTTTGCGCGACAGTCTACGTCGTATTTGCAATTGTAGCCACATCATTAAAGAACAAATCCAGATGGATGAGTGTCTCCGTCGCCGCGTTAGGCTGCATCGCTTCACTGGCGTCGATAGGAGTCGTTTACCTGCTGAATGAGGTGCTAATACGGTCTATTGGGGACAGTCTCCGCGGTGCTGAGGGAACCGTGGGGTACAACATGGGATTGCAGTTATTAGAAGACGTCTGGCTCAGGCCAGCCGTGGGAGCATATGCTCTCGTTGGTTGTTCGGCGCTGCTGCTTGTGACTCAGACCTTTTCAGTCTCACCGCGCAAAAGTGCCTGAGTAAACCAAGCCCTAAGACATTCATCACTTATCTTACTTACCACAAACAATAAGCTTTTGACTTTATATATGTGATATATAACGACTGCAAGGGGGTCAGGCACCCCACACTAAGCACCTAACCCCTTTATTGTCAGAGGCCGCTAATCACGGTTGCACCTCCAGCGAGGCACATTTCAAAAAGGTGACCCCCTTTGTACGGGGTGGCTGACCCGGTTGACTACCCTGCCTGTACCCCTTTATGCTGTAGCCCCCTTTCGCAGACGACCACCGTCTTACCATTCACAAAACGATAATGAACAAAACAATAACTACGTGCCCCAACTATAGGAGCACTTGCCAGCGTACGCGGTTCGTGCCCGAATTCTGAATCATTAAGGCGGAGAAATGCAAAATGCCATAGTTGAAAACGACATCATTACAGACCTGCAGCATACCCCGGACTCCGAACACATCGGCCAGTCCAACTACGACCTTCAAAACGAATCTATGCTGGCGGTGGAAATCACCAGCCTGTGGTCTGAACACGTTCGCGCGCAGACCAGCCAGCGAACCACCAGCAAAGAATTACGCCAGATTCGCACGGCCTTGGCTGAGCGACTGCATAGCATGAAGGCTTTGCTCTGTCGTCCGGGCTGCGGGGGGATGTGGGCTGGCTGGTTAAAAAACAGGAATATCCCTCGCAGCACTGCCGACCGCCTCGTCGCGCGGCACGAAGAAGCACAGAACGAATCGCAACATAATATGCCCACTGACCCAATTACACCGCAAGAGGAAGTCGAGCAATTGGTGCAGTCCTTACTGCCACGCCTCAGACGGGTGCTCACCACCAACGACATGGCTTATCGTTTTATGTGTGCCTTGGCAGAAGGACTCCATCTGAACTACACAGTTGCGGATAACAAACTCGTGGTGACGCAGCCCAGTTCTGATGAGCACTTGTTTTCCACACCTTTTCTGGTTGAAGGGCAGGCGATGGTCGGTCACGGGATTTCATAACATGGGTGACACCTTAAATTGTCAACCGCCTTCTTGGCAGGGACACGGCACAACAAACAACCCTAGAAAACAATGTCTTGTACGTACGACAACTAAACGGAGTGAAAAACATGAGCTCAATATATGGCACGGTTTACAGCATAATAAAAGCCAGCGCCCCGACCGGGGATTTCGTGGACATGAAACTGCTTTGGGATAACCTAAATGAAGCGGGCATCGAGGGAGAGGCCTACGTCGACACCATAGATATTCTCGAGGAGCAGGGATATTTGATGGAGGGTGAGGATGGGCGGCTTCTTCTCGCTAAAACCGAATGGCGGTGCGGGGATTGTTCGATGTTCGTTAACGGGTTATACGACGACCATATCGAGGACTGTCGGAGGCGACAGCGAAAACAAGAGCAAATAAGGAAAGATATAGCATCACGGGCGAAGATGGCGGAAAACAAAGCTTCTGCTCAAGGGTGAGGCTGCTGTCGGCAATATTACGCGTCAGCCTCAAATTTCTTGTTTGGGGTAGCTAACGACAACTTTGGCCTTACAGTCGGCCATTCTGGTCTGACCATATCCTCCACGACCCAGAGTCGCGGCATCCCCGAGTCCCGCGATATACCGTAACTTGGGGCTTTTAACCGAATGACATCACACAAATAAAACTCTCCCAAATATTCATTGTGCGTATGGCCGCAGTATTAAGTATATATAAGCCGATTAACGAATGGGACTACGGTGAGCGTTAGTAGGTTAAGTTGTTGTGCAACCTATTCTGTGCATTTGCGAGCCCGACGTTAAGGCAAATCAAATAACGGGAGAGTTAGTATTTATGGTTAAAGACCCATCGCAGTATTACACTATATTCGAACCTCACATTAAGTCATACTTGGTGATTGCCGTAAATTTCAGTGCCAATATTTGCGACCACACCATCCACAGTAACTGCGCCGACCACGAAGAGGCCTTCCGTCGTGCCAACGAACAGTACGCTGGCACGCCATATGATGAAGGCGACACCGAATACCTTATTTCGGGTATGTGTCGTGATGCTTCGTGCGATTGTGAGGGGCTGGAAACAAGGACGGATTGGTGGGTTAATGGTGAGCTGCGTCAGTGGCATCACGAGCCACCTAACCTGTGCAAGTCCGTACAATGATTCAGACACGCGTGGGAAGCGCGACCGTTGGTCTGGCTTCCCAGTGTCGTGTCAGCGTTGAGTGATATGGCGGCAATGCGCAACCCGCTTACTTTCTCACTGGCTGGCTTGCGTCTAGGCTGCCATTAAGTTACCGTCTAGCAATGGTTTACTTCGCTTTTCTCCAGAAGCCAGACTCACTGGATCCGAAAGTTGTCCCGCTGGCCTCATCGCTGGCTTGCCACTGGTGGGGATGTCGGGACGACCACCGCAAATAAGAACCCCCTCAAATATTCATTTTGCCAATCGCGGTCAAGGCCCATGCGGGTGGATGCGGCGCCAGAATTCTTCGCAGTTGGTCGCAGATCAGCGACATGATTCGTAACAGTTTGGCCTCGCTTTACCAACAATGGGAAACGAGTCATTGGTTGTTGGATGCCGAGCCGCATTGCGGGT
>CAVSLE010000020.1:0-510172 GCA_963728805.1 uncultured Acidobacteriaceae bacterium
CTTGAACGAAGCCGCTGTGCGGCGGACGCGTTCGCGTGTTCCCGCACCGACATTTGAGGCTGCGGGGTAGCTTGGTGCGCAGAGAAGGAGGAACTCTCTGTGACCCAACTACGTCAGCTCATGCTTGAGGAGTTGCTTCGTCGTAACTTCGCCGAGACAACGATTCGCTCATACCTTCATGGGGTTGAGCACTTCAGCCGATATTTTCATCGTCCACCCGACCAGCTTGGCCCTGAGGACATTCGCAAGTATCAGGCGATGCTCTTCACCCATCTGAAGTTCAGCCCCAACACAGTGATCCTGCGGTTGGCTTCGTTGCGCTTCTTCTATATTCACGTGTTGAAGCGCGGCTGGAGCATCGCCGAGACGCCATATCCGAAGAAGGTTCGTCACCTTCCGCAGGTGCTCAGCCAGGAGGAGGTTGCGCGTCTGATTGACGCCGCAGAAAGCCCCTTCCACCGCATCCTGCTAATGACGCTGTATGCCACCGGGGCACGTCGCGCAGAAGCAGCGCATCTGAAGATCGGCGATATTGACAGTCAGCGCATGGTTGTTCATATCCGAGGAGGCAAGGGAGGCTTGGACCGAGACGTTATGCTGAGTCCGAAGCTTCTCGAAGCGCTGCGCACTTACTGGCGCGGGCTCAAACGCAAGCCGACAGAGTGGCTGTTTCCCGGCAACCGATGGCATACCGCAAGTTATCCCGTCACCACCAAGGTCCTCTGGACTGCCTGTCAAAACGCCGCTGAACGCGCCGGCTTGGCGCACAAGAACATCCATCCGCACACGCTACGCCACTGCTTCGCCACACACCTGCTGGAAGCCGGAGCCGACCTGCGCACTATCCAGATACTGCTCGGTCATCGCGACCTCGAAGTAACTACCATCTATCTGCATCTTTCCCAACGGCATCTCAACGCAACCGCCAGCCCGCTCGATGCACTCACCTTCTCTGCACAGGGAGGACACAAGCACAGTTCATGAGCCGGCTGCCGCTGGAGGTGGCCGACATCGTTCGCTGGGCTGGACAAGCATTTCTTAAACACAGTCGCAAGTGGATCAACTGGCAACACCAAAAAGTGTTGCTGGCCATCACCCGCTGCCGTACTGCCGCGCTGGGCGGACATCGCGATCAGTGCTCGGACTGCGGACATACTGCCATCTCGTACAACTCGTGCAGAAACCGCCACTGCCCCCGCTGCCAGGGCAACGCCCGCCTGCGCTGGCTTAAGGCGCGGGAACAGGAACTACTGCCCACTCGCTATGTACACGCCGTCTTCACCTTGCCGCGAGAACTAGCTCCGCTCGCCTTGCAGAACAAGCGGCTGATTTACAACCTGCTCTTTCGTGCCAGCGCCGAGACCTTGCTTGAGATCGCTCGCGATCCCCGGCATCTTGGGGCTGAGATTGGCTTCTTCAGCGTGCTCCACAGCTGGAACCAGCGCTTGCAGTTTCATCCCCATGTCCACTGCGTACTGGCCGCCGGTGGTCTGGCGCCGGATCACACCAGATGGATCTCCACCCGGCGCTCCTTCTTTCTGCCCATCGGCGTGCTCAGCCGTGTCTTCCGCGGCAAGTTCGTCGCCGGACTTCGCAGCGCCTCCCATCGAGGCCTGCTCCAGTTCCACGGCAACCTCCTGCCCCTGGCCGAGCCGCGTGCCTTTGCAGCATGGCTACGGGTACTGTTCCGCCATGACTGGGTCGTCTACTCCAAGCGGCCCTTCGGAGGGCCGGAACATGTGCTGCGCTATCTGGGCGCCTACACCCATCGCGTCGCCATCTCCAACGGCAGGCTAGTCGCTCTCTCCGAGGGCAACGTCACCTTCCAATGGCGAGACTCCGCCCATGGCAACAAGAAGAGGCTCATGACTTTGGATGTCGAGGAGTTCCTGCGCCGATTCCTGCTTCACTTGCTGCCACGCGGTTTTATGCGCATCCGTAACTTCGGCTTTCTGGCCAACCGGCAACGCGCCATCCTCCTGCCGCTCTGCTTCCAACTGCTCCACGGCTCAGAGAACAGAACTGCTTCACCGGCATCGCCGCCCACCCACCAGCCTCAGTCGCTATGGAACTGTCCCGTCTGCGGTGGTACCATGCACGTCGTTGAACGGCTCACCGCGGCTCAACTTCTGCTTCGCTCTCCACCTCAACCCGACCAGTGCGCAGCATGAACCTCTATCCGCATCCTCGGCATCTGCTCGTGCCCCGGCACGCACGGAGATCTCTTGTCTCATCGGGCCCGGAGTGCTCTGTCACCTATTTTTTCAGCCTATGCCGAACCCTTCTGTGCGACCCTTCGCCGCTCCAACACGACCTCAAAGCGGCAGATCATACCCATCACAGCGGGCTGCTTAAACCTCCGCACCCGCTCCGCCCCATTCAAAGTACATAGCCTTCCCCCGGGACGGCTTCCTTCAAGTCGCTGTATCCGAAGCGCCCGGCCAAGGATCATGCGACTGCCGACTGTTCCGCCGTGGGCGCTTCAGATACAGCACTAAGACTCCCCGGTACTAATCCGATGAAAACCACTTCCACGACTTGCCGACTACACGTCCAAGTGACTTCCCCGAAGAGGACTTCGGGGGAACTTTCGGGGCCAGCTTCTGGTGTGGGTTGCTTTCCGCTGCGAGTCGCTGTTTGATCGCCGATAACTGCCGATTTGCCGTCACTCGCCAACCGGGAAATCCTTACGACAAAGTTCTACACTTCGCGACGAGTGAGGAGCCATCTCCCGCAGCAGCTTACTCCTCGAGCACGGCGCCTCCGAAAACCGGGCGGCCGCCCAGGGAGGTGTAGAAGCCGTAGAACGCCATCGCAGCCATGAGCAGAATTCCGGTCAGACTGATCCCCGCATACCATGCAGACCCTTGGGTCGTCAGGGGAAAGCTCAGGAATCCGACGAAGATCCATGTGGCCACCAAAGCCAGCAAGCCGAATCGTATCAGCAGAAAAACAGTCAGACCATTAATGATCACATTGATCCCCAAGGAGACGGGATTAAACTGGCTCACCGATGAGTAGAAAACCGTGAACAAAAGAACGAATGCGACCGCTGCCGCCCACTGCTTGCGCAGCAAGACCCGGAGAAAGAACAGGACAAACAGCATCGAAAGCTGGGTAAAAAGCGCAATGATAAAGCCGTAGGAAATACCGGCAATTATTGCGCGCGCCCCTAGAAAGTGCCATTCTGGACCCGATAGTGGGCGCGCCGGAAGGTGACCGAGCCAGGAGGGAACGAACCACCCGAGGTTTCCAACTGCGGCCGCAAACGCTCCGACAAGACAGCCTACGAGCACATCGCGTCCCACCAACGGATCCCGAAAGCCTCCCGCCAGCAAGCGGCTCCATGAGACCAGTGTGGCGGGCCATCGGCGGCGTACATATGGCTCCAGCGCAATGTATAGCGCCCAGATGAAACTGGAGTAGAAAAGCCCCCAGGCCAAAAACTCCATGAAGAGCTGGAGTTCGTCGAAGTTCGGGACGTGATGTGCGCCAAAGAACACCGCCACCGCCCAAGCTGCAAAAACAAAAGCTGCCAGACGAAATGCTCCGCTGCGATCGCCTCTGCCGAGGCGCAGGTTCCTTCGGGCAAGCATTGCGCCGACGACCAGTAGCGTAAGCAACAAAACAGTAAAAATCACCACTCCCACTCGTTCGCCGGCTGTCAGCTGATACGGCTGCATGCGGTGGGGAACGGTCCAGGGGCCAATCAACTCAAAGTAGACAGGCTTGCCCCGGTAAGCCGCGGCCTCGATCCGCATCGGAGTGTTGGGGCGTTCGGCCAGCGATCCTGTCCACGCAGCGCGCGCGTCGCCATAAACAGGAGGCGTCCACATTGGCTGCGCTGGCGGCCACTTGGACATATCGAGCCCGGCGGCAGAGAACAGCGGCGCCCAGTCAGGTGACGACGCTACACCTGCCGGCTTCTCAACCTGCGGAGGAACGGCAACGAACTGTGTGAGCCGACCGAGCGGATTGAGCTTTACCAGCGTCATCCCGGACTTATCGAGCGGCGGGTCGTCCGTGTATACCATTCCCAATCCCGGTGCATTCGTGAACATGTTCGCAGTCGCGAGTGGTCGGGGGCTGCCGCGATACCAAAAAACGAACGCCCCAGTCTCGAGGTTGTCCCAGCGCGTCTTTGATTTGTCGTGGTCCGCGATATAGCGCAGGAACAGGCCCGCCTCGTAGAACCCTATCGCCGAATCCGTCGGCGGCTCGGAGTAGCCGACATTCTGCAGAATCTCCCGCGCTCGCTCGGCAAGTGCCTCCGGCGGTTTTTCGAGTGGCACGCGCCGGTAGAGCATGGTTTGTGCGCTCAACAGAATCGCCGCGATGACCGACACAATGACCCCCGCCAACACGGCCCAAGCCACCACCGGCCGCAAGCCTTCGGTCTCTCCCGAAGCAGCCACCATCTCGGGCGACGGCGTTTCGCCTGCCGCCAGTGCAGCCGCCAACGGATCGCCTCCCGGAAACGCGGCTGCTACCTGCCGTACCGAAGATGGCCGTTTTGCCGGATCTTTTTGCAGACAGCGCAGGATCGCGCTTTCCACCGCCGGATCAATGTCCTTTACCACCGACGACGGCGTTTTGGGGGAAGACTCCAGATGCGCCCGTCGCCACTCCACTGCGCTGTTTGCCTGATAAGGAAGGTGCCCCGTGAACAGCTCATAGAAGACCAGTCCTAGAGAGTAGATATCGCTGCGAACGCTAGCCTCGCCCTTGCCAATCTGTTCTGGCGCCATGTAGGCCGGCGTACCCGCGGTCTCGCGCCGGCCCGTGGCATCGGCGCTGCTGAGGGCCAGTCCGAAGTCCGTGATGCGCACCCGCCCTCGCCCATCCAGCATGATGTTGGCTGGCTTCAGATCGCGATGCAGTAAACCGCAATCATGCGCGGCTGCCAGACCGGCGCAGATCTGGTGCGCGGTCTCCAAAGCCTTGTCCGGCGCCAAACGCCCGATGCGGCGCAGCAACGACGCAAGGTCCTCGCCGTCGATGTACTCCATGGTGAGAAAGTGCTGCCCGTTCACCTCACCAATGTCGTAAACGCGGCAGACATTCGGGTGCGAAACCTGGCGGGCGTTCCGCACCTCAGCATGAAATCCTGCGAGCGCCGCCGTGTCGTTCTGAAGTGAGGCCGGAAGAAACTTGAGAGCTACAACATTGCCGAGCTTAAGATCCTCAGCGCGGTAGACTTCGCCCATCCCGCCGCGCCCCAACAGAGCGACGATCCGATACCGCTCGATGAGGACCGTGCCCGGCGAGAATCCTCCGCTTTGCGGTGGGTGCGATTTAGCCGGAGCGAGCGCAGCGCCGGCCGCAGTCCCTCTCGGCTCCAAGGTCGGCGTGTCGGGAATGGAAATGGCGCGGCCGCAGGAAGGACACAAACGGGCGTTCTCAGAACATAACGCCCCGCAGCCAGAGCAGGTGATCATGCGGACGGATTGTATCCCACCGCGACGCGAGGCGGTGAGATCTTATTCGAGCGGTTCGACTCGAAAGCTAGGAAACGGTGTCCAGTTGGCTGTGTAACGCCCTACCCTTTCTTGTGACTTACGGCGTGTCGTCCCCTCTCAGTCGA
Source organism: uncultured Acidobacteriaceae bacterium (assembly GCA_963728805.1). Taxonomy (GTDB): domain Bacteria; phylum Acidobacteriota; class Terriglobia; order Terriglobales; family Acidobacteriaceae; genus Bog-257. The sequence continues at coordinate 5,585 of CAVSLE010000020.1, forward strand.
CGGTTTGCCGACTATTCGCTCAAGTGGATTTCCGCCGCGAAATGCGCCCAAGAGCATTCGTAGTCATCGGGGCGTTTATCGTACTGATCCAGTTGGATGTCACAGAAGGGGCTTGGTTGAGATAACCAGCCTACTCCGAGTCGACCGTCGTGTAGTGCTCGTGACGGCAATATGTTTAATAACTGTGCCTCGGTTAGGCCAGACGGGTGTACGATGGTGCGATCTTCGAGGTCAAGAGGGAAATCCCGAATGAAATCTGCGTTTGCGTGGACCACTTTGCTCTTGGCCCTCAGTTGTTTTGCGGGGGCACAACAGAAACCGAAGGCGCAGCCCGCCTCGGCCCAGCCACAGGTCGCTGCTGCCAGCGGCGGTTGGCAGGACGGCTATAACGAGCAAGACAACCTTCAGCGCCAGTTTGAACAGGAAGTGCGCGACCATTCCGACGAAGATGGAGTGCCGCGTCCTGACCTATATGAAAAAGCCGTAGCCCAGTTCCAGCGCATGAAGGTTGTGCCGCAACCGGGCCCCGTCGAGAACAGCCAACCTGCCTCCCACCCGTAATCCGGATGGCCCAGTCATATCAACTTTTGCAGTCCCGAGGTAGGTATATGCAGCCCCGTATTCGCGCAATCGTTGTGATCGCTGTCGTCAGCTTCGCCGCCCTTGCTTTCGCGCAGGAATGGGCTCCAATCGGGCCGAATCCGATGCAAGGCCATGCCGCCACCACTTTGCCGAACGCAACCGGGTCAGGACTGGTGAGTGCTATCGCCATCGATCCTTCCGGCACGACAGACTCCACCATGTACGTCGCAACTGCCGCGGGAGGTGTATGGAAGACCACCGACGGAGGGGCCTCGTGGAAGGCAAAGAGCGACTACATCACCGACCTGCACATGGGAGCCATTGCCCTGGACCCGTCGAATCCGCAGATCGTCTATGCGGGAAATGGCGGCGGCTACTGCTGCAACTCGTACGGCGGCGTGTACCGCTCGATTGACGGGGGCGATCACTGGAAATCGCTGAATCCCAATGCCGTGTTCCAAGGAACCAAGATTTTCGCCATCGTGGTGCCGGTTTCTGGAACGGTGCTGGTGGCCACCAAAATTGGTTTGTTCAAGTCGGTCGACAGCGGGGAGCACTTCGGCAGCAATGCGCCAAAGTTCGACAACGGCAATCCCATACCTTTCACCCCTTCCAACGGGAAAGCCGTTTCCAACGGCAAAATCACCGACCTGAAGACGGATACGCTGGAGCCGAAAACCATCTACGCCGCGGTCAACGGAGTCGGGTTGTTCAAATCGGTGGACCATGGCTCGACCTTCCCGGCGTCGGGGCAGCTTATCCGCGCGGCAAACTTTCCAGCCGTAGTCAAGGGTGGCAGCGATGTGTGGATCACGATGGCGCAGTCCACTCGTCCCGACAACCGGACGATCTACGCCTTTCTCTGTTCAGGAGTGAATCCCGGGCCCTGCGCCGTGATGAAATCGGTGACCCGAGGATCGTCGTTCAGCAACATTTCGGTGACCGGCTTCAAGAACAACCAGGGCGACTTCGACCAGGTCACCGCCGTCGATCCTCAGGACCCCAATCGTATTTATCTGGCAACACGCCGGCTGTACTACGACGCGAACGGCGGCGCCGGCGGCTTTACCGGGGCAAACCTGATCGACGGAAACGGACCGCATGGCGACTATCACGCCATCGTCTTCAGTCCCGCAAGCCATTTCGCCAAATTCAAGACGACGCGAGTCTATCTGGGAAGCGATGGCGGCCTGGCTTCGACGGCCGCCGATGGCTCCGCGCCCAGCGCAGAATGGCGGTTCCACAATCATGGACTGGCTACCATGATGATTCGTGGCATGGACTTCGGGAAGGGCAGCCCTTCAGCAAATCTGGTCACCTACGGCGCCGCCCAGGACAACGGAGTATTCGCCAATTCCGCGACCGGAGCCAGCGAAGTGTGGCAATATGCTGCGTGCGGCGACAGCAACAACGTCGCGGTCGATCCCACCGACCCCCAGCACGCCATTGCCACCTGTGACAGCGGGAGCCTGAATTGCATCACCAACGGCCAACCCTGGAGGGCTTGCGGTAAGCCGGCCAGCGCGAAATCCGGGCATAACCACCTCCTGTTCGATCCCAACGGTCAAGGTAAAATCTCCTACGCCGCGAATGGCAGTGAGCTGCTGCAAAGCACCCAAGGGGGAAAGCACTTCGTTGTGATCGAGACTTTTACCAACACCATTACCGCCATGAGCCAGGTGGCCGGCAGCCCTAATCTCATGTGGCTAGCGCTCGCCGACGGCAGCCTGCGGCGCTGCGACAATATCTTGCACGGCTGCGGCGGTCCCGGATCTTTGGTGGTGAATGATAAAGCGCCGAAGAACCACGCAGTGACGGGAATTGCCATTGATCCCACCGACCCCAAGAAAGTAGTGATCGTGTATCCCGGATTTTCGGGCGCGGCCGATCCCCCGAAGCATGTGTTTCTGACCACCGATAGCGGTTCGACCTGGAAGAATATCGGCGGGGTTCGAGGGGGAGGCGACAATAATATCTCCGATCAGCCGCTGTATTCCGTCGTCATCCTTCCCACTACCAACCCTCACACCATCATCGTGGGCTCCGATGTGGGCGTGCAGCAATCCGGGGACAACGGACAGACGTGGCAGGTGCTGGGAGGCGGTTTGCCGAGGGTGCAAGTCACCACGCTCGTGCTTGACTCGTCGGTGAATCCCTTCGTGCTGCGCGCCGCCACCTTCGGACGCAGCGCCTTCCAGTTGGTAGGGCCTTGCCCGCTGTGCGCGCCTCCCCCGCAATGCTCCGGCACCACGGGATGCAACAACACCCAGAATTGGTTCTACCAGATGAAGTGCACCGGCCGGGATGTCGGGATTGTGTACAACGGTGACTGCCGCGATACCTTGGGCGGACGTGTTAACTGCATCGCCGGCTTCAACGGATCCAACGAGGTAAGCGTCGGGTGGGGCGGATGGGCCGGCCCTCCCCAGTGGTTGACTGCCGCTCAGGAGAATAACCCCGAGGCGTGCACCCGCAACAACACCGGACAGCTGACCTGCAGGACTTTTACCATTGACCCACCCGCGTCGTGCAGCACGCCTGTCTCGACGAACCCTCCTCCGCCGCGTTGCGGTGCCGGGGAAGTCCTTTGCGCGAAATTCCAGCCGCCCATGTGCGTGCCGGCGAAGGATTGCACTTATTCCCCTCTCCTGCCCCCACCCTACAATCCAGTGCATTAGTTTGGCGCCCGACTTTCAACACGTCTGGCAGCCAGCCGTGAGACGTGTGGCTGGAACCGGGACTAGGCTGATCTCCTCCTTTTTGGCCGATATAGACATTGGCGTCGCCTGCTCCATTTCCGACATTACGGCTAAGGTCATTGCTTCCTGGCCTCTGCTGGTCGGATCAGCGGATTAGTCAACCATCCTTGGCCAGAAACAGGGTGGTGGGAGATTACTCCCAGAAGTCAGCCGGCAACCGCGTTGGCACCGCCACTTGGACGGTAAACGCCCATTCCGCTGAAGTGGACGGCCAAACTCCTAGGAAGTCTTAGTGCTGTATCTGAAGCGCCCACGGCGGAACAGTCGGCAGTCGCATGATCCTTGGCCGGGCGCTTCGGATACAGCGACTTGAAGGAAGCCGTCCCGGGGGAAGGCTATGTACTTTGAATGGGGCGGAGCGGGTGCGGAGGTTTAAGCAGCCCGCTGTGATGGGTATGATCTGCCGCTTTGAGGTCGTGTTGGAGCGGCGAAGGGTCGCACAGAAGGGTTCGGCATAGGCTGAAAAAATAGGTGACAGAGCACTCCGGGCCCGATGAGACAAGAGATCTCCGTGCGTGCCGGGGCACGAGCAGATGCCGAGGATGCGGATAGAGGTTCATGCTGCGCACTGGTCGGGTTGAGGTGGAGAGCGAAGCAGAAGTTGAGCCGCGGTGAGCCGTTCAACGACGTGCATGGTACCACCGCAGACGGGACAGTTCCATAGCGACTGAGGCTGGTGGGTGGGCGGCGATGCCGGTGAAGCAGTTCTGTTCTCTGAGCCGTGGAGCAGTTGGAAGCAGAGCGGCAGGAGGATGGCGCGTTGCCGGTTGGCCAGAAAGCCGAAGTTACGGATGCGCATAAAACCGCGTGGCAGCAAGTGAAGCAGGAATCGGCGCAGGAACTCCTCGACATCCAAAGTCATGAGCCTCTTCTTGTTGCCATGGGCGGAGTCTCGCCATTGGAAGGTGACGTTGCCCTCGGAGAGAGCGACTAGCCTGCCGTTGGAGATGGCGACGCGATGGGTGTAGGCGCCCAGATAGCGCAGCACATGTTCCGGCCCTCCGAAGGGCCGCTTGGAGTAGACGACCCAGTCATGGCGGAACAGTACCCGTAGCCATGCTGCAAAGGCACGCGGCTCGGCCAGGGGCAGGAGGTTGCCGTGGAACTGGAGCAGGCCTCGATGGGAGGCGCTGCGAAGTCCGGCGACGAACTTGCCGCGGAAGACACGGCTGAGCACGCCGATGGGCAGAAAGAAGGAGCGCCGGGTGGAGATCCATCTGGTGTGATCCGGCGCCAGACCACCGGCGGCCAGTACGCAGTGGACATGGGGATGAAACTGCAAGCGCTGGTTCCAGCTGTGGAGCACGCTGAAGAAGCCAATCTCAGCCCCAAGATGCCGGGGATCGCGAGCGATCTCAAGCAAGGTCTCGGCGCTGGCACGAAAGAGCAGGTTGTAAATCAGCCGCTTGTTCTGCAAGGCGAGCGGAGCTAGTTCTCGCGGCAAGGTGAAGACGGCGTGTACATAGCGAGTGGGCAGTAGTTCCTGTTCCCGCGCCTTAAGCCAGCGCAGGCGGGCGTTGCCCTGGCAGCGGGGGCAGTGGCGGTTTCTGCACGAGTTGTACGAGATGGCAGTATGTCCGCAGTCCGAGCACTGATCGCGATGTCCGCCCAGCGCGGCAGTACGGCAGCGGGTGATGGCCAGCAACACTTTTTGGTGTTGCCAGTTGATCCACTTGCGACTGTGTTTAAGAAATGCTTGTCCAGCACAGCGAACGATGTCGGCCACCTCCAGCGGCAGCCGGCTCATGAACTGTGCTTGTGTCCTCCCTGTGCAGAGAAGGTGAGTGCATCGAGCGGGCTGGCGGTTGCGTTGAGATGCCGTTGGGAAAGATGCAGATAGATGGTAGTTACTTCGAGGTCGCGATGACCGAGCAGTATCTGGATAGTGCGCAGGTCGGCTCCGGCTTCCAGCAGGTGTGTGGCGAAGCAGTGGCGTAGCGTGTGCGGATGGATGTTCTTGTGCGCCAAGCCGGCGCGTTCAGCGGCGTTTTGACAGGCAGTCCAGAGGACCTTGGTGGTGACGGGATAACTTGCGGTATGCCATCGGTTGCCGGGAAACAGCCACTCTGTCGGCTTGCGTTTGAGCCCGCGCCAGTAAGTGCGCAGCGCTTCGAGAAGCTTCGGACTCAGCATGACGTCTCGGTCCAAGCCTCCCTTGCCTCCTCGGATATGAACAACCATGCGCTGACTGTCAATATCGCCGATCTTCAGATGCGCTGCTTCTGCGCGACGTGCCCCGGTGGCATACAGCGTCATTAGCAGGATGCGGTGGAAGGGGCTTTCTGCGGCGTCAATCAGACGCGCAACCTCCTCCTGGCTGAGCACCTGCGGAAGGTGACGAACCTTCTTCGGATATGGCGTCTCGGCGATGCTCCAGCCGCGCTTCAACACGTGAATATAGAAGAAGCGCAACGAAGCCAACCGCAGGATCACTGTGTTGGGGCTGAACTTCAGATGGGTGAAGAGCATCGCCTGATACTTGCGAATGTCCTCAGGGCCAAGCTGGTCGGGTGGACGATGAAAATATCGGCTGAAGTGCTCAACCCCATGAAGGTATGAGCGAATCGTTGTCTCGGCGAAGTTACGACGAAGCAACTCCTCAAGCATGAGCTGACGTAGTTGGGTCACAGAGAGTTCCTCCTTCTCTGCGCACCAAGCTACCCCGCAGCCTCAAATGTCGGTGCGGGAACACGCGAACGCGTCCGCCGCACAGCGGCTTCGTTCAAGCCGGTATCTCAGGAGTTGACACCAGCTGACACTTCCGCGCATAGCCGACAACCTGTCAAACTGGATTACTTCCTAGTAGCCGACCATCCACGAACCGACTACGACCAGATCACAGTGCGATCAATGCTGGCGATAGTCGTCCGTCCCGTGAGCGCCATAAAGCGTGCAGAGAGCCGCGATTGCGCTCCCCGAAACGAGTACCCCTCGGCGAGTGATTGCCATAGCAGCCTCCTACGATTGCGTCTCTAAGGCGCGACTTTGGTGGCAGTTCCTTCTGTGAGGGTTACATAACGGCCGTTCGCGTCGAGCATTTCATACTTCGACCTATACTGAGAGGCTGATAACATCGTGATTGTAGTTCTTCCTTTGACGGCTTTGCCCAACCACTTGTCTTCAACCATCCACGTCCAAGTATTTCCGTTAACCGTTCCTGTGCCGCTACCCACGAGTCCGGCACTGCTCGCGTAGAATTCTGTATAGACCTTCGCATCGCTGTCGTAGGCGATGATGGCGTCGGTCCTCGGTATTTGTCCTTCAGCGCGGCTCTCGACACAGAATCCCCCCGGACCCAACGTAACTGTCGCGGTGGTGACACCCTTACCGGCCGGCACATACTCGTTGGCTTTAATCTCGGTTTCCACTTTCCATGTGCCAAGGAAGTACTCCAACTTCTTGTGCTCGGGGCCTGGCTTCGGGCCCTCTGGTGGGGCTTGTGCGAGTGAGAGTGCTGTGAATCCGCAGATCAGAATGACGACGACCGATGATCGTATGCTCATTTTCTTCTCCTTCCGAAAGCGCAATCAGGTTTCTCGAGGCGCTCCCTTTTGTCAATGAACGTTACGACTCCCAGTCCGTGACGTGTCCTTAAGGATTTGCTAAGATTCGCCTAAATCTGATGGCCAGCCGTGAGGTATTTCATTTCGACGAGTTCACGCTCGACGTGCAAGAGCGGCGTCTCCTGCGCGGCGCGGAAGCCGTCCACTTGTCACCGAAGGCCTACGATGTGCTGGTTGCGTTGGTGCGGCAGCGGGCCGCATGGTCACGAAGGACGAATTGCTGAGGCGCATCTGGCCCGAGTCATTCGTCGAGGAAGCCGGTCTCACGGTTCACGTGTCAGCGCTGCGCAAGGCGCTTGGCGAGGACGCCCACCGGCCGATCTATGTCGAAACGGTGGCGCGGTCAGGGTACCGCTTCATCGCTGCGGTTACCTGCGATCTGGCCCACGAGAAGCCATTAACAACGAGCGCCATAACGCGACCCGTCGAGCTCTACGAGCTAGTCGGCCGCGGCCGGTCTCACCTGTTGTCAGGCTCGTACTTCGAACTGCCTGCCGCCGTGGACGCCTTTCGTTCCGCGATCGAGATCGATCCGACCTATGCACCGGCGCAGGCCGGCTTGGCGCGCGCACGGTGCGTGCAAGCAGTGTTTCGCGCGGTGCCACACCAGGAAGCGTTTGCGGAGGCGAAGGCGTCTGCCTTACGCGCGCTGGCGATGGACAGCGCCTCGGCGGACGCGCAGGTTGCCCTTGGCACGGTCCTTTTTCTCAGCGAGTGGGACTGGAGGGCGGCGGAGCGCAGCCTGCAACGTGCGCTCGAAATCAATCCGGATCACACCGAGGCGCTCCTGCAGTATGGGTCGCTACAGGAAGCGCTCGGGCGGCTCGACGATGGGCTGCGTTGCAAGCAACAGGCGCTCGCGCGCGATCCGCGATCGCCCGGCGTTCTGGTGCAGATCGCCATCTCTTACTGGCATCAGCAGAAGTACGACGACACGCTTGTCTGGGCCCAGCGAGCGCTCAACGTCGACCCGAAGCATGTGCTAGCGTGCCAATTCATTAACCACGTCTATTGGAAGATCGGGGACGTCAATAGATTCGCGGCCTGGACCGTCAGCCAGGCCATCGCGTGGGGCTTTTCCGAGGAGAGAGTAGCGGTGTTGAAGCAGGTCACCGCGGACACGCAGCAGGTGTACGCGACGGCCGGCCTCGCCGGGGTGAGAAGATTCATGGTGGATCAGATCACGAACCCGCAACTGGACTTCGACATTTTGCTGAAGATGGCATTCTTCCGCGCCGCTCTGTATGGGGCGGCAGGCCGCCTCGATGAAGCGTTCGACTGCCTTGATCAGGCCATTGCGTACCGCGACCCAGCACTCGTTCACCTGGCGGTCGCACCGGAGTGGGACAGCCTGCGCGGTGACCCTCGGTTCGCAGAACGCCTGCGATCGATGGCGCTTCCTTCGGCTGCCCATGACAACATCGGCAACTAAACGTGCCATGGCAGTCGAGCTTCTGCTGGATGCGGTAATGCCCGCCCTGGTCACAGAACACACGGTCCGAGCCCGTAGGGACAAAGGCCAAAAAAAAAGAGGCCAAGCGAAGGCATTTGGTGTATATTGCTTCCCTCTCGGGATAGCTAGATAACAAAACCGGATTCAAACATTCAATTGGGAGGATGTTAATGGGGAAACTAGGCCAATTTCGGAGCTCGGCACCGAGGCTCAGCGTGGGAACGATAACTGCTGCGCTGGCAATTGCGTTGGTGCTTACTGTCGTCACAACCGGCGTAGCCCACGCGCAAAGCTACCAGGTAATTTACTCCTTTCACGGTTTTACCGACGGGGCCAGACCCTATGCCGGCTTGACGATGGACGCGGCAGGAAACCTCTACGGAACGACATACGCCGGCCATGAGGGGGTAAATTGGGGCGGCGTCTATCAGTTGCACCACGGGACGTCAAGCTGGCTGCTTAGCATTCTCGCGGTTTTCGACGGTACTCTGCAAAGTGGAGTCGTCTTTGGCCCAGATTTCGCTCTGTACGGCACCAGCCCGAACAATATAGCCGGCTATTACCACGGCTATGTTTATAGAGTCAGACGCCCAATCAGCGTTTCTTGCCACGCCACGTTCTGCCCTTGGACGGGGACCCCGATATACCCCTTCACTGGCGGCGCTGACGGATCCGACCCTACCTTTGGCAACCTCATCTTCGACCGCGCCGGTAACATTTACGGCACTACCGCCGCCGGGGGTAACGGCAATGGTGTTGTTTACGAAATGACGCAGTCGGGGGGCAGTTGGTCGGAGCACTCTATTTACGCCTTTAACGGCGTCCCCGACGGAGCAGCTCCGTTTGCCGGGGTTATCTTCGACAGCGCCGGGAACCTCTATGGCACGACCACGGCAGGCGGACAATTCGGAGACGGGCTCGGTGTTTAAACTATCGCCCTCAGGGGGTGGCTGGACAGAACAAGTCATCTACAGTTTCCAAGGCGGCAGCGATGGAGCTTATCCTACGGGCGGGCTCATCATCGACCAGTCGGGCAATCTCTACGGCTCCACCAATAAGGGCGGCACAGGCGGCGGTGGGACGGTGTTCAAGCTGACGCCTTCTGGCGGTGGTTGGAACTATAGCCTGGTTTACAGCTTTACCGGAAATACCTCGTGTGGGCCGTTTGCCCCTCTCTCCATGGACACTGCGGGTAGTCTCTACGGCACCACGTTCTGCGATGGGGCGAATAACCTTGGTAACATTTTCAAGCTGACCCCATCCGGCGGCAGTTGGACGTACAGTTCCCTGCACGACTTCGGCGGCAGCGACGGGGCTTATCCCTACAGTAACGTCACCATCGACGCGGCAGGGAATCTTTATGGCACGGCCTCCGGTGGCGGAATGGGAGTGGGTGTCATCTGGGAGATCACGCCGTAATAGTGGACGGTGGATACTTGGCTACTTGGCCTACGTTGGCGCTAATGGCCGAGTGCCGAGAAGTGATGTGTCTGGCGGGCGGACTTCGAGATGCTGCGAGTGGAATCCCGTCGACACGTAAGCACGCAATAGTTGTTCTCACTTAGTGCTGGTCTCACCGGCTCGATGGGTGATATCGCTCATCGAGCCGGTGTAACCAGTCTTTGCGGCCTGGTCGGGGGGCTCTCAAGGTGGGAAGCGAATGCGTAGGACGCACGCGATCTCTCAGCTCCTTGTCGAGTTCTTCCGGTCATCATCCTGCCTCACCGGTTAACCGCGAAAGGAAGCCACTTCATGAAAGACTCACAGGGTTGGGAAGATGCCACGCCGGTCCAGGGCGAGGCGACTCGTAACGATGACGAAAAGCCCCAGCGGCAGCACGCAAGCGGACCCGCTGACACCAGCCGGCGATCCTTCCTGGGCAAAGTCGGCGGCGCCACTGCCGTCGCTCTGGCCGTCGGCCTTCCATTAGAACCGTTCTTTGAGGGCAAGCACGGAGAGGCGGAGGCATCGGTCGTCCCGTACGGTCCTGGGGGTCGCATGCAGGCCAGCTTGAACTATCGCAGGAACACCGCGATTTCTAACATCGGTGCCCCGGTCGTGCTGCCCGACAATGGCGATTCACAGAGATTCACCGATTTCAGCGGTAGTTGGAGCAAGTGCCTGAAGCATGAGGCGCTCGGAATCGTGAATCGTGCATCCTGGCTCAGCCTGCAATATGCGCTGCAGACGGGCCATTTCTCCGACTTCCAAAACATCATCGTCGGAAATCCCGGTAGGTCCCGGTTTTACCGGGACCCTGAATGGTCCGATGGGCGCGTTGGCCTTTGACCTGGAGGGCTTGGATGCTTTCGCGACCGTGATCCCGCCCGCGCCGTCCGTGTCCAGTGCCCAAACCGCGGCTGAGCAAGTCGAGCATTATTGGGCCGCGCTGATGCGCGACGTGAACTTCACCGACTATCCCACCAGTTCGCTGGCGGCCCAAGCCTGTGCCGACCTGAACAATCTGTCCTATGTTCAGAGCCAGAACAGCATTTTCCCCCATCCGGTCACGCCGCAAAATCTGTTCCGCGGCCAGACTGTTCCCGGCGATGGAAGCGTGCAGGGACCGTTCCTCTCACAGTTCTTGATGCAGCCGACGATGATGGGCGTGCAGCCGATGAGCCAGCAAATGCAGCGGTTTTTGTCGGTCGGTGAGGGCGGCGCGGACTACCTCACCGATCCGGTCGAGTACTTGAATGTTCAGAGCGGATTCCCGCCGTCCTTCAGCCTGCAGTTCGATCCGGTATATCGCCACATGCGTATGGGCCGCGACATCGCCGCTTTCGCGCACGTGGATGCCCTCCATCAGGCATACTTTATAGCCTGCCTGGTGCTTGCGGAGATTAGCACGCCGGTCAACCCGGTAACCCATACATCGGCTCGCTGAACCCAGCACGGCTTCGGCACCTTCGGTACCGCGCGAAGGCGGCCCCATCGACGCTGAAGGGACAGTCCCTGAAATGGCAACGCGAGCATTAAAAGCCGCGTGGTTCCACAAATGGGTCGTCAACCTGCGGCAGCGCCCCGAAGAAATCGGCGCTTTGCTGCATGCGCGGCTGACGAATCAAAATCCCATGCCTCAGGCCGCATCGGGCACTGCATTCGGACCTGCTCAATTCGGCCGTGCTGCCGATCATCCACTCCGCAATACCAGCGGCTACTTGTTGCCGCAGGTTTTTCCGGAGGGCGCGCCCTCGCATCCATGCTATCCCACCGGACACGGAACCGTCGGAGGTGCTTGTATCACTGCGATGAAGTTCTTCTTCGACTGCGCCCAGCCGATCCGTCCGCTGCTGTTGGCTGCCGGATCCGACGTCATGGTACCCACCTCGGACGGTCTGGGGCTCACACCTTACACCGGCTCCGACCGCGACAGCCTCACCATCAACGGCGAGCTTTCGAAGCTGGCGTGGAACATCACCACCGGTCACGGTATTCACGCCGGTATCCACTTCCGCAGCTCCAGCTACTACTCGATCTTGCTGGGCGAGCAGGTGGCCCTCAGCATCCTAAAGGACCGCGCCCACAGCTACGCCGAGCCGTTCACCATCCACATCACCAAGTTTGATGGGACAACGGCAACCATCAGCAACCAGTAGTAACCATGACCGAGCCATCCCACCCTGTTGCCGAGGCGAACAGGGTGGGACATTTTGGTCCCGGCACACGACAAGTCGGCGACATGATAGAAAAGACCTTCTCCTCGACCCGTCAGAGGTTGTGGCTCGTCAAAACTAAACGCCCGTGCCTCGCCACAATCCAAAACGCACCAAGAGCAGTGTATGCTCAAGAGTTCCTTGACATCAGGATCTATTTCTGTGGTGTTGAATGGCCGCGCCGCTGTCTCAGTCAAAACGGAAATCCCACCTTAGATGTTGTTGAAGTATCGATTCGCAGGCTCTTCGGAGTTCACCTCAAGCAGGTCGCGGTAAGAAGCGTGCGGCCCGCCTCGTCGGGTTATCCCTTCGCGTGCTTGGTCTTATCAATCACCGAGAGGAGAGCCTTATGAAGGATCCGCATGAGCATTGCGAACGAACCAGCCCCGTTCCCGGCGAGGAAGAGAAGCATCACAAGGATAACGTCAACATGGGACCGGCCGATAGCAGTCGCCGCTCATTCGTGGGCAAAGTCGGCATCGGCAGCGCGGCAGCCGTGGCTTTGGCCGCGGGCATACCCCTGGAACCACTGTTCGAGGGAAAGCACGGGGAAGCCGAGGCCTCGGTTGTACCCTATGGTCCGGCGGGGCGCGGATCGGCCAGCTTCAACTATCGCAGGAACACCGCCGGCCAGGACCTACGCCCCCTCCTCGAAATGCCGGACAATGGTGATCTGAAGGGGTTCAGCGACTACAGCGCTCTCCATAGCAAGGCCCTCGAGCACGACGCTCTCGGCATCCCAAACAGTTCGTCCTATCAGAGCCTCCTGAACGCATTGCACACCGGCCGGTTCGCCGACTTCGAAAATATCCTGGTTGGGAGCCCGGGCGGTGGCGGGCCAGTGGCTCAACTGAACGGCCCGCAGGGGTCCTTGGCGTTTGATCTGGAGGGACGAGACTCCCACGCATTTGCCATCCCGCCCGCGCCCAGCGTCGCCAGCGCCCAAACCGCCGCCGAAGAGGTCGAGCATTACTGGGCTGCCCTGCTGCGCGACGTGAATTTCTCCAACTATCCGACGAGTTCTCTGGCGGCCAAGGCGTGTGCCGACCTGAACAACTTGTCATACGTCAGAGGCCAGAACAGCCAGTTCCCCTATCCCGTTACCCCTGCAAACCTGTTCCGCGGACAGGTTGTTGCCGGGGACGGTCCGGTCCAGGGGCCTTACCTATCGCAGTTCTTGATCCAGCCTTGCCTGTATGGTTCGCAACCGATGACGCAGCAGTTGCAGAGGTTCAACTCTGTGGGCCAGAGTGGAGCGGACTTCATGACCGATCCCACTGAGTACCAGCACATCCAGAATGGTGGCGCGCCGGATTTCCACCTCTCGTTTGACCCGACCTATCGCTTCCTGCGCATGGGTCGCGACCTGGGTGCTTACACCCATGTGGACGTGCTGTATCAGGCGTACTTCACGGCCTTCATGATCCTGGCGGGTATTGGGACACCCCCCAACCCTGGCAATCCGTATATTGGCTCACGCACCGAGAAGGGATTCGGCACGCTGGGCGGCCCCGACGCCGCCGGTACCATCGCGGAAATGGCCACTCGGGCACTGAAGGCTGCCTGGTTTCATAAGTGGATCGTGAATCTGCGCCTGCGCCCGGAAGAGTACGGTGCCCTGGTGCAGGCCCGCCTTACCAACCAGAATCCGATGCCGCAGGCGGCCGTGGCGCTGCACCAAGACGTGCTCAACTCGGCCGTACTGCCCATCATCCACTCGCAATACGGCAGCTACCTGTTGCCACAGGCCTTCCCGGAGGGTTCGCCAACCCATCCCTGCTATCCCACCGGACACGGAACCGTCGGCGGTGCCTGCATAGCCGCGGTTAAGTTCTTCTTCGATGGCACCCGGACGATCCGGCCGCTGCTCCAGCACGCGGGTTCCGACGTACTCATGCCGAGCGAGGATGGGCTTTCGCTCGTACCGTACACGGGTAGCGACCGTGACAGCTTGACCATCAACGGAGAATTGTCCAAGCTCGCCTGGAACATCACCCAGGGTCACGGCATTCACTGCGGCATCCACTTCCGCAGCTCTAGCTTCTGGTCGCTGCTGCTGGGCGAGGCGGTGGGAATCAGTGTGCTGCAGGACCGCGCCAAAAGCTACAACGAGCCGTTCACCATCAGCATCACGAAATTCGATGGGACGACAGCCACCATCAGCAACGAGCACTAAAGACACACAGAAGGCGCCCGACTTTAAAGGCGGATGGCAAACGGGGCACGGATGAGAACCTGTCTTGTGGTGAAAAATCTCAAACGTTTGGCTGCGAGGACTGCTACGTGCCTCTTCTCATCACAACCGAATCTCTTGAGCAGATAGCACAAGGTGGGACGAAGGTGGCTTGCGCCCTAATCATCACCTACGAACGGATTCGATCTGGCACAATGAGGGATTGCTTTCAGTAGCACCGACCGACATCGAGAAACCGCCGCGAACCGTTCACCTTCGAGGGCGACGGTATCGGTACCAGGAAATCAGTTCTGCAGAAGCACTCACACTCTTGCAAAATCGGCTCGGTACCATCCCCATCTCGCGACCGCAATCTGCCCGGACAGCTGTTTGGTGATACTTTTGGGGATACTTTGTTCCGGAAGTTGACGCAGTGCGATGCAGCACAGTGCAAACAATTGACGTGGGATAACTCTATGAATATGCTAGCTTTATTCAGCTGTGAGCAAAGCACCGAGCTGTTCTACTTGGGATATTGGGAGCGCATCAAGATTCGGGACCAGTCAGACGTTAAGAGCCCGAAATGAGATAATTCGTACGGAACCCACCAGAAGTTTGATGAAGTGGCACATCAGCCTTCAGGATGCAGTATTAGACTACCTTGCATCTCATCCAGCAACCAGGCGGCAGCAACACCATGTCCGTCACAATGTGAGTTCCAGGAGGAACATATGCGTTTGCTGTTATGGACTCGCTCGCTGTTGTTCGCTTTCTTCATTCTCGTCATGTCAGTGACTTCGTTCGCGCAGGTCGGCGTGACGATTTCTTTCGGTCCGCCTCCACTGCCTGTTTACGAGCAGCCGCTTTGCCCTGGCGATGGTTACCTCTGGACGCCGGGCTATTGGGCCTATGACGACGATTACGGCGACTACTACTGGGTTCCAGGCACGTGGGTGTTAGCTCCCGAAGTCGGCTACCTATGGACTCCGCCTTACTGGGGCTGGGAGGTTGGCGGGTTTATTTTCTATGAGGGCTACTGGGGACCCCAGGTTGGTTTTTATGGAGGCATTGCTTACGGCTTTGGCTACTACGGTCACGGCTACGAAGGCGGACGTTGGAACCACGGCCAGTTTTATTACAACCGTTCCGTCAATAACATAAATGTCACCAATATTCACAATGTTTACAACACAACCATCAACAACACGACCGTGAGCCATGTCAGCTACAACGGTGGCAACGGTGGAGTCACGGCAGCACCTACGGCTGCGGAAGAGGCTGCTGCGAGAAGCAGGCACATCCCTCCCGTCCCAGCGCAAAATCAGCATGTGCAAGCTGCCCGGTCTAATCCGCAGTTACGGGCTTCCGCCAATGAGGGAAAGCCGCCGATAGCCGCTACTGAGAAACCGGGAGCCTTCAGCGGCGCCGGAGTTGTGCCGGCCAAAGCGGCTGGAGCACCTTATCATCCTCCGGCTAATCGGGCGGCCGCTCAGCCAGGCGCGAGGCCAGCTTCTGCGCCAAGCGAGCCGGCTGTGACACACGCCAAGGATCTTCCGCCGCATCCCACGCCGTCTCCTCGTTACACCGGAAACACCAAAGCGGACCAGAGCTATCAGCAACAGCAGCAGAAGCTCAATGCGCAGCAGCAGCAGGAGCACCAGAAGCTCGCGCAACAGCAGGAGCAGGAGCACCAGCGAGCGGCACAACAGCAGGCCAACGCTGAGCGGAATCAACAGATGGAGCAGCAGCACCAGCAACAGACACAGCAAATGGAGCAGAGACACGTTCAACAGCAACAGCAGCTAAGGCAGGCGGCGCCGCCGCCGCCGAGTCACAACGAAGCTCGGCCTCCTGGAAAGCATTAGGCGAGTTAGTATTTGCGCCGAAGTAACCCAGTTCAGGACGTTCTGGTGGCAACTTGTTACGTAGCAGAGTTTTCAGGAATCTACTTCTTGACTGTTTCCTTTTCCAGTTGCTCGATCTCTCGCGTCAATTGCTCAGCTTGATCGCGAAGACGGTGCAGGCGCTCAGCCAGCGTGGGGGTGTTGTTCGCGCCGGTTGCAACGGCAGGCGCGGTAGCAGGAGCGGCCCGCGTTGGCAGCGCTGCAGGTGCGGCCGTCAGGTCGGCCAGCGCCTCATCGAAGGTGTCGCGATAAATCAACCGGTCGCCCATGGCCAGCACGACTTTCTTGAGCTGTGGCATACGAGCTTCGGTTGCCTGAATGTAAATGGACTCGAGGTAAAGGAAACCGCCGGTGACCGGGAGCGCGATGATATTGCCGCGCAACACGCGGGACCCCTGCTGGTTCCACAGGGTGAGATCTTTCGAGATGTTCTGGTCCTGGTCGATACGCGATTCAATCTGCATGGGCCCGTACATTAATTGCTGCTTCGGCAGCTGATAAAAGATCAGCTTCCCCAGTTGGTCGCCATCGCATCGGGCCGCCATCCATCCGATCAAATTGTCCTTGCCGCGTGGAGAAAAAGGCAGAATCAGCAGGTACTCGGGCTCTTTCTCCCCCGGCAACGTGGCGACAACATAGGTCGGCGACACCGGTTCCGGCTGTCCCGACTGGCCGAACAGGTCGCGCGCGATCTCCCAAATATCTTCCTTGTTGTAAAACACCTGCGGATCGCGCATGTGAAAGATTCGGTACGCTTCCGCTTGCGTCTGGAAAAGCGCCTCAGGATAGCGGGCGTGGCGGCGCAAGTCGGCCGGCATTTCTGACGCAGCAAGGAACAACTTTGGAAAAAGTTTCTGGTAAGCCTGGATGATGGGGTCGCTGGGATCGAACACATATAAAGACATCTTCCCCGTGTAGGCATCCACGGTGGCCTTCACCGCATTGCGAATATAATTTGCGCCTTCCTCAAGCCCGGCAACGGGAAGCACTGCCGAGTACGGATGCGAGAGCGAAGTTGTGTAGCCATCGACCATCCAAACCAGCCTGCCGTCGTCGGCAATTACCAGGTAGGGGTCCTGGTCCCAGTGCAGGAAGCCGGCCAGATGCGCCAGGCGCGCTTTTACGTTGCGATAAATCATCATGCGACTTTGCCCAGTCAGGTAGCCGGTGAAAACAATGTTCGGCTCGCCCTGGGAAATCGCTGCGGCAACTTTCAGCGGAAAAGACCCAACCGGGAATCCGCCCGTGCCCTGGTATGTCGAATACTTGTTCTGGTCGCCGGAAGGGTAATCGAACTCTTCGCGGGCGGTGTGCACGAAAACCGGGTCCTGGGTGCGCTCGCCGTAGTAGATCTCCGGTCGAGTGAGCTGAAACCCGGGCGATTTGATCTCCGGCGGAGCATTCTCGATTAGCAGCACGGGCAGGCCATCGGGCGTGATCTTGTTGACCTCAGCCATGACGACGCCAAAGCCGTGCGTGTAAATGAAACGCGGATTGATCCAGCTCTCGCTGGCCTCAGCCGACAACTGGCTGACGTCAATTTCGCGTGGGGACAGCAGGACCTGCTTGATCCGGCCGTTGATGAAGTAGCGATCAACGTCCGTCTCCGGAAACGTGTAGTAAGGCCGCAGCGCTTGAATCTGCGTGATGGTTGCGCCGTACGCCCGCAGGTCCCAAAGGCGAACATTGGCAAGTAGCGTCGCATCCTGCACGGGATCCACCACGCCCTGACCGGTGGGCGTGAAAGGGACTTCGGTGGCGTTCCGGTTCAGGCCGAAGGCAGCGGTGGTCGCCTGGATGTGGCGCTCGATGTAGGGTCGCTCAATTGAAATCTCATTCGGCCGCACGTAAACGGCGCGAACCAGGGCGGGCAAAACAAATTGCAGGATAAGGCAGGACATCACCAGAACGACAGCTTGCTTGAGTTTCGATATCCAGACCAGCGGCAGCGCTGCGAAACAGGAAAGGATGAGGAGCCAACGCAGCGGCAGCGTCACCTTTTCATCCACAAAATCGGCGCCGGTCATGAACGCGTGAGAGTTGAACAAAAGGTCATAGTTGCCCAGATAAATCCGGGCAGCCAAGCCTAGAAATAAGATCACGGCAACGATGCGGAAGAACGGAGTGCGCGTGGCGCCCGGCAATCGCAGGAAGTCCCCAATGTTGATAGGCCCCGCCGGCCGATCGATCAGCCGGTAGCGAACCCGCTCGAACAACTGCCATCCTCGCGCCGTAAACCAGAAAAGTAGGGCGGAAAGAATCGCTACGACAAACAGAAATCCGAGCACGTCCGAATAGAAGGGCAGATCAAACAGGTAAAACGGCAGGGCGTGCGAGAAAACATGGTCTTGCCAGGCGTCGGCGGGCGCACTAAGACCCCGCGAACCGACAAACCGCATGACCGTCCAGAAATCAATCGAGGCGGAAGCCAGCAACATCGCCAGTACGGCCAGTCCAACCGGAACCAGGCGGGAATAGAGCAGGTAGTCACGTTGCCGGACGCCGGCGAAGTGCAGGCCGCGCGCATGAGCTACCCACAGTGCAACGAAGGCCAGAATGGCGCCCACCGCACCCGGCGCAATGCTGTACCACAGCATGCTGATCCAGGTGTTGACCTGCGCCACCTCTTTCCACCAGTTGTACTCGATGGCGAAATTGGCAGCCGTCGGGACCGCCCAACCGAGAAATGCCAACGATACTAGCGCCAGGATGAAGACGCGGATATGGGAAGGACGCATAGAAGCGGTCTTTAGGTGTGTGGCAATGGCGTCGCTCCACCAGGAGCAACACCGCATCACAAATGTAAGGTGGCCTAAATCCTATCACGGGCTACAGGGCAGCGAGACGCGATTCCACCGAGGGTTGCTGCCGTGATGCGGCCAGTCTGGCCGTAATTCTGCCGGTGCAAGGGCCCACTGCTTGGGCCCAGAGTAGCTTTCGCAACCTTCCCTCTGTGACCATCGTCACCGCCGTTGCAACGTCGTTTTCTTCGCGCCCAGCAAGGATTTCTCGCAAACAGACCTTCTCTATTCCGAGTGTTTCAGTTCTCGAACGGACGTTCGCTCACGTCGGTGCGTGACCCCAGTCACTGACCCCAAGTGCGGCTTCGACAGATAACTGTCAAATCGCGGCGCGCCGGGCCCAGCGGCATCCGTCTTGCGACGCACGCCGAAAACTGAAAGTTGGGTTGTGGAAGGTCTTCTCACCACCGTCGCCAAAAGCTCGCCGGCCGCCTGCTGCCTACGGCGAAGCCTGCGCCGCCGTCCGCATGTTGGCGTTAAGCTGCAACTCTGGATGACGCTGTTGTTATTCGCGGTATCGTTTGTAACCTACAGTTCTGCAAGCGGGCCCACCAGCGACGATTGCCTGGCGTGCCACAGCGACAAGTCGTTGACCACCAAGCGTGGCGGGCGCACGGTTTCGCTGTTTGTCGACCAGAAGAAATTTGCCGGCTCCATTCACGGTTCGCTGCAGTGCACCAATTGCCATGCCGACCTGGACGGTAAGGACCTGCCCCACTCCACCCCGCTGGCGCGGGTGAACTGCGGCTCCTGCCACAGCGAGGAAGACCAACTCTACGCAAAATCGTTGCATGGCAAAGCGGTCGCACGGGGCGACGCCCTGGCGCCGCATTGCGTAACCTGCCACGGAAATCACGACATCCTCCCGGTCAAGGACCCGCGTTCGTCGGTGGCGGCCATGAAAGTCCCTCTGCTGTGCGGGCAGTGTCATCGCGAGGGCACACCGGTCCAGATGAACCGCAACATCGCCGAGCACGACATCCTGTCGAATTACACCGAGAGCATCCACGGCGAGGGCTTGCTGAAGAAGGGACTGATTGTGGCGGCCAACTGCGCCTCATGCCATACGGCGCACTCCATCCTGCCGCACACCGATCCCAACTCCTCTATCAACCGCCGCAATATCGCCGCTACCTGTACCAAGTGCCACGCCAACATCGAACTGGTACACCGCAAGATCATTCGCGGCGAGCTTTGGGAAAAACAAGCGAATACCGTTCCGGCCTGCATCGATTGCCACCAGCCGCACAAGGTCAGGAATGTTTTCTATTCCCAAGGCATGGCCGATGCCGATTGTATGCGCTGCCACGCCAACGCAAGCTTGAAGTCGGCGGATGGACGCGCCATGCTGGTGCGGGTCAGCGAGGTGGCAGGATCACGTCACGTGAAGGTGGCCTGCAGCCAGTGCCACTCGGAGGTGAACGCCTCGCGTGTGCGCCCCTGCGAAACCATCACCCACCCGGTCGATTGCACCTCCTGCCATGCCGAGGTCGGACTGCAGTATCAGCTCAGCACCCATGGCCAGATGCATGCCAAGGGCGACACCAACGCTCCGTCGTGCAAGGACTGCCACGGCGGGCATCATGTTTTGGGTAAGCACAATTCCGAATCGCTGACCTTCCCGACCAACGTGCCCGATCTTTGCGCCAAGTGCCACCGCGAGGGTCACAAGGCCGCCCTGCTCTACACCGGTACGGAACACGCAATTATTCCGCGCTACAACGAGAGCATCCACGGCAAAGGCCTGCTCAAGAGTGGCCTGACGGTGACCGCCACCTGCACAAGTTGCCACACGGCGCACAAGGAACTCCCAGCCTCGGATCCGGCATCGACGGTAAATCCGAAGAACCTGCCCGCGACCTGCGGCAACTGCCATCATGGCATCGAAGAACAGTTCGTCCAGAGCATCCATTCCGCCACGATAACGAAGACTGACAAACCACTGCCGGTTTGCAACGACTGCCATACCGCTCACTCCATCCGGCGCACCGACCAGGATGGGTTCAAGCTCGACATCATGGCCACCTGCGGGCGCTGCCATGGGGAAATCGCGAAGACTTATTTCGACACCTATCACGGCAAGGTTTCCAAGCTCGGCTACACCAAGACGGCGAAGTGTTATGACTGCCACGGCGCGCACGACATCCAGAAGGTCACCGATCCGCGCTCGCACCTCAGTCGCGCCAACGTGGTTGCGACCTGCCAGAAGTGCCACAGCGATGCCACCCGGCGCTTCGCCGGATATCTCACCCACGCCACTCACCACGATCCCAAGAAATTTCCGTTTCTCTACTACACCTTCTGGGGAATGACGGCGCTGCTGGTTGGCACGTTTACCGTGAGCGGCGTCCACACTCTGCTGTGGTTCCCCCGTGCCTTGCAGATGCGGCGCGAACTGCGTGCTGCGGAAGCGGCCGAATTGGAAGCCGAAAACAACTCTGGCCAGACCGGGCTCGATGCCAAGGATGACAACAATGGCCAGCACTAAACCCCAACTCGCACCCCCGGTTGACTACGAGGCGGGATCGGTGGCCGTACAAGAGGCGCCGCTCGCCACGGTTGCGTCGAAGGTAACTCTCCCCGTCGACCGGCGGGAGTTCGTGCGCTTTCAGCACCTTTATCGCGTGCTGCACGCCTGCATGATCGTCAGCTTTATCACCCTGGCGGTCACCGGAATGTCTCTGAAATTTTCCTACACTCCCTGGGCAGCGAGGTTCTCGCGCCTGCTGGGCGGATTCGAGACCGCAGGATACGTCCACCGCTTTGCTGCCATTGTCATGTTCGGCACGTTTACCGCGCACGTCATCGGACTGTTCAAGCAGAAGCGCCACAACCATTCCACGTGGAAGGCACTCCTCCTCGGCCCAAATTCACTCGTGCCCAACAAGCGCGACGCACACGAGTTTGTGGGCACTATTAAGTGGTTCGTCGGCTTGGGACCGCGACCGAAGTACGGGCGCTGGACCTACTGGGAGAAATTCGATTATTTTGCCGTCTTTTGGGGGATTGTGGTCATCGGCTCTACCGGGCTGACGCTGTGGTTCCCTGTCTTCTTCACCCGGTTCATGCCGGGTTCGTTCATCAATGTGGCCACCATCATCCACAGCGATGAGGCCCTACTGGCCACCGGCTTCATCTTTACCGTGCATTTTTTCAACACCCATCTCCGGCCGGAGAAGTTTCCCATGGACACCACCATTTTCACCGGCCACATGCCGTTGGCTGAACTGAAGCGCGACAAACCTCGCGAGTATGCCGCGCTGGTGGCCTCCGGCGAACTGGAACAGCACCTGGAAGAACCGCAACCCGCCATTGTGGTTAAGACCATTCGCGTGTTTGCGTGGATCGCGCTCAGCATCGGCTTCGCCGTAGTGCTCTGGATTCTCTACGCGATGCTGTTTGCATACCGATAGCTTTGATGGGGACGAGCAGATCGCCTGCATTGGATTGGAGTACATCATGAAAACACGAACCTTCTGTTTGCTTGGCCTTATTTTTGTGGCGCTGTGGTTGAGCGCCTGCTCGCAGGACAAGAAGACCGTAGCCGAGGGAGCCGCCCGCAATTGGTTAAAGCTGGTGGACTCCGGCAATTATGCCCAGAGTTGGGACGACACGGGAAATACGCTCAAGGCCAATGTTGCACGAGATCAGTGGCAAGAATTGTTGGCGCGCAATCGTGCACCGTTGGGTTCGGTGATCTCCCGAAAACTAAAATCAGCCGAGTACACCACCCAGCTTCCCGGAGCGCCGGAGGGGCAGTACGTCGTCCTCCAATATGAGAGCGGCTTCGAGCATAAGAATTCCGCCATCGAAACCGTCACTCCCACGCTGGACAAGGATGGAACCTGGCGCGTGTGCCTGTACACGGTCCAGTAGGTAACGTCCATCGACACCAATCCTTGGAGTTGGAGTCTCGGATTGTGCCGCCGGTTGCCTCTACCTAAAGGGACGCCAGTATGGGACGCGGGCCGAACTCACTTGCTGCAAGTTTCACTGACCATCTTCAGGCTGGATACGTTGAGGTCAGCGTGTTCCTTCCCGGTGATTTCTTTCTTCTCGTAGGGCTGGCTTTTTTCTTCTTGTGCCGCTGATCGCTTGGCCACAGTGCCAGTCACGGTAACGGTATGGCCGACGTGCTCGGCAAGGGAAACTTTACCCGTCGGATAAAGTTCCCAATGCTGACCGTCTGAGGCAAACAGAAAGTAGCCCTTGTTCTCGAGCCCTTTCTGAAGACAACCGGTCACGGTTTGCGGGCCCGCTGCCTTCTCGTCCGCTCCGGCTGCGGCATACATCAACGTTAAGCTCATGCTCACAAATAGAATCATCCCTGGCAACAGTATTGCCTTTTTTCTCAGCATGTTTTGTGTTCTCCTTGTTTTTGAGTAGTGGAGACAGGAACTTCCTTTGTCGTTCCATTGTAGGCGATTATGCTTCCGTTTCTTGGGAAACAACCTTTTTCTTTGCTTGTGAAGACCACGGCGGCATGGGGGCTGCTGCGACAGCGCTACTTGGCTAACGCGCTGGAAATGTTTCCCCGTCCAATCACTATCCCCCTCCCGAGTTGACCGGATTTCGTGCGCAGCCTAACATAACCGCCAAATGGAAACCGCGGCCCTGGGGATGATCGGGCAGACCGTTTCTCACTACCGCATCGTCAGCAAGCTCGGTGGTGGCGGCATGGGCGTGGTCTATGACGCGGTGGACACGCGCCTGGGCCGCCACGTCGCGCTCAAGTTCATTCCCGACAGTCTGCTCGACGATTCCAAAGCCCTGGACCGTTTTTTACGGGAAGCCCGCGCCGCCTCACAGCTAAACCATCCCGGCATTTGCACAATTCACGACATCGCAGACCTCGACGGCCACCCCTTCATCGTTATGGAGAAACTGGAAGGCATGAGCCTGAAGGACCGGCTGCGGGGCGGGCCGATGAAGCTGGATGAGATGCTCGACATCGGCATCCAGGTGGCCGATGCCCTGGCTGCCTGCCACGCCAAGGGGATCATTCATCGCGACATCAAGCCGGGCAACATCTTTCTGACCCAGAGCGGGCAGGTCAAGGTGCTCGACTTCGGCCTGGCCAAGTTGGCGCGTGGAATGGACACGGGCGAAGGACTGGCAGACGATCCGCTGTCGGTTGCGGGCGATGTTTTCGGAACGGCAGTTTACATGTCACCCGAGCAGGCCCGGGGCGAAGAGCTCGACCAGCGCAGCGATCTGTTTTCACTGGGCGTCGTGCTTTACCAGATGGCGACCGGTAAGAAACCTTTTTCCGGGACCAACGCGGTAACCACGCTGGATGCGATCCTTAACCGCAAGCCAGTTTCTCCCCTGAAGTTGAACCCATCTCTTCCTGTCGACCTGGAAGGCATCCTCGGCCGCGCCATGGAAAAGAATCGTGGCAGCCGCTATCAGAATGCCCTGGCGCTGAAGGGCGATCTGCAATCGCTGAAGAAGGAAACGGAACCGGGGTTAACCACCAGCGGACGCTTGCGCGCCGCTTTGCCTTACCGTATCCAGACCAGCACGTTTCAACGCTCGAATCGGACCCAAACTTTCATCCTGCTGGGAATCATCGCGTTTCTTCTGACCCTGCTGATACCCGTGGGGGCGTGGTGGCTAAAGCATCGCTCCGTGGTCGTCGGCGGCGCGAAAAATACCGTTGCGGTATTGCCCTTCCAGAATGTGAATGGCGACATCAGTGTCGAGTTTCTTCGCTTCGCGCTGGCCGACGAAATCGCCAACGTGCTCACCTACACGCGCACCCTCGACGTGCGCCCTTCGTCGAGCACACAAAAATACGCAGCCAACAATGTCGATCCGGCGCAGGTGGGCCGCGAACTGCACGTTGCTACCGTGATCACCGGACACTTCCTGAAGCAAGGGGACAACTTGCGGGTCACGTTGGAGGCGATCAACGTCAAACAGAACCGGCTGCTTTGGCAGACCAGTTTCACGGCGCCCGCCCAGGACCTCATTGCCATGCAAGGCCAGATGGCCGCCCAACTACGCCAGGGCTTGCTTCCGATTCTGGGTGTGACCGGCGCGCCCGTCGAATCGGCCTCTCGTCCCAAGAACCCTGAAGCCTACGACCTCTATCTGCATAGCGTGGCCATTCCCCATGATCCCGCAGCGAATAAGGACGCCATCGCGGTGCTGGAACAGGTCGTGCAGATGGATCCAAACTACGCGCCAGCGTGGGAGCAGTTGGGTCTGCGTTCCTACTTCGACGCCACCTATTCCGACGGTGGCGAAGCCATGTTCCAGCGCTCCAACGAGGCCTATGAGCATGCTCTGGCCCTGGACCCCGCTCTCAGCATCGCCGCCGGGCAGTTGATCACCAACCGCGTGGAGCGAGGTGAGTTAGGCAAGGCTTACGTGGCAGCCCAGGCGCTGGTCAAGCAACGTCCGGAGAGCGCACAGGCCCACTTCACCCTGAGCTATGTCTACCGCTACGCCGGGATGCTGGAGCAATCCACGCGCGAATGCAACGCGGCGCTGGCAATCGACCCCGGCAACTACACCTTCCGCTCCTGCGCCTGGGCCTTCATGGAATTGGGAGACACAACCCGGGCCCGGGATTTCGTCCGCCTCGACGCCGGCTCGGAATGGGCCGCTTATGTTCTGCCGTCGATTCTTTTGCGCGAGGGCAAAATCGCGGAAGCCAAGGAAGCGGTCAGACAGATGTCAACCGCGCCTCGCTATCACCGCGATCTGCTGGAAGCTTGCCTGCAACTTCGACCTGCGTCGGACCTGGACGGAATAGCACAAGACCTGGAGGCCAACGAGGCGGCCGAGGCGGACCCAGAGCTGTTGTATTACGAAGGTGCCATACTCTCCTATTGCGGCCGGAAGCAAGCGGGGCTCGACTTGTTGCTGAGTGCGGTGGAGCGGAACTATTGCGCCTACTCGAATATCGTCTCCGACCCGCTACTGGCCAAGCTGCGCGCTGATCCAGCTATTAACAAAGTGTTGACGTCGGCCAGCGAATGCCAGGCTGCTGTCCGTTCCTCGAGCCGATGACCTACCGGCAAAGAAAAAGGGAGCAATCGCTTGCTCCCTTCCGAGAATACGCACTGATTTTGTTATTCGCCGCCGCTCGCCGTCGTTGAGCCAAAGACGACACCCGTAGTGGTGCCAGTGAGGTCGAGTTCCTGAATAGAGGTCACGCCACCTTCATTATTCAGCAAGAGCCGCGCCGTGGGCAGTTTCTGGCCGAGCTCTATGGTATGCCCGGTGGCGCTGGCCACTTCTTTCTTGCCCTTCATGAACTTGACCTGGGCGGTTGTCCCGTTGGTCTCACACGTGACCTTGTATTCGCCGGCAGGAATGGTTGTGCCGTTCAGTTGCACGTCGTGATTAATTTGAACGGTGTCTTTCTTGACCGTTCCCGCAAAAGCGCTGAGGGACATCGTTATGGCGAGGAACAACACTGAGAGGGGAGTCAGAATACGAGTCATTTGCAAATCTCCTTTGACAATTCGTTCTGGCGGCCCTCGCAGGCAGGAAGTACTTGCGTTTCCCGCCACGCGGCATAGAATGTGACACCGGGGTTAAACAGCAACAGGGACTGCATCCAAGCCTCCCTCAAGATGATCTCGCCTGGGCCGCCAAACCGCGGGCGAAACATTCTGTTTGACCCCTAACTTTATCTTGCGCAGTGTGGAGCGCAGGTGCACTCCCTATTTGATGTTCTTCACGGGTATACGATGCATGCCCGCGGAAAGTTCATAACTTTCTAAACTTTACGCGACCATCATTGGACGCGGGTTTCCACGCTACGTGAGCGCAATCCGCATCAATCGCGACGACTTGCATTCGACATAAAAAACTGCGCATTCGTCCCCGCGCGCTACACACTCATCCCATGAATGTTTTACAAAAATTAACAAACATACACGGCTTGAATTTTGTCCCTGGTGGGAATTGCTTTACTTGATTCCCTTAGGCGCTATCCCGATGCCGCCCGCTGCTTCCAGTTCATACGTTCGCGCAGAGCGGTAATGTGGGTCAGATGATGTGCCGAGTGCCATGCGTACATGGCCAGCATCTGGTCCAGTGAAACCACTCCGCGTTCGGGGTGGTTCAAGGCGCGCGCAAAAGCGGCGGGCTTCATCGCATTCAACAAATCGACCCACCGCGAGTGCAGTGCGGCCAGCATTTGCAAGGAAACTTCGACTGGGGTTATGTCGTTGTCGGGAAGTTCGGCCCACAATTTCTCGTTGTACGTCCTGATGGTGGGCTCGTCTTCGGTAAGCGCAAGCTTGAAGCGGATGTAGGCGTTCAGGTGGCTATCGGGTACATGATGCACCAACTGCCGCACACTCCAGCCCTGGGGACGATAGGGCGTATCGAGTTGTTCGGGACTCAAATCGCGCACCGCGGCGCGCATCTGCGCCGGCAGCTTAGACAGAACCTCGATGTAATGGGCACGCCGCTTGGCCATGCTGGCCTCGTCGTCAGGCGGAATCCATTCGAACTTGCCAATGGGATATCGCAGGTCGTCCATGGGGCCCTCCCGGTGCAGCACAACATTTTATCGCGAAACATAGAGGTCGTGATTTTGATTTGTCTGGCGCCGCTGGGTGGAGCATGGCTTCGGCGGTGCATTCAAGATTGCGGTAGAAACGACTTTAGTCCAAACTTCGCACTGATTCGGCAGGAAGCAATTGGACGCTGCAGGGCCCCGCTGCTTCCGCGCTTGCGGCAGCGGCTTTCGCTTTGCCGGACACCACGGCGGTCGAGTCACTGGCCACCGTCCCGCAAGTCACCACCGCGCGCCTCACGATGCGCACCTCCGCGCCCGCCGGAAATTTGGTTCCCAAGTCTGTTTTCTCGATGACGTCAGACAAGCTCTTCAACCCTTCGTTCCCCTTGATGAACTTCACTTGTTCTACCTTCGCCGGTGAAATCAGCAGGAAGAAGTCAGCCGTGCCCTTCCCCGATGCGTTCAGCTTAGTCGTGCGTTGCCGTTGCAGTTCGCGGCGAGCTTCCTCCACCTGGTGGTCTATTCCTTTGCCGGCCCCCAGCGTCTCCAGTTGGGAGCGCGCGCTGTCACTGGGCGGGTCGCCGGCCAGCGACCCCAGGTAGGTACGAATCGCCTGCTCGCGCTTTCCCTGCTTTTCGTAAATTTCGCCCAGGTGTTCGCCGATGTTGCCACTCCCGCTGGCCTGCCACGAAGCGTTGATGTACTGCTCCGCCAAATCCAGATTGCCGCGTTTGAACTCGATCCAGCCCTTGGTGTCCCAAATGTTGTACAAGAACTGTGCGGCTCCCAGGTCCTGAAAACGCAGGCTGTCGAGTCTGACGTCGCGCAGTTGCGTCTGTAGTGAATTGATCGCCGCATCGGCATATTTGTTGGCGCGGTCCAGTTGTACGTTTTGCTCGGCCAGGGAATACGCAATGTTGTTCCAGGTTAGCGGGCTGGGCGACAGACTGATGGCCTTCTCAAATTGCGCCATGCCCTTGTCGGTCTGGTTGGTCGCAATGTAAGACTGCCCCAGCGAAATCACCAGTACCGGATTGTTGGGCTGGAGGGTTACAGCTTTTTCCAGTTCCGGGACCGCCTCGGCGAATTTCTTCTGTACAACGTACACCTCTCCCAAACTGGCGTGGGCCATTGGATCGAGCGGGTTAATCTCGATTTGTTTTTTAAACTGCTGAATGGCCAAGTCGTACTTCAATTCCCGTTGATAGGCGATGCCCAGATCGTTGTAGGCGTATTCGTGGTAGGCGTCGACCTCGATCTGTTTCTTGAACGCGTCGATGGCCTGGTCGTACTGGTTGAGTGCTAAATATGCACGTCCCAGCTCGTCCCAGGCAATCTTGTGCTTCGGTTCCAACTTCACCACGCCCTGCAAAAGGCTCACCGCCAGCGCGAAGTTGTTGTTCTTGAGCGCCTGTTCTGCAGATTCCTGCAAATCGTCAGCCGATTCGTTGGCCCCCACTCCAGCCATTCCCGGAGACTTGTTGTCCAGTGAAATCTGTTGCGCCTCGTCGGCGGCCACGGCCCGCCGAAAGGCGGAGTAATCTTCGCGGCGCGCTACCGGCAGCTCCGGGCTCAGCAGTTTGAGTGCGCGAAGGGCGGTCAACTGCCCGGCTTCGAACTTATACGTGGAACCATACTGCGCGTAGTCGCGCTTGAGCTCGACTCCGATGGGCAGGTGGACGGTGTATTTCGGGGGGATCGCAACTCGATACTCTATGGTTGATTGTCCGGGTGCGCCCAGCCTGATGGGCTTGAGATGCGCCTGGTTATCGTCGTCGGCGTCGCCTTCCGGAGAAAGACTGATCTGCATGAAGGACAAGCTCATCTTCGATTCCCGCGCCGACCAGTCGAAGTAGTTGTTCACGGTAGCGTCCAGATCAATCTGCAGCGGATTGTCAGGGTCGCTGGGATCGCTGACTTTCAGGTTGTCGATCTCGGCCCCCTGCATGCCCGTGCGTTGCAGCACCATGGTGAAGAAGTCCTTCCAGCGATTCCCCGGCATCTGGCGCAGAGTAAAGCGCAGGAACAACTCCTGGTCGCCCCGCAGGCGGACGCCGAAATGCATCTTCAGCGTGCCGGTTTCGTTGATCGAGCCCACGATCTGGGTGTGATCAAAAGCTTCGAACGGCAGATCGGCAGGGGTCCATACCAGGCTGGCTTTGCCGTCAGGAGGAATCGCCAGGGCTTCCTTCTTGCGCAAGGGCGCCGACAGCATACGGAAGGGAGCGACCCCGTTGGTGCTGTCGAGCCAGATATCTTTTCCATTGACTGGAACCCGCGTTATCACGTGGTCGAACTGCGACGGAGAAGGGATCGCGGGGTCGAGTTCATGTTGCGACCCGATCAGCACGGAGGTCGACTGAAATCCCTCAGCGGCCAGCAATGCAGACAGCAGCGTGTTTTTGTCCTTGCAATCACCGTAGCTGTTGCTAAGCACCTCGCCGGCCGCGTGCGGTTGATAGCGGCCCAGCCCAAACGACAAACTGACGTAGCGAACGTTGCGCGAGACATATTCGTACAGCGCCTTCACCTTCGCCATGTCGTCGGTCGTGCCGCGCACCAGTTCCTCGGCCTTCGTTTTTAGCGCATCGTTGGGCTGGCGCCGGTCGCGCTCCAGCGATGCATACCAGGCACCCAGTTCTTCCCAGCTTTGAAAGGTGGTCAGCTGAACGGTGGGGACTTCGTCGTCGGACTTGTGGGGGCTCTTCTTCTTTTTCTTCGCGCTCTGGCTGTCGTCCTCGTCCTTCAGGTGAACGTAGGTCCAGCGATAGATGCGCCGGTCGTCCTCATCGGTAATCTTTGGCTCAAAACCCGGCTTGCTCTCCAGTTTGATCTGTCGTGTCTTGGGAACGTTGATCTCTAATTGCTGATCAAGAATGATGCCTCTGTCGGCAAAATTGACACTCGTCCAGAACTGCCCGGGGGTCAGCGGCGTGGTTATGGTGCGGACGAACTCGTACTCCAATACGTCTCCGGGACGCAATGCCGGAACGCTGATGTGTTTCTCGTGATAGTCGGTGTACACCGGAGCGTCGGGCAGGGTGAGGTCCTGGATCGCGGATTCCTGCGCAGTAATTACGGTTCCGTCAGGCTTGCGTACTCGCACATAAGTAATTTCCAGCTTGTCGCTGAGCGCGCTATAGCCCACCTTGAGCTGGCCCAGTCCCTGCACGCCGCTCTCGCTGACCACCCTGATTTGCGCGTCCAGTTGGTCGCGCCCGGTGCCGTCATTTTCAAAACGCATGACCTGGTGATAGTGCTCGATGACGACCGCTTCCTGCGAATAGTCCGGAAGGGGCGACTGCACCGCCCCGGTTTGCTCCGGAGTCACTGCCGACGGCTGTGACGGTGTTGGTTGCCCAGGTGCGGGCATTGGGATCGCCGGCGGCGCTTGCCCAGGTGGTGAGGGCATTGGAATCACCGGCGTTTGTGGCGCAGGTGCGGATTGCGTTGGAGTGCCCGCCGGCGCCTGCTGCGCCGCGGCGAAGACTGTCGTGAGTGAAAAGAGAAAAAGAAAACCCGCAAAAACTGGTTTCATAGGTATACGGCTGGGGTGAACATCCATGGTACGCGAGAGGGAAGTAGAAACCAAACCGCCCAGGAATTCCTCGAGAGCCCTGTTTTGAATTGTCATTACGAGTGAAGCGAGGAATTTGCTCTTGCTCGCGCTTGGAGCGATGTCCGAAAACAGCAGAACCCCTCACCGACTAAACAATCTTCTTTTCCTTCTTGTACTCGTCGAACGCATCAAGGAAGCGCTCGAGGTCTTTCTTCTGCAAATAATAAGGCGTAGAAAGCCGCAACTTCGACGGCTCGCCGCCGCGGATGCGAATCTTTTTCGTCGTCCATAGCCAGTTCTCCAGGTCCATGCGCTGGATCGGCGGAACGTTCACGGTGACGATGGCGCAACGCAGCGCCGGGTCGGCCGAGGTCCACGATTCCGCGCCGCGCATTTGCATCCGCGTCAACGTGTAATCCGCAAGCTGGCGATGCCGCCGCTCGATGCGCTCCATTCCGATGTCGTTGGCCAGCTTGATGGACGCACGTAGCCCACAAAGCGCCGGAACGTTGGACGATCCGATCCGCTGGAAGCGCTCGGCCCGCAACTTGGGATCGTCCCAGCCTTCGGTGACGATGGTGTTCCACACGCGATCGATCACCTCGTCGCGCACATAGAGATAGCCTGAGCCCTTGGGCGCTTGCAGCCACTTGTGCGGGCTCGAGGTGTACATGTCGCAACCGATCTGGTGAATGTTCAGAGCCATCATGCCGGTCACGTGCGCGCCATCAACGGCGGAGAGAATGCCTTTCGATCGCGCCAGCGCGCACAACTCTTTTGCTGGTAACACCACTCCGGTCGCCGTTGTGATGTGGCTAAAAAAAATGATTCGCGTGCGCGGAGTGATGGCGTCATTGAACAGATTGAGTACCTGTGGGGCGTCCTTCACCGGCTTGGGCAGCGTGACTTTCTTCACCACGATACCGTAGCGCTTGGCCTTCAAGTCCCACGGATGCTGGCCGCCCGGGTGTTCCTGGTCGGTCATCAACACTTCGTCGCCGGCTTTCATGTCAATGCCGTTAGCGATGTAACTGTTGGCCTCGGTGGCATTGCGCAGCAGAGCGATCTCGTCGCGGGTGCAGCCCACGAACGACGCCAGGGGATCGCGAAACTCATTAAATGGCCCGTATCCCCAGATGGGATAGTCTTCCGGATCCTGCTGGTCCATCTTTTCCGTAGTGGTGTAACCATCAAACACCGCCCGCAAGACCGGCGCTGGGCTGGAGCCTACAGTCCCGTTGTTGAGGTAAATCTCGTCCGGGGGAATCAGGAACTGCTTGCGTAGTTCAGCCCAGTATTCCTCTTCATCGCGGGTAAATGCCTTCGGGTCGGGCAACGACGACGGAACATTCTGCAGTTGCGCGTACAGGTCATTGCGAAAGGCAAGAGCGGCAGCCAATCCAGCACTCGTGGCAAGGAAGCGGCGACGGTCAAGCAAGGAGCACCTCCGGGAAACGCATCATGTTACACCTGAGAACACCCACGCGCGAAAAGGCATCCCCTCTTAGTCGTCATTCTCGTCTGTTTGCCATCCCCGACCGGCTTCAGTCCGAGTGGAGGGACCTGCTTTTACTTGGGCTGCGAGAAGAACCTGTGGAATTCCTGAACCACCATTTCCGGCAGTTTCTCGCGATTCGACTTCTGCAACAGGCCATGTCCTGCACCTTCGATCGGGACCAGCTTCGTGCGCGCAGGAATCAGCTTGACGGCGCCCTCCAGTTCAAGGCTGGAACCAAACGCATCGCGCGTGCCGCTGATAAACAGAATCGGAATTCGCAAGCTGGGGAAATGGGCGGTCCGCAACTGTGCCGGCCGCCCCGGAGGATGTAACGGATAAGACAGCAGGAGCAGCCCTTCGACCAGCGTTGGCTCCGCTGCAACCAACATGCTCGCCTGGCGTCCGCCGTAGGACGCGCCGCCAAGAAAAGCCCGTCCCGCAAATTGTTTTTTCATCAGTTCGACGGCCCGACGCAGCCCAGCCTGATCATGCTTTGCGTCAGAGGGAGAAGGCGGCCCTTTAGGACGCCTCTGGCGGAACGGCAGATCGCAGCGCAGCGTGCTGGTCCCCGATGCCGCGAACTTCTCGGCCAGCGCAACCAGCAGCGGCGCATTGCAGTTGCCGCCTGCTCCATGAGTGAGCACCAGAAAGCCGGTGTCGGCCTTTGCCGCCCGATGCAGAAACCCGCGGACGGGAGCTTCACCCGGCGTGTCATCAACGAATAATTGTGCCTCAATTCTCATCGGCTTTGAGAACAAGGAGCCGCAGAGTTATTTGGGGATGCTCGCTCGCTGCGACCACCGTAGCGTTACTCCTTTCAAATGCCACGTGCAACAACCGTAGCGGCGCGCTTTGGGCCTCCGCTTCCCCTCGTTATTTGCACCATTCAAGGCATACGGGCTGGCCAGACCGCGCGCATGTACACCGTTCCTTCGCTCAGCTGGTAATACACGATCCACCGGCCTGCCAAGAACCAGCGGCATCGCCGGAAGCGGCCTCGGTGGCGCAGGGGATACATCTCGGGAAAGCGACGCAGGTTCTCGGCCTTTCGGATGATTACGTCGAACTCTTTTCCTGTAAGATTCAGTAGGGCGTCGACAACAGCCTGCGGCCAAATAATTTCAGCCACTAGCGACGAATCCGCGCCTTTTCTGTCTGCTTGCGTTGCTGCCGCAGTTGACGGCTGTTTAGAACGCGACCGGCTTCGATGTCTGCCGCCGAGGCCTCCATCATCCGCTTTAGGCCGGGCTGAGCTTCCACGGTGTCCAGCCACTCTTCTAGATTGGCGTACAAGTGAATCGCCTCGCGCACAACAAAGCTGCGATTTCCGGCCCGAGTGGCAGCTAGATCGTTAAGCAATTGCTCCGTCTTGTCATCCAGCACGAACTGGCTTCGCATCGCAATCCCTTTTCCGCTAAGGTTAAGCGATGTAATACACACACGTCAACACTTATCATGAATCGAGTTGCCTGCCGCGGAAATACCCGTTCGCCTTGACGAGAGGGTGGAAAAGCCCTACCGGTTTAGCTTCCTTGCCTGGCAAGCCTCCACCACCTTCGTCGGATCGATGGCCTCCGAGTCCAACTGCATCTCGATCACCTTGCCGTCTTTGTCGATCAGGTAATTCACCCGCCGCGCGGCCTTGTATTTCGGATTGTAGAGGCCGTACTCCTTGGTGATGTCGCCGCCCCAGTCGCTGAGCAACGGGAAGGTAACGCCGATCTTTTCCGCCCACGCCTTGTTCGAGAAAGGAGAATCCATGCTTACACCCAGAACCTGGGTATCGGCAGCTTCCAGCTTGCTCAAGTTCTGCTGGAAAGCCTGCATTTGCCTGGTTCAACCACCGGTGAATGCGAAGATGTAGAACGCCAGCGCAACATTCTTCTTGCCCTTGAAGTCGTGCAGGGAAACCTTGTTTCCGTTCTGGTCTTGCAAGGTGAAATCCGGCGCCATGTCGCCCACCTTAACCTTGGGCGGTGGCGCCTCGCTCTTGTCGGCGGCGCGGCTGACCGGCAGCAATGACGCGACGAGCAACAGCGCCAGCAGCATTTGCTTCATGAAGATTCTCCTCTCAAACGGTGCCAATTCCCCAGGAACTGGTTGTGGAGCATTGTGACACCAAATAGCCGATGGTGCCACCGCTGCGGCCGATGGAACCATTCGCAGAACCGTGCTTTCGATTGCACAAATCCAGCGACAGCTATAAATTTACAAATGAATGAGCATTCATTCGCTGCGGGATTCATGGACCAGGCAATCCCGCTTCTAGTTTGCGGGCCTTCCATGAAGCAGGAATCTCAACCGCCTTTACCGGTCACGGGTAACGCCAGCGGCGGCGCCACCCGCAACTCTGAGAAATATCAGCGCATTCTTGATGCTGCGGTCGCCGTGTTTGCCGTCAAGGGTTTTTTTAACTCGCGAATCTCCGACATTGCCGATCGTGCCGGCGTTGCTGATGGCACCGTGTATCTCTACTTCAAGAACAAAGACGAGATCCTGATGACGGCCATCAACACCGCTTTCGATGCGTTCATGATCCACGCGCGCACTGAGGTGGAGAAGCTTCCCAGCCCCGCCCAGCGCTTGCGGCGGCTGGCGTTTCTGCATCTGGACGCACTGGGATCCAATCGCAATCTGGCGGTGGTATTCCAGATGGAACTGCGGCAGAGCACGCGCTTCCTGTCCGAATTCTCACACCACCACATGGTGGAATACCTCAGGCTGGTGCGCGCCGCCATCAACGAAGGTCAGGCGACCGGGCTCTTTCGCCAAGACCTGTCTGAGAAAATCGCGGCCAATTGCTTCTTCGGAGCACTCGACGAAATGGTGACCTCCTGGGTGCTGAGTACGCACGAGTACCAACTGTCCAATGTCGCGGATTCAGTGGTAGATATTTTTATTAACGGGATGCAAAGCGGCGGGAACCAGGAGGCGGATGCTACTGGAATTCCATAGCCCGGAGGCGAGGCCCCTTCTGATGTAAACACAGCCATGGATGTCACAGGTCACATCCTCCTGGGCCGTTGAAAAGCTAATATTTTGTTCTTGGGAGTCTGCCGTCTCGAAGGATGCTCGCTCCCATTGGGTTCGCAAGCCATGAATATTCGGACCGTCAACGACGTCTTCTTCGCGGTTGTGGAGCGCAACACTGACCGCGTGATGCTGACCCGCGAGTCAGGCGCGTGGAAACCAATTTCCTCCGCGCAACTGCAGGCGCAAGTATTTGCCACCGCGCGCCAATTGCAGTCATGGGGGATCGGCAAGGGCGACCGCATCGCCATCCTGAGCGAGAACCGTCCGGAGTGGGCCATCGCCGACTTTGCCGCATTACTGCTGGGCGCAATTGACGTCCCCATCTACGCGACGCAGATCGCCGAACAGTGCGCCTATCTGCTGCAACATTCCGAGGCCAGCATCGTCTTCGTCTCCACGCCCAAGCAATACGAGAAGATCGCCTCCATCCAGCAGCAGACCAAGGTGGAACGCATCGTCATCATGGACAACGCTCCCGATCTCATCGACGTCGTCCCCATGCAGAGCTTTCTAAGCAACGCTGTCCCTGGCCCGGACTCGGAACTCGAAGCCCTGGGGCGAGCGGTTGAGCCCGACGATCTGGCAACGCTTATTTACACATCCGGAACTACAGGCACTCCCAAGGGCGTGATGCTGACGCACGGCAACCTCGCCTCAAACCTGAGCGTCTCGCTCGATATGTTTGACGTAGGCAAAGATGACCTCTGCATCTCGTTTCTGCCGCTGTCGCACGTGACGGCGCGGCATCTGGATTACGCCATGATGGCCCGGGGTGTTCCCCTCGCCTACTGTCCGAATCTCGATGACCTCCCGCGCACCATGGCCGAGGTGCATCCCACGATTATCGTGGCCGTGCCCCGCGTATATGAGAAGGTCTACAACGCAGTTCAGCACAAGACGCAGGGAGTAAAGCGCAAGCTTCTCAACTGGGCCTTGTCGGCGGGACGCGCCAACCGCGAAACCATTCTGCGCGGAGAAACTCCGGCTTCCTTCTCGTGGAAGCTGGCGAACAAGCTGGTGTTTTCAAAGGTGCGCCACGGAATGGGCGGCCGCCCGCGTATCTTTGTATCCGGTGGCGCCCCGCTCGGGAAGGAAATCGCCACCTGGTTCGCCGATATCGGAATTCGTATTCATGAAGGCTATGGCCTGACGGAAACCTCGCCCGTCATTGCGCTGAACAATCCGATTAATCATCGGATAGGCACCGTGGGCAAACCTTTGTCGAACGTGGAAGTGAAGATCGCGGCCGATGGCGAACTGTTAACGCGAGGCCCGGCGGTATTCAAGGGTTACTGGAAGATGCCCGAGGAAACTGCTGCAGCGTTTGAGGATGGATGGTTCAAGACTGGCGATGTTGCGATCCTCGACGACGACGGTTTCCTTTCCATTACCGACCGCAAGAAAGATCTAATCAAGACCTCGGGAGGGAAATTTATTGCTCCTCAACCGATCGAGAACTCTCTCAAGGCGAACCTGTTTGTGGGCGAGGCAGCCTTGCTCGGCGACAAGCGGCGCTTCCCTGCCGTGCTGATTGTCCCCAACTTCCCCGTCCTGGAAGAATGGGCGCAAAGCCATGGAGTTAAGTTCTCCACTCACCGGCAACTGGTGAAAGCGTTGCAGGTCCAGTCCCTGTATGAAGACATCGTCGAAGAACTGAATCAGAACCTCGCCCAGTTCGAAAAGCTGAAGCGGGTGCTGGTGATTCACGCCGAGCTCAGCATTGAGGACGGAACGCTTACCCCGAGCATGAAACTGCGCCGCCGCCATCTGGAGAAGCTTTACCAGAAAGAGATTGACGCGCTCTACGCCGATGAGCATTCGCATGTGAAGGCATCGGCTCAAGCGAAGCGGTGAACTGGGTCAACTTTCCAGACGTGCGTCGGACCAGGTTTCGCAGTTTTCGAAACCTGGGACTTGTTGCCGAGGGAGCGAACGCCAGAACAGCGAATCACTCCAAATCCCCGGGTCTCGAACCCCGCGAGACCCGGGGCACCCGCCCTTCGTTAACACCAGATCAGACCTTATTCTTCTTGCAATTCCTGGGCTGGAGAAAACTCCATTAATTCAATTGGTGCGCCATGATCGAGGATCATGGCCACTTTAAGTCCCGCGATCGGGCTGTTCGGCGGAATCAAAATCTGCTGCCCCACCAGTGCCGCGGCAAGATCGTCTACCTCGAAAGCTACATGAGGAATGGTCTTGACCGCCTCGGGATAGGGTGCATCTGGATCAAATCGCATCCACTGAACGCCAAATGGACTGGTGCGAAATCCCGCTACGTGAATATGCAGGTGGGGCACGTGAACCTCATCAGGCCGCGGGGTTTGAGTGGGAATACCAATGTGGTGATAACGCCAGCCATTCCTCGCAATTGCAGCTGGGGGTTCGTTGTCCTGTCTCAGATTATTCATGCAAACCGGGACCTCCTTTTTGGCTCACAAGCGGCACGATTGTACCTCCATCCCCCGTAGCTTGAAGTCCAATTCTAGTCACGGTTTTGGGATTGTTGGCGTAACAGTGCGCCGTGAAAAGGCGCTGGACTTCAGCGGGTGAAACTCCCGCCCGGGAACTGGTTCGTTCCACCCGGAAGCAATCGAAGCGGCAGCGGGGGCAACGAAGCTGTCGGAGCCTTCGATGTAGAGGGTCGCGTGGCGACTCGGCGAGCGTGCAGGCCATAACGTGAGTGAACGCTGAGCAGGCCCCGAAACAACAGTTGCAGGAGCCGACCTGACTGTTACACAGGGAAGGCCGCTGGGGATGGAGAGCAGCGAGCGGACAAAGCTCCATCCAACCTGCCGGGGTAATGGCGATGGCATGTACGCATAGGAGACCAGGCGCAACACGGGAAGCCCCAGCGGTGATCGCAGTCGGGATCAACCGGCAGCTCGCGAGAGACAGGCCGGGCCGTGTGGGGTGGCGGAGAGGTCCGTAGTACCGAGGAAGCCGGGTAACGCCGGCGGAGGGAAGGGGCCTCAGTTAAAGACGGACGCAACAAGCAACGAAGGACATGGGGATTGACGATGAGCCTAACAACTCCATGCAGTGTTCAGAAGTTGCAGACGGCGTTGCACGCAAAAGCGAAGGAATCGCCCAACCTTCGGTTCCACGCGCTACACGACAAGGTGTATCGGAAAGACGTTCTGGCCTATGCCTACGAACGCTGCCAAGCCAATGGCGGGGCTGCGGGAGTGGACAACCAGACATTCGAGAACATCGAAGCGTACGGCAGGGAACGATGGTTGGACGAACTGACGCAAGGGCTGAAGAGTCGAACCTATCAACCGCAGCCTGTGCGGCGGGTTTACATACCCAAGCCGGATGGGAAGCAGAGACCGTTAGGGATACCGACAATCCGGGATCGGGTTGTGCAAACGGCGGCCATGCTGGTCCTCGAACCCATCTTCGAGGCCGACCTGCAGCCGGAGCAGTATGCCTATCGGGCGGACCGCAGCGCGCTGGACGCAGTCAAGCACGTCCACATGCTGATCAACACGGGCCATGGGCAGATTGTGGATGCGGATCTCAGCAGCTACTTCGATAGCGTTC
Organism: uncultured Acidobacteriaceae bacterium; assembly: GCA_963728805.1. Taxonomy (GTDB): domain Bacteria; phylum Acidobacteriota; class Terriglobia; order Terriglobales; family Acidobacteriaceae; genus Bog-257. The sequence continues at coordinate 44,597 of CAVSLE010000020.1, forward strand.
CACATGCCGAGCTTATGAGGTCGGTGGCTCGAAGGGTCGTCGACGGAGCGATGCTGCATCTGATCAAGACGTGGCTGGAAGCTCCGGTCGAGGAAACCGACGAGCGTGGTAATAAACGTCGGAGTACGCGCAATCGGGACGAAGGTCGAGGTACTCCACAAGGGTCTCCGATCAGTCCTCTGTTCAGCAATCTGTACATGCGACGGTTCGTGCTGGGGTGGAAGAAGCTCGGGCACGAGAAGCGTTGGAAAGCGTACATCGTGAACTATGCCGATGATCTCGTCATCTGCTGTCGGGTTGGGGCGGAGCAAGCTCTGGCTGCGATGCGGACGATGATGTCGAAGCTGAAACTGACGGTGAACGAGACCAAGACGCGGGTCTGTTATCTGCCGGAAGAGAAGTTCGACTTTCTGGGATACACGTTCGGGCGGTGCTACTCGATGAGAAGGGGCCGAGTCTATCTGGGCACGGTCCCCTCGAAGAAGCGGGTGCAGCGCATCTGTCGAGCTATTAGCGACGAGACCGGGCGAGATACAGTCTGGCAGCATCCGACGACGATCGTGGAGAAGCTCAATCGAATGATGATCGGTTGGGCCAACTACTTCTGTCTAGGGCCAGTCAGCAAGGCCTACAGTGGGGTCGATATACACGCCCGTCGGAGGCTGCGTCGGTGGTTATGCGACAAACACAACGAGCCGCGGCCAGGATACAAACGGTTTCCGGAAGCGTCTCTGCACTCCGTGTTTGGATTGGCCCAGTTACCACACCGGACCGCGAGCCTTCCGTGGGCGAACGCGTGAGTCTTTTCCGAGAGCCGGATGCGGGAAATCTGCCAGTCCGGTTCGATGAGCGGGAACAGGAAACAGAACCAGGCCAAACCGGACTGAGGTGACGCGGCGAAAGCCCAGTCAAATATCCACCGGGAGGCTACAGCCACTGCGCCTGTTCTCGACTCTACTCCCCATATCGCAAGTAACCCTCTGCCGTCACGATTGGTTGTGATATCGCCTGTTCTATAAAGGGGAATGTCAAGAGAAACACTTCTCCCACGACCGGAAGGAGAGGAGATTTCCTTGACTTCCAGCCCCTGTGCGCTGGGCGACACGTTCTGTCCGGGTACGGACCTCACCTCTTCGCTTTTCGGCATGGCTTATATGCGCTGCGACGACGCCAATCGGTTTGTGAAACTTAGCAAGCGTTCCGGTTGTACGGTGTCAACCATGGTTCTATCTGAGGCTCGTGGCCTACGGCTTTTTCGGGTTGTCCGAGGGGGCATAGGGTTATCACAGAGGCTGGGTGCCGGAGGCACCATGCCTACAGGCCATTCTCATACTCACCCTCGAACCCGAGCGTCTCTCCAGAACCGGCTGCTCGTCGTCCGCAAGATCGGCGGAAAGGCAGAGGCTTTTCGGCACAGACGCTCAAGCTGCTTGCTGTTTTAGTTTCTCCGCGTCGAAGCTTTCTCCCTTCTTCCAAAGTGTCAGCGTAATCGCTGCAATCTTTCGCGCCAGCGTGAGACGAGCCATAGCTGGCTTCATGCCTTTGGCCACTAGTCCCAGGTAGAACTCGTGGAACGGCCCAGGACGCATGCTCGCCATGGTGGCGGTAGCTTTGAACAGACCTTTCAGATCATGGTTGTGGTCCTTGTTCAGCCCGCGAATGGAAACCACCTTCTTTGAGCGGCGCAGTTGGCCATCAGGGTAGCCATAGTCTCCGCTGGTGTGAATCTCCAAGGCCAGTCCGCTATAGGCCCACAGTTGCCGCTTGGTGCGAAACCGGTGTGGAGTTTGCAGCAAGGCAATCAGCAGCGCCGCCCGGATCGGTCCTACGTACGGAATCTGTCGCAGCTTGCTGCTGATGGAATGCTTGCGACTTTCCAGCAACAGATCGTGTCGGGCTAGTCGGCGCAAGCGTTGCATCGCATCCAGTTGCTCATACAGCCGTGCGGCACGGCGGCGAACCCCCGGTTCCCGCAGCTTCTCCAACCACTCTGCCCGATGGCGGGTGTAGTAGACGTCACGTCCCGCACAGGCAATTCCCCAGCTGCGATAGAGCGCTTTCAGCCGGTTCATCACTCGGATCTGATCCTCCATGAGGGTCAGATAGCTTCGGGCTAGCTCGCGCAGCATCCGCACTCCCGTCTCGCCGTGGTACACCGGCTTCAGATGATTGCCGCGCAGTAGCTCGGCCAGTTTACGGGCGTCGATGCGGTCGCTCTTGCTACCCGTTTTCAAAAGAGCGTTTTTACGCGGGTTGCAAACCACCAGATGAGTGACGTGAGGTTTTAGCACATCGTACAGCCAGGCCGCCCAGGTTCCTTCTTCAAAGGTCACCGACAAGTTGCCCCGCAGCCCGGCCAGGAACTGCAGCAGGGTTGAGGCTTTGGTTTCCAGAATCGATTCCATCACCAGCTTGCCGCTGGCATCCATAACCGCTACCGAGATCGTTGCTTGATGAACATCCAGCCCAATATACTTTTCGCTAGTCACCAGGGTGCTCCTTTCGTAGGCGATGAGCTTCACACTCACAACCTATCCCAAGGGGCGCCCTTTTATAATGCGTTACCGACAGTTACCTTGCGGAACGAGCTAGAAGCGCGTGATAATTCCGCCTCAGGCGAAGTGTCGATGCAGTCCACCGCAATGAGAACGATTCGACGCCCCCTAATGTTTGCGTCCTTCTGCCTTTTTTGGGGAAGCATATCGTTCTTGGTCGGCATGCTAGCCATCGCACTAACAGATTCAGGCGTTCAGGCGGGACAGTAATCGAGGCCAACCGGACGGCGCGGAGACAGCGGAAAGATAACAGCAGGTAGCTGGCTTTTCCGACTGCCGAGGAATCTAACGTAAGGAGGATGGCATGCTAAAGCCACTGCGATTTCAGTGCGCAGCACCATTCGCGCTTGTGCTGTGTGTGACACTTTTTGCAACTCAACCGATGCTGGGCCAAACGTTCAACGTAATTCACAGCCTCGACTATCCCCAAGGATCAGGTCCGATTGGTACTTTGGCCATAGATGGGACAGGAAACCTCTATGGAGCCGCCGAAAGCGGCGGTGATCACGGGCAGGGTACCGTCTTTATGTTGCACCCGGCACACGGTACCTGGACGCTGAGCGTACTCCACAGCTTCTTTGCACAAGAAAATGGAGATGGGTCACAGCCCGAAGCCGGACCGACGGTCGGCCCGAATGGCGTTGTGTATGGGACGACGGTTGCAGGCGGCCTCGGCTTCGGAACCGTTTACACTGTGTCGCCGCCCACCCACGTAGCGGCCTCAGTGAGACAGACTTGGAACGAAGCCCCCATTTATTCATTCACGGGAGGCGCCGATGGCAGTGAACCTAGCGTCGGCAGCCTTCTGCTGGATAGCCAGGGGAACTTGTACGGAGTTACTCCCTTAGGGGGTAGTGGTGAGTTCGGTTTTGCTGGCGGAGTTCTCTACGAATTATCGCGCTCAGGCGAAACTTGGAACGAGAGCGTTCTGTACAACTTCTGTAGTGAGGTGGACTGCCTCGATGGTTACACTCCCTACGCAGGGCCTATCTCTGACGCCGCAGGAAATCTCTATGGCACCACAGTTAATTGGCGCTTCGGAGGCGGCGGTGTCGTTTACGAGCTGTCCGCACCGGGGGGTTCAGGATATCAACTTTTGCTTACCTTTAGTGAGTCCGGTGCTGGGCAGGAGCCCTTTGGAAGCCTGATTTTCGACCAGGCTGGCAATCTATACGGCACGACGTCGGTGGGGGGGCGAATGGTGGGGGCACAGTATTCGAGTTGACGCCGTTTGGCAGCCAGTGGAATGTCTCGGTGCTTTATGCCTTCTCCGGAAGTGGCCCGGGCCCGTTGGGCGGCTTGTTGCTCGACGGCTCGGGCAATTTGTGGGGCACTACGAATGCGGAAGGTGCCTATGGCTTTGGGAACGTTTTCAAACTTACGCCCTCGCAAGGTAGTTGGACCTACACGGATGTCTACGACTTTATGGGTGTCAATGATGGCGGCAATCCCACGGGCAGTCTGATAGTCGACAGCTCCGGAAATATTTACGGCACCGCAATGACAGGTGGTGTTCACGGGAGCGGCGTTGTGTTCGAGATCACGCCCTAGCCACCCCAGGAAAGCGAGTCGTGGTATTGACTGGCTGATCTTTGCTTGGGGGTCGCAACGCCAATCGTGCCACTCGCACAGAGGAGCTCCAAGGTATGGTGCTGACGCGGTCGCCAGTTCGCCGGGAAGAAGCATTCGATTCCTGTCGTAACATCCCCTTATCACTAGTAAACCGGGGCTTCATGAGATGACAGAACGAATACTAATGCTCATCATTGGCGTCTTTTTGATGGCTTCGAGCGTGTTTGCGAAAGGCTTCTCCTACGGCGGGATGCCTCCCCACCGCAACAAGCCTGTGTACCCAGTGACGCGACGGCTCCGCATTACATTGCTCATTCTTGGGCTTCTGTCTTTTGGATTGGGTTTGGCTGGGCTGCTACGACGATAACTGGCGTAACAATCCCCATTACATCAAGTAACGCACTAGGGGCGCATACTGTGCGACGGTGACCGCTGCACAAAAACCCTGCCAATAATCAGATCACCCAGACGCGGAAACAAAGGCAGTTACCCATTGCGGGAATTGCTGCACACAAACAACTGTTTTAGTGCAGATTTGTTTTGACATCCAATCAAGCAGGGCGCAGGGTGACTGCATGACAAACGACAAGCAGTTGCGCGTTGCACTCTACGCTAGGGTTTCCACCAAAGATGGCAGGCAGGACACGCAGAACCAACTCCAGCAGTTGCGCGAGTTCTGCGCAAAACAGGAGTGGCCGATCACGGCAGAGTTTGTTGACTACGCATCCGGCAAGCGCAGTGACCGTCCAAAGTTTCAGCAGATGCTTGCGGCAGCATCGAAGCGTGAGTTTGATGTGCTGGTGTTCTGGTCTCTTGATCGGCTGACCAGAGAAGGAGCGCTGGCGACATTGCGATACCTGGAGCAGCTAACCGCCTACGGTGTCGGCTACCGCAGCTTCACCGAGTCATATCTGGATAGCATAGGGCCGTTCCGTGATGCAGTGGTCGCAATCCTCGGCTGTATCGCACGGCAAGAGCGCCAGAGAATCAGTGAACGCGTCCTAGCTGGTCTTGCGAGAGCAAAGCGTGAGGGTAGAACGGGCGGACGCCCAAAAGTCGTGGTGAGCAGTAGCAAGATTCGCAAGCTGGCAGATCGGGGACTCAGCGCAGTACAGATCGGGGAGCAACTTGGAATTAGCAGAATGACAGTAGCGCGAAGGCTAGCAGTAGAGGGTTAGGGGCGTCAGGATTGGTTGTGAAATCTCTGTTATCGCCAACAATTCACAACCGCATTGTTCGTGACGTACGTCACCGCAGCCTCTCGCGGTTGGTGGTGTAATCGCCTGTGGCTGTTGAAAAACTCGCTCGCAGAGATCGCGCTGAAAAATCGTCGCGCTAGGATGCCCTATAAACGACGATCTCTGACCGCTTATACATTTCTGGTCACCAATTTTCGGTCGGTTTTTAGAAAAACGAACTTTTTCAACAGCCACGCCTGTTTTCGCCGACAACCGCACCCCTCGTGACCTACGTCACCGCCGCCCATCGCTGTTGGTGGTGTAATGCCTTGTTCACAACAGTTTGTTTCGGCGTGAAATTTGGCATACCGTTGTACACCGTATGAAACCGGCTGCATTCCTCATTAGTGCCCTTCTTGTCGGTGCCCTTTCGTGTAGCGGCCAGAAGGTGTTTACGCTGCCAAACACATCAATGGAGCCCACCATTAGGAAGGGTGAGAAGTTTAAGGTTGAGATCGTCCCCTTTGAGCCTGCGCGTGGTGATTTGATCGTTTTTGAGCACGACGGCCTGATGCTCGCTAAGCGCGTGATCGCGGTTGGTGGTGACACAATCGAGGGGCATGACGACCAAGTCCTCTTGAACGGTTCTGCTCGAACAGAACCGTATGTTCAACATATCGGGCCTCCGCATAGTCCTCTCTCCACTTTCGGCCCTGTACAAGTTCCAATCGGCAAAGTCTTTGTTGCAGGTGATAACCGCGACTATTCGCTGGACAGTCGGACGGCAGCATTCGGATTAGTCAGCACTGGCAACATCAAAGGAAAGCCTGTCGAGATCATTGATTCTGATGACCCAAAACGTGTACACCTACTGTTGAGCAGCAATGGCTCGCGGTAACCGGCGAAAAATCCCCATTACACTCGCAATCCTAAAACCAGCTCCGCTTGCCTGCGTTATGCTCTGGCCTCTTGCTGGCTCAAAATTCTCTGCCCTCTGGCGTGGCCTCCAGTTAGAATCATTCGGCAAGAACTGCCACAATCCAGAAAAACGAAACTGGCGATCGCCGGCCCGCAACGCCGGCCGGTCCCAACGAGGGGACGCAAGGAATGAGACTCCACGCCCACGGTTCGCTCTATCTAAAACGCGCTCTCGCTCTGGCGCTGGCTATTCAGTTGGTGGGATGCGGCGGCGGAACTCCCCCCGCGCCTTCTCCGGCTCCCCCGGGCATGAAGACTACAACTCCCATCCAGCACGTGATTATCGTCATCGGAGAGAACCGCAGCTTCGATAATCTGTTCGCCACCTATCAGCCGTCCGATCCCTCGCAACAGGTTTGGAATTTGCTGTCGAAGCAAATCGTCACCGCCAGTGGAGCGCCCGGCCCGAACTTCGCCGCCGCAGCCCAGCAGCAAGCCAGCGATACCAACGTCTATCGGATAAGTCCGCCACACACGGGCGTCTTCGTCACTCTTCCCCAGCCCAATACCACATTGAGCCCGATTCTGTTTCCCCCGGCAATTGATTTTGGCATCACATCCGATCCCGGGCTCGCTACCGCCGACCAGGGCTTGCTTTACGACGGCGGGATGCTCTATCAAACGCCCCATCAGGTGCCGTTGGTCCCCGACGTGCGCTTTCCCAATAATTTGCCCAACGGGCCCTTTCCGATCACGCAGTATGGGATGTACGCGGACACCTTCGGCGATCCTGTCCATCGCTTCTACCAGATGTGGCAACAGATTGACTGCAGCGCCGCCAACATCAGCGCCGCCAATCCGAGCGGGTGCGCCGCCGATCTGTTTCCCTGGGTGGCAGTTTCGGTTGGCTGGGATTTTGGCGCAGAGAATGGGCCTCCGCCTCCGCTGTTCACCGACCAGTCCACCTACCAGGGTGCGATCTCGATGGGCTTCTACAACATGGCCACCGGCGACGTGCCCTATTTCGCGTCGCTGGCCAACACCTACGCCATCAGCGACAACTATCACCAGTTCATGCTGGGAGGCACCGGGCCAAACTCGAATTCCATCGGCACCGGTACGCCTCTCATCTACAGCGACGCCAACGGCAACCCCGCCACGCCGCCGGCGCTGCAAATCCAAAACCCCGATCCTTATCCGGGCAGCAACAACTGGTACCTGCAAGACGGCTTCTACCTTCCGGATTCGGGCAACGAGAGCAATGCCTCCTACACCAACTGTTCCGATCCCACGCAGCCGGGCGTGTCGGCCATCATGGACTACCTTGCCGCGCTGCCCTACAAGCCATTCAACTCCGGCAACTGCGCTCCCGGAGCGTATTATCTGGTGAACAATCAGGACCCTTCCTACAACCGCGACGGCACCCTGCGCGCCCAGCAGGAACACACCGTGGGCCCCTCTGCGGTTCGTACCATCGGCGACGCGCTCTCTGCTGCCGGCATTTCCTGGAAATATTATGGCGAAGGCTATAGCTCTAACGGCCTGGGCGGGGTTTATGCGCACTACTGTGAGATCTGTAATCCCTTTCAGTACGCGCAGTCCATCATGACCACCAGTCTCATCAACAATCTTCAGGACATTCAACAGTTCTATCAGGACGTGCAGAACGGCACCTTGCCGGCGGTCTCGTTCGTGAAGCCGGATGACATCGTGGATGGCCATCCGGGTACATCGTTGCCGCTGTTGTTCGAAGCCTTTTCCCGCAACCTGGTTGAAACCGTCAAGGCCAGTTCATCGTGGCCCACCACGGCCATCTTTATTACAGAGGACGAATCGGGAGGCAATTACGACTCGGGCTACATTCAGCCCATTGACTTCTTCGGTGATGGTCCGCGCATTCCGCTCATCGTGGTTTCCCCGTTCGCCAAGCCAGGGTATGTTGATCATGCCTACGGCGACCACGCCTCACTGCTGAAATTCATCGAGAAGAACTGGGGACTGAGCCCGTTGTCGTCGCGCAGCCGCGACAACCTCCCCAATCCCGTGAGCGCGCCCGGCACTCCCTATTTCCCCACCAACAATCCCGCCATCGGCGACCTGATGACGTTGTTCAAGTTTGGAGCTGACGACTGATGTCATGCGCAGCAGAGATTCGGCGAAGGGCACTGGACTGTCACCCCAGACCGCACTCGCGTGCTTGCATCGTTGTATTCCTGTCGCTATTGCTCCTCTCCGGCGCAGGCGTCCAGGCGGCCCAGACCAACGTCGCCGGCAAGCTGCTCATAGCGTCGGACGTTCACTTCAATCCGATGGCCGACCCTTCGCTGGTTGCCGACCTCGCAGCGGCCGATCCTTCTCAATGGGAATCGATCCTGCAGCGATCGAAGGTCACGGCTTTCAGCAGGTACCGGCAAGACACGAACTGGTGGCTACTGCGGTCTACGCTGGAGGCGATGGTGCGGGCCGAGCCCCACCCGACGCTGGTGATGTTCACGGGCGATCTGCTGGCGCATGACTTCCGCAGGCTTTATGGCAACATCACCCATGACAACCAGCCCGAGCATTATCGTGCTTTCGTGCTCAAGACGGTTGACTTCGTCGCGCTGGAATTCCGCAAACATTTCGCGACGGCGAAAATCCTGCTTACACCCGGCAACAACGACGACTACTGCAATGATTACAACATTGAGGCCAATGGAGCATTCTTAAACGACACCGCGGAAAGGGCCCGCGATCTTGCGATGGAACGCGAGCAATTCAGCGCAACCTGGAAGTCACTGGGCAGTTACAGCGTGGAGCATCCCACTCTTCAGGGTGTGCGCATTCTGTCGCTCAACACCGTCTTCTGGTCCGACAAATATCGTGCCACCAGCTTTGCGCATGGCTGCGCGACGCTCAACTCCATGGCCGCGCGCGATCTGCGCATCTGGCTGGAATCGCAGCTGGCCGAAGCGCAGCAGTCACACGAAAAAGTCTGGCTCATGTTTCACATTCCCCCAGGCATCGACGGCTGGGCGACGACCCACCCTGACGACAGAACCTCTGCCCCATCGTGCGCGAGTTCGGTGGTGTCCATGTGGGCCCCGGAGTGGAACGCGGCCTTCGAGCGTGTGCTTGAGCGCTATCGCGGCACGGTATTGGCGAGCTTCGCCGGGCACACCCACGTAGATGACTTCCGGGTGCTCGGAGCCACCGGCGTAAACCAGCAGTTCGTGCTGATCGATCCTGCAATTTCTCCTATCTACAATCAGAATCCCAGCTTTCGAATTGTAGATTTCAAAAGCGATGGAACCCTGGCTGACCAGACCACTTACTTCTTGACGAATCTGATGCAGGCAGGCGGTAAGACTCGCGGACGCTGGAGGCGGGAGTACACGTTTTCGCAGCGTTGGAAAACGCGGCAACTGGACGGATCGAATCTGGCCAGAATTTATGACAAGATCGCCAGCCGCAGCACCGCGCGTGACCTATGGCTGAAGTTCTACATGGTCTCGAGTTCTGCCGCACCCATTCCTGCGCGAGATGTGAAAGGCCTGTACTGCGCGATCGAGGGACTCACCCAGCAGGAGTATGAATCTTGCTACTGCGCGGCGGCTGCGCCAGGCAAGCCAGATCCTTAGAAAACGCGTCGCCATGAAACAATCGGAAATCACCGGCCACCAGCCGTCAGTGCAACTTGCAATCGGAGGTTAGAGTAATGACATTACCATCGTTCCGCTACCGTCTGGAGAAGCAGGCCCCCCGGATAGGAAATGGAGGCGTAACCCGTGGTGCGTCGGTTCGTGAGTTCCCTATTTCGACGGGCATTGCCGGTGTCTCCATGAGGCTGGGACCGGGCACGATTCGCGAACTGCACTGGCATGCCAATGCGGCCGAGTGGGCCTACGTCGTCAGCGGCTCCTGCCGTACCACCATCCTCCATCCCGACGGATCAGCCTATATCGACACGTTTGACGCGGGCGATGTCTGGTACTTTCCGCGAGGCTATGGTCATTCGATCCAGGGAGTCGGTCCCGGAGAATGCCACTTCATCCTGATTTTCGATAACGGCGACTTCTCAGAAGATCACACCTTCAGCATTACCGATTTTCTCGCCCAGATGCCGCGCGCGGTGGTGGCGCAAAACCTGGGTCTCTCCGTCAAAGAGCTGGCGCCGTTGCCCGATCACGAGGCCTACTTCGTTCGCGGCCCTGTGCCTGACGACAATTCGCTCTCGGCGGCACCGCGAAGGGTTGCGGAGCTGGCGACAATGCATCGCTACCCTCTGGACGCTCAGCAACCCCGGCGCGTCCCGGGAGGCGGTACGCAACGCACCGTAACGGTGGACGAATTCCCTATTTCAACGACGATGGCGGGATCGGTAATCGAGCTGCAGCCCGGAGCTCTGCGCGAGCTGCACTGGCATCCCAATGCGGATGAGTGGCAGTACTACATCAGCGGCACGGCGGAGATGGGTGTGTTCCTGGCCCAGGGAAACGCAGTCATCGAGCAGTTCGAAGCCGGCAACGTCGGCTACGCACCCATGGGAGCGGGCCACTACATCAAGAACACTGGCAAGCAGGTCTGCCGCATCCTGATCGGCTTCAACGACTCTCATTATCGGGCCGTAGACCTCAGCGAGTGGCTTGCGGGCAATCCCGTTGACGTGCTGGCAACAAATCTTGGACTCCGTCCCGAGGTTGCGGCCAAGCTTCCGCACAAGACTGTGTTCGTTGCGCCGCCGGTCAGAAAAAAATAAGCCGCGGTGGGTCGAAAAACACCCTGCGTTTTCACTCGATCGGCTCGAGAGCAATCACGGGTTCCATGGGATCCTTGCGTTCCGGCCTTTGCACCAGGATGGTGGCCGACAGCACCACCACAATTCCGACCACCTGCATCGGTGATACCAGCTCGCCAAGGATGAGCGCGGTCAGCAGAATCGCCCACACTGGCTCGAGGCAGGCGGTCACGATGGCGCGCGTGGGATCGAGATGCTGCAACCCGGCGAAGTAGAGCGAGAACGGAACCAGCATCGACGTGATGGCGAAGATGGCCATGAACAGCCACTGCCCTCCGCTGTAATGCTGGGCAATGATTTTCCAGGGCGGGTTGATCAGTTGCCAGAAGACAGCCGCCCCCAGCAGTGAATACACCAGCACCGTCCAGCGCTGGTAAATCTGGAGCAAGTGCTGACCGAAAACGTTGTAGAAGGCGAACGACACCGCCGCCAGTTCCGCAGCCACCACCCCCAGCGTATTGAATCGAACTCCCGAGATGGTGAGCCAGGGGAACCCGCGCTGGGCCGCCAGTTCTCCCACCGCGAGGCCGCAGCCCACCACGGCCAGCACCACGCCGCTGATGCGTCGCAACGTTGGGCGCTGCAGCCCGCGCGCCAGCATATACAGCAGCACCCAAACGGGTGCGACATATTGCAGAACAATCGCCGTCGCAACGCTGGTCTTCTGGATGGCGAAATAGTAGAAGTAGTTGGCGCCTGCCAGTCCCAGCACTCCCAGCAGAAAAAACTGCAGCAGGTGGCTGCTACGACGCACCCGCAGCGACGCTCTGTTCTTCAGCAGCAGAATCGGCAGCAGGACCAGTAAGGCAATCGTGGTTCGGCTCTGGGCAAGGATGAGAGGGTCGATGGTACGCAAAGCCTGGCCGCCGATGGAGAGCCTGCCAGTAAATATGGCGCGACCCAGAGTGGCAGAAAATCCCCAGAAAAACGTGGCTGCTGCAATGAAGAGATAGCCGCGGACGGGGTGAGGATTACTTGCTGGGGAGTTGGTCAAGGTAATAGTTAGGGATCAGGGGTTAGCGACTAGGGGTTAGAAGTCAGGGCTGGCGTTTACTAGGTTTCACTAGTCCCTAGGCCCTACCCCCTCTTTCAGTCGGCCAGCGCCGATTGACTGTGCGGTGAGCGCAATACGCGATCCACGGTGTAGGGCGCGCGTTTGGTGGGCTCGTGGAAATGCCGCACTTGCAATTCGCCCAGCAGTCCTACGGCGACCAATTGCACACCGGCAACAATCAACACGGCGGCAAACACCAGCAGCGGGCCATGTTCATCCATCACGTTGATTCCGCGAACAAACTTGTCGAACAACATCCATACCGCGATCGCGAAGCCCGCCAGCGAACCCAGCGCCCCAACCGTGCCGAAAAAGTGCAGCGGCCTAGCCATGTACTTCAACAGAAAACGGATGGTGATGAGATCGAAGAAGACCCTGAATGTCCGCGAAATACCGTAGTGCGACTCGCCCCGTTCGCGGTTGACATTGCGGATGGGGATCTCGCAAATGGTGGCGCCATACGCCGACGCCAGCGCCGGAATAAAGCGATGCAGTTCTCCGTAGAGGGGAATTTCCTGCACGACTCCGCGACGATACGCCTTGAAGGTGGTCCCGAAATCGTGCAGCTCGACCCCGCTCAATTTGGCCATCAGCCAGTTGGCGATCTTAGAGGGGACCCGCCGCATCACGAAGTTGTCAATGCGCTGCTTGCGCCATCCGCTGACGATGTCGTAGCCCTCGCGAAGTTTTTGCAGAAATAGTGGAATATCGTGCGGATCATGCTGCAGATCGCCGTCCATGGCAATCACGTACTCGCCTTCGGAGTGATCGAAGCCGGCAGCGAGCGCCGAAGTTTGCCCGAAGTTGCGGCGCAGTTTCACTACCACCACACGGCGGTCGACCGCGGCAATCTGCTGCAACATCCAGAAGGTATGATCGCGGCTGCCGTCGTCCACAAATACCAATTCGAACGGCTCGCCGGTGGCTTCCATCACCACCTTCAGCCGATCATAGAGTTCGGTTACGTTCTCTTCTTCGTTGTGAAATGGGACGACAATGGAGTACTTGGTCACGATTTTGTAATTATAAACGTCCTCGTTCCCAAATTGGGCTTATGTTTTACGAGAATCGTTCCCTACTGACTCTGACGGATAACAGTGCAAATCGTTGCACTACCCCGGCACTTTCCTGCCTCAGGCAGACCCTGATCCTTGCTGGGGCGGAGCGCTTCGCGAATGAAAGTCGGCGATAAACTTCAGCAAGCGTCTGCTGCCTTCTGCGAACTCATCGCTGGGGGTGATGAGGCTGATTACCAGATAGCCATCCGCCGAGAAGTCATAAAAATGGCCGGGCTGCACCAGCACCCCGGTCGCTTGCAGTAAGGTAATGGCAAGGTCCTCGTCCGGACCGACCACCGGGACGCGCAGCACGGCATACCATCCGCCTTCGACTTCCAGCCGACGGCAGAGTTGTTGTGAGGCCAGTTCGGCATCGAGCACAGCTAGATTTTCGATCATTCGGTGCCGCAATTGGCGCTGTATGCCGTGCCGTTCTTCCAGCATGACGGGAACCGCCCACTGTACCGGCGCATTCATCGACAGGTATGTGTCAGCAATCACCTCCAGCCGCTCCATCGCATTCGACAGCAGTGCCTGAGGGCCGTTCGCCGCAATCCAGGCGACTTTCATCTGCGGCAGACCGCTGACCTTCGACAACCCGCTGAGAGTGAACGTCAGTACGCTGCTGTTGGAGGAAAAGGTCACTGGCGCCTGGTCGGCAAGCGGATAGTCGAGGAACACTTCATCGGCGACGATTGCCATGTCGTTGGCCGCACAAATTCGGTTCAATTCGTCAACCTCGCGCGGCTTCGCAAACGAACCAGTCGGGTTATTGGGGTGTACGGCCAGCACGGCCCGGCAACGCGAAGATGCACTGCTGGCGCGTTCCATCGCATTCTGCACCGAGTGAAAATCCATTTGCCACCCGTGGTCATACACCAGCTCATACGGTTCCAGCTTCACATCATGCAGGTCGGCGAGAAAATCGAAGAGCGGGTAGCTGGGAGAGGGAACCAGGACCGTGTCTCCCGGATCGCACAACAGGCGGAACAGGAATGAATACCCCTCGCTGGTGCTGGTAGTCAGGATGATGTTGCCGGCAGGCGCATCGCTGCCGTGCCCGGCGTAATAGCCTGACACGGCTTCGCGGGCAACCAGCAGCCCCTTCGGTTCGGGACTGTAGGTCAGCGCCTCGCTATGCGCCAGCGCTTTCAGCAGCTCACCTTCCCGATAACGGAGGCCAATGTTGGTGGGATTCGACGCCGTCAGATCGAGCACTTCCCTGCCCGCCCGCCGATGCGCCGCCAGCGCCTCAGTGTAGCGGTTGGCAGTCAAGTCCCAGAACGTCCGCCGGGCGAAGAAGTTGCGCATGAGAGGACGGATTATACAGAAGCAAGGGAGCGGCTCGTCGTAATAAAATTCTGCCGCTGGTTTTGAACTTCGCTATAATCTCAAACCGCAGACAAAACCTAAGGAGGATACACGATGAAGAAGATGGTTTTCGTGGGCCTGGCGATTCTATTGCTGATGCCGATCATGGCCTCAGCCCAGAGTACCTTCAGTGGGACATGGAAGATCGATATGAACAAAGTCGAGTTCCCCAAGAAGCCTGACGTTTACGTGCTGCAGAATGGCATGTATGAATGCAAAACCTGCGTGCCACCCTACAAGATCAAAGCTGACGGCACCGACCAGAAAGTTACCGGACATCCGTATTACGACACGGTTGCGATCAAGGTTGTGAACGATCACGAGATCGAAGAGACCGACAAGAAGGGCGGCAAGACCGTCGCCACCTCAAAGGTCACTGTGGCGCCCGACGGCAAGACACTGATGTTCGAGTTCAGCGATCGCAGCAACAGCAATGGCGACCCGGTCACCGGCAAGGGCGAGGCGACTCGCGTCGCCGCTGGTCCTGCCGGATCGCACGCGACATCGGGTTCATGGCGGACCACCAAGTTGGAGAACATGTCTGACAACGGGGTAATGTGGACTTACAAGGTAGACGGCGACGAGGTGACCATGACCACGCCCACGGGTCAGTCCTACACCGCGAAACTGAACGGCCCGCAGGCGCCTTTCAAAGGTGATCCGGGCACCACCAGTGTCTCGTTAAAGATGATCGGCAAGAGCACGCTGGAGGAGACTGACTATCGCAACGGCAAAGTCATCAGCGTTGCAAAAAATGTGCTCGGTCCCGATGGTAAGTCGATGAAGATTATGGTGGACGACAAACTGCACGGAACCACCAGCGAATTCACCGCGGTGAAACAGTAACACCCTTCCCTTCGCAACCCACCCTCTGCCTATGCGGAGGGTGGGTGCGCCCGGACCATCAGCTTCTCCGCTGACGATTCACCACTCCCCGAGTGTCACTTCCACCATCATCCGCCGTGCGCTTGCGCTGAGGCTTCTTAAGGTGAAGAATCTTTGCTGCATCTCTGCGAAGATGATTTGAGAATCGGGAGGCCCTTCCGCCATGCCAGATGTCCCCAATACACAACCGTCGCCAGAGCTATTTTTCGCCAACGTCAATGCCTATCAGCGCACCGAAGCCTTAAAGACCGCAATCGAGCTCGACCTGTTCACCGCCGTTGCGGAAGGCAATCACACGGCTGACGCAATCGCACGCCGCTGCCACGCCTCTGAACGCGGAATCCGCCCGCTATGCGACTTCCTAGTGGTCATGGGCTTCTTGACGAAAGAGTCGAACCAGTACAGTCTCACGCCGGACTCGGCCTCCTTTCTCGATCGCCGTTCTCCGGCTTACATGGGCGGAGCAATTGGATTTCTGCTCTCCCCCATGACCACCGAGCGCTGGAAGGATCTCGCAGCGGCAGTACGCCACGGCGGCACACCTGACGTGGAATCCAGCACCGTGGCTCCCGACCATCCGGTCTGGGTCGAGTTCGCCCGCGGTATGGCGCCCATGATGGCGATACCAGCCGAGCTGCTGGCCAAATATCTAAATGCCAATGAAGTTCGCCCGAAGAAGGTTCTTGACCTTGCTGCGGGGCACGGCCTCTATGGCATCGCAGTCGCTCGGCACAATCCCAACTGTGAGGTGTGGGCGGTTGACTGGCACAACGTTTTGCAGGTCGCTAAGGAAAACGCCGCCACTGCCGGCCTCAAGGAGCGCTATCACCCTCTGCCCGGCAGCGCATTTGATGTGGAGTACGGCAGTGGCTACGATCTGGTACTCATGCCTAATTTTCTAAGCCACTTCGATCTGCCGACCTGCGAAAAGCTGCTGCGCAAGGTGCATGTCGCGCTCAACCCGGGTGGCCGGGCGATCATCCTTGCCATGGTTCCCAACGAGGACCGGGTTTCTCCTCCGCGCCCGGCGACTTTTGCGTTGATGATGCTGTCGTCCACACCGGCCGGCGATGCCTACACCTATCCCGAATATCAACAGATGCTGCACAATGCTGGCTTCCGTTCCAGCGAGAAACATCCGTTGATGCCTGATTTTTTTACCTTGGTTGTAGGACACAAGTAGGCGGAGGAGGTGCGTTGCACCAAGTTCGCAGGCAACAAATGCCCGGCCTGAGCCGGGCCTTTGCGGGAAATGTCGTTAGTGTCTCAGTTTGGTTGGGGTCACTGTTTCTCAGGTTCTGGCAACACATACATCAAAACCACAGTTGCGCCTATTGTCAACAAGAAAACGGCCCATTGTGGGTGAGCCGGC
Source organism: uncultured Acidobacteriaceae bacterium (assembly GCA_963728805.1). GTDB lineage: Bacteria > Acidobacteriota > Terriglobia > Terriglobales > Acidobacteriaceae > Bog-257. The sequence goes on from CAVSLE010000020.1 coordinate 61,337, forward strand.
CACATCTTGCGGGTGATACCGAGCAGCCATGCTACGGTTGCAATTGCGCTTGCCAATAAAGAAGCCTTTAGCGTCCTCATGGGTAATCAGCTCCAGTTGAGGGATACGCCAACGCCGGCAGCAATGTTCCCTTGAATTCAAACTGAGACACTACCGAAATGTCATATCACAAGCAAACACTTGTCCTATTGCGTTATCGTCTTGACGGCGTCGCCCACCTTGAAGCCGGAACCAGAAACTGGTGTACCCACCGCGGAGATCTCATCCACATCGGTCAGACGAATCACCCCGACGGGAGACGTCATGCGGCGAATCACGGCACCGGTGGAGGGATCCTTGATCTCCTTGGTCACCCTCTGCACGGTGAGCTGATCGCCAACTTTCAACCCCGCCTTTGACCCGATGTTAAGGATGACCTGGCCTCCGTCCACAGCGGCAACCACGCCCTCAACGGTAACCGTCCGGGCCTCCAACTTTGCGTTGTCAGCGACCAGTTCCGTGGCCATTTGGGTGACCGCGGCATTCACTGCTTCGCCGATGATTGTCTGCTGGAAGTCGCTGCTGCCAAAGTCCACGGCGCCACCACCCCAGCCATGCCAACCGCCGCCGCCGCCCAGCATAGAAGTGCTTTCGCGCGAGGACTCACCCTTGCCAGTAGCCACGCCCATGATTTCCGCCGTATCGATGTTCACCAGACGCGCGTCCACCACCACCACGGCCTTGCTGCTCTTGTGCGAGACGCCGCCCACGCCAAATCTGTTCCAGCCGCCACCACCGCCACCGATATTGGTATTCTTATTGTCGTTTCCGAATTGAGTAATGCTGCCCACAACAATGGCATCCACGCCAAGAATTTTGCCGATCTTCGCCGCTGAGTTCGGGTTGGCACGATCGCTGTTGGAGAAATTCTGCTCGCCCAATATCTTGCTCATGGCCTGGCGCTCGATTACCGAGTAGGTGCCATCCTTAACCAGGTTCCTCACCAACAAATCCGAAATACCTCTGCCAACGTCCACATTGGTGCCGAAGACCGCCTGGGAAGAGGTCTGGACGGTCGCGTAGTCGAAATCAAATATCGCGATTCGCTTCTTACGCGTGTGCAGCGCCTGGGGGGCACCGGCGGTTTGCGCGAAAGCTCCCGTCACAAGAAAAGTTGCAACAACCAGTATCACGAAAAAGGTTCGTTTCATTGACCAGTCTCCCTGCACTGAAGTGTCTCTCTCCGCGACACAGATTGTCTGCCCTAATCGAAGTGGCTAGGCGCAATTGTGAGTGGCGCAATCAGCTGAATGTAGAATTGCTCCGGAGGCTCCGTGCGGCGAGATTTTACCACTAAAGCGGGCGTTTCCCACGTGAAATCAAGCCAGCGTTGGAGATAACTTTCCCAACTCCGGACGCTTAAGTGTCAATTTGGATTATTCGCTGCCGTGGAATTTGAACCAAGCCCTGCTTCCAGGCCATGCTTGCCGGGCAACGGAACTAAGCCTTGACGCGCTCCAGTTCGTCGGCATCCACTTCCACCGCCACACTGCGCCGGATCAGCTCCAGGGTGAGCACAACCCGCAAATTGTTTTTCTTGCGAGTCAACACACCCACCATGCCGGCTAGTGAGCCCGACTTGATGCGGGCCCTCTCCCCCACTACCAGGTAAGGGTGAGGCTCAAATCTGCGCAGGGCAAGTCCCGAACGCAATGCCTCGATCTCAAAATCCGGCAGGGCCAGCGGTTCACGCCCGGAACCGACAATCAGGACCACACCAGGCACGGAGAGCACCTGGGCCATGCCACCGAGTCCGATCCGGGTAAAAACATAGCCGGGGAAGAGGGGTTGCTCCACATTGACCCTGCAACCGTTCTTCCAGCGGTGCGTCTCCACATGAAGCGGAAGGAACCACTCGATCGCCCGCGTCCCTAAGTGCCTGGACACTGCCTTTTCATGACGAGGAGTCGTGTACACGGCAAACCATTTTGGCGGCTCCAGGGCCGACGAGACCAACGTCCCCGGCGCAGGCACAACCGCACCCAGGTCTGTCGGCGTGTGCTCATTGACCACATGCATAAATTGTTGTCCTGACTTCGCGCGGTGAGTGGTTGGTGGTTAGGTTAGGACAACGGTTCTGACCGGTCAAGCAAAAAAACGGGAACACCGCACGTCACTTGCTAGCACGATAACTATTGTTGTTGCATCGAGTTAGGCTGTAATAATTTATGCGTCACGTGACTACAAACCTGATGAAAAGCGAGTGCTTACACGCTCTGCAATCAAACCACAGTTGATATCGCCGAGATTACTCTTGTCCGCACCTGTGAAGACGGCCGCGATGGCCAGGAAATCAACGCCGATTCGCGCTCTCACGGCTTCGACGCTGGGTGGCTCTTCAGACGCGGGGTTAGATGCGGAATGACAAATTCCTGAAAAATACCGGCAACGCTGCCTTCGGCAATTCTGATCAGCGCACTCCCCACCAGCAAACCCGCACCGCGATCACTGGCTGGATAATACGTATAGGAGAGCCCGGCCGTGGCAAAGCTGCCGATAATTGTCGAGTAATTCGGCTGCCACTGCTTGTTGTCTCCCTTGCAGACCACCGCGTTGCGAATCGCGTAGACAAAACGCTCCTTCTTCGTGCCCGTCCCCTTGTAGAAGTAGCGTGGATCCTGTTTCAGCAACGAAGGCAGAATCGCGCTGTCGATAAACGTGCCAAAAAAGACATCGCCGTAAAGCGCGCCGAAACGCCTGCCGTAGCCTGCCGCACCCTGCCCGTATCCGCCTAACTCATCACTCGCTTGATAAATACCGGCCAGAAATCCGACGCCGAAAACGCTGATGGGGTCGGTGGTCGATTTCCAGGCCAGCGAGAACTTCTGCTTGGGGGCCAAAGGCGCGGGATCGGGTACATAGGTGGTGTAAAAGTTCGGGAAGATGCCAAGTACGCGTTGCTTCTCCTGCTCTTTAACCTCTTGCTGAGCAATTTCAGCTTCCGTGAGTGAGACCTTCACATCCGTTGTGGCGGCGGCAACAGTGAGCACGATCGCAGGAACAATAAAAGCCTGGCCCGGGTTCACGATTCCGGAAACCAATTTGGTATCAAATCCTGGGGCGCTAACCGTGAGTTGGAAAGGACCTGGAGCAAGATTGTAAAAGGAAAATTGCCCATTGTCGCCCGACAACACATCCTTTTGCTGGGCTTGATCCTTAAGGATGAGTCGCACGTTCGCGCCAACGGTGACGGCTCCGTCCGGATCGACAACGGTTCCGCTGATGCTTCCCTGAGATTGGCTGGTGCCTCCCTGGACGGCCGGGGCCTGTTGCGCGAACGCGCCCGCTGTCGACAAAATCAGTACAACGCACAAAACCAACCGCAAAACGTCCCCCTTGATGTCGATTTGAAGAAGCTAGATTCTAACTGTTCGCACTTGATGAGTCTATTCCCGAAAGGGAACGTCGCGCAGAGCGCGATTGGCTAGAACATGCGAGGCCACTGCTGGGTCGAACTGGCGTGTCGAAATGCGATGGAGGCCTTCATGGCTTAGGTGAATCATGGCCGATTCCGATCGGCACTAGAATCTTCTTCGTAATAGTCGGCCAGTATTCCTTCAGCAGGTTCGCCCCGGCCGAAGCCGCCATGAACCAACCATAGTTCTTCAACGAGTAGCTCGCAGTTCTCTGAGCATCCGGCATATAGATGTTTGCCAACCCTGCCGTCGCCAAAGGCCCTACGACTCCAGGCCAGTTGAACGCTTCCCCTCCGTCATCCTTGCGGACGATCACGACCCGACGAAGAGCATACTTAATACTCTGCTTCAGGCTTCCGTCTCCCATCACGAAATAACGCGGGTCATCGTGCAATGCGGACGACAGAAGGAAGGTGCCAATCAGGTTCGAGCTGGCACGGTTGGCCATCGACGCACCGTAACGTTGCCCGTAGGCGTCGGCTCCTTGACCATAGCCGGCGGGGCTGTCTGTCGCTTGTCCAATGCCAGCTCCAGCCGCTGACCCGAGAAACGCCGCAGGAGAAACGCTGTTGGCGATGGCCAGTTTGAACTTTTCGCCGGAGGTCAACGGTTGGTCACCGTGAGCCAGGTCCGGGAAAAACAGATCGCGTTTCGTAACCACCTTAGGCTCCCCTGCCAGCCGCCTCCTCTCAGCAGTTGCAGCCAACGTCTGTGACTGGCTGTTGGAGGAGGATGGGGCCGAATTCGCCCCTGAAGTTTGCGCCCACGCAGGCGATTGTCCTGCGAACGATGCCACGATGGCGACAATGCCGGCGATAGCGAACTGAAACATCGTGTGCTGCGCCCGCAGAATTCGCCCACTACAGCGGTTCGTCATAGTTACCCTGAGTGTCTCTCAAGTTTTGTCGGCGCCTGCTATTGAGATCTTGTGGCTTTGCCTGTGCCCCAAACCGGCTGCAATAATACGAACCCCGCCCACGATGGCGGGGTTCGATAGCATTTCAGACCACGGCTCCGTCTTCCGGCCGCTTTGCTGTGGCCTCGGCAGGCCCTCAGTGTTTCATGTCGTCCATGGCGCCGCCGTTGCCGCCCTTTTGCGCCAGCATCTTCACCTTGTCAACATGAAGCGTGCCGCTGTCGGTCATTTTACCTGTCACTTCCACATGATGGCCTTCATGTCCGGCAAGAGCGTCGGGATTGTCGATGCCGACGACCTTCATGTCCTTGTCGGTCACCAACACCGGCTTCTCGCCTGCTCCGATGCACTTCTTGGCGCATCCTTCGTGGGCTGCGTTGGCGCCCTTGGCGCCACACTTGGAATCGCTGACCCAGCCGCTCCAGCTCATGTCCTTCGCGACCGCCAGTACGGTCATGCTGCATAAATAGAGCCCGATTACCAATAACACCTTTTTCTTCATGTCGAATCTCTCCTTTTGGATTGCCGCCAGGCGGCCGACCATGTTTTGTGAGGGGAAAATTCCAGCCCGTTCGAGGCCTCTGAGAGCCGCTGCAAAAACAACAACCCCGGTGCTCCGCCAGTACCTTCACCCCTTGTGCTAGGTACGAGGCAGGAATCCCCACAGATTTCGCTGCCGACAAGTTTATTCTACAAACGGGTTTTGCGCGAAAAAACGTCGTGACGGGAAGGCTACGGGGCGGGCTTGGGTTCGGGTTTTGGCCGCGGCTCAACCAGCACAACCTCGCCGGGCCGAACGTATCCCAGTTGTTCGCGCGCTTCCTTCTCGATGGCGTTGGGATCTTCTTTTTGCAGGCTATCGACGTGGTACTGCAGTAGGTCGTTCTTCGTCTTCTCGTCATCAATCTGCTGCTGCAGCCGGACCGCTTCCGCCCGCTTGGCTTGATAAACTTTCATGCCGTTGGCGCCAAAAATCACTTTGTACCCAATGAAGACGGCAAGCACTCCAATGCACAGCGTCGCCAGCACGCGGCGCGTACGGTAGAACCAATCTCCGGCGATACGAACTGTTACCACCATCTCAGTGCTCCCAAAGACGCGTCCGCCCGCAGAATCAGCGTCGGCTAGACACAAGCCCCAGCGTCCAGTGGACTTCCGCATGACCTCACCCGTCAAGCGAAAGTCTGGCGAAAGAATAGGAGGAGTTAACTCATGGTAGAGTGTGACCCGAAATATTCAGGTTGGGGGACGAATGACGCCTGCGCGCATTGTGCTGACTACGGTCGAGCAGCAGCAAGACGCCGAGAAGCTTGCCCTGCAGTTGGTGGAGCGCAGATTGGCGGCTTGCGTCAACATTGTCGGGCCCATCCGCTCGGTGTACCGATGGAAGCAGAAAATTTCGAATGAGCCGGAGTATCTGCTGGTCATCAAGACAACCGTTGACCACGCCGCACAACTGCGCTCGGCCTTCAAGGAACTGCACCCTTACGAATTGCCCGAATGCGTCGAGTTGGCAGTGGAGGGCGGCAGCGAGGATTACCTGGCCTGGCTGGTGGGAGAGGTCGGGGGTTGATCCCCGTACGCGCTAACTTAAGTAGAATTCCTATCTGGTTTGGCGACGATCTGGGAGTCATCGCATAGCCCGGATCGAGACCGAGTGCAGACAACTCTACGAGTGCGCGTCACTCCTAGTAGCTCTCGCTCCACATTCCAAAGGCAAGTCAGTGAGGTATGCTCTTCTGGGACATTCGCCACAGATGAGTGATAGCGGCCAGACGACGAGCGGAAGTTGGTGGAGAACCCCGCGGTTGTACTTCCTGGCCAAGTTGCAACGGCGTGAGGACCAGGTATTTCTGGTGCTGGCGCTGGTGATTGGCGCGTTGACCGGCCTGACGGTCGTCGCTTTCATTCTGCTGACAGAGCGCGAGGGACTGCGACTGTACCCGGCGGGCGGTTCTCCGTGGCGGCGTGTGCTGCTCCCCGTCGGAGGCTCACTGGCCATCGGCTACCTGCTGTATCGCTATTTTCCCAATGCGCGCGGCAGCGGAGTACCACAGACCAAGGCTGCGCTGTTTGCCCGCGAGGGCCGCATCACTCTACGCACCGTTCTGGGAAAGTTCTTCTGCACGTCGGCAACGCTGGCCAGCGGAATCCCGCTGGGCCGCGAGGGGCCTTCGGTGCAAGTGGGCGCAGGCATTGCCTCCGTGCTGGGGCGCTCCCTGGGATTGCGTCCCGAGAAAGTGAAAGCGTTGTTGCCGGTCGGCGCGGCGGCAGCAATCGCAGCCGCGTTTAATACTCCTCTGGCAGCGGTACTGTTTGCGCTGGAGGAGATTATGGGCGACCTCCACGCGCCGGTGCTGGGCTCGGTGGTATTGGCGTCCGCTACCTCATGGCTGGTACTCCGCCTTCTGCTCGGCAACAACCCTCTGTTCAAGGTGCCGCAATATCAACTGGTGCATCCGCTGGAATTTGGCATCTACGCGTTGCTGGGTGTGGCCGGCGGCCTGGTTTCCGTGGTCTTCACCAAACTTTTGCTGAACCTGCGGCAGCGCTTCCTGCGCTTTCCGCAGAAGACGGTGTGGTTCCAACCAGTGGCGGGCGGCCTGATAGTCGGCTTGATGGGATGGTTTGTGCCGCAGGTTATGGGCGTGGGTTACGGCTATGTTGGCGATGTGCTGAATGGACGGATGGCGCTCAACCTGATGGTCCTGCTGGTGGTCCTGAAACTCATAGCCGTGACGACAAGCTATGCTTCGGGTAACGCCGGCGGTATTTTCGGCCCCGCACTATTCATCGGCGCCATGTTGGGAGGCGCTGTGGGCACCGTGGCGCATCTTTTGCTGCCGGGCTATACGGCGACGCCGGGCGCTTACGCACTGGTGGGAATGGGCGCGGTCTTCGCCGGTATCGTGCGCGCTCCCATGACTTCGGTGGTGATGATCTTCGAGATGACGCAGGACTATGCGGTCATCGTCCCGCTGATGATTGCGAATCTGGTGAGCCTCTTCATTTCCTCACGACTGCAGCGGGAGCCCATCTACGAAGCCTTAGCAGTGCAGGATGGCATACACCTGCCAACGGAGGAGACGCGCCAACGGCGTGATAAGCGCCAGATAACCAGCATCATGTACGCAGCGCCCGAGTCTCTGCCCAGCGAGGTGACGGTCGAGGAAGCCCTGGAACGGGTCCGGTCGAGTGAATCCCGAACGTGGCTGGTAACCGACCGGCGCGGTGTGGTTGGCGTTGTGAATCTCCTGACGCTCGAACAAGAGCAACTGGAAGGCGCCAGCAGGCATCTGGAGGAACTCGTGGCTGGGGTGCTTTTTCCGCACGTCCACGCCGACCAAGGTCTCGATTTGGCACTGGAGCGCATGGGCGCAAACCAGATCGACATTCTGCCGGTAGTGAGCCGCGCTGATGTGCATAAGTTGGAGGGCGTCGTCACCCTGCGCGATGTTCTGGATTCTTACGGACTCAAGATGCCAGGCCGGCCTTGAAGGTGGCGACAAAACATATATTCGTGAGTCCCAAAATCACGCCAGATCGAGGCCAATCAACATGAACGATCTCGAATCCATGCTCGAACGTAACAAAGACTTTGCTGCGCGCCAGTCTGCTGCGGGCACACTTATGCCCTGGCTTCCGCGAGCGCTGCCGAATGTGCGGGCAATCATCATCGGTTGCGCTGATATGCGTGTGGATCCGGCCCATGTACTCGGAATTAAGCCTGGCGAGGCCGTCGTGATGCGTAACATTGGCGGTCGAATCACTCCAGGGTTGTTGGAGCAGTTGGGCCTACTCGGGCGAATCGGTCAGGTTGCCGGAGAAATTCCTGGAGGCGGTGGGGAGTTTCACATCGTCGTACTCCACCACACCGATTGCGGTATCACTCGCCTCGCCGGCGACCCCGCCCTGCTGACGCGCTATTTTCAAATACAGGAAGCGGAGCTCAAGACAAAAGCGGTCACCGATCCCCGGGCGGCGGTTGCCGTCGACGTTGCTTTGCTGCGGGCGATTCCCGCATTGCCGGGGGAGTGGCTCGTCTCTGGCCTGGTCTATGACGTGGCGACCGGACTTGTCGAGATCGTCGTACCGCCAGCGCGAATTCGTACTGCGTAAATATCTGCTGGACCTGTCTATTTATCTTGCTGGTCGCCGCTTTCCGCCGGAAACACGGTGTGGCGAGATGCGGGCATCGAAACTCTTCCCTTGGCCGCCCTCCACAAGATGGCATTGAGCACGTCGGTGTCGGCGGCATCGGCAACCGAGAAGTCGAGCTTGGCCGATTGTTTCGCGCCGGGAGCATCCGGCCGATTCGCCTGATAGATCATTCCGTTGTCACGATTGCGATAGTCAGCCTTGAATGCCGGCTGCTCGCCTGCTCCGGTGAACAACGGGGCCATGACCGGGGCATAGGCGTCGTTGTTGTTCATGGGCGGAAGTCCCAACAGGACCTCCATGGTGTGGATCATATTGACGGTGGTGTAGAAGTGATGATCGACCGAAGGTTGCTTCGGGGTGCCCGGTGAATACTTGCTGATGATCAGCGCGGTGCTGCGGTGTGCATCGACGTGATCGACACCATCCTGCGCGTCATCTTCGAGGATGCAGATGACGGTGTCGGCCCAGTACGGACTGTTGGAAACCGCCTCTACTACGCGCCCCACCGCCAGGTCATTGTCGGCGACGGAGGCGTTGGGCGTGGGCATTCCCGGACGCGTACCGGCAGTGTGATCATCAGGCAAACGCAGCAGTACGAAGTTCGGCAACTGCTCGCCCGTCCCCGATTCGCGGGCGTGAACAAAGGCCCCAAACTCACGCAGAAACTCGTCGGCGCGAAACTGGTCGGGATAACTTACGTTGAAGTCGGCAAAGTTGGGGTCGAAGTGGCCGCGCAACTCCGGCTTATTGGCTGCGTCGTAGGCGATCAGCGGAATCTTGTACTGGTACGGGCTCTTGCCTCCGCCCAGCTTTTCGGGCAAATCCTCGCCGGGCAGAACTGATTTGCGCGGGCAATCGAGCGGACGGCCGGGGAGCGGGGCTGCCGCCGGGCTGTCCTGCGCGATATTTTCGCACCACCACGTGTTCACAAATTCGCCGTAGTGACGGTAAGTGATGTTGTGACGCGCCAGGTTGCCCCACAAGTAACCTGTCTCCGGTTCGTTCACATCGGGGATGCCGATGGTCATTGGGTTGGCGTCACCAACGTAACCTTCAAAGTCGTAACGCCGTTCTTTGCTGCGATAGTTGATCTCCCAGTTTTTTTCCGTGTAATCGCTGGTAATGGCCGCCGTGGACCACACGTGCCCGTCGCCTGAGACTTCGCCGCTGTCGTAGAAGTTGTCCAGAATTCCGAACTGTCGCGCCAGTGCGTGCTGGTTAGGAGTGATGTTCTCGCCGAACATGACCAGCGCGCGGTCGCCATTTCCCTCGGGAATGTCGCCGAACACCTGATCGTAGGTGCGGTTTTCCTTGATGATGTAAATCACATGATGAATCGGATTTTTCCCGCCCTGAAAGCTGATCTCGCCGGTGCGGCCCTCCATGCGATTGCTGCGGACGACCTCCTGGGTTAGTTTGTCGTGATTGCTTTCAGCGTCGGCCAGCGACACGCGGGCGATCGAGCCTCGAATCAGGGTGGGGATGTAGGGGTGGCGCTTCTTTCCCGGGCGCTCGGGATTGTCTTGCCGGCCTGTGTTGGGACCTGTTCCCTGCCCCTTCCCACTGGCAATCAGCAACTCTCCGCCGTGGATCGCCAACGCCGTGGGGTACCACTCCGTGGGAATAAAATAAGCGGCGTGCTCCACATTGGCGGCGTGCAAATCGAAGACTGCCACCGCGTCGGCAGACGAGTTGGCGACGTACAACTTGCTGCCGTCGCCTGACTGCGCCAGCCCGTCGGGGTAGCTGCCTCCATAAGTTTGACCGGGCAACCTGGTGCCGAGATACCGCTCCACGTGGCCGTCTGCCGTGGACACGATCGCAACCGAGTCGCGGTTGGAGAGCGTCATGTAGAGATAGCTTTGGTCGGGACTCAACAGCAGTGCCGTCGGATGGGAGGACGCGTCGATATCGTGCTGTGGAGGCATCAGCGCGATCTGCCGCACAACTTTGCCGGAACGCAGATCCAGTTCCGCAACCTGCGATGCATTCCACAGGGAACACCAGCCCTTGCTGCCGTCGGGATTCACTACCACGCCGTACGGGAAGGCAGCCGGTACATATTGGCCCCGCCTCAGATCGAAGCGCTGCAGCACCTTGCCGCTGTGCGCATCCAGCAATACCACGTCGTCGGCAAGGTTCTCCGCGATCAGCAGCGCGTCGCCGCCTTCGCGCTTCACCACAGCCAGTCCCGCCGGATACGGGTTGGCGTAGCCCGGCGCAACACTCTTCGGATTGTAGGTAAACTTTTGGCCGCGACCGAGAGGCGCACGCGGCAGCTTCAGAAAGCGCTGGGCCACCAGCGTCCCGTTCTGCAAGCTGTACACGGCGATCCCGTTGCCAGTGTCACCGGCGTTCTTGCCCTCCGGATCGGTAATCGATCCCATGGAGGTGTAAAGGCTGGCGCCATCGCTGCTCCAGGCGAGTCCCAGAAAATATGTTTGCCTGGCATGAAGGGCGAGGCGCGGGTCGGGAAAGTCGCGCAGTTTATTGCTCGCCAAATCCAGTAACGCAATCGACTGCTGAAATTTGGATTCAGCCGTCCCATATCCATTGTTTAGAATGGCGAGGTATTTTCCATCCGGACTGAGCGCGACCGCCGTGGGAAGACTGTTGGTGGGCTGCGGTCCTCCGGGGACAGGCATCAGCACCTTGCTGGAGGGAAGCGGCACTTCCCTGTTCTGCGCAGATTGGGCAATGGCGCACAAGCCACCCAAGAACACCAGGATAAGAGCAAGACAGATGTTGCGGACCTTCATTTGTTCCTCGTACAACCCTGGTGACAGCAATTCAAGCGGTACTCGCGCGGGTCTCCATATAGCGCTCGATTCTGGGCAACAGCGCTCGCAACAGCGCGAGAAACTTGCCGGCCAGGCGTTCGCCGGTCTCCAGCACTTCCTCGGTGGTGATTTTTTCGCCGGTCATGCCTGCGGCCATGTTGGTCACGCACGAGACCGCAAGCACTTCGATGCCCATGTGTCGCGCCGCGATCACCTCAGAGACGGTGGACATGCCGACCAGGTCAGCGCCGATGGTGGCCAGAAAGCGAATCTCCGCTGGGGTTTCAAAGTTGGGACCGGTCACCGCCGCGTACACACCTTCGAAAATGCCTCCACCCAGTCCCTGCGCTTCCTCGCGTACAAACTGTCGGAATTGCGCATTATAAGCGTCGGTCATGTCGGGATGACGCAATCCCAGGCGCTCATCGTTCACACCAACCAGCGGGTTCGCCCCTTGAAGATTGATGTGGTCGCGCAACACCACCAGCGCACCGCGCGTGTATTGCGGGTTGATTCCGCCGGCAGCATTGCTCAGCACCAAAGCACGCACGCCCATTCGTCCTAGCGCGCGCACGGGAAGAACAATCTGGCTGGCGGAATGGCCTTCGTAGAGATGCGCGCGGCCCTGCATTACAACCAGGGGAATGTTGGCGAGCGTTCCAACGATCAGCGTGTTGGCATGACCCTCGGCCGTGCTGCGAGGAAAATTTGGAATCTCAGTGTAAGGAATACTGACTGAGTTGGTTAAGCCACTAGCAACGGTGCCGAGTCCCGACCCCAGCACCAGTCCGATACGCGGACGCAGGCTGGCGCGCTCGAGGATGAACTGCGCCGCCTGTTCAGCGCGGAGAAACTCGTCAGTTGAGTTATTTCCCAATCTCTTCCAGATACTTCTCGACTTCCAGGGCAGCCATGCATCCGGTTCCGGCAGCAGTGACCGCCTGCCGGTAACGACGATCAGCCACGTCGCCACTGATGAATACACCCGGCACCTGCGAACCGACGTACCCATCAGGAATTAGATAGCCGTCACCGTCGCGAGCCAGTTGGTCGCCTACGAATTGCGCGTTCGGTGTGTGCCCGATGCCGAGGAACATTGCGTTGACCGGAAGGTCCCACTGTTCGCCCGTCTTCAGGTTGCGCAGCCGCAGTCCGGTAACTTCCTTCTTGCTGGGATCGAGAACGTCGTCCACAACGGTATCGGTGAGAAACTCGATCTGCTTATGCTGACGTGCGCGATCCAGCATGATTTTCGAAGCCCGGAAGGCGCCACGGCGATGAATGATCGTGACCTTGGACGCAAAACGGGTCAGGAACAAAGCCTCTTCCATTGCCGAGTCGCCGCCGCCGATTACCGCAATCTCCTTGCCCGAGAAGAAAAATCCATCGCAGGTGGCGCACGAGGAAACGCCGTGACCGATAAGCGCCATCTCGTTAGGCAGGCCCAGCCAGCGGGCCGAAGCCCCGCTGGAAATAATGAGGGTACGAGTCAGCAACGTCTCGCTGCCTAAATTCACCTCCAGAGGTTTCTTGCTGCCATCAGGATTCTTGCGGCTGAGATCGACGCTGACCACGTGTCCGGCACGACAATCTGTCCCAAAACGCATGGCTTGCTTGCGCATGTTCTCGATCAGTTCCGGACCCTGCACGCCATCGGGAAAGCCGGGAAAATTTTCCACCAGCGTGGTCATGGACAGCTGGCCGCCGGGCTCATGCCCATCGATGACCAGCGGCTTCAGATTGGCGCGGGCAGCATAAATCGCTGCGGTCAGTCCGGAACATCCGGAACCGATGATGATGACGTTACGCACGTTGTCAGGCATAGGACTGGAGTTAGATTCCCCGTCGCGCCAGAAGATGCAATCACAACCGTCGTGACGCGCGCCGAAAGAAATAACAGCTTACTACTCAGAAGTTTGAATCGATCGAACCTGCCGTGTGGATTCTAACAAGTGCCTGCGCTTTGGGGAACGTTTAGAATCAGGGGATGGCCAAATTGACCCTGGTATATGGAATGCGTCTTCTACCCTCAGAAGAAGTCGCCGAAGTAGGCGAGGGTACGGTAAAACTGAAGAACGGGCACGAGGCGCACGTGACGCTGCATATTCTCGAGGGATCGAAAGACGAAATCGAGCGCCAGTTACGCACTAGCGTGGAAGCGTTTTTCGATCTTTATCCCGAAATCTGACCATGTTGTCATGTGCGGTGCGGCCCTCGTCCGTAGCAGCGAAACGTTCCCCGGCGTTTGCCGTCACATTTAAGATTGGCAACGAAGATCACTGAGAGCAAAGGTTCCGAGACCCTATGGCGTTCAAGCTTCCAGAGTCCCGCGAAATCAAGGCCCTGCTGCGAAGGGTCCTGCGCCCCAAGAGCAAGTTGGGGCGGACAACGCTGTGGTTTGGCGGATTGGCCCTGCTCCTCGAACTGTTGCGCCTGATCTTCCGTGCGCCCAGCGGGACCATGCTGAGCGGATGGGCCACGTTCCTGATTTTCATCTTTGCAGTTTGTGCCTCGCTGATGCTGCTGCGCTGGGTGCGCCGTCAGCTCATGTGGCGCCTGCGTAACCGCTTGATCGTCACCTATGTCTTTATCGGCGTCATTCCCATCGTGCTGTTGCTGATGATGGGATTGCTGGCCAGCTATCTGTTTGCCGGACAATTTGCGACCTACGTCGCCATGTCGGACCTGCAATCGGAGTTACGGCATCTGGAATCAGCCAACCACTCGCTGGCCATGCAATTCCGCAGTTTGGCGCGCTCGGAGAAGCTGAACGAGCAGCTGGCCGCCGAGATTTCCAGCGCATCGGATGAAAACTTCCGCAACAGAGTGGTAAGCGTGTGGGACGGCGACAAGCCGTTCGTGCTTTCGGGGGGCCGGCCCGCTCCAGGAATCGAACCTGTCCATACATCGCCGGCAATCGAGGGAGACTTCGCCGGATTTGTGGTGGACGGCAAGCGTCTGCACCTGCGCGTCGTCAAACATGTGGAAGCCGGCGCCCATCATCTGACCGTGGTCTCCAATGTGCCGGTAACGCCTCAACTGCTACGGATGGCAACCTCTGAGCTGGGATCGGTAACTGTACTGCCTCCGGACGAGGACACGAAGACGGGACCGGATACTGCATCGGGCACTTCCACTCCTACTACGAAGTCTTCTCCATCGTCCGACAAAGATAGGATTGTCTTCGATGCCGGGAATTCACGCACGGCAGTGAGCCTGTCGGGCGAAAACGCCAGCTCACGGGTCGCGGCTGGCAGCGTGCCGCCTCCTTCCAACCGCTTCGACGTACACATTCCCTTTGCCACCCGCTTCAGCGCCATCGACTGGCACACCGGCAAATCCATGACCGGCTTGATCATGGTGGATACCCGGCCTTCGATGCTGTACGCCACCTTGTTCAACGCGCTCGGGGACAAGGCCGAGATCTTCCTCGACACGCTGGTGGGTATCGCAATCTTTCTTGGTGTGATCGAGCTGATCGCGCTGTTTATTGGAATGAGGCTGACGCGCAGCATCACCAAATCGGTGTCTGATCTGTACGTTGCCACCCAGCATGTGAACACCGGCGACCTGGCTTATCGCATCAAGGTGCGCAACAGCGACCAGATGGCCGCGCTGGAGCAATCGTTCAACTCCATGACCCAATCGCTGTCGAACCTGCTGAGCGAGCAAAAGGAGAAGCAGCGGCTGCAGAGTGAACTGGCGATCGCACACGAGGTGCAAAACCTGCTCTTCCCTGCCGACTTGTCCGGCCTGGCCACGCTGGAGGTACACGGGGTATGCCGGCCCGCAAGGACGGTCAGCGGCGACTACTACGATTTCATTCCCATGCGCGAAGACAAGCTGGTGCTGGCGGTCGGCGATATTAGCGGTAAAGGTATTTCGGCGGCGCTGCTGATGGCCACAGTGCATGCCTTTGTGCGCGCCTATTCGCTGGAACCTGAGCGCACTCTGGCGGCCGTGGCGGCGGATGGCGGGTCACCCGGAAATGGGCTGGTCCCCATGTACTACCGCGGGGATGGCAGCAGCGATTCTGAACTCGCTCCCGGATTATTGATGGCCACGCTGAACTACCAGCTCTATCGCAGCACGCCGCCGGAAAAATATGCCACCATGTTTCTGGCCTGCTACGATGCGGCTTCGCGCTCGCTCACCTATTCCAACGCCGGGCACCTGCCTCCTCTCATCTTGGGCAACGGTGGGCAGGTCAGGCGCCTGGCGACCTCCGGCACGGTGGTGGGTCTGTTCGACGGAATGAGCTATGACGAAAGCACCATCGGCATGGAACCGGGAGATATGTTTGTCGCCTACAGCGACGGCGTCACCGAGCCGGAGAACGAGTTTGGCGAGTTCGGCGAGGAGCGCCTGATCGAACTGATCCAGCAGCATCGCGATCAGCCGCTGGCGCGCATCGGCGAGATCGTGACCGGCGCGGTCACCGACTGGATCGCCGGCGGCGAACAGCCCGACGATGTGACCCTGGTACTCGCCCGGGCGCGCTAGGACTCTCCAATTTATCTGCGCGACAGCAATTGCGTGCCCGTGGCCCTACGCATCGGTCGGAGTCGGCAGGAAGCGGTAGCCCACGCCGCGCACCGTGAGCAAGTGCTGGGGATGCGATGGGTCCTTCTCGATGTATTTGCGCAAGCGCACAACAAAATTGTCGATGGCGCGGGTGTCGGTGTCCTCGTGCAGTTCCCAGACCTCTTCCAGAATGGACTTGCGCGAGACAATCTTGCCGCTGTTGCGAATCAGATGCCGCAATAGTTCGGCTTCCATCAGGGTCAGACGGAACATCTTGCCGTGCGCCCGCAACTCCAACGTTCCAAAATCAACCTCATTGCCGGCAAAAGTGTAAACATCGAACTCGCGCAGCGAGCCGGCATCTTCAGGCTCAGCCACCCGTGCTTCCGCCGGCGGATCGGTGAGCAGCGTGCGGCCCCAATCGCGGCGGCGCAGCAAACTGCGAATGCGCGCCAGCAGAATGGCCAGATCGAATGGCTTGGGCAGGTAATCGTCGGCCCCGGAGGCAAAGCCCTTCAACACGTCTTCCGGGCGGCCGCGTGCAGTCAGCATTAACAGAGGGATGTACTGGTTGGCCTTGCGCAGCTCGCTGGCCACGGCAAATCCGTCCTTGCCCGGAAGCATGACGTCGAGCACCAGCAGATCGAACTGGTTGTGCTTTTTCAGCAGCAGGTCCAACGCGGTTTCGCCATCGCCCACGACTTGGGTGGGATAGCCTTCGGCTTCCAGGTTGAACTTCAAACCTCGCGCCAGGTGCTCTTCGTCTTCGACCAGCAGTATTTCGCTCACTGCGAGTTCCTCGGCAATTGGATGGTGACGGTCGTACCCCGGCCGGTGCCTTCGCTTTCCGCGAAGGCCTTGCCGCCGTGGCGGCGCGCGATGGCGCGCACGATGAATAGACCCAGGCCGCTGCCCTTTACCTGGGTCGTGACTGGAGTAACCGCTCGATAGAAGCGCT
Source organism: uncultured Acidobacteriaceae bacterium (assembly GCA_963728805.1). Classification (GTDB taxonomy): domain Bacteria; phylum Acidobacteriota; class Terriglobia; order Terriglobales; family Acidobacteriaceae; genus Bog-257. Next base: position 78,131 of record CAVSLE010000020.1, read on the forward strand.
TGAAGATGCGCTTCAGTTCGCCGCGAGAGATTCCAATCCCATTGTCATTCACCCGAATCTGCACCGTCCGCAGATCGGGGGTGAGCACCTCAATCCGAATGCACGGGTCTTTCTGGGAATACTTAATCGCATTGTCGAGCACGTTGGACAAAGCGGTGGCCAGCTCTTCGCGATCGCCCATCACGGTTAGCCGCTCGGCAGGGCGACCGTCGGGGACCCAGTCCATTGCCTCGCAAGACAAATGGTGCCGCGAGCGCGCCAGGTCCAGTGCGTCCTGCACCAGAGGCCCAACTTCAACTTCGCTGCGTGAAAACAGCGCGTTTTTCTGCACCACCCGGGCGGCGCGCAGCACCTGCTCCACCGTACCCATCAGCCGCTGGGTATCGTCGAGCATCACCTGATAGAACTCGCGGCGTTGTTCTTCGTCAAGCTGGCGCTTCTGCAAGGTCTCCAGGTACAGGCGGATGGAGGTGATGGGTGTCTTCAACTCATGGGTGACCGCATTGAGAAAGCTGTCTTGCTGTTCATTACGGCGGATCTCGCGCACCAGAAAAATCGTGTTGAGGATGACCCCAGCAATAATCAAGCCAAAGAAAATTACGCCCAGAATGAGCGGCACAATCTCGTGCCAGTTGAGGATGATCCAACTGGTGCTCAGTACAGTCGCCGTCGCCGCCACGCAGACCCCGAGCGTAATAAAAAACGCGATCGTGGTTTTGCGGCTGGTGATGCGCATGGGCGACGAAAAGAGAATAGCACCGCTGAAATCAGGAGGGGCTCGCCATTGGGTAGTCGGTCAGTTTGCTTTCCACAGGGATCCCATCGCCCAGAGGAGCAGCCCAAACGCCCCACTGTAGATTAATGTATCGAAGGTGAGAGCTAACAAGGCGAATATCGGCTGCCAAATACTGATGTGCAACCAAGTGTCGGCAATCGCAGCGCCAGGCCAGAGAATAAATCTGCAGACAGGCAACTGCGGCTCGGCCCATCCCGCCAGCATCACAAATGCGAATGACGCTGCCACGACTAACCCGATCTTGAGCCATGGATTCACGAGACAGTTCTAGCTATTTAGCGCCTTCAGAATAACCTTTTTGTCGATCCGCTTCGCGGCAGATTCGGCCTTTGGCAGCAAGCCGCACAACTCCTCGATGCTCCAAACATTCGCTGAGTCCAGCTTCCGCCAATGGCAGTTCCTAGGAGTTACCTATTGCGCCAGCAGCCGGTCCACGCCGCGCTGGGCGTTCTCCAGATTGCGGGTGATGCTCTGGGCCTGTCGAATGGCCGACAGGGCGGCAGGGTTATCGCCGCTTTGTTCCAGGGCCCGGGCCAGCAGCAGATATCCCCAGTCCGTAGGCTGCAGCTTCATGGCGCGGGAATACGCCTGAATCGCCGTGGCGACATTGCCGGTCTTTTGATTGACCAGCCCCAGGCCGATCCATGCTTTGGCCATTTGGGGATCGGCGGCCACCGCGGCTTCAAAGCTTTGCCGGGCGTGCTCCAGATCGCCCAGCTCGCGATAACAGTTTCCCATGTTGTCGAACGCCTTTGCCCGCACGCCGGCGTTCACTACTGCCGACTCCTGGGTGGCGCTGATCACTTTGTTGTACTGCGCGATGGCTTGCGGCAGGTTCTTCTGCTGCTGCTCGTAACCACCAATGTTGAGGTTGCTGTCGGGGTCGTCCGGGTTGATGGACACCGCCCGGTAGAAATGCGGCATTGCCGCTTCGATCATGCCGTCGGCCAGCAGCGCTCCGCCCAGATGGTCCTCGGCCACGAAGTTGTTCCTGGTAACCGCGACCGCATGCGACCAAAGCTTGACGTTATCGTCCCAATAGGAGATCTGGCGGCGCGTCATGATGCCCAGGGCCAGCAGCACGACTACAGTGACCACGGCCAGTTTCGCGCTGGAAATGTGCTTCTGCCTGGCCCAGTCAGCGACGCCCCAGCAAACCATGATGAACAGACCGATAAATGATAAATAAGCATAGTGATCGGTCATCGCCTGGATACCTATTTGCTTAAGCCCGATCATCGGCGCCAATATCCCCAGAAACCAAAACCACCCGACTAAGAGGTAGGGCCGGCGGCGGCGGTATGCGACAACCAGCACAGTAACCGCCACCAGGAAGAGGAGCGACGCGATTACCTTCCACAATGCCAGTGAATCGCCGCTGGGATACGCGTAGTACAGCGCCAAGCCCGAAGGCCAGAACGCATTGCCTATATATCGAACGTACGAAAGGATGCCATTCTGCAAGCGGACGGAGAATGGGTGAAAGTAAATTCCACTGAGCGTGCCGCCGGTGTGCTCGGCCTGCAACGTAATGGCCGCGCTACCCAAACAGATGGCAAAAAGCGGCAGCTTTTCCAGGACCAGCCACGAAACACTCTTTGCCGGGACCGTCGCCGCGCTCACAGACGACGCCCCCGTCTGGCCCGCAAGCATTCTCTGCAAGGGCCAGTAATCCCAAAGCAACAACACAAAGGGAAATGTGATCACCTGCGGTTTAGACATCAATCCCAGCGTGAATAACGCCGCGACCGCGACGTAGCGTGTCACCCGAGGCTCGCGCGCGTACCAGCGGTAGGCACCCAACGCCAGCAGGAAAAATAGCGCGCTCAGCAGGTTCTTGCGTTCCGAGATCCAGGCTACGGATTCCACGTTGATGGGATGCAAGGCAAACAGCGCGGCCACCACGAGGCTTGGCCCGGGCGAGCCTGTTGCCCGCAGCAAGACCCAGAACAGTAGCAGCGTATTCAGCCCATGGAGTACGACGCTGGTCTCATGATGGCCGCTGGGATCCAGTTGGAACATCTGGTAATCCAGGGCGTGAGAAATCCAGGTGAGGGGATGCCAATTGACAAATTCGTAGGTGGTAAACGCCCACTTAACGGTGTCCCAGTTCAGTCCTGATTGGACATGAGCATTTTCGGTTACATAAATGTCGTCGTCGTAATTGACGAAGGGATGATGGCTGACGTGATAGTAGAGGGCCATTGTCGCGATCACCAGGACAACAGCCAAAATCCACGGCCGCGTTTTAAACCAAGCAAGTGCGCCTTTGTCTTGCGCGGGCCGAATTTCCTTTCGCTTCTCCCGCTTTGCTTGCGACCGAACTGACGTCACCCCTGCTCCCGCCCCGTGGCCTCGATGGATAAAGACAGCAATACTCTATCACCAGAGCAAAATCCGAGCGTCTGCATTTCAGGGCGCGCGGGAAGCAGTAAGGCAAATCGAATCGCCTTCCACTCTGGCATTTTCTGACGTGACGATTTACGTTAGAGTGGCCAAAAGCCCATCACGCATAACACGATGATGCGTGGCCAGAGGTCGAGCGCTTCGGAACAGAGTTACAGATTTGATGGAACACATGTCGAAAACACAGGCCGAAGTGTGCTCTCCTACCCAGACCTCCGAGCAGCCGCTGAAAAGCGGATGGACGATAACAACACCCGGGCTTCTCATGGTCCTGCTGATCGTCGGGCTCTGGGTCCTGGCGATATTGCTGATCAATCCGCGAGGTGAGTTCCCGCTCAATGACGACTGGTGCTATGCGGGAACGGTGAAGGCACTGCTCGAGGGAGGAGGTCTCAAACTTTCGGGATGCAGCTCAACCAACATCATTGCCCAGGTCCTCTGGGGCGCACTTTTTTGCCTTCCCTTCGGCTTTTCGTTTGTGGCATTAAGAATTTCGACGCTGACGCTGGGCGTAATCGGGGTTCTGGCTTTCTATGGTTTGCTGCGCGAGATCGGGGCAGACCGTGGGACAGCTTTGTTCGGCACGCTATTGCTGGCCTTCAATCCCCTGTATCTAGTGCTCTCCTACACTTTCATGCCTGACGTGCCGTTCACCGCCGTCTCCCTCGTCTCCTTTTATTTCCTGGTACGCGGAATGAAACGCGACCTTCGGCTTGAGATCGCGGCAGGACTTTTTTTCGCTTGTCTGGCATTGCTGGTCCGGCAGAACGGATTGGCGATCTTCGTAGCCTTCGGATTGGCATACCTTGCAAAGTCTGGATTGCGGTTACGTAACATCCTCCTGGCAGGCATTCCCGTAACGTTGGGCGGGGGGGTGCAGCTCCTGTGGCAGCTCTGGTTGAAGCACAAGAACTTTTCGCTACCGGTTTACGCGAGACAGGGAAGGTGGATTCTGTCGCCCGATTTATCGGGGCAAGGCGTTACGTCGTTTGCGCGAGGGCTGGTCATCGTCTCCGTGTATTTGGGATTATTTCTGTTGCCGCTCCTGCTGTTTGCAGGCCGGACAAAATTGGCAGAGCTTTGCCGATCACGGCTGCTGAACCTGGCGGCGGTGCTGTTCGTGGTGTGGGGCGCCTTCTTGTTGCGCCACCAGCAAATGCCGTTTCTGCCCAATGTCCTCTATGATCTCGGGCTCGGTCCCGCAACCTTGCGCGACAGTTTCCTTCTTAAGCTACCCTCGCTGCCGACGGCAGGTAAGATGTTATGGTCCGTGGTCGCGCTCGTGGGTTTAGCAGGCGCGTTCGTTCTGCTCCAAATGACATTTGTTGCTTTGGGCAAAGCGCTCAATATCCCGCCCATCACCGCGACGAAAAGGGCGCCATTGGTACTGTTATTTGCTAGCGGGCTGATCTATTTTGCCCCGATGTCGATTCTGTTTATAAACATCGAATTGGCCTTCGATCGCTATCTGCTCTTCCTGGTGCCGTTGGGGATTGCTATTGTCATCCTCCTGGTAAGCAATGTCAGCCCCAGCAAGGCCGGATCTGCAATCCGGACGGCTGCAATAGCGAGCTTGGTCCTCTATGGCACATTTTCCATTGCTGGAACGCATGATTATTTGTCCTGGAACCGGGCCCGATGGCAGGCGCTCAACAATCTAGCTGCAGAGCGGGTCACCCCTATCGACATCGATGGCGGATTCGAGTTTAACGGTTGGTATCTTTACGATTTGGACTACATACCCAGGCTGAAGAAGTCCTGGTGGTGGGTGTTTCGAGACGATTTCATGGTCACATTCGGGCCAGTCCCAGAGTTCACCGAGATCAGGCGTTACCCGTTTCGGCGATGGCTGCCCCCGGGAGAGGGCAACATTCTGGTGCTGCGAAGGTCAACACTCGACCCTCAGTGAGTTCTCGCGGTTGTGAAGACTCGCGGGGCCGGCCACGAGCGGTTCGACGGTCGGCCCCAATAGGAACCTCGCGTATTCCGAATGGCTGATTCATAACTGAGCGCATCTAGTGGTGCATGAATGCTGAACTCTAGTTCCGCAAGTGACACGTTCAAGAAGCCCGGCACATTCAGGGGGATCCAGGCGCTTCGAGGAATTGCCGCTGTCATGGTTGTGGTGCACCACTCAACCCTGCTCTGGAGCCGGGTGACGCTGGCGTTGGCTTGGCCCGCGGGGCCGCAAGTTCTGTGGTCAGGCGCAGCCGGGGTCGACATATTTTTTGTGATTAGCGGCTTTGTGATGGCCATTACGACTGCCGGAACATCCGGAGAAGGCCATCCTGCGCGCAAGTTTATGCAGCGCCGTTTCCTCCGAATTATGCCGCTGTATTGGTTCGTAACCGGGCTATTCCTGCTGGAGTTTTGGGTGGTATCGGTGTTTCCCCAACTCAAAACCGCCGCGGAAAATTATCCTCAAATTTCTCTAGGCCTTCTCACCCGGTCTTTGCTCCTGGTTCCCGGCAACAGCCCTCTCATCGTCAGCGTCGCGTGGTCTCTGTCGTTTGAGGTTTTCTTCTACTTACTTTTCGCACTGGCGTTGGCATTCGGAGTGAGTCCCGTCCGGCTGCTTACTCCTCTCATGCTGGGCTTGGTTTTGATTGGTTACTTTCAGAGTGGAAGTTCGCCCGTATTCGCAATGATCACCGGGCCGATGCTTCTGGAATTTCTGGCCGGTGTGATTATCGGAAGCATGGTGATCCATAAGGTCCGCTTTAGTGTCCCCGTCGCCGTGGTTCTGGGAGCTATTGGCACCGCCGTTATCCTTATCCCATACCGTAATCCGTTCGGATTTCGAATCGTGTTTGATACCAGGGGACTCAGGGTCCTGTTGTGGGGCTTGCCGGCCGCGTTAATTGTCTTTTGTGTAGTAGCTCTGGAGGACCGGTTTGGAGCCATATGGCCTAAGTGGATGCTCCTGATTGGAGATGCATCTTATTCTTTGTATCTGATTCACGTTCTGGTGCTGTGCTTCGTTATCAGAGCGCTTGAATATCAGAGAATCCTGTTGCCGGGAATCATCCGAGTGCAGGATGAAATAATAACTGTCCTCACCTGCGTTTTCGCTTCTATCGTTGCCGCACTCCTGCTTTATAAAACCGTTGAGCAGAAGCTCATCCATCGCCGCAAAAAGCCACTGAGAGTCGGACAGGCATTGGCTAAAACAGTTTGACGGAAGGCACAGAGAAAACTTTCACCACGGAGGACACGGAGGTCACGGATTTGTTTTTTATTTCCTTCTTGTTTACTTATTTTTATTTCTTCTCCGTGCGCTCCGTGTCTCCGTGGTTAGAAAGGGTTCTCTGTGCCTCTGTGTCGATTGCGCAACGACCACCGACAATTTCCATTGACGCAGCCGACGCGGTTACATTTACCATGCCTGTTACAAAACCGATTTGAAACGCGCTTGAGGAGAATCCGTGTCAATGCTGAGCGAGGCTACCGATCAAAGCAGACCCAATGGAGGAGGTAGCCGCAAGCTGTGGATCCTGCTTGCAGTTTGGGCGCTTGCTATCGTTGCGCTCATCCCCGCGCTGTGCCGCTGGACGGCTGTTCCCAAGTCCGACGGGAAGCTCGTCCAGTATTTGGGGTACATGGTTGCTGCCGCGATTTGTGCCTACATCTACCATCGCGAATCGCGACATCTCACCCGCGCGAAGGCGTTCGTTTTAACGTTTCTGGCCTTTCTGCTGACGTGCATCGTGAATAGCGTTCACAGTGTCCTTGTCGACCATGGTGTGCCCTACCTCCCTAACTTTGTTTCCAATGTCCTGTGGCAGGGATTGGTGAACGACATGGTGATTCAACTGTCACCCGCTGCCCTGCCTCACTCCTATCGTTTCTTGCCCAACTCAATTGTGCGCTGGATGCAGATGGGCGGATTGGCCTACGAGCCGGCGCGCGATCTTTACCGGCTCATTTTTGGCACCGTGCTTTTTTATGCAATCTACAAATTTGCCCGTTTGTATACCAATTACCTGGGCGCGGTCATCGCCATGCTATTCATCGCGGTCCTGTATCCGGTGAGTTTTGAGTATTACGCCGGGCAGTTGACCGATCCGCTCTCCCATTTGTCGTTTGTGCTGGCATTCATTTTTCTGGAAACCGAGGATTTTGCATTCTTGTTGACCACACTGATCGTCGGCTCACTCGCCAAGGAAACCGTGCTCGCGATGGCCGGATACTACGTGCTGTTTCGCCGGAGCGAAAGCAACTACTGGCTGAAGGCAATCACGCTATGCGTTGTGGGTGGTGCCATGTTTCTCGGCGTGCGTATGTTTATCTTGCACGGCGCGATCCATGAATACACGCAGATCAGTATCGCGCCCCGGAACATGCCATTGTTGAATTGGAGCGATTCGCGCTGGCCGGTGGGCCTTCTCCTGACGGTTGGAGTATTTGTGCCTTTCGTCGTACTCAGCTGGCGAACGACGCCGCTCTCCCTGAAGCGCCTGGCATTGTTTTTATTCCCGGTGCTTTTCGCCTCAGGCTTGTTTTTCAGTTTCCTCGTTGAAATGCGTAATTTTATGCCGCTTGTGTTCGTGTTAGCCGTGATTACGGCACGCTATTTCGTCTCCCTGTCATCGGAATCGCCGGTCGCCCTGTCGCAGTCAGGCAAGAACCCTGTTGCGACCGCAGCTCAGTCTGGATCTCGATGACCGCGCATTACATCCAACACTTCGCGTATTACAATTTCTGCCGGATACACAAATCACTGCGCGTGACACCAGCAACGGAAGCGGGGATTACCGATCACATATGGACGCCGAAAGAACTGCTGGGGTAAGTATCTTCAAGTTGCGGCACAAGATTCTACTGGCGTGCGTAGTGATCTTGTGTGCGTTTTTCTTTGTCGGAAAATCGGATCGCGGGCAAGAGTTTCTGCTCGGCCAACCGAAGCCAAACGAAACACATTGGGAAGCAGATGACCGCTACATGGGCGCTGGCCTTGTGCCCTTCGTTTTTTGCCTTGTGCCCGGGGGAATCGTTTTGCTTTATCTCGCGGCAGACCTAACAGTTACTGCGATTAGGAAGCGGCATCTCCGAGCAACGCAACTTTAGGACACTACACAATCGTGCGCCGTCGCACTCCCGCTCTTCGCGAGTGCTAGAATCAAAGGTCTCCTACCCTATCCAAAAGGATTGCTCTCATGTCACAAGCTGTTGCCAACGCCGCTGCCTCCGCTCCCGCTCCTGCTCCTCTGGTTTCGCTCACCGAGGACGAAGTACTTTTCCGCGACACCGTCCGTCAGTTTGCCGACGAGAGCGTCCGCCCCTACGTCAAGGAGATGGACGAGAAGGGTGTCTTCGAAGCCAAGCTGATTGAACAATTCTTTCAGCTGGGGTTGATGGGCATTGAAGTCCCCGAGCAATACGGCGGCGGCGGCGGCACCTTCTTCGAGGCCATCCTCGCGGTAGAGGAACTTTCCCGCGTCGATCCGTCCGCTGGGGTCGTCGTGGACGTGCAGAATACGCTGGTCAACAACGCTCTGTTGCGCTGGGGCACGGAGGAGCAGAAGAAGCGCTACCTGCCGCGCATGTGCAGCGACACCGTGGGCGCCTACGCGCTGAGCGAAGCCAGTTCGGGTTCGGATGCCTTCGCGCTGCAGACCCGCGCCGAGTTGAAGGGCGACGAGTATGTCCTCAACGGCCAGAAACTGTGGATCACCAATGGCAAGGAAGCAGGAGTCTTTATCGTGCTGGCCACGGTCGATCCTTCCGCCGGATACAAGGGCATCACTGCATTCATCGTCGAGAAGAATTTCGCGGGATTCACCGTCGGCAAGAAGGAAGACAAGCTCGGCATTCGTGCGTCCAGCACATGCGAGCTGATTATGGAAGATTGCCGCGTGCCCAAAAACAACGTGCTGGGCGAAGTCGGCAAGGGCTACAAGATCGCCATCGAGACGCTGAATGAAGGGCGTATCGGCATCGGCGCGCAGATGCTGGGGCTGGCGCGCGGTGCATGGGAATTCGCCGTCAAATACGCGCAGGAGCGCAAACAGTTCGGCCGTCCCATCGGCGACTTCCAGGGTATTCAGTTTCAGATCGCACAGATGGCCACCGAGATCGAAGCCGCCCGCATGCTGCTTTACAACTGCGCCCGCATGAAGGACGCCGGCATGAACTTCGTGAAGGAAGCGGCCATGACCAAGCTCTATACCTCGCAGGTTGCCGAGCGCGTGGCCTCGCTGTGCGTAGAGATTTACGGCGGTTACGGCTTCACCAAGGACTACCCGGTAGAGAAGTTCTTCCGCGATTCCAAGATCGGCAAAATTTACGAAGGCACCTCGAACATGCAGCTACAGACCATCGCCAAGCTGGTGATGAAGTAGTGGCTAGTGGATAGTGGCTAGTGGTCAGTGAAAAGCGGGTGCCCCATCCAAGCTTCTTTTGCTTGGGTGGGATTTTTCCCTTCCGCTTTTCATGAACTTCAAATTGCAAATCCGGCATACCTGATCAGTGATATGCTTTGCCGTAACCGGGTCTGACTGCGGGGGAAATCCAAGTGAAGGAGTACCATCATGCACCGGAGATCCCTGTCTGCCCTGTTTGGCGTTGTCATTGTCTTAGTCTTACTCATCGCCAGCCTGGCATCTGCACAAATCAATCCTTGTAGCCGAATCAGCACGGGACAGGGGGCCAATCTGAATGGATTCATCCCCTTCCCCGCCAGCAGCCTTTGGAACACCAACATCGCCAATGCGCCTCTCGATCCCAACTCGAGCGCGATCATCAACTTCATTGGGTCCTCCACTCCGGTGCACGCCGACTTCGGCGCCGGCTTGTATCAGGGCCAATCGATAGGCATCCCCTACGTCGTGGTGCCGCTTACCCAGCCGTTTGTGAATATCAAATTTACGGCCTACGGTGATGAGAGCGACCCCGGCCCAATGCCGATTCCGTTTAACGCGCCCATCGAGGGCTACCCTAATCCCGACGATGGCGACCGTCATGTGCTGGTGATCGACCCAGGCAACTGCTGGCTCTACGAGCTCTATCACGCATACCCCCAGCCCAATGGCACTTGGAAAGCGGATTCAGCGGCGGTCTGGGACCTGATTGCCAATGAGACGCGGCCTTATACCTGGACGTCGGCGGATGCCGCTGGCCTGCCGATCTTTCCCGGGCTGGTTCGCTACGATGAAGTTGCCGCCGGGGCCATTCACCACGCGATACGCTTCACCCTGCATTACAGCAAACAGGCGTTTACCCCGCCGGCATCGCATTGGGCGGCGAACTCCAGCGATCCGTTGGCCGCGCCCATGGGCATGCGTTTGCGCCTGAAAGCCAACTTCGATATTTCCAGCTATCCGCCCGATGACCAGGTCATCCTGACCGCGCTTAAGCAGTACGGCATGATCATGGCCGACAATGGAAGCTCGATGTTCATCAGCGGCGCGCCTGACGATCGCTGGAGCAATGACGACCTGGGACTGCTGCGGCAGTTGACCGCCTCGAACTTTGAAGTGCTGCTCATCTCTCCGCTTTACACGCCGGGAAATGTGCCGACAGGCCCGAACCCCACCGTCAACAGCTTCACCGCTACTTCTTCCGGCGGTGCGGGCCAACCGGTCACGCTGAGTTGGAACGTGACCCACGGCGAGTACAACATTGTTTCGCCCGGGGCGGGTGTCATTCGCGGCACCAGCGTCATCGTGAAGCCGCGAGTGACGACGACCTACACGCTCTACGCCACCAATCAATATGGCCGCACTACCGCGCAGGTCACGGTGACGGTCCCATAGCGTTTTCAGAATTGCGGGAGGAACGGGCGCTATGCCGCGGCCCGTTTCTCCTCGTGCAAGAAGCTGATGCCGTGCTTCTCGTCGCCAAGAAGCAGCCACACTGAAAGCAGCGCGATCACCACTACCTCAAAGGCTGTCAGCGCCCACGCGTAGCCCAGACGGTCGCGCAGGGCGAACTCGATGGTCGGAGTGGACGCGGCAAACAAAATTCCGATCTGATAGGTAAAGCCGGGCAACAGTCCGCGCACCGCGGGCGGCGACAGCTCATTCAGATGCACAGGAATGATGCCCCACGCGCCTTGCACTCCCATCTGCATAATGAACGCGCCCAGGGCAAGAATGGTGAGCGTGCTGCCGAACGCCCACGCCGGCATGATGGCCAGCGAAACCGCCAGCGCCACCAGCATGCTGTAGCGGCGTCCCAGGCGCTCGGAAAGCAGTCCAAAGATGACGGCGCCCGTAACCGCACCCACGTTGTAGAACATGGTGACGTAAGCAACGGTGGAGGCGGCGATGCCATGTCCGTGTTTCAGAAAGTCAGGGTAGAGGTCCTGCGTCCCGTGCGAGAGACAGTTCATGAGGAACATCAGCACGACCAGATATAGGGAAAGCTTTTTGTGCTGCCAGGCAATGCGCGGGCCGTCGATGGTGCGCGCCACGCGATGCACCTTCCAGGCCTCTGACTCCGGGACCTTGGTGCGGATGTAGAGCGCCAGCAGCGCCGGAATGCCGCCCACCCAGAACATGGCGCGCCAGCCCCAATTGGGCAGCACCACACGCGCGGCAAATGCAGCCAGCAGGTAGCCGATGGAGTATCCGCTCTGCAGAATTCCCGACAACACGCCGCGCCAGCGCACCGGCGCGTGCTCCATGGCCAGCGAAGCACCCACGCCCCACTCGCCGCCCATGCCGATACCGAACAGCATTCGCAGAATGAAGAACACCGTGAAGTTGGGCGCGAAGCCGCACAGCAACTCGATAGTCGAGAAGAACAGCACGTTGGCCATCAGCGGACGCCGCCGGCCGTAGCGGTCGGCCATCATCCCGAACAGCAGTGCGCCCACCGGACGCATCGCGAGCGTTGCGGTTACGCTGAGAATGAGTTCGCGCTTGGGAACGTGGAAGTGCTCCGCCAGGGTGTCGAACAGAAAGATGACAACGAAGAAGTCAAAGGCGTCGAGGGTCCAACCGAGAAAGCCCGCGCCCATTGCGTGCCAGCGGTCCGAACTGGCTTGGGGAGAGCTGCTTGTGAGTTCTGCCATCCGACCCTCCTCCGGCAAGGTGCAGAGAAGGTAACAGAAAATTCGCGGGAAACGCCAGGCCGGGTCCCTATCGCGTAGTGGGTCAGTTTAGAATGGTGCCCGCTCGCGGACGAGCGCTAAATGAAGCGCAAGGCATATCTGACAGTGGTGGCGATTGCTTTCCTCTTGGGGATAGTGCATTCGACTTTTGCGTTTGTCCCTTATAAAAGACTGAACGCCAACCTGCTATGGTTCTTGGGTACCGGGCTAGCCCTGTTGTTCTACGCCACCCTCAACCTGATTCACGCAAGACACCCAGAGGAACAGGACGTACGCCTCATCGTGCGCGTCACGAACGTGTTAATGCTCCTGTTCATGGCACTGGCGGTCGCAGCCCTCGGGGTGAAGGAGAATCCCCAAGTGGTAGTGTTAGTTGCGACGGGTATTCTAATGCTCGGCCTGTCGTTTTCAAATTGACCCGGCACCCCTACTCCAATCCCGCCTGCCCCAACATCTCCAGAAATTGCTTCTGGGTGCGCATGTCGATGGACTGGGCCACCAGCTTTCCCTCGCGATCGTAAACGAAACTCTTCGGAATGCCCTCGACTTGAAATAGCTCGTTAACTTTTCGTCCGGGATCGAGCATGACCGGATAGCTGATCTTGCGTTCCGCGATAAACGGTTTCACCTTGCCGGCCTCTTCATCCGAAATTGCCAGGATCACGAAACCCTGATCTTTGAATCGTTGGTAGAGCGTGTTGAGGTCGGGCATCTCTTTGCGGCAAGGCGGGCACCACGTGGCCCAGAAGTTTACCAGCACCACTTTTCCCTTCAGCTCTTTCAAGTTCCAGGTTTTTCCTTGCAGATCGATGAGCGTGAAGTCAGCCTCCTGGCGGCGCTGATCATCGGCCTCCAGCTTCGCCATCGCCGCCTTAAACTGCGGCACGTCTAATGACGCTTGCACATGCTCGTAACGCACCAACTGCGCCAGTTCCGAATAAGCGGCGGCGGGCTGACCGTGATCGTCGGGCGGTGGCTGCTGACGCAGGGTGTCGGCCAACGTGGCGGCGACCTCCTGCAAAGTGTCGTGACCGAAATCGCCTTCGGTGGAGAGATTCGCCAGACCGACGGCCAGCCGAAGCTTGTTGGGCGTTGCCGGCAATTGCCTGATTTGCAGCGCGAGCTGCTTGGTCACGCCGCCTCTGACATCGTCAGACAGCTGACGCAGACCGTGGATCTGGTCGTAGATCGGCTTCTCCTGCGCGCTCCACACGATCTCCTGCTTCTGCGCCCAGACGGACAGCGGACTCATCATGAATATCTGGACTGCCACCACACCCAGCAAAGCCGAGAGCACGATGCGTCGTGCAATGCTTCCGCCGACAGCGCGAAGAACAGCATTCATCGTCTCACCACCTCGCTCTAATCTTACCGCTTTGACGGCCTTGTTCCGTTAAAGGCACGCGCAAACAAAAAGGACGGCGCTGTCACGCCGTCCTTTCACGATCGCTTGCTGCCGTCGAAGCTTAAACGCCGACCAGTTCTTCTTGCACCTGCACCGCGGCTTCCGGCGCCACCACCGGCTTGATGCGCGACGAGCCCAGCTTGGGCAGTTTCACATCCCAGATGAGTCCGAGAGCTTCCAGCGTCTTGATGCCGTACCAGTTCACGTCCACCTCGTACCACGCAAGGCCATGGCGCGCCGACTGTGGATGCGCGTGGTGATTGTTGTGCCAGCCTTCGCCGAAGCTGAGATACGCCACCCACCACAGGTTGCGCGAATCGTCATCGGTAGAGAAGCGCTTGGAACCCCACATGTGCGTCGCCGAGTTCACAAACCAGGTGGAGTGCAGCAGCACCACGGTGCGCAGGAAGATGGCCCAGAACATCACTCCCCAACCGCAGGTGACCAGCAGCACCACGCCCAGCGTGGTAAGAGGGAGCCAGTGATACTTGCTGATCCAGAGATGAAACTTGTCTTTGCGAAGGTCGGGGACGTAGGCCAGAAGGTCGCTGTTGTTGTTATGAAAGGTCTGCCCGGTGAGGATCCAGCCCATGTGCGCCCAGAAGCCGCCATCGCGCGGGGAGTGCGGATCGCCCGGCTTGTCGGTGAGCTGATGATGTACGCGATGCGTGGCCACCCAGAAAATCGGCCCGCCTTCCAGCGTCAGCGTGGCGCAAACCGTCATTACATATTCCAGCCACTTGGGACATTTGTATCCGCGATGGGTGAGCAGCCGGTGATAGCCCATGCCGATGCCGAGACTTCCCGCGACCCAATACACAATCGCCGCGATAATCAGCGCCTTCCAACTGAACATGAATAAAGCCACGATTGCGCCGATGTGAAATGCCAGCATGAAGCCCGTGGTGAGCCAATTGATGTTCTTCTTTTTTTTCTCTCCGGTCATGTCTCCCCTAAAATTGTTGTGTGGGTCCGCGTGAGATGTTGTGCAGGAGCCAATCTCAGACTAACAACGGAAGAGACTTCTGTTTGTAATACTTTTGTCACATCGGATTGTGACGTGGGAGTGAAAGACCGGAGTGTGTAGCTTTTTCGGGCAATCGGCAAGATTGGTTTGAAAACAGTTAAGACTGGATTTTGAAGGGAGCGGCTGAACAGGCTGCGGGAGAACTCTCGAGAAGATTTCTGGGTGGGAGCCCCCTGCTTCAGCAGGGGGAACTGGACTTCAGTCCAGCGGAGAAGGAGCAACTCTAAAGAAGTGGGCTTTTAGCCCTGGTCTCCTGATCTCCGGCGCTAAAGCGCGAAAAAAAAACAGCGTTCTAGCGGAGCGCTGAAGCGCTCCTTCCCCCGCATAAATGCGGGGGCTCCCACCGATAAGTAAAATCTGCGGCCCACGCTGTGGAGTTCTTAGCAACCTGTGAAACCGTGCCCCTTCAAACGTGTCAGCGCCAGTCTCTATTTGCTCTTCCCTGCTGGTTGCGGCGATGGCACGCCGTGCAGCAACACCTGCCGCGCATTCTCTGCGACCTTGTCGTCGTAGCCTTCGAGGATAAGAAGATCGTTGCCCTGGATTTCCAGCGTCACCTTGCCCTCGTCTGTGTCGTAGGCAATTGCAGGCGGCGCGCCGGTTGAATTCGCTCCGCTCGCCGACGCGGGCTGCTGCTGGGTCGCCTTCTTGTAGCGCTTGGGAAGATAGTCGGCGTAGAGTTTGGCAAAATCGCGCGCGGCTTCGGGCGAATCCCATCGCGAAAGGTACAGCATCGCGATCTGGTCCTTGGGAGCCGACTTGGCATGGGCGGCAAAATAGTAACCTCCACGCCAGTGCGGATAGTAGTTCGGAGGAGCGGCGCCATACTGCTTGGCCAGCAGGTAAATGTCGAACTCACCCATCCCGCCAAAGTCGAAGCGCTCGTAGTCTGGCGCGACCAGCTTGTCGAGATCGGGAATGGCAAGCGGCGGCACATTCTGCTTCCGCAGGTAGGTTTCCGGCTGCATGATCTGGCGAGTGTCAATCGGCGGGTCCTGCAGCATGCCCGGATACGCCGCTTCTTTGCCTTTGGCAGCCAGCACGGCGCGTACAAACTCCAGGCCAAACGTGTAGGGCATTAACAACGATTCGCGCAGGAACATGGGAGCGGCAGCGAACACCGGTGAGTCTTTGTTGTCGGCCATGCCGGCGCGCATGACCTCGACAATCTCCGGGGCGCTCAGAATGTTCTTGCCGATCGGGGCCAGCGTGTAGTCAACCAGCACCACCATGGCCTGGCCCTCGGTAACGCACTGGCGCGCCGCCTGGGCCTCTTCCACCACTTCTTCCTGCGGGTCGGGCAGCGCTCCCTGGTCTTTGGCGCCGGCTAATTCCCACTTCTCCAGATTGATCTTCTGGTCTTGCAGCGCGTGCGTCAGTTCGTGGGCCAGCACCGGCTTCTGAATGTCGGGCTGCACCCAGTCAAGCAGATTGACGCTCTTCTCCTTGGGATCGTAATAAGCCGCCACCTGCTCGCCCAGCAGGCGGAGAAACTCCGCGTGTAAGTCATAGCCCCGCGGAAGCAGCCCGAACTTCTCCAGCACAAGCCGCGATTGCTCCAGCCGCTGCGCGTCCTTATCGTCCTTCATTTTCTTGTCAACGTAGTGCTCCACCGACTCGCGGGTGATGAGATTACGCTTTACTTTTTGTTGGATCGGCAGTCCGGTGTCGTGGCTGGCGAACTCCAGGATTTCATCCACCGAGCGAAACAGTTGCTTGGCTTGGGCACTGGTAATGCGGGTCTGAGGCTCGGGCTTTTCGGTTGACGGCGTGCTTTTGGGTGTCTGCGCCTGGCCCTGGGAAGCCGGCGACTGCGTTGACGGGTTCGCCTGCGGCTGGCTGGGCGTGGTCTGGGCCCACGACAAGCCGAACAGCAGCAGCACAACAACGACTGCGGAAACAGACGAGGTCAGGAGTTGGGATGATTTCGGGCGGCGTACTAACTGATTCACAGTCATGCAGAAGCTATAAGCATACAGGACATTTGCCGCTGAGTAGCACGATCAAAGCGCAAACGCTATCATCGAACGTTCGCCAGTTTCTTCATGAGGAAGGTGCAATGATTCGAATTCGCGGCCATTTGCTGGCCTGTGTCGCAACACTCCTGTTGGGCGGCTCGCTGCTCGCGCAATCCCCCGACGCCGTTCAGCAAGAACCCCAGACGGTTCCGTCTGCGGCTGCAGCGCGCAGCCACGAACAACGCGAGGCTTATCGCAAGGCGATGGAAGAGGCCGACCAGAAAATCGCCGGCGAGGTGAAGGCGCACTCGGAGTTGGTGAAGAACCTGGAGTATCTGACCACGCACATTGGCCCGCGCCTTACTGGATCGCCACAAATGCAGGCGGCCAGCGAATGGACGCTCAAGCGCTTTCAGGATTACCACGTTGACGCGCACCTGGAGCCGGCCGAAATTGCGCATGGCTGGACGCGCGGCGCGGAAACCGCCGAGATCACCGGCCCCATTCAGCGCCGCATCGGCATTCATGCCCTGGGATGGAGCAAGGCAACCGATGGAGAGATTACCGGCAACGTCGTCGTCGTCAATCCTAAAGAGCCATCCGATTTTGAGCAGTACAAGGGCAAGCTGAAGGGTGCGATCGTTCTGCTGCGGCTGCCCGCCGACCTGTCGAAGCTGGATCCGAACCCCGCCAACGCGTATGACGCAGTGATCGCGCCCGCGCGCGGCGTGCCCGAATCCAATGGCGGCTGGCGCGGTCGCATGCAACTGATGAAGCAGACCGCGGCGGAACAGCCGGCGCTGGTCCTGATGGACAGCGGCAAGCCCGACAGCCTGTTCAATATGGGCGGCGTCTATACACGCTACTCGGCCAGCGACGTACCCATCGCTTTCCTCACGCATGAGGATTACGACCTCATCTATCGCCTGCTTCAAGCCGGGCCCGTGACCATGAAGGCCAACCTGCAGGAAACCTTCAGCGACAAACCGGTGGCCGCTTCCATCACCGTCGCCGAAATCAAGGGCAGCGAGCGTCCCGAGGAACGGGTCATCGTTGGCGGCCATCTCGACTCCTGGGACCTCGGCCAGGGGGCGCTGGATAACGGCACCGGCGCGATGGCCACGCTTGAGGCGGCCCGGGCGTTGCAGGCGCTGGGCTGGAAGCCTAAGCGCACCATCACTTTCATTCTGTTTACCGGAGAGGAACAGGGAGGTATCGGCGCCGACACTTTCCTGAAGAACCATGCCGCGGAAACTCCCGCGATCGATGCCGTGCTTATCCACGACACCGGTACGGGCAAAGTCTTCAGCATCGCACTGGAAAATTTGTGGGAGACTGCGGCGCTGATGCACGAAATCTACCAGCCGCTGCAGGCGGTGTTCGATCTTCGGCCCTTATCGACCCGCTACTTCGGCGCGTCCGACCATGTGCCGTTCCTGAACAAAGGGGTGCCGGCATACTTCTGCATACAGCTGCCGGCACAGTACCGCGAAGCCCATCACAGCCAGACCGACACCTTCGACAAAGTGGTTCCCGAGCAGATCAACGAAGGCGCAGCACTTCTGGCGGCGTGGGCGTGGAATGTCTCCGAGATGCCGCAGGCGCTGCCGCATCATGCGGTGCCGAGCGCACCCGGGGATTGAAGGGCTATTAACCACAGAGGCACAGAGACACAGAGGAGAACTTCTTCATCAGAAAGATCTCTTAACCACGGAGAACACGGAGCGCACGGAGAAACAAATAAGAATTAAGAACTGAGAACACAAGAAGGAAGCCAGAAGAAGCAAAAAATAAAGAAGTAAAAAAATGAAAACTGAAATAAATCCGTGATCTCCGTGTCCTCCGTGTTGAAAGTTTTCTCTGTGCCTCGGTGTCTCTGTGGTGAATGATCACACGGCTTCCAGCTTCCCGCTCTTTACGCTGCGGAAGGCGGCGTCGAGGACCAACTGGTTGCGCAAACCATCTTCGCCGGGAATGTCGAACTCGCGCCCCTCTTCGATGGCCGCAGCAAACGCGTCCACCTGCGTGGCGTACGCTTCCGCATTCGAGACTTCCCTTCGCTCGATCACCTCGAATCCTCTGCGCAACTCGACGGTCGGGGGATGCTCCACGTTCAGCGCATTCAGCGACGAAAGCACTCCGGTTTCTCCCGCCACCTCCAGATAGGTCTGGTATGGAGTGCGCGCCGACACCGAAACCGTCCCCAGTATTCCGCTCTGGAAGCGAAGTACTGCAGTTGCCGAGGCTTCCACAACCCAGTGCGCGTCGTAGTTGGCCACGGCTGCAACCGAAGCCACGTCCTGACCAAGGATGAAGCGCAACGAATCAATGCAATGGACACCGATGTCGGCCAGTGGGCCGCCGGTGGCCAAGTGAGCATCGTTGATCCACTTTCGCGCGCTGCTCAGCATGGGAGCAAAGAAGTCGGCACGCGCCGTCACCGGCCGCCCGATGGAACCGGCGGCCACGTGATCGCGGAAGAATTTCACGCTCTCCTCGAAGCGCATTACGTGGGCCACGCCCAGCAGCACGTTTGCGGCGCGCGCAGCCTGCACCATCTCCAGCGCCTCTTGCGGATTCATGGCCATTGGTTTTTCGCAAAGCACCGGCTTGCCATGGCGCACGGCCTGCAGCACGTCGTCGTGATGCAATCCGTCGGGGCTGGACACGAACACCGAATCGACCTCCGGACAAGCGCACAGTTCGGCGGTGGAGGCGAAGGCGTGGGGGATTGCAAACTGCTGCGCCGATTCCCTTGCCCGCTGCAAATCGCGACGCGACAAGGCCGTGACCCGGCAGCGCGTGGCCTGGGCGAATCCCGGCATCAGGCGCTTCACCGCGTGCAGACCAAACCCGACAATGCCAAATCGAACCATTTATTTGTCCTTTTATTTGTCCTTGCACCGGCTGGTGACTGGTAAAACTTTTTTCTCCGGCGGCCAAACTTCGCGGCACACTAGCCTTCTAATTTGAATGACCACAAGTCAATTCGCAAGAAACGCGGCGCAATCTGATAACGTTCCGCGTTTTTGCCGATACCTAGTATGCAGCGTCGGGATTGTATTTGGTTAATCGTGGTGGTGCTGTTCGCCCTGGCGTTCAGCGTGTGGGGACTGCCCTACTTTACCCAGTTGGGCCATCCCTTATGGTCGATTCTGGTTTACGCGTTCTTTGTCATTCTGTTTATTTACGGACGCGCCAATCGAGTGCGCACCTGCAAGAACCGCAACAAAATCGACCGGACGAAACAACAGCGTTCGTTGTAAAGGGCCACCCGGCACGGCACTCGGGGAAATGCCTGAGCAGCAATCGACGCAATCCGCGCAATGCGGTAGAGTGAAAGATCTGTGGTGACGATTAGCCACAGGTGCACAAACTCCCGTGGTGGATAGCGAGCCGCCGCGGGAGTGCGTCTCCTTGTTGGCGCAACCGACCCGCGGTATTCACGACCGGTGACCAGGCAGGAAAACGCTTGCCCCCATCGCACTCGGCAATCAAGTCATTCTTTCTGCAAGGACCCGCAGGACGGCTGGAAGCCCTGCTGAACGTCGGTCTGCCCACGGCAACCCACGCCGCATTAGTGTGCCATCCGCATCCGCTGGGTGGCGGAACCATCCACAACAAGGTCGTCTTTCACGCCATGAAGGCCCTGCACTCATTCGGCTTTCCGGTGTTGCGCTTCAACTTTCGCGGCACCGGCCTGAGCGCAGGCCGGCACGATGAGGGACGCGGCGAAGTCGCCGACGTGCAAGCCGCGCTGGCCTGGCTGAAGCAGGAATTTTCGCTGCCCATCATATTCATAGGATTTTCATTTGGCGCGGCTGTGGGTCTGCAAGCGGCTTGTCCCGACCCCGACGTTAGCGCGCTGATTTCACTGGGCACACCGGTCGAGGCCGATGGCCGTCTCTATTCGTTCGACTTTTTGCGCGAGTGCGCGAAACCGAAGCTCTTCGTCAGCGGCGACCACGATCAGTACGGCCCCCACGATGCGCTGGAGAAACTGGTGGCGCAAGCTGCCGACCCGAAAGAGTTGGTATTCGTTCCCGGTGATCACTTCTTCGCAGGCCATCTCGCCGAAATGCGGATGACCATCGAGAGCTGGCTGCGGGAAGTGCTGGGAAGCAGCAGTTAGCAGTTAGCAATTAGCAATTAGCAATTAGTAATTAGAAGCCATCTCATAAATACCTCCTCATGAAAATGAGGATGCAACCAAGCTGGACGAGCCCGAGGAAGTTGGCCTCGTGATACTCCCAACGGGTGACCAGCCGACGAAAGTTATGCAACCAGGCAAACAGTCTCTCGATCTTCCAGCGCCGGCAATATCTCCGCAGCTTGCGCCCGTCCTGCGTCTGGGGCTTGCGGCGGTTTACTTTGTGCGGCGCGATCAACTGGACGCCGTGGTGCTGTTGCAGCCGCTCGTCCAGCGGATCGCTGTCATAGGCGCGATCGCCGATCATGCGCTCGGGGGCCGCCGCCGTGAAGCGTTGCTCGACGGTGGCTTCGACGAAGCGAGTTTCATGTGGCGAAGCGCTTCCAATCCAGGCGGCGACAGGAAGACCATGGCGCTCCGCAATTGCCATGATCTTGGTCCCTTTGCCGCGGCGTGTTGGACCAACTGCACCGCCCCCTTTTTCGCCCCCGCAAAGGTGGCGTCGATGAAGGTCTCGGCCAAGTCCAACTGCCCGCGTGCCAGCAGGTGCTTCGCCAAAGCGCGCAGCACCTCGACCAGCGTGCCCTCGCCGACCCATTGCTGGAAGCGGCGGTGGCACGTCTGGTACGGCGGAAACTTGGCGCGCGGCAGCTCGGCCCATTGCGCTCCGGTTCGTAAGATCCAAAGCACGCCTTCCAGCACGCTTCGGGTATCCGCCCATGGCCGACCCCGTCGCAAACCGGGTGTCTTGGGCTCAACCAGCGGTTTCAGCACTTCCCACTGCGCATCGGTGAGTTCCATACCTACCGATGTGCCTGTAAATCCACTGCACCACAATTACTTAGTGTGGTTCGTATTTATGAGATAGGTTCTAGTAATTAGCTCGGATGTTTTGAGCGAATCGAAGGGTGGCCGTTAAACTCGCATGTTTTGAAGGGGCGCATTTTTAGGTGCGCCGCTAGAGTCTCTATATTTTTTGTCATCACGAGCGGGCTTTAGCCCGCGAGGGATCTGCTTCGGGGCGGGGGGGGCAACTCTCGCTCACTCTAATTCTTCGACGCGGGACTCGCTGCCAGATCGCGCACGAACTCCACCAGCGAACGAACCGGAATTCCTGACGGTCCTTTCGCGATCCACGGCTTGTTGTCTTCCATCCACGCCACCCCGGCGATGTCGAGATGCAACCACGGCGTGTCGCCGACGAATTCCTTCAGGAACATCGCCGCGGTGACTGCGCCGCCCCAACGGCCGCCGCTGTTGACGATGTCGGCGATGTTGGACTTGATCATTTCGCGGTACTCTTCGTCCACCGGCAGGCGCCACATCTTCTCGCCCGACTTCTGTAGCGACTTGCTGAAGCGCTCGTAGAAGGCTTCATCGTTGGCGAAAATGCCGGCGTTGACCATGCCCAGCGCAACGACGCAGGCGCCGGTCAGAGTCGCCGCGTCGATAAGGTGGGTGCATCCCAACTGGCGCGCATAATGCAAGCCGTCAGCCAATACCAGTCGCCCTTCGGCGTCGGTGTTGATGATCTCGATTGATTTACCCGACATCGCAATCTGCACGTCGCCCGGCTTCTGCGCCTTGCCCGAGGGCATGTTCTCGCTGGCGCAGACGATGCCGATCACGCGCAGGTTCGGCTTCAGTTGCGCAATGGCGCGCATCGCTCCGATCATGGCCGCGCCGCCTGCCATGTCATATTTCATCTTCTCCATGCCGTCGGACGGTTTGATGGAGATGCCGCCGCTGTCGAAAGTAATTCCCTTCCCGACCAGGCCGAGCACGGGCTTCTCGGGCGCGCCCGCAGGTTCGTGGCGCATGACGATCA
The DNA here is from genome assembly GCA_963728805.1 of uncultured Acidobacteriaceae bacterium. GTDB lineage: Bacteria > Acidobacteriota > Terriglobia > Terriglobales > Acidobacteriaceae > Bog-257. The sequence goes on from CAVSLE010000020.1 coordinate 100,756, forward strand.
GGCGCGGCTCTTCGTCGGAACCCTGCGACACGCTCCAGAATGCGCCCATCTTCAGCTCTCTGATTTTTGCGCCGCCATAGACTTCGCACTTCAAGCCGGTCTCGTCGCACATCTTCTTGGCGCGTTCCGCCAGGATGGTCGGGGTCATGCGGTTGCCGGGCTCATTGACCAGGTCGCGGGTAAAATTCTGCGCCTCACCGATAATGCGCCCCTGCTCCATCGCAGTTTGCAGCGCCTTCTGGTCGGCTGCCGGCGCCACGATGACCAGCTCTTCGATTTTCTGTTCTTTGCGATCGCTCTTGTAGTAGTCGGGGTCGAAGTTGCCGACGAATGCGCCTTCGACAATCGACTTCACGGCATCGTCCATTCCGCCGCGCTGGAAAACCAGTGTGCTCTGCGAGGCAGGGTCGGCCTTTCCTGTCCACGAATTTGGCGCGACGAAGGCAAAGCTCTTCAGGTCCTTCGCCTTCAGGTTGCGCACGGCGGCCCCGGCCAACTTGCGCAGCTCATACGAGGAAAAGTTCTTCGCTTTGCCGCCGCCAATCAACATCAGGCGCTTCGCCTTCAGGCCAGATGGCTTGTGCAGCAGGGCGACCTCCAGCATTTTGCCGGTGACCTCGCCCGAGGCGATGAGATCGGCGGCCGCGTCGAGCACAGCTTTGTCATCGGTCTGGATCTGCGGTTTGTGTTTGTCGGATTTGTCGCCGGTATTGTTTTCGGCAGCATCGAGCACCGGAACGACCAGGCACTCGGTTTCGAGTTGAGAAGGTGGTGCGGTATGAAGAGTTGTTTTCATGATTCTAATTCCGTCTGAGGCTCCCGAAAGGGCGGTATCTTGATCCGATCATTTATGGACAACGCGATCAATCAATAGTCGCGGCGTTGCCGACTCCTTTTGTACATACGGTCCGTAGCGGCGTGTCCCAAATGGCTGAACGGGAAGCATCGGTAGATCAGTGACCTTGTACGTGTAATCTCCCACGTTGATCCTTCCTGTCAGCGAAAACCAGCCACGCCGTTGTTCGCACTGGCCCGCGATAACTGCCCGGGACATTTCCTCAATTTCCGTGAGGATGTTCTTCTCGCCCTTACGATACCGCCGCTCCTATGGGAATTCCCATTGTGACAGGACGCCAAAGCCGAAGCTATACACCTCAAAATAATCACAGTGAACCCCGAAGTCGGCAGCCGCAGGATTTGTAGGCTTCAACTCGATCACGGTTCCACCATCGCGCGGAACTTGATGGACAGTAAGAGTAGCCGTACCCGATGGGAGTTCGGCTAAGAGGCGCTCGAACAGTGCTGTCACTTCCTCAAGCATGGTGGGCCAGAAGAGTAATCAAGTGACTATTGCTGATAGCAGACCATATCTTATCCGATCTCCCCGCGCCGAGTGACCGCTACGCTCTCCTGCTTCGCGCGCTTCCTTGTCGGCCGGGTGCCCACACATTCGCGACTTTCGAATGTGTGGGACCAGGCGATTCCTCAAGCCCGCGCCGTGCGTCAGGCTGACCGGTCCCGCTCATTCCAACATCAGGAATGAGTGGGGGGCACCCGGCGGGGCGAATGCGCTTTTTCAATCGCCGAATACCCGTTCTTCTCGCAGAGCCCTTCGCAACGAAATCACTTCTGGATCATTGATGAACAGCACCGCGATCGTCACCCGGCCAATCTGTGTCCGACCCTTAAGTTCAGGACCGTCCCACATGAAGTGTTCCGTCCAGTTATCGGCTCGCGGATGAAACAGGCGGACAAGCTCACCCGTTTCTGGGTCGAGCCCCGCAATGTTCGGCCCTTTGAAACGATTGCAATGCATGCAAGCAAGGGCGAGATTTTGGTCCTCAGTTGCGCCGCCATGTTGACGAGCGATGATGTGATCGATCTGAAATGGAGCGGGATGAAATGCGGCCGGCAGCTGACAATACTCGCACCGCGCGTTGGCTCGCTGCCAAATCTGGCGGATAAGATGAGGATTCAATGGGCGTATCTATTGGGCTGCCCGGTGCAACGCGTGACGCGCCTGCGACTGCATGGTCGCGATGAGATTTCCGACGTGGATGTAGCTGTCGAGTTCGGCCTGCTCCTCACTCGTCAGCTGCCCCTGCCGCGCGAGCTCAGAAAGCTCGTTCATCCGGTTGGTGTCTCGATCGTCAAAATGAATTGACAGCAGGTATTCGGCTGCGCCACGAGACAATTCTTTTTGCCCCAGTTGGATGAGCCTGGCGAGGATGGCCGCTTCGGTATTGGGAGCAGCGGTTTGTGATCTCATCGTGTTCCCCTGTTTATTGTGCCATCGTTTGCGGCACCCTGTCATCAGGTTCCACGGGGATGAGCAGACTGTTCAAACGCAAGCCGTGACACGATACCCTTTTGACTAAGCTTTCCTGCTTCTGGCGACGGCTTCACGCGCTTCTTTGTCGGCGGTCTTGCGCCGTTCGGTCTCGCGCTTGTCCCAATGCTGTTTGCCTTTGGCCAGAGCCAGCTCTACTTTCACGCGGCCATTGCGGAAGTACAGCCTGGTCGGGATCAGGGTCAGTCCCTTCTGCTGCGTCTTGCCGACCAGTTTGTTCAACTCATTCTTGTGCACCAGCAACTTTCGGGTACGCAAGGGTTCATGGTTAAAGATGTTGCCATGTTCATAAGGGCCAATGTGCGCGTTGATCAGCCAGAGCTCGCCATCCTTTACCAGCCCGTAGGCATCCTTCAGGTTGGCGCGCCCGGCGCGGACAGATTTCACTTCCGTCCCGCGCAAGGCGATGCCGGCTTCGAATTTTTCCAGGAGAAAGTAGTTGTGCGACGCGGCGCGATTGACCGAGGCGTCCCGCTGACCGCTGGCGGTGGGGTCACGCCGCGGCTGCTTTTCTTTTTCCGGACGACCTGTGGGGGACGGCTGACGGGCCATAAATATTCACGCGCCACGCCAGCGCCGGGCTTCGCTTGTCCCAAACCGTACATCACAATACATCGGAGAACGGGGTGACATTGCGCTGGGCGGGATTCACCGTAACGAACTTGCATGGCGCGCGAACCTTTGATGCTAACACAGGATTAAAACAGTGACTTGCATCCTATGTGAGACGTGTGCGGGATGCTATAATCGCGCCGATTATGCTGACTCTATTCATCACGCGGCGGTGATGTATTTATACGCGGCCCATGCTCACGTTTGATGTGGGTCCAAGTCTTACGTTCCGGAACATGGCATTTCTAAATCGCATACGGGCTGAGTCCCGGCAATTCCCTGGGGTCTGAAGGATCTTGATGAAACGGTTTACCCGTGTCTTGGCAGTGCTACTGATTGGCGCTGTTCTGCCCGCACTGGCCTCCAACGATAAGGCCGCTAAAGCTCTGTTTCAAAAGGGCAAAGACGCCGAAATTCGGCAGGATTACATTGCCGCCTACCAGTTTTATCATCAGGCCTACCAACTCAAGCCGTCCGAGCTGAACTATCGTGCCGCCTTCGAATATGTTCGTTTTCTGGCGTCGGCTTCGTATGTTCATCAAGGCGAAATTCTGGTCAAGGCCGGAAAACTTCAGGAAGGGTTGACCGATTTCGAGCAGGCGCTCGCCATCGATCCGTCCAGTTTTATTGCCCAGCAGGAGGGCAACAAGACACGCCAGCTTCTACAGAAGGCCATGAACCCTGCCGCTGCTGCGCCCACCACCGAATCGGGACTGACCAAACGCATGGAGGAGGCCGGCGGACCGGTTGAACTGGCCCCCATTTCACAGACGCCTATCACTCTCAAGCTGACCGAGGACGGCAAGACGGTCTACGACACCATCGGCAAACTGGCCGGCATCAACGTGCTGTTCGATCCCGATTTCACTTCTAAACGCATTCGCGTGGATTTGAACGGGGTCACCCTGGAAGAGGCGCTGGAAATCACAGCGCTGGAGTCAAAGACCTTCTGGCGGCCGGTTACTCCGAATACCATTTTTATAGCCGCCGACACGCCCGCCAAGCGCAAGGAACTGGAACAGAGTGTCATCCGCACTTTTTATCTGACCAACCTGTCGCAGCCCAATGAATTGCAGGACCTGGTCAATATTCTGCGAACTTTGCTCGATACCCAGCGCCTGCAACAGTTTCCTTCGCAGCAGGCAATTGTGGTACGCGGCACGCCCGATCAGATTGCGATGGCCGAGAAGCTGATCAATGACCTCGACAAGGGGCGGCCCGAGGTGGTGGTGGAAGTCGCCATCATGCAAGTGAGCCGCGACAAACTGCGCAATCTCGGTATTCAACCGCCGGCCAGCGTGAGCGTACAGCTGCAGGACAACAACACCACCTCCACCAGCACCACGGTGAACGGCAATAACGGCAACGGCGGCACCATCACCAACAACACCGGCCAGACCGGCAGCATCAACCTGAATAGTCTGGCGCACCTGAACGCCACCAATTTTCAGGTGACGATCCCGCAGGCCACGGCGAATTTCCTGATGAGCGACAGCAGCAGCAAGCTCATCCAGCAGCCGCAAATCCGCGCCGCAGACGGCCAGAAAGCCTCGCTGAAGATCGGCGAACGTGTTCCCGTGGCCACCGGTTCATTCCAGCCCGGCATCGGCGGCGTGGGCATCAACCCCCTGGTCAACACCCAGTTCAACTACATCGACGTCGGCGTCAACATCGACATCACCCCACGCGTACACGGGCTTGAAGAGGTCAGTCTGAAAATCGCTATGGACATTTCGGCCGTCGACCGCTACCAGAATATCGGCGGCATTCAGCAGCCGGTGATCGGGCAGCGCAAGATCGAGCAGGAAATTCGCCTCCGGGAAGGCGAAGTGAACATCATGGGCGGAATCCTTGAAAACACCGAGACCAAGTCGCTGTCTGGAATTCCGGGGTTGGCGTCCATTCCTCTTTTCAGATTTCTCTTCTCCGAGGAAACCAAAGAGGTCGTCGACAACGAAATTATTTTCATCCTGATTCCGCACATCGTGCGCGCCCAGGACCTGAACGACAGCAACATGAAGGCGATCGACGTTGGTACCGCCAACACCATTGCTCTGCATCATGGGATGACGCAGGCGCCCGATCAGCAACCGCCGCGCCCGCCAGCCCCCGGCACGCCTGGCACTCCGCAGGGAGCGCAAGGCAATCCACCAACCCAGCCGCAGGCCGGCGCACTGCCACCTGCTGGCTCGCAGCCTTCTATCGCAGCGGCGCCTCCGGGCAGTGCGATCGTCAGCTTTGACCCGGCCATGCTGGACCAGGCAGTGGGTTCCACCTTCACCGTGAACGTGAACCTGACCGGCGCGCAGAATGTGTCTTCGGTGCCAGTGCAGATCCTCTACAACCCGCGAGTGTTGCAGGTGCTGAACGTCTCCAATGGAACGCTACTGGCGCAGGATGGGCAGACCGTGGCGCTGGTCAATCGCGATGACAGCATGGCGGGCATTCTGCAGCTTACGGCCTCGCGTCCTCCGGCCACCGCCGGCGTTAGCGGCGACGGGGCAGTGTTTACGATCACGTTCCAGGCCAAAGCTCCAGGCCAGGCGACCTTGAGCATCAACCGGGCGGGAGTGAAAAACGCAAGCATGCAAAACGTTCCCGCCAGCGGTTCTCAGGCGATTGTGACGGTTCATTAGTGGCGGCGTCTAACGGGTAGAGGGGCGCGCTTTAGCGCCGCGCTCCGGTGCGGATAAGAAAGTGCATCAGCCGCTGAGGTCGTTGACTTCGGCGGCACTATTGGTACTGCAAAATAAATTTCGCAAGAGCCGGTGGAAGGGCACGGCTTCAGCCGTGCCGCAAGCTTGCATTGGGAGCCGGGCTTTAGCCCTGGTCAACCGTGGCTAAAGCCATTTGAGGGCCAATCTATTTCGCCGGGCTGAAGCCCGGCGCTTCCACCGAAGTCGAGGACATTCTTATGCAGTGATCCCTGGTGGGTTGCTTGCGAGATCAGTTCTGGGAAGGACTAAAATCAGAGCAGTGCATCTCAATTTTTCCAGTCGCGTTGCTGCTGCTGAGAGGGCTGGTGTGCCTGAATCGGCGGCATTTTATCGGCCCTCTCCGGCGCCGCGCGCGCTCCGCAGCCGCGGTTTCACGCTGGTCGAGTTGATCGTGGCCATGACCATCCTGATGGTGCTGACCGCCATGGCTGCTCCCGTATTGCGGGTCGCCATTCAGCGCAACAAAGAGCGCGACCTGCGCCGCGACCTGTGGGAGATGCGCGACGCCATCGATCGCTACAAAGACGCCGCCGACCGCGGCGCATTCCAGGTCAAGCTGGACAGCCAGGGATATCCCCCTGACCTGGAAACGCTGGTGAAGGGCGTGGACTCCAATGGTAAGAAGATCCGTTTCCTGCGGCGCATTCCCGTCGATCCCATGACGGGCAAGGATGAATGGGGATTGCGCTCGATGCAGGATGATGTCGATTCAGACTCCTGGGGCGGGCAAAGCGTTTTTGACGTGTACACCAAATCGGACGGCACTGGTTTGGACGGCTCAAAGTACAAGACGTGGTGACTTTCTTCGGCGCAACCATGATCCGGCACAGGCGACAACGCGGCTTTACTTTGATCGAGCTGATGGTGGTGATCAGCATCATCGTCATCCTGCTGTCGCTCGCCATTCCGAATTATTCGTCGTCCATCCTGCACGCCAAAGAGACCGCGCTGCGCGACGATCTCTACACCATGCGCTCGCTCATCGACCAGTACACCCTCGACAAGCAAAAGGCCCCGCAATCGTTGCAGGACCTGGTGGATGCCGGATACCTCAAGCAGCTTCCCAAAGACCCCTTCACCAACTCACGCGATAGCTGGGTGCCGATCACCGACGAAAGCATCATGTCGCCCGATCAGAGCGCGCCCGGAATCATCGACGTGCATAGCGGCAGTGAGCAGAGCTCCAGCGAAGGCACCGCCTATAACACCTGGTAGCGAAGAGCTATCAGCTATCAGCTGTCGGCTATCGGCCCCATGCCACCCAAATCTCATCCATGTGTTCTGTTTCTCCAGGCAAGCCTGTCAACATACTTTTCCGCCCTACCCGAATTGACAGTTACTTCTCCCGGCGCACGTTAGTCAGCCGCAACGGCTTTTGGCCGTAGTGCTCGACCTCCAGTTCGCCTTTCTTGTTGAACTTGACCTTGCATGCTACAGCCAGCAAGCCGGAACCATTGCCGTCCTTATCCAGGTCGAGAGTAATAATTCCGATCGGGTAGTCCCGCGACCGGCTGCTGTTGGCAAGCTCGCCAAAGGAGATGGGGCGATTGGTCGCCAACACGATGCGTACACCGCCATTTTTATCCGCTTGTACACGGGCGATGCGGAAACCGGTGCCCACAGAGCCAGTGGGAGCGACACGGCCCAGGTCCTGGGCCTTCTCCAGAGCACTTACCAGTCCGTCCTGGCCCTTGCTCTTAAGGGTGGCCGCGTATTCCTGGATGTCCGGGTCACTGGTGAAACCGGTGAGATAGATCGTGACACCAGAGCTCTTACCGGCGGCGGCACCGGCCTGGCCGATGGCGGTTGCTGAGAATTGTGCCGGCACCGCTACCTGGGCGGCAGCGCTGGAAATGATGCTTACGGAGAACAAGACTGAGACAGCTAACAGCCAAACTCGACTCATTTGCGATTGCAATTTCATCTTCTCCACCTCGTTCTTAAGATTTTAGACCACAGCAGGGACGCATTTTCCACGGAGTCCAAGTGTCTCTGGCACAGGGATGAATCCTCAGATAGCCGACGCTAAACAGGGCATGTTCCGCATAATTAGCATATAAGTGCTATATAAATACCATAAATTTATCCACTATATGGTAGTTTCTTCGCCTAGAAGTGCCGATTGTCCGCCTCATAGCCCCTTACAGCGCCGCGAGGGCTTTGGAAGGTCGCAAAGGTCATCCATTAGGTCGAGGCCCTCCAGCGGTCACGCAGGCCATCTAGCGTACGTTTCCAGTTTTCAGAAACAACAGGCTCACCGCCCAATCATAACGGTCCCGCCTGTCGCCCCCGACCCTAGAACTTTCCCCGGAACAGGTAAACCAGTTCGATGATCAGGATGATCACCACCATTACCTCCAGGATGAAGCCGCGGCTCTGGTGAAATTCGTCCACCAGAAAGCGGTACAGTCCTTCGGCAGTTCGGAGCTTTTCGTTGACCAGGTTCTTATACTCGGGAACTCCAACCTTGGCGGCGGCCAGCCGGTATAGGCGCGCGGAAAACATGTCGCTGACAAATTTGATGGCATTGTCGGAGCGCTCTACCAACTCGGTCACCTCGACGGTGACAGAGTTCAGCCGCGAGGCCTCACGTCGCATCTGCCAGCGCCGCCAGAAGCCCGCCCGATGTTTCAGCGAGGTGTACACGCCGGCCAGCTCGCGGGTCAGCAACTCGTCGTAATGGCGAAACTCCAGCAACTGCGAGTTGGCGTATTCCAGGATCTGCACTGAAGTCTCTGCGCCCGCGGGGGTGTCATAAACCAGCGCCGCATTCCATCCCACCGCGACTAAATCATTCGGATAGTAGGAAAGGCTGGACTGGATGACGTCGTCATTTTCCTGGCGCGCCAGCGGAGTCAGCTCGCCGCGCAATATCTGCGCGATCTGCGGCCCGCGCTGGGCCAGCAGGTCGGAGCCGAGTGGCTGTCCGGGGACACCGCTCAGCGTGAAAACGTAATAGTCTTCGCTGAGCCAGTCGCGGTAGTGACGCACCAGGGCGGGGGCGATGCGATCAAGCCGGCCGCGAATAATTTCCTGTGCCTGGCGCTCCAGTTTCGGGTTGGGCACCCAACGTGCCGCCATTTGCACCAGGGTTTCCCAGTCAGCCTCAAATTGCAGTTCGAATAGCACGCTGATGACGCCGTAGTCGTAATACTTGATCTGCGGAATCAGGCTTTCGCCGCCCGGCAATACGATTGCCTCCAGCCGCTCGACGACCGGAGGATTTTCGAAGCGAACATAATCTGGAATGGCGTGCTTGAAGGTTGGCTCGACGCGGCGCGCGCCCAGGATGCCGCGCAATTGCTCCAGCCTGATCTCGTCGCAAACGTCATGCAGAATGACGCCCAGGACGGAACCCTTCATGGTCGCAACCGGCGTGCTGCTGGGCATGGGTCAGATGGCTCCCACCAGGAAAGATTGTAAGGGATGCCGGCCACGCGGTGTTTCTGGTGAGCGCCCTGTCACATACGCAAGGGGACGCTATCACTGACACATGGCAGAGAGTGTGCTGAACTTAGGCTGTTATGCCCACAATCGAACTGGAAAAACCGTTAGAAGCGCGTGTGCATGTGACCGGCGCTGCAGAACCGAGCCGCCGCAGGGTGTGGTGGCGCCGGATTCTGATCACGCTGGCGTTGCTCATTGCGGTAACTGTCCTGGGCACCTATGCCGTATCGGTCTATTTCGTCCGCAAAGCCTTCCATCATCGTGTGGTGACATTACAAGCCGTGCCGAGCGATCTCGGACTTACAGGCGAGAGTATCGCCTTAACCAGCTCCGACGGCATTCCGCTTGCAGCATGGTGGATTCCGGCAGATCCGTCTCGCGGCGCAGTGGTCCTTCTTCACGGGATGGATGGCCTGGATGCCTCCTGCCTGCTTCCCCAGGCAAAATTCCTGCACGATGCAGGCTGGTCGACGCTGGTGCTTGACATGCGTGCCCACGGACGCAGTGGCGGAGAACGCATCGGACTCGCGCTGGAAGAACCGCGAGACGTCAGCGCCGCGCTGGATTGGCTCACAACGCAGTCTTCCCTCATAGGCAAACCTCTGGTCCTTCTGGGACTCTCCATGGGCGGCGCGACCGCCATTCGGACGGCGGCCGCTCGCCCGGACGTGGACGCGGTCATCAGTGTCAGCTCGTTTGCCTCGTTCGATCCCCTGATGGGCCAGGGTGTGCAGCTTTTGCTGGGACGCCTCAGCATCCTGACACTCTACGGAGTTTGGTCGCCCAACGCTTCGCCGGTGCACGACATTGCGAGGATTAGCCCGCGGCCAATTCTGCTGATGCATGGGACCGCCGATAAACAAATACCGGTGCAAGACGCGTATCTCTTGCAAAAAGCCGCGGGTCCGAATACCGAACTGTTGATCGTACCCGGCGCTGACCACCTGGTGTACACCGAAGATGGAAACGGCAAAGGCGAACTCGATACCGCCTACCGCGAACACATCCTCGACTTTCTTAGCCGTGTGAGGCCGCGTCTGTAAAGCGGCCGGGGGAGCAACCCGTCCGCACTCCCCAACTCTTCACCCAGCGCAAGAGCGGCTTAAGGAAGAGTTGACGAAAATTGGACGGCCGAGGTCGGACCTTAGCGGCGGGTGAACAGGCCCGCGGTTCCGTGGCCAACCAGCAGCGCCAACAACGACACGGTGACCGTCGCCTGCCAGAAGTATTTGCGCAGGTAAAGCTTCGGCTCCAGCCGCTCGCGTACGGTTTCGCGAACACTGGTCTTTAATTCGCTGACGGAATGCTGCAGCCGGTGGCGCTGTTGTTCGGCGCGCCCCTCCAGCACATCAACCGGGAGATTCTGCGAGCTCATCATTGTGTCTTGACCTCCGTTTGCAGCCAGACCTGGTCTTGCTTCAGGACGCGGATGGTGCGCTCCGGCGCAAGACCTTGCCTTTTAATCTTCTGCCATCCAAATGTGACGACGACAACGCCCACGACCGCATACACCATGCCGACGATCAGTAAAGCGATCGGGTATCTCCAGGGATTATCAAAAGCGTTAGCGATGACCGCTACCAGGAAAGCGGTAAGTACCAGCCACCCGGTTGCAACCAGCAGCAGTCCTACAACGATGCTGGGCGCCGCCAATTTGAACGCTTGCAATTTTTCGCCAAATTCGGCCCGCAGCATGGCCACCCGCGTGGCGACAAATTCCTGCAGTTCGTTTTTCAGTTCGGTGATTAACTCGGGAAAGGTTTTTGTGGATTCGTTAATCACTGGCCGACCTCCAAACTCGGAGCAGGATTCCAACCGCAAAGGCGAGACCCGCAAACGCCAGCAAAGTCTGCTCCGGATACTCGCGCGGCCAGGCCTGCGCCCGGCGGCGTACTTCGTTCAAACCAGCTCTTGCCCTCTGGCGCGCTGTGCGCAGCCAGTACGGAAGCGTGGGCTCCGACAGATACGACTTGACGCCGGGCGGAATCGCCGACAGTGGCTGGCTGTTCTCCGTCAATATCCTGCTGGCCGGCGGCAGCGATTCGCCAGCAACCCTGATGACCTCTGACATGTTCGTCCCTTTCTCGCCCGATACCGACACTACGGGCCTGGGAAAGCGTTCTAGCTGATGTGATGCCCGGCCAGCCTTGGGTGTTTGCTGCCGGAATCAAGCAGTCCAACCTTAGGGGTTGCGGGCAAAAGCCGGCTTCAGCCAGTCCGATTTTGACTAGTTTCGCGGCGGAAACAGGAATTGCAACATGGGGTCGACGCGCTGCGACCAGGCGACCTCGTCGTGGTGTCCGCCTTCGACTTCGGTGAAGCAGAGGTCCTGGCCGAGATTCCATCCCTTCTTGAGCAGTGCGGTCTTCAAAGCGCGGGCATCGGGCAACGCCCGATAGCTCTCCCGGGTGCCGATATCGAGCCAGATACGCAGTTCCGGTTTTCGTTTAATCTGGGCAACCGTTTTCAGGATGGCGCGGTTCTTCCACCACACCGACGGAGACATCGCGGCAAGTTTGCCGAACACCCCGTTGTAGCGTAGCGCGAGATACAGGGCAGCCAATCCCCCCAGCGATGATCCACCCAGGCCGCAGTTCTGTGGGTCGGGAAGCGTCCGGTATTGGTGATCGACGAAGAATTTCAGTTCTTCCACCAGCATCCGGCCGTAGGTATCGGCTTGCCCGCCGCCCAGCCGCTTGTCTTTGACGGGAGTGTATTCGTCGACGCGATGCTCACCCGTGTTGTAGATGCCGACGATGACCAGCGGCTCGATCGCGCCGGCCGTGATCAACTCGTCAGCGGTTTCGCCCGCACGCCAATACTTGCCGGGGATGAAGGAGGTGTCGGGATCGAACAGGTTCTGGCCGTCGTGCAGGTACAACACGGGATAGCGCCGGCCGCCCTCAGCCTCATACAGCGGCGGAAGGTAAACCATGAAGTCGTGCTTCTCCTCGATCACTGCCGAGGGGAATTGCTGATGCAGACGCAGGCGCGACTTCAGATCGCCGGGTACGGCGGCAGGCACATTGGTCAGCTCAGGGGAAACGGGCATAGGATGGCGCGTTAACGGTACGGAATTAGTCTCGCAGAACCAGTGACTTTGATGTGTTTATTACGTCGACGACTCGAAACGCAGGCCTAAAGCCCTGTTCTTCCTGCGTACTCGCGGAACTGATCAATTCCCGCCTGGGTGTACTGCCCGACCTCGATGAGATAGCCATCGGGATCGCGCATGTAACAGCGCGTCTCCTGGCCGTCGGGATTGTCGAGGGGCTCGGTCAGAAACTGCGCACCCTTCGCCTTCCATTGCCAGTAGCAAGCCTGGATGTCGGCGACGCGCAGGTTCAGGAAGCTGCTCACTCGCTCCGGGTCTTGAGGCGTCTCCAGCCACACTTCAGGCTTGTCGGGCGTAGGGCCGCCGCCCGAATTAAGTATGATCCACGAATTGGAGAGCTTGACGTAACACGGGTTTTCTTCCTTAACGACCGTTCCTCCCAGGACGCCGGCATAGAATTCCTTCGACTTCACCTGGTCGCGCACGGTGAGGAAATGGGCAACGTAGAAGCCTTCTTCGGCGATGGGAGCGACGGGGAGATTCATAGGCGGATTTGTCCTCATTCTGTAGAATGATGGTTCTTTAGATTACCAAACCCCAACTCACCTGCAACGGAAAGGCCCTGACAACTTGAATCGTGAATATCATCGTTGGTGGTCCCGCGACCTGCAACGCGACATGGAACTGCTGGTCTTTGGCCATGCCGGCACCAAGGTACTGGTCTTTCCCACTTCGATGGGTCGTTACTTTGAATACGAAGACAACCAGATGGTTGCCGCGGTCGCCGACCGCCTGGAGGCCGGCCAGTTGCAAATTTACTGCGTCGACAGCGTGGACGGCGAAAGCTGGTACAACCGGCGGGCGCATCCCTACTGGCGGGTGCAACGGCACCTGCAATACGAGCGCTACATTCTGAATGACGTTCTGCCGCTGATGTGGAACAAGAACTGGACGCCGCGCACCATCGTGACCGGCTGCAGCTTCGGCGCCTATCACGCGGTGAACTTCGCTTTCCGCCATCCCGACCAGGTGACCAGCTGCGTCACCATGGGCGGATCGTTCGACATCAAGGGTTTCCTCGACGGCTGGTACAGCGAGGACGCGTACTTCAATAACCCGCCCGATTATCTGGCCAACTGCACCGACGGCTGGCGCTACAACCACATGCGGACGGTGCTATCCACCGGCGAATGGGACATGTGCTGGCAGAAGAATGAAAGCTTCGCGGCCATCCTGCGGGCACGCGGCATCCGCCATGAGTTGTACGTGTGGGGCGACCAGAGCTATCACGACTGGCCATGGTGGCGTCCCATGGCGCGAACCTATTTGGAGTAAGCGGCCGAATTCCACCACAGAGACACAGAGAACACAGAGAAGAATTTTTTCTTCTTGTCGATTACGTCCGGGGGGAATCCACTGCTCCTTGCGGCCGTCACCAAAATTCCTTTCACCACAGAGACCACGGAGCGGCACACAGAAGAAAAAACGACAAAAACCCCGTGATCTCCGTGTCCTCAGTGGTAAAAAAATGCTCATTCGGTATCTTGTAAGCGGAGATGTTTGGCCGTGCTGATTGCATACTTTGACGAGAGTGGGGGCAAGGACACTCCGCTTGTCACGATGGACGGTTATCTTTCGGACGAGCGCCGCTGGAAGCGGTTTGAGCGGCAGTGGGCAAAAGCTCTAAAGGAACACGGAGCGCACTACCTCCACATGAAAGAGTATGCCCACTGTCGGGGTGAATTTGAGGGATGGCCCGAGTACAAGCGTAAGGCACTGATGAGCGATCTTATCTGGGTAATTAAGTCAAACGTCCAGTTCAGAGTCGGTGCCGTGGTTCCGTGTGAAGTGTACAAGTCGACTGTAAGGGCAATCGATCCGAAGGATACACGCTTATCTCCGTTTTGGCTGTGTTTTCAGACTTGCTTAAACGGACTTGCAGCTTATTGTCAAAAGCATGGAATCGCTGAGGATATCGCCCTTGTCTTTGATGAAAACAAGGAATCCAGTAAGCACGCAGCTGGCTTCTATACTGCGTTCAAAGCGGCTACTAATGTGCCAAACCGAAGTCAGTTGGCGTCTCTTTCCTTTGCCGATGACAAGAAACTAACACCACTACAAGCTGCTGACCTGCTCGCTTACGAGTTCAATAAATACCATCAGGGTTACATGAGAAAGCCGCTAGAGATGCTGGATGGTACAGACGGGGCTTTTACACCCGAGATGCTCAAGCAGTATGCATCGGCACTTTCCGCTGCCGCAACTAAGCGAGGTGGCAAATGAGTTGGCGGACTTAAGGTTCTCTGGTGGCAACTAGCAGATTTAGTCAGTGATGTATATTATTGCCGAAAAAACGATAAAAAAACCGTGTTCTCCGTGTCCTCCGTGGTGAAAAAAATCTTCTCTGTGTTCTCTGTGTCTCTGTGGTGAATAAACGTCTCCGTGGTGAATCGGCCTTATCTCACTGCCACCGGCGACTGCGGCTTGTGGCGCTGGGCGGCGACGGCCTCTTGCGCCAGGCGAATGAAGTCGGGCATCCGGCGGGTCGCGATCTGCGACATCTGCTGGCCGGAATCGAACGACCATCCCGCCATGGTGATGCTCATGGCGAATGGGGCGTCGCCGTAGAGCTGCGCGGCGGCGGTGAGCAGCGACGCGGGAGTGAAATGGTCGCAAAAGCCGCCAGGCCCAGGTTCCGGCGAAACCGTGGTGCGCTTGATGGTCCCGGGCTGATCGCCAAATGAGGCATCCAGAAACAGCACGAAATCCCTCTGCAATATGTCGTCCACCATCTCCAGGGTGAGCTGTTGGGCGGCGACCACTTCGACTTCGGGATCGTTCCAGAAATGCTGGTCCAGGGCGCGCGCGGCGTGACAGCCGATGGCGTCGTCTCCGCGCATGGGATTTCCATAACCAATGATCAGGGTTCCGGGCACTTCATCCTCTTGAGGGGTGGCGTGTGGCGCGGCCTTTCCCTGTGACAGGAATAGTCCTTTTTGCCCCGCCAGGGATGTGCGACACCTCACATGGTGCCGTGATGAGGGCTGTTCATTCACCACAGAGACACAGAGGCACAGAGAAGAATGTTGTCACCACGGAGAACACGGAGGGCACGGAAACAAAAACAAGAAGAAGAAAAGAAAAAACAAAGAAGAATGAACAAGAAAGCCAAAAACTCCGTGTCATCCGTGGCAAAACAAGAATTCTTTTCTTCTCTGTGTTCTCTGTGCCTCTGTGGTTCACTCCGATTTCAAGATTCTTCTCCGTGCTCTCCGTGTCCTCGGTGGTGAAAAAAATCTTCTCTGTGTTCTCTGTGTCTCTGTGGTTCGCTCCGACTTCAAGATTCTTCTCCGTGCGCTCCGTGTCCTCCGTGGTGAAAAAAATCTTCTCTGTGGTTAACTCTTCGGTGGCTTTTTCCCTGGTAGCCCGGCCGGGTTCTCGTGGGTGCGTTCCCGGAAGCGCGCCTTCATGCCGGTCGCCATGGAGACGGCGTTCTCGCCAAATTTTTCGCGCATGCGATCGGCGGCCGACAACGCCTGGTTCCATTTCTCATGCGTGGTCATGCCTTCCAGGCTGAGCTGTTCACTCTCGTCGGCAAAGTGCGATGCGCAAACTCCGAGCAGGCGGACCGCGCCGCCGTTCCAGTTGGCGCGAAACAGTTCGCGGACTGTGGCCAGAACTTCGGCGTCCACCGAACTGGGCTGCTCCAGGGTGTGGGCGCGGGTGAGGGTGCGGAAATCGGAATAGCGCAACTTCAACTGCAGAGTGCGAGCGTGCAGCTTTTGTTCCCGCAGGCGACGGCACACCATCTCGGTCAGCCGCGCCAGGGTCGCTTCCAGCGTTGGCGCGTCGTTGGTGTCAACCGAGTAGGTATGCTCGTGGCTGATGGAGCGCGGCCCCTGGTCTTCGCCGATATCGCTGTCGAACCACGCTCCTGCGTCCAGGCCGCGCGCCTTGCCCGCAAGCGCCAGGCCGAGAGCGCCGAAGTTGGTTTCCAGCCAGCGTTCCTCATGCCGGGCAAGGTCGCCAATCTTCTGGATCCCCTGTTCGTGCAGGCGCTTCTCCATCACCTTGCCGACGCCGGGAATTTTGCGTACGTCGAGCGGGGCCAGAAATTGCGTTTCCCCGCCCGGCACAATCCACAGCACCCCGTTAGGCTTGGCCTGGTCGGAGCAGATTTTTGCCACCAGGCGCGAGCTGCCCACTCCGATGGAGCAGTTCAGTTGCGTCTCGGCTTTCATCGCGGCATGCAACGCATGGGCGGCGCGCATCGGCGGCCCGTGCAGCCGCTCGGTGCCGGTCATGTCCACATAGGCCTCGTCGATGGAAACCATCTCCAGCTTGGGAGAAAAGCGGTCCAGCACCTGGTAAACCCTGGCGGAACAATCGCGATAGCGCTCGGGATGTCCGTCCACGAAGATGGCGTGCGGGCACAGCTTGGCGGCGGTGCGCAGCGGCATGGCCGAATGCACGCCGAACTTGCGCGCCTCGTAGGATGCGGCCGACACCACACCGCGCTCGTGGCGCTGCCCGCCCACCACCACCGCCTTGCCCTTCATCTGCGGGTCGAACAGCTCTTCCACCGACACGAAGAAGGCGTCCATGTCGACGTGAAAGATGGTGCGCTGGGCGGGAGGCATGGCTGATTTTACAGCCATCAGCTATCAGCTATCAGCTATCAGTTATTAGCAGTTAGCAATTAGCAGGTAGTGACTGAAAAGTATCCCGCAGGCGTTCTTGGCCAATTGCTAAGTGCTAAGTGCTAAATGCTAAATGCTGAGTGCTAGTTACCAGATCCCTTCCCGATTTGAGTTTTCGGTCCTCTTTCGTTCCTGAATCTGGAAGCCGTCGAAGTCCCTGCCTGAGAGCCATTTGAGCGCTCCCCGGCCAGGAGTGGGTTTCCATTGTGGAACCAGGACAATGGCTGCGATGGCGCGCAGTTTTGCGGCGCTCGGGAAATTCCCAAAAGAATCAATGCTTAAGCGAAATCGAAAATTTGGCAGCCGCCGTGCTTTAGACAATGTGTTCCGCGAGATCAAGGACCCAGGAACACAGAGCGTCTGGAAATTCTGAAGGCTCTGAAGATTTTGTGCTCTCGATGAATCCGCCGTTTTCCAAAGTGGCGCGGGAGCAACACTGCAGCTCGTGGTGATAGGTCATGAACCGGGCCGGCCACAATTCGATTAGCAGCGCAAGGCGAACTCCACCGGCGGCGCACCAACTCAGTCGCCTTGCGATAACCGGCGATGACCAGACCAGCCAGATGTCCTCCGCCGGGCCGGCGCGCGAGCAGCACGATCAGCAAGGTCTGTGCTCCCCGCGCGCCATCAACCCCGGCTGCGCCACCCTGGTGCACGATCTGGCCAACACCATCGCTGCCGTGCTGATGAACGCCCAGGTGATGGGATGGAAATTGCCTCCCTACAGCCATTTGAAACGTCCGCTGCGGGAGATTGAGCGCAACGCACAGCGCGGCAGTGAGTTGATGAAGTGCCTGCTGCGGCGGCTGGCGCCTGAGGCGGCACCCGAAGAACAGATGCCAGAGATGCCAGAGATGCAGATGACAGACCACGGCGAACCCGGGCCGATGAATGCGGTGACGCTCCAGGAGCCGGGCGCTGGTCCCAGGGACATGGAGAACCTGCCACCCCTGGCGAATTCCCGCCCGGCTCCTGGCCTTTTTTCGGCGGCGGCGGTTGCGCTCGAAAACGAACTCACATCACCATGTGACGGCTGTCCTAGTACGTTTCCCAAAAAGGGATGATGGTAATGAGTACGAAGAGCCCAAATCAACTCCACGCCTCCACTCGAGGCGAACTGGCCGGAGAAGGGATGTCCCACGTGCATGCAGCTGGAACGATTGCGGTTAGCGAACCGAGTTGCGAAACTAACGGACTGAACCTGCTGATCGTCGACGATGAACGCTCGATGCGGGAGTCTTGCCGGGAGGTCGCCCAGGCGCTGGGATTTAACAGCCGTGTGGCGGACACTCCGGACCACGCCTTCCAGGTGATGGAAAACAACAGTACGGACGTGGTGCTGCTCGATCTTCGTATGCCGGGAAACGGCGGGCTGGAGGTCTTGCGCCAGATCAAGCAGCGCCGTCCTGAGACCCTGGTGATTGTGATGACCGGCTTTGCCACCGTGCAATCGGCGGTGCAGGCCATGAAGTTGGGGGCCTACGATTACGTCACCAAGCCATTCAACTTCGAGGAGATGCGCCTGCTGCTGGAGCGGGCGGCAGCCCACCTGAAGCTTACCGCCGAAAACCGCCTGCTGCGGGAACAGGTGAAGTCCAAGCAAGGCTTCGGCCCTCTGGTGGGACACGCGCCGGAGATGGAGAAGCTTTACCGCATCATCGCCAAGGCCGCGCACAGCACCCATCCGGTGCTGATTCTGGGAGAAAGCGGGACCGGCAAGGAGCTGGTGGCGCGTTCCATTCACTACTCCGGCCCCTTCCGCGACCGTCCCTTTATTCCGGTGGATTGCGGCTCGCTGGTGCCGACCCTGATCGAGAGCGAGTTGTTCGGCTACGTACGCGGCGCCTTTACCGGCGCGGTGCGGGCCAAAGATGGACTGCTGGCCACCGCCGAGGGCGGGACCGTGTTTCTGGATGAGGTGGGGGAGCTGCCGGTGGACCTGCAAGCCAAGCTGCTGCGCGCCATCCAGGAAAAAGAGGTGCGTCCGGTAGGCGGCACCCGCGCCATTCCCATCAACGTGCGCATCCTGGCGGCCACCAACCGCGACCTTGATGTGGCGGTGCAACAGGGGACCTTTCGCCGCGACCTCTACTTCCGGCTGAACGTGCTTAGCTTGCGCATCCCGCCGCTTCGCGAACGCAAGCAGGACATCCCGTTGCTGATTGGCAACGCCCTGGAGCGCATCAATGGCGCCACCCAGATGCAGCACAGCGTGGGCGACGATGCTCTGCGCCTGATGCTGAACTACGACTGGCCGGGCAACGTGCGCGAACTGGAAAATTGCATTGAGCGCGCCTGCACGACCTGCTCTCTACCCACCATTCACGTAGCCGACCTGCCCACCCAGTTGCGCAACTTCCAGGCGCAAGCCCGGCCGCCCATGCCGGTCCCCGATCCGGAGACCGTGGTCCCCATCGCCGAGTTGGAGAAGCAAGCCATCCTGCACGCCATCGAGGTGTTGCAGGGGGACAAGCTGGAAGCAGCCCGCCGTCTGGGCATCGGCAAGACCACGCTGTATCGCAAACTGAAAGAATACGGTTCGACGCCGTGATGCTCGTGGCCCTGCGCCCCCGCGCAGAAGCTCGAAGCCAGCGTTGAGACCAGAGCAGTTGAAGGACAAGTGCCGCCCACGGCGCCGGTGGTGAAATGTGCCAGGCGAATGGCGGCAGTGGAGGAAGCTATGCTCCTGTTGGTGACCACATCGTCCCGGGCCCGGGAATGCGCTGCCGCGCTGGAACAGGGTACCGGACAGCAAACCCAGTTGGCCAACTCAGTACCGCAGGCGGTCAGCAAGCTGGAGAGCACCGAATATGACGCCCTGGCGATCGATCAATCCTTGCTGGAGGCTGATTTCCGCGCGCTCGACACCCTGCTGAATCATGCCGGCACCGCCCTGCCGATTTACCTGAACCTGGCGCTGCACCATTGCGACCGCGTGGTACGGGAAGCGCAGGTTGCGCTGCGCCGGGCCGAGCGAGAAAAGCAGTGGGCCATGGGGCTGGCCGAACGGGTGTTACGCAACCAGTTGCGGGCCGAGGTGACCGGCATCCTGCTGACCTCGGAGCTGGCTTTGCGGCAGCCGGCCATCCCCGCCGAGGTGGCGGTCAAGATCCGCCTAGTGCAGGACATGGCGGAGAAGATGCGCTCGCAGCTGCGCGTTTACTAGGTTTCGATCTGCCACAGAGGCACAGAGGACACAGAGAAGAAAAAATCTTTTTCACCACGGAGAACACGGAGGGCACGGAGAAGAAATAAAAACGGCAAATTCTTCAGAAAGTTTTTTCAATCCAGGGAATACAGCGGCCCCAAGAGGTTAGACCGAAAAGCAGGTCGCGCGCGGGCCTAAAGCCGCTCCCGATGACAAAGGTACAGAGCTTAGCGGCGCACCCTTCGACTTCGCTCAGGGCAGGGCTCTAAAGGTGTGCCCCTCATCCGCTGAAAGCGACCTCTTCAATAGCCTCTGAAGCCGTGCCCTGATACGAATCGATTCAGAAAATAGCTTCTTGTTTGTTTCTCCGTGCTCTCCGTGTCCTCCGTGGTGAAAAGGAACTTTTCTTCTCTGTGTCCTCCGTGTCTCTGTGGTAGATTTGCCTTCCCCTACCGCAGCGCCATCACCAGCAGCCGGCGTTCGGTCATGTCCTCGATCGAATAGCGCAGACCTTCGCGACCCAGACCAGAGTCCTTCACCCCGCCGTACGGCATCTGGTCCACCCGGAAGCTGGGCACGTCGCCGGCGATGACGGCTCCCACTTCCAGTTCCTCAAACGCCATCTGGATGAGCACGGCATCGCGCGTGAATACGCCGGCCTGCAGCCCGTAGGGCGAGTTATTGATCTGGCGCAGCGCGTCGCGAAAATCCTCGTAAGGCTCCAGGGTCACCACCGGCGCGAAAATCTCGGCGCAGTTGACCCGCATCCCGGCAGTGGTCCCGGTCAGCACCGTGGGCTCGACCAGGGCCCCAGTGCGCTTGCCGCCGTATAGCAGTTTGGCCCCGCCCTTCACCGCCTCCTCGATCCATTCCGCGACGCGCACGGCGTCCGGCTCGCGAATGAGCGGAGGAATGTCGGTGGTCTCCAGCATGGGATCGCCCATCTGCAATTTGCGCACGCCTTGCAGCAGCAACTCGCTAAACTTCTGGAACGCCGGTTGGTGCACCAGGATGCGTTGCACCGAGATGCAGGTCTGTCCCGCGTAGGAGAACCCTCCGGCCACGCAGCGCTGCGCCGCGTACTCGAGATCGGCATCGCTATGCACGATGACGCCGGCGTTTCCGCCCAGTTCCAGGGTGACGCGCTTTTTGCCGGCGCACGACTTCAGTTGCCAGCCCACCGCCGCGCTGCCGGTGAAGGTAAGCAGCTTGATGCGGTCGTCGGCCACCAGCAGGGCGGCGTTTTCGTTGGACATCGGCATGACCGCGAATGCGCCCTCCGGCCATCCCGACTCCTGCACAATCTCGGCCAGCAACAACGACGAGATGGGCGTCTGCGGCGCCGGCTTCAGAATCAACGGGCACCCGGCAGCCATGGCCGGAGCCACTTTGTGGGCCACCAGGTTGAGCGGGAAATTAAACGGGGTGATGGCGAAGACCGGGCCCAGCGGGTAGCGCCGCACCAGCCCCCAGCGTCCGCTGGTTGATTCCAGCGTGTCCAGCGAAATGTACTCGCCATAGATGCGGGTGCTTTCCTCAGCCGCAATCTGAAAGGTGTTGATGGCGCGCTCCACTTCGATGCGCGAGGTCTTGATCGGCTTGCCGGCTTCCTGGCAGATGGTGCGGGCAAACTCTTCGCGCCGCGCACTGATGCCGTCGGCCACCTTGCGCAAGGCGCTGGCGCGCTGATAGGAGGTCATCTTGCGCGTGACCTCGAAGGCCTGCACCGCCGAAGCGATGGCCAATTCGACATCTTCGGGTCCGGCCTCCGACACCACCGCAATCACACTGTGATCGTAGGGCGAGGTCACCACGGCTTCACGCCCGTGCGCCTTCCAGTTTCCGTTCAGAAAAAACCCGAAGCTGCGAGTGGGAGTTATGGTCTGGCTCATGGTCAACACCTCCGCCTGAGGCCCGCTGGCAAAGATTGTACCTGCTGTTGCCGTCAGCACTCAGCAATCAGCATTCAGCCAAAGAGGTTCTTGTGGGTTGTGTGTGGTCTAAGAACGATTTACCACGGAGAACACCGAGGTCACGGAGATTTGAAAGAAGAGGGCCCACTTGTCTCTGTGGTTTACTTGGATCCTTTCCGTGCACTCCGTGCCCTCCGTGGTTAAGAAGAATTTTTCTTCTCTGTGTCCTCTGTGTCGAAGCCTGCCCTGAGCGAAGCCGAAGGGTGGTGAATACTTCCTAGCCTCTCCCGTCTGGCAGCCGTTAGCGTGTGTCGGTGCCTTTGTAACCTTCTTCGTAGCCTTTAATGTACCCTTGCCGGTATAGCTGTTTGTAGTGTTCTTTGTCGGTGAAGTCGGAAGTCCAGCCGTGCTCGGCATGTTTATACATGTCCCCTTCCGTGGGATGAAACTTATTGCCCTTGTCGCGGTCCCTCCGTCCCTTGGCCAATCCATCCTCGTATCCGAAGTGTACGGCTTCGTTTTCCCCGTGAGCATAGGCCTCACCTGCCCGCGTGCCCGGGGTGCTATTCCGCCGACGTTACGGAAGCCGTCATCGTAACCCTCGCGATAAGCGCGACGATCATCCTCGTTGACCCAGCGATCGCTGGGACGATCAATGCGCGTACCACGCTGCGCATCCGCCTGACCGGCGGTGTAGCCATCGCGATAGGCCTCGGTGTTGGTCGCTGTCCCGGTCCTGGTCTGCATCCTGATAGCCTGACTGGAGTGGTTTAGGGTGAGCCAGCGCCGGCGCGGCACAACCAACCGCCATGGCAGCGCCCAGTAAAATCAGCATCGAAATCTTCATAGGTTCCATCCTCTTTTTCAGATAGATGCGGGGCAGCAATTCCGGGTTAGCTCGCGGGGAAGTAGCAGTTAGCAGTTAGCTGGCAGTTAATTCTTAAGCTTTGTGAACCAGACCGGTCAACCAGGCGAAACATGCATGCGAGCAGGAAAAATACTAGTGCGCGGAATCGCAATCGTCGCAACCCTCGCCGCGCAATCCTTGCACGCCTTCGCGCGCGATGATGGGGGTCATGACCAGCGCCGCAACCGGATCGGCCCACCACCAGCCCAGCAGCGCATGCAGCAGCAATCCCGCCAGCAGGATGGCGGAAAGGTAAGCGCAGAAGTCGGCCTGCCGCGAATCAGCCCGAAGCGCGCGGCTACCCATTTGCGCGGCCACGCGACGCTTGGCACGGCCCAGCAGCGGCATCACCACGACCGCGGCCAGCGCGATCAGGATGCCAGGAATGCTGCGCCGCGGGGTTGGCTTTCATCCAGAGCGCGCGCAACGATTCCGCACCAACGTAGATTGCCAGTGCAAGAAAGCAGATTCCCACCAGCCGATGCGCCACGCGTTCGCTGTGCTCGCGCCTCAGCGGATCGTTTTCGGCGCGCAAGCGCCACAGCAGAATTGCCGCCGAGAGGGTCTCGATCACCGAGTCGAGACCAAAGCCCACCAAGGCGACACTGCCGGCCAGCATACCGGAGATAAGTGCAACCGCGGCTTCGAAGCCATTCCAGGCAATCGTGAAATATTCCAGGCGACGGCCTTGCGCAACCAGGACAGTACGATCAAGGGGTGCGGGCGCGCTTGCGGAATCAATGGCCGCGGGCTTCATTAGGGAGAAGTATAAGGCGGAATGCGGCTCCTTCGCGTCGTCCGCGCTCCGTCAAGAGTCATTCAATACCTTCGGCTTCCCTTAGGGCAGGCACTTCGAATCCGGCGAAACCATCCTTCACCACGGAGAACACTGAGAGCACGGAGTTTTTTCCAAGTCTTCTCCGTGACCTCCGTTTTCTCTGTGGTTGATTTCGTCTTCAACATGACGCCGAACTCCGGGAATGCCGAAGCTGAGTGCTGAATGCTGAGTGCTGAATGCTAACCACTAGCCACTATCCACTAACCACTGCCTAATCCAGCCGTACCAGAAACACTCCGCCCTCTTTCACATGGGTTTTGCTGGCGACTTCTTGCGCCTTGCGTTTGTCGTCGCCGGGCGGGCGCAGGCGCACCCACTCTCCCGTAGGTCCGGTGAACTGGATAACATTGGCGCCCTCGTAATGATCTTGCAGCTTCTCTTTCAGCTTGCGGGCTTCGCCCTCGCTCTGGAATGCGCCGATCTGCACGCACCAGCGGCCACCCTCGGCGATAGGCGCCGGCGCCGACAGCACCTCGACTTTCACCTCCGCGGTGCCCGGCCGCCAGACATCCACGGCCTTGGCCGCCGCCAGTGACAGGTCGATAATGCGGTCTTCCACGAACGGCCCCCGGTCGGTGATGCGCACCACGACGGCATGTCCGGTTGTCTGGTTGGTCACGCGCACCACCGAGTTCATGGGCAGGGTGCGATGCGCCGCGGTCAACGCGTTCTGGTCGTAAATTTCGCCGTTTGCGCCGCGATGATGATGGTAAGGAGGCCCGTACCAGCTGGCCAATCCGGTTTCCACATAGATGGGTTTGGTGCCGCGCGGGAGCGGCGCTGGCCTGGCGTCAGCTTGGTGTCGCTGCCGGCAGGCGGCGCGGGCGCGGACGGACTGACGGTGGGCGGAGGTGGAACCGGCCGAGCGCGGGCGGTCTTGTGCCCGCCGCAGGCGGGGAGCAGCAGCAGCGACGCGCCCACAAAAATGAGAGACGGGACTCGCGTGGTCAGCTCTTTCTCTTCTTGCCGGCATCCATCATGTCGGCGGCCTGCTGCAGCTTTTCGCTGGCCACCCGCAGTCCGTTGCTGGAGTGCTCGCGAATGGCCGGCACCAGTTCATTATTGATGTAGGCGATGAGCGTCTGCGTTTCCTCTTCAATGCGTTTGGAGGCATCGCCGAATACGTCGTCCAGTTTTTTCCCCGCCGTCTGGAAGGGACGGCCCGTCTTTGCGCTTTTCTTCTGCA
Source organism: uncultured Acidobacteriaceae bacterium (assembly GCA_963728805.1). GTDB lineage: Bacteria > Acidobacteriota > Terriglobia > Terriglobales > Acidobacteriaceae > Bog-257. Next base: position 125,629 of record CAVSLE010000020.1, read on the forward strand.
CCATAAGCCACCTTGCGACCCGCAGATTCTTCAGGCACAGAGATTATGGGATGGACGGCGGCGATGGTCAATTGGCAAGGGCGGCACCGGGGCGGGGGCTAGTGCCTAGGGGCTAGGGGTTGGTGGATAGTAGTAATATTTGTCATCCTGAGCGGAGGCGGCGCTTCGCCGCCGGAGTCGAAGGACCCCTATCGCGAGCACGACTCCAACTCTACTGCGAAACCCAGTTTGGCTGAACGCTGAATGCTGACCACTGCTGTTAGAATTTCCTCATCCCCTATGCCCATCCGCAAGCTTTCCGGTTCCGAAGTTCGCTCCATGTTCCTGCGCTATTTTGAGCAGCACGGGCACAAAATCGTGCGCTCGTCGTCGCTGGTTCCGGCCAACGATCCCACGCTGCTGTTCACCAACGCCGGCATGAACCAGTTCAAGGACGTCTTCCTCGGCATCGAGAAGCGCGACTACTCGCGGGCCACCTCGTCGCAGAAATGCGTGCGCGCCGGCGGCAAGCACAACGACCTGGAAAACGTCGGATTCACCAATCGCCACCACACCTTCTTCGAGATGCTGGGCAATTTCAGCTTCGGCGACTACTTCAAGAAGGAGGCCATCGCCTACGCGTGGGAGCTGGTCACCTCGCCTGAGTGGTTTGGCATTCCGAAGGACAAGCTCTTTGCCACCATCTTCAAAGGCGAGCAAGGCATCGCGCGCGACGACGAGGCCTACGAACACTGGCTCGCCACCGGCGTTGCGCCCGAGCGCATTTACGAAATGGGCATGAAGGACAACTTCTGGATGATGGGCGACACCGGACCCTGCGGCCCGTGCAGCGAGATCCATTACGACATGGGTCCCGAGGCCAGTGATGCCGGACACACCGACTGCGAGTTTGGTTGCGAGTGCGGGCGTTACGTCGAAATCTGGAACCTGGTGTTCATGCAGTTCGACAAGCAGCCCGATGGCACCATGCGTCCGCTGCCCAAGCCATCGATTGACACCGGCGCGGGCCTGGAGCGCGTGACCGCGGTAATGCAGGGCGTGATCTCCAATTACGACACGGACTTGTTTACCCCTTTGATCGACAGGGCAGTCGAACTAATCTCGGGCAGAAAGGTCCCGACACCTCCCGACTTCACGCTCGTTGAGGCGCCGCGGGGTGAGATCCAAGAGCTCGACTACCGGAATCCCTCTCTCCGCGTAATCGCGGATCATGCGCGCGCAGCAACGTTTCTGATCAACGACGGGGTCGTCCCCGGCAACGGAAGACGTGAGTACGTCCTAAGGAGAATACTGAGGCGCGGAATCTACCACGGGAGAATGCTGGGCTTACGTAAACCCTTTATGTTCGAGATGGTGGACGCGGTTCACCATCGTATGAAGGACGCTTACCCCGAACTTACCGAGAACGTTGATCGGATCAAGAAAATCGTATTCGCCGAGGAGGAGAAATTCGCGCGAACCCTAGTAGCAGGTGTCGCGAAGCTGGAGGAGGAGCTGAACTCTGAGGACGTTGTAGTCGCTGTTCGGAACGTGGTATCGAAGCACGCAGCGACCCTTGAGGAGAGTGAAATGTTGGCGTTGGAGCCCGAATACAGCCCCGAATTCGAGTCGAGGCGGGAACGATTAGAAGCAACGCCAACTGAGGACGAACTGCGATTCTTTGATGGGTTGATCGAGACCTCATTGCCCAGAAGCGAATGGCCGAAGTTCCCTGGGGAAAAAGCCTTTCACGTATACGAGACCTACGGCCTGCCTCGAGACTTCATCGAAGATGTTCTTCTAACGAGGGGCTTAGTTTTGGATCAGAGCGGCTTCGACGAGGCACTGGCGGAGGAGCAGTCCCGCGCTCGCGCATCCTGGAAGGGTGGCTCGAAAGCCTCGGCCAGCCCGGCTTATCAGGCGCTCCCGCCGACTATCTTCGAAGGCTATCGCAAGACACTTTCTACCGGATGCGAGGTGCTAGCCATCATCAAGCCGCACGATGGCACCGGCGTCGGCGCGCAGGAGCTCAAGCCCGGTGAGCGCGGCGAGGTCGTGCTCGACCACACGCCGTTCTACGCCGATGCAGGCGGGCAGGTCGGTGATGTCGGCTGGCTGTACGGCGAAGATCACAACACCATCGTTGCCGACGTTGAAGGCGTCACCTATCCCGTGCAGGGCGTGCGCGCGCATCGCGTCGTCGCCAAGCAGCCCATCCACGTCGGCGACAAAGTTGACGCGATGGTCAACGACGAAGTTCGCCGCGCCACCATGCGCAACCACACTGGCACGCATCTGCTACATGCCGCGCTGCGAAATGTGCTGGGCACGCACGTAAAGCAGGCGGGCTCGCTGGTCGATCCCGCGCATTTGCGCTTCGACTTCTCGCACTTCGCCTCGCTCGACGACCAGGAGTTGCAGGACATTGAAGACCTCGCCAACCGCGAGGTGCTGCGCAACGACCGCGTCGAGGTCATTGAGGACGTGCCCATCGACGTCGCCGTCAACGAGTACCATGCGATGGCGCTGTTCGGCGAAAAGTACGGCGACCGGGTGCGCGTCATCCGCATTGGCGATTTCTCCACCGAGCTGTGCGGCGGCACGCACACCGCGGCCACCGGCGAGATTGGGCTTATCAAGGTCTTGAAAGAAGGAAGCGTGTCGAGTGGAGTGCGACGACTGGAAGCCGTGACCGGCGAAGGCTCGCTGCGCCACTTCCGCAAAGATCATCAGCTGGAAAATGTTGTCTCGACGCTGGTGCGCGGCGGTGACGATCAATCGCCTGCCGATGCGCTGAGGCAGGAACTGAAGCGCCGCGAAGAAGAGCTGAAGAAGCTGCGCAAGGAACTCGACCAGGCGAGGATGAAGTCGGCGTCGAGTTCGGTGCAGTCGGCGGCGGAAAATGTGCGCGAGGTAAAGGGCGTGAAGGTGCTGGCCACGAGGGCCGACAATCTGGAGCGCGCGCAACTGCGGGTGCTGATCGACAACCTGCGCAACAAGCTGGGCTCGGGCGTGGTGGTGCTGGGCTCGGTCAGCGACGGCAAGGTCGCGCTGATCGTTGGCGTGACCAAGGACCTGACGTTGCGCGTGCAGGCCGGCAAGATCATCGCCGAAGTTGCGAAGAAGGTCGGCGGCTCTGGCGGCGGGCGTCCTGACATGGCCGAGGCTGGCGGCAAAGATCCGGCGGCGCTGGATGCGGCGCTGGCCGACAGTTATAACGTGGTGGAACGTTTGGTGCAGTAGAATAGCCCGCAGCACCGTCGACCATTGACAACTGAAAAATAAATGTCTGCAAGAGTCGGTGGAAGGGCACGGCTTTAGCCGTGCCGGAAACGTGCATTGGGAAGCGGGCTTTAGCCCTGGCCAGCCATGGCTAAAGCCAGTTGAAGCGCCAATCTATTTCGCCGGGCTGAAGCCCTGCGCTTCCACCGCGTCGAGGACATTTCTTGTGCAGTTATCAATAAAGGAGAATCTTGTGCGCAACACACTCATGCTTGTTCTAGTTCTGCTGATCTGCGCCGTTTGTCTGCCCGCGCAGGATAAAGGCAAGAAGTCCAACCTGGATTCGATCGAAGGATGCCTGCAACGCACTGAGGGTCAATACTTGCTCATCGACAGCACCAACACGCTCCATCATCTTGTTGGTGGCGCCAAACTGCTCAGCCCTCATATTGGCCACGAGGTCGAAATCACCGGCAAGCCCGGATCGCGAACCTTGGACAACACGCCGCAGGGCGCCGCCTCGAGCGCAAGGGTGCAAGCTACGATTGAAGTAAAGAGCGTGAAGCACATAGCCGACACCTGTACTAGCGCGCACTGACACTGCCGGCCGCGGCACCCCTGTCGGCGATGCTTCGGCGTCGCCGATTTTGTTTGGGCGCAAGATGCGGGATGACGCGGGAGGGGACTAAATCTAGAATTAGTCGTGAAGGAAGAACCGCAGATTCCCCCGGCTCCCGCGTGCCAAGCGGCACGCCGGCGCACAGGATGACAAGATTGAGGGCGAAAAAGACTGCATCCGAGGGTGGCTCATAACCCTCTAAACGATATAAGGTGGTTAGCCATGGCGATGGGAGAAACGATTAATGCGAACAGCGTCCGCGAGCAGTTGCTGGCGGGACGCGAGCGGCTGAGCGATGTGCTCGCCGGCCATGAAAATGAACAGATGCTTCGCCTGCTGGCAGAGGTGGACAGCGCTTTGCATCGCATCGATCACGGCGCCTTCGGCGTGTGCGAAGTGTGCGCGGGAGTTGTTCCCACCGAGGAGTTGATGGAAAACCCGCTGGCCCGCGTTTGTCTGGAGTGCCTCACGCCTAAGCAGCAGCGCGCGCTGGAATACGATCTGGAGCTGGCGGCGCAGATCCAGAAAGGATTGTTGCCGCCGCAGGATCTGGCTTTCTCCGGCTGGGAGATTTCCTATCACTATCAGCCTGCGGGCATGGTGAGCGGCGACTACTGCGACGTGATCAAGGACAACGGCCACCTCAACTTCATCATGGCCGATGTTTCCGGCAAGGGCGTCGCGGCCGCCATGCTGGCGTCGAACCTGCGGGCGGTCTTCCGCTCGCTGATACCCCTGCGCCTGTCGATTGAGGAGCTGATGGTGCGCGCCAATCGCATGTTCCACGAGAGCGCTCTGCCCCACCAGTACGCCACCCTGGTTTTTGGCCGGACTTCGAACCGCGGAGAACTGGAGCTGGCGAACGCCGGTCATCTGCCGGTGTTGCTGGCCGGCAAATCTGGCGTGACCAGCTTCGAGAGTAAGTGCAAGCCGCTAGGATTTTTCTCTGACGAGCGCGTGCACGTGGCGAGGACGAACCTCTTGCCCGGCGATACCGTGATTCTGTACACCGACGGAGTCAGCGAGGCCAGCAACGCGGATGGCGAGGAATACGGCGTGGAAGCCCTGCGAAAGCTGATTGCAGAGCAGCCGCCGTCGTTCTGTCCGGCGGCGCTGGTAAAGGTCTTGAAACAGCAATTAGCTCAGTTCCGTGGAGCTGAGGAGCGCGCCGACGACGAGACGCTGCTGGCAATTCAGTATGCGCCGGCGATGGCGGGGGCTACCAGGCCAAAGTTGTCGCAAGCTGTGGCGAGCTGAATCACCTATAAGGAGCGCGAGTATTACGTTTCCGCTGGCGTTCAGCCTTGTAATCGTAGGCGGGGTCGTAGTCAATCGTGCCGAATAATTGGATGATGCCTGTCTGCTTGCGACGCTGAACGTATTCGGCGAGTGCCGCCGTGACTGCCTCTTTTTTCGTCTTGTGCCCACCAAGCGTGCGGGCCTCTTCAATGAGTTGGGGTAAATTCATTTGTCGTTGAGAAAAACCTGGTGCCGAAGAAGGGACTCGAACCCCCACACCCTTGCGGGTACATGGACCTGAACCATGCGCGTCTGCCAATTCCGCCACTTCGGCCAGTGGATGCGAGCCAGATTTTCAGCTCGCCATCAGGAAGCATGATTATTGTAAAGCAGCAATTAGCAACTAGCAATTAGCCGCTAGCAAATCCCCTCTCGCCTTTCGCTCTTCGCTTTTCGCGAGAATCAAAAAACTGCGAACCGCAAATCCCCGACCCAGCTGAGCAATGGATGATGTCTCCACGCAGCGAAAAGCCAGGAGCGGACAGCGAAAAGCGAGGAGCGAAGGGCGAGAAGCGGCTTTTCTAGCCTGCCGCCTCAGCGGCCTCGCTGGCGCCCTGGGCCCCGTATTCCTTCAACTTGTTGTGCAGAGTCTTCAGGCTGATGCCGAGAATGTCGGCAGCGCGAGTCTTATTGTTGTTGGTTGATTCCAGAGTTTTCAGGATAAGCAGTCGCTCGGCCTCGCCCACCGTGGTGCCGACGCCCAGACGCACGGCATTGGCCTCCTGCACGGGAGCGCGCGGGGCCACATGTCCGAACCCCGGGGGCAAGTGCCGCGGTTCGATGAGCGCACCATCGCACACGATGGTGGCCCGCTCGAGAGTGTTTCGCAATTCACGAACATTGCCCGGCCAGGCATGCGCCTGGAAGGCATTGGTCACGGCATCGCTTATGCCGGCCACGGTGCGATTATGTTTTTCGTTCATGTCGGCCAGCAACGAGTGCACCAGGTCGGGCAGATCGTCTTTGTGCTCGCGCAGGGGCGGCAAGTGAATGTTGAAGACGTTCAGGCGGTAATAGAGGTCGTTGCGTAAACTGCCTTTCGCGACCGCCTCTTCCGGAGGCTGATTGGTGGCGGCAAGCACCCGCACATCGACCGAGGTCTCACTCTTGCTGCCCAACCGGCGCAGCTTGCGGTCTTCCAGCACCCGCAACAACTTGGCCTGGGTGGCAATCGGCATCTCGCCAATTTCGTCGAGCAGCAACGAGCCGCCTTCCGCCAATTCGAAGCAGCCGGTCCGGCGTTCCAGCGCGCCGGTGAAGGCGCCCTTTTCATGACCGAAAATTTCGCTCTCGATGAGCGTCTCGGGAATGGCAGCGCAGTTGATGGCGACAAACGGTTTCGGCTTGCGGTTGCTGAGCGAGTGGATGGTGCGTGCCACCAACTCCTTGCCGGTCCCGCTCTCGCCAGTGATAAGCACCGACGCAGTGCTGGGCGCCACCATCTCGATCAAGCGGAAGACTTCCTGCATCTTCTTCGAGGGGCCGACCAGCGAGCCCAGCACACCGACGTCTCTCAGCTTGCGACGGCTGGCTTCCAGCTCGCGCTCGGTGCCTTGAATGCGCGAGGCATTCTGAAGAATGTTGCGCAGGCGGGTAGGATTCACCGGCTTCTCGATAAAGTCGAAGGCGCCAATCTTCATGGCGTTGACGGCGGCGTCCACGCTACCTTGAGCGGTGAGCAGGATAACGGCGACGGCTTGCGGCTGCATGGCAATTTGTTGCAGCAACTGCATGCCATCCATGCGCGGCATTTTCAGGTCGGTGATCACGATTTGCGGATTCCACGACTCGACCTTCTCCAGACCTTCAACGCCATCCTCAGCGGTCGCCGTGTCATAGCCCCAGGTGCGGAGCAGCTCCGCCATACCGGTGCGTTCGTTTTCCTCGTCCTCGACGATCAAGATTTTTTCACGCAGCATGGGGGAACAGGCGCCTCTTGCAATTAAGACGACAAACTTACAACTTGCGACAACATTAGATGCGAGCCGGAGGCTCTTGGTCAAAACGGGAATCCCGCTTCAGGCAAGCAACGGGATCACGACCAACCGCCAGTAAAAGTACCATCTTTCGACACATTTTTGCTCAACCGTGTACTTTGGCAACGCCGATTCCAAGAAAACTCAGCCCGGACGATAGGACGGTAACCAAAGTCACCTTTGGGCTGCACGGCGGAGCTTGATCGGAATTCTGCTGGACCAACAGTCGCCAACCCTGTTGTCTAATCTATACTAGCGCGGGTGATGGTTCCCAAATCGGCACCGCAAATGATGGTGGGTCAGTCCGCAGGCCCAGTTTGAGACATTGCTCCAAACCGACCCTTCCGACCTCGGAGGGCTTTCTATCATTCGCTCGCCGGGGAAGCCCACAAGCCAGCCCGCACGCTGTCCAGCCCAGCACCGGCTGGGGGTCTGAGCCATTACCCAAGTTCCCACCCGCACGTACGGCTCCCGGTACATCGTTACCCGTGTAACAACCAGCAGAGTTCCAGTAGTCAAAACCGTAAAGTCGGGCGACAGATGCGAATGGTTTAGAGGTACTAAGTCAGTAAACATTGCATAGCAGAAACAGGGAGACACACGAGAAACCCTTTGTTAATCTTCGCTGTTGCTGTACAATCAGTTGCGGTTGCGAAGCAGGGAAAATCACCTGCAATTGTACTTAGACAATTTTAAATTGAATTCGAGCAAGGCCACTTTGCTTACGGTACTGCTAGAGTTCCGGAGGATTACGAATGTCTTCTCGTATTGGAGTAGTTCCGACACGCATAATTGCGACATCGATTGTGCTGGCGTTCGCGCTCTGTATGCTGGGCGTCCTTGCTACAGCACAAACTGATATTCAGCCCAAAGACGAGGTCTTTGGCGGTTATTCATGGTACCACCCTAACGGACGCGTTGACTTTGGATACAAAGTCGCGGATATCCCGGAGGGCTTTGACGCCTCCAACACCTATTATCTTCCCCAGTGGCACAACCTTGGCATCTTGGCGGACGGCAGCGGCCACTTCCATGGCAGCGAGGACACCGACATTGGGTTCATGTTGGGAGGCGTGCAGTACAAATATCATACCGACACCTTCTCCCCGTTTGTGCGGATTTTTGTCGGTGCTGCCCGAATCTCACCCCCAACTTACGTTGACGAGTGGCAGACCGCGGCAGGCGGTGGCGGCGGTTTCGACTTGAACATCACCCATAGGTTCGCCCTCCGCTTGGCGCAAGTGGACTACATTTACACCAACTACCACTCCAGAGTTTCCTTCGTTTGGTAATCCGCAGTGGAACAGCATTCGCCTGGGAGCCGGCATTGTGATGAACCTGGGCACCTACTACAGCCCCGGCGTTGGCTGCGACCTGCTCGGCCCAGCCTACCGAAGTGACGGAAGGCGAGCCGGTGACGGTTACGGCAACGGGAGCTAACTTCAATCCCAAGCACACCATCACCTATGCCTGGACCACCGACGGCGGCAAGATCGACACCGCCAATGCGCAGTCGGCCCACATTGACACCACGGGCGCTCTGCCGGTCCTCACACCGCCAACGCGACGCTGACCGACGCCAAGATGCGGAAGATGAATTCGGCGACTTGCAGCGCGCCGTTCACCGTCAAGGCAAAGCCGATGAATCCGCCGCAGGTAACCTGCTCGGCTAATCCGACCACCGTACGCGCGGGCACGCCGTCCACCATATACGGCGAACGCGACCAGCCCGGATCCTGGAGTGACCATCTCCAGCTACACCTACAGCGCTTCGGCCGGAAACATCAGCGGAACCGGCACCAGCGCGACGCTTGATACTGCCGGCAGCCAGCCGGGCCGATCAATGTCACCGTCACGGCGACCGATTCGCGCGGGCTGACTGGAAACTGCACCACCACGGTCACGGTCGAAGGCGTGCCTCCGGCCCCGCAGGTGAGTGCGCGTACGCCGATTCAGTTCATAGAGCGCCCGAAACAGAAGTACATTCCGTGGCGCGTGGATAACGAAGCCAAGGCCATCCTGGACGACGACGCCTCCGCATTGAAGAACGAACCCAATGCCAAGCTGGTCATCGTCGGGTACGCCGACGGCGAAAAGCAGCCCATGATCGGTACCGGCAAGAAGAAACACGCCATGGATCTGGCTGCGCAGCGTGCGGTAAACGCCAAGGCTTACCTGGTACAGCAACAGGGTATCGACCCCAGCCGTATCGAGGTACGCAAGGGCACGGGCAAGGACCACGATCGCGGATATCTTCTGGGTACCGCAAGGCGCGGACACCGCCAGCGCACCGTTACTGCAAGGCACAACGCCTGTCGACGAGTCGATGGTGACGCCGAGCGAGAACGCCTATCCGAAACCGAAGACGGCGGCTCCTGAGCACCATCACAAGAAGTCAGCAGCTGGTGCGGCTGAGGCTACGGGTAGCGCCGTAGCCGAGGGCACCGAAACTGCCGGCAAGGACGTTGGCAAGGCAGGCAAGAAGACCGGACACGCAGTCAAGAAGGGCGCCAAAGCAACAGAAAACGAAATGACGCCTCATTGATTAGCGGGTCACTGACCCGGAACTCTAAGACCGGTGAGGGCGCAATGCTCTCACCGGTTTTTTCTTTGAGTTAGGGAACTGTTTGTTCCCCTGTTGTTGACCGTTGTGGCCCTGTTCGCATCTAAGGGATTGGCGGCAAGTTTTTCGCCGAGTGCGCTCCGCTGTGGCGAGCTTCCAGCTGCGGACTTTACTGTGCGGATACTCGTAGCTTTAGCAAGTACACGCGACGCTTCCCGGAGTTATCATCTAACCAATGTCCTATTTGGTGTCTGTTCTTATGCGTAAGGTAGTTTTGTCCCTGGTTAATCTTCTTCTTTGCGTTGCCGTGTTGTTCAGCGTCGGGTCCTATGCATCGGACTGGCGTTTGATCGGGCCCGAAGGTGGCGACGTACGCAGTTTGTCCTACGACCCGTCCGATCCCAACCACATTCTGCTGGGCACCAGCGCAGGGCAGTTGTTTGTCTCGCAGGACCGGGGCAATTCCTGGACCTCATTCACGCACTTCGGCGAGGGCGATGATTATGTTCTAGACCACATCATCTTCGATCCCAGCGCACCCGGCTACGATCTACGTAGCAGGATGGAGCCTGTACGACAAGGAGCAGGGCGACGTCTTCCGTTCCGACGACGGCGGGCGCACCTGGCGGGCCCTGCCGATGGTGCATGGCAAGTCGGTGCGCGCCCTTGCCATGGCGCCCAGCGACCACAACACCCTGGTACTTGGCGCCATCGACGGCGTCTTCCGTTCGCGCGACGCTGGCGCCACCTGGACACGTATTTCTCCGGAGAACCACGCCGAGATCAAGAACATTGAGTCGGTGGCCATCGATCCGGTGGACCCCGACACCATCTATGCGGGCACCTTCCATCTGCCGTGGAAAACCGAGGATGGTGGACGGACATGGCACGGCATCCAGCAAGGCATGCTCCTGGATTCGGACGTTTTCAGTATTATTATCGATCCGAAAATGCCGACCATGGTTTATCTCAGCGCCTGCTCGGGAATTTACAAGAGCGCGAATGCCGGCAATCTCTTTACCCGCATCAAGGGCATACCCCACTCGGCGATCCGCACCCGGGTTCTAAAGCAGGACCCTCAGCGTTCAAAGATCGTCTATGCCGGCACAACCGGCGGCCTGTGGAAGACGTTTGACGGCGGCGTCACCTGGGAGCTGTACTCTGCGCCGAACGTGATCGTTAACGATATTCTCATCGATCCGCGCCAGCCTGACCGGGTGCTGCTGGCCACCGATCGCGGCGGGGTGTTGGCCAGCGACGACGGCTTTGACCATTACGTCAGTTCCAACCGAGGTTTTTCTCATCGCGTGGTCGGTGGCGTCGTGGTGGACCGCAAGGACCCCAACCTTCTGTACGTGGGCGTGGTCAACGATAAAGACTACGGCGGCTTTTTCCTCTCTGAGGACCGTGGGCAGAGCTGGCGGCAGTCAAACCGCGGCTTGGACGAGCGTGACATTCTGAGCCTGCAACAGGCGGAGAGCGGCGTCATGTTCGCCGGCACCAATCATGGAATCTTTTATCTGACCTCACTGAACGGAACCTGGCTCCCGGTGGCAATGATCATGGGTAAGCGCCCTCCGGAGAGCGAAAAAGTCGCGAGCCCAGAGCCACATCGCTCGCGGACTGCCCACTCGGCGGCAACGGCTTCAAAAAGCAAGCCGGTCACTCATGTACCCAAGCCCACGCTTGAGGCCGTAATCAATCCCGCCAAAGCACCGCGAGTGCGCGCTTTGGTTTTCGATGAGAAGGTGTGGTATGCCGCCACCGACCAGGGGCTTTTCCGCAGCGTCGATCAGGGGAAGAAATGGTATGGCGAGGCGGTGGAAGGCGAGAGCGATTTTATCGTCATGAACCGCTTCGACGACGGCAGCTTTACGCTGGTCAGTCCCAAGCATGCGTTGCTTTCCAGGGATGAAGGCGAATCCTGGACAGAGATTTTTTACCCTAAATACGTCACTGGGCTGCACAACTTGACGATTGTTCCCGACGGCTCCTATTGGCTGGGCACGCGCGAAGGCGCGTTGCACTCGAGCGATGGCGGAAAGACCTGGCAGCACATTCTGGCCGGCCTTCCACCGCACGATTTGCTGGGCGTGCACTATGACCCAGCCGGACAACGGCTGCTGGCAACCGCGCTTCTTGCACACGGTGTTTTCGAGAGTAAGGATGGCGGAAAAAGCTGGCAGCACACGCCAGATACGGGAGTCTCCATTCGCAGCGCCTTGAATTACCAGGGCCGCCTGCTGGTAGAGTCTTCCTACAACGGCTTGCTGCTGGAACAAGGCACGGCCGTGGAGTCAGCTTCGGACGCGGCCCATTCCCCCCAGCAGACTCCTCCGGTGAGCCCACAATAGCGGGACAGCCATCCGCAGCTTCGCGCGCTTCCCCCCCTTGTTCGCCTGCCCGGCGTCATGCTTTTTTGCGAAGACAGGTAGTTGCTAATCTGAAATATATTTACCTGTTGGGAGCGGTCGCCGGAGACTGTCGGTTTCGGGATTACTTGTGTAATCGCCTGTGGGTGCAACAATGATCGCTGGGGCATAATCTCGCAGAACGCAACCGCTGTTTACGCGGTCTGACCTAGTGCGTATGGAGGGCTGATGCTGCCAATAGACCACCCGCGATTCCGGCCGGCGATGCAACTGATCGATAACGGTCGAACCGGCGAGGCGATCCAGTCCCTCGATGCGTTATCAGCCAAACTGAGTCCCAACGATTATGCCGCAGCCCTCTACTGGAAAGTCGTCTGCCTCTTACGGCTCGGAGACGTAACGCAGGCCCGTGCGTGTCTTGAAGAGGCTCTAGCGCAGCCCGACATTTCAAGTTCGCTCAGAATTTGTCTACAACTACAGAGTACTTATCTTTCCGAGGAGGATGGGCCAGAAAAGGTGGTTGCTGAAGTACGATCAATATTAAGCCGCTATGCTAAGCAATTCAGCACCCCAGATTTTTTCTGGCAATATGTGGACGCTAAGGGTTACCTCGGCATGTGTCTTTCACGGCTTGGCCATTACTCGGAAGCGATCAGGGAGCTTGAACAGGCGTCATCCCTTGAGCCTCGGCCAGCAGCCCGATATTTTATGCATATTTGGCTAAGCAGTGCATATTATCGGTTGGGCGATCTGGGAAAGGCGAGAGATTGCCTTGAGCGTGCGCTGATCGACGCAACCTCTGCGCCCACGGCACAACTGCCTCCAGACCATCCAGCGTGGATTCGGTATGAATTGGCTCTGATTGCGTACAAGGAAGGTCGCTTCCGCGATGCGCAAGAGGAATTAGCACGCGCCTCAGCGGTGGCCCAAAAGCCTAAGCTAGTTCGGGTAATCACAAAGCTCAAGTCATTGCTGGATAAAGTGCGCCCGGCGTAGTTCGCGAGAATGGTTGGTGACAAATCGCCGTCACACAAGCAATCCTCTGAATCTGCTTCTTTTCTCATCTTTTCTAATTGCTCGTTGCTCCTCCAGTTTTCCGCTATTCTGGTTAGGCAGCAACCGGCAGCCTGCCTATGAGACGCACACAGTTACGCTCGTTCGACCGCAAGTTCGTTCCGCTCTCCACTCGCTTCGACCACGCTCTGCTGTTCGCCTCCCAGGTGCATCGCGATCAGGACCGCAAGAAAAGCGGCATTCCCTACATCTCGCATTTGCTGGGCGTGGCCTCCATCGTGCTTGACTACGGCGGCGACGAGGAGATGGCCATTGCGGCCCTGCTGCATGACGCGGTAGAAGACCAGGGCGGGCGTCCCATGTTGAAAATGATCGAGCAGATTTTCGGGGCGCGTGTAGCCAAGATTGTAGACGGCTGCACCGATTCGTACACCGAAGATCCGAAGAAGAAGGACGGTTGGGAGCAACGCAAATTTCGCTATCTGCGCCGCATCCGTCATGAGGACGCTGAGACCCGGTTCGTGTCCGCGGCCGACAAACTGTACAACGTGCGTGCCGTGCTACGCGACCTGCGCTACAACGGAGACCAGGCATTCGCGCGCTTCTCGGCTCCCAAGACCAGAATTATCTGGTATTACCGCTCGCTGGTGAATGAATACCGCACTGGCGGCGTGACCCACCTGCTAAAGCCGCTGCTTGACGATCTGGATCGCGTCGTGGTCGAAGTGGAGCATCTGTCGGGATTTCTGGCGACTTCGCCCAAGCCGCATCGCAAGTTGACCACGAAGCTGAAGGGTAAGCGATAGCTAATTTTTTTGTCATCACGAACCGACTTCAGTCGGTGAGGGATCTGCTTTGCCTTTTTCAGCATCTGTTCAGGCGTGCTAGCTTGATGTTCAGGAAGTCACTGTGCCGAAGACCGAAGCCGACCGCATTTCAGAACTGCTCAAATCCGCCAAGACCATCGCCGTCGTTGGACTGACCAACAGTCCCATGCGGCCGAGCTACGGCGTCACCCAATACATGCAGTCGCAGGGATACCGCATCATTCCGGTGAATCCCAATATCACCGAGTGGATGGGCGGGAAAGCGTACCCGTCGCTGCTCGATGTCCCCGAGAAGATTGACATCGTGAATGTCTTCCGCCGGTCCGACGCCGTGCCCGAAGTGGTGGAGCAGGCCATCCAGATCAAGGCGCCGGCCATCTGGATGCAGGAAGGCGTGGTGCATCACCAGGCGGCCGAAAAGGCTCGCCAGGCGGGCATCTTCGTCGTCATGGATAAGTGCATCCTGAAGGAACATATCAGGCGGCAGTGAACCACAGAGAACAGAGAACGAGAAACAATTCTCTTCGAACGCTAAAACTCAAAGCGCATTCGTGATACGTTTCGGAGAGAATACTATCGGGCTCGCACGCTTACACTGATTGCCGCAGTAGATGAGCGGCGTTAGGGACAGTTAGATGATAGATACCTGCGCATGTGGTGAAGTGGCATCTAAGGGGGGCGCCCTTTGCGACAGGTGCGCAGCACTCCACCTGCTTGGGCTTGAGTCTGGCGCGAGTGACGATGAAATAAAGGACGCATTTCGTGCCCTCGCGAAAGTGTGGCACCCAGACCATTTCGAGAGCGACAAGACGTTCAGGACAATTGCGGAAGAGAAGTTCAAAGAATTCAATTCCGCATTTCAACTCTTGACGACGCCTTCTTCAAGGCGGATTGTTGGTAAGCCTTCACAAGGAAGCTCACCTTCAGCACCCAAGCCGCCAGAGCCGCAAGACCAAGAACCACACACCGAATGGCAGTCGGCTTCAGCAGCAGCCCCGACGCCACCGACGTTGGAAAACCGTTCACATTACAATTCGCCCCCGAAGCAGCGAAGGGCTATTCACTCCCAACCTGCATCGGTCTCCGTGGGGAATTCTGGCTGGGGGCGTGTGCTTCCGATAATCGCAACGGTCGCGCTAATTGCGGTCGTGGCCTACGTCTGGTATCACGTGGCCGCGAGGCCTCGTAAGGGTTCAGTAATAACCGCGCAAGTTGCAGGCGGTTCCGCTGTACAACGACCTCCGGTGACGCAGCGGTCACAAACTTACGTCCCGTTCACCAAGACATTGCCCCAGCCGTCGACCAATCGCGAGGAGCAAGACCAGAAGACAGTACCGAACGCCAAAAGCCCCGAACCACTTCTTAAGCCACGACCTCCTGTTATCGACAAGGGGCCATACTTCACGGTCGGCTCTACCAAAGATGAAGTCCTTGCTATCCAAGGCAAACCGACGCAGTCCATCGAGGGCATCCAGGAAGCAACGGATTCGTTAAAAGACATCTTTTTTTATGGGGCTTCCAAGGTATTTTTCAGGAACGGCGTCGTAGAGTCGTGGGACGTATGGCCACAAAATCCGCTCAAGGCTCGGCTGCTGCCTTCGACCCCCACATCAGCGAAGGGATATTTCACGGTCGGCTCCACCAAAGATGAAGTCCTTGCTGTGCAGGGCACACCGACGAAGTTCTCTGAGAACTTTTTTTATTATGGAACTTCCAAGATATATTTCAGGAACGGCGTCGTGGAGTATTGGGATGGATGGCTACCAAATCCGCTCAAGGCTCGGCTGGCGCCAAAATAAGGATCTATTCCGTTTGGCCCTTACTTCTTTGCTTTATTTTTCTCAGCGTCTTCCGCGGCGAACGCCTTAAGATTTCTTCTTCTTCGTACCCTCCGTGACCTCTGTGGTGAAAACGTTCTTTTCTCTGTGTCTGTGTGCCTCTGTGGTTAAACCGTCATGGTTTGGCTGGCACATACAACCAGGCGCTTCGCGTGGCAGCGTCGGAGTGTTTTGGATAGCCACCGGCCAGCAGCACCCGGCCGTCTTTCAGCAAGGTTGCCGACGGATAAAACCGCTCGGTATCAGGCGCTCCTGCAATTTCCCGAAACTGTTTGCTGTGCTCGTCATAAAGTGCCGCGCCCGGCGCTCCTCCGAAGACAAGCACTTCATTGGTCAGCAGCACGGCCTCTGGCGGCAGCTTGAAGCGGCCCTCGGCCATCCTCCCCGCCGGAGCAAAGGTGTTGGTGCGGGGATTGTAAATTTCCGCCGTGTTGTAGGCTGTCTCCCAATCCCCAGCATCGGATCCGCCTGCGATCAGCACGGTTCCGTCGTCGAGCAAAACGGCGGTGTGTTTGTACCGTGGAACCGACATCTTGGCAACCACGGAGAATGACCGCGTTTTCGGATCGTAGATCTCGGCGCGGTCGGTCACCTGTTTCCGCGCCGTACCGCCGCCTGCCACCAACGCCCGTCCGTCCTGAAGCAAAGTAGCCGTGTGCGCCACGCGCCCCATGTGCATTTCGCCGACACGGGTAAACTTTCCAGTCTGCTCGTCGTAAACTTCGGCCGAGTTCGTCGCGGCCATCGTGTTCGAGTCGCTTTCACCACCGGTGATAAGCACGGTCCCGTCGCGCAAAACCGTCGCTGTTGGCCTTGCTCGCCGCTCGCTCATTCTGCCCGTGGCCGCAAACGATCGGGTTGCCGGATCGTAGATTTCTACCTCGTCGGTTTCGTACCAGCCTCCGACAATCAAGACCTTGCCGCTGGGTAGCACCGCCGCAGCTGCTCCGACGCGACCGAGCAGCATGTTCTTGACCGGTGAAAACCGATTTGTTTTTGGATCGAAAATCTCGGCCGTGCTGGAGAAATCACCGTTCCGCAACATGCCTCCGGCAATTAACACGCTGCCGTCGCGCAAAAGGGTGGCTGTGTGACCCGAGCGGGGAACGTTCATGCTGCTGGTGGAAATGATTTGGCCAGTTGCTGGTTGCTTGGGAGTGTCGCCGCCCACAGAGATTGCGATTGCAAAGACGAGCACGAAGCTGAGGCTGGCCGCGGCCCCAAAAGTTCGAAAACGCGCCATCGCTCACCTCACGCTACTATTGGACGCCCCGCCCCGCTTTCCGTTTGGTCCTCGTCTTTGCTTTATTTTTCTCAGCGTCTTGTATGGTGCATGGCTTAAGATTTCTCCTTCTCCGTGCTCTCCGTGCCTCCGTGGTGATTACTCTTTTGCTCTCGTCTTTGCTTGCCGAATCTCTTCCAGCCGCGCCTTGATACGCTTCTCGATGCCCTCCTCTGTGGGATGGTAGTAAACCCGGTCTTTCAGATTGTCGGGCAGGCACTGCA
The DNA here is from genome assembly GCA_963728805.1 of uncultured Acidobacteriaceae bacterium. Taxonomy (GTDB): domain Bacteria; phylum Acidobacteriota; class Terriglobia; order Terriglobales; family Acidobacteriaceae; genus Bog-257. Next base: position 142,844 of record CAVSLE010000020.1, read on the forward strand.
TGTCGGCCACCTTCGACTCCAGGTTGTGCGCGTACTGATATCCCTTGCCGTAATCCAGCGCCTTCATCAACCCGGTGGGCGCATTGCGTAGATGCAGTGGAACCGGCTGTTGCGCGGTGCGCTCTACGTCTTCCTGCACCGCCCCGTAAGCCATGTAAACCGCGTTGGATTTGGGAGCGGCGCACAAATACACAACCGCCTGGGCCAAAGCCAGGTCCCCTTCCGGCATGCCGAGAAAGTCGAAGGCGTCACGTGCGGCCAGGGTTACGGCCAGCGCATTAGGATCGGCAAGCCCGATGTCCTCAATGGCCATCCGCACCACGCGCCGGGCAACGTACAGGCGGTCTTCGCCGGCCTCCAGCATGCGCGCCAACCAATAGAGCCCCGCATCGGGATCACTGTTGCGCACGCTCTTGTGCAGCGCGGAGACCAGGTTGTAATGCTCTTCGCCCGCCTTGTCGTACATCAGCACGCGCTTTTGCAGCGCGTCGGTCACGATGGTGTCGGTAAGGCGAGGCCTCGCGCCCGATTTCTGCTCTTCGGCCGCCAGCGTTGCGGCGACCTCCAGCACGTTGTAGGCGCTGCGCGCGTCTCCGCTGGAGTAGGCCGCAATCTTGCGCAAGACATCGTCGTCGGCTTCAAGATGGGCGTCGCCCAGGCCGCGCTCGGTGTCTTCCAGCGCGCGCCGCAGCAAGAGCACGATCTGCTCCTCCGACAACGGTTTCAGCACGTAAACGCGGCAGCGCGACAGCAGGGCCGAAATCACTTCAAACGATGGATTTTCCGTGGTGGCCCCGATCAGGCGAATGCTGCCCTTTTCAACATAGGGCAAAAAGGCGTCCTGCTGCGCTTTATTGAAGCGATGCACTTCGTCAACGAAAACAATGGTCCGCGTGCCGTATTGACGCGCCCGCTCGGCATCGGCCATCACCTGCTTGATTTCCTTGATGCCGGTCAGCACAGCGGAAACTTCGACGAACTCCGCATGAGTCATGCGCGCGATGATCTTAGCGAGCGTGGTCTTGCCCACCCCGGGAGGCCCCCAGAACAGCAGCGAACCGGTGTCGTCGCGCTCGATCTGCACCCGCAACGGCTTGCCAGGCGCGAGAATGTGTTCCTGCCCGACGAATTCATCGAGGCTGCGCGGGCGCATGCGATCGGCCAGCGGCCGGGTCTTATCACCGGCATCGTCAGCGGGCGGGATTTGCTGGAAAAGATTCACGGAGACATCCACCACAGAGACACAGAGGCACAGAGATCTCATTCATAGAACACGGCGACGAATGCCGTTCTTCAAGGCCGCGACATTGAAGTTGATCAAGAGCCCGATGCGTAATCCCGTAAGATGCAGATAGGTCAGCAGCTGCGCCTCGTGCACCGGCATAAGCTCTTCCACCGCCTTTAATTCGAGCACGACCTTGTGATATGCGATCAAATCGATCCGATAACCGCAGTCGAGCTTGACGCCTTTGTAGATTACCGGTATTTCAACCTGCTGAAGAAATGGGATTCTGCTAAGTCCCAGTTCGTAACACAGGCAAGCCTGGTAAGCGGACTCCAGCAAACCCGGACCCAGCGACCTGTGAACTTCCATTGCTGCTGCGATAATCTCTCGTGTGAGCGCCTGCTCGGCATTCGCCGGCAGGTCGCTCTTACGCGCCAGTCGAGGCGCCACGGTGCACGAATCAAATGAGATTTTCAAGGGACCCTCTTTCTACTTAAGTACAGAACCTGAGAGTCCGCTCAAGAGAATTCTAAACCTCTGTGTCTCTGTGTCTCTGTGGTTCAATGCTTTCCTCTCTGGCGCGCCGCCTCGTACAGCAGTACCGACGCGGCGATGCCGGCGTTGAGCGATTCCACCTTTGCGGAATGCGGGATCGCTACCACCTGGTCGGCTTGCGCCAAAACGTCCTTAGGAACGCCTGCGCCTTCGCTGCCGACAATGAACGCCACCGGACCACGCAGGTCAACTTCCGCAATCGCCGTTCCTTTGTGCGAGGATGTCGCCAGTACCCGCACGTCGCGAGCCTTCATCTCGCGCAGTGCCTTCGCCAGTTCGACCTTCAACGACGGCAACCGAAAGAGCGAGCCCGCGGAGGCCCGCACCGCTTTCCAGTTCCAGGGGCTCACCGTATGCTCGCCGAGCAGCAGCCCGGTGATTCCAAACGCTTCGGCCGAACGCGCAATCGTGCCCAGATTGCCAGGGTCTTGCAGTCCGGCAACCGCCACCAGCAATGCCGGAGCAGAAGCGAACATGTCGTCCAGAGCAAAGGACTTCACACGCACCAGGGCGGCCACGCCCTGCGGAGTCTCGCTGGGTACGGCGCTGGCAAAAACTGCATCGGGCAGCAGCAGGGCCTCGGTGTGGGACGCCAGTTGGGGCAATAGTTTGTGCACACGCTCTTTCGCCGCTTCACTGAAAAAGACGGTGGTAAGCCGTAAGCCGCTGCGGATTGCCTCTTCGATCAGGTGCATGCCCTCCACCGCAACCTCGCCTTCAGCATTGGGCGCAGCGTCGCCGAAGGCGCGGCGCATCTGCTTTACCCGCGGGTTCTGGCCGCTCTGGATGCGGCGTAGGCGGTCGTCTGTTCTAATGGGCATGGGTCGGGGTCTATCCTACACCGGCCATCACCGCTTTCTGTGGCCGCGACGTGGTAATCTGCTCAGTTGTCGTTCGAAGGGGCAATATGTTACGTTTTCCCTCCATCAGCTCCAGTTACTGAAAAAGAAGAGGTCTGGGTGCGTCCCGAAATCGTCAAAATAAGCAGTCAGGAACCGGAGATTTCGCTGGTGACGTATGTGGCGGAGAAGATCCGCGCCGGCGAAGTGCTAGGCATGCCGACCGACACGTTTTACGGCCTGGCGGCAGATCCCTTTAACCTGCACGCGGTTGACCGGGTTTACGAGATCAAGTCGCGCTCGCGGCACAAGCCGCTTTCGCTGTTGATCGAATCCGTGGACCAGGCGGCCGAGCTGGCATGGCCGGTGCCGGAAATTTTTTACCTGCTGGCCCGCCGCTTCTGGCCGGGTCCGCTGACCATCATTGTGAAGGCCGACCCCAAGCTGCCGCTTAAGGTCACGGCCAATACCGGCAATGTCGCCTTGCGGGTGCCTGCGGCGGAGATTCCACTCGCCATTATCCGCGCCGCGGGTCTGCCGATCACGGCCACCTCGGCCAACCTCAGCGGCGAAAGCGAATGCACGTCAGCCCTGCAGGTGCGCGATCAGTTGGGCCATACCTTGTCCATCATCGTAGACGGCGGCCAGTCTCCTCGCGACACACCTTCCACCATCGTCGACCTGACCAGCGAGGATGGGACATGGCGGGTAATGCGGCATGGCGCCATTCCAGAAGAACAGATTGTCGAGCTTTTGGGTGGCCGCGAGTAGGCGGCCCGGCGGTGCAAAACTCCAACTCTCATATCTCGCGCTGGATCGTTGCCCTCGCCGCCATCGTCGCCGTCGGATTTCTGCTTTACACCAGCCGGCAAATCATACGCGAAGCGGGCGTGGACGAACTTCGTCCCGCCGATGCCATCGTGGTGTTCGGCGCAGCGGAGTACGTGGGGCATCCTTCGCCGGTGTATCGCGCACGGCTGGACCATGCGTACGAGCTGTTCCAGCGCGGACTGGCTCCGGTCATCATCACCACCGGGGGCGCAGGCAAAGATCCACAATACAGCGAAGGCCAGGTTGGACGCGATTACCTTGAGTCGCGCGGTATTCCGGACGTAAATTTGATCGCCGAAACTCAGGGCGGCAATACCGATGAGTCCACCCAGCGGGTTGCCGTCATCATGCATGCCAATGGTATGCACAGCGGCCTGCTGGTTAGCGACGCCTATCACCTCTACCGGGCGAAGCAGATGATGGCACGCGAAGGCGTGAGCGTGTACATCTCGCCGCGGCCGGGCTCAATCCCGAAAACTACGTTCGCACGGTGGTGGGCAGCGCTGCGCGAGAGCTTCAGCTACATGCTGTATCGGGCGCATGTGAGGTAGGAAGCCGTCAGCTGTCAGCTTCACTTCACCAGCGCCAGTACTCTTGCCGGGCCGCCGGAGCCGTCTTGCAGCTTGATGGGAGCCACTACCACCGTCGCTCCGGAAGGTGGAACCAGCCCCAGGTTGGCAACGTTTTCCAGGTGATAAACGCTCTCCTTCGACGTGAACAGGTGCACGGGAAATGTCGTGCTCGCGCCGATGTCCACGCTCATGGTGTCGGTGCCCAGTCCCACCACGCTACGGGTCTTCACCAGGAACTTCGCCGCCTCCAGCGAGAAACCGGGATAGTGCGACAGGTGGTCGCTTCCCACGTTGTGAAACTCTTTCTGCGAGTTCCAGCGCTCATCCCAGCCGGTGTAGGCCATGACCACGGCGCCGGTGGGAATTTCTCCGTGCGGGCCTTCCCAGTCGGCGATGTCCTGCACACTGATTTCGTAGTCGGGATTTCCTCTGGCCTGGCTGCGAACATCAAGCACCACCAGCGGACGCACCAGCCGCTCGACCGGAATCTGGTCCACCGTCCACATGCCCCTGGCGAAATGCGCAGGCGCGTCGAGGTGGGTGCCGTAATGTTCCTGGGTGGTGAAGACGCGCGAGTAATATCCGTCACGATCGATGTTGCCCAGTTCTTTCGCCTGGAACGGCGACTGCTCGCTGCCCTCCCAGTTGGGCGAATGGTCGTTCAGGTCGTGCGTGAGATCAATGACCGCGCGATAAATATTCGGATCAGGCATGGAAGGTTTGTGCTGGGCGATCAATAACAGCGCCAGCGCCAGACTACAGCCTATCGCAAATGTCTTCCACTTGATCATCGCAAAATATCGATGCTCCGATTGACGAGATGGCTTCGTGAATTACTGTTAACAAACAGAGAACCCGGGATGAGCACGTTTGATGCGGGATGAATCGCGGTTATCAGTGATGAAACGCAGACCGTTCGACTCGCTATGCTGGCTCAGGATGGCAGACCGAAAGTGACTCGCAGCAATAGGGGTCCTTCGACTCCTCGGTTCGCTCGTCGCTCAGGATGACAATTGATTTTGCTAATTGCTAAATGCTAATTGCTAACGGCTAATTGCTTCTCTCCAACACAAACCCGAACCACAGCGAATTCGCGCCGTTGTAGTTCACGCCGGACCGCTGCTGGATGGCGAAGCCCATGCGCTCGGCCTTCAGCGTGCAATTGTCACAGGGCTTTTCCAGCACGATCTCGTAGCTGCCGTTCTTTTTGGTATGTCCAGAGCCCACGACGTTGCCGCCAGCATCGAGCAGCGTAACCGTTGTGCGCGGCAGCGGCCATCCGCCGCCGTCGGTCACTACCCCTTGCACTTTGCCGCGCGGTGGAAGACCTTCGGGCAGGTAGTCGCGCATGATGTATCCGGGCCCACGCAGCGGCCGTCCGCCAAGCTGTCCGGTGACTTTGTCGTGTTCCAGGGCGAGTGTGCCGTTCACGAAGACGTACTCGAAGCCGGCCGACGGCTTGTTGGGATCGTCGAAGGTGGCAAGGTCCCGCACCTTCTCAGGATCGAAGATGGTGATATCGGCGAAGTAGTCGGTGCGCAGCAGGCCGCGATGGTCAAGCTTCTCGCGTTGCGCCGGCAGCGAAGTGAACTTGCGCACAGCGTCTTCCAGTCGCAGGTTATGCTCGTCGCGTACGTACTTGCCGAGAATACGGGCGAAGCTGCCATAGGCCCGCGGATGCGCTTTGGATTCTCCCAACGGCCCCGTCGGATTGATCGCCCCATAGTCGGTACCGACGCTGACCCAGGGCTGTTGCATGGCCAGTTTCACGTCGGGCTCGCTCATCAGGAAATACACAGCGCCCACGTTGTCGCGATCGGCGATCACCAGGTCCATCAGCGCGTCGAGCGGCTCCTTGCTGTCCATTTTTGCAATCTGCGCGACGGTCTTCCCTTCGTACTTGCGAAGCTGGGGATTGAGCACTGACACAACCATCACACCATCAGCGCCCCCGACCTCGCGCCACAGGTTCTCGAACGAACCTCCGGTACCGTCGAGGTCCTTGCGAATCTGCTGGCGTACAGCGGCAGTCTTCAGCCGCTTCACGAACTCATCAGCGCCACCCTCGTGATACTTCGGGGGAATAGCCGCGCCCAGCGAAGTGGCGGCGCCGATGTACGGATACTGATCGGCGGTCACATCAACTCCACTGGCGCGCGCCTGCTCGATGGACGCAATCACCTGCGGCATCTTTCCCCAGTTCTGTTTGCCCGCAACTTTCAGGTGAAAGATCTCGACCGGGATGCCGGCTTCACGCCCGATGCGAAAGGCCTCGTCGAGCGCTTCCATCTCGGAGTCGCCCTCACCGCGAATGTGCGAGGCATAGATGCCGCCCTTCTTCGCCGCCACTTTCGCCAGCGCAATCAGCTCATCGGTTTTGGCATACGAGCCCGGCGCGTAGATGAGCGCCGTGGACAAGCCCATGGCTCCGTCGCTCATGGCATCGTCAACCATGATCTCCATGTTCTGCAATTCTTCGGCGGTGGGAGCCCGGTCGGCGGTGCCAATCACCATGTGGCGCACCTGCGCTGCTCCAACATAGGTCCCCAGGTTGATCCCACTCCCCTGCCTGGTCAGGCGCTCGAAATATTCCTCCAGCGACTTCCAATCGGGCGTGATGTGGAAGTGCTGAAAGTAGTCGGCGTGTTCCTGGTTCAGCAGTTCGCTGGTGGGTGCGATGGTGTCGCCTTCGCCGGTGATCTCGGTGGTGATGCCCTGCGTCAGCTTGCTTACCGCCTGCTTGTCGATGAGGAGGTTGCTCTCCGACTGACCCAGCATGTCAATGAAGCCGGGAGCGACGATTAAGCCCTTGGCATCGATGGTGCGCTTGGCCGCCAGCGCCGCATCGGCGTGACCGACAAACACAATGCGATCGCCAATAATGCCCACGTCGGCGTAGATCCAGGGATTGCCGCTGCCATCCACCACGCGGCCGTTACGGATGAGGTAATCGAACTCCTGTGCCAACGCAGGGACCGCCAGGCCCAGAACAAACAAAAGCAGCAAGAATCTGTGTCGTGACAAGGTCAGCTCCGAATAGCAAATGTGCGGCTCACTTCCCTACCCTCTGCGTCACCATCGCCACAGTCAACGCGAGGTCGGCGGCGAATACCGTGCTTACAAAATTTACGGCATCGTTGCCCATTTTCCCGGAATTTTCCCACGTCGCTCCCAGGAGGCTGTCAAAGAACATACCGGCAATTCCCGCCAGGGCAATCAGCGGCGTCCAATTCCAGGCGACGACCTGGAAGGCAGCGCTGATCCAAGCCACGAGGCAAGCAGCGATGCATCCGGCCAAGGTGCCCACAACGCTGACTGCTCCGTTGGTGCCGACAGGGGCCGCGCGGAAGTCCGTGATCATGTATGCGGCGCGGGCGGTAGCCTGCCCAATTTCGCTGGAGGCCGTATCGGCGGCGGCTTCCGCGAGGGCCGCCATGGCTCCGATCAACAGGATGCCGGTCAAACGCGGAAACCAGAGCACCGGCAGCGCGCACAGAGCGGTCGCCCCCAGATTGGCGAGGACCTGCGACGCAGTGCGCCCACGGCTACGCTCGGCTACCCCAAGATGCTGTTTTCGCGCATAACCGGCGCGCGTGGCCAACAGCGTAATCACGAATACCGTCAGCAGAGGAACAAAGCCGGCCAGTCCGGTGGCGAGCATCAGAACGAACGCCACCAGCACGCCCATCAGGGCCCCGCCGTCGGTCACTGCGCCCAGGGTTCGGGCAACGAGCGCAAAGCCGATGGCCACCACAGCGGCCGGCAAACCCCTTGCATGAAAGAGACTTGTCACTTGTCCTCGGCCAGTATCGCATGAGCCGGTAGAGGGGCCTTCGGCCGTGTACGAGGGTGCTAAAAGCTTCAGCCGCTGATCAAGACCTAGCGGCTGACGCTGAGAACTGACAACTGTTGACGCGGGCCTGAAGGCCCGCTCTACCGTGCGTGCCGGACAAACCAACTCCGGTACGGCCCTAGTACAGCGGCGGCGTCCCGGGCGGCCTGGTCTTCCAGCGCCGATGCACCCACAGCCACTGGTCAGGATAGCGTCGCACGTAATCTTCAATGATCTTGTTGAACAGCGCAGTGTTCGCGATGGCATCGGCGTCATCATCGCCGGTGCGTACCAGCTCCACCGCATGGTCGAACTCGACGCGATACTTGCGCAACACCGGGTCCCAGATGGTAAACGCTGGAACCACTGCCGCCCCGGTATGCAAGGCCAACCTGGCTACGCCGCTGGCGGTGCAGGCGGGAATCCCGAAAAAGTTCACGAACACTCCCTGCGGCGGGGTCATGTTGGTGTCCATCAGCACGCCCACGGTTTCGTTGTTGCGCATGGCGGCAAGCAGGCCGCGGGCGAATTCATCTTTGCCGATCGCCTGATTACCGTGGAGTCCGCGATAGCGCGCAACCAGGCCATCGACGTAAGGATTGTCGAGCGGCCGCACCACCATCTTCATCGGGTGGCCCTGCAACGAATGGAAGAACGAGCCAATCTCCCATCCTCCAAAATGGCCGGTGAGGAAGAGCACCCCTTTACCACGCTTCTCAGCCGCTTCGAAATTTTCGAAGCCCTGGTACACCGCAACCTGCGAAACGTTTTCCGTGGTGTAGCTGGGGAAGAGGCAGGCTTCGCCCAGCAGGCGTCCCAGCGAGACATAGACGCCGCGCAGAATCCGGCGGCGTTCTTTCGGCGATTTCTCCGGGAAGGCCATCTCGAGGTTGCGCATTCCGACCCGGCGCAATCGCCGGTGCAGATGGTACACCGCCCCGCCCGCCAGGATGCCGCAAGCGCGGGCCAGCGGGCGCGGCAATGCGCCGATCAGGCGCACCACCAACGCGACCGGGAGATACTGCAACTTGTGGCGCATGAGGAGTATCGGTTTGACGGTAGCACCGCGAAAAACCAAGGTCAAACCCATTGCGGGACGCGGCTTCTTCGGCACAAGAAAAGCGGTGGCCGCAGCCACCGCTGTTTGCGCCGCTATTGCCTTAAAGATTGTCGGTTCCGCTGCTTGCCGGCGTAGCCGCAACGGCTGGGGCCGCGGTCGAAGTTGGTGTCGCAGCCGAAGGAGCCGCAGGTTTCTCGTCTACTGTTGGATCCACCGGCGCTTGAGCCGGGTCCGCCGGTGCACTGGTCGCCGGCGCCTCGACCGGGGTCGCCACGGGCGCCGTTACAACCGGCGCAGGTGCAACCTGCGCGCGGACCCTAGGCGTGGGAGCGTACTTCTCAACCATGTTGAGGAAAACCATGGAATCCTGTGGGGCGGGAATGTCTCCTTTGAGCAGTGAATAGAATGTCCAGTCCTTGCCGCCATAGAAGGCGCGAGTATCGCCGTCGTCCTGGCGAATGACACCGCCGCTGAGGGAGACCCCGAGGAACAATCCGCGCGCACGCGAATAGGTCAGCACCTGGGCCCGCAAGGTAAGGTCGGTTGAGGCCTGAGCGTCGCGGCCAACCGGCCCGGCCGCTGCGGAAGCGTCGGCTCCAAGCTTGAATTTGCTTTGCAGCAGGTGCTGCATACCTTCATCGGTGCGGATAATCAGCACCAGGTCCGAAGCCTGGCCGCCTGCCTGAAATCCGAAACTGCCACCAGTTACCTTGAAAAACACCGGCGCGCTCCAGCCATGCTCGGTACGGCAGGTGGCCACGCCCTTGCCGTAGTTGGCGCCAAATACGAAACTCGCTTTCAGCATCGAGGGCACGATCGCAATGCACTTGGCTCCCGAGAGGATCCCATCGGGAATGGCCCGATCGGGGGCGGACATGATCTGGCTGAGCACCGTGCTCGCCGTCTGGACGCGGTCCACTTGCGCGCCCCGGTTCTGGCTCCAGGCCCAGGTGGTCATGGAAACGATCAATAGCGCTGCTGCGACAATCTTCTTCATGGCTCAACTCCCGTCAGGAACGTAGGCTCCGCCAAGGCGGTGCCGGCTGCCCTCATCTTACGAGTGTTAGATGGAATTTCGCGCCGAAGAAAGGTGTGGACGGGTTACTCTTTAGTGACCCCGTGGCGGTGGGGCTTCGTATGGAGAGCGCTGGGAGCGGATGCTCGCAAAAACTGAGGGCCGGAAGAGGAGACCCTCGTAACCTCTTCCAGCCCTATCTCCCAGGTTCTGTGGTAGGTGAGTGCAGTATGCAGTCGCAGCCAAATGCCGTCAAGTAACGGAAGTGCAGGACTGGTAATTGGACTTTAGTAACACGCAGAGTGAAGGTAACCACTTGGTCAAGTTTGGCGCTCGCAGTGACACAAGTCCTCCCACGTTCGGCTCGCCCTTCCGAACGTCGATGTCTCCTATGACATTACTCACGTTCCGCGAGCAGCGAGTGGGTGATGGCGTGGACCGACAAGGCGATGCGATTCTGCACTCCGACCTTCCGCATGAGCTGGCTGACATGCGCCTTGACCGTGCGCTCTTCGATACTCAAGCACGTCCCCGATTTCTTTGTTGGAGCGGCCCGCCACCAGCAGCTTCAAGACTTCACGCTCACGTTCGCTGATCTTGTCTTCACCTTGGGGCCGTACCCTGCGGGGAGATGCGGTTGCGCGTTCGATGAACAGGCAGAGCACACGTCTGGGCGCCCACACCGAACCATTGTGCACCTCGCGTATCGCGCGCTTGAATTCGCCGGGGGTTGCATCCTCTGCCACATAGCCCTTCGCGCCGGCCGCAATGGCCCGCAGAATCTCCTCATCGCTCGTACCACCCCCGGTGACAATAATGCGAATGGTAGGCCGCAAGGCCTTCAATGCCGACATCGCCGCGTAGAAGGCCGCTCCGCCATTGGAGGTCATTAGAATGATGTCGTCGTCGGGAGAACTCATGATCTCCAGAATGGAGGCAGCGCGTATCCGGAAGCCCTCTTCGGAGGAGAATATTGCGCGAAACCCAAGGAAGCGAAGCGGGTCGCTCTCCACCACGGCAACGCGGATGGTGGTTTCAGGCGGCGGTTTGATGCGGGCGGCCAAGATATCCGTAGAATACCGTATGGCGGCTTGGGGGCAAACCGAATGACCTGATCCACGCAAACGATCAGCTGTCGCCCCCGCACATCATGAACTGGTTGTCGGCTTTACGCAGCCGGCTTTACGCAGCCGGCTTTCGGCGGGCTTTGGCGGCCCTCTTCTCCACCTTCACCTCCGACGCCTTCTCTGCCGCAGCCACACGCTGCGCAGGCTTCTTCGGTACCTGGGCCAGGCTCTCCTTCAATGCGGCCATCAGGTCAACTACCGGAGCAAGCTTGCGGGGCTTCTCCACCGGAGTAACCTCGCGTCCTTCCAGGCGGGCCTTGATGAGCTGCTTCAGGTTTTCCTCGAAGGTGTCGTGATACTTCTCCGGCTCAAACTTGCCGGCGAGCGCTTCGATCAATTGATGGGCCACCTTGACCTCGGCGTCTTTCAGTTCGAACGTCGAGGGGGCCGAAGCTCTCCAACTTGCGGACTTCGTCAACATAGTACATGGTGTGCAACATGAGTCCGCCCTCATGCGGCCGCAGAAACACCGTGTATTCGCGATTGTGCATGGTGATCTTGGCGATGGCCACGTACCCGGTCTCCTCCATGGCGCGGGTCAGCAGCGCGTAGGGCTTGCGGCCGGCTTCATCGGGCACCAGGTAATACGACGACTCGAAGTAGACAGGGTCCACGTCCTTGTACTCGACGAACTCCAGGATCTCCATCGCCTTCGCGGTCTTGGGCTCGATCTTCTTGATCTCTTCCGGCTCGATGATGACGTACTCGCCCTTGCGGTACTCGTAGCCCTTGACGATCTCGCTGCGTTCCACGACGCGCTCGTCAGTCGGGCACCACAGCTGCTGCTTGACCCGCGTGTTGTCATCGCGGTGCAGCATGTTGAAGGAGATGTTATTGCTGCGCGCGCCGGAGAACAGTTTCACCGGCATGGAAATAAGGCCAAAGGTCAGATATCCAGACCAAACGGAAGACGCCATATTCTTACCATTCCTGGGTACTGGGATTGCACCAAATCTGCGACAGTATAGTGTTGCCTTCGCGGTGGAATGTCAAGTCCCAACCGCCAAAGCTCACCCCAGTGGGATGCGGTGACGTGGCCGCCAGGTCGCATGGCGGTTGGTCCTTCGGAATTGTTGGCTCTATTCCACCATCTACCTCTCTGCCCTGATTTTCCTATCCACTATCCACTATTCACTATCCACTGCTATAACACCTTCATGCACCAAACTCTGCAAACCCTGGCGGAATTCACCGCCGCGCGCTTGCTCGGCGACGGCAATGTCGAGATCACGACGGTCGCCAGCATCGCGCAAGCGCAACCTGGCGCCCTGGTTTTTGTGCAGGATGAGAAGCACCTGGCACAGGCGCTGGCTTCTCCGGCAAGTGCCCTCATCGCGGGAGAGTTCGCGGCGCCAGTCCGCCGGGCGCAAGCCCCTGCTGATTGCGGCCAATCCCCGGCTGGCATTCGCGCTGGCCGGAGCGCTGCTCCATCCGCCCAGAACTTATGCGGCTGGCGTTCATCCCACGGCTGTCGTTCATGCTTCGGCGAAGGTCGCTGCCAGCGCCGCCGTTGACGCCTACGCCATAATCGAGGCGAACGCCGTCGTGGGAGAGCGCTCGCACGCCGGAGCGGGCTGCGTCATCGGCGAGGGCGTCGTAATTGGCGACGATTGTGACCTGTACCCGCGTGTCGTCATCTATCCGGGTACGACGCTGGGCCGCCGTGTGGTGGTTCACGCCGGCGCGGTGCTGGGCGCCGACGGCTTTGGATTTGTGCGCGATGAACAATTGGCCGCTATCACAAGTTCCCCCAGATCGGGCAGTTGGTCATCGGCGACTATGTCGAGATCGGCGCCAATTGCACGATTGACCGCGGCGCATTGGACCGCACTGTGATTGGCGCCGGAACCAAACTCGATAACCTGATACACATCGGGCATAACGTCACGGTAGGAGCGAATGTCGTGATCGCGGCCCAGACCGGTATTTCGGGAAGTGTCCAGATCGGAGAGGGCGCGGTCGTGGGAGGCCAGGTCGGTATCGGAGACCACGCCACGGTCGAGCCGGGGGTCATTCTCGGATCGGGCAGTGGCGTGCTGTCGAATAAGATAGTCCGTGGCAGAGGAGTCGTCTTCTGGGGCCGGCCGGCGCGTCCGCTCAGCGAATACTTGAAGCAGTTGGCAGCGCTGGCGCGCCTGGCGCGAAAGGAGTAACCAGCAACTGGCAACTAGCAACTAGTTGGCGCTTTGCGCTTTGCGCTTTTCGCTTTTCGCTTTTCGCTTTTCGCTAGTTGCTAATTGCTAATTGCTAGTTGCCGCTTCCCCATGTCCCTCATCGTCATCGGCGGGCATTCTCGCAGCGTGGGCAAGACCAGCGTGGTCGCTGGCCTGATCGCCGCGCTCCCCGAGTTTCACTGGACGGCCATCAAGATCACGCAATACGGACACGGCATATGTTCCGCCAATGGTGAACTCTGCGACTGCGCCACCGACGACCACAGTTGGGCGGTAACCGAAGAGCGCGATCGCAGCGGCGAGAGCGACACCTCGCGCTTTCTCGTCAGCGGCGCTGCTCGTTCGCTGTGGGTGCGGACTCGCCAGGGAATGCTGGCTGAAGCCATGCCGCGGGTGCGTCAGGAACTTGCTGCCGCCGGGAACGCTATCGTCGAATCCAACTCGATCATGCGCTTCCTGCGCCCTGATCTTTACCTGACGGTGCTGGACCCGGCGACTGCCGACTTCAAGTCCTCGGCGCAGGAATTTCTCGATCGCGCCGACGCCATCCTGGTGCACGACGGCGGTGGGGATGTCACCTGGACGAACGTTTCATTGAAGCCCGTGGCCGCCAAACCGAGGTTCCATATCCGGCCGCCGCAGTATGTGACGCCCGAGTTGATCGAATTCGTGCGGGAGCGAGTCGAACATAGCGCATCGACGGTATAAATCGCTTGCAATTTTCAGGAGGGACTCATGGCCACCTTCGGCCTAATTGAATACAAGGACGCCGGCCCCGAAGTGCGGGCGGTGTATGACGACATCATGGCGACCCGCAAGACTGACTGGATCAATAATTTCTGGAAGGCCATCGCGCACGATCCGGAGCTGTTGAAACGTACCTGGGACGACACCAAGCACATCATGGCGCCGGGTGCGCTGGACGCCGTGGTGAAGGAACTGATCTACGTGGCGATCAGCGTGACCAACGGATGTCCGTATTGTGTTGCCGCCCATACCGTCTCCGCGCGCAAGAAAGGCATGACCGACGAGATGTTCCACGAGATGATGTCGGTGGTGGGCATGGCCAACGAAAACAACCGGCTGGTAAATGGCTATCAGGTTGAAATCGATGAGCAGTTCAAAACGCCGGTGAAGTGAAGAGGCCGTCAGCTACCAGCCGTCATGTCAGCCACTCGACTATTGGTCGCTACTTGGAATTGTCATTACGAGCGCAGCGAGGAATCTGCTTTTGTTTGCAGTTCAATCGCATGCTGGGTCGAAGGCAGTAGCTGACGGCTGAAAGCTGACAACTGACAGCTTGCCCAAATGCCTAACCGCTATAATGAAGCCATCCATGAAAGCCTACGTTTACGTTTCGCTCAAGAAAAGTGTGCTCGACCCGCAAGGCAAAACCATCCACGGCGCGCTGAAAAAAATGGGATACCGCGGCATCGACGACCTGCGCCAGGGCAAATATTTCGAGATCGCGCTCGACAGCACCGTGAGCCGCGAGGATGCACAGGCAGAGATCGAGCGCATTGCCCGCGAAGTGCTCACCAATCCCGTCATTGAGGAATACAGCATCAGGCTCGAGGGCTGAACAGCCTTGGACGCACCCCGCCATGTCACAGACAAACGGCCGCGATCCGCCGTATCATCAAGTTTCATCAGGTCAAAACATGGGACGCCGCTACAGCTTTACCTGCTGGGGCATTCTAATCGCATCGGTCTGCTGGTTAACCGCGTGTTCGACGCCGCCTCCTGCCAGTGACGAGCGACAACTGACGTATCGCGTGGGCAATGCGCGATCGCCCGTGCTGTCCCGCGACGGCATGTCCATTGCGTTTGCGGCGGTCGCTACCGGCTACACCAATCCGCAGATATGGGTGGGGCGCGCGGACGGGTCAGCGCCTCCACGACCGCTGACCAACGACGCCTCGCAGAACTACGATCCCGAATTCTCGCCCGACGGACTGAGTATCTACTTCACTTCCAGCCGCGAGCCGAAAGGCATCTATCGCGTCCCTTCGTTCGGCGGTACCGCCGAGCTAGCCATCCGGGACGCCTATGCAGCGAAAATTTCGCCGGATGGCAAGACGATTCTTTTCGGCAACAGCGGCAAGCTCGTACGCCGGTCTCTTGCTGGCGGTGACGCGACCCTGGTCCTTCCCTCGCTCGACCACGGCTATGCGCCAATCTGGTCTCCTGACGGCAATCGCATCCTGGTTACAACGTCAACCCAAGCGGACCGTAAACCAGAGTGGTGGGTTGCAAGCGCCAGCGGTGGTGAGCCGCGGAAGACTTCGATCGGAGCTGACCTGCGCCAGCAGGGCTTTAACTACATCGCGGTCAACGCTTGGCTTCCCGGCGATTGGATTGTCTTCACCGGACGACAGGGCGAGACGCAGACACTTTGGAAAATCCAGCTCGGCCCCGACGGCAAGCCACAGGGCAAGGCCGTCCGCGCCACCACCGACGCACAGGGCGATTTCGACGCTTCTTTCACCGCCGGCAAACTGGTCTTCTGTCGCACGCAAGTGGGTATGAATTTCTGGGCCCTGACGGTTGATTCTTCGGGTCAACGCGTCAGCACGGTACCGTCGCCTCTGACCCTGGGTTCGGGGCAGAAAGGGCAGCAGTCGGCCGCCGGCGCGAAGTTGCTGTACAGCGCAGAAAACGGTGACCGCTTCTCCCTCTTTTTGCAGGACGTGAAATCGGGAAGCGCTGGAGATAAGAAGAAGCTTCGAGACGCATTCTACTCAGTACTCGCGCCCGATGGCACACGCTATGCCTATGGAGACGGAACGAAGGAACGGCGCAACATTTACATGAAGTCGCTGGGTTGGTGGCCCTTCTGGTCAACCCTGTTATGTGAGAACTGCGGAATGCCACGGCAGTTCTCTTCGGATGGAAAGCAGTTGCTCCTCTGGGTTGATTCGCCGGGCACCCAGCAGGTGGACCTGCTCGACCTCGGCACGCGAAGAATCAGCCACGTGGTCTCGACAGCAGACGCCATCAAGGGCCCAAGTCTCTCGCCTGACGGTCACTGGCTGAGCTTAGTCACCGGGGTTGAAGGACAGCATTGGCAAGCTTTCGTCGCACCGCTGTCAGACAAGATTGGCGGCGCATCTAACTGGATTCCCGTCACAACTGTTTCCAGTTCTTACTTCCTGGTGTTCTGGTCGACCCACGATGACCTGCTCTATACCCTGTCATCGCATGGACAAGGCGGGAATCTACGGTTCCTGGATGCCCTGCAGCTCGATGCGACCAGCAAACATCCCATCGGACCAGCTACCCCGGTGTATCAGTTCGACGAAACGCTTGTACCAGGCATGGACCCGGTGTGGAATAACATTGCGGTTGACGGCAACCGCATCGTACTGGAACTCGGCGGCCCAGGCACAGATGTGTGGATCAAGTGAGCCCGGCAGGCCTCGCCCGCGAGGTGCTGACCAACCTCGTCATCGAGGAGTACAGCTTCAGGCTGAGAGCTGGGACAACGAAGCTTGGGTATGGGGTTGTTACAACAGTAACAGCAGCCGCTCCCCTTCAACAGGGACGCCTGCTGTTAAGCGTCCTTGAAGCAGAACCCGACAAAGGAGACGAAAATGAGAAAGATCATAGCCAGCGCGCAGGTTTCCCTCGACGGCGTCATGCAGGGGCAAGGCAGCGCCCAAGAGGACACAAGCGATGGGTTCGATCTCGGCGGATGGAGCATGAAATTTTCCGACGCTAAAACAGGCGGCGCAATCATGGGTCTAGTGGGCACGCTTGACAAACCGTACGACCTGCTGCTGGGCCGCAAGACCTACGACATTTTTGCAAGCTATTGGCCCTATGTTCCGGCAGACAACCCAATTGGTCCGGTCTTTACAAAAGCGAACAAATACGTACTGACCCGGGGCCCGGCAAAACTCGACTGGGCCAACAGCCACAAGATGGGCAACATTGATGACTTGCGGAAGGTCAAGGCGGGCGATGGTCCCGACATTGTGCTGTGGGGCAGTTCAACGCTCTATCCGCAGCTGTTGGAAGCGAATCTCATTGACCGGTTTCTACTGCTCATCTGTCCGATAGTTCTTGGAAAAGGCAAAAAACTCTTCGGCAGCACCTCGCACCCCGTGAACATGAAGCTGGTCAGGAATGACATATCTTCGACAGGCGTCATCGTGGCGACCTACGAGCACACAGGGTAACCCGCAGTCTGGATGAAACCCAAAGGCCATCCAGCAAGGCTTATGTTTTAAGGAACGGGCCGCCCGCGTTCGGGCGCTGGCAGAATACAAAGATTTCCTCACCCTCTGGAAAGACGCCGATCCTGATATTCCAATCCTGAAGCAAGCCAAGGCCGAGTACGCGAAGCAGCAGTAGTTAACTGTCGAGAACAGCGATTACACTCAAAACCCGACGGCGGGGGCAATGACTGTCATGCCTGACGAGGCGCGTTTCAGTTCACGGTTTTGCTGGCTCAATCGTGATGCGTCCCTCCGCACGTTCGAGCATGGCATCCGCAATGCCCGGCCATCGGTCGTGAGCTTTGCCGCCCTCGCTCAGTTCGGCTGCGGTGAATCCGGTGGGGGTGAGATCTTCGCCATAGATAATCATCAACTCCTTGCGCTTTTCTTTATCCAGCAGGTGGACGAGGCGCACATACATCATTGCCTCAGGCATCCGGTTACCCTTGGCATGCAAAAGCGCCTCGATGTGCTCACGGTCAGAACCCGATTCTGTAGTCGCGTCCTTCGTCCGAACCCAGGTGTCCACGTAAAAATCCATTCCGCCGATGCTCGTGTGCTTCGGGGAATCGTACGTGTGATGCAAATCAGGACGGCTCGGCAAATAACCCTCAAACTGCACCCAATACAGCCGCTGAACGCTCTTTTGCGCATCCGCTTCGACGAAAGCGTGCAGTTCACAATCCGCGTTGCCGTAGAGTACCCAGCGATCCGCTCCGACATACTGGGCGGTCTTCGGCAATTCAATTCGTACTGCCGGATCGCGCTCGGAAGTGACCACGTTGCCCAGCACTTTGCGCTCAGGAGGTGCAGTCTGGGCCTTGAGCATGGCGCCACAAAGAAAAAACAATACGAGCACAGCAACCGGTCGAAGCAAGGTTCACCTCAAATGTGATTTGTCTATTCAGATGATGCCTGCGCGTTTGCCGCATTTATTTTGGCAACGATAATTTTACGAGAGGTGAACAGCTTCGCAGTCAGCTGCTGTTAACAGGCGATTGCATTCAGGGGGCTTGGATTTGGACGAGGCGCGTTGAACGTGGGCATTTCGCCGAAGCCTCACTTGCAAGACTGGCCGAAGTATACACGGGAGGCGGGAGCTATTAAGCGCCTCAGTCGTCGGTGGTGAGGCGATTTTCGGGAGATAACTAGCGAGCATTCTGGAGCGGCGGCTTTGCGTCTTCGACGGATTGTTGACGTAAGCAGGCGTTATCACAAGCAATCCCTAAACGGTCCTGCACTCGTATCTTCCGCATCAGCGACTCCCCCTGTAACATCCAACTACTAACAATTACAATTCAGAAGATTCTGCCGTTAGAGTTTTAAGGGGACAGAGATATGTGCGGCATTGTTGGATACGTCGGGAAAAAGCGGGTTGTGCCCGTCATCATTGACGGCTTGCGCCGCCTGGAATACCGCGGCTACGACTCAGCCGGCATTGCGGTGGCCGGCAACGGCGATGGCTTGCAGGTGCGCCGCGCCGAGGGTAAGCTGCGCAACCTGGAAGAGGTCATCCGCCTCAATCCGCTCGACGGCACCTACGGCATCGGCCACACCCGCTGGGCCACGCACGGAACGTCCCACGGAGGAAAATGCGCATCCCCACCGCGACTGCACCGGCAAGATTGTTGTGGTCCACAACGGCATTGTAGAGAACTACGTTGCTCTGAAGAAGAAGCTGATCGAAGAGGGCCACAAATTCCGCACCGAGACCGACACCGAGGTGATTGCGCACCTGGTCGAGAAAAACCTCGCCGTGCCCGACCGCAAAGTTCCGCTGGAAGAGGCTGTGCGCAAGACGGTACAACTGCTGACCGGCGTGTTCGCCATCGCCGTCATCTCGGCAGACGAGCCCAACAAGATAGTCGCCGCTCGCAACGGGCCGCCCGCGGTCATTGGCCTGGGTAAGGACGAATACTTCGTCGCCAGCGACGTGCCTGCCATCCTGTACCACACCCGCGACCTGTTCTTTCTGGGCGATGGCGATCTCGCCGTCATCACGCCCTCGGGGGTGCAGCTCACCGACTTCGATGGCCAGCCCATCACCCGCCAGGTGCAGCACATCACCTGGGACCCCATCATGGCGGAAAAGGGCGGCTTCAAGCATTTCATGCTGAAGGAAATCTACGAACAGCCGCGCGCGGTGCGCGACACCACGCTGGGCCGCGTCTCGCTGGATTCGGGCAAGGTGTTCCTCGACGAGATGGACATCACCGACGAAGATTTCCGCAAGTTGCAGAAGGTCTATATCGCCGCGTGCGGCACCAGTTGGCATGCTGGGCTGGCGGGCAAGTTCATGATCGAGCGGCTGGCAAAGGTCCCGGTGGAAGTGGATTACGCCAGCGAGTTTCGCTATCGCGATCCGCTGACCGGGCCCGGCGATCTGACCATTTTGATTACGCAGTCAGGAGAAACCGCCGACACCATCGCCGCCATGCGCGAGTCGCGCGGCAAAGGCTCCAAGACCGTCGGCATCTGCAACGTCGTGGGCTCCATGATTGCGCGCGAGGCCAACGGCACCATTTACACGCACGCCGGGCCCGAGATCGGTGTGGCCTCGACCAAAGCTTTCACGGCGCAACTGACCGCACTGTTCCTGTTCGCGGTCCATCTCGGCCTGGTGCGCGGGACCCTCGACCTCGAGGACTCCAAGCAACTCCTCAACGAGCTCACCCTGATTCCGGGCAAGCTGGAGACGCTGCTGACGCGCGACGAAGAGACCGAGGATCTTGCCAAGGAATATCATCGCGCCCACGACTTTCTGTTTCTGGGGCGCGGCATCCACTACCCGATCGCGCTGGAAGGCGCACTGAAGTTGAAGGAGATTTCCTACATTCACGCCGAGGGTTATCCCGCGGGCGAGATGAAGCACGGCCCCAACGCACTCATCGACGAAGATCTTCCCGTGGTAATTCTCGCCACCCATGACAAGACCGACCCGGGCTCGGTGCTGCGCTACGAGAAGACGCTGTCGAACCTGAAGGAAGTGAAGGCGCGCTCCGGCACCGTAATTGCCATTGCCACCGATGGCGACGAGGAGATTCGCGAGGCCGCTGACCATGTGCTCTACGTTCCCGATGCGCCGGAATTGCTGGCGCCAATTCTGGAGGTAGTTCCCTGCCAGTTGCTGGCGTACCACATTGCGGTTCGCCGCGGTTGCGATGTGGACCAGCCGCGCAATCTGGCGAAATCGGTTACGGTGGAATGAAGGGGCGAAGGGGTGGGAGCCCCGGCATTTATGCGGGGGAGGGAGCGTTTGAGCGCTCCGGGAGAAGGTTCGGCTTTGATCATGCGCTTTAGCGCTGGGGATCGAAAAACCCGCGGCTGAAGCCCATTTCGAAAGCGACGCTCTTGACCGCTGGACTGAAGTCCAGCTCCCCCCTGCTAAAGCAGGGGGCTCCCACCGAGCTTCCGCCGGAGTTTCTTCGCAGATTGGCAAAGCCGTGCCCTTCAAACCGGACTGAAAAACCGGATTTATCTAGGAACCCTACTCGGCTTCGATCTTCGTTTCAGATTCGACCGCGGCCTTCCGCCGTCTCGACCAGAAGAACACCGGAAGCCCGGCTGCGATCAGCAGACATCCGACCAGTGCGGTCTTGGGCGCGCCCACCACCGCGTTGACAACGATCGCCCCGCAGGCGATGACGAAGACTGCAGGCGCCAACATCTTGAGCCAGAGCTTCGGATTGGACCGCAATTCATGTCGCTGCACTACGAACAGTCCCGCCACCGCTGCGCCCGACGACAGCAGAATCGTGAAGCCGGTGTACATCAGCAGCTGATAGAAGCCGCCGGCCATCACCAGCACCACGCACCATAGAGCTTGCAACGCGATGGCGAGCGCGGGCGTTCCGAATCGCGGGCTGGTGCGGTCGAAGCCGGGAACGAATACCCCATCGCGCGCCATGGCGAAATAAACGCGCGGCCCGGCAATGGTCATGGCACTGACCGCCCCCAGCAGCGCGATGATCAGCGCCGGAGTCACGAAGTTTCTCCCCACACCAAACAACGCGTGCGCGGTCACATCACCAACATTCACGGCGCCTTGCATCGCCGCGGGCGGAATCGCATACAGGTACAAGGTGTTCAGCAGGAAATAGAGTCCTACGACAATCGACGTCCCAATTAACAGCGCCGGACCGATCATGCGGCGGGTGTCGTGCAGCTCCTCGGAAATGTACGACGCCGCGTTCCAGCCGCTGTACGTGAACATGATGGGAATGAGCGCGAGCAGCCAGTTCATCGGGCGAATCGGTATGTGCGCCGATTGGAAGTGCGACCAGGAGCCCGTCCCCACCGCGAAGCCAACGACGCAAAAGACCAAAACGATTGTCAGAATCAGCAGGGCAAGCGCGTTTTGCGTCAGCTTGCCCGCCCCCAGGTGGCAGGCGTGCAAGACGGCGAAGACGATGATGATTGCCGCCGCCGTTAGCGAGCGTGGCGAAAACGTGAATGCACCCACATAGAAGTTGATGGAAAACAGCGCGTGGTCGGAGGCCAGCCGGGGAAAATATTGCCCAAGATAGATGACCAGCCCTACGGCGCTGGCGGCGACGGCCCCGGAGAAGCCGGCGATCAGCGATGTCCAGCCGGAAAGAAAACCGGCGGTTGGACCATAGGCCTTGGAGAGATAAATGTACTCTCCCCCAGCGGACGGCCACATTCGTCCCAGTTGCGCGTACGACATTGCCCCCGCCAGGGCGAGGCAGCCCCCGGCAATCCAGAGGGCGAGCATGGCGCTTGGTTCCGGCACCAACTTCGCAATAATGGCGGGCGTGGTGAAGATGCCGACGCCGACCACGTTGGAGATGATCAGGGCGACGCCGTCCCTTACCCGAAAGACGCGGCGCAATTGAGTGCGTTTGGCCGCGACGGTGGCGCTGGCCGAGCTGGCGACCGCAGGATTGGAGGCTTGTGGTGTGGCGGCTGACAAACTGTTCCCCAGACTGTTTCCTGACCCGTGCGATGAGTTTTCCAAAGTCTACATGGAATTGGGCGTTTTGCGTGAGCTAACAGTTTGGACTGCCAATATGTTTGTGCTCCTTCGCTCAGGATGACAAATGCGTTATGGAGAATGCTCGCTTATTTCATCCCCAGTAGTGGCTCAGTTTGGGAGTTGTATGAGATAGGTAGAGCGGGCCTTCAGGCCCGCGTTGAAGCCGCACCTGAAAATCCGAGTGCCGTAGGCACGACAGATCGCGCCTTTCCTGTGCCGCCCCTACGGGGCTCGGATTCGAGAGAGATGCTTGACGCGGGCCTGAAGGCCCGCTCTACACGAACAATTCAAATTGAGCCACACTACCTTCCCCGCTGCGGTTGCGTGCCCGTGAAATTTTTCGTATAGTCTCAAATTCTCCAAGCGGAGAACGCGTGATCCAAGGGGGATAGAAATGCGCAAGCTGCTCTTCGTGATTGTGATTGGTTTGTTGACTTGTGTTGCCGTTGCCCAGAGTGCACGATACCAACCCCTCAACGTCAAGACCGGTCTTTGGCAAGTGACCGTGACCACCTCAATGAGCGGACTTCCACCTATGACGCCGGAGATGCAAGCCAAGTTTGACCAGATGACGCCCGAGCAGCGTGCCCAAATCATGGCCAGGTTTACCGGAACGCCACACACCAGAACCTACAAGAAGTGTGTAAAACAAGAGGATCTGGATAAGGCTCCCTTTTCCGGGAAGGACGAGAAATGTAAGTGGACGCTGGTGGATTCTTCCAGCAGCGCAATCGAGATTCGGGGAGTCTCGTGCGACGCCGGCAAGGACCAGGGCATGGAAACCGATGTCGCAGTGAAGATTCGCGCTCTCGACTCCGAAAACGTTAAGGGAACGGTGCAAGGCACCGCGACCGGCAATGGCCACACCATGAATGTCAGCGGGACCTATAGCGGCAAGTGGCTTGGCGGAACCTGCACTGCCGAAGCGGAATAATAGCCTGCTAGGGCCGGGCAGCCCTTCTCGAAACCTTCTCTCGAGCTGGCGGGAGAACACGATCGTCAGGGGCAGCCCACTCGTTCGCTTCGAACTCGCGGAACTCAGCCTCCAACTTCCATTGCAGGCGTGCCTTCTCACTGGCATCGAGAAACTTCTGGCAGGCCGCCGACGGTTCTGTTTCGCTCGTCTTTTCGCTTCCACATTCTCTGACCAAGCTGAAGGTTTTGCCGTCTCTCCACAGGCTGGCGCCGCCGATGAAGGCGTGTTCCAGGCTGGTGCGCGCCATCTTCTTCAATTGCAGGTAGCTGAGATTCTGGTCCTCGGCGCCCTTCAGATATTCGTGGGTCATGTCGGAGCGGGAGATGCCCTCGTCGTCGGTTGCCAGCGCCACCGGCACGCCGGCGCGCAGGTACTCGCTCAGCGGATGCTGTGGCCCGCGCACTCCGAGAATGACGTCGTTGCTGGTCAGGCAAATTTCCACCATCACATTGCGGTCGGCCATCTCCTGCAACAGTTCGAACGGGCGGGTTTCGTTCATCACGTCAACCCCGTGTCCAATGCGTTCGGCGTGTCCGGTCTCGATGGAGTCGCGCACATGAAACTGCAAATCCTTGGGTGGAACAAGACCCTCGACCAGCTCGCCAGCGTGCAGCGCGATATGCACCTGCGGATAGCGCTCGTGAAGGTAATTGAGAATGCGCATGTGCAGCGCAAAGTCTCGCATGGGGACGTACCAGTCTTCCGGCATCACGAGGTTCAGGGCAAGCAGATGAGGGTTGGGCGCAACCAGTTTGGGGTCGGCCCCCGCCAGCAGGAAGCCGGTGAGAATCTGGGCGAAGACCACTTCTTTCGACCTGCCGCGTGAGACCTGAGCGATGTAACGCTGAACCACCTGGCATCCCGGATCAGCGGCCGGAACGCCACATTGCAGGAGCCGGTCGCGGGTCACCTCGTCCACATTAATTTGCTGACTGGCAGTCGCCAGAATCTGTGCCAACCCGCCGGCCAGCAGCTTTTGTTGCAGCCGGCCGAAATCATCGTCCCAGGCAACCGAGTCGGCCAGTGTCTCCAGCTCTCTGCCGGCCGGCGTAAGCATCAGCTCCTGATAGATCTCGTGCTGGGACGCGGCGCGCGCAGCGGTTTCGGCCAGGGCTTTGCCGGTAGTGCCGTTCGTGGCTTCGGCGTACCTGCCGAAGGTGGCGAAAAAGTGGTCGTGTCCAGATTGACCCGAATACTGCCAATTGCGCATCGAGATGGCATCGATGATGTTGGCGTAAAGCTCGCCATCGGCGAAGGCGTCCGCAATGGGCACCAGAGGGGTGTGGCAGGGTGGCGCACTGAACGACGGCGCATGGGGATCGACACATTCATGGTCTTCGGCCGCCCACTGAATGTACGACTCCGCATAAACCGACCCAGTCAGATGGATATGCAGATCGCCTCCCTTGGGCATCTCCCGCAGAAAAGCCAGCAGCAGGTTGGGGTTCTTGCGAATGTTCTGGAAGTAGGCCTCGGCGCGGGCTTCATCGGTAACCACCGGACGAGTGGCCGCCACGACTGGTGATGCCAGCAGGCAGGCTAACACAGCAACCAGGAGAACACGGAAGTGCAGAGGGTTTTTCATCAAGACGCAATCGACTCTGTCCATACTGAATTGGGAACGGGGATGATGATAGCAGCGAATTGTCACACGATGTTCATGGCTTAGCTTGTATAGTGAAAAAGAGATCCCCAAATGAAAATCTTAAAGTTGCGCCGCTTCGACGTCGCCTGTCTTTTCCTTTTTGCTCTTTGCAGCCTGGTGCCGCAGATGAAAGCCCAGGGTGGCAATTACAGCTTTGCCAATATCGACTATCCGGGCGCGGAGTACACCACCGCCAACGGCATCAACGATAGTGCAGCGGTCGTAGGCTACTATTTCGGCAGCGACGGTGTTGTCCACGGATTCCTGTATAACGGCACCACCTATTCTGAGATCGATTATCCAGGCGCCAGCTCGACCGGACCTGCGGGCATCAACAATAACGGCGTAATAACCGGATACCACAATGATGGCAGCGGTACACACGGATTCCTTGACAACCACGGCAGTTTGAGCTCATTCGACTGCCCCGGTTCTGGGGCAGCCGGGACGAATCCCCATGGAATCAACAACAGCGGCGTGGTTGTCGGAGTCTGTTCGAGCCAGTCCAGCCCTCACGGTTTTATCTACGACAACGGCACTTTCAGCCTTATCGATTACCCTGGTGGATGCAGCACGATTGCCTTTGGCATCAATGACAGTGACCAGATCGCGGGAACGTATCGAGACGGTTGCGCAGGCGACACGCATGCGTTCCTATACTCGGCCGGCACGTTCACCCCCATCGACTACCCTGGCGCAGCCCAGACCTTCGCGTTGGGCATAAACAACGCCGGTGTGGTTGTAGGCTATAGCTCTCTGGGAGCATTTACCTGGCTCGCCGGCCAATTCACCCTCATCAACTCCTCCGCATCGCCGGAAGTTAACGGCATTAACAACGGCGGCACGATCGTGGGACTCTATTTTCCCGGAGGCTTTGAGCATGGGTTCGAGGGGACCGAGAGTGCTTCGCCACAGTTGCAGTTCGTCCCCGTGCTGCCTTGCCGTTTGGTTGATACTCGGCCGCAGAATGGGGGCAGCGGTCCGATTCAGGCAGGTACGTCGCAAAGCTTCCCCATACCTCAAGAAGGCAACTGCCAAATCCCGGCAACCGCCGCTGCGTATTCGCTGAACGTCTCTGTGGTGCCGTTGGGATCGCTCAGCTACCTCACGATATGGCCCACGGGCGAAACCCGGCCCGTAGTCGCTACTCTGAACTCTCTGGATGGCCGCATTAAGGCCGACGCGGCCATCGTGCCGGCGGGAACCAACGGGGCCATCAGCGTGTACGCCACCAATACGACCAACGTGATTCTCGACATTAACGGCTACTTCGCGCCGGCATCGCCCCCATCCACGTTTGCCTTTTATCCGCTGACGCCGTGCCGCGTCGCCGACACACGCCAGACCAACTTTCCCTCAGGCTTGGGCGCGCCGTACCTGCCCGGCCAGCAGGAACGTGATTTCCCCATCCTCAATGCCACCAGCTGCAACATTCCATCCAGCGCCATCGCCTATTCGCTGAACTTCTCCGTGGTACCGCACGGCCCGCTGGGTTACATGACGGTCTGGCCCTACAGCTTGCCGCGACCCACGGTTTCAACCTTGAACGACATTCCTGGACAAATCATCGCGAATGCGGCGATTGTGGTCGCAGGTCTGGACGGCAAGGTGGCGGTTTACCCATCCAATGACACCGACTTAATCATCGATATCAACGGCTACTTTGCAGTGCCGGGATCGGGCGGACTGTCGCTCTATACCTTGACGCCCTGCCGGGTCATCGACACCCGCAAAGTGGGCAACGGTCAGCCATTCAGCGGGACCCTGAGTCCTCCGGTAAATGTGGTGAGTAGTGGTTGTGGAGTGCCGGCGACTGCCAAGGCGTATGTCTTCAACGCGACGGTGGTGCCGACCGGTGCGTTGGGCTACCTGACGCTGTGGCCGGACGGCAGCAATCGGCCTACAGTCTCAACGTTGAACGCCTTGGATGGCTCGATCACCAACAACATGGCCATTGTGCCCAGTACTAACGGCAAAGTTGATGCTTACGCGTCGGGAATCACGCAACTGATCCTCGACATCTCCAGCTACTTCGCGCCGTAGGACACCGTGGGGCACCGGGTAGGCGCGCGTCCCAAGCTGCCATCGTGAGAACCCCAATCCAAAAACTCGTTTTTCTTTGGACGGGGATTTTTTCGTCACAACATCGAATTTCGATGTTCGTAGTTCGCACGTCACTCCTTGGTGCGTTAGCGGTCACTGACAAACGCCAATCGCTACGATGAGAATCTCTTTGTGACTCGGAGGGGGATCCCAGGCCTTTTCCTCATCCAGCGTCGTAGCGTACCTGGCAGCGGGCAACAGATCTTCGCGCTCTCTTTTCCTGCCGCCCGTCCCGGTAACTTGACTCGATTCAGGCCGTACGGCCAAGGAGAACAAAGATGAAATTTGCAGCTGTTGCCTTAATGTCGCTTACTCTTGCGATGCCGGCGTTCGGTGCCGGCGACAAGACTTACAAGACTCCCTATCCCGTTCCTTGCAGCGAAGTGTGGGCCGCGGTCAAAGTTG
Organism: uncultured Acidobacteriaceae bacterium; assembly: GCA_963728805.1. Lineage (GTDB taxonomy): Bacteria > Acidobacteriota > Terriglobia > Terriglobales > Acidobacteriaceae > Bog-257. Next base: position 170,419 of record CAVSLE010000020.1, read on the forward strand.
CCCTTGGCAATCCGGACAACTACAAAGACGTGCAGAGTGACGAGGACAAAATGGCTGCGGACTACAATGTAAAACACTCCATTCATTGGTCCATTAGCGGAGCGATCAACCAGGGCAAAAACCGCGTCAGCTTGTTGCCGACTGGTACCACCTGCGAGATGAGTGTTGTGTCGATGTATAGCGGACTTTCGCACAACGACCAGGGTGACTTTAAGAAGCGCGTGGATGAAGCGCTGGCCAAGCTGAAAACCGCAACATCTTCCGAGCCCGCTAAATCGGCGGATGCAAACAAGTGATCGTGGCAGCCCGTCGATGACTTCGGCATGACCGGACTAGCCGTGATCTTTGAAGCCGCATTCGGGTGGGGTTCTCGTGCGCCTTGATGTGCTGCCACCGATCGCCGCCAACCCGCTGACCCCGCATCTTAAAGATGGAACGGGGTATATGGGATGGAAGGCAGATGCCGCCGCAAATGACTGACTAGCCCGAGTTGCAGCTTCTCTGGGCGTTCCTGGCTGACAAGTGATTGATGTGTTATTGCGCCACACACGGGCTAACTGGCTACTCACCATGTGTAGCAGAAAAAGGAAGGTCGGATGACAGTCACCAAGCTGCACTATTTCGATATAGCCTGCCTTTTCCTTCTTGTTCTCTGTAGTTTGGTGCCGACGAGCATCAGTGCTCAAAGCGGCAATTACACCTACGTGAATATCGACTATCCGAATGGGATGCCGTCCGGTCCCTCAGGCGTCAACGATAGCGGCCAGATCGTGGGTTCGTGGCAAGATACTACAACGGGCGCCCTCCATGGATACTTCTACGACGGCACTACATATACTCCGCTCGATTATCCGGGCGCGGCCAATACCGAAGCTGTGGGAATTAACAATGACGGCGTGATCTCGGGATTTTATTACGGTGTCGGTTCGGATCTATTCCCCCATGGCTTCATCTATAGCAATGGCATTTTTACCTCACTCACCTACCCGGGCACTCTCAACGGCACGAATGGTCAAGGCATCAACAACCATAGTGAGGTCGTGGGATTCTGGGGATACCATTATAGTTTTACATACGATAATGGTGCCTACACGTCGTTCGGTTATCCCGGTGCAGAGGTCACGTACGCTTACGGTATCAACGACAGCGGCGAGATTGCCGGGTACTATCAAATGAGTAGTTCTGGCTACCCCTTCGGGTTCTTTTATGACGGTCAGAGCACGTTCACGTCAATCGCTTATCCTGGCGCATCCCAAACGGTTGCTTTTGGCGTAAACAACCTCAACGTGGTTGTGGGGAATACCTCAACACCAAGCGGGCTCAGTGGATTTCTCTGGCAAGCTGGCCAATTCACCCTTATCAATCCCGCCGATTGGTCGCCGCTACCTCACGGCATTAACAATCACGGCCAAATCGTGGGGGTTTATTCTCCTTCCGGGGTCCGCCACGGTTTCCTGGCCACTCCGTCGTCTTCGCCACAGCTGCAGTTCGTCCCCGTGCTGCCCTGCCGTTTGGTTGATACTCGGCCGCAGAATGGGGGCAGCGGTCCGATTCAGGCAGGCACCTCGCAAACCTTTCCCATACCTCAAGAAGGCAACTGCCACATTCCTGCCACCGCCGCAGCATATTCGCTGAACGTCTCTGTGGTGCCGTTGGGATCGCTGAGCTACCTCACGATATGGCCCACGGGCGAAACCCGGCCCGTGGTCGCTACCCTGAACTCTCTGGATGGCCGCATCAAGGCCAACGCGGCCATTGTGCCGGCGGGAACCAACGGGGCCATCAGCGTGTACGCCACCAATACGACCAACGTGATTCTCGACATCAACGGCTACTTCGCGCCGGCATCGCCCCCATCCACGTTTGCCTTTTATCCGCTGACGCCCTGCCGCGTCGCCGACACACGCCAGACCAACTTTCCCTCAGGCTTGGGCGCGCCGTACCTGCCCGGCCAGCAGGAACGTGATTTCCCCATCCTCAATGCCACCAGCTGCAACATTCCATCCAGCGCCATCGCCTATTCGCTGAACTTCTCCGTGGTACCGCACGGCCCGCTGGGTTACATGACGGTCTGGCCCTACAGCTTGCCGCGACCCACGGTTTCAACCTTGAACGACATTCCTGGACAAATCATCGCGAATGCGGCGATTGTGGTCGCAGGTCTGGACGGCAAGGTGGCGGTTTACCCATCCAATGACACCGACTTGATCATCGACATCAACGGCTACTTCGCTGTGCCGGGAACGGGCGGACTGTCGCTGTATACCTTGACGCCCTGCCGGGTCATCGACACCCGCCACGTGGGGAACGGTCAGCCGTTCAGCGGGACCCTGAGTCCTCCGGTGAATGTGGTAACCAGTCCGTGTGGAGTGCCGGCGACTGCCAAGGCGTATGTCTTCAACGCGACGGTGGTGCCGACCGGTGCGTTGGGCTACCTGACGCTGTGGCCGGACGGCAGCAATCGGCCTACAGTCTCAACGTTGAACGCCTTGGATGGCTCGATCACCAACAACATGGCCATCGTGCCCAGCACCAACGGCAAGGTTGATGCTTATGCGTCGGGGATCACGCAACTGATCCTCGACATCTCCAGCTACTTCGCGCCATAGGACACCGCTGCCAGGAGGGTTGCGAATCAGCGCTGGTCGTGATCGCGGTCGTCCCAGTCGTGATCGGTACGCCAGCGGTGTTCATGCTCATCCCATAGGCCTCATAAATTTTTTTTATGCCTGAAAGCCGCGTCTACAGCGGATTGTGACGATCTAACCAACCTGGAACTGCCATTTTTCAAAGGACCGTCGGCATGGAAGCCACCTCTCAGCCTCGCGCCTGGAGGGTGTTACTCGCCTTCACCATCATCTATTTCGTTTGGGGCTCGACGTTCTTCGCGATTCGCGTGGGAGTGCGCGAGGTCCCACCGTTTCTTCTGGCTGGAATGCGTTTCCTGGCCGCGGGAATCGTTCTGTATGGCTGGATGCGAGCCAGGGGCACGCCATCACCAACTTTTCGCGAGTGGCGCTCGGCCTCCATCCTCGCTGTGCTAATTTTCGTGCTCGACTACGGCCTGGTCTTCTGGGCAGAGCAGCGCGTCGCCTCGGGAGTAACCGCCGTGATGTTGGCGACGATCCCGGCGTTCATGACGATTTCCGAAATCCTGATCCTGCGCACGCAGCGCCTGACTCCACGGCTGGCAATCGCGCTTCTGGTGGGAATTGGCGGCGTAGTGGTTCTGATAAGCCCTACCATGAGTTTTGGCGAGGCCCCCATCAACACCGTCGGGGCCTGCGCTTTGATTGTCGCCGCAATCAGTTGGTCGGTGGGCGCCGCCTTAAGTCGCAAGTTGCAACTGCCTGCCGCAAAAGTCATGAGCTCCGGCTCGCAAATGCTCGCTGGGGGCTTGTTGCTAACCTTGACGGCCGCGCTTCTGGGGAGAGTTTCGTGCAAGCGGTTTCCCGCAGTGCCTGGTTTGCGCTGTTATACCTGATTGTCGCCGGATCGATCGTGGCCTACACCGCCTACGTCTGGCTGATCCATCACGAATCGCCGACCAAGGTCGGCACCTACGCCTATGTGAATCCGGTGATAGCGGTGCTGATAGGCTACTTCCTCGGCCGAGAGACCATTGGAGCACGCACCATCGTCGGCGCTCTGCTGGTGCTGGTCAGCGTCGTCGTTATCACCACGACTCCAGCGAGAAAACCCGAGGTGCAGTTAGTCGTGGAAGAGCTTGGCGAACCCAGCTAAGAGCGGGCGCCCCATTCTTTCGCCTCGTTTGCGAAAGAGTGGGAAATACATCATCTTCAGTTGAGTTTCCGCCGCACTTTCTCTACCATCCAGAGTTCTTTATCCGTCATCAGGCGGAATGCCGGTGGACAAGCTCAGGGTACTGATCACGCGCGAACGCATCGCGGCCAGGGTGGCCGAGATGGGGCAGCGCATCAGCCAGGATTTTGCCGGTGAGCCGGTGGTGCTGATCGCGGTGCTGAAGGGCGCCACCATTTTTCTCGCCGACCTGGCGCGGCAGATCACGCTCGATGTCAGCTTCGACTTCATTGCCGTTTCCAGTTACGGAGACGCCAAGCAGCAGAGTGGCGTGGTCACGCTGCTGAAAGATGTGGACGGCTCCATGGAGGGCCGCAACATCATTCTGGTGGAAGATATTTTGGACACCGGTTTGACCGTGACTTGCATCCAAAGCATGTTGCGTGTCCACAAGCCGAAGTCGCTGAAGATTGCGGCGCTGTTAGACAAAGCGTCGCGGCGGGTCCAGCCCGTCTGTGGGGATTACGTGGGTTTCGAAATTCCCGACGAGTTTGTGGTGGGATACGGGCTCGACTTCGCCGAGCACTATCGTAATCTGCCGGATATTTGTGTGCTGGAGTCCGGCGCGGAATCGGAATAGAATCTCGGGTGCTCATGTCTGCGAACCTTTCTGTCGTAAACGGCGCGCCGGCCATTCTTGTGAGCGACTGGCGTGCTGCAGCCCATCTCATCGATCACACCCTGCTTAAGCCCGATGCCACCCGCGACCAGATAATTGCCTTGTGCGACGAGGCCGTCAGTTACGGCTTTCATGCGGTCATGGTGAATCCGGCCAACGTGGCGCTGGCGGCGGCCCAATTGCGCGGCTCGCCGGTGAAGGTGGGCGCCGTGGTTGGCTTCCCTCTGGGCGCAAGTCTTACGGTGACCAAGTTGGATGAAGCGGAAGCCGCTATTCGCAACGGCGCGCAAGAGCTGGATATGGTGCTCAACATTGGTGCGCTGAAGTCGGGCGAGCGAATGCTGGTGCAACAGGAGATGCGCAGTATCACCCGGCTCGCCCACGATCGCGGAGCAATCCTTAAAGTAATACTTGAGACATGTCTGCTGAACCAGATCCAGAAGATCCTGGCTTGTTCGCTGGCTCTGGAAGAGGGCGTGGATTTCGTGAAAACGTCCACCGGATTCGGGGATGCGGGCGCGACGGCGGCTGACGTGGTTTTGATGCGAGGCGTGGTGGGACACAAGGCCGGGGTGAAGGCGGCGGGCGGTATCAGGACCGCGGCCCAGTTCATGGACATGATCGATGCCGGCGCCAACCGCATCGGCAGCAGCGCCAGCGTCGAGATCGTGCGCGAATTGTGCGGCCCGTCGGACGATCGAAGCAATGGAAACGGATAGATTGCGACTCACACGGGAGTTCGCATGGCGCGTCTGACCGGCGTGCTGGGCATCCTCGCCATTCTGTTGTTCGCATACCTCTTCTCCACTGACCGGAAAGCCATCCGCTATCGCACGGTTTTCATCGGGCTGGCACTGCAATTTGTGTTCGCCATCCTGGTGCTGCGCGTGAGCTTCGGCGTGCGCGTGATGACCGTCGCGGGCGACGCAGTCAACCGGCTGCTTAGTTACTCCTTTGCCGGATCGCAATTCGTGTTTGGCGAGTTCGGGGCCAAACTCTCCCGCTTCGGCGTGGTCTTCGCCTTCCAGGTGCTGCCCATCATTATTTTCATCGCCGCATTTTTCTCCATTCTCTACTACTACGGCGTGATGCAGTTCATCATTCGGCAACTGGCGAAGGTCATGATGCGCTTCATGGGCGCCAGCGGGGTCGAGTCACTGGACGTTGCGGCCAGCATCTTCATGGGGCAGACGGAGGCTCCGCTCACCATCCGTCCGTTCCTGCCCAAGGTGACGCGCTCGGAGCTGATGACCATCATGACCAGCGGCATGGCCCACGTTTCCGGAGCGATGCTGGGCGCCTACATCCTGCTCGGCATCGAGGCGCGACACCTGCTGGGAGCAGTGATCATGACCGCGCCGGGAACCATCCTGATCGCCAAGATGCTGGTGCCGGAGACGGAAAAGCCGCTGACTGCGGGGACGGCCAAGATTGATTCGGTCGAGTTTGGCGAGCGTGCCAGCAACGTTCTGGACGCGGCGGCGAAAGGTACGACCGACGGCCTGCACCTTGCCCTGAACGTTGCAGCCATGCTGATTTCGTTTCTCGCCCTGATTGCGCTGCTGGATGGCGTTCTTGGCGGAACTCACAATTTACTTGCGGCGCATGGTTTTCCCTGGTTTCCATCGAAGCTGGAGTCGATCTTCGGCGTGATCTTTGCGCCCGTGGCGTGGCTGATCGGCGTGCCCTGGCGTGACTGTCTGGCGATCGGGAACCTGCTGGGCACGCGCATGGTGCTGAATGAGCTGGTGGCTTTCACGATGTTGAGTGCGCAGAAGGCCACACTCGATCCGCGGTCGTTCACCATCGCGACGTTTGCGCTGTGCGGATTTGCGAACCTTGGCTCCATCGGGATCCAGATCGGCGGACTCAGCGCGCTGGCGCCGAGCCGGCGGCAAGATCTGGCCAAACTCGGCTTCCGTGCCATGATCGCAGGCACGTTGGCGAACCTAATGTCGGCCAGCATCGTGGGAATACTGCTGAGCAGGGGCTAGAGGTTAGGGGTCAGGGATTAGCGTACAAACGATTTCTTATGCGTGATCTGCCCACATATCTGGCGCCGCTCCTGACCGCTAGCCCCTAGTCCCTAATCCCTAGCCCCTGTTTTGTGCCTTTCCTCACAATCCGGTGTGACCTCCGCACTTTTGCTTGGGCCGCAACAAGCCCATGCTTAACTTCGAGGGGAATTTCTTCCGGCGCTTGAGAACCCGTGTGTGTTCACGGAGGCACATCTTGATCGCCAATTTGCTTTTGCAGCCCTGCCGCCATTGATAGGCCACGGCCGTAATCGAGCCGGAACTACTCTCCCCAGCGCGCAAACATACGTTCATTCATTCGGAGGCTGTCATGGCAATTACTAAGCAGGATGCTCTCGACTACCACTTTGGGTCCCGCCCCGGGAAGATAGAAGTCACCTCCACCAAGCCTTGTCTCACCCAGCGCGATCTCAGCCTCGCTTACACACCTGGCGTCGCCGATCCCTGCCTCGAAATCGAGAAGAACCCGCAGGATGCATTCAAGTACACCGCCAAGGGCAATCTGGTGGCGGTGGTCACCAACGGCACCGCGGTGCTGGGGCTGGGCGACATCGGGGCCCTGGCCGGCAAGCCAGTGATGGAAGGCAAAGGTGTCCTGTTCAAGAGATTTGCCGACATCGACGTATTCGACATCGAGCTCGACACCAAGAATCCCGACGAGATTATCAGGACCTGCCAATTGCTTGAGCCCACCTTCGGCGGCATCAACCTTGAAGACATCAAGGCGCCCGAGTGTTTCTACATTGAAGAGACGCTGAAGAAGACGATGAAGATCCCCGTCTTCCACGACGACCAGCACGGCACTGCCATTATCTCCGGCGCGGCGCTGGTGAACGCGGTGGAACTGACAGGCAAGCGCATGGACCAGATCAAAGTGGTGGTCAACGGCGCCGGAGCTTCCGGCATCGCCTGCGCCGAGCACTATATCTGCATGGGCGTGAAGCGCGAGAACATCACCATGGTTGACACCAAGGGTGTCATCTACAAGGGCCGCAAAGAAGGAATGAACCCTTACAAGGAGCGCTTCGCAAAAGAGACGCCAATGCGGACCCTCGCCGACGCCGTGAAGGGCGCCGACTGCCTGCTTGGGCTGTCGAAGAAGGGCGCATTCACTCCTGAGATGATCGCCTCACTGGCCCCGCGGCCGGTGGTCTTTGCCATGGCGAATCCCTATCCCGAGATCAGCTACGACGAAGCCCGCGCCGTCCGTGACGACCTCATCATGGCGACGGGCCGCTCCGATTATCCCAACCAGGTCAACAACGTTCTGGGATTCCCCTTCATCTTCCGTGGCGCTCTCGATGTGCACGCCACCACTATCAATGAAGAAATGAAGCTGGCAGCCACCTATGCCTTGGCGGCCCTGGCGAAGGAAGATGTTCCCGACTCCGTCTGCCGGGCCTATGGGGTCGAGAGTTTGAAGTTTGGAGTTGACTACATCATTCCCAAGCCATTTGATCCGCGTGTACTGGTGTGGGAAGCGGTTGCCGTCGCCAAGGCTGCCATGGACACCGGCGTGGCGCAATATCCGGTGAACCTTGCCGACTACCGCGAGCAACTTGAGAAGCGGCTGGGCAAAGCGCACGAGCTAATGCGCTCCATGATTCACAAGGCCCAGACTGATCCCAAGCGAGTAGTTTTCCCCGAGGGTTCGCACCAGAAGATCCTGCGCGCCTGTCACGTCCTGCGGGAGGAGAAGATTGCCGTTCCGATTTTGCTGGGTCGCACGGTTGACATCCAGCGCACCGCCGACGAGTTGGGATTGTCGCTCGACGGTTTCACCATCGTAGACCCGGAGAGGGCTCCCCGGCGCCAGGAATATGTCCGCGAGCTGTATCGTCTGCGGCAGCGTCGCGGGGTCACACTGGGCTCGGCAGACGAGCTGATGAACGATCGCAACATCTTCGGCTCCATGATGGTCCGCATGGGAGACGCTGATGCCATCGTCTCCGGCGTAAGCCAGAACTATCCCGACACGATTCGTCCGGCTTTGCAGGTGATCGGGGTCCGCGAAGGGATCCACAAAGTCTCGGGCCTCTATCTCATCATCACCCGCAAGGGCAAACCGTATTTCCTGGCCGATGCCACGGTCAACATTGAACCCAGCGCCGAAGACCTGGCAGAGATCGCTCTCTGTGCGGCCGAAGAGGCACGCCGATTCGATATTGAGCCGCGCGTAGCCATGCTCTCGTTCTCCACCTTCGGCAGCACTAAGCATCCGATGTGCGACAAGATTCGCCGTGCGACGGAGCTGGTGCGTTACGCCGATCCCACCCTCATTATCGACGGCGAAGTGCAGGGTGACATCGCGGTCAGCGCCAAGCAAATGGAAGAAGCATTTCCCTTCTCCCCGTTGCAGGGCGGAGCCAACGTGCTCATCTTCCCCAATCTGGAAGCCAGCAACATCGCTTGCAAGCTACTGATCAGCGTCGGTGGTGCCGAAGCGGTTGGCCCCATACTGCTGGGCATGGCAAAGCCGGTACACCTGCTGGCCCGGGGGGTTGAGGTGGAGGAGATCGTCAACATAGCCACGATCGCCGTGGTGGATGCCCAGGACAGCATAGTTTCGACCGGAGTCCGCGCGGAAGCGGTCGCCGTCGGCTAAAGCTGATTTACAACCGCAGGCACCACAACAGGCGCGCCAGCGATGGCGCGCTTCTTTGTGTGCTGCGCGATCCCCGTTGCCCAACCCTCTAGCCGACCCTGCTATGCCGGTCAGCTTTCGGAAATCATCGCTCTTGCCGTAACGTAGGATAGTTGGGTGATGATGACAAGCGGAATGTCAATCTGTGGCTGCCTCTGGATGGCCTTCGCCGTCCTCTGGTTGGTCTGGGCGCTACGGACCAAGCCGACGCAGATGCGAGAAAGTGTTGGGTCCCGCCTCACCTACACCGTTGTCACCGCCGTCGCTTTTTACATCATGTTCAGCGGCGACGTGCCACGGGAATGGATGCGCATCCGTCTTTTCCCGCGAGAGCCATGGATCGCAGCGCTTGGAGTTGCACTCACAGCGGCGGGTCTGGCTCTCTCCATTTGGGCCAGGGCTTACCTCGGCACCAATTGGAGCGGCACCGTCACCGTCAAAGTGGGGCACCAACTGGTTCGTACCGGTCCTTACCGATGGGTACGCCATCCAATCTATTCCGGACTGCTCCTAGCCATGATCGGCACGGCACTGGCTCGCCGCCAGGTGCGCGGCCTGGTTGCGGTCATCTTGCTCTGGGTCGGATTCGCCACCAAGAGTCGAATCGAAGAGCGTTTCATGGCGGCCACCTTCGGAGCGGAATACAACGAGTACCGGCAAGCCACCGGAGCCATCGTTCCGCGCCCGCGCTTCTAACTGGCGGCGGGTGCGCCGGAACGCCTCCACAGGCGCATTATGGTCGCATGGCCGATCGCTGAGAGCTTGGTATGATGACCCGGTGGCCAAAGCAGAGGCGCGCGGCAAGTTCATCACCTTCGAAGGGCTCGACGGTTGCGGCAAAAGCACCCAACTGGAGAAGCTCGCCGCAGTCTTGCGCAGCCGCGGAGTTGACGTAGTCACGGCGCGCGAACCGGGAGGCACGACGATCGGCGAGCGCATCCGCGCGGTGTTGCTCGACTCACGTACGGCCGGTCTGGATGCGCGCGCCGAGATGGCGCTGATGTTTGCCGCGCGCGCGCAACTCATCGCCGAGGTAATTCGCCCAGCGCTGCAAGCGGGCCAGTGGGTGCTGTGCGATCGCTTCACCGACTCCACCGAGGCCTACCAGGGTGGGGGGCGGCAGCTTGGCACCGGCGCCGTGCTGCAGTTGCACCAACTGCTCTGTGGCGGATTGTGGCCCGATCTCACAATCTTGATGGACTGTGACGTCAGCTCCAGCGTTGGGCGCGCTCGCCGCCGCAACCGGGCAGCCTCGGAAGAGACGCCCGACGAGAACCGCTTCGAGAAAGAGAGTTACGCCTTCTTTACCCGCGTGCGCGACGCGTTTCTGGAGATTGCCAGGCGCGAGCCGCAGCGGATGGTGCTGGTGGATGCGCGACCGTCACTGGAAATAGTGCATCCGCAAATCGTGCGCCTGGTGTTCGAGAGGTTGCTGGACCCAGAAGGCAAGCAAGCTACACTGGCATAGACACATGCCTTTCTCTGATTTTCATGGCAATGCCGAAATGGTCCGCACCCTGCGCGAGATGCTGGCGCAGCAACACTTCCCCCACGCCGTAATTCTGTCGGGGCCGCAGGGTTCTGGAAAGTTCACGCTCAGTCAAATGGTTGCGAAAGCCATGAACTGTCTGGAGCAGCCTGTCAGCGATGGGCTGCCGGATTTCTGCGGCCATTGCAGCAACTGCGTCCGCATCGCCGGGGCCGACGCGCTGGAAGAGCGCTTTGCCGAGGCCGTAGAAGCGCGCGACAACCTGCGCGAGGCCGACAAGCGCGACACTCGCCTGTTCGTGCAAACTCACCCTGACGTGCTGATCATCCCGCCCGATTCGCCGCAGATGCTGGTGAAGGTGGACCAGATCCGTCACGTCATTCACGAGATTTACTACAAGCCGGCTGAAGGCCGCGAGCGGGTTTACATCTTCAGCGACGCCGAGTTCATGAAGGAAGCAGCCAACTCGCTGCTGAAAATCCTGGAAGAGCCGCCGGAATTCGCTACTATCTTTCTGCTGACCGACAATCCCGCGGCGCTGCTTCCCACAATTCGCTCACGCTGCATGCACCTGCGGCTGGCGCCGATTGCCGCCGCCGAAGTCGAAGCCTATCTCGCCGAGGTGCGTCCGGAATGGAAGCCGCGCGAACGGGCGCTGGTGGCGCGGGTTTGCGGCGGAGGCCTGGGCCGCGCCCGCACTTTCGATCTGGCCGCATACGTGGCCGCGCGCCACGACGCGTTGGCCCTGCTGGGCCCCGCGATGGGGAGCGCCGACCACAGCGCGCTGTTCCGCGTAACTGATGCTTATCGTACGGGCGCGGAGGGCAAAGTGAAGACGGAGCTGTTGATCCGGACGCTCTATTCCCTGCTCGAAGATCTGCTGCTCCTGAAGTCGGGGACCCCGGAGTTGGTGCGCAATCACGACTTGCAGGCGGAGCTGGAGAAGATGTCATCGCAGGTTGAGTTTGCCTGGATCGTGACCGCGACACAGCGGCTGGGAGAACTGGAGAGCGGCATGCGCAGGAATTTACTACGCTCGCTGGCACTGGATACGTTTGCGACATCGTTGGAACGTTAATCTGGCGCGCTAATCTGCGCCGTGCGCCATCACACCAAAGTAGTAGCCATAGAATGGATTGTTTTGCTGATTCGGCTGTGTTAGGGTATCTGCAAGTTCACACCTTTAACAGCCTGGAACGATTCAAGCCCGAGTGTCCGCGACCCCGACATTGAGTTCACTCTTGAATTGGCATCCATAAGGCTGGTGTGCAAACCACCAATAGGAGCAAACACCATGAAAGATTCCATGGATTCCACTGCCGTGGGCCGAGCTCTCGACTCCGAAGTGTTTGCCAACCGCAAGCTTATTCGTCCCGCACTCAACCGTAACGACCATCCGCGCCAGGAGTCTCCTGAGCGCCGGCAGCGTGTCGAACGCCCCAGTTCCATGACCGGCGGCAAGAAGGCACCGCCACCGGAGCAGACCCATGCCGAGAATTTCTACTATCAGAAACAGATGCAGACCAAAACGCCGATGGTCCTGGTACTGCATGATGGCGAAGAGGTCCACGGCGTCATCGAGTGGTACGACAAGTACTGCCTGAAAGTGAACCGCAGCGGCGCAACCAATCTGCTGATCTATAAGCCCAGCATCAAGTACATGTACAAGGAAAGCGAAGCCGGAAACAGCGGAAACAATGGCCAGGGGCTGGGAGCCCGCGGCCCGCGCTGAGAAATCAATCACTCAGCAATCAGCACTCAGTCGCTTCCAGGAACGCACGCTGCACCTCACTTCGCTGGCGCGAAGAAGTAGTAATCGGCGGTGTAGCTGCTGTTTACCTCAGCGTTCTGCTTTGAGGCATCGCAGCTGGCTGCTGCTGGCGGCATCCCGCCCTTGGTATTAATTCGCTGGATACTGGTGACACGGCCCAGCACTCCCTCTCCGGAATGACCGGTGACCGTCACAAGCAGCCAGGGAATCGAACGCTCCTCCGGGGAATCAACCCGGGCCGCGGCCTTACCGGTAACTTTACTCCCGTCGACGTGCTTCCAGGTGGGCCCGGCGAAGTGCTGGCCGATAATTGCTCCTTGCTGGTCATGAAGCTGGGCCTGCGGGGCCTTCAAGATCCACGCAAGTTTGCCGTCCGGTCCCGGCTGACACACATAGATCTGTGCCCCCGTGGCGTGCGCCAGCAGCACAACCTGCTCGCCGGCAGGCACCTTGATTTTGTCCGGCACATCGGGCCGCGAGATGTTTTGCCCACTGGCCAGGCTAACCACTCCCAACACAACGGCGATGTGCAGCAAGCTTGTAGTCACGCGCAGAAGTTTAACACCGTGGAGGAAAAATGGTTGAACGTGACTGCTCGACTGAATACCGGGCGAACCAACCATGCTGTTTACTAGCCACTAACCACTATCCACTGCCCTGTTGACAACCGGACCGGGCTTCACTACGATTCGCGCATCGGCTTGTAACTCGAACTCATCCTAAGACTTACCGGAAACGGCACGAGTCGTTTACAATCGCATGAGTTGCCGCAGTTCTGGCTGTACTGTCCCTGCGAGCGGATATAGCGGAGCCACTTGTGATCAAACTGGATCTGATCAACGAAGTTGTCACCAAGACCGGAGTCACCAAAACCAAGGCCGAAACCGCGGTTGAAACCGTATTTGAGAGCATGAAGAAGGCGCTGGCGCGGGGCGATCGCATCGAGCTGCGCGGCTTCGGCGTCTTCACCGTGCGGCCGCGCAAGACCGGCATCGGACGCAACCCACGCACCGGCGCAGAGGTCAACATCCCGCCCGGCAAAGCGGTCCGCTTTAAACCCGGCAAGGAACTGCAATCGATCGAGTAGCGCCTCCCGCCCGGCTCCCGGCGTGGGCGTATGCGCCGGCGCGGAGCGTGTGTGCGTTCTGCTTCGGGCCGAGCTGCGCGTCGGCCCTTCGTTGGGCGCATGATTCGTCTATCATTCAAGTACACGATGTCTGATCCCACGCCTCCGATCTCCTACACGTTCGAAGTGCCGGCCCGTCCTCCGGTCTATATCGTGGCACCTCGTCCGCGGCGGCCGTACTGGCTGCACATCCTGTTGCTGCTGATCACGCTGGCCACCACGCTGACCGTGGGAGCGCGCCTGCAATACAACTTTCTGCACAATCTGCCGGCGTTCGCCGACGACTCGGTTGTGCTGCCCCTGTTTCACTTGAAATGGCTGCTTCGGCATCCGGCGAACCTGCTGCTGGGAATTCCCTTCTCCATCACCCTGATGGGCATCCTGCTGGCGCACGAGTTCGGACATTTCGTCGTAGCGCAGCGGAATGGCGTTTACGCGACGCTGCCGTACTTCATACCCGCGCCAACATTGATAGGTACGTTCGGCGCGGTCATTCGCATCAAGTCGCCGATTCGTTCGCGGCAGGCGTTGTTCGACATCGGCATCGCCGGACCGATCGCAGGGTTTGTCGTCGGGCTGCCAGTGCTGTTCTGGGGGCTCGCGCTTTCCAAGCCGATGCCGCCCTCAGCGGCCGATTCGGCGCTGAACCTTGGTTACCCCCTCATCTTCCATCTCGTGCATCGAGTTTTGGCGCCGCTCACGCCGCACGCGGTCCCGCTTGGCAGTCTCTATCTGCACCCGATCGGAATTGCGGCGTGGGTTGGGATGTTTGCCACCGCGTTGAATCTCTTGCCCGGGGGACAACTCGACGGTGGTCATATCATCTATGCGGTCGCGCCGCGGGCCCACAAGTGGGTTACGCGCTCCTGCATTGGCGTGCTCATACCTCTAGGCATCTTCTTCTGGCCGGGATGGCTGGTGTGGGCCGTGATCCTGGCCTTCACGGGATTGCGGCATCCCAACGTGCCGCAGTGGCCTCCGCTCGACAACAATCGCCGATGGCTGGTGCTGGTGGCGGTGCTTCTGCTGGTTCTCACGTTTGCGCTGGCACCCATCCGCGGCGGCTCGATGTTTGGAAGCTAGTCGCCGCCGGGCGCAATCGCTTTCCGCAATGCAAAATCTACGAACTGTATGAATTCTGTGACCAGCGGCTAGCAATTTGAGACAAACCTCAAAACCCCGCTTCCCTGCCTCCTCACAAGTTTTCAGCCGTGTTAATTTCGGACGCCAACCGCCTTGTCCGCTGATGGACAAAGCGTTCTGATTTCGGACGCGCAGCTCAGTTCGCCAAACGTTCATGTTTTCGTAACTACATTTGCAGCAAATACTTACAGAGAGACGGCAATGGCACTTCACGTGTAATTACCACATGTGACGAACGCCAGTCACAGGACAAGAAAATTCCTAACGATCGAATGACTCTCGCGTCTTAAGGAGTACGAGGAGGCAGTATGGAGCGCAGATATCTGGTGGCGGCCCTGGCGATCATTGCGACCTTCGCGGTGTTCTCTCAGGGATTTCGCACGCTCGAACACGTTTCGCTGTTGTACGGTCAGCAGGCCGGAGCGGACCTGAAAGCGAAGTGCAAATCTGATGCCTCCGCAGCGTCCCGACTCATGGGCAAGGTGCGCACGCATCTGCGACCGAGCTATCCCGAAGAAGCGCAGTTGTTGGCCGAGATGAACCTGCCCATAGCGATGGCACAAGCGAAGGTCGCCGAGCAGGTCGCGCAGCAAAACATGGCCGCCGCCCGGTGTGCGCGAGAAGTCGCCCGCCGTGAAGCCGAACGTGCGGTGCGCGATGCGCAACGTGCCCAGCGCGACGCGGCCAGAATGCGCGACCGAGCGGCACGTACCAACGCTTCCACCATGCCGATTGTGTGGACAGTGGATACCGCCGAGATCGACCGTCGGGTTCAAGCGCAGACGGCTGCAATTGCAGAGCGTATCGTTGAGCAAAGTGTGAGTTGGCAAGTGGCCGCAGAGCAAATGCAGGAAGCTTCCGAGCAGGCGTCGGATGCCTACGCCGCAGTTGCCGACGGCGATTCCTACTCCGATTCCAGTTCGAATGCCGCAGGTACTAAAGTTCATTGCACTGTGACGCCGTCCCTGACACAGCAAAGCGCACAAGCCATCCGCGCCAGAAGCCGGGCAATCGTGCACCAGGTTCAGCAAAGCTTCGGATACCGGTAAACTCAGACCATTGATTTGCCAGTGGAATAATTAACCACAGAGGCACAGAGAGCGCGGAGAAAAATTCTATGGAATTGACAACCCCACGTTGCCCGTGTCTCCGGGGTAAATAATTCCCGATATATCATCCTCAGCGTTCCCGAAAATCGTGAGAGGGAGTCGAAGGAGTCTACACCGCTCCACTCCTCTGCTGGTGTCGAGCAATCACTGTCACAAGCAAGGCGGACAACCGGGGCTTGACCAACCTCACCTAAACAGTAAATCATTGACACATGAAAGCCCGGCTGGCCCCCATCTGTCCCAGATGCGATAGTAACGAGGATGTGAAGAAGATCGCTTACGGACGGTTGCCGTCAGACGATCTGATGGAGTTGGCTCAGGAAGGATACGTACTGGGCGGCTGTTGCATTCGTCCCGACAGTCCCGAGTGGTACTGCGATGCCTGCGAAGAGACCTTCGGCACGCGCCGCGAGTCCTGGGGCGAACCAATCAGCAACAGCATTCATTAGAACAACCGCGGCTTCCTGGCTGAAGAGCCTATGGCAGAGGTCCTTGGTGGGAGCCCCCTGCTTCAGCAGGGGGAGCTGGACTTCAGTCCAGCGGTAAAACCGTTCCATTTTACGAGGGGCTTCAGCCCCGGGATTTCTCCATTCCAGCGCTAAATGCGAGGGCTCCCGCCAATTACATTCATATTGCGCGCACACTGAAAACTGCTCTCTCATGTCCCCGTCTTCGCCAGCCGGGCCCGGCGCTGCTGCCATTCCTCGGTCGCGAAGATTCGCGGCCCCACTTCAATCAACCGAGGCAACATCTGGAAGACCGAAATCGGCGTCCATGCCATTCCCTGCCGGGTCCGAAACCCTCGCCGGTTCAGTTCTTCGGCGATCACGGAATACGGCCCATCCTGAATGGTGAGCTCCATCATCAGGAAGAGCACCTCCCGCTCGGTGGGATTTTCCTCCAGATGCGGCGGACCGTTGGCGACCACCTGCAATCCAAATGGGACTTCCTCCGCGGCGTGTCGGGCTGCTTCATCTTCCGGGACTTCGCGCTCCCACTCCACCGCGACCAGCTTCCAGCCCTGTCCGGCCTTCTGCGCCAGCTCTTCCGGTCCGAATGCGCCCGGCACGTCCTGACGAATGCGCTCAATCTTTGCCATACCCACCCCTTCCCTTCAACGAAGCGAACGTGTGCCCACAGCCGCAGATTTCGCCAACACCTCTAACTACATTTGCCTGGCCATCCTGACCGGTACGCAAATAACTGTGGTGGACAGAGATACGCTCCGGTACGGATCGCGTGCGGAGGGAGGAACGTCCGAATTCAGCATTTCTTGTCCAGAAGCGAACATGACGTGCTGGCTGCCTGGACAAGCGACAACGCAGCCAATCAATCTATTCACTTCTTGCGGCGAGGTATCGGATGTTCGTGGTCGAGGTCATAGAACTTTCTGGGCTTGTGGTCCGACTTGCGGGCGACCGCAGACTCGACTGCCATCACGTTCCGGGTCAGCTGGCTGCGGCCTTCGGGAAGCGCATTTCTGGTGGCGAAAATCGCCTGATCGAATACTGTGCCCACGTTCGCCTGCGCCACCGCAAACACACCGTACGCGTTGCCATTCGAGTAAGCCACGGCGACGTAGTCGGCCACCATCAATCCCGATGAGGTGTTTGGCAGCCAACCGAGTGTCATGGGGCCGGCAAGCGTCGTGGGAGCGCGCCAGGTATTGCCACCATCTTGCGACGTAACCGAGCCAACATTCAGTTGACAGGTGGCAAGGATGCAGTTGGCCGCCGGGTAGAAGTAGTACACCAGCGCGAGGTGCGCGGTGGACCCGCCGGTTGCCGGATCGATGGCAAGCGCCGGAATGAAATGGTCAACCGTGCCGCTGACCGTGTCGATGGGTATCCCGACCGGAGCGGTCCAGTTGTTTCCATCGGACGACGTGCTCATGACGATGTCGTTCGACGCGCAACCTGTACGGAACCGGCAATCCTGCCACACGACGTACACTCTGCCGGTATTGTCGATGGCGGCGGCCGGCAGCGAGGAGGTGCGTAGTCCGCCGGCGACGGCGTGATCGACGATATTGGAAATCGTGACGGGCGCACTCCAGGTGGCGCCGCCGTCGGTGGAGGTGAACGAAAGCATCTCCGTGCCGCCGGCATTTTCGATGGGCACAACCACCGTCCCGTTGGGCTGTACGATGGGTTGGCCGCCGAGGCCAGTGGACATGCTAGCGGTGTTGACCGCGGCACTCCAGGTCAGTCCGCCGTCGGTGGAGGTGCTCATCCAGATGAGGCCATTTGCGGGCGTGCTGGGATCGTCCCATTCGATGTAGCAATGGCCAAAAAACGTGCTGCTGGAGGTGTTGTCGCAGGTAATCCAGGGCTTGTCTGCGTCGGGCGTTTTACTGACGATGATCGGGGCTCCCCAGTTCTGTGCATCCGAGGACCGGCTGACGGCAATCACGTCACTGCTGGCCGCGATGGGGAGCGAAGCAATCATCCAAACCCCATGCGCCTGGTCGAAGACCACAACAGCGTCGCTGGCCGCGATATACGGGCCGCCCTCGTATTGCGTGATGCCAGGCAGCAATCCCTGGCTCCAGGTAGTGCCGCCGTCGGTTGATGTCGCGAAGCCGATGTCGGAGCCGCCGCCGTTGAATCTCCTGCCGACTTGGAACGCGGTCACCAGGGTTGAGCCGTACGCAAACATTCCGGGCTCGACTTCTGTGGCGTGCTGGCTGTCGGAATTGGTGAACTTGTCGGTGCTCAACTGCGTGAGTGAAGTCTGCGGAGGCGGAGGCGGTGGAGGCGGCTCGGATGGCGTGCTACTGCCACCCCCGCATGCGAGCGTAAAGGACGGAGAGATGGCGAGCAAACACCCCAGCCTGGTGATGCTGTTGTCGAGTGACGGCACCATCCCCTTTGCCTCTTTCAGCATCGTCGGCTGCGTGGACTGCGATGTCAACCGAAACGCGACGAACGGTGGCGTCGCGGTTGCCGGGGTATTACGCATTGAGGGGATTTTGCTACACCTCAACGGCTGAGGGGAGTGGGCGTTGCGTGTGGAAACACGTTGTCGCTACGGCGGGGGGGGACGTGGGGAAGCGCGCGGCGTGCGGGAGCGATTTGTGCGCCGTGCGCGTGCGGAGTGCGGAGCCTGGGCGGGGCCGGGGGGAACGCAGAGGCGGGAGAGCGGGGCCGTGCGGCGTGCGGAAAGCTGAACGGACGTGCGGAACCGGGGCGGCGAATGTGCGAGGACTGCCCTCCGTAGTCCGCGAATATTCGGATGAAACGTCGAGGTTTGTTCTCGTGCCAGCCCGAAGGCCCGAAGAGAACGATTTCAACAAAGCGCCTTTAGTACTTGCAAGTGGACTCGTGCGACTTATCGCTGCCGATCTCGCGCCATTCAATCTTTATCTGGTAGGGCTTGGTCGCACGGGCGGGGTAAACGTTGTTTCCCTCGCGGCTAAAGATGCCGGTGTCACACTCGAAGTTGATACGTTGTGGGGGCTTGTTGGGATCGTCCTTCGACGTAAGCAGGCCAACGCCAGTGGTCGTTGTTCCACCATTGCCGACGTGACGCAGGGCACTTGCGACTGTCAAGACCAGAGGATATTTACCAACCTGAGGCGCAACAGCAACTGACGTGGGGTTGCCATCCGGAGTTGATTCCGACTTGCAAGCAAACTCGCGCAACTCGTCGCTATCGACTTCGCGTGCCAAGATGTTGAACTGATGAGAACCACTTATGCGGACAGGGTACGTATTGCTCCCGATGCTGTAAAGACTGACGTTGCACTCAAAGTTGATTCGCTTTGATTCGGAAACCGAACCTTCTTTCGAATTGAGCACGCCGACACCAACGGTCTTTATTGGCATTTGATTTGTGGTGCGGCTAGCGGTGTTTACCACTAAGGTCAAAGGATAATTTACTGCCTGGCGAGCGTATGTCACATCAAGTGAGCGCGTTTTCAAATTGAACGCTTGCCCAGATGACAAGAAATAATAGGGCGCGCCATCGTGCTCCTTCCCGTCGTGGATGACAACTTGACCGCCGAC
Source organism: uncultured Acidobacteriaceae bacterium (assembly GCA_963728805.1). Taxonomy (GTDB): domain Bacteria; phylum Acidobacteriota; class Terriglobia; order Terriglobales; family Acidobacteriaceae; genus Bog-257. The sequence goes on from CAVSLE010000020.1 coordinate 190,185, forward strand.
AACAAAAAACGTATTTACGTGAACAATAATTGCTGCGCTCTGATCGATTCCGATCCCCAGGAGATTTGGGTGTGCAGATATAACGGGATCGAGATCGCGTTCGCGGCCACGTGCATCGACATGCTGGTCAATAGCGGAATCAGCCAACAACCCAAAGCCGGTTTCGTGTCCCGGTGCCATCATAATTTCGTTGCCTTCAGGTGCACCACGAACAAGATACGATCCCTGAATGGTTGCACCCGCAGAACCGCCGCCAACGACGCCACCACGTGCTAAAAGGGCTTTAATCTCACGCTCAACAGCAGTACCGAGATAGGCGTCGGCAAGCCTCCATTGCCGTCCTCCATCAATCCACAGGCCTGACGCATGTCGCAGTGGTTCAATAAAGGTTTCAGAGTTCGCTCGTACGCGGTCTCTGGTGTGCAGCACGGTAACGTGCGTCACGCGGAACCCGTTCGAAAATGACTGCCGCAGTTTGGCTGGGTCGATTTCCGCATCGGTCAGCGCAGTTGGAATTACCACAAAGCTCGCAGTCGGTCCGCCAGCTAAAGCAACGAAGCGTTCCTTCACCTCGTTTGTCAGGGGGCCTCCGCCTTGAATAACCTGCCAGCCTGGTGCCGGGCCGATTGTTTCGCGGCTCTTGTAAGCAGTTGTCGGTTGGTGTTGAACTTCGCCACAGCCAATCTCGCAGTCATCTGCTCGCGGTTCCACCGATCCTGACCATGGCTCAACGTACTGTTTCGGAAATTCTTCTTTAGCCCGCTGTCTGCTTTGTGGAGTATCTACGCGACTCCCGACCTTGATGCAGGATTCCTCGACTGTTTTGTAAAAATCAGGGCCGCATGGTAATCGCTCGGACTGGCCCTGCTGGGCGGCGGCGATAGTCAATGCCAGCAGCATGATCCATAAGTGCATAATTTCCAACCTCGCTTTCAGGGGCCCCATGGTCAGTCGGCGAGAGTGTGCCCTGGAGCCAGTTCAAGTCACATTTGTGAAAGTGTGGTACTAACGATACTAACAATACGATTGCAATAAATTGAAGAGAAATTTGACGATAAACGAGTAATGCAATCGTCAAAGCGCAATATTCAGGTAAACGTGAAGATGAGCGAAGAGGATTTTGGGTTACTGCAACGCGCGGCCTCATCCCTTTGGCCGGACGCAATTCTCAGCAACTCTGGGATAATCTTCGGCCTAGCGAAGATTGCCGCCAAAGAAGTGCTCCAGAAAACGACCAGCAAGCGGCGCAAATAGCGAGCTGCACTGGTTTTTAGGCTTAAGGGTAAGCTCGCCCGCATGAATTACGGGTGTGGGCTCCGTCGCTCACGCCCTGTTCTATTGTTCCAATTCGTACTCTTCGAGAATTTTCAAACACTTTGCGAACTTGATCGCTCGCACGGGCTCACCTTTGCAGATTTTCTCTAGCGTGTGCTGATTGATTCCCCGGCGCATGAATTCCCGCTTGGGAACCTTCGCGATCCGCGCCAATTGTTCGTCGGTCCGCAACAGCATTTCCTTTGCGCTTGTACTCAATGGCTTTGAATTCCAGCAAGCTCAAATCTTCGCCTTCTTCCCAATGCCGGTCGGATTCCTTCCCGATGTAGATGGGCGGCCAGTTCGCGACGATGTGCGCCCGCTGCAACAATCCTCGCGTATCGAACTCGCACGGCTTTCCGTCCGGCCCAAGGCTCTTCGCTTCAGGATGGTTCTGGTACGAATCCAGGAGCATGAAGAAATTCTTGGGGAGCGCCCTGCGGCCATCGTATTCGTTCGTGAGTTCGTAAACGGGCGATTCGGAATCGTGGATATTGATGCACTTCGCGCGCATCCACTGATCCCGCTCGGATGAGAATGGCAGTTATCAGCGTGAATTTGTTCGGATCAACATTCTGCGGACATCCGAAGCGGCATATTTGCGGCAGCATCATGAAATTGTTCGGGCGGGTGAGCGGCCCTTTGGCAAGGTTCTTCAGAGCGTGATGCGGGGTGCTGAGGGTCAATTTCATCATTACCGGAAGATCGAACCATGCTGGCTCAGTGCGCTTCAATCCGAGAACCCCGCGCATGATCCAGTCCCAAGCCTCGAATATCCATTGCGGAGTTTCGTTGTTCCAGCCTGCCGGTGAATCCTTCGGCGGATAAAAGTAGCCAAGCCCATGCGCCTTAGGTTCAACGATCTCGAATGTCGTTTTGCGGTTTTCGTATAAAGCGCGTACCTTTTCGCTGCAATGCTGTACCCGAATAACTGACGGCGCTGTTTATTGCTCGTCCCAGTTCAATTTATGAATCTTCAGAATCGAGCCCGGCACCAGCTTGCGGTCGTAGGGATTGAGCGACTCGAATCTGTCAACGATGCGCTGCACTTCAGCCCACGAAAGCGCCGTGATCGGTTCTGCTCCGTCCGGCATTGCTATTTGCTGCTCGGTGCTTCGGCTGAAACGATGGCCGCGCTATCCGTATCGCAAAACAGGTATGTTCCCCCGGCATCCGTTATGCACTTTTCGAGCATTGCCAGGAGCAAGCGGCCACCGGAAGTGATGAGCGAAGCGATGTGCGGCGCAAACCACTTTCCCGGCTCTTCTACCACGTCGGAAGTGGTCTCAAACGAATCTTCGCCCGAAAACACTTTCAGTTTCGCCGCGTCAGCAGTCGTTCGGATTGAGTTCCACGAACAGGCCGTACGATCCGCTATTGGCGAGAATCTTCAGCCAATAATGAAGCGCCGGATTCGGATTCGTGGGCCGCGCGCTGTTCGATGACGTGCTTGAAGAAGCTATGCTTGTTCGCATCCACTTTGACCATGCCGCGCAGAGATGTTGAACCTAATCCCGCCTGTTTGCCGTGCGGCACCACGCGAATTGCTTTTTCGATACGCGGAACTTTGCCGGTCAAGAGAATGGATGCAATGATGTCCGGGCCTGCAAACCAGATTGGCTCTTTGCTCGTAAGGTAATTGATTCCGATGTTCTGAGTTGTGCCGTTGTAGACGGTGCGCACGGGAAGAATATCATTGTCCGGGCGAACGAGGGCAAAGAATTTGAATTGCGGCCACAACTTGCGATCAAAGCAACGTTCAAGCGTAATCTGCGAAAGAAGTTTCCGCACTTCCTCTGTTGCATCTGGGAAGGTCACAGTGTTCTGCCGTGAGAACACCCCAATTGCCCAAGAAGTTCGTTCACGGTCGGGATACTGCGACATGAAATCCACGGGACAGACCGGCACTTCCCAATTGCGAATGCGGCATTCCGCCCGTCCGCCGAAATAGCTCTGCATGAAAATGCCGTACGCCGCTTCTGCATCTTTAACCTTTTCGCTCGGATGCACGATGTTGAAGTTCTTCGAGGTAGCACTTCGCCACACTGGCCGGGCTAAACATTCGGTCGGGACCGGGAGCAATGGGATGCAGATCGTATTCCTGCTTCGCCGCATTCAGCAGACCTACTGTGGCTCGCACATCCTGTCTGCAATATTCGATCTCTTCCAAATCCACACGTCCGCTCGGCTTATGGTCCAGTTTTCCAGGAACGTTGAATTCCTTGCATCCTGTCTTCAACGAATACGATTTATTGCGAAGCGCCCAAAGCAGAGTTCGCACGTCCAGGAATCTCGCGGCAGGCCAGAGCTTTACGCTCTGCTCGCTTTTCTTCTTCGGCTCGGACATCGGTGCGCGGGTCGAATGGATTATCGCCGTCTTGCTGTTGAGCGCCTTAATGACAATGCGCGGGAAGAATTTATTCGCTTTAAGCTCGCCGGTTTTCGGATTGCGCCATTGCGACAGGATGAGCGACCATCCGCCGTTTCTTGCATGTCTCCCAATCCACGGCAAGTCTGCTCAAATCGAATCCGGCATTGAAACACACGATGAGCGCCTTAGCCTGAATCGCCATCCCAAGGACTTCCTCAATAAACTTTGAGCGGGAGTAAAGACGCAAGCGGTCGCATCCATCGTCTGTCGTATCGGGCTTTGTGGCTCTCGCGTATTTGCGAAGCAAATCAAATTCTTTTGCGCTAAGTCCATTGTCATCGTGAAAGATTCCCTCTTCGAGCAGGGACGTACTCTGCCATTCCGCAATTCGCAGAAGCGCCAGAAGCCGAACGTCAGAGTTTGGTCTGCCGTGATGCGCGATTCGCAATCGAAAACAAGCGCATAGTCAGGCCACTTGGGGCCATTGTCTTGGCGTCGCACTTTCGCGTCTCGTTTCTTTTCAAGCTGCACCGTGTAGGCTCGAAGGTAGATGTCATGCTGTTGGCTCATTTACCGACAGCCCCGTTTCCTCTGTGCGCTTCACACACGTTTATGAATCCAGCTTCTAAGCTCGCCATCCTCGGTGAGGCGCTTGATTATGACAGCCGCGAGTCCACGCGGCCAATCGCCCGCGCGCTCTAGTTCCCGCATCTCCCGCCCTGGCACTTTGCTCTCATAGCGTTCCCAAACAGGCAATGCCATGTCTGAACATGCTGATAACCAGCACATCGAACGCAAGACGGCTCGCGACGAGGTTGCCGTCCAAGCGCTCTTACCATTGCCTTTCGTCAAGTGTTTTCCTTTCGGTTCTCTAGCAATTCCGCCCATTCGCTCCATCGCATCTGCTCTCTGCTCGTCTGTAGAGGGCCATAGCGCGCAAGGCCATCTCGACTCTTGTAACCGGGTCTGGCTCGTATCGCAGCGAGACACCGGCACGAAGCATCTGTTCATGCTGTTGCCGGTGGTGCATCTCGCAGAGCGGAGCTGTCAGTTTTGGATCGTGATTTCGGCCTGCCGTGTGATGGTCCTGGATACAGAACACGCATGGCGGAACAGCGACGCCCTGGCTCTCCCGTTGTTTTTGCCGTGACCTTCGGCGTGCCGTGCGAATTGGCCGTTGATCTCTCACACCGCACCGCCGTTGAACGCGCGATATAGAGAGAACTCGGAGAGCGCGGGTTCGATGGACGCGAGGGTGCGCCCGTCAGTAACCAACTCCACGCCCGCAATTGTCTTTCCTCGCCATTGTGCGAGTGCGTCGCGCTTGCCGCGTAAGTAGCGTCCCAGATCACGAAGATATTGACTAAGCGCCTCACGATCCTTCGATGAACGAGTTTTGACTCGCAACGGAATTGCCTTGGGCATCGGGAACGTGGAGCGTGGCCGAGTAGCGGTCGCTTTTCGTGACTCGAAATTTTCCGTGAGACTCTTTCAGCGCGGATCGAACGTACTTCTTGACCGTTGCAGATTTGACACCCTGGAATCTGGCTGCGTGGGTTAACGAGAGCTTCGGATCGCGGCGCATGGCCGCAAGAACGTGCAGCGCACGATCGCGGGCTGCCTGGCTGCGTTGCGACAGGCGGGCGACAGGAATATTCCGCTGGCGCACCTGGAGCGACAGAACACGGCCTGATCGAGTCTGCTTTCTGGCGGCAGGCAATTTCTTTGATCCCAAAAGTCATCGCAAGTGTGGCGCTTGAAATAGGCTTTAACAAGGCTGTTAGTTGTGCTTTATAATGAGCAAAACAAATTGACTGTTGTGCTTTTATGGGAGCATAACCTGTAGAGAGTTTTGCTCGCGATAAGGACCGTCAACGGTGAAAAGAAAAACTGCCGATGAACTCGCCACGCTAACCGTGGAAATGGTGGAAGCAGCATTTAAGAACGCTACCGAATGGCCGGATGGGGGAAAGCTGATGGCAGAGACGGCAAGAGAAGTTCATTGTCATGAAGTTGCTACCTCTTCCTGGGGAGCCAACAGGCGAAAAAGAAGAACGAGATAACGCACCATATGAAGAATTTCAAGAGTGTGGCGCGCACGGAATTCATCAAGATTGCAAAAAAGTTCTAGAAGAATCTAGGCGGGCGGCACAAGGCACTTACGCCAGAGAAGAACAGTCAAGCATGTCAGAACATGGCGACACTTCTTTATCAGGGAGTTGAAAAGCCGGACGCTCGCAAACGAGTTGCTGCTAAGTACGGGATCAGCCACTTTACGATGGGCCGGTACTGGCAACAGTACCAACAATCGCAAAAGAAAGCGCTGATACCAAACAACAAAGCGGGCCTGCCGCCTGTTGCGAGCAGACGACAAGCCCTGACCACCACAGGAGGTATAGCTCCAATGGCAGCTACGCAAACCGCTATCCCAACTGCCCGCGAATCGCGACAATCCCCAAGCATGGAGTTGTGACCCTCTTCGGATACGGCATCCAGGTCCGCGTGCTGATCGGGTCACTTATTCATTGAAGATGGGATTGGCGCTGACGCCGTCAAATTTCGCCTGCCTCGTGTGGGGCATGGGCTTGCGTCGATTGGTCGTGATCGGCTCTGACGGGATGGTATCACTTGCCGCTCTCCGCTGGCTCGCCGATCAGGACGCGCGCCTTCGTGATGCTGGAGCGCGACGGTCAAGTGCTCATCACAACCGGCCCGGTCCGTTCATCGGACGCCCGGCTGCGACGCGCTCAGGCGCTGGCAGATCAGTCTGGAGCGGCCTTGCACATTGCGCGGGAGCTGATCAGCCGTAAGCTCGCCGGGCAGGAGCGGGTCGTGCGAGACAAACTGCTTGACTCGACAACTGCCGAGACAATCGCGCGATTCCGGGCCGAAGTGGATAAGGCTGAGACGATGGACGCAATTCGCATGCTGGAATCACAAGGGGCTGCGGCATATTGGTCCGTCTGGCGTGACCTGCCGATTATGCTTCCCCAAAAACGATCTTCGCCGCGTGCCCGATCACTGGCGTGCTTTTGACACTCGCAAGTCACCTCTATCGGGATCGCAGCGGCTCGCCGCCAATCCCGTCAACGCAATCTTGAATTATCTGTATGCAGTTCTCGAATCCGAAGCCCGGCTCGCAGCTGCTGCGCTGGGACTCGACCCCGGTCTCGGTTTCATTCACCTTGATACGCCAGCCCGCGACAGCTTGGCGTGCGATCTCATGGAGCCGGTTCGACCTCAGATCGACGCCTACGTGCTTGACTGGATCACGCGCGAGCCGCTCAAGCGAGAATGGTTCTTCGAGCAGCGCGACGGGCACTTGCCGCCTGATGGCATCGTTCGCTGTTCGGCTCTAGCGGAAACCGCGCCGACCTGGGGCCGCGCGGTTGCACCGTTCGCCGAATGGGTCGCCGGCACGCTGTGGTCAACGATTGCCAAGTCAAGCGCGAACCCGCTCCCGCTACGCGCTTGACCCAGAGTCGCAGACGAGAAGCTGAAGGGCAGCCTTCACGGTCCGCCGACCGAACGTGTTCTACATCCGCAGAGCGTCTGTCACAACTGCGGTACACCTATTGCCTCCGGTCGAAGTTATTGCAGGGTCTGTGCCATCCCGGTTGCCACAGAACACATTACGGAAGTTGCAGCGGCCGGACGTGAGGCAGGACGAGCAGCTGCGCACAGTGCTGAGGCTCAGGCTCGCCGGGCGAATACACAACGACGCCATGCACTCGCCAAATCGGCTTGGGAGCCGTCCAGCTTGCCTGCTTGGCTCAATGAGGAGACCTATCTCGGGAAGATTCAGCCGCTGCTCGCCGGACTCACGAAGAAAGCCGTAGCGTCAGCGCTCGGCAGCTCAATCCCGTACGCATCCGCGATCCGCACGGGCCGACGTGTCCCGCATCCACGGCATTGGCAGGCTCTGGCGCAACTTGTGGTATTTGGCGAACGAAGCGAACACCTACATGGAGCAGAGCAAATGACGGGTAACCGCATTTGCTGTTCCGTAAAGGCTCGCGCGCCAAGTCACACTCCAGCCGCTTCCGCGAGCACAGCGAGGGCAGAGATGACGCCGGGAACCTCCGACGTGCCTCTGACCATCCTGTACGCCCATTCGCCGTACGAGCCTTCCGCATTAACAGCCGCAACCCAACGCTCGGCGGCAGCGCGTTTGACCTCTGCCAGGGGGTCGTAGCCCTTCGTCTCTAAGATCAAATTCACAAGCGGTTGACCCTTCATTCTCACGATGAAGTCGGGAATGTAATCGTGCATCTGGCCGTTGTACAGGTACGGGATGCCTGCACCATCTCAGGTTCGCGAGTCATGTCCTCATCATCGTTGTGGCTGACGTCTCGCTTGCGAACGAACGGCTGAAAGTTGGAGCCGAACTTCACCCGTAGGGCGGGTCGATGTAGATCATCTGCACTTGGCCGCCCATCCCTTCGTACTGGAGCAGCGAGTTCATCACCACCAGCGAATCGCCAAGGATCATCCGGTTGACCGATTTGTCCTTGTGCTCGTAGCGCGCAACACCTGATCGGTGATCGAATGCTGAGGATCGGCGAAGAGATCGAACAACTCGCCCTGCTTCTTATGGCCCTTCAGCGTCTCGAGAATCGCCTTCGTGGAAAGCCGCTCGTGAATGAATAGCGGCAGGCTGGGCACATCGAACGACAGCCGCTCGGCTTTGCCAGCCCAGTTGAGAAAGGGCTTGCTGATGGCCTTCAGCTTGGATGCTGCGGCTTTCGCCTGTTCGAGCGAATCGGCTTCGAACACCTGACGGATGCAGTGCCTCGCCCTGTTCGCGTGCCGGGTTCTGTCCGTCCCAGTCCAGCGCAGGGGATAGCGAAGAATCGTAGCTGTACGTCTTCGGCGGCAGCTTCTTCTTGAACTGCGCCTGCGTCCCGACTTCGGGCCGCATCGGGCTGTCTGCTTCAGGGTGTTTGTAGGGTTTGGCGGGCTTGGCTTTGGCTCTTGCTGGTTTCGTGCCTGTGGCGCGTGGCATCCGAGTGGCCTCACGGAGTCGGGGAATTGCCTTGCTTGGCTAGAAGGCCGATTGTAGCAGCGCGATTAGGAGAAAGAATGCCCAATTTGGGTGACGCGGGGTGTGATAACACACTTTCCTGACTCTCCCACTCGCCCCACGCTCCGCGCCCGGCCCGCTAACCAGGAAAACGAGCAGCGCACAAATCGCTCCCGCACGCCGCGCGCTTCCCCACGTCCCCCCCCCGCCGTAGCGACAACGTGTTTCACCTACGCCCACTCCCCTCAGCCGTTGAGGTGTAGCAAAATCCCCTCAACGCGCAATACCGCGTCGCGGTTGCCGCCCCGGTTCGACGGCTGATAAACTCGAAGGTTAGATCAGGCCTTCGCCTCGCCTTCCTTACTGTTTATGTCGAACACAACAGAAATTGTAATTGTCAACGGGGTCCGCACGCCCATGGGCCGCTACTGTGGAAAGCTACGCGATTTTACCGCCATGGACCTGGGCGCCGTCGCCTCTCAGGAAGCTATGAAACGCGCGGGCGTCGAGCCCGCCGAAATCGATCACGTGGTGATGGGCAATGCGCAGCAGACGTCGGGCGACGCTATCTATGGAGCACGCCATGTCGGGCTGAAAGCGGGCGTTCCCATTGAGGTTCCGGCGCTGACCGTGAACCGGCTGTGCGGCTCGGGCATGCAGTCGGTGGTTACCGCTGCCCAGATGATTCAGCTCGGTGAATCCAGGATCGCGCTGGCCGGCGGCATGGAATCCATGTCGCAAGCCCCGCACGTGGTCCGCGGTATGCGCTGGGGCGTCGGCCTGGGCGAAGGCAAGCTCGAGGATTCCTTGATGGTGGCGCTGCTCGACAGCTATTGCGGCCTCTACATGGCCAACACCGCCGAGCTTTATGCCGAGCAGCAGGGCGTTACGCGCGATATGCAGGACGAATTCGCGCTGCGCTCGCAGAAGCTGGCCGACGATGCGTACAAGGCTGGACGACTTCAGGAAGAAATCACGCCGGTGCCGCTGCGCAATCGCAAGGGCGAGCCCACGGGAGAGATGTTCACCGAGGACGACCATCGCCGTCCGGAGACGACCCGCGAGAGCCTGGCCAAATTGAAGCCGGCGTTCGGCAAGAGCGGCTCGGTCACTGCCGGGAATGCCAGCGGGATTGTGGATGGCGGCGCAGCCGTCGTAGTGATGCCGCTGGCGGATGCTGAGAAGCGCAATCTGAAGCCGATGGCCCGCATCGTGAGCTGGGGAATTGCCGGTGTCGATCCCAAAATTATGGGCTCAGGTCCGGTTCCCTCCACGCGCATCGCGCTGAAGAAAGCCGGCCTGAAGCTTGAGGACATCGACCTGATCGAGGTGAACGAGGCCTTCGCCGCGCAGTATCTTGCCGTCGAGAAAGAGCTGGGGCTGGATCGCAATAAGGTCAACGTGAACGGAGGCGCCATCGCGCTTGGGCATCCGCTGGGCGCAACCGGCACGCGCCTGCTGATCACGCTGATGAACGAACTGCGCCGCCGCAAGGGCAAGTACGGGTTATCAACGGCGTGTATTGGTGGCGGCCAGGGCATCGCGGTGATCATCGAAAATCTGCAGCGGTAAGGATATCAAGAGTGACGAGCGAAGAACGGGCGTTGCACGGGATGGTGTATCAGTTGGAGGCGGCGTGGAATGCAGCCGACAGCGCCAGCTTTGCCGCGCTCTTCGCGGAAGATGCCGACTTCATCCACATTCTTGGAGGCTACTATGCCGGGCGCGCTGCCATCGAAGCCGGCCATCGCATGATTTTCGGCACCATTTACAAGGGCAGTACCGTGAGGTATAGCGTCGAGAAGGTCCGGTTTCTGCGGCCGGATGTCGCGCTCGTTTTTCTTCGCCAGTTTCTGCAATTTAAAGAGAGTGGGGCTGCGACGGAACTGGAGGCACGGCCCACCATCATTGCCGAGAAAGTCGATGGGAACTGGCGCATTGCAGCGCTGCAAAATACCAGGATTACGGAGGCGGGCGCGGGACAGAAGTAAGTAGGTTTGTCATCCTGAGCGACTGTGGGCAGGCCGGAAGGAAGTAAGTCTGTCATCCTGAGCGACGAGCGAAGCGAGGAGTCGAAGGACCCCTATAGGCGCCAGTAATCCGTAATTCGCAACCTTGAAATCGTACTTCTATAGGGGTCCTTCGCTACGCTCAGGATGACGCCTGTTGAGTACCCGATAGTGATGACACCTGTTCAGTAAGCAATAGTTAGGTTTGCACAAAGGAAAGGCGCAATTATGGAGATAAAAAAAGTTGGCGTACTGGGTTGTGGATTGATGGGCTCGGGCATCGCGCAAGTGGCGGCCACCGCGGGTTTCGACGTGGTGGTGCTCGAACAGCAGCAGAAGTTCCTCGACAAAGGTTTCGCGGGCATTGAGAAATCTCTTTCACGGCTGGTGGAACGCGGCCCGGAGAAGGGCGGCTTGACCGCCGAGCAAAAGAGCCAGGCGCAGTCGCACCTGAAGGGCACGACCAACATGCAGGACCTCGCTGACTGCGATATCGTCATCGAGGCCATCATCGAAAACGTCGAAGAGAAGCGCAAGACCTACGCGCAGCTCGATGCCATCGTCAAGAAAGACGCCATCTTCGCCACCAACACCTCGTCGATCTCGGTCACCGAGTTGATGACCGCGACCAAGCGCCCGGAGCGTTTCGTCGGCCTGCACTTCTTCAATCCCGTTCCCATGATGAAGATGGTGGAAGTGGTGAAGACCATCGCCACCGCGCCCGAAGTGTACGACACCGCGTATGAGTTCGCCGTAAAGCTGGGCAAGGTGCCGGTGCGCACCAGCGACAAGACCGGCTTTATCGTGAATCGGCTGCTGGTGCCGTATTTGCTCGACGCGATTCGCGCGTACGAGGAAGGCGTCGGGTCCATCACCGATATCGATGAAGCCATGAAGCTGGGTTGCGGCTATCCGATGGGGCCGTTCACGCTGCTCGATTTCGTCGGCCTCGACACTACGTACTACATCACGCACGTGATGTTCGACGAATTCAAGGAGCCGCGCTTCGCCTCGCCGCCGTTGCTGAGGCGGCTGGTGCTGGCGGGCTGGTACGGCCGCAAGTCGGGCAAGGGCTTCTACGATTACACCGATCCGAACAAGCCGGTGCCAGGAAAGTTGGTGTAGTGAGTCAGCAGTTAGCATTTGGCAATTAGCAGTTAGCAAGTGGGTTGCGATGACGCAGGTTCTGCCGACTAAAGAGGCTGCTGAAAAAGTCGTCGCGATGAAAGAGACCGCAGATTCCTCGGGGCTGAACTTTACCCCAACAAGCGCAAAAGCGGCGCTTGTCGGGGACCCCGGTTCGCCCCTCGGAATGACAAAAATAAAGGGTATTACAATGGCGCACCCTTCGACTTCGCTCAGGGCAGGCTCTAAAGGTGCGCCCCTTCAAGAAATTAACTAGTCTACGAGGCCGAAAGGCAAATCCATGACCGATTTCCAAAACATCAAGTTCGAAAAGAAGAACCACATCGCTTACATCACTATCGACCGGCCAAAGGTGCTTAACGCGCTGAACATGGTCACCATGCAGGAACTGAAGGACGCCTTCGCGTCGATTAAAGACGACGCCGACGTGCGCGTCGCAATCCTCACCGGCGCGGGGGAGAAGGCGTTCGTCGCCGGCGCCGACATTGGCGAGTTGTCGCAGCAGACGCCGGTCTCCGCGAAGGAGTACACCCATCGTGGCCAGGCCATCGTGGATGCCATCGAGAACCTTGGCAAACCGGTGATCGCCTGCATCAACGGCTTCGCGCTCGGCGGCGGCTGCGAGCTGGCGATGGCCTGCACCATGCGTCTGGCCAGCGACAACGCCAAGCTCGGCCAGCCTGAGGTGAAGCTCGGGCTGATTCCCGGCTACGGTGGCACGCAGCGGCTGTCGCGGCTGGTGGGCAAGGGGCTCGCGATGCAGCAGATCCTGACTGGCGAGATGATCACGGCGCAGGAAGCGCATCGCATCGGCCTGGTGAACGAGATCGTGCCCCAGATCGAGCTGATCGCGCGCGCCGAGGCGATCGCTGCAAAGATCATCGCCAACGCGCCGCTCGCAATCCAGTACGCGATGGAGGCGGTGAATCGCGGCTTCGATTTGACGCTGGCCGATGGGCTGTTTCTCGAGGCAACACTGTTCGCCGTCTGCTGCTCCACAGAAGACAAGAACGAGGGCACGCGCGCTTTCCTGGAGAAACGGCCAGCGCAGTTCAAGGGGAAGTAATGGCTCTCACGCGCTCCTCGCGAGCTTTCAGCTTCTCCCGGCGAGCGTCCCTGTTCGACGGGGCTGCCTATCAGGGCTTCAGCCAGAGCGTGGGAAAGCTGTGCCCGAGGCGGCGAAAATCGGAATCGCTGGTGACCAGAGTAGCCTTGTTCTCAACCGCCAGCGCCGCGGCGAAGCTGTCGGCGTAATAGAGCTTGTACTTAGCCTTAATCTCAGCGGCATGACAACACCGCTGGACGGTAGCATCCATGAATCGCATCGGCAATGGATACACCGTGCTCATAACTCGCGCGTGCCCGGTCAGCTCCCTGCCCGCGAAGCACGAACCCGTACGCCTCGCCGAAATTCACAGCGGACATGAGAATCTCAGCTCGCCCGTGCTGCGCCTCTTTCAGCAAGTCACCAACCTTAGGGCCTCCCGGCGTGTCTAGAAGGTAAGCGAGCAACGCGCTGGCATCGAAGACGTAGGTCACCATTTCTCGCGCTTGCCTTCAGCCCGGTGCTCTCTCATCCACTGGGCCAGTAGATCGGGTTCGCCCGCCAGGCAGCCTCTCACGCGATCAATGTAATCGTCGGTGATCGGCTGGAGGATGATCCGGCCAAATTCGTCTTCCAGAAACTTGACTTTAGTCCCAGCTTGAATCCCGTGCTTGCGCCGTAGTTCGACGGGCACCACGAGTTGGCCTTTTGCGCTAAAGGTAGAACTTAGGTCCTTCATGTCTTACATAATAGAAGAAAGTAAGACACACGATCAAAATAAAACAAAACCGGCCGCCGTAGCGACCGGTTGAACCGCAGATCCTTCGACTTCGGCGGCGAAGCGCCGCCTCCGCTCAGGATGACATCCCTGAAGGACGACGCCCTAGAGAGCTAGTCTCCGTACATTACTTCGCGTTCTTCGACTACTGGCTCGGCGGGCTTAATGCCGCCGATGCTTCCCAGCGGAATGAAGCCGTCGTTGACTACCGGCTTTTCGCCCAGAACGTGCTCTTTGTAGAGCGCCAACATGCGGGCCTTCTCGGCTTCCGCCTTCACGCGCTCGTCGCGAGCTTTGAACTTCTCCTGGCGAGCGTTTTTGGCGATGCCGAGATCGTCGAGCGTGTGATTGGCTTCGGCGTTCACGTGCTCGTCCACCAGCTTGAGCGTGTGCGCGGTAGTTTCGAGGCCGACCTTCTTGCCGCCAGCAAAGATCTCGTGACGGCCGTGCTCCTCGTACCACTTGGTCAGAGTCGCCGTCATGTGCATCTTCTCGACGATGTTGCGCCAGCCCACGCCGGTGTTGTACGCGCAGAAGCTGATCTCGCCTTCCTGCGTGGCGTAAGGGATGATGCACTGCTCGGTGCGGCGGAAATCGTAGTTGAACAAGTCCTGGAACCACATGCCTGCAATGAACAGGAAGTTCCAGCGATCGCGGCGGCGACGCTCGATGTCGGTCTCGGTGCGGTCGCCTGAGACCTTGCCGTAGTCCTTGCCGGTCGCGCCGAAGGTCTTGTCGAACTTCTTCAGCAGATCGGTAAACTTGAAGTGAGTTGGCGACTTGAACGGGTCGTAGTTCTTCAGCAGCGCCAAAGTCATGCCTGCGATCGACATCCACTTGCCGCGCGCAGCATCGTTCACCTTCGCGATGTCCTTGGCGATGGTGTCGCCGTTCAGGAACGCCGTGACTGGAACTGCTTCCTTGGTTTCCTTGTCGATCATGACGGCCATGCCGACGCCGCAATTCGGGTGGCAGCCGCAGCTCAGCGAACCCCAATCTTTATCGGGCCCGTGAACCAGGTCAGCCCAATCGGAGAACGTGCTCATGAACGAAATCGGGAACCAGTCGCGGACCGGCTCGCCCAGCCCGGTCTGGCTCTTTACGTCGTGCGCCAGATGAGAAAGCGTGTAGCGTTGCGCCTGACGGCGCTCATCGGTGATGGCCTCATCGCGTCCGGTGAACGACACCGGCTGGAACGACAGGAACGAAATGCGTTTGGGATTATCGAGCGCGAACTGGATGATGCGCCCGACCTGCTCATTGTTCAGGTCGTTCACAATGGTGACCACCGGCACAATCTCAACCCCGGCGTTGTGCAGGTTCTCGATCGCCTGCAACTTCACGTCGAACAGGTTGCCCACCAGGCGGTGTGAGTTAGCGGCATTGCCGATGCCGTCGAACTGCAGGTACGCATAGCGCAGGCCGGCTTCAAAAGCCTGCTTGGCAAACTCAGGGCTCTTGGCGAACTCGATGCCATTGGTCGCCGCCTGCACGCTGTTGTAGCCAACCTTGCGCGCGTAAGCGACCGCATCAAGGAAGTACGGCGACAGCGTGGGCTCGCCGCCGGAGAACTGCACCGACATCTGGCGGCGCGGCTTGATGGTGATGGCGTTGTCGAGCATCGTCTTGATCTCGTCCCAGGTCAATTCATGGACGAAGCCAACCTGGTTGGCGTCCATGAAGCAGGGATCGCACATCATGTTGCAGCGATTGGTGAGGTCGATGGTCAACACTGACCCACGGCCGTGCAGCACGGTGCTGCTGCCATGATGGTGCAGCTTCTCGTCGTTGTGGGCACGAATGTCGCGGCCGGGGAAAACTTCCTCAAGGTGCTTGAAGAACGCGGTGTCCATGGCCATCACGTCTTCGAAGTGGCCATGGGTCGGGCAGTCTTTCACCATCAGAATCTTGCCATCGCGTTCGACGATCTGCGCCTTGATCTCGCCCGCCTTCTCGTTCATCAGAACTTCCAGTGGCAGCTTGCCGTCGATGATCTCCTGACGAATCTGCGGGACACACTTGGGGCACAGCGAATCGGTGGCGCGGGGCCAGCCCAGCGGCGGCTTGGATTTCTGATAGGACTTCAGCAGTGGCTTGTCAGACCACTTGGGCGTAAACGAAGGATTGGGATTGATGCTATTCAACTTATCGAAAACAGCCCATGCGCCTTTGGCGGCAACGGTGACGGCTTTCTCAACATATTTGACCGGCTTGTGCATTTACGCCTCTCGTACTTGATTTGAGGATGGCCCACCCCACAATGACAGGGCCAAGTCCCACACTTTTCTACTGTTACTAAGCTAATGGGTGAGCCCTGAATGGGCCAACCAAGATAGACCAAGTGGGCGGATTTAACGGGTCAGCGGCCAGTATCGAACATTGAATGGTGACCTGCATCACAGCGCTATGTTATTGAAAAGCAAAGTGTCTCACCGGCGGAAAGCGACCTCCAGTCTGGTGCTTTAAGGAACTCGAAGCTGAACTTCGGGAAGTTGATGGCAGGGACTCCGGAGCCCAATCAAGCTTGTCTTACTTCTGATGTTAGAATGTAAGACATGAAACAACTGGAAGGCGTCGTTACATCCAAAGGCCAGTTGGTGATCCCAGCCAAGCTACGGCGTGCTTACCGAATCGGCCGGGGCACGCGAGTCCGGTTCGCGCGCATTCAAGGCGGGATCGCTATTTATCCAAAGCACGAGGACGCCATTCAGCATTATTGTGGGATTCTGGCCGGCTTGGGCTTGCCCCCGGACATTGAGCACGAACCTGATCGTGAGCTTGAATGAGAAAGCACGTCCTGGATGCCAGTGCACTCTACCGCTATCTGATGAAGGGCGACGGCGCGGAGATCGTCATTCAGGTCTTCAAAGGCGCTGCGGAGGAGGATACTGTCGCCTTGATTTCTGCCGTGAACTGGGGTGAGGTGTTCTACAGCCTGGTCAAGCGCATGGGCCTTGGTAAGACAGAAACACTGATGGCGGAGCTGCAGCAGAATGTCCCGCTCTCTGTGGTGGGGGTAACGCCAGAGGATGCGGTGAGTGCCGCCCGACTTAAAGCCCAGTACAACCTGCCGTATGCCGATGCCTTTGCTGCCGCGCTCACCGGAACTCAGCGTGTACTCGTGACCGCAGACGTAAGCCATTTTGAGCGCGTTCCCAAACTTCGCCTGTTAAAGTTGCCACGTGCCAGGAAAGCGGACGCCTGATATAGGCATGAGGGTTTGGAGACGCACAATTGCCGGCGGACGCGGGTTGGCTTTTTCGCAGCAGGAGAGCAACAATAGTGGTGGGCGCAGCAGCGCTTGGACTATATTCCTAAGGAAATTCTGATTAAGCAAGTCGGAAGTCCCTCAGGGGCTAAAGCCCGGTCTAATATCCGGCGTTTGCGGACGGCCTGAAGGCCGTCCCCTTCAAAGAACCAGACTTAATCAGGAGTTTGCTGAACAAGTTTATTGGGAACGCTGTATCGTGCGTGGAGGAGGAGAAACTCTGATGGGCGCTACGGGTATGTGGGTGCGCAAGATGGATTCGGCATCCACAGGCGATCCCCTGGTCTTGGTGGTGGTGGAAGGCAACGACCGCCGCACCCTGGTGCTGGAGCATTTTCCATTCAGCGTCGGCCGCCGCACCGACCGTGACCTGGTGATGGCCGATCCGCGGGTATCGCGCGAGCACGCACAATTCGTTCACGAGCCCGACGGCGTCTACCTGGTGGACCAAAGCAGCCGCCACGGCACCTTCGTGAATGGAGAACGAGTCAACCGGCGCAAGCTGGCGCGCAACGATCGCGTGGAGTTCGGCGTGCAAGGCGCCGCCTACGCGCTCTTCAGCCCAGATCGTTCGCCGTCGAGCGCCGCGCAGCAGTTCCTCAGCCAGTTCTCAAGCTGGAAGCCGGCAACCGGAGCGGGGTCCGACCTCGAAATGCTCAACGTGTTTCTGGAGGCGGCGCGCAAGCTGAACACCAGTGGCGTGCTGGACGACGTGTTGCAGACCCTGCTGGAGGCTTCCCTGCGCTTGACGCACGCCGAGCGCGGCTTCGTGTTTCTGCGTGATATGGATGGCGAACTTCGCCTGGCTGCGGGTCGGGACAAGAAGGGCGAGAGCATTCGCGACGACAGTGCGATTTCGCGGTCGGTTCTGCGTG
The DNA here is from genome assembly GCA_963728805.1 of uncultured Acidobacteriaceae bacterium. Taxonomy (GTDB): domain Bacteria; phylum Acidobacteriota; class Terriglobia; order Terriglobales; family Acidobacteriaceae; genus Bog-257. The sequence continues at coordinate 208,014 of CAVSLE010000020.1, forward strand.
ACGCCGCCAAGAGCGCCTCTGAGTTTCTGGTCACCGATACCGACGATACCGGCAAACTGGCGGGACGCGAGAGTATCGTGGCGCACAATCTGCACAGCGTCATCTGTATTCCGCTGCGCAAGACGGTGATTCAGGACAAAGCGAAAGAGAATACCCAGCCGGGGGAGCAGGATGTTCAAGGCGTGTTGTACCTGGATGCGCATTTTTTGTCGGGCAAGTTGTCGTCGGTGAGCCACGACATTCTGCGCACCATCGCCAACGGCGCGGCCACGCTGGTAGAAAACGCCGCCCTGGTACAAGCCGAGGACGCAGCCAAACGTTATCGGCAGGAGTTGTCGATCGCGGCGGAAATTCAGCAGAACCTGATGAAGGTAACGGTCCCCGAGGTACCGTTTGCCAAGGTCAACGCCGTCAGTTATGCCTGCAAAGACATCGGCGGAGATTTCTTCGATCTGGTGTACACCGAAGGGGGACTGTCGCTGATCGTGGCCGATGTTTCGGGCAAGGGGGTTTCCGCGGCGGTGGTGGCCTCCACCCTGCAGGGAATGTTGTATTCGCAGTTGGCGCGCGATTCGCCGCTGGGGGAGATGCTTGCGGCGGTCAATCGCTTTCTGTGCGAAAAAGTAGGAGGCCAGAAGTACGCCACGCTGGTGATTGCCCGCCTGGTGCAATCCGGGGAAATGGAGTTGATCAACTGCGGGCACGTGCCTCCGCTGCTGGTGTCGGGAGATTCCATCACACGGCTTGAAGAGGGCAATCTGCCCGTGGGCTTGGTCGCCGGCGCGGAGTTCCAGGCTACCCGCATGCAACTGAAACCGGGAGATCGTTTGCTGCTGGTGACCGACGGCGTCACCGAAGCCGAGGATGCGGAGGGCGAATTCTTCGGGATGGAGCGGCTGGAAAGCTGCGGCAAGAACGGCTTTGCCGCCATCGAGCAGGCGGTCACCGAATTTCGCGGCGATACTGCGTTGACCGACGATTGCACCATTACCGAGATGGTCTATCGCGGGCAGGCGTAAATACCGCAGGCTTTCTGGGCAGCAACCGCAGGCCGGCCTGCATCTTTCAAGAGTGCAACTTTCCGCTCAGGCAAGAAGTTGGTCCGCGTGATTGCTTCGCATTCCACTTTTGGAACGGAAGTTGTAGAGCCAATGGGGGAAAAAGCTTTTTCTCCGGCCAATTCTGTGATGTAATGCCAGAGCGTTCATTTATTACGGACAGCGTTCCGAAAATTTACACGGATATGCCGGCTTTGCCACTTTCAAATTTCTGGTCACCGGCCCGCATAGGGGCCAAATTCATCTCGCACAGTTCACGCCGCAAGCTGGCTCCAACAGTGGTGCTGTGTCTGCTGGCGGTGTTGGCAGGCGCTCCTGCGTTCGCGGTGACCCACGCCAAGGTACACAAGACCCATCACTCAACGCTCACCTCCAGCTCTCATTGGCGCTATAACATATACCCTCGCCTGTTTCCCGGCTCGCATGACATGCTGGTGCAGCAGAACCTGGAGCTGAACCGCCTGCAACTGCCCCGCATTGCCAACGAGACCGAGCTTATAAATTATGAGGTGTCGCAGGTACTGGTCCCGGTGCCCGAGACCGAGGCGCTGAAACTGGCGGCCGACCTGCCGGAGAACCGGCGCTACTGCCGTTCGTGGACGCGCGATTTCCTGCAGGATTTCAGCCAGGCCTACTACAGCCAGTTCCACACTCCGTTGCAGGTCAATTCGCTGGTGCGCACCATGGAACAACAGGGACGGCTGCGGCGCCACAACCGTTACGCGGCGCCGGAATGGGGCGACACCGCTTCCACCCACTTGACCGGAGTCACCTTCGACCTGTCACGCCGCGGCTTGAGCGTCGAACAGTACGCCTGGATTCTGACCTACATGCTGCCCTTGAAAGCGTCGGGCATGATCGACCCGATCGAGGAGAGCCAGCCGGTCCTGCATGTCGTGGTCTTCGAGAAATACTCCGAACGTCTGGAAGAAAAGAACAACTGGTCGGAAGCCAACGAGCCTACCGAGGCGGGCCTTTTGACCGGTGTCAACCCCAGCCAACCGTAGTCGTCGGCTATCCGCTGTCAGCTTTCAGCTAAATCTGATTTTCGCTCTTCGCTCTGCGCTGATTCGCCCTCGGCTATCAGCCGTCAGCTTTCAGCTAAGACCAGTTTTAGCTGAACCCCTCATGACATCCACTTCACCGTACAACGCCAAAGCACAATCTTGATTCCAATTGTTTACGGCGGCCCTGGCTGACCGGAGGTGAAAAGAATGCTCTGGACAATTTTCGCGATTCTGTTGGTTCTGTGGTTGTTGGGATGGGGCTTCCACATAGCGGGAGGCTTGATCCACCTGTTGCTGGTGGTGGCGGTGGTGGTGTTGATCATTAACCTGGTGACGGGCCGAAGAGCGGTATAACGATTCGGGCGGTGTCGCCGTAATGTCGTGCTGCCCGTGTCGCCCGGTGAAAGAGGGTGCTGAAAAAGTTGGAAAACCGTCGCGGGCTGAAGCCCGCTCGTGATGACGAAAATAAAGAGTTAACGGCGCACCCTTCGACTTCGCTCAGGGCAGGCTCTAAAGGTGCGCCCCTCCAAAAACCCGGTGAAATCGACTTTTTCAGCGGCCTGTGAAGCCGGCTCGCAATTTCAATTGCCGCAAGCCCAGGACAGCGAATGTGCGTGAGAAGCTGTGCCGTCCCGACGGGACTCGGGCACATATCCCACCCTACCCAGCGCTGAGCGCTGGGCTAAGATATTCCGTCCCTTCGGGACTCTATTATTGGCCATTCCAGTTTTGCTTTTCCCATCACATTTTCAAAAAGTGAGTTTTCACGCACACTCTAACGTCCTGGGCTACTTTTGTTCCGCCCTGCGGGCTGGAATATTTAATTTTGTATTCGCTATCCATAGAAAGACCCGCAGCGTGGTCGGTCTTAAACTCTCGTGGCCGCCCAGTTGTCAGGAGGTAATCACTTCATGGCGTGATACCAGCTTCCTCCAAAATCGCGACTTACTGTCTCCTGTGACTCGAAGACAAAGAATACCAACTTAACCGCGGAGACCGGATAGCCCACCTGGAGCAATATATCTCGAAGTCGACCATGAAGGTCGGAGTCAAAGCGAAGCCGTTCGCGTTCTGCGTCAGTCTTAGTCTTAATCGCTATGAACCAGACACGTTCGGGGTTCGCATCTACTGCATCGAAACTGAACACCTTCGCATTAGGACAATCCTGACGAGCTATCCTGTTAACCTCGTATCTTGCACGGCGGGTAGGCCGCAGCTTCGAGTCGGACCTACGTTCAAATAGCCGCGTGATACCGAAGTAGATAAATAGTGCGACCCATACCAACGCCCTGGCAGGCAAAAGAACGATCCTTGCGAAACCTGACTCAGCTAGAATTTCCATTTTGTCCCAGCCGGCTCCGATTGTGCTCCCTCCATTGCGGGGCGACCCACCAAAACCGCATTCGCGGGGGGCTTTCCTCTCTTCCTGATCTCGAACTAAAGACCTAGTTGCTAATTGCTAGTTGCTAGTTGCTTCTTCCTCACTCGCTCCTCAACGCCTTCATCGGATCCACTAATGCCGCACGGCGCGCGGGAATGAGGGCGGCCAAAGCAGCCACTGCTCCGACCAGCAAAGTCCCTATCAAGAGCGTCAGCGGATCGCTGGGGCTGACGCCAAACAGCACGCTGCGCAACAGCCGCGCCAACAGCAGCGAGATGGGCAGACTTACTGCGATGCTGATGCCGGCAAGCCACAATACATCCCACAGAACCAGTCGCATCACGCGGCCGCGCTGCGCCCCCAGGGCCATGCGAATACCGATTTCACGGGTGCGTTGCGCCGTGGAATATGCCAGCACGCCATACAATCCGATGGCGCTCAGCAGCACAGCCAGCAGCGCAAAACCAGCCGAGAGCAGCGCGATCAGTCTCTCTGTGGAGAGATTGTCGGCAATTTGATCATCCACGGTGCGCAGATTGGTGAGCGCCAGCCGCGAGTCAAGTTGCTGCATGGCGGTGCGGATGTTCCCCATCGCCAGTTCAGGCGACTGCCAGGTGCGCACGTAGAAGTAGAGATTGTTGGGCTCGGCCAACTGAAAGCGCGGACGGTAGGCGGTGGGCAATGTCTGATCACGCAGAGTGTGCTTGGTATCTCCCACCACGCCGATGATCTCGGTGTCCATTTTGGACTCAGAGCCACCGAACGAAATCATACGGCCCACGGCGTTGCGCGGCTCTCCGAAATAGTGGCGGGCAAAGGTGGCATTTACCACCACTACATTAGGTTTTCCGGCAACGTCCTGGTCGGTAAAGGTGCGGCCCGCCAGCAAAGGAATTTGCAGCGTGGAAAAATAGCCGGGCGTGACCGCCGGTTCTTCAACCTGCTTGTTCTCGTCCTCCTTGTAAACATAGCCGGCGATGTTGACCCCACCGGTCTGCGAAGTTCCCACCAGATCAGGATCATCGGTGCCGCCGACGTTACGCGTGCCCGGCAACGCCGCCAGGCTTTGGTCAACCCGCTTGTAGAGATCGAACGCCTGTTCGGGCTGATATCCCGCCAGCCGGGGGTTGATGCCAAAACCCACCAGATGCTCGGAGGTGAATCCCAGACCGACCGAGCGCAGATTGCGCAGGGTGCGGACGAACAGTCCCGCGCCCACCAGCAGTATTAAGCTGAGACCGATTTGCACTGCCACCGAAATACGGCGGAAACGCAACTCACTGCCGGCTCCAGTGCCGGTTTGCTGCTTCAGGGAATTCATCAGGTCGGGTCGCAGAAATCGCAACGCGGGAGCCAGACTGAACGCCAACGAAACCACTAGCGACAAGGCAAACGCAAACAGCAGAATACGCAGATCAGGGCTGGTAGTGAAAGGAAGGTCGGTGGCCGTGCTGCCCACGATGCGGCGCAGCAGGGTGCTCGTCACCGCGGGAGCCAACGCAACTCCCAGCACACCGCCCAGCAGACCCAGCATCAGTCCTTCGGTGAGCAACTGGCGAACGATTTGCCAGCGTCCCGCGCCCATGGCGTAGCGCACAGAGATTTCGCGCGCCCGTCCGGCGGCGCGCACCAGCAGCAGACTCGATACGTTTACGCACGCCATGATCACCAGCAACCCGACCATGCCCATCAACACCATCAGCGGCGTGCCCACCTGATCACGGAAGGGAGAAAAGCCGCGAGCGCTGTCCAGCAGTTGCAGCTTGGCATCATCCAGAAACCGCTTGCGCCAGCGCGCCTGGTGGGTGAAGGCCTTGAACTCCTCTTCGCGCAAGCTGTGCCACAGAAGGCCCGTCGACATCTCCGCCCGCTGCAGGCTCACGCCAGGCTTGAGCCGGCCAACCACGGTCATCCAATACGAATTGCGGTCATCCAGGTCCTGCCAGCGGGGCGTGATGACGTTCTTGCTCGACAAGGGAACGAACACGTCCTGCGGCGAGCCCGCCACGATGCTGTGAAACTGCGGAGGAGCGACGCCAACAATGGTGAACGGACTTGCATTGATGTGCAGCGTCTGGTTGATGACTCCCGGGTCGGCGCCAAACTCACGCATCCAGTAATTGAAGCTCAACACCACCACGGGAGCGGCGCTGGGTGATTCGTCCGCAGGCAGCAGAAGACGCCCCATGGCCGGCTGCAATCCCAGTACCGGGAAGTAGTTGCCCGAGACCAGTTCGCAGTTCACCATGCTCGGCTTGTTGTTCCACTCGATGGCAACGTTCTGCTGATCGTTGGCGATGAGGCCTGCGAAATCCGAGCTCTTGTCGCGCAGGTCGCGATACATGGGATAGGAAAAATAATCGTTGTCGTCGCCCCCGAACGAGTTGTAGTGGCCGGGAGCGTCGCCCGTGTAGCGCAACCGCACCAGTTGCTCAGGATGGCTTACCGGCAGCGAGCGTAGCACCGCCTGATCGAGCAGGGTGAAGATGGCGGTGTTGGCGCCGATGCCCAATGCCAGGGTGACCACGGCAACAATTGTGAAGATGGGCGCCTTGCGCAGTTGGCGAAGCGAGAAACGTAAATCTTGAAGAAGCTGCATGGTTTTACGCCTTTAGCCTTTAGCATTTAGCTCTTAGCTCTTAGCTCTTAGCTCGGTGCCCCGTTCTAGCCCTCTTTTGGCTAGGGCGGGATTTTTTTTGCTGACTACTGACTACTGGCTACTGACAACTGACTTCCCCTACTCCGTCCGCAACGCCTGCATCGGTTCAATCGACGCGGCACGCCGTGCCGGCAGATAAGTTGCCAGCAACACCGTCGCCACCAGCATTGCCATGGCCGCCATCCAAGGCAGGGGATTCAGCATCCCGACCTTGAACAGCAGGCTGGAAAAAATGCGGCTCGCCGCAAGCGCCGCCAGCATGCCAAGAATTACTCCGGCCACGGCGAGCCGCAAGCCTTGCAGCAACACCAACTGCATCACCGTGCCACGTTGCGCTCCCAGCGCCATGCGCACCCCCAGTTCGCGAGTGCGCATCCTGACCGAATAGCTGATCACCCCGTACAGCCCAAGCGCCGCCAACAGCAGCGCCAGTCCGGCAAACGTGGTCAGCAGCAGCACCACAAAGCGGCGGCCAATGAGCGACTCGTCCACCCGCTGCTCCATGGTCTTCACGTCGTAGATGGGGACGCTGGAGTCCACCGAGCGCACCGCGGCGGCCAGGTCGCCCTTCAAGTCTGCGGGTGAGCGCGTGCTGCGCGCCACGATCCCGGTTGACAACTGTGGATACTGTGCGGTGTCAATGTAATAGAAGCCCTCGTTGGTGTCCGACTCCAGTGACGTGGCGCGCGCGTGGGCCACGACGCCGACGATGGTGCACCACGGTCCCTTCACCCGATCGTTAAATCCAATGTGCTCGCCTATGGGATTCTTCCCCGGCCAATATTGGCGTGCCAATATTGTGTCAACGACGGCGACCCGCTCAGTGCCTTGATGGTCCTGCGGAGCGAATTCCCTTCCCATCATCAGCGGCACGGCCAAGGTGGAGAAATATCCCGGCGAGACTACGCGGACGTTGCCGTGCGGCCCTGGGTCCCCCGGACCTGCGGGACGGCCCTGAATGAAAAAGCTGGACGAGCCGCCCTGGTTGTCGAACGGCACCGAGTCGGCCAGACTGGCGCTCTTGACTCCGGGAATGCTCTGCAACCGGTCTTGCAGCGCCCGGTAGAACGCTGCGACCTTCGCGTCGCTGGCATCTTGCGCGGCCGCTGCTTCCTTGGCCGCCGCTTCCTTGGCGGCTGCGTCCTTGACAGCCGAAGCGCTGGTCACCGGCGGGGTCACGCCGTAAACTGACTGCGGCAACGAGAAGCGCGCCGACAGCACACCGCTTGGCTGGAAGCCGGTCTCGACTTGCTCCAGCGCTTTCAGGCTGGTCAGCAGCAGGCCCGCGCCAGTAAGCAGCAACAGCGAGAGCGCGATCTGCGCCACCACCAGCGAGGAGCGCGCGCGCTGATGCATGATGCTGCCGGTGCCCGAGCGGCCGCCCTCCTGTAGCGCGTTGAACCAACCCGGCTGGGTGCGCTGCCACGCCGGAACCACTCCGCAAAGCAGCGAACACAGCACGGCAATGCCAGTCACAAATAAGAACACCGGCCCGCGGAAGGAAGGCTGTATCTGCGTGCCCAGCATGTCGGGCAGATAACGCAGCAACAACGGGACAGTCGCCTTCGACACCACCAAGCCCAGCGCGACTCCGGCGACCGTCAGCACGATGCTTTCCACCAGCGCCTGACGCAGCAGGCGCACCCGCCGGGCGCCCAGGGCAACGCGGATGGCCAAATCGCGCTCGCGCGCCGACGCCCGCGCCATCTGCAATCCCGCAATGTTGGCGCATGCGATCAGCAGCACCATGCCAACCGCGATCAACAGCATGGTGAGCGGCTTGCGCAGGTTGCCGCCGATGAATTCCGTCAGCGGCATCGAGAACATTCCCCATCCGCTGGCCCGGCTGAAGCTGTTGGTGCCTTCCGCGGCGATGTTCTCCTGGGCTTTGCGATCCAGATAGGCGTTCGCCTGTTGCAGGGTCACGCCCGGCCGCAGCCGCGCCACGGCAAACAGGTTTTCGTTGTGGCGAAAATTCGCGTCGTGATACTGCGCCGGCGGAAGCGCAATCGGCACCCAAAGCTCGGCCTGGTTTGGCCAGTTGAACGCTGGCCCCATCACCCCCACCACGCGAAACGCCTGGTTGTTGAGCGTCAGCGTCTGGCCAACGATGTTGCGATCGGAGCCGAAGCGTTTCTGCCAGGCGCGATACGACAACACCGCTTCGTTGCCGGCGCCGGGCTGGTCTTCCTCCGGAGTGAACACCCGCCCCAGATAGGGACGGACGTCGAACGTGTCGAACCAGCCGGACGAAACCTGTGCGCCATTCAGCAATTCAGGATTGCTGTTTTCGCGGGCGTAGTTGAAGCTGCCGGGCTGCATGACCGCGCCTGACGAGAAGATGTTCTTGCCGTCGGCAGCGTCACCAAAGTCGGGCGCCGACACGCTGATGTTGTTGAGGTCGGGCATGGCGTTGTAGCGAGCTCGCAGCGCAACCAGTCCGCTGGCATGAGGAATGCCGCTGGGATTCAGCAGCACCGCGTTGGTAACGGAGAAAACCGCGATGTTGGCGCCGATGCCCAGGGCCAGCGTCAACACCGAGACCGCCGCAAAGCCGGGCGACTTCCGCAGTTGACGCAACGCGAAACGAATTTCCTGCAAGATGGTCTGCATAATTTGGCCTTTAGCAGTTAGCAGTTAGGGAGACTCTGATTAAGCTCTGATTTTGAGCAGCACCTAAGCAGTTCCCGGTTATTTACGCGATCAGTAGTTCTGTTTCCGTTCGTCTTGCTCGCCGGGCACCTCACGGGCGAGTCGTTATAGGCGGTTACGCCAGTGCGATACGCAGCAGTTTCTTGCGGGCCAGGTACAGATTCACCAACGCGCACAGGGCGAACAGTCGATTGCCGTTCTTCCGGATGCCTCGGTAGCGCACCTTCACGAACCCAAATTTCACCTTCAGCACTTGAAACACGTGCTCGACTTTCGAGCGCACCTTCGACTTCTCACGATTGCGCAGAAACTCTTCCACATTCAGCTTGCCGTGATACAGGCAGCGACGGTTGATGCAGTCGCGAGCCTGCGGCGCGACCTCGGCAATCACCTGCGTCTGTCCCACGTAGCCCTGGTCGCCCCAGACCTCGGTTTCTTCCCCGTGCAGCAGATACGGCAGCACCTTGGCATCGGCCTGGTTCGCCCCCGTGACCACCGCACTGTGGATCATCTTCGTCTGACTGTCCACCCCCACATGCGCCTTCATCCCGAAGTACCACTGCCCGCCCTTCTTGGTCTGCTTCATCTCCGGGTCGCGCTCCCCCGCCTGGTTCTTCGTCGAACTCGGCGCCGCGATAATCGTCGCGTCCACGATCGTTCCCTGGCTAATACGCAGCCCCTTGCTTTCCAGGTGCAGGTTCACCGTCTCCAGCATCGCGCCTCCCAAGTTGTGCGCCTCCAGCAGGTGGCGAAACTTGCACACCGTGGTTTCGTCCGGCACCGGCTCTTGCCCTAGATCGATGCCCACAAACTCGCGCATCACCGCCGATTCGTACAGCGCGTCCTCTACTGCGGGATCGGAGAGGTTGAACCACTGCTGCAAAAAGTACATCCGCAGCATCCGCTCCACCCCCACCGGCGGTCGTCCATTACCGGCTTTGGGATAGTGCGACTCGATCAGCCCGCACAATTTCTTCCACGGCACGACCTGCTCCATCTGCTCCAGAAACAGCGCACGCCGCGTCTTCTTCGTATACCGCTCGAAACCGTTGGTCATCGCCAGTGTCCTCTGTGGCTTCATCTGGCGCGACTGTAACCTATACTGCTGTGCAAGGGGAGAACTTAATCAGAGTCTCCTTAGCAGTTAGCAGTTAGCACTTAGCATTTAGCACTTAGCATTTAGCACTTAGCATTTAGCACTTAGCATTTAGCACTTAGCATTTAGCACTTAGCATTTAGCACTTAGCATTTAGGGAGACTCTGATTAAGCTCTGATTTTGAGCAGCACCTAAGCAGTTCCCGGTTATTTACGCGATCAGTAGTTCTGTTTCCGTTCGTCTTGCTCGCCGGGCACCTCACGGGCGAGTCGTTATAGGCGGTTACGCCAGTGCGATACGCAGCAGTTTCTTGCGGGCCAGGTACAGATTCACCAACGCGCACAGGGCGAACAGTCGATTGCCGTTCTTCCGGATGCCTCGGTAGCGCACCTTCACGAACCCAAATTTCACCTTCAGCACTTGAAACACGTGCTCGACTTTCGAGCGCACCTTCGACTTCTCACGATTGCGCAGAAACTCTTCCACATTCAGCTTGCCGTGATACAGGCAGCGACGGTTGATGCAGTCGCGAGCCTGCGGCGCGACCTCGGCAATCACCTGCGTCTGTCCCACGTAGCCCTGGTCGCCCCAGACCTCGGTTTCTTCCCCGTGCAGCAGATACGGCAGCACCTTGGCATCGGCCTGGTTCGCCCCCGTGACCACCGCACTGTGGATCATCTTCGTCTGACTGTCCACCCCCACATGCGCCTTCATCCCGAAGTACCACTGCCCGCCCTTCTTGGTCTGCTTCATCTCCGGGTCGCGCTCCCCCGCCTGGTTCTTCGTCGAACTCGGCGCCGCGATAATCGTCGCGTCCACGATCGTTCCCTGGCTAATACGCAGCCCCTTGCTTTCAGGTGCAGGTTCACCGTCTCCAGCATCGCGCCTCCCAAGTTGTGCGCCTCCAGCAGGTGGCGAAACTTGCACACCGTGGTTTCGTCCGGCACCGGCTCTTGCCCTAGATCGATGCCCACAAACTCGCGCATCACCGCCGATTCGTACAGCGCGTCCTCTACTGCGGGATCGGAGAGGTTGAACCACTGCTGCAAAAAGTACATCCGCAGCATCCGCTCCACCCCACCGGCGGTTGTCCATTACCGGCTTGGGATAGTGCGACTCGATCAGCCCGCACAATTTCTTCCACGGCACGACCTGCTCATCTGCTCCAGAAACAGCGCACGCCGCGTCTTCTTCGTATACCGCTCGAAACCGTTGGTCATCGCCAGTGTCCTCTGTGGCTTCATCTGGCGCGACTGTAACCTATACTGCTGTGCAAGGGGAGAACTTAATCAGAGTCTCCTTAGCAGTTAGCAGTTAGCACTTAGCATTTAGCACTTAGGGAGACTCTGATTAAGCTCTGATTTTGAGCAGCACCTAAGCAGTTCCCGGTTATTTACGCGATCAGTAGTTCTGTTTCCGTTCGTCTTGCTCGCCGGGCACCTCACGGGCGAGTCGTTATAGGCGGTTACGCCAGTGCGATACGCAGCAGTTTCTTGCGGGCCAGGTACAGATTCACCAACGCGCACAGGGCGAACAGTCGATTGCCGTTCTTCCGGATGCCTCGGTAGCGCACCTTCACGAACCCAAATTTCACCTTCAGCACTTGAAACACGTGCTCGACTTTCGAGCGCACCTTCGACTTCTCACGATTGCGCAGAAACTCTTCCACATTCAGCTTGCCGTGATACAGGCAGCGACGGTTGATGCAGTCGCGAGCCTGCGGCGCGACCTCGGCAATCACCTGCGTCTGTCCCACGTAGCCCTGGTCGCCCCAGACCTCGGTTTCTTCCCCGTGCAGCAGATACGGCAGCACCTTGGCATCGGCCTGGTTCGCCCCCGTGACCACCGCACTGTGGATCATCTTCGTCTGACTGTCCACCCCCACATGCGCCTTCATCCCGAAGTACCACTGCCCGCCCTTCTTGGTCTGCTTCATCTCCGGGTCGCGCTCCCCCGCCTGGTTCTTCGTCGAACTCGGCGCCGCGATAATCGTCGCGTCCACGATCGTTCCCTGGCTAATACGCAGCCCCTTGCTTTCCAGGTGCAGGTTCACCGTCTCCAGCATCGCGCCTCCCAAGTTGTGCGCCTCCAGCAGGTGGCGAAACTTGCACACCGTGGTTTCGTCCGGCACCGGCTCTTGCCCTAGATCGATGCCCACAAACTCGCGCATCACCGCCGATTCGTACAGCGCGTCCTCTACTGCGGGATCGGAGAGGTTGAACCACTGCTGCAAAAAGTACATCCGCAGCATCCGCTCCACCCCCACCGGCGGTTGTCCATTACCGGCTTTGGGATAGTGCGACTCGATCAGCCCGCACAATTTCTTCCACGGCACGACCTGCTCCATCTGCTCCAGAAACAGCGCACGCCGCGTCTTCTTCGTATACCGCTCGAAACCGTTGGTCATCGCCAGTGTCCTCTGTGGCTTCATCTGGCGCGACTGTAACCTATACTGCTGTGCAAGGGGAGAACTTAATCAGAGTCTCCTTAGCATTTAGCACTTAGCATTTAGCACTTAGCATTTAGCACTTAGCATTTAGCACTTAGCATTTAGCACTTAGCATTTAGGGAGACTCTGATTAAGCTCTGATTTTGAGCAGCACCTAAGCAGTTCCCGGTTATTTACGCGATCAGTAGTTCTGTTTCCGTTCGTCTTGCTCGCCGGGCACCTCACGGGCGAGTCGTTATAGGCGGTTACGCCAGTGCGATACGCAGCAGTTTCTTGCGGGCCAGGTACAGATTCACCAACGCGCACAGGGCGAACAGTCGATTGCCGTTCTTCCGGATGCCTCGGTAGCGCACCTTCACGAACCCAAATTTCACCTTCAGCACTTGAAACACGTGCTCGACTTTCGAGCGCACCTTCGACTTCTCACGATTGCGCAGAAACTTTTCCACATTCAGCTTGCCGTGATACAGGCAGCGACGGTTGATGCAGTCGCGAGCCTGCGGCGCGACCTCGGCAATCACCTGCGTCTGTCCCACGTAGCCCTGGTCGCCCCAGACCTCGGTTTCTTCCCCGTGCAGCAGATACGGCAGCACCTTGGCATCGGCCTGGTTCGCCCCCGTGACCACCGCACTGTGGATCATCTTCGTCTGACTGTCCACCCCCACATGCGCCTTCATCCCGAAGTACCACTGCCCGCCCTTCTTGGTCTGCTTCATCTCCGGGTCGCGCTCCCCCGCCTGGTTCTTCGTCGAACTCGGCGCCGCGATAATCGTCGCGTCCACGATCGTTCCCTGGCTAATACGCAGCCCCTTGCTTTCCAGGTGCAGGTTCACCGTCTCCAGCATCGCGCCTCCCAAGTTGTGCGCCTCCAGCAGGTGGCGAAACTTGCACACCGTGGTTTCGTCCGGCACCGGCTCTTGCCCTAGATCGATGCCCACAAACTCGCGCATCACCGCCGATTCGTACAGCGCGTCCTCTACTGCGGGATCGGAGAGGTTGAACCACTGCTGCAAAAAGTACATCCGCAGCATCCGCTCCACCCCCACCGGCGGTCGTCCATTACCGGCTTTGGGATAGTGCGACTCGATCAGCCCGCACAATTTCTTCCACGGCACGACCTGCTCCATCTGCTCCAGAAACAGCGCACGCCGCGTCTTCTTCGTATACCGCTCGAAACCGTTGGTCATCGCCAGTGTCCTCTGTGGCTTCATCTGGCGCGACTGTAACCTATACTGCTGTGCAAGGGGAGAACTTAATCAGAGTCTCCTTAGCACTTGGCATTTAGCAATCGCGATTCAGACATTCTCACTGTCTCGATCTCCCCAGTCCCGCCCCCGAGACGGAACAAGATAGCCCACCGCTTCAGCGGTGGGTGGGATACGTTACGGACCCTGAGTCCCCGGGCACGGCACCGCGGAAATTCCGTTTTGTGTCCGTCCGTGCGGGTCTGGGATTCATCATGGTTGTAACTGACAACTGGCCACTGACAACTGCTTCTGATGACAGTGCAAGGTGCTGGCCACCGCGGGAACCTATGTTCTCAGTGACTTAGGAACGACGATGTGATGGGAATGTCCGCCAGCGCAACGCCCATGTTCGCCAGCGGACAGAAAAAACGGAGCTTCAGCGGGCCAAAAACACGAAAACCCAGCGATTAGCTGGGCCTTTTTCGATCTCAATTCTACTTTCAGTATAGCATATTTCCAGGGCAAATGACACCGATTCTTAGGTTTATATCTGCCTCTGATTCAATGGTTTAACATGGATTGTTGCGTTTCTCTATCTTGACATGTAAGAAGTACCAGCCAAGACTCGACAGTAGCTGCACTACTTTCGGAAACCGGCCCGAATTGGGACATCGCGCGTCCCGCGGCTGCCATGATCACGGCGACGGATTTCTGCTGACCCAACGAGGTCTTGCCGGGGTACAAGTTAACTGGCGTTCCGTGTCAGAAGTTTTGCTAATAAGTTTGCCAGCTATAATTTCCACTTCAAATCAAGATCGAAATGGGCAGAAAGACTACGCTATCGGACTCCATGACAGAAACAGAGTTCGACAACGGCTACTGGTATGCCGCTGAACTGAGAGAATTCGCAGTCAAAGTCGGGATTCCGTCGGCCAACAGGCTGCGCAAAGACGAACTTGAACGGGCGCTCAAGCACTTCATCCGCACTGGAGAATCGAAAACTCTTGCCCAGCGAGGTCTCACAAAGTCGGGTGTTCGAGATGTCGACCTGGGACTGAGTCTTGACCTGCCCGTCGTCAACTACACCAGCAACAAAGAGACCAAAGAATTCATCGAGCGTGAGGCCGGAAAGCTCGAGCCTGGGTTCAAGCGAGCGTCGGGCACACGTTACCTATTGAATCGCTGGCGCGAGGCACAGCTCGCCAGCGGCAAGCCGATCACCTATCAGGACCTGGTCAAACAAGCCATCGAACTCAACAAGACCAAGCATGGACCGTTACGGATCGAGCATGCGCGCTACATCAATTTCATCTCTGACTACATGGCAGCCAATAATAAAGCACCGCGCGAAGAGGCTGTGAGAGTGTGGAAGAAACTCAAGGCGATGGATGCACCGAAAACTTATGAATCCTGGACCAGGGCGCACAAAGCTGGAAAACCCAGCGCGTCGTTTCGCAACCGCAACTCCCAACGACGCTCGTAATCACACCTCGTAATTCGCTTCTGACCGCGATTCCGCCCCGCAAGCGTCAGCCAATTTCAACCTCCAACGAGCACACCCCGCCACAGTTTTCTGCATCTATTACATAAACGAGTTAGCTCTCCAGTTTTAAGCGCAAGTGCAGCTCAAATCACTTTTTTGACGCGAATTCAAAAGGACTTTTATATGAGAGTTGCTCTGGTTGCCCCGCCCTTCCTCCCCGTTCCCCCCGAGAGATACGGTGGGACCGAGTTGTTTATCGCGCAGTTGGCCGAAGGACTGAAGAACTCTGGTGTCGACGTTGTGGTGTACAGCAACGGCGAGTCCACGGTTGCAGTGGAGACGCGCTGGCTGTACAAGGACCTGCAATGGCCGGTCAGCGGCGAGGTTTACGACAACCTGAAGGACTTCAACCACGCCTCCTGGGCGATCGCCGAAGCCGCAAGCGATTGCGACGTCATCCATGTCCACAATGTTCCTGCGCTGATGTTCACCCGGTTTGTGAAAAACAAGTTCGTGTACACCATGCATCACGTACACGAGGAGGACCTCAGCGAAATCTATCATTTCTTTCCGGAGGTGGAATTCGTCACCATCAGCGAGTTTCAGAAGCAGCGCGAAAGCATGCCGCGCATGCGCACCATCCATCATGGCATCGATTTAAGCCTGTATCGCTTCCAGCCGAAAAAGCAGAACTATCTCAGCTTCCTGGGGCGAATTGCGCCCATCAAGGGCACGCACATCGCGATTGAAGTGGCGAAGAAGAGCGGCATTCCGCTGAAGATTGCGGGCGAGGTGCAGCCCATTTTTCAGGATTACTTCGATAGCATGGTCAAGCCGCACATCGACGGCAAGTTCATCGAGTACGTTGGCGAGGCCGATCTGGCGGCCAAGAACGAGTTGCTGGGCAATTCCCTGGCGATGCTGTTTCCCATTCAATGGAACGAGCCCTTCGGGCTGGTGATGATCGAGGCCATGGCGTGCGGCACTCCGGTGCTGGCGCTTGCCTGGCGGCGCGGTGGAAGAAGTGGTGCGCGACGGGATCTCGGGATTCGTCTGCCAGACGCCGGAGGAGATGGCGCAGCGCAGTCGAGAATTGCCCGGCAAGCTTCAAGCCCGCCACGGTGCGGCAGTATTGCCAGCAGTATTTCTCGGTGGAACGCATGGTGGCCGACTATCTCGCGCTGTACGACGAAGTGACGGCGTGAAGACCAGCCCGCTGGGGAAGACCACGCACCACGGTCCCCATGGTGGCCTGAGCAGCTTCGCTAGACTTCGTTTTCATGAGCACGCATCTCACACTTCCCGACGAGCAGTTGATTGAGATTCCGTCGCCCCACCTGGAGCCGCGTTTCGCGTTCCAGACGATGGAGCCGCGCAAGGTCGACAACCTCACCCTGATCGACGGCAAGACCTTCAGCGCCACCAATGTTGCCGGAGACATCCATCCGCCGGGCTCGCCCGACGTCGGCTTCTTCCACGACGACACGCGCTTTCTCAGCCATCTGGAACTGCGCATCGGCGGTCATCGCGCCGTGGTGCTGTCGTCGAGCACGGAGAAGACATTTTCCTCGCAGATCGAGCTCACCACCGGCAACATCACGCTGCGCGATTCGTTTGACCTTCCCGAGAACACGGTGCACATCCGCCGCGAGCAGTTGCTGGCGTCGGAGATTCTTTTCGACCGGCTGACCTTCGAGAATTTCAACCTGACGCCGGTGGACTTCACCGTCGAGATGCTGTTCGACGCTGACTTCGTGGACGTGTTCCAGGTGCGCGGCGTGGCGCGGCAGAAGCACGGCCAGTATTACCAGCCCGTCGTGCGCGACAACAGCATCGCGTTCTACTATCGCGGGCTCGACAACGTCATGCGCCAGACGCTGGTCAAGGCTGGCCCCCGCGCCGACCGCAGATTCAGGAGCGGGCGGCGCGCTGGGAGCTGCGGCTGGAGCCGCTGAAGCGGGTGCAGCTGGAAATGTCGGTGACGCCGTTCGTCGAGGGCCGGGAATCGCGCGCCCAGAACTACGATTTCGATCATCACCTGCGGCAGCGGCGCGCCAATTTTGCGCGCTGGGAGAGCCAGCTCCACCAATTTCACCAGCGACAACGAAGTCTTCGACGAGATGCTGAAGACCGGCATCGGCGATTTCCACGCGCTGCAAATTCCCGATGGCGAGCAGCACATCATCGCCGCCGGCATCCCGTGGTTCGCGACCATCTTCGGCCGCGACTCGATCATCGCGGCCTATCAGTCGCTGTCGCTGAATTCGCAACTCGCGGTAGATACCCTGCGCGTGCTGGCGCGCTACCAGGGCAAGGAATACAACGACTGGCGCGACGAGGAGCCGGGCAAGATTCTGCACGAGTATCGCGACGGCGAGATGACGCGCCACGGCGAGATGCCCTTCGGGCCCGTACTACGGCTCGGTCGATGCCACGCCGCTGTTCCTCATCCTGCTGAGCGAGACCTTCAACTGGACGGCCGACGAGCAACTGGTCGAGGAGCTGCTGCCCAACGCTTACGCCGCGCTGGAGTGGATCGACAAGTACGGCGACCTCGACGGCGACGGCTTCGTCGAATATCTGCGGCGCTCGCCCAAGGGCCTGGTCAATCAGGGCTGGAAGGATTCCTGGGACGCCAACATGCATCGCGACGGCACCATCGCCAAGCCGCCCATCGCGCTGTGCGAAGTGCAGGGATACGTTTACGACGCGAAGTATCGCATGTCGTCGCTGCTGCGCAGCTTCGGCGACGTCAAGACGGCCGACCGGCTGAAGCGCGAAGCCCTGGAGCTGGCGCGCCGCTTCGACCGCGCCTTCTGGGTGCCGAGCCGCGGCTTCTATGCCATGGCGCTCGACGCGGACAAGAAGCCGCTGGAGGTGATCTCCTCCAATCCCGGGCATCTGCTGTTCACGCCGCATCATCAGCAAGGAACGCGCGCGCACTGGTGGCCAACCGCCTGATGCGCGACGACATGTTCAGCGGCTGGGGATGGCGCACCATGTCGCAGGAGGAGCGCGTGTTCAATCCGCTCAGCTATCATCGCGGATCGGTGTGGCCGCACGACAATTCGCTCATCGCGCACGGCATGGCGCGTCAACGAAATGCGCGACGGCGCGCTGCGCATACTGACTTCGCTTTACCAGGCGGCGCTGAACTTTCGCGACTATCGTCTGCCCGAGCTGTTCTGCGGCGTGCAGCGCCGCGAGTACGACGAGCCGGTGCATTATCCGGTGTCGTGCTCGCCGCAGGCGTGGGCCTCGGGCGCGATGTTTCTGATCCTGACATCGGTGCTGGGAATTCGGCCGAGCGCGCCGCGCAAGGAACTGAACATCATCAATCCGCGATTGCCGGACTGGCTCGACCACCTGCACATTCGCAATCTGCGCATCGGCAGCAGCCGCGTGGGGCTCGACTTCACCCGCCGCGGCGACCGCACCTTCTGCAACGTGGTCGACGTGGAAGGCGAGAAGCTGCTGGTGAATGTGGCGTTCAAGAAGTAGCTGTCAGCGTCAGCTTCAGCCAGTCGGCATTCAGCAATCAGCATTGCAGGTCCTTATCAGCTGCATCCTGAGCGCAGCGAGGCGCGCTTCCTGGCATACTACAACTGCAACTTTGTCGCGTGCCGCAAAGCTGATCCGACTGCAGTGCTCACTCACGCGCAGCTCCGTACAATCGAGATGGAGGCGACAATGGCACAAGTGAAGATCACGGTCCGCAGGAATGGGCCGTTTCGCGTGGAGGCTCCCGAAGGCACGATCGAATTGGTGGATGCCGACGGCAATCCGTACGACCTGACCGGCAAGCCGGCGTTTTCGCTGTGCCGCTGCGGCGGATCGGTGAACAAGCCATTCTGCGACGGGACCCATTCCAAGATCGGCTTCCAGGCCGCGGAAGCGCGGTGAAGAAGGCCGAGGAGACGCGCCGCAAGAGCCGGAAGCGGATTTGTAGCTGCGAAGGTGCGCTGCCAATCTACAATACGCAAGATGAGTCTCTGGAATCTCGAAGCTGCTCTAACCACTATCCACTGACCACCAGCCATTGTCTTCAGTGCACCGTCTTCGTCTTGCGCGACATGTAGTCCATCAGCAGGTACTGGCCCAGCGTGTAGGGCGTGGTGAAGTAGGCTTTGCCGCGGCACATCTCCGTGACCTTCTGCACGAACTGGACCAGGCCATAGTCCGACGCGAGCATGAAGGTGTTGATCAGCACGCCGGCGCGCTTGCACTTCGAAACTTCCTTCAGCGTCTCGCTCACCACCAGCGGATCGAGCCCGAAGGCGTTCTTGTAGATGCGGCCGTCTTCCAGCGTCAGCGCCGAAGGCTTGCCGTCGGTGATCATCACGATCTGCTTCATGTCTTTGCGCTGGCGTTGCAGGATGCGCTGCGCCATGCGCAGGCCTTCGCGCGTGTTGGTGTAGTACGGGCCAACCTTGACGCGCGCCAGCTGCGACAGCGGCAGCTCTTCCGCCGAATCGTGAAACAGCACCAGCGACAGCGAGTCGCCCGGATACTGCGTGCGGATGAGGTGCGACAGCGCCATCGCAACTTTCTTCGCCGGCGTGAAGCGGTCTTCGCCGTACAGGATCATGGAGTGCGAGCAGTCGAGCATCAGCACGGTCGCGCAGGACGACTGATATTCGCACTGATGCACCTGCAGGTCGCTGTACTCGATGTTCAGCGGCAGGTGCAGACCCTCGCGCTGGATCGCGTTGGACAGCGTCGCCGTGATGTCGAGGTTCAGCGTGTCGCCGAATTCGTAGGTCTTCGACGCGCCGCTGGCTTCGATGCCGGTGGCCGTGTCGCGCGTGTCGTGGCGGCCGAAGCTCGACTTGCCCAGCGAGCCCAGCAGATCGCGCAGCGCCTGGAAGCCGAGGAAGTCGAGACTCTTGTCGGTGATCTCGAAGCGCGCCTGCGATTGCGCTTCGCCCACCTGTCCGCCGGCGCTCGACTGCCGCGACGGATCGTGCGGCTGGTCGATGTTGATGTAGTCTTCCTGCTCCATGCGCTCGATCAGCTGCTCGATCAGCTGCTTCGAGCTGCTCGCCGCTCATGTTCTCGATCTGCTCGCGCATCTGCTCGTCGAGCATGTCGCTGTTCAGCAGCGCCTCGGCGATGGCCTGGCGCAGGTCTTCCAGCGTCTGCTCGGCGTCGTTCAGATCGTAGAAATCCATGTACTGCTGCTGGAAGCCGCTCTGCAGCAGGTAGTCGGAGAGCGCGTTGAGCAGGTCCTCCATGCTCATCTCGGAGGCGGGCTCGGGAACGTATTTTTTGTACTTGATGAATTTCATAGAAGCAATTAGCAATTAGCAATTGAGCAACTCAGTTAGCAGTTAGCTCGGCACGTTCAGCACTGGTACATGGTCCACGATGCCGTCCCACAGGATCGCTCGTCTTGCTCCGTATCCAGCCTGAAGCGCCGGGTGACACATGCCTCGGCACGGCTGTCGCAATACAATCACATGCGCTACACTGCTTACTAGCCACTACTACTAATTAAACGGCCTTCTCTGTCTGCCGGAAGTCGCGCTCCTCGTCCTCTTCGCGGAAGCTCGGCTTCTCGCGCACGCGGCTGCTTCTCGCCCGCGGTAAACGTGCGCTCCTCGCTGCGGCCGATCTTCTTGTGCGCGTACAGGCCTTCGAGGATGAACTCCGCTCCCGACACCAGCACCTCCGACGGCTCTTTGCCGCTCAGGCCCAGCGCGCTCAGCTTGTCGAGCAGCCCCTGGATGCCGCGCAGCTTGTGCAGCATCTCCTGCGCGCCGGCCGAGTCGCGCATCTGGATCTCGCCGCCCAGATCGAACCACTGCACCACCTGGTTCATGTTGCTGTTGCCGTGAAAATAGTTGTCGTAGGTGCGGGCGACGGCGGCGCGAATGATCTCGCGCACCACGTTGTCGGCGCCCTTCAGCTCGCCTTCGTATTCCAGTTCGAGCTTGCCGGTCATCGCCGGCATGGCGGCGTAGATGTCGCCGATGCGCGGCACCACCAGCTTCTCGCCGGAGCGAATCGCGCGCCGCTCGGCATTGGAGATGACGTTCTCCATGGCGCTGATGGGCAGCCGCTGGCTCACGCCCGAGCGCTTGTCGATGCGCTTGTCTTCGCGCGCCACGAACGCGATCTGCTCGATCACCTCGCTGACGAACTCGGGAACCTGCAACTGATGGCCGTTGCGCTCCGTCCACGCTTCCTGCGCGGTGATGGCGATGCCTTCTTCCACGGTCGCCGGATAATGCGTGCGAATCTCCGAGCCGATGCGGTCTTTCAGCGGCGTAATGATTTTGCCGCGCGCGGTGTAGTCCTCGGGATTGGCGCTGAAGACCAGCGCCACATCGAGCGGCAGGCGCACCGGGTAGCCCTTAATCTGCACGTCGCCTTCCTGCATGATGTTGAACAGGCCAACCTGAATTTTGCCGGCGAGATCGGGCAGTTCGTTGATGGCGAAGATGCCGCGATTGGCGCGCGGCAGCAGTCCGTAGTGCACGGTGTATTCGCTGCCCAGTTCGTGGCCGCCCTTGGCCGCCTTGATGGGATCGATGTCGCCGATCAGGTCGGCGATGGTCACGTCCGGCGTCGCCAGCTTCTCGACGTAGCGCTCGTCGGGCGTGAGATACGAAATCGGCGCGCCGTCGGGATTGTTGGCCAGCAACTCGCGGCAGCGGCGGCAAATCGGCGCGTAAGGGATTGTCGTGAATCTCGCAGCCGCTCAGGTACGGCAGTTGCGGATCGAGCAGCGTGGTCAGGGCGCGCAGGATGCGGCTCTTGGCCTGTCCGCGCAAGTCCGAGCAGAATGAAATTATGCCGCGACAGAACCGCATTGACGATCTGCGGCACCACCGTGTCGTCATAGCCGACGATGCCGGGAAAGATCGGGCCGTCGCTGCGCAGGCGCGCGATCAGGTTGTCGCGCATCTCGTCTTTCACGCGGCGGTTGCGCACCCGCTCTTCGGAAAATTGCGGCTGCGGCGAAGCTCGCCCAGGGTCTGCGGAAGATTGCTCAAGGGCTGGATACCTCCAGGGTCACGGCCGCCATCCTCGCACCGGCGGACCGAATGATGCCGAATGTTCGTATTCTACGCCAGCGATGAAATGGCGGGCGCGCAAGGAGCGGCGGTACGAGTTGGATGATCGCAGCGGGAAAACGAAGCGGTGAGTAATAGAACAACGAACACAGTGATCAGATGAAGAAACCGGCCGGCACCCGATCGAGCACGCCGGCCATTGTGAGTCCGCTGGGATTTCCGCTACGGCGTGATCTCGAAGACGGTCCCTTGCCCTCTGGCGCCGGCGGCAGAAGCCGTGCCATAGAGGTTGCCATTGCGGTCCAAAATCAGGCCGTCGGTGGGATTGGCCCCGTCTGTGCCGCCCGTAAAGTCGTAGATCAAGCTGTACACCCAAGTGCCCGCAGACGGCGTCAGCTTGAACACCGTGCCGCATCCGTATTCGCAAGGCCCGGCACCATAGGTGTCGCCACCCTCAACGGTCATGCCATAGAGATTGCCGGAGGTGTCCATAGCAGGCGGGCCGAACGGACCCGCAATTCCAGATATCCCGCTGGTTAAGCTATACAGCAGCGTATAGGTCCATTGGCCACCGGATGGCGTCAACTCGAAAACCGTGCCGTCGCCGGTGGGGGCAAAGGCCGTGTCGCCATAGAGATTGCCTGCGTTGTCGATGATCACCCCGCCAGACGCCCCCCCCTCGTAAATAACATTCTCCGTCCAGCCGGAGCCGGAGGGCGTCAGTTGGAATACCGTGCCACTCGACCCGGTGCCACCGTTGGCGGTTGTACCGTAGAGGTTGCCAGCCTGATCGAAGACCAAGGCCCCGCCTGGATTTGAACCGTCCGGCGAGTCCAGGAAGGTATGAAGTACAGTCTCCGTCCAACTCGATCCCGATCGTGTCAGTTTGAAGACAACACCGCAGCCCACGCCCGAGAAGCAACTGCTGGCGCCACCGGCTTCCGTGGTGCCATAGAGATTGCCGGCGCTGTCAAACACCACCGTACCGACCGGCGCGTCCCCATCGCTGCCTCCGGTGAAGCGGTACAGGATGGTTTCGGTCCAGGGGCAAAGCGTGCTTTTGCACACCGACGCCGGAGGCGAAAGTTTGAAGACCGTGCCAAAGCTAGCGCTGCCGCTGCCGAAGTAAGTCGTGCCGTAAAGATTTCCATCGGGACCGATAGTGACCCCGGCATAGGGTTCGGCGCCATCATTCCGCCCACTGTAGATGCTGGGAAAACTGTACAGCGGATGCATGATCCAGCTGCCGCCAGTGTGCACGAGTTTAAAGACCATGCCCCAGCCGTATGCGCCGCCGTATTGGGTGGTGCCGTACAGGTTGCCGGCTGCGTCCATTGCCAGTCCGCCGATGGGCGTCGCCCCATCCGGCATGCCACTGAAGCCGTGAAGCGGGGTGAAGGTTTGCGCCTCCGCCGGCAGTGAGAGCACAAGGGTCAGGAGCATTGCGACCGCCAGCGATGCAATGCTCGTTAACTTCACTTCACCGATCGTTCTACGATATTGCGTAAAGCGCGCCACGATACTCCTCCTCGACCACGATTTGTTTCAAGGACCTCACGCGGTCGCGCATTTTACAACATGGAATGTCGGTGATTCAATGCCTTAAAGGCGTGAGCTCGAAGACCACCCCGTATCCGCCCGCACCGGCTTCCGAAGCGGTGCCGTAGAGATTGCCGTTGCGATCCAAAATCACCCCGTCGCTCGGGCCGGCCCCGTCGGTAGTCCCGGTAAACTCGTAGATCAAGTTGAACACCCAGCCGCCGCCCGAGGGTGTCAGCTCAAACACCGTGCCGCATCCGTATACGCAAAGATCGGTGTCGCCCGACCCAAAGGTTGTGCCGTAGAGATTGCCGCTCGCGTCCATAGCCAGCGCGCCGAACGGCCCCGTAATCCCAAAAAACTGCTCCGGTAAGCTGGAGAGCATGGTGTAGGTCCATACGCCCCCGGACGAGGTGAGTTCGAAAACCGTTCCGTTACCGTTATTGCCGGGGGAAAAAACCGTGTCGCCATAAAGGTTGCCTGAGCTGTCGATGATGAGCCCGCCCTGCGGGATCGCTCCGTCGTCAATGTAGTCAAAACTGTGCAAGACAGTTTCGGTCCAGCCGCCGCCCGAAGAGGTCAGCTGGAAAACGGTGCCGCACCCGGAGGCTTCGCAATTCAATCCGGTGCCCCCGCCGCCGGTTGTACCGTAGAGACTGCCAGCCTGATCGAAGACTAAGCCGGTGATGGGAAATGCTCCGTCGGGCGAGTTGTGGAACGCGTAAAGCACGGACTCAGTCCAGTTGGATCCCGATCGTGTCAGCTTGAAGACAACCCCGCAACCCTGGGTGAAGCCGCAGGTACTGTCGCCGCCCGACTGCGTGGTGCCATAGAGATTGCCGGCGCTGTCAAATATGACCCGAGCCAGAGGTGATCCGCCGTCAGCGCCTCCGCTGAAGCGGTACAGCACGGTTTCGGTCCAGGGGCAAAGCGTGGTTCGGCACACTGACGCCGGAGGTGAGAGTTTGAATACCGTGCCATAGGACGCGCTGCCGCCGCCAAAAGAGGTAGTGCCGTAAAGATTGCCGTCAGGGCCGATGGTAACCGCGGCAGCAGGGTTCAGCGCCGTCATTGCCGCTCTGGTAATTGGGAAAGTCGTAAAGCGGGTTCAGGATCCAGGCGCCGTTGCGGTGCACCAGTTTGAAGACCGAACCATAACCGCCCGTGCCGCCGTATTGGGTTGTGCCATAGAGGTTGCCGGCTGCGTCCATGGTCACGGTCGCTTTGGGCGTCTCCCCGTCTGGGCCAAGGAAGGCATGAAGCGCGTTGAGGGTTTGCGCCCCTGCCGGTTGAGAAGCTGTAACCAGCAGCAGCATCGCGACTGCCACGAACGCGACTGGGGTGAACAACTTTTTCGCAACCATCCCTCGGCGGTATTGCATGGGCCCTGCTTTCATCGATCTTTATCCTTTCTCAACACTTTGATTCGAGTATTCTGCGTAATGTCCAACATCCCACATTGTGGTATGTGGTCGATACTGATTGTTTGACTAAGTTGTGTTACGGAACGACGTGAGTTGAGCTTCTCACAGGGGTCTTCTAATTCCTAGCCTCTTGCCTCACGGGGTAATCTCGAATACAACCCCACCACCCCCAAAGGTGCCGCCTCCGGTCGCAGTGCCATACACATTTCCTGCGGCGTCGAGCAGCATGCTGCCCATGGGAGTCTGCGCCATCGCTGATGTGGCGGGCAATCTCGACATTCCAGAGCAGCATCATGTGCGCCATAACAGCCTCCCCTGAATTAGTTTGTCTTGTTGGCTCGGCCAGACGCTCTTCGAATCGCAACCACTGCCGGTTACGAAGGAAGAGGGTACGTCCATTCGCCGTCGCGCAATCCTGGAAGGAACACTGCAGCAATGGGTGCTCAACCCCAAACGGCCCCAAGTTACGCGGCACCTTATCACCGCCGAAAGCGGCGTGTAAAGCAAAGATCGGCGCCCTACGCATAAACTTCCGCGCGTTTTCCCGAAACGGAGTTTGTCCGGCTTCAGCCCCACCAGCAGCCGTCGCGTTCGCTGGGACGGCCGCCAGGCAGGAGCGACACTTTCTTGACAAATTGTTGACTAATCAGTAAGCCGCCGCGATTGCTCGCGATGCATCCAATCAAGACGAAGGCCAGAGGACGTGCGCAATGAGGTGTTCGCAGAACAACAAATCGGGCGTTGGCACTGCACGAAACAACTCAGCGGGCATCGAAATCCATCTCATGGGCACGGAGTAGCTCCGTGCATCAGAGCTTAGGCTGATGAAATGGCAAGAACTATGAAAACTGGATTGAACGCAACCCTCGATCCCACGCTACGCAGCAGCGACGCGTTGGAATTCGAAACCTCTTTGCGCCGCAGGATTGTAGGGCAAGACCCGGCTGTCGAAAAGGTGGCCGAGATCTATCAGATGTTTCTCGCAGGACTGAATCCCCCCGGACGGCCGGTGGGAAACTTGCTCTTCCTGGGGCCCACTGGCTCGGGCAAGACCCGCGTGGTGGAATCCATGGCGGAGTCGCTGTTCGGCGACCCGCATGCTTGTATCAAGATTGATTGCGCCGAGTTCCAACACTCCCACGAGATCGCCAAACTGATTGGCTCGCCGCCGGGATATCTGGGCCATCGCGAGACCCATCCCCTGCTGACGCAGGAAGCGCTCAATCACTGGCACACCGAGAAGCTGAAGCTCTCGATTCTGCTGTTCGACGAAATCGAAAAGGCGTCGGACGCGCTATGGCAGTTGCTGTTGGGAATTCTCGACAAGGCCACGCTTACCTTGGGCGATAACCGCCGGGTCGATCTCTCGCAGTGCGTGATCGTAATGACCTCGAACCTGGGCGCGACCGAGATGAATGAGCTGATTAACGGCTCGATGGGATTTGCCCAGACGCCGGCGCAGCTCGACTCCCGGCTCGACGAGAAGATCAATCGCACCGCCGTGGAAGCGGCGCGCCGCAAGTTCTCGCCCGAGTTCATGAACCGCATCGACAAGATCGTGGTCTTCCGCACGCTGCGCGCCGAGCATCTGGAGCAGATTCTGGAAATAGAACTCGGCCTGGTGCAGCAGCGCATTCTGCAGATCGCCGGCAACAATCAATTCGTTTTCAGTTGCACCGTCCCGGTGAAGCAGTTCCTGCTGCGCGAAGGCACGGACTTAAAATATGGCGCCCGCCATCTGAAGCGCGCCATCGAGCGTAACGTTGTGTTCCCGCTGGCCAACCTGGTGGCCACCGGACAGGTGAAGCTGGGCGATTTCCTTCGCATCGATCTCAACCCCGACGGCAAGATGACGTTCGTGAAAGAGGCTGAGGGCGCGCTGGTTCCAGTGCTGCTGGAACGCTACGACACGCAAGCCAGTGCGCACGTGGCGGCTGCCGGCAAGGGCAAGGGATCGGCTGGAGGCCGCGGTCGCGAAGTTGGGACAGGCACCGGAGGCGACCGCAAGGCGGGGTGAGGGGTGTCTTCTGTAGGACTAGAAACGCTGATCTCCCCCTTAGGCCAGTTTCGCATCTCGTGTAGCGATGGGGGAGCACCCTCTTTAACAGGCTCCGGAAAACTCTCCAGAAGATTTTGGTGGGAGCCCCCTGCTTCAGCAGGGGGAGCTGGACTTCAGTCCAGCGGAGAAACAGCGATCGGTGAAGGATGGGCTTTAGCCCTGGTCCTTTATTTCCAGCGCTAAAGCGCGATATCAAACAACAGACATTTTACCGGAGCGCTGAAACACTCCTTCCCCCGCATAAATGCGGGGGCTCCCACCGATAAGGCACCGCGGAGGTTCCTACCCTCGCGCCTGCACAATCTGCACAAACTCCGGAGCCGATCGCGCAGACATGGCGCCGGGCGCGTGTTTCGGCAGGATGCCGAGGTACATCGCGGTCTCGTCGCAGGCATGAAGGCGCGGGCACTTCAGGCAATCTTTGTGCATCTTGTCGGGTAGCGCTTCCTTCTCCACAACCTGAAAACCCATCTGGCCGAAGAAGTCGGGGATACGGGTGAACAGGCAGATGCAGGTCACGCTCTGTCGCTTGGCCTCCAGCAATAGGACGTCAACCAGCACGCGGCCGGCGCCTTTGCCCTTGGCTTTGGCAGTCACCGTGATGGAGCGGATTTCCGCCAGGTGCATGCCATACAAGTGCAGCGCGCCACAACCGACGATTTCGCCATCATGCTCAACCACGACGAAGTCGCGAATGTTTTCGCAGATCTCGGCCAGCGAGCGCGGCAGCAGTGTTCCGTCGGCCACGTGCACCTGAATCAATTGCTCGATGCCGAAAGCATCGGGAAGAGTTGCGCTACGCGCCTGCATGGGCGGCTCCTGCATAGATGGATAGCTTTTCCTTGATCGCTGCCAATGCCGCACGCACCCGCAACGGCGCTGTTCCTCCCGGCACATCGTGTATCGCCAGGACTTCGTACAGCGACAGCGCACGGTGCAGTTCGGCGTCGGCTTCAATGCCACACTGCGCGTAGTCTTCTTTCGACAATTGCTCCAACTCGCCACCTTTCTCGATAGCAAGACGAACCGCCTGGCCCACCTTCTCGTGTGCCTGGCGAAACGGCACTCCCCGCCGCACCAGAAGCGCCGCCAGCGCCAGAGCGTTCATAAAACCGCCGTTCGCCGCCTGCTGCATCCGCTTCTCGTCGAACGACACCGCTGCCAGAAATCCAGTCGCCACGCGCAACATGCTCGACACTCGACCGGCGGCGGCGAACACCGGCGGCTGCGTCTCCTGCATATCTTTGTTGTAGGCCAGCGGCAGTCCCTTGACCGCTATCCACAGCTCGGTCGCATTGGCGAACACTTTGCCGGCCTGGCCGCGAATCAATTCCAGCGCGTCGGGATTCTTCTTCTGCGGCATGGCGCTGCTGCCGGTGGAGAACTGCTCCGGCAACTTCACAAAGCCAAACTCTGTGGTCGAAAACAAAATCAACTCCTCGGCCCACCGACTCAGATGCAGTGCCACAAACGACAGCGCCTGCACGAACTCAATGGCGAAGTCTCGGTCGCTGGTTGCGTCAATGCTGTTGGCGGTGGGCGAGTCGAATTGCAACGTATTCGCCATGGTCTCGCGATCGAGCGGCAGAATCGTGCCCGCCACTGCTCCCGAACCCAGCGGACATTCGTTCAACCGTTTGCGGCAATCGGCCAGCCGGTCCAGATCGCGCAGAAACATCTCGATGTAGGCGAGTAGCCAGTGCGCAACCAAGACCGGCTCTGCCCGCTGCAAATGGGTGTAGGCCGGCATCGCGTTCTCGTCGGCGTCTTCCGCCTGCTTTACGAATTCGCCCAGGAACTCAAGCAGCGTTTGCGAGATGGCATCGATCTGCTCGCGCACATACAGCCGCAGGTCAGTCGCGATCTGCTCATTGCGGCTGCGACCCGTGTGCAGCTTGTAACCCACATCGCCAGCCAGCTCCACCAGCCGCTTCTCGACGAAGTGGTGCACATCTTCTATCGCCTGGTCGTCATCATCGGGCACGCCCGCGCGCGCGATCTGGTCCAGAGCCCACAGCGTCGCCGCAAGCTCTGGTTCATTCAGCACGCCCGCCGTTGCCAGCGCCGCCGCGTGCGCCCGGCTCGCCGCCACCTCGTACGGCAGCAGCGCGCGGTCAAATGGAAACGAGCGCTGCCACTGCTCGAAATCGGGATTCTGCGCCTGGCCGAAACGGCCAGCCCACATCTTCATTTCAACGTCTCCGCCTGCACCAGCGCCCGCGAGCGCGCCGGAAGTCCCAGGATGCGAATGAAGCCCTCTGCATCTTTTTGCTGATAGCCCGCGCCCATGGTGAAGCTGGCGATGTCGGGCCGGTATAGCGTGGTCGGCGATTGCCGCCCGGTGACATCGATGTTGCCTTTGTAGAGAGCTAGTGTCACCTTGCCATTGACATCGTGCTGCGTGCTTTGCACGAAGGCCTGTAGCGATTCGCGCAAGGGCGTGAACCACAAGCCGAAGTACACCACCTCCGCGTACTTCAGGCCGACGTGCTGTTTGAAGTGCGACAGGTCGCGATCAAGACACAAGGCTTCCAACTCGCGATGGGCGGTGAGCAGCAAGGTCCCGCCGGGCGTCTCATAGCATCCGCGCGACTTGATTCCAACGAAGCGGTTCTCCACCAGATCGACGCGGCCAATCGCGTTGCGCGCGCCGATTTCGTTCAACACTTCGACAATCGCCACTGGGTCGAGAACGCAGCCGTTCACAGCAACCGGCACGCCGCGTTGGAACTCGATCGCCACCTGTTCAACTTTGTCAGCCGCCTCCTGCGGCGACTTGGTCCACGTCCACGTACTCGCCAGCGGAGGGTTGTTGGGATCTTCCAGTTCGCCGCCCTCATGGCTGACGTGCAGCAAATTGCGATCGCGGCTGTGGATTTTTTCGCGACTCTGCGCCACCGAGATTCCATGCTGCTCGGCGTAATCCAGACAATCTTCACGTGACTGCAGCGTCCACTCGCGCCATGGAGCAATCACCTTTAGCTCCGGCGCCAGCGCCTGGTACGCATGTTCAAAGCGCACCTGATCGTTGCCCTTGCCGGTGCAGCCATGCGCCACCGCGGTCGCATTTTCGCGCAACGCAGCCTTGACCTGGTACTTGGCGATGATCGGCCGCGCCAGAGACGTGCCCAGCAGGTACTTGTGCTCGTACACCGCGCCCGCCTGGATCGCGGGAAAGACGTAGTCGGTCAGAAATTCCTGACGCAGGTCTTCCACGATCACTTTGCTTGCGCCGGTCGCGTATGCTTTTTCGACCACCGCATCGATGTCGTCGCCTTGTCCCACGTCGGCAACGTACGCGATGACATCGCAGTCGTAGTTCTCTTTCAGCCACGGAATGATGATGGAGGTATCGAGCCCTCCGGAATATGCCAGTACGACTTTTTCACGCATAGGAACTCCTTGGGGGAAAGCGATGAGCACCGCCTTCCAGCAATAAAACCATGATGGCTTTTTGAATGTGCAAACGATTTTCCGCCTGCTCGAACACCACCGAACGCGGCGAATCAATCACCGCCGCGGCCACTTCATCTCCGCGATGCGCCGGAAGGCAGTGCATAAACAGCGCATGCTTGGCGGCATAACGCAACAGCTTCTGGTTCACCTGAAAGGGCAGGAATATTTCGCGCCGCTCGGCGGCTTCCTCCTCCTGACCCATGCTGGCCCACACGTCGGTGTAAACCGCGTCGGCCCCGGCGACTGCCTCAATGGGGTCGTTGACCACCTGCACGGCCCCGCCCGAAGCCGCCGCCAACGCTTGCGCCGCGCTCAGGACAGCTTCATTGGGCTCGTATCCCTTGGGCGTTCCCACCGCGATGGTCGCTCCAAGGCTGGTCGCTGCCAGCATCAGCGAGTGCGCAACATTGTTGCCGTCGCCGACATACGCCAGACGCACGTTGCTCAGGTCGCCAAAGTGTTCCTGCAGGGTCAGCATGTCGGCCAGCGCCTGGCAAGGATGCTCCAATTCGCTGAGGGCATTGATCACGGGTATCGCCGCGTGCCTTGCCATGGTGGTGACGGTTTCGTGGGCAAAGGTCCGCAGCACGATGCCATCGACCCAGCGCTCCAGGTTGTGGGCGACGTCGCTGAGACTCTCGCGAGCGCCCAGCCGCGACTGCGTCTGGTCGACGAAGAACGATACTCCGCCCAGGCTGTTGATGCCCGCCTCAAAGGTCAAGCGGGTGCGCAGCGAAGGCTTCTCAAAGAACAACACAATCTGCTTGCCGGCCAGAGTACCGCGATAGTCGGCCGGCCGCGCCTTCATCGCCGCTGCCAGCTCGAGCGTGCAGGCGAGCTCTTCCGGCGTGAAATCCTGGATGGAAATCAGGTCGCGTCCGGAAACGCTCCGCTGGGGAAAGCTTTGAGGGCTTAAACCCGCTGGAATTGAAGTAGCAATCATGTTTGCCTCCGTTAGCAAGTAGCAACTAGCAATTAGCAATTAGCCGTCAGCCATCAGCCTACGAATCGCTTTGTATCAGGGCACGGCTTCAACCGCGCCGCAACAGGTCAACGGTCCAGCCACTAGCAACTAGCCACTACTTGCTAGCCGCTCGCAATAACTTCGGTCCCGCATTCAATCAGGTCGCTAAAGAAACCGGGCAACACCTCGGCGTGTTCCGCGGGCAGGATGCGGACCCGCGCCACTCCCCGCTTCAGCGCCTTGATGCAGGCCTCCAGCTTGGGCAGCATGCCGCCGCTGACCGTCGCCTCTTGCACCATCGCCGCAATCGCCTTCACATCAAGCCAGCGAATGACAGCGCCCTCGGCATCCTTCACGCCGGCTACATCGGTCAAATAGATGAGCGCATCGGCGCCGCAAGCCACCGCGCAGGCCGACGCCATGTGGTCGGCGTTGACGTTGTAGTATTCGCCGTCAGTGCCCAGCGCCAGGCTCGACACTACCGGAACGATGCCGGCGTTCCACAGCCGCTCGATCCACTGCGCGTCAACCGAACAGATTTCGCCGACAAAGCCGAGATCGGGCTGCTGCTTCCTGGTCGCACGAAACATCTGCAAGTCGCCGCCGCAGAGACCCAGCGCCGGTTGACCGGCCGCGCCAATGGAAGCCACCAGCCGCTTGTTGAGCTGTCCGGCCAGCACCATCACGGCCACGTCACGCGTCTGCGCATCGGTCACCCGCAGGCCGTCGATGAAAGTGGTTTCGCAACCCAGCTGCTTCAGGGTGCGGCTCAGCGCCGCTCCTCCTCCATGAACGATCACCAGCTTGTGACCTTCACGCCAGAGGCTGGGGATGGTCCTGGCAAACTTGCTGACCAGCTCTTTGTCGTCGAGGGCCGCGCCGCCAATTTTGATGACCAGTTTCATTGCAGCCCTTCTTTCTCGCCGAAACCGAACATGAGGTTCATGTTCTGAACGGCCTGACCGGCGGCGCCCTTCAACAAATTGTCGAGGCACGACACCAGCACCGCACGCCGGCCATCGGGCGAGAGCGAAAATCCGATGTCACAGAAGTTGGTGTGGCACGAAAACTTGATCTGCGGCAGCCGGGCCGCGCCGAAGATCCGCACCCAGGGCTTGCCGGCGTAAAACTCGCGCAGGCATTGCTCCAGCTCTTCGGCCGGCACCGCCTTCGCCAGCTTTACGTAGATGGTGGAGAGAATGCCGCGCGGAATTGGTAGCAGATGCGGCGTGAACTGCAGCGAGCCACCGTCGAGCCCAAGCTGCTCCAGCATCTCGCCGGTGTGCCGGTGCCCGAAGACGTTGTAGGCGCTGAAGTCGCCGTCAACTTCCACAAAGTGCGTCTTCGCCGAAGGCGTCTTCCCTGCCCCCGAAACTCCGGATTTCGAATCGCACACAATGCCGTGCTCAACGTCCACATATCCGGCGCACATCCACGGCGCCAGCGCCAGAATCGCTGATGTCGGATAGCATCCGGGATTCGCCACCAACTTCGCGCCCTTGATCGCGTCGGCGTGCAACTCAGGCAATCCGTACACCGCCATCTCGTCGAGCAGCGAGGCGTCGTGGGCTTTGGCATCGCTGAATCCGTACACTTCGCGGTTGGCCGGTTGCTTCAAACGCCAGGCCCCACTCAGATCGATCACGCGAAAGCCACGCTCAATCGCCTCCGGGACCCACTGGCGCGAGAACTCGTGCGGCGTTGCCAGGAACACAACATCCACCCCGGCATCTTTCACCCTTTGCCATGAGAACGACTCCAGCGGAAATCCGCCGTTGCCTGCCAGTTGCGGATACACTTCGCTCAAATCATTGCACCCGGCACTTTCACCGTTGCGCGAGAACAGCAGCGGCTTGCTGGTTCCCGGGTGATGCGCGAGCAAACGCACCAACTCCAGGCCGGAGTAACCGGTCGCGCCAAATACCGCGGCTTGTAGTGTGGCCTTCATCTCTTCGTCAACCGATTTCGAAAGGGTGCGGCTTCAGCCGTGCCGTAATGTGCTTTCGTTCTGGTGAGTGCAGCCACGCAGGAGTCGGTGTTGAGCGAACGTGCGACTCCTCGGGCTGAAACCCAGCTCCCCCAGTTATTACGGCACGGCTGAAGCCGCACTCCGGCAAATCCCTCGTCCCACTCCTTACGTGAAATATCCCCGGATACGCCGGGCCAGCTTGTCGGCAACCTTGGCGTCGGGGGCGATTACCAGAATGGTGTCGTCGCCGCCGATAGTCCCCACGACCTCGTCCCACTCCTCCGCGTCGATGGCCGCCGACACCGGCTGCGCGCTGCCCGCGCTGGTTTTCACCACCACCAGGTTTTGCGCGGTCCTGACCTCGTAAACAAATTCGTGAATCAGCCGCTCGATGGACGGCAGAAACGCTTCGGCGACCTCTCCCTGGGGCAGCTTGTAGCCTTCGGCGGTTTTCACCAGCCGCAGTTCATGGATGTCGCGCGACAGGGTCGCCTGGGTCACCCGGTGTCCACCCTTGTAGAGCAGGCGGCGCAACTCTTCCTGGCTGGCCACCTTGCGGTCGGCAACCAGGTCGCGAATGGCGGTATGGCGGGAGAGTTTCGACATAGCATAAATATACAGACATATGAATATTTATAACATTAGAAATGGGTTGTCAAGAAAAGGTTGGCGGCCTGGACGAGGTATCCCCGGACAACACCGCAAACCCGTTCGCAATCTAAGCAAGGAAGCCGGAATTGAATACGGCCACACCAAAATGGGGGAATCTTTCATGAAAAACACGATCGCACTTTGGGTCATCGCCATCGGGCTGCTGGCAAGCGCTGCCGGAATCGCGAAGGCACAGGACACCACCACAACCCAGCAGACAACCACCACCACAACCCAAACCGACGCGCAAAACGACACCACCACCAGCAACGATACGCATTCCAACGTGCGCACCCTGACCGGCTGCCTGCAGCAGGGAGATAACGCGAAAGAGTTCACCATGATGGCCCAGGACGGCAGCACCTGGGAACTGAGGAGTGATGCGGTAAATCTGGCATCTCACGTCGGCCATACCGTAACCCTCACGGGCGCCGTCCCTCATCCGGATATGCACGGCATGAAAGAAGACGCCAGGAAGGAAGCGCAGGAGCACGGTATGGACAGCTCGTCCACCGAACACGGCCACCTTATTGTGACCAACCTGAAGATGGTCAGCGACAGTTGCTCGACGCGGTAGGCTGGGGCGCTGAGCAGTTCGATGAATCGAACGGAGCGCGCCCCGGCCAGGCGCGCCCCCACGTACCTCCGGGCCTAAAGGCCAATTTCTCGTCTGCCTTGTGACGCGGTGCTAAAGCGCCGCACTACCGGAACTTGCCGCTCTACCCAAACCCCCCTAAAGAAAAAGAACCACCCAAAAAAAACGCCGCACGCTTGCGCATGCGGCGTCTCTGAGACGAAACGGTTTAGTGGGTCGTCACCGAAACGTCATCGAGGTAGAAATACGTCAGGTCCCCGTAGCCGTCTTGATGGTCGTTGAAGTAGATGCGGATGGTCTGGCCCTTGTAAGGAGTCAGGTCAAACGTCTTCTGGGTCCAAGCCCGACTATTGGAGCAGATCTTCATGATCTGCGCCAGCATGGTGCCCGAGGTGTTCTGAACCTGGGCCTCCTGCCAGTCATACGTAATGGTGTCGGTGGTGGCAGGCCAGTACCAGAAGGTGAGCGTAGCGCTGGTCACGGTGCTGGGAATGGTAATCGTCTGGTAGAGCGACGTGTTGCCATTCGGCTCCGAGCCCGAGCTTGCTCCCAGTTGCGCGCTATAGGTTCCAGTGTGAGCATGACCGGTGACCACAAACGGCAGATAGACACCGGTTGCGCTCCAGCTACTCAAGTTGCCGGTTTCGAAACCTCCATTCACGATCAACTGGCTGGAGGTATTGTTCACCGTCACCGTAATCGTGGACGACGTCCCGACGTTACCGGCTGCATCGTAGGCTTTCGCGTAGATGGAGTGTTGCCCGTTGGTGTAGGTGGTTGTGTTCCACGCGAAGCTGATGGTGTTTGAGTTGGTGTTCGAGGCCACCATCACGCTATCGATGAACAGCTGCATCGACGACACGACGGGATTGTCGGGATCGGTCGCAGAGGCCGACACGGTCACCGTGCCCGATACCTGCGCGCCGTTTTGCGGAGCGGTCATGGTGACCACTGGCGGCGTGGTGTCGTTGCTGGTGGTTACGGCCACGTCGTCGAGGTACATGTAGGTCAGGTCGCCGTACCCGTCGCCGTGGGCATTAAAGTAAAGCTGGATAGTTTGACCCTTATACGGTGTTAAATCGAAGGTTACTTGCGTCCACGTCTGGGTGTTGGAAGCCAGTTTGAAGATCTGCGCCAGCATGGTTCCACTGCTGTTGCGGACCTGTGCCTCCTGCCAGTCGTACTGAACGGTGTCGGTGGAATACGGCCAATACCAGAAGGTCAGCGTCGCCTGGGTAAGGTTACTGGGGACGTTGATGGTCTGATAGATGGAGGAGTCGCCGTTCGGCTCCGGCTCAACCGAGGATCCCAGCTGAGCGCTGTAGCTGCCGCTGTGTTTCTGCACCGTGGAGGTGAACGGCGTGTACACGCCTCCCGTGGTCCAGCAACTGAGGTCACCGGTTTCGAAGCCGCCGTTGGAGAGCGTGCCCGAAATGCAGCTTCCTCCCTGCGTTCCCACGCCGGTCAGGCTGGCGGTCTGGGGATTGCCGGGGCCATTGTCGTTTACGGTCAACGTGCCGGTCCGTGTGCCGGTTGTGGTGGGCGTAAAAACGACGTTAATGGTGCAACTGGAATTTGCATTCAGCGATGATCCGCAATTGTTGGTCTGCGAATAATCGCCACTGGTGGTGATGCTGGTGATGGTGAGGCTGACCGACTGATTGTTGGTCAGGGTCACGGCCTGCGGCGCGCTGGGCTGACCTACGGTTTGGTTGCCGAAGTTCAGGCTGGTGGGACTGAGGGTCACGCTGCCGCCACTGGATCCGCAGGTGGGAAACTTAAAGTTCACAATCCGCGTGCTCCAGTTGAAGGTGCCGTTGGTCTTGATGTACTCCTGGGTGTACCAGAAAGTGCAATCATCCGTAGGATCGACGGTCATGGCGCTATAGTCGCCCCAACGCGTCAGTCCGGCGGTTTCCGAGCCTGTCCCACTGACCACGTTGGTCTCCGCCTCCAGCGTGCCGGCCGGATCGGTGGGAACGCGGCCAGCGAAGGCGACGGATGGATACACCGAGCTGCTGGACTTGCTGTAGCCCACGGCCAAATCGCCGGACTTGTCCATGGCCACGCTTCCCATCCAGCGATAGGTGGAGTCGGGCGCATAGGTTCCCTGCTGCGCCACGGTCGGAGTGCCGCTGGGGTTCTGGACTTCGTACCAGCGCACGCCGCCTCCGCCGCTCACGGCAACCGAGTGGTTCACAGTCAACGACTCATGTGTGCCGAAGTTGCGGTAGGCCAACCGGTACATCAGGCGGTCGGCCAGAGAGTCCACGGTATTGGTGGTGCCAGGCTGTGGAACGCAGGTGCCTCCGCCGCACAACGCGTTAAAAGCTGCCACGCTGATGACCGTGGGTCCGGTAAAGGTTGAGTTCGAAGGCGTGACGAAATCCACATGAAACTTGAACAGGTTCAGCGAATTGGTTCCGTAGTACACCATGTAGTTCGCCGAACCTGCGGGCGGAGCGGTGGTGCCATCGATGTCTGACGGCAGCAGTCCACCCACGGAGGAGCTTTGCTGGAAGCAAATCTGCGTGGCTGACTGGCCGGCCAGCATGGCGGTGCGGTTGTAGGCGCAGGCATCGGAGCCGACGAACGTGGTCCCGCCCTGAAACATGTTGAAGGTTTCGTAATAGCCGTCAGACCACACGCCCATCTTGGGGTAGTCGTCAAAGTTGGAATACTGGAACGAGTAGCGGTTCCAGGTCCCGGTGGCGTCCGACGTGGTGGAAACCGCAATACACTGCAGGTAGGGAGTCGTGGAGACCGAGAACTGACTCATCACCCAGCGATTGGCAAGTTTGTCGTAGAGCACAATGGGGTCGCCATCATTGTTGGTCTGGCATCCGCCGCCAAATCCCGACCACAGCGTGTTGCCGGCAGTCGGCCCGGCGACTAATGCGCCGGTGGACTTGTTGAAGACGGCGAAGGAAGTGTTCACCCATTGCACATACTGGGTCGCGCCGACCGATCCCTCGGTGTCGGGGGGAGCGCCGGTTATGGTGAATCCATACTGTCCCTGGCCGAGTCCCTCAAAACTCAAACCGACTGTGGGTGTGAGCGGTATGGTGGTGAACTGCCGAATGGGGTCTTCCAGAAGCGGTACCAGGCCCGGAGGAGGAGGCAGTCGGCGGGCCGGCTCGGCCTCATGCATTTCCAGCGAGGGCGGCGGAGCATTCTTGATCATTTCACGCAGCGGCGGGGAGACATCGTGGTAGACATTTTCCCGGATGGTGGTCGGACCCTGTTGGGCAACTTGCCCGAGAACGGGTGTAGCTGCGGCAATCCATAACGCCAGCAGCAATAGTAAACAAGTCGCGAACATCGATCTACGCATGGTCATCGCATCTCCTGAGAAGCGGCGTGCAAAACAGCGATTCCAGAGGACTGGCGTAAGGCAGGGTGCCAGGGCGGGGTTCTAATCGGTGGGGATTCTACAACGGCGTCGATAGTATTTAACAGAGATTTCGCTCTTAATTATTCAGTCAGAGCGCAACATAAGGGGAATTTCCTAACACTTTTTGGTGGGCTTTCTTATTGACCATTGCGCAACCGCTAGGAAGCCGGCCCCAGGGCGCGGATGCCAAATGGAGCGATCTGGCATAGAATGCCTTCCTCTGCTACCAAATCAAATTGGAGATTCCCGGGGATGGACTTTCTGCGCTTCGTCGATGTCGCGAGCTACCTCGTGCTGGCGGTGGTTGTGGGTCAGCACTGGCACAACGATCGCCATCACTGGATTGGCGCGGCCATTTCGCTGCCGGGATTGTTCTTGTGGCTGCTGGCGCGCTATCAGCTGGGCTCATCGTTCGTGGTACGGGCCGAGGCCACGAAGCTGGTGACCCACGGACTTTATTCCAAGATTCGCAATCCGATTTATTTCTTCGCCTTCTTCGCATTTGCCGGAGAGTTCGTGGCATTGGGCGCCTACCCGGGGATCGCGGTTTTGCTGCTCATTCAGGCGTTCCAGTACATGCGTATTAAGCGCGAGGAGCAGGTGCTTGAGGCGGCCTTCGGGGACGACTATCGCGCCTACAAATCCAGAACCTGGTTCTGAATTTGGGATACAGTTGAACTGCCGACACCATGAATATTGCTGAAGCCATCCGTGTGGCCCTGCTATCGCTTTGGGCCAACAAGCTGCGCTCCGTGCTCACCCTTCTAGGGGTGGTCATCGGAGTGGCGGCGGTGATTGCAGTGGTCACGTTTGTCAACGGCATCAACGGGTATGTTGCCGAGAAGATCTTCAATCTCGGGACCAACGTTTTCATCATCGGCAAGACGCCCAACGTGGTCACCGATGTGGACCAGTTCATCGAAGCGCAGAAGCGCAAAGACATGACGATGGACCAGTACCAGGCGGTGGCCGAGGGATGCGATGCCTGCAAAATCGTGGGCGCCTCCATTCGCCAGTTCAACGGCAAGGTGGTTTCCGGCACCCAGAGCAGCACCGACACCATCATTCGCGGCTGGACGCCCACCATGGCGCAAATCTATGACCTCGACCTGGTGGCTGGACGGATGCTCAACGCCTCGGACGAGAACCAGACCGCGGCGGTAGCCATCATCGGTCAAGACATTCGCGAGAATCTACTGGGCGGCACCGATCCGCTGGGAAAAGAAATTCGGGTGGACGGCAAACTGTTCCGGATTGTCGGCGTGGGCAAAAAAGAAGGCAAGACCCTGGGCATGAGCCGAGACAACTATGTCATCATGCCCATCACCACCTGGCTGAAAAATTACGGCGCCCACAACAGTATCTACATCTGGGGAAAATCTGACGACGTGGGGACATCGTTCGAGCAGGCCATCGATCAGGCGCGCGTGATCCTGCGCTCGCGCCGCCACGACCGGGTCGGCGAGAAGGACAGCTTTGTGGTCGAGACCAATGCCAGTTTTCTGTCCATCTGGTCGGACCTGAGCGGCACATTTTTTATCGTGATGATCGTGATCGCATCCATTTCGCTCATCGTCGGCGGCATCGTAATCATGAACATCATGCTGGTGTCGGTGACCGAGCGCACGCGAGAGATTGGCATTCGCAAGGCCCTGGGAGCGCGGCCGCGCGACGTGTTGCGGCAATTCCTGATCGAGTCCATCACCATGTCCGTGATTGGCGGGCTGATCGGCGTGGCCGGCGGCATTGGTATCGCAAAGCTGGTGACCCTGGCGATCGGCATGCCGTCGGCCATCAAGTTATGGGCCGTGTTCGCCGGTCTGGCGGTTGCGGCCAGCGTGGGAATTTTTTTCGGTGTGTATCCAGCGCGCAAGGCGGCCAAGCTGGACCCGATTACGGCGCTGCGGTTTGAGCTGTAGGAGCGGCCGTTCGGCTAGTGTGGTGCCTTTTTGCTGTGCGGCGTTTTTCATTTTTGGCAGGTTCGGGTAGAGCGGCGCTTCAGCGCCGCGTCAAGATCAGGTGAGAAGTCGGCCTTTAGGCCCGGCGGTACATGACAGTGCGGCGCATGTCGCCCCAGGTTTGCGTTAGTCTCAGAATTAGGTACCTCAGCGGCTAAAGCCCCGACTCTTAACGATAGAGCTTAACGCGGGCCTGAAGGCCCGCACTACCCGAAAGTAATTCTTTATGCGGCGAAGCGATTACAAAGAGATTTTGCGCATGGCGCTGGAGA
Organism: uncultured Acidobacteriaceae bacterium; assembly: GCA_963728805.1. Lineage (GTDB taxonomy): Bacteria > Acidobacteriota > Terriglobia > Terriglobales > Acidobacteriaceae > Bog-257. Next base: position 248,287 of record CAVSLE010000020.1, read on the forward strand.
CGATCCTCAAAAACAAGATGCGATCGGGCCTCACCGTGCTCGGCATCGTGATCGGCGTCATGATGGTCATCCTCATCTCGTCGGTGGTGCGCGGATTGAACTCCAACATCGAAGGCATGTTGAAGGACATGGGCTCCGACCAGGTCTTCGCCTATCAGTTTTCCCCCTTCAACTTTGGCCGGCCGACCACCGAGATGCTGACCCGCAAGGAGTTGACCTTAGACGACGCATTGGCCATGCGCGAGCTGCCCCACGCCAAGGCTGCCAGCGCCAGCCTGCGCATTCAGATCCCCGAATTCGGAACTGGGACCTACTCGGTGAAATATGAGGGGCGCAAGACCAAGAACACCATCCTCGACGGCGACCTGCCGGCTACCATGCAAACCGACGACCTCAACATCGCTAAAGGGCGTTGGTTCACGGAAACCGAAAATGAACATCGCGACCAGGTGGCCGTCCTGGGCGCCGACGCCGCCGACAAGCTCTTCGAAGACGTGGAGCCGCTCGGCAAGGAAATCAACATTGAGGGCGAACTGTTCCAGGTAATCGGGGTGATGGCCAAGCGGAAATCTGCCTTCGGCAACGGCTCCAACCCGGAAGACAACATTGTCCGCATGCCCATCGCCACGCTGCACAAATTGCATCCCGAGGAAAAAAAGTATTGGATCACGGTGAAGTCCACGTCGCACGCCGACATGGAGATCACGATGGACGAGATGCGCTCCCTGCTGCGGCGGCGCCGCCATCTCGGTCCCGGTCAACCCGATAACTTCGCCGTCTTCAGCCAGGATGCGCTGAGCGATGTCTGGAACCAGCTCACCGGCGGGATCTTTGTCTTCATGTTCGCGGTATCGAGCGTGGCGCTGATCGTGGGCGGAGTCGGCGTGATGAACATCATGCTGGTGTCGGTGACCGAGCGCACCCGCGAGATTGGAGTGCGCAAGGCGATTGGCGCTCGCCGCCGCGATGTCTTGCTGCAATTCACCCTCGAAGCCATCACCCTCACCGGGATCGGCGGCATTCTGGGGATCATTATTGGCGGCGCGCTGACGGCGCTGGTCCCGCTGGTGTTTCCCTCCCTGCCGGCGAGCATGTCGTTGTCGTGGGTGGTCACTGCGACCATGGCATCGATCATGATCGGTCTGGTATTCGGAATTTATCCCGCGTGGAAAGCCGCGAACCTCGACCCCATCGAAGCGCTAAGGTATGAATAAGCTGATTTTCGATTGTCATCCTGAGCGAAGCGCCCGCCGCGGGCGCGAAGTCGAAGGATCTGCGGTTGTTTGCTAGCGGTCTTGAAGGAGCGCACCTCTAGCTGCGCCCCTTCAAAGCACATTGAGAACGTTACTGCAGCACATGGCATGAGTACGTCTTGACCACCAGCCACACCGGCGCGCCGGGCTTCAGTTGCAGCGACTCGCGCGCGCCCAGCGTGAGATGCACTTCAAAGTCCGGCCCGCAGGTCACGATGGCAATCACCGTCATGTCGCGCTGTTCGAGCGAGGTGATCACGCCGTCTAGAACGTTGCGGGCGCTTAGTCCCTGCGGCTTCGCCGACGCCAGCAGAATGTCGCCCGCACGGATCCCGACGCGCAGCGGCCAAGCAGCATCCACGCGCACCAACGGAATTTCCAGGTCGAGGGTCGAACCGGCAATGCGGCAGGTCATAGTTCCCTGCTCAGGATGTGAGCCGGTCACCGAGCAATCGAAGATGTTCTCGAAGCCGGCCAGTTGCGCAACGGTTTCAGAGCGTGGCCGCTGCAAGACTTCATGCGGCGAGCCCTGTGCAAGAATTCGGCCATGTTCCAGCACAATTGCGCTTTCGCCCAGCGCATAGACTTCTTCGCGATCGTGGGTCACGTAGAGGATGGGAATCCGGTGCCGCCGGTTCCAGGCCCGCAGATCGTCGAGGATGCGCGCTTTCGTGACCGCATCCAGCGCGGTGAGTGGTTCGTCCAGCAGCAGAACTCGCGGACCCGTCACCAGCGCGCGTGCCAGCGCTACTCGCTGCCGCTCGCCTGCAGAAATTTCGTTGGGGCGCCGCTCCACCAGTGAGGCAATGCGAAACGACTCCAGCACCTCGCCGCTGCGAGCGGCGCGATCTTTCTTGTCGAGCGCGGCCAGCCCGTATTGCACATTCTGCTCGACCGTCATGTGCGGAAATAGCGCCAGTGATTGCAGCAGGTAGGCCACGGAACGCCTACGCGGTGACAGATTGACATGCGACTTGGAGTCGAAGAGCACAACCTCGCCGATCACGATCCGGCCCTCGTCGGGCGTTTGCAGCCCGGCAATGCAATCGAGCAGCGTGGTCTTCCCTGCCCCTGAGGCCCCGAACAGAATGGTGAAGCCAGCCCCTACCGCCAGTTCGACATCGAGCCTGAACTGCCCGCCGCTGTCGCCGCGGAAAGATTTCTTCAGGCGAGTTGTCAGTTGCTCTACCGGGCCTGGGGTTGCGCCGCTCATCTCCACTCCCACACGTTCCACGCGCGGCGTCGCAAGCCGTAAAGAATTGCCAGCAAGGTGAAGCAGAGCGCCAGGAGGATGAGCGCCGTACGATTTGCGGTAGCGTAATCGAGCGCCTGCACTTGGTCGTAAATCAGGATGGAGACGGTTTGCGTTGCGCCGGGAATGTTGCCGCCAATCATCAGCACCACGCCGAATTCGCCCAGGGTATGCGCGAAGCTCAGTACCACGCCGGTCAGCACACCCGGCAGTCCCAGCGGCAGCACGATGCGCCAAAACGTCCGCCATCGCGACGCGCCCAGCAGCGCTGAGGCGTCGAGCAATTTCCGGTCGATGGCCGCAAACGAAGTTGCCATGGGCTGGACTGCAAAGGGCAGGCTGTACAAAACCGATCCGATGACGAGGCCCTCAAAGGTAAATGCGAGAGTGTGGCCGGTGAGCGCCTGATACCAGCGCCCTACCGGACTGAGTGGGCCGACGGCAACCAAAACGTAGAAGCCCAAAACTGTCGGGGGCAGCACGATGGGCAGCGAGACAATCGCTTCCACCAGAAACTTCCATCGCCGGCGCGAAAACGCCAGCCAGTATGCCAGGGGAACGCCGATGACCAGCAAGATCGCCGAGACCGCGATGGCCAGGCGCAGGGTGAGCGTGAGTGCCTGAACGATCATTTGTTTGGTAAGCGAAAGCCGTATTGCTCAAGCACTGCTGCGCCTTCTGCGGAAAAAACGTACTCCAGAAAGGCCTTTGCAGCAGGCTTGTGCCTGGAAGCCGCCAGCAGCGCGACGCCCTGCTGCAACTCGGGATAGGAATCGGGCGGCAACTCCCAGTAACGGCCGGAGTCCTTCATCGCCGGCGACACGGCCAGCGACAGCGCGATAAGCCCGGCCTGCGCGTTGCCCGACTGCACAAACTGCGCCGCCTGGCTGATGTTCTCGCCGAAGACCAGTTTGCCGGCGACTTTGTCCTTCAACCCGAAATGCTCGAGCGCCGCCATCGCAGCCCGGCCGTACGGCGCATACGCGGGATTGGCGATGGCAACGCGCTGCACCGAAGGCTGCAGAAGCAAATCCATCTTTAGCTTCTGCGGATCCACACTGGAGCCGTTGAGTACCCAAAGCACCAGGTGACCGATGGCGTAGGTGCGCAGCGAGGAACTCTCGACCAGTCCGGCGCCGGCAAGTTTTTGCGGGTACGCGATGTCGGCCGAGAAGAAAAGATCGTAGGGAGCGCCGCCCTGAATTTGCGAATACAGGTTTCCTGAAGAACCGAAGGACAGAGTTACCTTGTCGCCCGTCTTCTTTTCGAAACGCCCGGCCAGGTCCTTCAAGGCGTAATTCAGATCAGAGGCCGCCGCCACCGTGATGTCTACGGTCTGCGCTGCGGAATTCAAGGTGAGCGCGAGCAGCAGAACTGGCAGGACCGTTCGCATAATCGTTAGTAGATTACATGAAAGCGAGAAAGTAAGGCGATTCTACGCGATTGGAGGAACGTTCTGACTACGACCTGATCGTTTCGTATCAGAACATGCCTTTAGGCGTGCCGTAAACGGATGTCCAGTTTTGCGATTCTTGTATTGTCATCACGAATGGCCTTCAGGCCATGAGGGATCTGCTGTTTCTTCAGATCTCGTTCCGGCTGCAAACCAGGGCAGATTCCTCGCCTCGCTTTTAATGACCATTCCCAGGGCGTCGCCCCCCTGCGCCCGTTCCTCTCCCGCCACCAACATGCTACGCATGTCACGGTTTTGTGTATTCTCGCTTGACCCGCTCAAGCTTTTCTGTAACAGTAACCGAGCGCCACTCCCATTGGAGACCTGCCATGCAACAGCCCGGCTGCTTTCCAACGGTGGAGTTCGACCGCAGCAAACTGATGATACGCATTGAGGTCACGCTCAACGCCGATCCCACGGCCATTGGTCCCGTGGTAGAAGGCATTATGGAGATGGCGCGCCGTCTGGAATGCGCTGCGGGCAAGGAGTTTGAGATTGAAACTGCCTTGCGCGAAGCCCTTGCCAACGCCATTGTTCACGGCGCCAAGAACGATCCCACCAAAAAAGTCCAGTGCTGTGTAGGCTGCGATGACGAGCGCGGCATGCTCATCGTGGTGCGCGATCCGGGTAGCGGCTTCGATCCTTTTGCCATCCCCGACCCTTGTACCGGGGAGAATATCTTCTCCAACCACGGCCGCGGCATCTACCTCATCAACCAACTGATGGACGAAGTGAAGTTCGAGCGCAATGGCACCGAAATCCACATGCGGAAGTATTGAGTCGCTGTTAGCAATTAGCCTATAGCAGTTAGCCTTTAGCAACTACCTGACTAGCACCCATCTAATTCATCTCATAAATCGAGTCGTTTCACGGCACAACTTCGCAAAAGGAAATGCAATCTGGCCTGGTGCAAAACAGGAATTAGACGCACCATCGCGTGACCCACATCACCGACACCCAGGCGCGCGATTGGCTACCCTGAACATGGGAAGTTGGTGGCCGTGCCAACACTGCGAGCCAAGACCGCAGAGCCGTCGCACGCAGGCGACAGCTTTGCCGTAGAGCGGAAGCACCTGGAGCAACTGCTCCAGGCATTGGTCAGCCGCGGTTACGACGTCGTTGGTCCAACCGTGAGCGATGGCGCGATCGTCTATGACCATCTGAACTCCACTGAAGATCTTCCTTCGGGCTGGACTGACGAGCAGTCGGGCGGAACCTATCGTCTGAAGCGCGGCCAGGACGGTACGTTGTTCGACTACGCTGTGGGCCCTCACTCCTGGAAAAAATTTCTGTTTCCGCCAACGCAGCGGCTGTTGCAGGTGGCGCGCAACGGAAAAGGGATGCAAATCCTGCCGGAAGAACAAGCCGCGCCGAAATATGCTTTCTTCGGCGTGCGCGCCTGTGAGCTGAGCGCGATTGCCGTCCAGGACAAAGTCTATCTCGAAGGTCAGTTCGTCGATCCCGGCTACCAAGCGCGGCGCGAGAACCTGTTCGTGGTGGCAGTCAATTGCGGCCACGCTGGCGGCACTTGTTTCTGCGCGTCGATGAACACCGGCCCGAAGGCCACCTCCGGCTTCGATCTTGCTCTCACCGAATTGTTGCAAGACGAACGGCACTACTTCCTGATGGAAGTGGGATCGGCGCGCGGCGCAGAAGTGCTGGCAGAGGTCCCGCATCAACCGGCCAGCGACGCCGACCGGCAGCAGGCTGAGCACATTCTGGACAACACGGCGCGCCACATGGGCCGCCGCCTGGAGACCGCCGGGATCAAGGAACTGCTCTACCGCAACTATGAGCATCCGCGGTGGGACGACGTTGCCGAGCGCTGCCTGACTTGCGCCAACTGCACCATCGTTTGTCCTACCTGCTTCTGCACTACCGTGGAAGACGTCACCGACCTGACCGGCGTTCACGCCGAGCGCTGGCGGCGATGGGATTCATGCTTCACAGTGGATTTTTCCTACATCCACGGGGGAAGTGTGCGCGCCACTCCGCGCTCGCGCTATCGCCAGTGGATGATGCACAAGCTGGCCACCTGGATTGACCAGTTCGGCGTTTCCGGCTGCGTAGGCTGTGGCCGCTGCATTACCTGGTGTCCGGTGGGCATCGATATTACAGTCGAGGCTGGCGCCATCCGCGCCAGCGATTCGATGAAGGCGCCGCCGGACCAGAGCGAGGAGTCCCCATGACGATACAAACCCTCGAACCAATTCTCAGAGAGCATCCGTTTTTTCAGGGTATGGAGGACCAGCACATCCGCCTGATCGCCGGATGCGCCAAGAACGTGCGCTTTGCCGAAGGAGAGGTCATCTTCCGCGAAGGCGATCCGGCTGATCTTTTTTATCTCATCCGCGAAGGCCTGGTAGCGGTACAGTTCATGATACCCCACGACGGACTCACCACCGTGCTGACGGTCGGTGGAGGTGAAGTTTTTGGATGGTCATGGCTGTTCCCTCCCTACCGCTGGCATTTCGACGCAAGGGCGCAGCAGCCTACGCACGCACTGGCCTTCGACGGCAAGTGCCTTCGCGCCAAGTGCGATGAGGACCACGACCTCGGCTACGACATTTACAGGCGATTCATGCAAATCATCACCGAGCGCCTGGAGGCGACCCGATTGCAGTTGCTGGATATTTATGGCACCCCATGCGTGAGCAAACCCAATCTGTGACGGCGGACCTGGTTCCCGACCCAATGCTGCCCCTGCCCTACCGCATTCAACGCGTAAGGCAGGAGACCGCGGACACGTTTACGCTGGAGATTCTGCCCGAAGATTCGGGCCGGCGGTTCTCGTTCGTGCCGGGCCAGTTCAACATGCTATACGCCTTCGGCGTGGGAGAGGTGCCCATCTCCATCTGCAGCGACCCCGGCAGTCTTCCTCTGATGAAGCACACCACTCGCGTGGTCGGCACCGTCACCAAGGCCATGCGGCGGCTCAAGCGCGGCGAGGTCATGAGGATTCGCGGTCCCTTCGGAAGCCATTGGCCGGTGCAAGAGGCGATCGGCCGCGACGTGGTGATTGTGGCCGGCGGAATCGGCCTTGCTCCCTTGCGGCCTGCGCTCTACCGCCTGATGGCGGAGCGCGACAAGTATCACCGGATCGTTCTGCTGTACGGCACGCGCACTCCGGAAGACATGCTGTACCGGCACGAGCTGGAACAGTGGCGCGGCAAATTCGATCTGGAAATTCAGGTGACCGTCGATCGCGCGGCCAGCACCTGGCGCGGCAATGTTGGCGTAGTTACCACCATGATCGGCCGCGCTCCGTTCGATCCTTCCAATACCCTAGCGATGCTCTGCGGGCCCGAGGTCATGATGCGCTTTACCGTGATGGAGCTGCTGAAGCGCGGGGTGGCCGCCGAGCGCGTCTACTTGTCGGCGGAGCGCAACATGAAATGCGGAATCGGCTTTTGCGGCCACTGCCAGTACGGCCCCACCTTTGTCTGCAAAGACGGGCCGGTGTTCGCGTTGCCCAGCATCGCGGCTATTCTTGGCCGGGCGGAGATCTGATATGGCGTTACGCAAACCCAAGCTGGCGGTCTGGAAGTTCTCCTCGTGCGACGGCTGCCAGTTGAGCCTGCTGGACTGCGAGGATGAACTGCTGGCTGTGGCCGGCGCAGTGGAAATCGCGAATTTTCCCGAGGCCTCGCGCGCTGTTGTCAAAGGCCCCTACGACCTTTCGCTGGTGGAAGGCTCCATCACCACGCCGCATGATGCTGAAAGAATTCACGGCATCCGCCGCGCCTCGAAATTCCTGGTGACCATTGGCGCATGCGCGACCGCGGGCGGCATTCAGGCGCTGCGCAATTTCACCGAGGTGAAGGAATTTATTTCCATCGTGTATGCGCGGCCCGACTACATCGAGACCCTCAAGAAGTCCACGCCCATCACCGATCATGTGTTCGTCGATTTCGAACTGCGCGGCTGCCCCATCAACAAGCATCAACTGGTGGAGGTGCTGAGCGCGTTTCTGAATGGCCGCAAACCCAACACGCCGCCGCACAGCGTCTGCGTGGAATGCAAACTGCGCGGCACGGTCTGCGTGATGGTGGCGCACGGCACGCCCTGCCTCGGTCCGGTGACCCAGGCTGGTTGCGGCGCACTGTGCCCGGCCTACGCCCGCGGCTGTTACGGATGCTTTGGGCCGAAGGAAACGCCAAACACCGCTGCACTGAGCGCGTGGTGGAGCGGGCTGGGTGTCAGCGAACGAGATTTGATGCGGGTCTATCGCGGGTTCAACGCCTACGCTGAGCCGTTCCGCAAAGAGAGCGAAGCGCATGAAAAGTAGGACCATCAAAGTCGACTACCTGGCGCGCGTGGAAGGCGAAGGCGCCCTGTCGGTAAAGATCAAAGGCGACCAGGTCACCGAGGTCAAGTTCAAGATCTTCGAGCCGCCGCGCTTCTTCGAAGCGTTTCTGCGCGGGCGAAAGTTTCATGAGGCGCCAGACATTACCGCCCGCATCTGCGGCATCTGCCCCATCGCGTATCAGATGAGCGCATGTCATGCCCTCGAGGACGCATGTGGAATCCAAATCACCGGCCCCATCCGCGACCTGCGCCGGCTGATCTATTGCGGGGAATGGATCGAGAGCCATGCGCTCAGCGTTTATCTGCTGCACGCGCCCGACTTCCTGGGTTACGAAGACGCCATCCGCATGGCCGGGGACCATCCTGACGAGGTAAAGCGCGGCCTGCGATTGAAGAAAGCCGGCAATGAAATTGTGCGCCTGCTCGGGGGCCGTGAGATTCACCCCATCAACGTTCGCGTGGGCGGCTTCTACAAAGTGCCGTACAAGCGGGATTTCGCCGCGCTCGCCGAAGATCTAAAATGGGCGCGCGATGCCGCCCTCGCCACCGTGCGCTGGGTGGCCGCCTTTGCCTACCCGGACTTCGACCGCGACTACGAGTTTGTTGCGCTGCGGCATCCCCAGGAATATCCGTTCAACGAAGGCCGTCTCGTGTCCAACAAAGGCCTGGACATCGCGGTCCGCGAATACGACCAGCACTTCGTCGAAGACCACGTCGAGCATTCCAACGCGCTGCAATCGCGGCTCGCCGAGCGAAATTCGTACTTCGTGGGTCCGCTGGCGCGTTACAACCTGAACTTCGACAAGCTCTCGCCGATTGCGCAGGAGGCCGCTCGCAGCGCGGGACTGGGGCCGGCGTGCCGCAATCCTTTTCAGAGCATCATCGTGCGCAGCGTGGAAATGGTGTATGCCTGCGACGAGGCGCTGCGCATCATCGAGCACTATGAGATGCCCGACCAGCCGGCGGTCAACGTGGAGCCTCGCGTCAGCACCGGGTATGGCTGCACCGAAGCGCCGCGCGGCATCTGCTATCACCGCTATCGCATCGACGACCGCGGCATCATCGTAGACTGCAAGATTGTTCCGCCCACCTCGCAGAACCAGAAGACCATCGAGAGCGATCTCCGGCAGTTTGTCCAGGACCACATACTCCTGCCCAAGGACAAGCTGCAGTGGCAGTGCGAACAGGCGGTGCGCAATTACGATCCGTGCATCTCGTGCGCCACCCACTTTCTCAAGCTGCACATTGAATCCGAATGACCGCCGCGCCGGCCAACGTCGTAATCATCGGTGTGGGCAACGAATATCGCAGCGATGACGGGGCCGGACTGGCCGTGGCCCGCCGCCTTCGAGAGCTATTCCCCACCGGTGTCACCATCCTGGAGGAAAGCGGCGAGGGCGCGGCGTTGATGCAGGCATGGCAAGGTGCGACGTGGGTGATGCTGGTGGATGCAGTCCGTTCGGGCGCGCCACCAGGGACAATTCATCGCCTCGACGCGCGGGCTGCGCCCCTACCGTTGGGATTCTTCCACTACTCGACGCACGCCTTCAGCGTGGCCGAAGCTGTCGAACTGGCCCGCTCTCTGGACGAACTACCTGCACACCTTGTCGTGTGGGGCATCGAGGGCACAAACTTTGCCGCGGGCGCTGGGCTGTCGCCGGCAGTTGAACAGGCAGTGGAAGAAGTGGTGGAGCGGGTAACGCAGGAAGTGCGAGTGTTTTTTGAAAGGGCACGGCTTTAGCCGGTGGAGTGTCAGTGGGATGATGTTCCCCCACTGTCTAATGTAGTCAGCCGGGTCGCCCGACCAAAGCTCTCGTTGACAGAGTCTATTCAAACCTGGGTGCCCCGTTCTAGCCGGGGTTTGGCTAGGGCGGGGCAGTTGCCGGCTTAGTAATGCGAACGCGCAGCGGCATCCCCATGCGCTCACGTTTCCGGCCGGTCCACCCCGATTCGATTTCCACCACGCCTTCAATGCCTGTCACATAATGCCGGAAGCTACTCCACGCCCAGTCTTCCGGCTTCTCCACCAGTCCGCGTTTAAGCGGATTCCGATGTATGTAACACAGTTTTTCGATGCGCTTCTTCGCCGTCCAAACATTGAAATCGTAATAGCGCGCCTGCCAGAAGTGCTCCCGCCCGCCGATCAGTCTGCGGGCCTCGGATTGCTTGATGGCTTGTATCGCGCTGGCCAGGGTCCCGCGTTCAGGTTCGCTGATCAGCAGATGCACGTGCTCCGGCATGACCACATAGCCGGTGATGTAGAAATCGTAGAGGACGCGGCTCAGTTCCAGCGCGACTTCGAACTGATGCATCGCGCGCGGGCTGGCCAGCAGCGGTTGCCGGCGATAGCAACTGAAGGTAATGAAGTGGACGATCGCGAGCTTCTTGATAACGCTTCAGTCCGCGCGACATGTCCTGAGGATAGTAGTTCCGAGAAGGTCGTCAATGACCGTTGATACATGGAACGTGACTGCCCAGCCCTAGCCAAAACCGGGCTAGAACGGGGCACCCAGATGAGTAGGATTTCTCTCTGCACTAGCCAATGGCAACTATCCGCCCCTACCACGTCGTGAACAAATGTCCCATCTTTTCTTTTTTGGTGCGGAGGTAATTTTCGGAGTGCTCGTAGAGTTCGACATCGGCCGACACGCGTTCCACGACTTTGATTCCGGCGTTCTCCACGGCCGCGACTTTCTCGGGATTGTTTGAGATGAGACGAACTTCCTTCACCCCAAGCTGCCGCAGGATCTCGGCCGGCAGTTTGTACTGGCGGTAATCATTGTCGTAGCCCAGTTCGACGTTGGCCTCGACCGTGTCCAGAGCCCTGGTCCTGCAACTCGTAGGCCTGCAAGCTTGGCCATCAGGCCGATGCCGCGACCCTCCTGCTGCTCGTAAACGAGGATGCCTGCGCCCGCTTCGGCAATCATGGAAAGCGCCAGCTCAAGTTGCTGACGGCAATCGCAGCGCATGGAATGGAAAACGTCGCCGGTAAGGCACTGCGAGTGGATGCGCACCAGAGGCGGTGCGGAGTGGATGTCGCCCATCACCAGGGCAATGGCGCCTTCTTTGCGGCGCTCCGCCTTGCCTTCGCGCGCCAGGCGGTCAGCCTCTTCGGCGGAGACGCTGTCGAGCAGGTTCTCAAAATCGCCTTCAAAGCCGTAGATGCGGAACTGTCCCCAGCGGGTGGGGAAATTGGCCTCGGCGACCTTATTGACCGTATTGACTGTGGGACGATTCACAATTCGATTATAAGCTGCGGGGCCGTGGGGCGACGATGTTCAGCCGTCACAATGCCAGACAGACGGAGCGCACAGAAATCAGGGCACCCGGCATAGAAAAAGGGCGGCCATTGCAGGCCGCCCCAGTTCCGAAGCGCTTCTTGTTTAGACGCCGTTATCGATGTCCGCCGCCTCCGCTGTGGCCGCCACCACCGCCGCCACCGGACGCATGACCACCGCCACCGCCTGCCGTGATAGCCACCGCCGCCTCCGCCCGAGGAGTGGGGTGCCGAGTAGCCGCCACCACCACCGCCGCCATAAGAGCGCGGAGCCGAGTAGCCTCCGCCACCACCCGCCGTAAGAGCGCGGAGCTGAGTACGAACCAGACGGGCCGGAGCCATAGCCGTGGCTCATGTAGGTCGGGTTCGCTCGGCTGTTTCCTCCGCCATAGTTACCGGCTGAGCCATAGCGCGAAGAAGGTGACGCCGGCGCAGCGTGATAGGCGTAGTTAGACGGTGGTCTGGGCGCCGACCCTGAGGGTCGCGGCGCCGGGCCTGAGTTGTTGTACGCATTTCCGCCATGCGAGTTGTTGCCTTGCGAACCACCGTGCGAATTGCCTTGCGGGGCTGCATGTTGCGCCGGCGCCGATTGATGCGACGGAGCAGCCGAGTGCTGCTGTGCTCCACCAGCCTGCGCTCCGCTAGGCGGACGATAAGTGTAGTTCGCCGGTGGCCGCGGCACGTTGTGCGCCGTTGCCGTTCCCGTAGGACCTTGCGGACCGTGGTTCATCGTCGTGCCCTGCGGAGTCGTGCCCTGCGGAGTGTGGTTCATCGCCGCGGGGTTGTTGGCAGCATTGCCGTGGGCATAGCTGTTGTTCCCCGCGGGAGGCCGAGGCACGTTGTGCGCCGCCGGGTTCGACTGTGCATTGCCGTGCGCAACCTGATTGTTGTTCATTCCGCCAGCCGAAGGCGGACGGTTGTTGTTTGTGTTGTTGGGTCTCGCCATCGCCGACTGAGCTCCGTTGGCACGCGCCGCTGCCGCCGGAGGAGTCGCATGGGTCACCACGCTGCGATTCGTCGCCGAAGCCGGGGGAACCCCATGGGTAACAGGCGAGTGCCCGCCCAGAACGGATTGCTTGGTCGGCGCCACATTGGCGCCACCCACAAGCTGTCCCTTGCCCAGACCTGACTTGGGCACAACTGCTCCGACGCGGTTGATCGCCGCTCCAGAGGTAAAGGCAGATTGCGGAGCTGCGGTCACCGCGCCAGCCCGGTTACGGAAGGCGAAGTTCGTTCCGCCAAAATTGGCGCTGCGATAGTTGCTCGTCAAGTGGTTGGCGTTCGTAATATGCGTATTCGTTACGTTCACGTTGTGCAGATAGTTGTTGCTCACATATCCGCCGTGCCAGCCGGCATTTCCCCAGCCAGGGCGCCCGCCCCAACCGTGTCCCCATCCGCAATAGCGGGGATAGAATGGTTCACCCCAGCCAAGCGGGAACCAGCCAAAGTTGACGCCTATGCCCCAGCCTCCGCCGAATCCAAAGCCGATGCCAAAGCCAGGCCCGCCGATCCAGCCCACCAGGGCCGGAGCGTAATAGGGGTTCCAGTAGCCGATGGGTCCGGGAGCCCATCCCCATCCGCCGTTCCAGTCAACCCAGCGCCCATAGTGGAAAGGCGCAAATCCCCAAGGCGCGTCATCCACCCAGGTCCATCCCCAGGGTGCAATCCACGCCCAGTGACCATAGCGATAAGGGGCCCAGCCGGGATCAACCGATGATGGCACCCAGACGGAACCGTACTGCGGAGAGTTCTGCCACGTGCCGTAGTTGTCGAGGTCCTGATACCCAATGACGCCCGGGGAAACGTAGCGCGCCGACACGGAATCACCCAACCGTTTGTCGCGTACCTGCGCCCAGTCGTCAAAGCCATCCCGAGGCGGAGCGGCCTGGGCGGTGTGGGTCAAGGAATTGCTGCCGCTGAAGCGGACCTGTTCACCGGATTTGACTTTCACCGCCGGCCCTTTGCCGGTGGCTTCGCCATTTCCGCTTCTGACGGTGACTAAGGTCTGGTCGCCGTTGGGATCAACGTCAATGCGATAGACGCCGGACTTCATCAGGGTGAACGCCATGTTGGGCGTATCGACTTCATAAACCTCACCCGGCATCAAGTGGCGGACCGTGACTTCCAGGGTGCCCTGGTCGAGTTCGACTTGTATCGTATTGTCGCCGACATTGGTCAGGGTCACGCTGGTCTCGGAGTTCATGCGCAGGAAACCATCGCCCACGTTCAATTCCGCCCGCGAGTTCTTGTCGGTCCAAACCCGGTCGGCGGTGGTCAGCGGACGATTCGTGCTCGCTGCGACCCAGTCGTTCACTCCGCCGGGCTGCATCGAGACTTCACCCGACATGTACTGCACGCGCGCCACTCGGCCGGGAGGGTCCTGCACCTGCTGCTGCGTCTGACCATTGTCTTGCCCGGGTCCGCTGTTGCCGTATTGATCTTGAGCGTTGTTGTCAGATGGGGCGCTGTATTCCGGAGGAGCATCGTTTTGCACCGATGCGCTGGCCGGGGGCGGACCGTTCTCCTGGTCCTGCGCCATAATTGTGCCTATCGAGGTCGTAACCAGGAACAGCGCCGCGAGGATCCATGCAAGCCGCCGTGATTTCATTTTGAAACTCCTTGCGCCCCCAAGCCGCTACTTCTGTCCCATTGGGAGGCGAACTTTCTACCGCAGCACGCCAGAAACTTAGCGTGACTACACCTGCTTAAACCCGAAGTCGGGTCAGGTGTTTCGGCGGTGTTAATACATTGGATGCCCGCACGCAGGTGAGGGACGCGTCCATCAGCGGAGCTTAAGCGAACCTTAAATCGGGGCCTTTTTCGGACGCTTTTCCTCGCGACTTTTTCAGTAGCCTCTTACGGCGTTACTGGCGTGGGCGCGCTCTTGGGAGTGGCAAGATACCCGGTGATCACATTCTTTGACGCCGTAAAGACCACCACTTCGTACAGCATCTTGTCGCGTCCCGTGTAGAACTGGAGTGGCTCGCCGACAGTGCGGTCCTTCTTCTCGATGGTACGATCGTCGGCCATCACGGCCAGCGTGAACTTGCTCTTCTTGGGGTCCACCTTCCTCAGTTCCAGGCTGACGGTGGAGACGGGCGTGCGCGCTCCCTTGTGCAGGGTGAAGTCATAGTAGTTACGCTCGCCCTTGCGCTTGAGGGCATCGAGCTCGGTTGAGGTGTGGGCGATGAGTCCGCTTTGCACGCCGAGGTCGCCGATGGCGCGCTCCAGCTTGGCATTGGTGGCGGCAAGATCAGTCTGGGTCCTCTGGATATCGGTTTTGGCCGCGCCCACGTCTGTCTTAACTCCGCTGACTTCGCCATTGACGGCGGCGATTTCCTGTCCCTGCTGGCTCTGCGCTGCCGACAATTTGGCGTTCGCCGCCTTCTGCTGGCGTTCCAATTCGGTCGCCCGGCGGTCGAGTTCCTGTTTGGTCACGCCGACCTCGGAGGTCAGGGCCTCTTTGAACTTCGACGAGGTCTGGTGAATGCGTTCGCCCAGCGCGACCTGCGCGACCTCGAGGGTTTGCTGCTTCTTCTCCATGGCCACCAGACGTGTCCTGGTGTCACGCATGAAGTATAAGGAGGCGATGGCATAGACCACGCCTACGCCGATAACCACATACAGGAGGGTTTCGCTCCCTCGCCATGGCCGAGAAACATACACTTTTTGGGGCGCACTCTTGTCAGCGTCTAGGAGCATGATAAATCCTTTCCTGCTATTGCTTAATTCTCGGAGAGTAAGAGTGCCATGTCAATGAACATCTTGTTGGCGATGTTTGAACAATAGCTCAAATGTGGTGCCTCGTTCTTTCGCGGCGAAGAGACGCTTTGAAGGGCACGGCTTCAGCCGCGCCGCTCTCGGCCATTTATTTTTTGTCATCACGAACCGACTTTAGTCGGTGAGGGATCTGCTTTTTTCGCAGCGGGCCCACACCATTCCTCACTTGGCTGGTAATCACAAATCCTGGCCTTTCTTTCCTCCACTACAATCGAATCGTGAAAACTTGGGACGTGGTGATCATCGGCGGAGGAGTCATTGGACTGTCGCTGGCGTGGCGCTTGCGCCGTGACGGCGCCAATGTGCTCATCGTCGAGAAGAGCGAGCCGGCGCGCGAGGCCACTCACGCCGCGGGGGGCATGATCGCGCATTGCGATCCCCACAACCCTCCGCTGCTGGGTGCGTTGATCGCTGCCAGCGCCAAAATGTATCCCGAGTTTGTCCGCGAGGTGCGCGAGGAAGCGTTCGAGTCTCCCGACCTGAGAAGCGCCGGCACCATCGCATTCTTCGAAGAGAACGAGTCGCCATGCTGTGCCGACGCTCGCGCCCTGACCGATGACGAGCTGGCGCGAATCGAGCCGCTTGTTCATCTGCGCGGGCGCACCTACCTGCTGCCGGAGAGTAGTGTCGACCCGCGAAAGCTGGCCAGCGCGCTGGAGAAAACGTTGCGCCAGTCCGGCGTCGATTTCGTCACTGGCTCGCCGGTTGTCGAGGTAGCGGTGCTGGCAGGCCGTGCCGCAGGGGTGCGCACGGCGAAATCTTTCTACGCCGGCGATGCTGTCGTGAACTGCGCGGGCGCGTGGGCGTCGATGATTCAGCCCTTCGGCGTGCCCACTCGTCCGGTGAAAGGACAGATGGTCTGCGTGGTGCCGCCGCCGGGAAAACATCGGCCGGGGCCGCTGATTCAGCACGTTGTCCGCACGCCCGAGGTGTACATCGTCCCGCGCAGCGACGGGCGCATTCTGCTTGGCTCAACGGTGGAAGAGGCTGGCTTCGACAAGCGCGTTGACCCCGGCACGGTCCAGCGCTTGCACCAGGCCGCCGCTAATGTCGCGCCCGCAATCGGCGAGATGCGCATCCTGGAGGCTTGGGCCGGGCTGCGTCCGGGCTCGCCCGACGATCTACCGATTCTGGGGCCAACTGCGTTGCCGGGATATTTCGCGGCGACCGGTCACTACCGCGATGGAATTATGTTGGCGCCAGTCACCGCGCTCGTCATGAGCCAGGTGTTGCGGGACCGCGAGCCAGAGTTTGATCTGCGGGCGTTCTCGGCGCTAAGGTTTGGGTGAAGCTCATCACGGAGCAACGACATTTTATTACCACGGAGAACACGGAGGGCACTGAGCACTAGGCCATTTTCTTTTTTGAGACGTACCCTCAGATGTTCGCGAATCCCACTCATTCGAAAACCGCGAATGAGAGGACCCCCCGCAGATTCTGAGTTGCGTATCCGGGTGGAGCACCGCTTCAGCGGTGCATTTGAGAACTTGCATCTGAATTCGGCTTTAGCCCCTGAGGTAACCAGAACCCTCGGCTGCGTCCCACCGTGGTCCCTTCTCGCATTTATCTAATGGCGTTGCGAGTCCTTCCCGGATGGATTCGCGCATGCCTGGGATCGACAGAAGGTAAAGCGTCTCCTGGATGGCGTTCCAATCTTCTTCGCTGGTGTTCATATCGTGAGCTTGCAATCCATTTACCGTGCCACCGGCTTCCACTTGTTCAGGAATTGCAGCACATCCTCGGGCGCCAGGGCGCGCGCTTTCTCGAACTCCCCGTCCTTCTGGCTATAGAGCAGCTTGCCATTGCCATCGAGCACGGCGGCCGCCGGTATGCCGCGCTTCATGGGGACCTGGTACTGCTGCATGATGTCCTGATTTTTGTCGCCTTCGCCGACATCCACGTGCACAAGTTCAAAGTTCTTCTCCAGCACACCGGCGACCTCGGGGCGATGGAATGCCAGGTCGAGCACGTGGCAGTCGTAACACCAGTTGGCGCCGAAGACCAGCAGCACGCGCTTGTGTCCTTTGGCGGCGAGCTCGAGAGCGTGCTTGATCTCAGCGTGGGCGTCGACGCCGGGCTCGTAGATGACCTTGCTGATCGAGGCCGGCTGTTGCAGCTTCGTGGGATCAGAGCGTTTGGTGGCGGTTATCCGCCACTGCCCGCCGATCATTTGCCAGAGCTGAGCTTCGGTGGCATACACCGTCTGGGCTCCCGGCCCCGCCTTGCTGAGGAACTCGGCCTGTAGAAACAAACGTTGCGCGTCTGCCTGTAGCGAGTCTGACTGGACCACCGTTATTTTCAAGTGACGCGCTTTCAGGCCGGTCCAAAAAGCGACTTCCGAAGAAACATCGGACGCGCCAGCGGGCGTCGCCACCTTGGCGGGAGGATTGCTGCTGTAAAGCGCCTGCAGCGCGGCTGCGTTTCCGCTGCTCACTGCCGCCTTCCATTGGTCGAGGGCCGGGAAAGGCGCAGGCGTTGCTGCCTGTCCCACGCAGTTCGACGAGGGGATTGCCAACGCGAATGTCAAAAGAGCGCAGGCAGCGAGCCGCCGCTGAAAAAACATGTCAATGTCCTCCATGGTACGGATGGCCCTTAAGAATGGTGAACCCGCGATAGAGCTGTTCCAACAGCACCACGCGCGCCAGCTCATGCGGCAGCGTCACCTTTCCGAAGGACAGAATGTTAGACGCGGCGGCGCGGGTGGCGTCACTCCAGCCATCAGCCGGCCCCACCGCAAACAGCAACTCCTGGGTGTCGTGCCCCTGGTGATATTCCAGAAAGTTGGCGATTTCTTCCGAGGCAAGCTGCTGGCCGCGCGCGTCCAGCAGCACCAGCACCGGCGGCTTGCGGCTGGTGCTCTTCTCCACCAGCTTAAGCAGCGCAGCTTCCGAAGCCAGCTCTTGCGCATCGCACGCGGCGTAGCGCGACAGCCGCTTCAGGTATTCCGCCGTCAGAGACTGGATGGGCGAACTGCGGGTCCTGCCAATCCATGCGATGCGCAGCTTCACGGCTCAGGAACTCTTGCGCTTGCGAACGGTCGCGGCGCGCTTGCGGGCCGCGGGCTTCGCTGCGGACTTGGCTGCCGACCTGGTTGCGGATTTTGCCGCCTTCGCGCGCTTGGCGCCGGCAGATGTCTTCTTCGCCTTCGCCGCGGGCTTGCGCGTGGCCTTCTCCAGGTCGGCCAGTTGCAGCCGCGTGGCCGTCTTCCACAGCCGCTCCAAGTCGTAGAACTTGCGCGCAGTCTCCGAAAAAATGTGCACCACGAAGTCCACGTAGTCCAGCAGCACCCAGTCGGCCTGGTTGTAGCCTTCGCGGTGCGACGGTTCCACTCCGGTAGCGCTCAACCTCTGGTCCACCTCATCGGCAATGGCCTGCACCTGCCGCGGATTGGCGCCCGAACAGACCACAAAGTAATCGGTGAAGCCGCTGGCCTGCTCATCGAGCCGCAGAATGTTGATGTCGTCGGCCTTCTTTCCCTGGCAAGCGCGCACGGCTAAAGCGACTTGCGCCTTCAGTTCATTGCTCTTCATAGGTTCGGCTCGGTCTGCCTCGGCTGGCTTCTCTTCCTGCTTGCCGCTGTCCGATACAACTGCTCCTTGTGGATGTATTCCGCCACGGCGTCGGGAACCAACCGCTTCAGTGCCCCGCCTCGTTCTACGGCCGCCCGGATCTGCGTGGCCGAAACATTTTCGTGGGTTTCAGGCAGCATGTGCAGGGTAGCTCCCGGCAACACCAGTGGTCCCTCCATCTTCTGCTTGCGGAACAACTTTGTCACGGCCGCGCCCGGCCGCAACTTCTGCGGCAACGACGAGGCCACATCGGCCAGCGAGTATCCCGGACGCGCGGCCACGATGAAATCGCATTCCCCCAGCAGCGCCTCGGCTTCGTGCCACTTGGCGATGTCTTTGAACGCGTCCATGCCTATCAGGAAGTATAGGTGGTCGCTCTTGCCCAGCATCTTTTTCACGCGGCGAACCGTGTCAATCGAGTAGCTCGGCTGGCGCTGGCAGCCGCCGGTCGCGGGATCGGGCGCCTCCAGCAGCGACGGCACGAACTCCTTCTCCCCGGCAAGCGCCAGCGCAACCATGGTGTAACGATGATAGAACGACAGGATTGGCGTCTTCTGCTTGTGTGGCGGAATGTCGGCGGGAACAAACCACACCTGCTTCAACTGGAATTTCACGGCGGCAGCGCGGGCCACGATCACGTGTCCGCGATGAATAGGATCGAAGGTTCCGCCAAACAGTGCGATGTTCATTCCGTGGCAAACAGCAGTCAGCAATCGGGGCCGCTAGTGCGCAAATTCAATCTTACTTTGGCGGCTGCTTGGAATTGTCTTGCTGCGGGCTCGGCTGCGGTGAATTGTCCTTCATCTGGCTGGAGTTCTTGACGAAGAGCACCGTCTTCCAGATGTCGTCATCCGACAGCACCCCGCTCCATCCCGGCATGGCAGTGTAGCGCACGCCGTATTTGACGACGTAGAACAGATGGCTGTCGGGATCGTCGGGGGTGTTGCTCATGAGCTGCGGTACCGAGGGATAAAAGTTGTCGCGCAGAGGCGACGTTTGCTGCTTGAGGCTCCCGTGGCACAGGGCACAATTCTTGTCGTAGACCATGGAGCCATCCATGATGTTATCCATGGTCGGCTGAAAAGGATTCTCTTGCTTGGGAGCGTGCTGTTCCACCCAGGCGTCCATCGCGACATTGGCCATGTGCCGTTCCGTAGTACTCGCAGTGTTGCCCACGGCCCGGATGTCGAAGTTTCCCTTGGTCATATAGAAGTAGCCGCCGCAAAACAACACCAGCAACGTGACAATGATTCCCAGGATGAAGCCGCGCATGTCTCTCCTCTAAGGTGCAGTACCGGCCCATCGCCGGAACAATCATTATCGTACTATGAGCCGGCGGAAACGCCGGTATTCACCACAGAGACACAGAGGCACAGAGAAAACGAATGTTTTCACCACTGAGAACACGGAGAGCACGGAAAAAACAAAAAGAGAGACAAAGAAGAATAGAAAAAAAGAAATAAGACGTAAGAAAGAAGAAGAAAAAGGAATAACAAAAGAAGAAAGAAAGAAAGAAAGAAAGAAAGAAAACAACTCCGTGTTCTCCGTGACCTCCGTGGTGAAAAAGAACTGTCTTCTCTGTGTCCTCTGTGTCTCTGTGGTGAAATGATTCTCAGTAGCTTCGCAAGCGCCGCGCTTCGCGCACCACGTCTTCCACCTTGGGGAGAAAGGCCTCTTCCAGCGGGGGCGAGAAAGGCACCGGGCTGTCGGCCGAGGCGATACGCACGATGGGCGCGTCCAGCGAGTCGAAACACTCTTCGTTAATGATGGCCGCAACTTCTCCGGCAATGCCGCCGGTCTTGGTATCCTCGTGCAGCACGATTACCCGATTGGTCTTTTCCACCGTCTGACGAATGGCCTCGCGGTCCAGCGGCAGTACTGTGCGCAAATCGACCACTTCGAGTTCGATACCATCCTTCGCCAGTATTTCCGCGGCTTCCAGCGCAACATAAACCATGGCGGCGTAGGTAATGACGCTGACGTCGCGGCCTTCGCGCACGGTCCGGGCTTTGCCGATCGGCACGGTGTAATCGCCGGCGGGCAGCTCTTCCTTGATGCGGCGGTATAGAAACTTGTGCTCGAAAAACAGCACCGGATTGTTGTCGCGGATGGCCGACTTGATGAGCCCCTTGGCGTCATACGCGCTGGCCGGGCAGATGACCTTCAGCCCCGGCGTGTGCGCAAAGTAGGTCTCGGGATTCTGCGAATGAAATGGACCGCCGTGGACCCCGCCTCCCGACGGGCCACGCAGCACCACAGGGACCGGCGCGCCCCAGCGAAAATGCGCTTTGGCCAGCATGTTGGTGATCTGGTTGAAGGCGCAGCTGATGAAGTCCATGAACTGGAACTCGGCGACCGGACGCATTCCGGTGAGGGCCGCGCCGAAGCTGGCATTCACGATGGCCATCTCCGAGATCGGCGTGTCCACTACGCGCTCGGGACCGAAGCGGTCGATCAGCCCTTCGGTAACTTTGAACGCGCCCCCGTAAATGCCGATGTCCTCGCCGATGCAGAAGACCGCAGGATCGCGCTCCATCTCTTCCCAGATTCCCTGGCGAATGGCTTCAAGATAGGTGACAGGGGCCATGAGTAAGGAATTCTAAATCAAGTGCGGCGTTCACCACAGAGACACAGAGAAGATCTTTCACCACGGAGGACACGGAGACCACGGAGGGGTTTTCTTTCTGATTGTTCTTTTCCTTTCTGATTTTTATTATTTCCTTCTGATTTCCTTTTCTTCTTCTTTTTTTTCTTCTCTCTTCCTTGTTTTCTCTTTTTTTCTTTCACTTCTTGTTTTTCCGTGCCCTCCGTGTTCTCCGTGGTAAAAACATTCTTTTTCTCTGTGCCTCTGTGTCTCTGTGGTGAACCTACGTCGTCGCTGGCGCTACGACAGGTTTGCCGCAATACGGACAGCACACATAATCTCCGCTGATGGGGCGTCCACAGTGGCTACAGGTCGGGCTCATGGCATGGCCGCACTTCGGGCAATAGCGAAAGTCTGATCCGATCTCGGTACCGCAGTTGGGGCACGGCATCAGCAGGGGCTTGCGCAGCAGGAAGTACGCAATAAAACCGAGGGCCTTGGGCACGAAAATCACCAGCAGCGTCCACAGCACCGGATTCATGCCGCGGCGCTTGGAGTCGGCGCACACATAGCCAACCATCAGGACGACGACGGCCATGAGGAACCCGCCGAATATGCTGATCAGCACCAGGAATGGCATGGGGGGCACGTCCGGGCGCTTCACAAAGTGAGGCACGAGCACCAGCAAACCAATCTGAAAGAGCACGAACACCACAACTGCAATTGCCTTTGCCACCGTCGGAATGATGGCGAGCTCGCTGCGAAAATGAGACTTTGCCTGATTCATCGTTTTTCTCCTTCATGCTCCCTCGCCAGCGCCAGCATGAGTGAGCCTTCGAATACGGGATGTGGAAACGCCAGCAGTAAACCCGCGATCACTATGGCCGGCAGCACAAGGAAGACCAGGATTCCCGGCTCGACAATTGCCGAGGGGAGTCCCACATGTCGCGCCACCCAGCCGCCGACTCGCCACCACACCCACGCTGACAACGCCGACGACATGGCTCCTATACAAAATGAAATCGCGATTAGCACCATGCGGGAGCGCTGCTCGCGCAAGTAGGTCGCGCGGGCGCGCAGCCGGGCTTGCGTGCTGGCGACCAGTGCCGGGCTGGCGGTGATCGCGACCGAGCGCAGAAGCCGGGCGGTGCTATCGATCAATGCCGCGTATTCGCCACACTCGGTGCAGGTCACCAGATGCGACGCCAGCCAGGCCGCATCGGGAGCGGCGATGTCTTCCACGCCGCGACGAGTAATGAGGTCGAGAGCGCGTTCATGCTCGCGGTTGGTCATTGGGCGCCTCCGGTCAGCGCAGGCCGCAAGGCCATCACGCCGCGATAAATTCTTGTCTTAACGGTTGCCAGTGGAATGTGTATCAATTGCGCGATTTCCTCAAGTTTCATCTGTTCCTGAAAGCGCAGCACCAGCACCTCACGGAAAATTGCCGGCACCTGGCCGAGCGCGGCGTCGAACATCTCATGCTGTTGTTGCGCCAGGGCCAGGTCGAAGGGCGACGGGCCATCCGCCACCGGTTCAAAGGGCGTGCCATCTTCCGGGTCTTTCATTTCGTCCAGGCTGCGGGGATTTTTCCTGCGCAGGTAATCGATGGCGACGTTGTGTGCGATGGACATGAGCCAAGTCACAAAGCGGTTGCGGCCGTCGTACTGATGGCCCTTTTCCAGCACGCGCAACCAGGTTTCCTGGAACAGGTCCTCGGCGGTAGCGCGATTGCCGGTCAGGTGCAGCAAGTAGCGCAGCAGCCGGTGCTGATACTGCTCGATCAAGGCGTCGAGCAGGTCAGGATCGCGACGGCGCAGCCCACGTGCGATTTGGGCCTCTTCGGTTTCCATCGGAACCAGCGAACTGAAGGCAGTGGCGACCATACTAACGGGATATACGAGGCAGGAGGAGAAAAAGACTCAAAGGCGGGTCAGGCCGGGGATTCTGGGGCCGATTCGACGATGATATTCACCACGGAGGACACGGAGAACACAGGGAATGCGCCCCTTCAAAGCACGAACTAACTTCGACTTCGTTCGGTCGCGCTTGGCGACCTCACTCCGCTCAGGATGACACTCGGGAGTAATCACCATGGCTTACTGCGATACCAGGTTGTCCACCTCGCGCTCAATTTCCGATATCTGAATTGGCTGGGCGCCCGCCTTCCGCAACGCGTCATTAAGTCGTGGCAGATCGGTGCTCTTTAATTTCGTCCACTCCGCGATGCGCGCCTTCGCGGCCTCGTCGGACTGGTTATACAACTCGATGGCTTGCGATGGTACCGTGCGGTTGCCGCTCTCCACCGCGCGCAGGGCCGAGGCCAAGCCGCTGTTTGCCGCAGCGAGTCCCATCATCGAATCGCCGCTTCCCTTCTCGATCTTCGCAATCGACGCCTGCAACTCTGAAACTTGCTCCAGCAGTTCCGGCCGATGGCCGTCAGGCCTTTGCTGCACTTGCTCCAGACGTTTCTTCACCGCGCCGATTTCAGCCATCGCCCTCCGGCTGCGATGCACCTCCGCAAAGATTTCCAGTCCGAGCCGAAGCTGCTCGTCTAACTCGGCGGCGGTCGCAGAAGATCGCGGGTCCATCTCTATCTTCAAGTTCTGCATTAAGTTATTGCCATCAACGATAAGTTTAATCTGGTAGATACCAGGCGTAATTCGTGGGCCGTGAGGGGTTCCGTATCCTTCATCTTCCTCGATCTCCTCAGGGCTTCCGGAGCTGCTCCACCTCATGTCCCAGATGAATCGGTGCATGCCGGCGGAAGTCTCCAGGGCGACCGGCTTGGGCAGCCAGCGCGGAGCTATCGGCAGCGGAGGATACGTGGGCTGCTTTGCACCGCTCGCAAAGCGGCGCACCAATTTCCCGCTCGGACCGTAAATCTCGAGCGTCACCTGTTTCGCGGGCGACTTCAAGTAGTAGTCGAGCGCGGCCCCGTCAGGCGGGTTGTGCGCCGTAGGCTCTTCCGGAGGCAGCGGTGAGCCCAGGAAGATATCGTTGTCAACGCGAATCGCTGTGGCCGGCTGATAAAGCCGGGCAGTCCCATTCTGCGGCTGAGGCGCAATCTGCCGCAGAGGCGCGATGTCGTCGAGAATCCAGAACGCCCGTCCGTGCGTGGCCACGATAAGGTCATCGCCATGGATGTTGATGTCGCGAATGGAGGCCACGGGCAGATTCAATTGCAGTGGCTGCCAGTGTTCCCCGTCGTCGAACGAGACGTAGATACCCAGCTCCGTTCCCGCGTAGAGCAGGCCCTTCTTTTCCGTGTCTTCGCGAATGGCGTTGACGAACGATTGCGGGCCGATACCGGCCACGATGGTTTGCCAGGTCTTGCCATAATCGCGAGTGCGGTAAATGTAGGGACTGAGGTCGTCAAGGCGATGGCGATCCACCGCGACGTAGGCCGCGGCGGGATCGAAGCGTGACGCCTCGATCATGGCGATTTTGCTCCAGTCGCCGACGCCATTCGGGGTCACGTCCTGCCATGTCTTCCCGCCATCCAGCGTTAGATGGAGCAACCCGGTGTCGCTGCCGGCCCATATTTCATCGGCCTTCACCGGCGACGGCGCAATGCTGTACACCACGCCGAAACCCCGCTCCTTCGCGTTCTGCGGCGTGACCGGTGCGGTGGGCTTTTCGCCGGCGGAAGCTGGCGCAGCCCCGGTGAGGTCGGGACTGATCTTCTCCCAGTGCAGGCCGCCGTCGCTGGTCTTCATTACGTACTGTGTACCCAGATAGAGCGCGTGTTTATCAAGCGGCGAAAAGACGAGCATGGGCGTCCATGGGTCGCGATACTTGCGTTCGTTGATCTCGCTGCCAAAGTTTTGACCTGGCCATGGCGCGATGTCCTGGCTCAATGAAGTGCGGCGGTCCCAACGTACGACGCTGCCGTAAGTACCGGTAGCGTAGATGATGTTGGGATCGCTGGGATCGGGAGCCAGCCATCCGCTTTCGCCTCCGCCGACCATGAACCAGTCGCGCGGGGTGATGAGTCCATGATCAGTTCGGTTCACGACCGCCGCGCTGCCGCTGTCCTGCTGCGCTCCGTACACGTGGTAGGGAAATTCGTTATCGGTAATCACGTGATAGAACTGCCCAATCGGCTGGTTGAACCACGACGACCACGTCTTGCCATTGTTAATGCTGACTGATGTTCCCTGGTCGGTGCCGACAATCATGCGCGCAGAATTCGCAGGGTCGATCCAAAGCTGGTGGTAGTCATCGCCGCCGGGCGCGCCGCGCACGATCGAAATGGTCTTGCCCCCATCCTCTGAGCGATAGAGCGCGACGTTCGGTATGTAGACCACGTCGGGATGGCTGGGATCGACGGTTGGCCAGTTAAAATACCACGACCGGCTGGTGAGGCGCGCATCGCTATTGGCGAGCGTCCAGGTGTCGCCGCCGTCGTCAGAGCGGTAGAGTCCCGACTTCTTGTCTGCATCCAGCAAGGCATATACCCGTTTGCCGTCCGGTGCGACGGCAACGCCCACGCGTCCCCAGTCCCCTTCCGGCAATCCGTGGCCGTTTAATTGTGTCCAGGTCGCGCCGCTGTCGGTCGAGCGATACAGTCCTCCACCCGGTCCTGACAACGGTGCATAGGTACTCCACGGCGGACGGTGCGCGTTCCAAGTGCCGGCGAACAAAATGTTGGGAGAATCCGTCGCCATCGCCAGGTCGGAGACGCCAATGCCTAGTCCCTTGTCGAGTACGTGGGCCCAGGTATTGCCTCCGTCCACTGACTTGTAAACGCCGCGTTCCGGGTTGGGGCCGTAGGCGTGACCCAGCGCTCCGACGTAGACAATGTCAGCATTATGAGGATCAACCACGATGCGACTGATCTGGCGGGAATCACGCAAACCGATATTTCTCCAAGTCGCGCCGCCGTCCACGGATTTGTACACTCCGTCGCCGGAGGAGAGATCGGTTCGTATGTCTGACTCGCCAGTGCCGGCGTACATAACAGCAGGATTGGAATGCGCCACGACGAGTGCCCCAATCGAGGCGATTGGTTGACCATCGAAGATCGGCTCCCACGTCACCCCGGCATCGGTGGTCCTGCAGATGCCGCCGTCCACGGATCCAAAATAGAAAGTCCCACCGTCTCCGGGCACTCCCGCGACGGCAACCACACGCCCACCGCGGAATGGGCCAATCATTCGCCATTGCAAGGCGCCGAACAGATCGGGAGAGACGGACTGCGCGGCGATTGGGAGCAGTGGGAAAAGAGTAATTAAGAGAACGAGCGAAACTAGAGAAAGCCGTGGAGCGCGGGATTCCAAGCCGAAAGTCCTTTACCCTGCAAAGAGGGGTGCGAATAGATTACACTTTCGCGTTGCCTCGTGTAGGACCGCATCGAGCGCCCGCCGCAACCATGGCTTTTTTGTACTCTCGAATCGAACGAAGAAGGTGACTCATTTGAAGCGAACCTCGCCGGCAGTTTCCTGCCTCCTGCTGTTGTCAGCTCTCTGTCTTGCTCCGCTCGCGCAAACTCAACAGATTGATACCGGCCCTCTGCGTGAAATGCATTGGCGAAACATCGGGCCGTTTCGCGGAGGCCGTACCCGGGCCGTGTCGGGTGTCCCCGGTCAGCCAAACGTGTTCTACATCGGAGCAGTGAATGGCGGGGTATGGAAGACAACCGATTTTGGCCGGACGTGGACGCCACTCTTCGATCGCGAAGATACCGGCTCGATCGGGGCAATCGAAGTAGCACCCTCGGACCCAAACATTATTTATGTCGGCAGCGGTGAGGGACTGCATCGGCCCGACCTGTCAGTTGGCGACGGAATCTATAAATCCACCGATGGCGGCGCAACCTGGACCCATCTTGGATTGCGCGATGGCCAACAGATTTCGCAGATAGCCATTGATCCTCGCAATGCTAACCGGCTTTTTGTGGCCGTGGCGGGACACCCTTACGGCCCCAACCCGGAGCGGGGGATCTATCGTTCGACCGATGGCGGCCAGACCTTCGACAAGGTGCTCTACAAGGACGAAAACATTGGGGCGGGCGACATAAAGATTGACCCCTCGGATCCCAATATTGTTTATGCCACGTTGTGGGAGGCGCGGGAAGGGCCGTGGGAGAATGGCGAATTTAACGGCACAAACGGGGGTGTGTATAAGTCAACCGACGGCGGTCAAACCTGGCATCCGCTGGCAGGAGGGCTGCCGAATGGCATCGTCCAAGCCCACGTTGCCATAGCGCGCAGCGATCCGAAGCGGCTCTTCGCCGCCGTTGCCACCAAAGACAAGGTTGACCTCTATCGTTCCGCCGATGGCGGTGACACCTGGACAATCGCCACCACGGACTCGCGTCCTCGCGGCCGTATCGGCGGGGGCGATCTATGCGTGCCGATGATCGATCCCAAGAACCCGGATGTGGTTTACGTGACCAGCACAGTCACCTGGAAATCCACCGATGGCGGCAAGACCTGGATTGGTTTCCGCGGCGCTCCCGGCGGCGACGATTATCAGAACATCTGGATCAATCCCAACGATTCCAACACCATCATTCTGACCAGCGATCAGGGCGCCCTCATTACGGTGAACGGCGGAGAAACCTGGAGTTCATGGTACAACCAGCCCACGGCGCAGATGTATCACGTGAATGCCGACAATGCTTTTCCCTATCGTCTGTGCAGCGGACAGCAGGAGAGCGGCTCGGCTTGCATCTCCAGTCGCGGCAATGATGGCGCGATCACCTTTCGCGATTGGCATCCCGTGGCGGCCGAAGAGTACGGCTATGTGGTGCCCGATCCGCTCGATCCCGATGTCGTGTTCGGTGGTAAGTTGTCGCGCTATGACCGGCGCACGGCGCAGGCGCAGAACGTGATTCCGGTGCTGGCCCCTGGACCTGACTTCCGCATGATTCGCACCGAGCCGATCGTCTTCTCGCCGATTGATCCGCATGTTCTCTATTTCGCGTCGAACACGTTGTGGACTACCCGCGACGGCGGGCAGAGTTGGAAGCAGATCAGTCCTGACCTCACCCGCAAAACCTGGGACGTGCCGGCAAGCGTGGGCATCTTTCGCAACGACCCGGCGGCCCAGCCCAAGCAGCGGGGAGTCATCTATGCGGTCGCGGCCTCGCCGCTCGACATCAACCGCATTTGGGCGGGAACCGACGATGGCCTGATATGGCTGACCACCGATGGTGGCGGCCACTGGAATAACATCACGCCGCCGCAACTATCGGCATGGCAGAAGGTCTCGGTGCTTGACGCCAGTCACCTCGATGCGCAAACCGCATACGCCGCCATCAATACCCTCCGTCTCGACGATCTGCGCCCTCACATCTATCGCACCCGCGATTCAGGTAAAACCTGGAGCGAGATCACCAGCGGAATCCCGGAAAACGAGAACGTGAATTCCGTCCGCGAAGATCCCAAACGCCAGGGTTTGCTATTTGCGGCGACCGAGCGCGCGACCTACGTCTCTTTCGATGATGGCGATCACTGGCAATCGTTACGCTTGAACATGCCCGCGACCTCCGTCCGCGACGTAACGATCAAGGACAACGACCTGGCGGTGGGGACCCACGGCCGCGGCTTCTGGATACTCGACGACATCACGCCGCTGCGCCAACTGAACGAAAAGGTTGTTGCCGGCAGCGCGTTCCTCTTCGAGCCTGAACTGGCCTATCGTGTTCGCTGGGACACCAACAGCGACACACCTCTGCCACCGGACGAGCCTGCGGGCCAGAACCCGCCGGACGGAGTAATCCTCAACTATTACTTGAAGTCAGCCGCCAATGGACCAGTTACCCTCGAAATCGTCGATGGCGCCGGTAGGTTAGTGCGGCGGTATTCCAGCGCCGACCCCATCCCCCCACCCGACCCTGAGTTGTCAATTCCGGCGTATTGGTTGCGACCACCGCAAAAGTTGTCCAGTGCGGCGGGGATACATCGTTTTGTGTGGGACACGCACTACCCGCCGGTGCCGGGAATAAAGCCCGAATATCCGATTGCTGCCGTACCTCATAACACGGCCCCGGCGCCGACTTCGCCATGGGCCATGCCGGGCAAATACAACGTCGTTCTCACGGTTGATGGACAGCGCTATACGCAACCGCTAATGATCGAAATGGACCCCCGCGTCAAGACATCGACTGCCGATTTGCAAAAGCAGTTCGCGCTGTCGAAACAGGTCTATGACGATTTGTTGGTCCTGCAGCCGGTAGTGGATAAGGCCGCTTCGGCATTGACGAAGTTGAAGGCGATGCGCGAAAAAGCAAGCGCAGCGGATGCGGCCAGGCTCGACACAGCCATTCAGGAACTGCAATCGCTGGAAGGAACAGGCGGGCGGCGCAGGCGGGGGCCGCTAACTGAGAACCTGAACGGCGTGCGCGGCTCGCTTATGGAATTATTGTCGGTGCTGCAGGACGTGGACGTAGCGCCCACCCAGCAGGCGACGCAGGCCGTCAGCAAAGTACATCAGTCAACGGCGTCGCTGGTGCAGCACTGGCAGGAGTTCGCGACTAAACAGTTGGCGCCACTGAAGGTGCAGCCGTGAAATCTATTCCGCCAGAAGCGCCTTGGTGATTTCGCGCCACTCGTGCTCAAGCGAGTATTGCGGGAGCTCTTTGCCAGCACGACCATACCAATAAGAAGCATTGGAGAGGTCGCCCTCCTTGCGGTGCAGGTAGGCGTGGACCCAGGCCGCGCCAGGAGTCTCGTCCTGCTGCGCCGATTCGTGGGCTGTCTTCCAATCCCCCTTCGCGTCCCACCACAAGGCGGTGAGGGCATGATCCAGGGCACGTGGCGGCCCATCGCGCTGCAACGATTCGCGGAAGTCATCGAACGTCATGTCCCGGTTCAGGTTCACACCGTAAAGTATCGCAGATCGCGAAAAGAAAGTTTGCTTTCGCAATATCATGCTCCCATCCCAGGCAGGCGCGATGCAAACCTGCGCACTCCTTCGCCATCCAAACGTAGGTACGAAATTATAAGGAGACCAACCAATGGCAGATCAAAAGTATGTTGTAGATGCACTAGAAAACTTGATTGAAGTTGCCCGTGATGGGCAGAACGGTTATCGTGACGGGGCTGAACACGCAAAAGATCCGCAGCTGCGCAAGTTCCTGGATTCAGTGAGCCTGGCGCGTGCCAAGTTCGCGGGAGATTTGGAGAGCTACGCCGTGCAGCTGGGCAAGGGCGACGTTGACCGGTCCGGAAGCACGAAGGCCGCAATTCATCGTGGCTGGCTCGACCTGAAGGCAAACTTGGGCGCCGGCGATGACTCCATCCTGTCCTCCATGGAAACCGGCGACACCTATGCCAAGGAACAATACGAAAAATACATCAATGACAACAAGCTTCCCGACGATCTCCTCGAGACCATAAGAATACAGGCGCAAACGATCGCCGGTACTCTCGACCGGGTCCGTGTGATGCGGCAAAATCGCAAAGCGGCGTAAGTCAATCCACTGCGGATGACGCGCGTGGCGATTGGTTCGTCATTCGTGTCATCCGTAGGCTGAGTCTGGCGACAACGCTCAAAATCCCACCAATACAGGCTCCGGATATAACTCGATTCCAAACTCATGAAAGACGCCGGCCTGAATTTCGTTCTTCAGGGCCAGAATGTCGGCTGCGGTGGCGCCACCGCGATTGACGATTGCCAGGGCGTGCCGCCGGGAAATGCCGGCGGCGCCCTTGTTGTAGCCCTTGGGGAATCCGGCGTGCTCGACCAGCCAGGCGGCGGGCAGCTTGCGAAGGCCGTCATCGGTCGCATAGCTGGGCATTTGCAGTCCGCGCGATTCCATACGAGCCGATAGCTCCTCGAAGCGACCCTGCGACACAATGGGATTCTTGAAGAACGAGCCGGCGCTGTGCGCATCCTCATCGCCGGCAACGATGAGCATGGCCTTGCGGTGGCGGATTTCGCGCACCCCTGCTCTCACTTCCGCCAGAGTCGGATCGCCTGAACGTGATGCGAAGAACTGCTCCAGATCAGCATAACGGACACACGGTTTGGCGCCCTGCTGCAACCCGAACGATACTTGCAGGATGATGTAATGATCGCGCTCTGTCGTATTGAAGATGCTGGCGCGGTACGTGAAGCCGCATTCTGCGTTGGATAAAGTACGAACTTCGAGAGTCTGCAGGTCGAGAACTTTCACCTCACGAATGGTCTCGGCCACTTCCTGTCCATAGGCTCCGACATTTTGCACCGGCGTTCCGCCGACACTGCCGGGAATGCCGCTCAGGCACTCCAGGCCGGCGCAGTTGGCATCAACGGTTTGTGCAACCAGTGCATCCCAATCCACGCCCGCACCGGCAGTGAAAAGCGCGTCCTTGCCTGGCGGTGTTGAACACGACGAGGCGGAGAGCGCAACCTTGAGCACCAAGCCCGGCGAAGCCCGTATCGGCGACCACAAGGTTGCTGCCACCGCCCAGCACGAACAGTGGCGCCTGTCGCGAGCGGGCAAACTCTCACCGCTTCTGCCACCTCAGCTTCCGAGCGCGCTTCAGTGAAGTAGCGCGCCGGGCCTCCGACGCCCAGCGTGGTAAACGGAGCCAGAGCAACGTGTTCGCGAATGAGCATAGGCGCAAGGCCAATATATATGCTCAGGCAAGGTACAGGGAGGTCAATCCTTCAGAAGCTGGCGTGCGATCACCAGTCGCTGAATCTCGCTGGTGCCTTCGCCGATGGTGCAGAGCTTGACGTCCCGGTAAAACTTTTCGGCAGGATAATCTTTGATAAATCCGTAGCCGCCGTGAATCTGCACGCCTTCGTTGGCGCACTTCACCGCGACCTCGCTGGCATACAACTTCGCCATCGACGACTCCAGCGTGGTCTTCATGCCGGCATCTTTCATCGCGGCCGCGCGATGGGTCAACAGGCGGGCGGCGTCGATTTCTGTCGCCAGGTCGGCAAGCTTGAACGCGATTGCCTGGAACTGGCTGATGGGCTGGCCGAACTGCTTGCGCTGTTTGGAGTAGTTCAGCGCAGCTTCATACGCGCCCTGCGCCATGCCCAGCCCCAGCGCAGCGATGGAAATCCGGCCTCCATCCAAGACCTTCATTGCGTCAACGAACCCCTGGCCCTCCTGGCCTAGCAGGTTCTCCGCAGGAAGTTCGCAGTCTTCAAAGATCAATTCGGAGGTGTCGCTGGCTCGCAGGCCGAGTTTGTTTTCCTTCTTACCGGAGCGAAATCCCTTGGTGCCTTTTTCCACCACGAACGCCGACAGTCCGTGAGTGTGCGCCGTCTTGTCCGTCACCGCAACCACGACCGCCACGTCAGCGTAGTGGCCATTGGTGATGAAGGTCTTGGTTCCGTTCAGCACCCAATTCTTGCCGCGACGCACGGCCGAGCAACGCGCGCCACCCGCATCCGAGCCCGCACCCGGCTCCGTCAGGCCCCAGGCGCCGATGAACTCGCCGCTGGCAAGCTTGGGAATATATTTCCGCTTCTGCTCCTCGTTGCCGGCGATGAAGATGTGGTTCGAACCCAGCGAAGTGTGCGCCGCCACGATGATGCCTACCGAGCCGTCCACGCGCGAAAGTTCCTCGATGGCGGTGACGTATTCGATGTACCCCATGCCGGCGCCGCCGTATTCGGTAGGAAAGATAGTGCCCATCAGTCCCAGCTTGCCCAGTTCTTTGACGGTCTCCAGCGGGAAAGTCCCGGGTTCGTCCCATTTCATCACGTTGGGCGCAATCTCGCGCTCGGCAAAGTCGCGCACCATTTTCTTTAATTGCAGTTGTTCGTCCGAGAGCTGGAAATCCAAAACGTTCCTCCAAGATTGGCACACGCTGGTGTCTTCGCAGCGGGCGCCATCGGTGACCTTCGCGTATAAAGCTGAAACAGGCGGTTATAACAGGACAGGGAGTGAGATGCAATCGCGCGGGGATGCTAAAACACTTAAACCTCTACCGGTCGCGTTTTACCGCAACATTCTCGCCATGTGTTGCGTGCCCTCCACCAACCCCAGCGACCAGTTTGCGACATTGATGAAGGCGTTCGGAAAAAGGCCGATAACCACTGTGCCGACCGCGGTGATGGTCAGCGCCAACCGCATCGCCGGACGCGTATGCACGGGCGCTGCATCGATGGGCTGCCGCATGAGCATCGAGTTTGCAATCCGCATGTAGTAGTAGAGGCCCACCACCGAATACAGCACGCCGATAGAGGCCAGCGTGTAGTGCCCGGTCTGGATCAGGCTGAGAAAGATGAAGTACTTGCCCCAAAAGCCTGCCAGTGGCGGGATTCCAGCCAGCGAGAGCAGAAACACCAGCATCAGCATGGCTTCGGTCGGCGCCTTGAAGTACAGCCCTGCGATGTCGTCAACCGTGTCACCGATAATGTTGCGCCGCCGCAGTGAGGTGATCACCGCGAACGCGCCCAGGTTCATGAAGGTGTACACCAGCAGGTAAATCATGATCGCCATGATGCCGGTGGAGTTGTTCTGGCCGTCGCTGGCGATCAGGCCCAGCAGCATGTAGCCGACATGCGCAATGGATGAGTACGCCAGCAGGCGTTTCAGATTGTCCTGCGTGATCGCGGCCAGGTTGCCGCCGGTCATGGTTGCAATGGCAACGAAGATCAGCACCGGCACGTACATCGCGCGCAGCGGATAAAGTCCGAAGAGGAAGATGCGCAGCAGCATCGCCCATCCCGCAGATTTCACCGCCACCGACATGAATCCGGTAACGCTGGTGGGGGCGCCCTCGTAGGCGTCGGGGGCCCACTGGTGAAACGGCACCGCAGCAATCTTGAACAGCAGACCCGTGGTTGTTGCCAGCAGCGCGAAGATGACCACGGGATCGTTCGGACGGGTCGCGATCAGTTCCTGAAGCTTCTGTGCAATTTGTCCCAGGTTGGTGCTGCCGGTCAAGCCGTAGAACAGCGACAGGCCATAGGCGAAGATTCCCGACGAAAACGCGCCCAGCAGCAAATACTTCAGTGCGGCCTCATTCGAGCGCTTGTCGCGACGCAGGAAACCGACCAGCACGTAGGTCGAGATGGCCATCAGCTCCAGGCCGATGAAAATCAGCACGATGTCATAGCCAGCGGCCATGCACATCATTCCAACCACGGAAAGCAGCAACAGCGCGTAGAACTCGCCGTGGTTCTCGCGCTCGATTTCGAGATACCGCATTGACATCAGAATGGCAATGGCTGCGCCCATCAGGAACAGATAGAAGAAATAGATGGCGAAGCGATCGACGACCAATGAGCCCATGAATCCGGTGAAGGCTGCAACTGCGACGCCATGCTTCTCCGCGGCGT
This sequence comes from uncultured Acidobacteriaceae bacterium, assembly GCA_963728805.1. Classification (GTDB taxonomy): domain Bacteria; phylum Acidobacteriota; class Terriglobia; order Terriglobales; family Acidobacteriaceae; genus Bog-257. The sequence continues at coordinate 282,999 of CAVSLE010000020.1, forward strand.
GATAGGCGAGATGGAGCCTGCCTACCGCGATGGCGGAAAATGCGACGCCAATCAACGCGGTGATAGCGTTTACGCGCTTCCACTGCTGCGGCAGCATGAGGTCGATCATCAGGATGCCTAGCGCAAACACCGTCAGCAACACCATCGGTAAGGCCAGCAGATAGTCGGCGCCGGAGTAGGAGAAGGTTGTCAGCGAACTGGTCACTATTTCATCCTCACTTGGCGAGCGCGGCCGGAGCCGCCGCTAAGTTGGCTTTCGCTGTGTTTACAGGCGATGGCTTCTGCACTGCCGCCACTCCCGGTTTCTGCCCGTCTCCAGTGGTCGCAGGCGGTTGCGTGTCGGGCGCTTTAGGCGCTTCGGGGGTTGGGGTCGCCAGATCCGGATTCACCGGCTGCGCAGCCAGCACAGGCTTCTTCAGTCCGGGATAATCAGGGCGCACGGTTGCGACCAGGTTGTTGATCGGGGTGGAGAGAATCTGGAAGAACGGCTTGGGATACAGACCGATCCAGAAAGCAATGATCACCAGCGGAATGAAGGTGGCCAGTTCCCTTCCCGAAAGATCCAGCAGCTTCTCGTTCTTGGGATTGTTCACCGAGCCGAAGAACACGCGCTGGTACAGCCACAGCAAATAGGCCGCAGCCAAAATTACTCCCGGCACCGCCCATGCGGCCCACACCTTGTTCTCCATGAACGTGCCCTGCAGGATGGTGAACTCGCCGACGAAGCCGTTGAGCAGCGGCAGTCCCATGGAAGACATGAACATGATGAGGGTGATGGTGGCGTACACCGGCATCACGTTGGAGATGCCGCCATACTCAGAAATCTCGCGCGTATGCCGTCGTTCGTACAAGATGCCGACAATCAAGAACAGCGCGCCGGTGGAGATGCCGTGATTAATCTGCTGTATGACCGAGCCGCTGAGTCCCAGCGGGCTCAGGGCAAAGATGCCAAGCGTGCAAAAGCCAAGGTGGCTCACCGACGAGTAGGCCACCAGCTTCTTCATGTCCTTCTGCATCAGCGAAACCAGCGCGCCGTAGATGATGCCGATAAGCGACAGCACGATCATGAACTGGCGCACCCATGGCGTCATCGCGACCGCGGGGAAGAATGGCAGCGAGAACCGGATCAGGCCGTACGTTCCCATCTTCAGCAGGACGCCCGCCAGGATCACCGAGCCAGCCGTTGGTGCTTCCACGTGCGCATCCGGGAGCCAGGTGTGGAACGGGAACATCGGCACTTTGATAGCGAAGCCGACAAAGAATGCGAAGAACAGCCAGATGGCCGCGTGCCCGCCAATCTTCGGCGCCGTGGCATAGAGATCGGGCAAGTAGAACGTGTAAACGCCGGTCAGGGTGTGGTGATGGAAATACAGGAACAGGATGCCGAGCAGCATCAGCACCGAGCCGAACAGGGTGTACAGGAAAAACTTGATCGCCGCGTAGAGCTTGCGCGGTCCGCCCCAGATGCCGATCAACAGGTACATCGGCACCAGCATGGCTTCCCAGAAAACGAAGAACAGGAACATGTCGTTGGCCATGAAGACGCCAAGCATGCCCGTTTGCAATACCAGGAACCAAACGTAGTATTCCTTCACCCGCTCCTGGATGGCATTCCACGATGACAGGATCGAGATGGCCCCGAGCAGCGTAGTCAGCATGATCAGCAGGAACGAAATGCCGTCGATACCGATCACGTAGCCGGCGCCTATGGACGGGATCCAGTTATTGGGTGCGCCCTCGACGAACTGGAAGCCGGCGTGGTCCTTCAGCGCCCAGAACCACGGAATCAGCGGCAACGAGACCGCAAATCCCAGCATGCCGAAGATATTGCCAACCCAGCGGATGGCGTCCTTGTTCTCCTTCGGCATTAGCATCAGGAGAACTGCGCCCACCAGCGGTGTAAATAAAATTATCGAAAGAATATGGTTGTGCATTTTTATTAGCTCTCAGCTTTCAGCCATCAGCTTTCAGCTCAAACCTGGTAGAGCGGGCTTTAGGCCTGCGTCTACGCGTCAAAACCGGGTAGAGCCGGCCTTCAGGCCGGCGTCCACCTCGCATGAAGTCCTAGAGCCGCTCTTCAGGGCGGCTTGCTGCTTTCCGGAACGATCGGTAGAGCGAACCTTTAGGTTCGCGTCCACGTCTCTCCTTTTGTTAATGAGGGGCTTTAGCCCCGGTACCCCGGCGTGCTTACCGGCCGACGAATATGGATAGTCTTCCGCGTGTTCTGCCAAACCTCTACGCACGGGGTTCTGACGGACGTATTGGGAGACTTCGGCGAACTCGTTGGCGTCGCGCAACCGGCGATCGAAATGCCTCTGTTGCCACACCGTCCGCAAAACAACTCCGTTTTCGCGCAGCGAATGCGAAAAGCCGCCTTTGATCAATTGAATCACTCGGGCTAACTGATGTTGATCATTGAGCGACAGCAATAAGTGGATATGATTTGGCATGACAACGTATTCGTGAAGCTCGAATTCTCCAGCATCACGATATTTGAAAAAAGTGGCGACCATGAGTTCAGCAGTCTCCTCACGTTGGAAGAGGTTCTGCTGCATGTGCGCACAAATCGTGATGAAGTAAGTCGTCATGAGTGACTTGGGGCTAAAACCCCGAACTTATATTTTGGTTCCCTTGACGCGAGCCTAAAGGCTCGCTCTACCGATGCTTCCTTTGACGCGGCCCTAAAGTGCCGCTCTACCATTCTTCGCCTACCACCTGACCACGTAATAAAAAACAAATCCCACCAACCCGGCCACCATCACCAGCGCATACCACTGCACCAGGCCCCACTGCACCAGGCGCACCGGATACGAGGCCAGGCGCGTCACCATGGCCACGCCGTTCACGAACAGGCCATCAATAATCCATTTGTCCCACAGGTTCGACAGCGTGCCGCTCATGCGTGTTGACCAACCCGCGCCGTTGACTGCGCCGTCAATCACGTTGGCGTCGAACTTCCACATCGCATCACCCAGACCCATGGCACCCAGACGAACGTCTCCCACCTTCTTGCGCCCGGTGAAGACCCAGTCGTAGATTTCGTCGACATACCACTTGCGGAACAGCGTCTTGTAGAAGCGTGGGGAGACCTCTTGAATCGGCTCTTTGTAACCCTTGTCGGCCTTCTTGTAAGCTCGTTGCGCCAGGAACCAGCCGACCACCGCCGCGCCCACGGAGGCGAACATCAGCGTGTACTCCATCGGATCGGTGTGCTCGACCTGCTGCTCGCCGGCAGCCACCTGGGCAGCCTTGCCGCCTTCTACCAGCACCACCGCTTCTTTCGCGAACACCGGCTCGAGGAACTTCTCGAAGCGATTCGATCCACCAAGGCTGTGCGGCATGCCCAGATAGCCCGCGCCCAGGGAGCAAATCGCCAGGATGATTAGCGGCACGGTCATCGTTTTGGGAGATTCGTGAATGTGGTGCTCGGCCTCGTGGCTCATCCGCGGCTTGCCGAAGAACGTCAGGTAGATCAGCCGGAACATGTAGAACGAGGTCATCAGCGCCGTCAGAAATGCGATGTACCACAGATAGCGATACGCCCCTGCTTCGCGCGACCACGTCTCCCACAGAATGGCGTCCTTGGAGAAGAACCCGGCGAAGCCCGGAATACCGGCGATGGCCAGCGTCGCAATCAGCATGGTGCCGAACGTGGTCTTGATTTTTCCGCTCAGCGCGCCCATGTGCTGCATTTCCTGCTGGCCGCTCATGGCGTGAATCACTGAGCCGGCGCCGAGGAAGAGCAGCGCCTTGAAGAACGCATGGGTGAAGACGTGGAAGACGCCGGCTGCAAATGCGCCCACGCCAAGCGCCAGGAACATGTATCCCAACTGCGACACGGTGGAGTACGCCAGCACGCGCTTGATGTCGTTTTGCACCAGAGCGATGGTCGCGGCGAAGATAGCGGTCAGCGCGCCGACGATGGCCACCGTCTTCATCGCATTCGGCGCCAGCACGAACAGGGCGTTGGAGCGCGCCACCATGTACACGCCCGCGGTCACCATGGTCGCGGCATGGATCAGGGCGGAAACCGGTGTCGGACCTTCCATGGCGTCAGGCAGCCAGACATACAGCGGAAACTGTGCTGACTTGCCGCAGGCGCCCACGAACAGCAGCAGGCAGGCAACGGTAATCCAGTGATCGCCAATCGCGAAGTGCCCGCTGCGCGCCAACATGTTGACCTTGGTGTACTGCACCGAGCCGAAGTACCAGGCGATGGTGAACATGCCCAGGATGAATCCCGCATCACCGATGCGGTTTACGATGAACGCCTTGTTGGCAGCGGTCGATGCGGAGTGGCGCTGGAAGTAGAAGCCGATCAGCAGGTACGAGCACAGGCCCACGCCCTCCCAGCCTACAAACATCACCGCATAGTTGTTCGCCAGGATGAGCGTCAGCATGGAAAACATGAACAGGTTCAGGTAGCCGAAGAAGCGGTAATAGCCGCCTTCATGGGCCATGTAACCGATGGAGTAGATGTGGATCAGCATGCCTACACCGGTTACGAACAGCAGCCAGATGCAGGACAGGGGATCGAGCAGGAAGCCGGCATCGGCGCGGAACTCAGCCGTACCGCCGCCATGCATCGGATAGGTGAGTGAAGCGTCACCGGTGCCCATCCAGGTGTACAGCACCTTCTCGAATGGTTTGCCTGGACTGGCGGCGCTGTAGCCGGTGTACTGCCATACGGCGACACACGCCCACGCGAACGCCAGCACAACCATGCCGACGCAGATGCCGTTTACCGCCTGCTTCGACAGCTTGCGTCCGAAAAAGAACATGCAAGCCGCACCCAGGGCGGGAAACAGCGGAATCAACCAGATGTGGTCAAGAAAGAACATGTAAACTCTCGGCTTCGCCTCGAGGCTGTCAGCTATCAGCTGTCAGCCGTCAGTAAAATCGCTATTCGCTATTCGCTTTTCGCCATTCGCCAATCGCTTTTCGCTAGAGGCACATTAGCCCGGAAAAACTAGCCACTAACCACTAGCCACTGCTTTTCACCACTTCAACAAATCCACCTCGTCCACGTTCACCGTCTCCTTGTTGCGGAAGAAGGCGATGATGATGCCGAGGCCGACTGCCGCTTCGGCGGCGGCATCGGTGATGACGAAAATCGCGAACACTTGCCCGTGCAGTCCCCACAGCCGCGAGAACGCCACCAGGTTCAGGTTCACAGCATTCAGGATCAACTCAATCGACATCAGGATGATGACCACGTTGCGCCGCGTCAACACTCCAATGGTGCCGATGATGAACAGCGCCGCCGCAACCACGAGGTAATGCATGGTGGTGATTTCTGTCATAAATTATTTTCCAGCGACAGCCTTGGCCACCTTTGCCTTTTGGGCTTTCGGAAGCCGTTTGCCTCCCCGCTCACTAACCTTTGCGGTTGGGATCCTGACCGTAACCTCAATCCACTTGCCCGTCACATAAGTCGACGCGACCTTACTCCCTTTGATACGCGCTGCTTTCCTTGCCATACGTCCTCCTCAGCCAAACTCGTTTTTTCAACCATGACGACAGGTCAACCTTCAGTCCCCGAACCTTCAAATCCTCTTCTTCGCCATGACCACCGCGCCCACGATGGCCACCAGCAGCAGCAGCGACGCGATCTCAAACGGCAGCATGTAATTGCCGTACAGCCACACACCAATCTGCTGGGTGTTGTCGGCCTCAAGCCCGCGATAGCTCTGGTAGAACACCGACGGAAACGCGCCCCGGCCGGTGCGATAGACAAACGCCAGCAATCCACCCAGCGCCAGCGCGGCAATCGTGGCCACGATCCATTGCTTATTGAACTGATACTCGCGGATGTTCTGCTCCAGGTTGACCAGCATGATGACAAACAGGAACAGCACCATGATTCCGCCGGCATAGAGAACGATCTGCACCGCAGCCACGAAGGGCGCGTACAGCATCAGGTAAAAGCCAGCCAGCGCGAGCAGGGTCACGATCAGCGACAGCGCGGCATGCACCGGATTTCGCCGGGTAATTACGGCAATGGCGGACACAATGGCCATGATCGCCAGGAAGTAAAAGAAGAACGGTGTGGCAACAGGATTCATAATTAGCCGTTAGCAATTAGCAATTAGCACCTAGCAATTAGCATTTAGCAATTAGCATTTAGCCAAAACCCAAATTCAACAATGTGTCATCCTGAGCGCAGGCGCGCCGCTTTTGCGCGCCGGAGTCGAAGGACCCCTATCGTTGCAAAGAACTCTCGGGTGCCCCATCCTTTCGCTTCTTTTGCGAAAGCATGGGAAGCTTTCAAAATTTTTCACATCCCGAGCGAGCCCACCGTCAAACTGCCACTGACTACTGACTACTGGCTACTGACAACTACTTCACGTACCTCACCGGCTCCTGGCCGCGTTCCAGCGCCGCCTGGTCCAGCACCATGCCCTCGCGGCTGTAGAGCGCCATCTCGTAGTCCTGGGTCAGCTCCAGAGCGTCGGTCGAGCAGGCCTCCTCGCACAGGCCGCAGAACATGCAGCGGCTCAGGTCGTAGGTCCACGAGACGACTTCTTTGCGCTTGGTCGCCGGGTTGCGCTCCCCCTTCACCACGATCAACTGCTCGGGACACGCCAGCGCGCACAGGTTACACACGATGCACAACGACTCGCCAGTATCGGGATTCGAGTTCAAGCGCGGCTGTCCGCGGAAGCGCTCGAAAATTACCGGTCGCTCCAGGGGATACTGCTCCGTAATCGCCTCGCTGGGCGGTTGGTAGTGGAACGTCACCTTGAGGCCCTTGATCAGATCAACCAGGAAGATCTTGCGAAGCAGCGGAGTCAGACTCACTGATGCACCCCCATGATCGCGGCCGACAGTTGCGGCATCAGGCCCCAGATCGCGGTGGCGATCAGCACGCCCAATCCAGTCGGCAGCAGCACCTTCCAGCCCACCTTCATGAGCTGGTCAAAGCGGTAGCGCGGGAACGTTCCGCGGTACCAGATGTACAAGTACATGAAGAACGCGACCTTAACCACGAACCAGTAAATGTCCTGTATGCGGACGCGCACCGCCGGAAATAGCAGCACCAGTCCGACGAATCCCAGCAGCGCGCCGAACGTGCCCAGGCCAGCTGTCTGAATGCGGAACTGCGGAATCTTCGGCATGCGTATGGTTCCCAGGAAGCACATGGCCGCCAGCACAAAGAACGTCAGCGCTGGAAGAAACGAGAACGCCATGTCCCACGTGGATCCACCCAACAGACTCGGGAATGGCCGCATCCAGCCACCGAGCCAGAGCGTCACCGCAATCGACGACACCGCCAGCATGGCCGAATATTCGGCCAGGAAGAACAGTGACCAGCGAAAGCCGCTGTACTCGGTATGAAACCCTGCGACCAGCTCCGACTCCGCTTCCGGCAGATCGAACGGGGCGCGGTTGGTTTCCGCAACCATCGCGATGGCGAACACCGCAAAGGCGATGAATCCGAGCGGGAAAAACTTGAAGATGAACCAGGTATGCTGACTGGCCTGCGATTCCACGATGCCGATCATGCTCAGCGTGCCCGTACCCGTCTGCATGCTGGTCATCAACACCGCCGAAACAATCGCCAGTCCCATGGCGATTTCGTAGGAGACCATCTGCGCGCTGGAACGGAGCGAGCCCATCAGCGGGTAATGTGAGTTCGACGACCAGCCCGCCATGATGATGCCCAGCACGCCCAGCGACGACACGCCGAGCATGAAGAGAACGCCGATGTTCATGTCAGTGACCGCGTGCGTGCGGCCAAACGGAACCACCAGGAAAGTCGTGAAAGCGGTCATCGTCACCACCACGGGCGCGCTCCAGAACACTATCTTGTCAGCGTCGTGGGGAATAATGTCTTCCTTGATCAGCAGCTTGAGGGCGTCGGCGAAAGGCTGCAGCAATCCGTGCGGGCCCACGCGCATGGGGCCGAGCCGAATCTGCATGTGCGCCAGAATCTTGCGCTCCAGCCAATTCATGCACATCACGGCCACCGAAACACCGGTGATGACCAGCAGAATGTAAATCGTGGCCCAGAAGAGATTGCCCGCTTCGCCCGGGGTGACATTCGAACTTAGGTAATTCTTGATGGCATCAAACATTGCGTCTATCCGGGGCTAAAGCCCCTAAGTTTTTCTAAGCCTGGACGCTGGCCTAAAGGCCAGCTCTAGCCGAACCTTCAAGTCTCCTCCGCATCATCGGTCCACCTCCCCGAGCACGATGTCGAGCGTGCCGATGACCGCTACTACATCGGCCACCAGCAGGCCACGCACCATCTTGTCGAGGGCTTGCAGATTGACAAACGATGGAGGACGCACCCTGATGCGATAAGGCTGGGTGGAAGCGTCGCTCACGATGAAATATCCCAATTCGCCCTTAGGCGCCTCGATGGAGTGATAGACCTCGCCCACCGGCGGCTTGATCACCTTCGGCACCTTGGCCATGATCGGCCCCTGCGGCAAGCCGTCGACCGCCTGACGAATAATGCGCACCGATTGGCGCATCTCCTCGATGCGCACCAGGTACCGGTCGTAGGTGTCGCCGTTCAGGCCGGTAGGAATCTCGAAGTCGAAATTTTTGTACGACTCGTAGGGCTGAGCTTTGCGCAGGTCCCACTTCACGCCGCTGGCGCGCAGGACCGGGCCGGTAACGCCCAGAGCAATACAATCTTCCGGGTTCAGAATGCCCACGCCCTTGGTGCGCTCCACCCAGATACGGTTGGTGGTCAGCAGCTCTTCGTATTCGTCCAGCTTGGGCAGGAAGTCTTCGCAAAACTTGTGGCAATCCTGCTCGAAGCCTTCATAGGCCTCATACAAGCAGCCGCCGATACGAAATGCGTGCGTAGTGAGACGAGCGCCACAATACTTTTCAAAGATTTTCAGGACCTCTTCGCGGTCGCGGAAGCAATAGAACAGCGGGGTAATGGCCCCGATGTCGAGGGCGTGCGTGCCCAGCCAAACCTGGTGGCTGGCGATGCGGCACAACTCCGTCAGGATGACGCGAATGTATTGTGCCCGCGGCGGCGCTTCTACGCTGAGCAGCTTCTCGACCGCTTCGCAGTAACCCAAGCCGTTGGAGACCGCGGCAACGTAATCCATGCGGTCAACGTAGGGATTGAACATGGCGTAGGTGCGGTTTTCCGCAATTTTCTCTACGCCGCGATGCAGGTACCCAATGACGCACTCGGTGCCTAGGACCTTCTCGCCGTCCAGCTTCAGGATCACGCGCAACACACCGTGGGTGGACGGGTGCTGCGGTCCCATGTTGAGGACCAGTTCGGTCGCGTCAAGAAAAGTTTCGTCTTTGGTATCGAGGTCGAGATAATCGGTTCGGTCGCTCATTGTCCACTCTCGATGCCAAGGTTGATCTTCACCCATTCCTGGTCCTGCTGCAGGATCGGGTAATCCTTGCGCAGGGGATAGCCCTTCCATCCATCGGGCAGAAGAATGCGCTTCAGGTCCGGATGTCCGTCGAACTCGATGCCGAACATGTCGAAGACTTCGCGCTCCAGCCAGTTTGCCGTCTCCCAAATGTTTACCGCAGTGCGAACATGCTCGCCGTCCTTGATCTGCGCCTTGATCCGCACCCGCTCGTTGTGGTGAAACGAATAGAGGATGTAAATGATGTCGAACTGGGCCTCGCGTTTGGGATAGTGAACGGCGGTAATGTCAACGCAGTAGTCGAACAGCTCGTCCTCGCGCATGCGCCGCAGTATCTCGTAAACGATAGAGCTATCTACGACCAGGTACTTCTGTCCAAGATAGGTATTGGCTTCTTTGATTCCGGAACCGTACTGACTGCGAAGTCGCGTGACCAACTCTGCGTCCCAGGGTTCAGGCTTGGGACCTTCCGGCTTTGGCGCAGGCTTGGCAGCAGCGGGTGCCGCCGGCTTGGCGGCAGTGGCAGGGGCAGTTGGCTTTTCGCCGGTCGCAACGGCAGCCGGTTTAGCCGGCACGGCAGCCTTGGCATCAGGCGTCGGCGGTGGAACTGTTGGCGCAGCAGGGGTTGATGACGTTTCGGCGGATGTTTTGGCGCCGCCCGATCCTGCTCCCTCACCCGAGGCCGCAGGCGCGCCGGCCGGGGTGGATGGTTCAGGAGAGACTGGATTGGTTTCTTTGCTTTCGTCGGGCACTGCTTATGCCTCTCTGGGTACCTTGCGCTGCTATCAATGACCTTTAATTTGTAACAGCTTCCCGGTCATATCATCTTGTGCGAAGGTCACGCCACACTGTGACGACAATCACATTGTTCTGGGAATTCCTGTTTCGATTCGCGGCCCCAGTGCGCTTACCATACTCCAATCGCACTGTACTTGCGGCCGTCGAGTGTATCGAATTCGTGTGTTAAACTAAGCTGATTTCACTCCCGATTCGAACCATTATGCTCTTCTCCAAAGAATATGTGGGCTATCTGGCGCGCGAAGTCACCAACAAGCTCATTGCGGGCGAGTTTATCGAAACTGCGGAGAAACCCGAGGTAACTGCCCGCATCAACGCCGCCCTGCTTGAGGAACTTACGCTGGAAGACCGCATCAACGACGAAGTCCGCATCATCCTTGACACCTACGCTGACGAGATGAACCGAAGTGGCGCCAATTATCAGGAAATGTTCAAGAAAATCAAGAATGAACTGGTGCGCAAGTACAAGGCGGTGCTATGAGGCTGAGCCGCGAAAAGATCAACAAACTGGCGCACGCCGTCGCCGACGCTCTTGCCGATATGGACAACGTTGACTTCGTCGAGGACCGCAATAGTATCCGTCTGGAAGCTCGCCGTGTGTTGGAAAACTTGCTGGCTCAGGAAGCCAGGATCGACGCTGCCGCCCGGCAGAAGATCGAAAGCCAGCGCCGTACCATCCTCGAAGGCTCCCAGGAGTGGGACATCCTCTATCGCAAATACTACAACGAGGAAGTCAAGAAGTTGGGAATTTGATTCGCCGCTGCTGTCGGTTCCCGTTTTGAGATATCAACTGCCAGGATTCAGCCAACAATACCCACAACCGGGGACTTCGGGGCGCCGGAGGCATCCATATTGTTACCTTTGTAACAAACTTCTGCTTGACATCGTAGCGCAGGGCGCACTATACCCTATCAGTCAATACAATTATTAATCGGTCAGATCTTTGCGCGAGAAATAGCCGCCGCAAACCGGTCTGAGACTGTCTATTGCCTGAAGAGCGGTTCCGCTGCTCACGATGCGACACCGAATGGCTTGTCTAACGCTCAGGTCAAACAACTTGAAGCTGTAATTTGGAGTGACTGAATGAAAAGACTCTTACTAATCCTAATCTTGCTTTCTGCCGCCGGCCATGCTCTCACCTTCAACCGCAGTACGGGAACCGGATTGGCGAGCAATCCGAGCAATTGGAGCACTGGCGTCGCGCCTTGTGGAGCCGGTGGCGACGGTGTCTTCGTAGTAGTACAAACGCTCATTGTTAATGATTGCGCTGGAATTGGCGCAACCACCGGCGTAAATGGCCTTCGCATTGAAGCTGGCGGTTCTCTTTGTGCTTATGATGGCATACATACAAATACTTGCGGCAATACTTCTACTCAGGGACCTCAAGCAATCTATTTTAACTCCACCGGCACGAACCCCATCGGGAGTGGTTCTGTAACCAACCCAGGCTCTGATGCGACCGCATTTGGTCTTTTCATCAGCTACGGTACTTTCCAGTTTCTTGGTGATGGCAACGACCAACTGACATTAACGCCAGCCAATACAAGCTATCCGATTTATGTGGTCCATGAATACAATGCCTATAATGGCGGAATTGGAATTAGGGCCTGGAGGAGAAACCGGAGGCGCACCGCAAAACATTCGCGGCGGGGTTCCTGACTTGCCGTTATTGTAAGTTTGTCAACGTCGGAAGTTCCGCATTTCCAACTACCATGGAAGGGCTGGCTTTCGAGTTACGCTCGACAGAAACAAGTCCAACCTCATCCCTCGACATCGAGCATTTCGAGTTTGATTCGCCATATGAGTTTACCGTCGGCAACATTGCTACGGGCATCTTCAATAACAACTGGACGATGGCGAATGGCTGGTTCAATGGCTGTACGGGACAGTTCTTATTCAACATAAGCAACTTCTATGGCGGGGGCTTCAACATCACAAACTTTGTAGAGACCGGATGCACGACTACCGGGCAGACGGCGAAGTTTGTCTATAGACCCGCGAGCCTTACCTGGAGTGGCAACGTTACGGTGGGCGCCAGTGACGGCAGCATTCAGCGCGGCCAGTTGTTCATCCAAAGTGGTGGTTCAGCCAGTGGTCCGTTGACGATCACTAATAACGTAGTTCTTAATGCGGAGGGGGTGGTTCCCGCTGCATCAAACGCCTTCGATATTCGTTTTGCGGCCAACGACTCTACCTCTACCATCAATGGAAATATAGCTTGGGGAACTTATCAGCCGTTCCACTTTGTTAGCCCTGCTAGCACCAGTGGTCCATTGCTTAGTAATAACTGGGGTGCGGAGTGGAAAGAGGCGGCGCTCGGACAAGGTGTTTATGAGTCTGCTGGGTGCTACTTTAACCTCAAGAACAACATCGCTATCATCGAAAATGACAACGGCAACATACCGATGCTGCTATATTCCACTACTTCCTGCCAATCATCTGCCGTCTACAAAGTAGACAACATGACGCTGTACTTTGCGACTCCGGGCAACGGAAATTCAGTAGGAGTGGATTTTGGAGATACAGGCGGCTCACCGTACTCGGTGGCCGCACCGAGTTGGTTTCGCTCTAACATAATCTATGGAGCTTACAGCGGATATGTGAACAACACATCCGACAGCTACTCGACCTCCGGCTTGTACGGGGTTGGTCCCAGTAACAACCTGGTTTATGGATCTCACTCCGGACGGGACTACTGCGGTGCGGGAACAACTTGCGCCAGTCACGGAACTGGCCTCGGATACGACAATGGATCAGTCTATCATCCAGATCTACCGCCTACGGCGACCTAGTCGATACCACCAACCCGACGTTTGTTGACCCAACTCGCCGCCCGACAGGCTACAGCACACTCTGTGGCGGCCAGGGAACAATCGCCGATCTAGGTATTCAATACTCCCTCCGGGATGGCTTGGGCGCTGCTTACAACGGTTGCTATGACGTTACGAAAATGCTTCTATGGCTGCAATCAGGATTTGCGCCGAGGAACCCACAACTCAATAAAGCTGGGTATAACCATACGTATGTAGGAGCGGTTCCAGTCCTGCCGACGATTCTTCAACCTTGATGCAGTACGATGCAGTACGATGCAGGACATTGCATGCCCCATCTGAGCTTGGTGGCTTAGGTGGGGTTTGTATTGTGAGGCGAGTGACCCATGGCAGTGCAAAACCAACGGGCGCGCTCCTATAATTAGAGGGGCATGCCCAGCGGCCTCACGCTATCTTCTATCAACCGCGACATCAAGCGCCTTGCCTCCGAAGCTGGCTTCGATCTGGCCGGCGTCGCCGGGGTGGACGACACCGCGGAACACCGATTTTTTCCTCAGTGGATCGCGGACGGCCGCGCGGGTGAGATGAAGTATCTCCAGGCGCGCAATCAAAGCGGCGAGTTGAAACGTGCCTCGTTGTTCAACGCCGCCCCTTGGGCGCGTTCGGTGGTGGTGTGCGCCCTGAATTACAACACCAGTGGGCCCTACTCGACGCACGCCGGCACCACCAGACAGGGGTGGATCTCGCGTTACGCGTGGTCGCAACGCGACTATCACGAAGTACTGCTGGGGAAACTCCGCCTGATGGAAAAGGGCCTGCTGGAAAGCTGCGCCCAGCAAACCATGCCGGCGCCGCGGACCTGGTGTTACGTCGACACTGGCCCAGTCATCGAGCGCATCGTTGCCCAGTACGCCGGCATCGGCTGGATCGGCAAGAACACCTGCATTCTGAATGAGCACCTGGGCTCCTGGCTTTTTCTCGGCATCATGCTGACGTTGCTGGAGCTGACGCCCGATCTGCCTCCAGCCGACCGCTGCGGCTCGTGCACGCGGTGCCTGGACGCTTGTCCGACCGACGCCTTCCCTGCTCCCTACCAACTCGACGCGACCCGGTGCATTTCGTATCTCACCATCGAAAAGCGCGGTGCTATTCCCGAACCGCTCCGCTCCGGCATCGGCCGGCAGGTATTCGGCTGTGACATTTGTCAGGATGTTTGCCCGTGGAACCGTGAAGCAGCAGTGACAAAGACACTGGAGCTGCAGCCACGCGCCGCGCTGGTGAATCCCGATCTGGAGTGGCTGGCGGGTTTGAGCGTCGAAGAGTTTCGCGAAGTTTTCCGTGGCTCGCCGGTAAAGCGCGCGCGGTTCAACGGTTTGCGGCGAAATGTTGCGCTCGCGCTCGGTAACAGCGCTGACGAGCGCTTCTTGCCTGTACTCGAAGAGCTAAGCCACGATGAAGACCAGATCGTCGCCGAGCACGCGCGCTGGGCGCTGAGGCGCTTGCGCGGTGAACATCCCCGGCCTTCCGCCAAATGACAAGCACGCAAATTCTGGTTATAAAGAAGTCATGAATGAAGCTCTCAGCCGGCGACTTAGCCAGCCGCAGTTTGCCAACCCCATGCAGGAAGCTCTGTTGAGCCTTATGGTCGCCGCCAATACGCTGAACGACCTGATGGATGAACTTTGCGAAAGTCACCGCATCACACGTCCGCAGTACAACGTGCTGCGCATCCTGCGAGGAATCCATCCCCGTGGGCACGCGCGTTGCGAGATCGCCCGGCGCATGATCGACCGTGCTCCCGATGTGACTCGCCTGGTAGACCGGCTGCAGGCCCGTGGGCTTGTCAAACGGTCGCGGGGAAGCGACGATCAGCGCCAGGCCGTGACCATCATCACGGCTAAAGGACTGAAGCTGCTGGCCAGGATGCAGCCCGAGATTGACGCCGCCATGGATGCCCGCATGGGCAGGCTCAACGAGGAAGACTGCCGCCAGTTAAGCCGCCTGTGCGGCATGATTTTTGAGCCCGATTCAGCAGAATAAATTGGTTTTGAATCCTTTCCCCGCCTCTTACATCTCATGTATGTGTTGCAACACAGTTAATTGGTGTTGCAACATCGAAGATGGGCACTCAGCCCTGAGGTGTGACCATGAACAAGCTGCTGATCGTTAACTCCAGCCCTCGCAGCAATTCAGTTTCGCGGCGGCTGACCCGGCACTTCGCCGAAGAGTGGAAAGCGAAGCACCCGGATACCCGTGTGATCGAGCGCGATCTGAACGCGGACACGCTGCCTTTCGTGGACGAGCAATGGATTCAGGCGTCCTACACAGCGCCGGCGCAGCGCACGCCGCAGCAACAGCAGGCGCTGGCACTCTCCGATGTACTGATCGAAGAATTAATGGCCGCTGATGTAATTGTGCTGGGGGTACCTATGCACAATTTCTCTATTCCGGCTCCCCTGAAGGCCTGGATCGACTTGGTGGTTCGCGCCGGCAAGACCTTCAGCTACAGCGACAGGGGGCCGCAGGGACTGCTGCCCGCCGGAAAACGGGTGGTGGCGATTGTCTCTCGTGGCGGGGTGTACGACGAGGCGCCGGCGGCGGCACCGTCCGACTTCCAAGTTCCCTACTTACGGCACCTGCTGAGCTTTGTGGGCCTAAAGGACCTTACCGTTATCGCGGCCGACAAACAGGGCTTTGGAACAGAGGTGGCCGAGCAATCGGTAGACACTCGCGGTGCAAAAGCTGTCGGCACTGGCCGAGCATTTGCCTTCGACGGTTGCCGTGGCGGCCTAGCGTTGGTTCCGGAAATGCATGGCGCAGTCTGATACCAAAGAGAAAACCCTCCCCGGCGGGAGGGTTCAGTGGTTTTGGCCGCATCCGGAAGCCCAAAATTCTGAAGCGACGCGAATGTGACCTGCTTCCGCGTGGCGCAGACGTTTTACACGCGCTGCACGTTGGCGGCCTGGAAGCCCTTTGGGCCCTTGGTGAGGTCGAACTCTACTGTCTCGCCCTCGTTCAGGCTGCGGTATCCGTTCTCCTGGATAGCCGAGAAATGGACGAACACATCCTCGCCCGTAGATCTCTGGATGAATCCGTACCCTTTGGCTCCGTTAAACCACTTGACTGTACCTTTCTCTCTCACAACTGCTCCTTTCACCTAATGGCACTTGGAATAACCCCTGCTGCGCGGACGTTCCGAGCAGAACCCTGAGGGAGCGGGATCGGAATACGTCTCAACGTTGCCGGGAAACAAGGGTTGTGGCCCAGTTCGCAGCCTTTCGGCAATGAAAAAGCCCCCTGAACCGCCCTGGCGGACTAACGCGTCCGCGGCAGAGCCGATCCCTGGAGCCAGTACAATGCGCGAAATTCGACCGCTGACAGAAACATCAACCCAAATCCGAGTTTCGGTTTGACCGAAAGCTCCTCCCTCGCCCATTCGAGAGGGGAGCAGGAGATGATTACAGGAACTCGCGATTCTGGCAAGTGTTTTCATCATGGGTGGTCTCTTAGTCTGGAATACCGCTGCCAACCTATGACCAAGCTATGCTCCAGGGATGCTTCAATCAGCCGGGCCAGCAAAAAGGATGAGATTTCCATCGAGATCCCGGACAATGAAGTTTCTCGCACCCCACGGCTCCTTTTTGAGCGTCTGACCGAAGGGCACCCCTTCTGACTGATAGCTGAGAAATAACTGTTTGATTTCATCTACTGTAGCGACGGTGATGGCAGCGGAAATCAGATGTTCGCGTTCACGGATGTCACGGAATACAGGTTCGTCGATCTGCCGCAATACAAACCGCGCATTGTCGCGAGTGACCTGTCCATAGAACGGTGGGTCGCCATAAATGAAGTCGACCGCGAAGCCGAGTTTCGCGGTGAAGAACTCACAAGAGGCTCTGATATCAGCAACGAACAGTTGCGCAGCGATTGAGGTAAGGATGGGACGCGGCGGGGCGTGTCTGGTTTCATCGGTCATAGCGTGGGCTCCTGATTTGAGGGCCTGCCATCCTGCGAAACCCCTCTGCCGCGCGACCAGCTCTTGTGCATCAGCGAGCTTGAAGCTTGCGTCCAGTATCTGCTCGTCGCTGAGGTGGCGGAGCCGAGGCAAAGCCATCCTGATTGCGGCTGCGACCGGATAGTACCGTTCGCGATGCCACCGCAGATACTGTTTGGCTTGTTTCCTGAGGTTTTTGAGGTTTGGCATAGGCGCAAAGGTACTTACTTGTCGTAGGTGGGCGTTGCCCTTTTCGGCCTGGACCGATGCGCCCTACGCAGCGCCACTATTTTCCCGTGACCTGATCGGGATTGTCAACCAGTGCGCTCGTGCAATCGCGCGGGCGGAAGCGGTCGGCAAATCAACGGCGCTAAGCACGTCATGCCCGTGGCGCGATACGATAACTGGGACCAGATGGAGGCCAGAAGATTGCGAATCGTTGCCGTGGGAGAGATCTTGTGGGATGTCATTGCCCAGAACGAATATCTCGGCGGTGCGCCGTTGAACTTTGCCGTTCACGCCCAGAAGCTCGGCCACAGAGCCTCCCTGGTAAGCGCTGTGGGCGAAGACGATCGCGGCCGGCGCACGCTTGATTGCATGCGGCAAGAGGGCCTTTCGACCGAGTTTCTGCAGGTCGTACCCGGCCAAAACACCGGGATCGCGCAGGTTGAGCTCGACACCGAAGGCAAGCCCACATTTCGGATTGTTCGACCTGCGGCTTACGACTTTGTAACTTCCAGCAAAGAACAATTGCGGTGCATCACCGGATTGCAGCCAGACTGGATCTATTTTGGAACGCTCTATCACACGTCCAGGCAAGCCATGGATTCGACTCTGGAGTTGTTTCAGGCAACGCCCAACGCCCGCCACTTCTACGACATCAATCTGCGGGAGGGTAACTGGAACCTGGCCCTGGTCGAGCGGTTGTCCTCGCATGCGGATGTCATCAAGCTTAGCGATAGCGAGGCGGAATTTCTCGATGGCATGCTCAATGCCGGCGAAGACGATGGATCGGTCGAGCACCTCTGCCGGCGATGGGCTGATCGCTACCGCTGCAAAACCATTTGTGTGACCCTGGGCGAGCGTGGCTGCGCCATTCTGCACCAAGGCATCTACAGTGAAAGTCCAGGCTACAGGGTGGAGGTGGCCGATTCGGTCGGCGCCGGCGATGCCTTTGCTGCGGCCCTGCTCCACGGCCTGCAGCAGGGGTGGGACACCCGCCGCCTCGGCTGCTTCGCTAATGCCGTGGGCGCGCTGGTGGCAAGCCGTCCGGGCGCGACGCCAGAGTGGAACATCGACGAGTGCCGGCCGATGCTAGGCAAGAGGTTTGACATGTAACGAACCTAGAGTGTTTCAGAATTGCTGTTGCTCCGGCGAGTACGGGTAGAGCGGCGCTTTAGCGCCGCGTCTGTCGCGCACAAGAAAATCGCTTGTGCCGCTGCGATCATTGGAAATGACCGCAGCGGCACAAGCCCTATAGCGTGGACGAGTTAAATGCCAGCCTGAAGACTGGCTCTACCGGACATTCCTTGCGTGTTGCTGTGCTCTGCCCTACTGCGCGTGTTGTTGCGTGAGCAGCACGACGTCGTCATTCGACCGTCCGCGCGCCACCGCCAGCCGCTTGTTCTTCCAGTCGTAGTCGAAGCCATAGATGCGCAGGTCGTTGAAATTGGTGACCAGCGTTCCCGATGTGCTGCCAATAGGCTGCATCAGCAGGTTGGAGACGCCTTTATTCGTGATCACGTAATAGAGAGACTGGCCATCGGCGGAATAGAGGATGACAGGGGAAAAAATGAACGGGCTGGGAGGGAAACTCTTAACCGGCAAGCCTCCCTGCGATGGCATAATTTCAATCATGGCTTTGGCGTTGACCCCGGTACCCAAGAGGGTAAGCGCCGCAATCTGCTTTCCATCGGGTGAGATGGCGGCGGCGTTGACGATCTTGTCGCTCAGTTGTTTCGCATCTCCGCCCGCGAGCGGCATTTCCATTAGCGTCTGCTTGCCTTTTTGCAGAGTGGTATAGAGGAAATACTTGCTGTCGGGCGAGCAGACAGCGTTCTGGTCCACCTTTCCGTTCGTAAGTACCGTTGCGCTGCCATTCTGCACATCGAGACGCCAGATGTTGATGGCCTTGGTCTGCCCATTAGCCATGTAGAAGAGCGCGTGCGCGCCGTCGGGACAAACCGAGAGGCTGCCCATGGGCAGGCGTTCCTTGTAGATGACGTTGCGATTGCTGCCGTCGGCATTCATTACCGCGATGTGGCTGTCGTAGTCCATGGTCAACAAACGCCCGTCCGGCAGCCAGCCGACGTGGATGTCGCCGTGATTGTCCACCTCGGTTGCGCTGGAGCCGGGGCTGGCATCCGAACTCAGCGTGTACACACTGGCTTGCGGTGTCGCTTGGATTGCGACCAACTGTTCCCCGTCACGGGTCACGCCCAGTGTGGAATTGCTGTACACGTTGAGATCATTGGTAATGCGATGGAGCTTTTGCCCGGCCAGAGAAATCTCTCCGATCTGTCCGTTCCAGTCGCTGGAAATGTCGTGAAAGATGAGCAGCAGGTGGCGTCCGTCGGGCATCCAGGTGGGCTTGTGCAGCAGGGCGCTTCCGGCATATACAACCTTCTCTTTTCCGCTCGCCGGATTGAGCACCACAATTCTGCCGAGATTCTGACTGCCGGGGTCCAGCACCGAAGCCGCAATGGATTTGCCATCGAACGACCAGGCCGGGTCGGAATACCCCGGCAGAGGAAGCGCACTAAGAACGCGCTCGCCGCTGCCATCGGCATGGGCAATGATGAGCTTGGAACTGGCTTCTGAGGAACTGTCTCGCAGATAGACCATCTGCTGGCCGTCAGGCGAAAAGCTGACCGCGCTGTCCACATCTTCAACCAGCTTACGCGGTGTGCCTCCCAACACCGGCATCTGGTAGAGAAACCCCACTCCCGGCTTGTCCGGCTCGTTCTGTACGAAGTACAGAAAATCGCCGTTCGGCGTGAAGGTGAGCGCCATATAGCGGACTTCGGCCGGGGGCCTGATCTGGGTATTGCTGCCGGTGGCGATGTGCCGCATCCAGAGACTCTGCTGGCCGTGTCCCTCGTCCGTCACATTTACAACGTACTTGCCGTCTGGGGAGATGGTCGCCAGTACCGCCTTGGCGGAGTTGGTAATCTTCTCCATGCTCATACTCTGGAACGGCACCGGGCCGGAATCGCCAAGCCGCTGCGAAACCCAGGTGTAGGTTCCGTACAATCCGGCGGCGATCATGGCCAGGCTTAGAACCAGAACCATACTTGCGCTGCTCTTGTGACGCTTGGCAGCGTCGAGGATGACCGCGCTGCTGCTGGATTGCATCGCCGGACTGCTGCCCCGCGCGGCGGGATAGGACGGGAGCACAGTGGTGGTTCCTGACGACGACTGTGCGGTGCCGTCCCGTTTCAGTCGGCGCAGGTCGCCGCGTATTTCAGCTGCGCTCTGGTAGCGCAGTTCCATATCCTTCTCCAGCGCCTTGGCGATGATTTCCTCCAACTTGAACGGCAGCGATGGATTCAAGTCGAGGGGAGGTCGCGGGTTGCGGTCGAGAATGCCCTGAAAAATCACTGCCGAAGTGTTGCCCTCGAATGGGATCCTCCCGGTAGCCATTTCGTAGAAAATGGCGCCCAGGGAGAACAGGTCACTACGCTGGTCGAGCTCCTCCCCACGGGCCTGCTCAGGGGACATGTAGGCAACGGTTCCCACCGCGGTGCCTGCCGTCGTCAGACGTGGCGAAGCAGTGGTCAGCGCCTCGCCGGCCACGGTTTCTGCCACCGGTCGCCGGTCATAAGATAGTTTTGCCAGGCCGAAATCCAGTATCTTCGCCTGTCCCCGCGACGTGATGAAGACATTCGCGGGCTTCAAGTCTCGATGCACAATGCCTCTACGGTGCGCCACATCGAGACCGTCGGTAATCTGAATGCCGATGTCGATGATTTTGCCCACCGGCAGCGGATGACCGTTGATCTTCTCGCTGAGACTCTGGCCCTCCAGCAGCTCCATGGCGATGAAGTGCTGCCCATCGCACTCCTCGATGGCATAAATGGTGCAGATGTTGGGATGGTTCAAGGCGGAGGCCGCACGCGCCTCCTGCTGGAAACGCTCCAGGGCGTTCTTGTCCTGCTCAATGTCCTTGGAGAGAAACTTCAGCGCCACTTGGCGGGCAAGCCGGGTGTCTTCCGCCTCGTACACCACGCCCATCCCGCCGGCGCCCAGCTGTCTCACTATTCTGTAATGAAGAATGCTTTTCCCGATCAGGGTGTCCAAGGCAAAATCTCCGGATAACTCGACTGTATTGCGCCATGCCGTAGCCGTCAAGGAAGGGGAGAAGCTCGGCTGGGCCGAGCAAGCCGCAGCTTCACGCAAAGAATTTGCGGAAGACCAGTTGATCTAAATTAAGTCTGTCGCAGCTCCTTCGTCAGCTTTAGGAACTAGCCCGATTCGGGACAGGCGTTATCGCTCGATTTCAATTAGCCGCCGTTCGTAACGGGGGTATAATCCAGGCAAATATGGAACTTACATGCCAAGTCACGCCCGAGATGGTCGGCCTTAGCTGGCGAAGCGTCCTGCGTTCTGGATTGACAGCTATGACCGGGGCAGTGCTGAGCGGGGCTCTATTATCGAAGTTCCTCCAAGGCCGGTTCATGACCGGCAGCATCGTCGGCTTAGGGGTATCGATGTTTCTTTATGCGCTCCTAATGCGTCCTCTGGCGCGCACAAGGCTCAAGGTCACTGACGAAAGCATCGAGCAGCTGGACGGTCCCATCATTCTCAAGGACGCCATCGCTGCGGTGAACGAATACACCCGAAAGAAGTGCGCCGGAATCGAAATTATCGGCAAAGGAAAGCCGAAATGGCTTCGCGATTACCGGATCTTCGTGCCAGCCGCGGCGCCGGAGTATCAGCAGATCAAGGAATTAATTCAGAGTTGGACTACCCCCCAAGACTGGCATGCGGCGTAAGTACCGGCCAACGGAGCCCACAGTCCTTTCGTAGCCGCGGTAGCTTTGGTTAACCCTCTCCCGCAAATTAATCTGAGATGAAAGCAGAATTCCATTCTGGCCTTCCGGCATGACACGCTCGCGGTGAAAGTTGGCGAGCCCAATACCGTGCAATTCACCGTTAAAAGAGAAACGCCGTCTAACTCTCTGCTCTCAACTTACATAGCGGCTCCTTAGCTCGAGCGGGGACGCAGCGATCCAAAACAGTACTGTCACACAGGTAATGTGACGGCTGTGCTTGCGCGCGGGTGTACGCGGACTAGACTGGGGCTACACGAGGGTCAACCGACCGCAAGGAGGTAGCCCGGATGGTCAAAGCTCTTCTTGAGCCCGCGCGAGCACCCTCGCAGAATCCAGCCATACAAGCAAAGCGCAGAAAAGAGGTCATCGTCGATCCCTTGGACTAAGTTCGACGCGTCAACCACATTTTCTTCCGGGCCCTGCAGGCCCGCGGAATGTCGCGAGGAGTTCGATATGCACTTCAGCAAAATTAAAGCTTTCCTCGACGGCCATGAAGTGAAATACGTGGTCATCTCTCACTCCAAGGCTTATACCGCCCAGGGTATTGCCGCGGTGTCGCATATCTCGGGCAAATTTCTGGCCAAGACTGTAATTGTGAAACTTGACGGCGCCCTGGCCATGGCGGTGCTGCCGGCCTCATACCAGGTGGACCTGATTGCTCTAAAGAAAGAGGTCGGCGTCAGAGATGCAGAACTGGCCAGCGAACGCGAGTTCAAACAGCACTTTCCCGACTGCGAAACCGGGGCCATGCCTCCGTTCGGCAACCTGTACGGCATCCCTGTGTACGTGGATGAGACCCTCACGGAGGATGAGGAGATCGCCTTCAATGCAGGATCGCACCACGAGTTGATCAGGATGTCGTACATCGACTTCGACAGGTTGGTGCGGCCTGAGGTAATGAGCTTTTCCTCGGCACGGGCCGCCTTGTACGCAATGGCTTAAACGGGCTTTGATCGAGCGGAGCGGGACAAATCCAAAGCGTCGCCCGTTGGCTGGCGATCGCTGTTCCGCTCCGCCGATCAGCCAGACCTCTCGGGCTGGTGCGGGTAGAAGCAGCGCTTTAGCGCCGCGTTCGCCGCCAACAGAAGAACAAGCCGCTGCGGTCATTGAAAATGACCGCAGCGGCTCTTGCTTTGTAATATGTCATAAACGTTCGAGTTTTTCGGCAGCAATAGGGTGGAGCACCGCTTCAGCGGTGCAGGATAGGTTTCGAGACGAGCCGGCTTCAGCCGCTGAGGTAACAAGAACATTACCTCAGGCGCTAAAGCGCGATCCGAAACTGGCGGCAATCATGCACGCCTGAAAGGCGTGCGCCACCCGTGGTCAATACCCCGGCGTGAGACAGGTGCAAACAGCAAAGCCCGCGCGTAGCGGGCTTTGCTGTCAATTCGCGATCTGCAGTTATCGTTTAACCGATTGCGGTTCGGGCGTGTCACCCTGCTGCGCCGTCAGCCTGGCGTTATTGCGCTGGGCAATAATTCGCTTTGCATTCTCTGCCAACTGCTTGGCCTGGGGCAGCAGTTCCAGCGCCTTGGCCACTGCCGGATCGTTTTCGGCGTGGGCCTTCATGCCTTCCTGCTGTCCAAACTCGTTGATAAACAGCTCGGCCTTGATATTGGATTTGATCCAATCGTTGTTGTCGGCCAGGTCCGCCTCGGTGAAGGGGATCTTCTGTTCGTCGAGGAACTTGCGGAATTCCTGTAACACGGCATCGTCAACTTGAAATTGCTTGTCGACCTTGTGGTTGATGACGTAGTGCTTGGCGAAGTTGAAAAATGTGTACTTCTCCAGCAGTTGGTCCTGGAACTTGTCGGTCTTGGTCGGAGTGACCTTCACGTCGGGGGTGATACCTCCACCACCGTAAACGGTGCGGCCACTGTCGGTCATCTTGACTTCGTGGTTGGCGTTGTTGGCGTCGTTGTCGCGATCGTTATAGTAGTAGTCGTAAAGCGAGATGCTGCTGTAATCGCGTTGGATCAGGCGGCCGCTCGGCGTGTAATACTTCGCCGTTGTCAGCGCCAGCCCGGTATTCTCCGACAACGGATACACGGTCTGCACCAAGCCCTTGCCAAACGTGGTTTCGCCGGCGATTAGCCCGCGATCATGGTCCTGGATGGCGCCGGCGACGATCTCCGCCGCCGAAGCCGTCCCGCGGTTTACCAGCACGACCAACGGATAATCCTTGCCTCCGTTGCCGTGCGTAGCCTTATAGACTTTCTCTGCTGACGCGCGTCCGTGATGAGAAACAATGACCTGCCCCTTCTTCAGGAACTGGTCTGCCACGCCCACGCCTTCGCTCAATAGACCACCGGGATTCTGGCGAAGATCGAGGATGAGCCCGTGAATGTCGCCGAGTTCATCGAGCGCGTCACGCACTTCTTTTTCTGTGGTTTCCTGGAACCCGGAAACGTGAATGTAGCCAATACCCGGGCGGATCATGAAATGAACGTCAACGCTGTAGCGGGGAATCTCATCACGCACGACAGTAAAGTCGAGCGGCTTGTCAGAGCCTTCGCGCAGGACCGTAATCTTGACGGCCGTGCCTTTGGGGCCTTTCAGCAATTCGGCAACATCACTGGTCGTCATGTTGTCGGTAGGCTTGCCATCCACAGCAACAATGACATCGCCGGGGCGGATACCGGCACGATATGCGGGGGCGCCGGTGAAGGGCGCGATTACGATTACTTTATTGTTGCGCGGGCCCACCTGCATGCCCACACCGTAATACTTGCCGCGCTGCTCTTCCCGTAAAGCCGCATACGCCTTGGGATCGAAGAAGTTTGAGTGGGGATCGAGCACCCGCAACATGCCGGGAATCGCCCCGTTATAGATGGCCTTATCGGGGCTGACCGGTTCGGCGTAGTTCTGCTGCACGACTTCATAAACCTGGGTAAAGCTGCGCAGGCTGTCGCGAATGTCGCCGTCGCCGGAAGGCGCGGCCGAGGTCAGGCGCTGGCCAAAAACCACGCCTACACAACCGCAAGCCAAAATGATGCTGAGGACCAGAACTGCGGAGCGACGCGAACTACTTGCCATGTTGATTCCTTCGGCTGGCCGGGGATGGACCGTTACGGTATGCGCACCGGAGCAAGACTTTCAGGCAGTATACCATGCACTTTCGCTCACTATGAGGCAAACCCTACAGCCGCTATTTTGGATGCTGGTTCCGACCGAAAGGTGCGAAATCCGTTGGCTCCCCACCTCCGTAACAGACGGTAAAGCAGGCAGATCGTGAGCAGGAAGGCAGCGGCAGTCAGCATTTAGCACTTGGCATGTGGCATTTTGCACTTAGCACTTAGCTCTTAGCTCTTAGCATTTAGCACTTAGCATTTGGCAGTTAGCATTTGGGCCTTGGATTTCGCTTCCGTGCCTAAAGTGACCTTGGACGGGGGTTGGTCCTCACGCGAAAAGCGAAGGGCGAAGAGCGATTAGCGAACTCCACTGACAGCTGACGGCTGAAAGCTGTCTTGTGGTGAAAAACCATCTCCGCAGTTATCATGATTCCATGAACCTTGGCATGCCAGAGATGATCTTCATTTTTCTGCTGGCACTGGTGGTGGTCGGCCCCAAGCGCTTGCCCGAGTTGGCCCGCCAGTTAGGGAAATGGACTGCCGAGTTCAAGCGCGCCAGTGCCGAGTTCCGAAACCAACTCGAAACCGAGATGATGAACATCGAACTGGACGAACACGCCCGCAAGCAGACCGAGGCGGCCCCGGCGTTACCGCCCGAGACGTCGTGGACGCCGACTATGCTGCCCCCGGTGGGCATTGTCAGTCGCAGCGGCCCCGATGCAATCTCCGAACCCCAAGACGACGGCCCGGCACAGGATCCTCCGTTAACCCCCTCAATGAACGAGCCGCCCACACCCGTCAGGTCCACTCCCGATGCCTAGCCCCGTCGTGGAAACGGCACAGAAGCGGGCGTCCGAGGAGATGACCGGCATGAGCTTCCTCCAGCACCTGGAGGAGCTGCGCCGCCGCATCATCTACAGCTTTCTTTATGTCGCCGGCGGCTTCGGGGTGTGCTGGTGGTTCCATGAGCAGATCTTCGCCATGATGCAGAAGCCCATCGTGACGGCCCTGGCCAATCACAAGATGGACACGCAACTGGTCTATCTGAATCCCACCGACCCGTTCAACATGTACCTGAAGATCGCGTTCCTGGCGGGAATATTCGTGGCTTCGCCGTTCATCCTCTACCAGGTGTGGGCGTTCATCGCGCCGGGCCTTTACCGCAACGAACGACGCTACGTGCTGCCCTTCATGTTCAGCACTGTGGGATTGTTTCTGGCGGGCGGCTTCTTTGGCTACAAAATGGTCTATCCGGCGGCGCTGGATTTCCTGATTGGCTGGAGCGCCCAGTTCAAGCCGATGATCACCGTCGGCGAATACACCGACCTGTTCCTGACCATCATCGCCGGACTGGGCATCGTCTTCGAGATGCCGATCCTGGTGTTCTTTCTCTCGCTGATGGGCATCCTGACTGCCGGCTGGATGTGGCGCAATTTCCGTTACTCCATCCTGGTCATCTTCATCATCGCCGCCATCATCACGCCGACCACCGACATCATGAACATGTGCATCTTCGCCGCGCCCATGATTGTGCTGTACCTGTTCAGCATTGGCATCGCGTGGTTCGTGCACCCAACGCAGCGCAAGAAGCGGGCGGCGAAAGCGGGGGGGAGCAGCAGCTAGCACTCAGCATTCAGCACTCAGCACTCAGCGTGGAGGGAATTGCTGGTTCTTTATCGGACAGGGTTGTGGACTTACTTGTGTGCGGTGCACGCTCACAATGTTTTAGTTAAGTGCAAATTGCTGAATGCTGAGTGCTGAATGCTTCTTCTTCAGTCCAGATCGAAGTCGCGAATGGGCTTGCCCGTGTCGGGCGTTTCCTTGGCGCGCTTGAGCGCTTCCTGAAACTTTTTCTCCAGCAGGTCGCCAGAGTGTTTCTGCGCTTCCACGGACTGGCGAAAGATGGACTCTTTACGCGTGTCCTGGTCTTTCATGGCACGGGCCGCCGACTCCAGGTCCTCGAAGGTTTTGGGAATGGCCTTGGGGGTATGCGCAATCACGGCTTTGGTGTCGCTGTCGATCTTCAGCAAGGCACCGCAACAGGGGCATGGAACTTCGAATTGGACCGGCTTGGCCATGCACGAAGTTTACCGCAGGTTCCGCGAACAAACCACACTCGAGGAATGCGACATCCCTAAAGTGTCGGAATCTAGTCTTTCGGAATTCAGCCGCAAAGATGTGACCGATAGCATTTCAGAGAATCTAATCGGGTTGAGCTAGTTCCGGCGGCGAGGAGCCGTCATCGCCTCTTCATCTAGAAATCCAGAACTCTTCAGGAAAGGAATCATTCATGGCAAATACAACTGATGTGCTTACCTCTGAACGGCCCGCACAGCACCAGGGACGCATAAAGACAACGGGCTACGCAGCCCATTCCTCCACTTCACCTCTTCAGCCATTTTCCTTCGAGCGCCGTATTCCCCGCCCGCAAAACGTCCAGATCGACATTCTTTACTGCGGCGTTTGCCATTCCGACCTGCACACCGCGCGCAACGAATGGACCAACACAACGTATCCGGTCGTACCTGGTCACGAGATGATCGGTCGCGTAGTAAAGACCGGGTCTCAGGTGCGTAAATTCAAAGAGGGCGACCTGGCGGGAGTCGGTTGCATGGTTGACTCCGACCGCGTCTGCGAAAGCTGCAAGGCCGGCTTGGAGCAGTACTGCGAGTCCGGCGCTACCTTTACCTACAACAGTGAAGACAAGCTTCTCGGGGGCATGACGTGCGGCGGCTACTCCAAGACCGTCGTGGTCGATGAGGCATTCGTGCTGCGTCCTCCCGCCAACCTTGATCCGGCAGGAACGGCGCCGCTGCTCTGTGCCGGTATCACGACATATTCCCCGCTGCGGCATTGGAAGGTGGGTAAAGGCCAGAAGGTCGGCATCGTCGGACTGGGCGGGCTCGGACACATGGGAGTGAAACTGGCCCACGCACTGGGCGCGCATGTCACTCTGTTCACCACGTCGGCGCACAAGACCGAAGCCGCCAAACACCTCGGCGCGCACGAAGTCGTTCACTCGAAAGATCCGGCGCAGATGGAGAAGCATGCCAAGCGATTTGACTTCATTCTCGACACCGTTTCTGCCGAGCACGACATCAACGCCTACATGAACCTGCTGCGGCGGGATGGGACACTGGTGTTGGTGGGCGCACCCGAGCGACCGCTCGCACTTGCCCATGGGAGCGTGATTCCCTATCGCCGTGAGCTTTCCGGCTCGATGATTGGCGGTATTGCGGAGACGCAGGAGATGCTGGATTTTTGCGGCCAACACGGCATCACGTCAGACATCGAGATTATTCCCATTCAGAAGATCAACGAAGCCTTCGAACGGATGCTGCGAAGCGATGTGAAGTACCGCTTCGTAATTGATATGGCGTCGTTAAAGTAAACCGCGACACAAAAATCCCCATCCAGCCAAGAACGGCCTGGATGGGGCATCCTTCAAGAAAGACTCAACACTACAAGACTTCGATCACAGGTGATGTGGCCGCTTGGGCCCCTTGCCTGGCGCAGGGCTTTCAGCCGGTGGCGTCGCCTGTTGGCTCCCGTTGCCCGGCGGCAAGGTCAGGTGCTGCTGCCGGGTAATGTGGTCGAAGGGTACCGTCTGCGCGAAGGTCGGCAGGTTGTTTGCGCGCACCTGGGTAACCGCCTCGAAGCCCGAGGCGAGCTTGATGAGCGTGGGTTCGCTAAACGCCGTTCCGAAGAAGCTGACGCCGAGTGGGATGCCGAAGACCATACCTGCCGGCACCTGAATAATGGGATACCCCGGCGGGGCTGCCAGGCTCGACGTGCCGTAGATAAAGTGATCGCCGTAAAGCAGGTCGGTCGCCCAGGTGGGATTGTCCGTAGCACTGATCACGGCGTCAAGATGGTACGTACTTAACGCGAGATCGATGCCGTTGACGCCTTCGTTCTGGTCCTGGGCGAGCGCCTGGTTGTAGGTAACCCCGCCGAAGGCCGGCTGCGGATCGTCGGGGCCCGGCAATAGCGCGTTGCAGAATTCGAAGAGATCCTGGTTAAAGTACGGCATCTCCTCGTCCGGGTGGGCATTGTTGAACGCGATCGCAGTCGACAGAGTTCCGCCCGCAACCGGAACTCCGACACGCGTGCCGAAGTAAGTGGCGACGTCATTGCGGAAATCGAAACACAGCACCAGCGTCTCGTTGTTGGCTGGAGGGAACACGAAACCCGCCGCATCCAGGTCGATAATCGTCGCGCCCGCTGCCGTCATCTGGCTCACCGCATTCTCAAAGGCAGCCAGCACGACCGGTGGCGTCGGCACGTCCGGGTCGAATCCGTTCAGTCCCACCCGGGTTATGCCTAGTCGCGCTCCCGATAACCCATTCGGGTTGAGGAA
The DNA here is from genome assembly GCA_963728805.1 of uncultured Acidobacteriaceae bacterium. Taxonomy (GTDB): domain Bacteria; phylum Acidobacteriota; class Terriglobia; order Terriglobales; family Acidobacteriaceae; genus Bog-257. The sequence continues at coordinate 312,403 of CAVSLE010000020.1, forward strand.
CTGGGTGTAGTCGTCGGGAATGTTCGTGGGGCGCGTAAACCTGCCTTGCCATCCCAGCGGAACGCCTCCGGTTGCTGGGTCGCGTCCATCGTAGGTCTTGCTCTGCACTACGCCGAGGGCCACCGCAACGTCTGCCACGTATCGGCCGTGCGGTCCAAACGTGTCCTGCGTGTGGGAGATCGGCACGATACCGGCGCGGCTGGTCAGGCCTACAGTCGGCTTCAGGCCGACCACTCCGTTGGCGTTGCCGGGACAGACAATACTGCCATCGGTCTCGGTCCCAAACGACACCGCTGTGAAGTTCGACGATACCCCCGCAGCCGAGCCGGCGCTGGACCCGCAGGGATTGCGGGCGATGCCATACGGGTTGTTGGTTTGCCCGCCGACGCCTGACCAGCCGCTAATCGATTCGAAGGAGCGGAAGTTGGCCCATTCCGACAGGTTGGTCTTCCCCAGGATGACCGCACCGCCTGCGCGCAGCTTGCCCGCCACCGTGGAGTCTTGCAGGGCAGGCGTTCCAATCAACGCGAACGAGCCCGCACTGGTCTGCATCCGGTCGCCCGTGTCCACATTGGCCTTGAGCAGCACCGGTATTCCGTGCATGGGGCCCAGCACGTGGCCGTGCCTCCGCAATTGGTCAGCGTGGCGCGCCATGTTCAGCGCGTCCGGGTTCAACTCGATCACCGCATTGACCCCCGGCCCGCTCTGGTCCATCTCATTGATGCGGTCGATGTAGTACTGGGTCAATTCTTCCGAAGTCAGCGTGCCGTGCGCCATCTCGTACTCGAGTTGGGCCATGGTTTCTTCGTTGTGGTTCCTCGTATGGTGGTCTTGCTGGTTGGACTGCGGGGCGCCGCTTGCAGCAAACAAAGTCGACGCCAGCAGAGTTGGAAGAAGCAGAGTGCGTAGAGCAAGGGACTTCATCTTGTTCCTCCTGGAAGGCAGAGTTGTGTACTGCTGAATGCGAAGGCTGAGAAGGGCGCTACGGAACGGAGAACAATTGGCGGCCGACGCCCCGGGGGCAATTGTGCGGGGTGGACGCCAAGGCCGAAGGAATTCTGCTACAGCGGCCTTTAGCTCGTCAAGTTAGCCTGCACCACCGGTAATGGGTCAGTTTGAAATTGTGGTCAAGTGATCTTGGGTGGAGCAACGCGAGTGGATTTCAAATTGACCGACTATCTGCCCACCCAACCTTCTTTTGCTGGGGTCGGAAACGGAATAGTTTGATCTTACGTTTTGCCGGGTGCCCACCAAGCTTGCTTTCGACATCAAAACTGCAAAGGGGAATACAAATGTCTATCAACACATCGACAGCGCTTATTACCGGAGGAACGAGCGGTATCGGCCGGGCAACGGCCGTTAAACTCGCCCGGCTTGGTATTCATGTCTTGGTCGTAGGGCGCAATGTGGAGCGCGGCGAGAAGACGGTTGCGGAAATCCGCGCAGCAGGAGGTAAAGCGGATTTTATCTCCTCCGACCTTGGCGACGCGTCCAGCGCGCGCGAAGTGGCGAGAAGAGCAGTCGAACTCGGAAACGGCCACGTCGACATTCTGATCAACAGTGCGGGGATCTTCCCCTTCGGGCCAACCCATGAAACCACGGAGGAAGTGTTTGACAGCGTGTACTCGCTCAACGTGAAGGCGCCGTACTTCCTCGTCGCGGAACTTGCTCCGTTGATGGCGAAGAGGGGCAAAGGGGCAATCGTCAATGTATCGACGATGGTTGCTGACTACGGGGCGTCGGGCATGGCCCTTTATGGCTCAAGCAAGGCTGCCATCAACCTGCTGACCAAAGCCTGGGCGGCTGAATATGGCCCGAGTGGTGTCCGTGTAAATGCCGTGAGCCCCGGACCTACCCGGACGGAAGGCACGGACGCAATGGGCGAGGGCCTCGAGCGGCTAGCTGCCCAGGCACCAGCGGGCCGTCCGGCTACGGCGGACGAGATTGCCGAAGCTATTGTGTTCTTGGCGACCGATCGTTCCAGTTTTATTTACGGCGCGAAACTCGCCGTTGATGGAGGGCGCACCGCCATTTAAGATTCCCGCCGGCTTGGCGGTCGCGGGAAGGCCGAGTGCTGAATGCCGAGCGCTGAATGCTGCGTCCTACCGCAGCGCTTCCATGCACTCGTCCAGCACGGCGCGCGAGGGGCGAGTGACGCTCTCGGGCAACGTCGCCAGCGGCTGATCGGTCATGTTGATCATGTCGATGAAGTTGGGCGCGGTGGTGTTCAGGTAGAGCACGCCGGTCAGCACTTCCTCGGCGTCATGCGATTCCATGACGCGCTTCACGGCCTCGGTCTTATTGGTGGGGTCATAGTCCTCTTCCAGCTTGCGCAGCCGCAGCGAGGAGCCATCGTGCATGGTGACGTTCAGGCTGGTGCCGGCATCGTAATCCACATCGATTTCGTTGAAATGCGGGACAAAGTTCAGGTCGTGCAAAGGTTCCTCGTGGTCTTTGACGAACTTGTACGACTTGGTCGAGCCTTCGTGATCGTTGAAGGTTGTGCAAGGCGAAATTACGTCGAGCATCACCGTGCCGCGATGCGCCAGCGCAGCCTTCAGCATGGTGTGCAACTGGCGCTTGTCGCCGGAAAAGGAGCGGCCCACGAAGGTTGCGCCCAGCATGATTGCCAGAGCGCAGGTATCGATCGGCGGCAGATCGTTGATGACGCCAGTCTTCAGCTTGGAACCGAGATCAGCGGTTGCGGAGAATTGTCCTTTGGTCAGCCCATAGACGCCATTGTCTTCGATGATGTAGATCATGGGCAGATTGCGGCGCATCAGGTGCACGAACTGGCCGATTCCGATGGAGGCCGAGTCGCCATCGCCGCTGACGCCGAGGGCAACAATCTTCGCGTTTGCCAGCACCGCGCCGGTGGTGACCGACGGCATGCGGCCATGTACCGAGTTGAAGCTGTGGGAGCGGCTCATGAAGTACGCCGGGCTCTTCGACGAGCAGCCGATTCCCGACATCTTGACTACACGCTCGGGCGCAATACCCATCTCGTAGAAGGCGTCGATGATGCGTTCGGAGATGGCATTGTGCCCGCATCCGGCGCACAAGGTGGTCTTGCCGCCGCGATAGTCGAGCACCGTCAATCCGATGCGGTTCGTCTTCGGCTGGGGTTGGGGCGGGGGCGCGGTTGTGGTCGCCATTTACTTGCCCTCCTGGGTGATGATGTCGTCGGTGATGGAACGCGCGTCGATCGGCAGTCCGTTGTAGTGACGCACACTGCGTAGCTTGGCTATTTCCGCGATCGCAAGATCCAGCTTCAACAGTTGCAACATTTGCGCGTCGCGGTTCTGGTCGATCATGTAAACGCGCTTGTGGGTAGCCACAAAATCATGCGTCTCGCTGGTGAAGGGATAAGCGCGCAGGCGCAGGTAGTCGACCTTCACGCCGTATTCGTTTTGCAACTGGTCGAGAGTTTCAACCACAGCGTGATGCGAGGTCCCATAGGCGATGATCCCCACTTCATTCCCGTCGTTACGCACCACGTCCGGCTTGGGAACCAGCCCGCGCGCCGTTTCGAACTTGTGTGCCAAACGGTCCATGTTGTTGGCATAGTCGTCGGGCCGCTCGCTGTATTGCGATTTTTCGTTATGCCCACTGCCTCGCGCAAACCATGCTGCTCCGGGGTGGTCGGTGCCCGGCAGGGTGCGGTAGCCCACACCGTCGCCGTCCACATCTTTGTAGCGTGCGAAACCGCCGGCCCGTTCCAGTTCTTCCGCCGTCAGCACCTTGCCGCGGTTCTGCGGTTTCTCGGGGTACTGGAACGGCTCCGACATCCAATTGTTCATTCCGAGGTCAAGATCAGACATGACGAACACCGGCGTCTGCAACTGCTCTGAGAGATCGAAAGCATCGCTCGCCATGCTGAAACACTCAGCCACGCTGCACGGCAACAACATGGGATGACGCGTATCGCCGTGTGAGAGCTTTGCGACGAACTCGATGTCGCCCTGCGAGGTGCGCGTTGGCAATCCGGTTGACGGACCGACGCGCTGGATGTCCCAGATCACGCCGGGAATCTCGACGTAGTATCCCAAGCCGGCGAACTCGGCCATCAGCGAAATTCCTGGTCCGGCAGTGGCGGTCATCGAGCGCGCACCTGCCCATCCCGCCCCTAAAACCATGCCGACGGCGGCGAGTTCATCTTCGGCTTGGACAATGGCAAAAGTCGCTTTGCCATCACCACCAACTCGATATTCCTTCATGTAATCAATGAGGGTCTCCACCAGCGACGAGGAAGGTGTAATCGGATACCACGTAACCACCGTCACCCCGGCAAACATACAGCCCAGCGCGGCAGCGGCGTTGCCGTCGATGATGATCATGCCGGTGGTCTTGTCCATGCGCTCAACCGTGAAGGGGTCGGCCTTGGTGAGCGAAGAGGCGGCGTAATCGTATCCGGCTTTGGCGGCGTTCCAGTTGAGATCGGCAGCTTTGACTTTCTTGGCGAACTGCTTGCGCAGCGCTTTCTCCACTTCGGCCATGTCGAGCTTGAGCAACTGCGCCACCACGCCCACGTAAATCATGTTCTTGACCAGCTTGCGCAGCTTCGACTCAGAACAGACCGCGGCGCAAATCTTGTCGTAGGGGACGGCGTAGAAGGTCACGTCGGAGCGCAGTTCGTTCAGCTTCAGCGGCTCGTCATACAACACCGCGGCGCCCGAGGCCAGCGACATGGTGTCTTCCCGCGCCGTCTCCGGATTCATCGCCACCAGAAAATCGATTTCCTTCTTGCGCGCAATGTAACCCTTCTTGCTGGCGCGAATCGTGTACCAGGTGGGCAGACCGGCTATGTTCGAGGGGAACATGTTCTTGCCGGAGACGGGAACGCCCATCTGAAAAATGGTGCGCAGCAGAACCGTGTTGGCGCTCTGCGATCCTGAGCCGTTTACGGTTGCAACCTGGATGCTGAAGTCGTTGACGACAGGCTCACGCACGGCGCCCTGGTCGGCACCGTGTACTGCAAATTCGGTTGTGGCCATCAATACCCCTTAACGACGATGGATGAGTGCGGCGGGGAGAACTGTTTAATTATACGGCAGCGCGCAAGCGGCGTGGAAATGAGCTTATCGCAGTCCTGCCCGTAATCTCAGATGGATGCGAACGCAGTGATTGACCCCGAACTGCGCAGTCCCGCCTTGCGGGACGGAATGAGAAAGCCCACCGTTTCAACGGTGGGAAACCGGGAGAAGAGGATCGGAGTCCCCCGGGGATGGCACACCGGCTTGTGCCCCACGTCACGGAAATCAGAAGTGCGGTGACATTATGCTTCCTACAATGCCGCACGCGCTGACGTCTAACTTGCTGCACTGTATCTTCAGCACCAAAGGCCGCGTGCGCTCTATCCCTGATCCCGCCGCTTTGGGTCGATACCTCGCAGGAGTTGCCCGACAGAAACACATTCCTATAATCCTGTCCGGGGGCACGAACGACCACGTTCATCTGCTCATCGCCTTACCGGCTGCTATTCCATTGGCGAAGGTGATCCAGGAACTCAAAGGCAACAGTTCCCGTTGGATCAATCAAAAGCAATCCGGTTTTATGTGGCAGGAAGGATACGGCGCATTCAGTGTCAGCCAATCTAACAAGCAAGTGGTGATGGATTACATTGCCGATCAGCCCAAACATCACGAAAAACGAACCTTTGAGCAAGAGTTCGAGCTGATGTTGCGGAAGTCCGGAATCGATTACGATCCGCGATACATTTTCGGATAAGTGCCGTGCCCGGGGCACTTGGTCTTTCTTTCTATCGCCTACCCACCGTTGAAACGGTGGGCTTTCTTATGCCGTCCCGCGGCGCGGGACTGCACGGTCGCGAAATAACATTTCCCTCGTTAACCGGCACTACTTCCGCGATTCACGCCCTGATCTCTTCGATCCGGAAGAACTGCGCCATGTTGCGAAACTTGTTGTAGCGCGCGTCCAACAGGGCGGGAATGGGCATTTTTTCCAGCTCCGACAAATTTTTCTCCAGCGCATCGGCCAGGGTTGCGGCCGCGGCGTCGTAGTCGTGATGCGCGCCGCCCGAAGGCTCAGGGACTATCTCATCGCAGAAACCCATCTCGAGATTGTCCTTGGCGGTAATGCGCAGGGCTTGTGCAGCGATGTCTTTCTTATTGGAGTCGCGCCACATGATGGAGGCGCAGCCCTCGGGCGAGATGACGGAGTAGATGCTGTTCTCCTGCATCAGCACGCGATCGGCGACGGCAATGGCCAGCGCGCCCCCGCTGCCACCTTCACCGGTTATCGCGGCGATGAATGGCACTTTCAGTCGCGCCATCTCGCGCAAATTGTGGGCGATGGCTTCCGCCTGGCCGCGCTCTTCGGCGCCAAGTCCCGGATACGCTCCGACGATGTCAATGAGAGCGATCACCGGGTGCTGCCATTTCTCCGCGAAGCGCATCGCCCGCAGCGCTTTGCGATAACCCTCCGGATTAGGCTGGCCGAAATTGCGATAGACCCGCTGCTTGGTGTCACGGCCCTTTTGCGTACCCAACACCATCACCTGCCGCCCGCGAAAGTTCGCCATGCCGCACACCATGGCGGCATCGTCGCCAAAACCGCGGTCGCCATGGATCTCGCTGAAATCGGAAAAGATGCGCTCGATGTAATCCAGCGGATACGGGCGCATGGGGTGGCGCGCCAACTCGGTGCGCTCCCAGGGCGTAAGCTGGCCTGCCATTTGACGGCGCAGAGCGTCCACCCGGCCGTGCATCTCGTGCAACTGGCGGCGGGCCTCCTGATTGTCGCCGGCCGCGCTCTCTAGTTGCTCAATCTGTTTTTCGATGCGTTCCAGCTCGTCTTGTGCTTTCGAAACAGCTTCCATGTCAATGTCTTTTCTTGCCTGCGACGCGCGATATACGGTTTCTACCGCGTAGATCCAGTAATCGACGGCTGACAGAATTCCAGAGCGAGGGAGCGACAGCTCGGTTTCGCGTTCCTCAGCACTAGCAGGATGCGTTGGATCCGGCATCATGGCACTTAATCGACAACTCGAACGCTGCCGCGGCCGCAGAGTTCTTCCACACGATGAATGAAGGACCGGTCTGGCAGAACATTATAGCCTTCCGCCTCCATGACCACGGTGAAGTCACCTTTGCGTTCCAGATCGAACAGCACCCGGGCGGCGCCCCGGCGCTCCTGGCAAAGCGCATGCAGTTGGTCGATGGCCGCCGGCGACACGTCTTCGACCGGTATCTTGATGCGCAAATGTTGCGGCAGCTTGGGCTGGGCCTGCTCTAATGGAGTGATGTCGCCAATCATGAGCTTGGAATTGCTTCCCTCTTCAACTCGCACTCCGCCCTTTGCCAGTATCGGGACCGTGAGTTTCAACTTGTCTGCAAGCCGCTTGTAGGCATCGGCAAAACAAAGGATGTCGACCGACCCATTCATGTCTTCGAGCTGCCCTTGCGCGTACAGGTCACCCTTCTTCGACTTGGCGACGCGAATGTTCTTGAGAATGCCACCGATCAAAACTTCATCCCTGCCGGTGGAGGATTTCAATTCTGCAACCTCGGTGGTCGACAGAGCATTAAAGTCGAGCAATTTTTCCCGGTACTTCTCCAGCGGATGACCGGTAATGAAGAAGCCCAGGATTTCCTTTTCATGGCCCAAACGCTGATGTTCATCCCAGTCTGGAGTATTGGGCAGGGGCTTTTCGGCTTGTGGTGCATCGTCTTGCTGGAAGACGCCGAACAAGCCGTGCTGTCCAAGGGCCGCATCTTTCTGGGTCTTCTGAGCGTGGTCCATGGCGCCGTCAATCACAGCCATCAACTGCGCGCGACGCCCGAGCGGATCCATCGCGCCACTCTTGATCAGCGATTCGAGCACCCGCTTGTTTAGCAGGTGCAGATCGACCTTTTCGCAGAACTCAAAAATGGACTTGAACTCGCCTTCCTTTTTGCGCGCCGCGACTATGGAGTCGATGGCGTTGTGACCAACGTTCTTGACCGCCGCCAGACCGAAGCGAATGGCTTCGCCATGCGGCGTGAAATATGCGTCGCTGACGTTGACGTCGGGTGGCTCAACCGCGATTCCCATTTCGCGGCACTCGTTGATGTACTTCACCACGTCGTCGGTGCTGCCGGAAACCAACGTCAGCAGCGCCGCCATGAACTCAACCGGATAGTGCGTCTTGAGAAATGCGGTCTGGTAGGCGAGCAGCGCGTAGGCCGCAGAGTGTGACTTGTTGAAGCCGTATCCGGCGAATTGCTCCATCAAGTCGAAGAGCTTCTCGATTTTCCTGGCCGGGAAGCCGCGCTCGGTAGCGCCTCGCACAAAGCGCTCGCGCTGTTTCGCCATCGCTTCGGGATCTTTCTTGCCCATGGCGCGGCGTAGCAGGTCGGCCTCACCCAGTGAATAGCCGGCCAGGCGATTGGCGATCTGCATTACCTGCTCCTGGTAAACGATGACGCCGAAAGTTTCCTTCAGCAGCGGTTCCAGCTCCGGCAGATCAAACTCGACTCTCTTGCGTCCCCACTTGCGCTCGACGAAGTCTTCGATCATGCCGCCCTGAATCGGTCCCGGACGATACAGCGAGTTCAAGGCGGTCAGGTCTTCGACGCACGTCGGCTTGTAGCGGCGCAGAACGTCGCGCATGCCATGGGATTCAAACTGAAAGACGCCCGAGGTCAATCCAGTGTGAAAGACCCTCTCGTAAGTTTGTTTGTCGTCCAACGCCAGCTTTTGCAGGTCCAGTCGCTCGCCGCGCGTTTGTTCAATCAGGCGCAGCGCGTCGTCAATGATGGTGAGCGTGGTGAGCCCGAGAAAATCCATCTTCAGCAGGCCCAGCTTTTCAACCGCCTTCATGTCATACGCGGTAACGATTTCGTCGTTCTTGGTGCGATGAAGTGGGACCAGATCGGTGAGGGGGATTGGCGAAATTACCACTCCGGCGGCGTGCACTCCTGCATTGCGCACCAGACCTTCCAGGCGTTTGGCCGTGTCAATCAGTTCCTTGGTTTGCGGCTCGTTCTGGTAGGCGGCGGCCAGTGGCGGCGAGTCTTTCAACGCCTGGTCGATGGTGATGTTCAGCGTGGTGGGAATCATCTTCCCTATGCGATCGACCTCCGCGTAGGGAATGTCCATGGCACGGCCGGAATCTTTGATCGCCGCCTTGGCCGCCATGGTCCCGAAGGTGATGATCTGCGCCACCTGGTCGCGTCCGTACTTCTGGGTGACATAGTCAATCACCTCGGCGCGGCGGTTCATGCAGAAGTCAATGTCGATATCTGGCAGGCTGATGCGTTCAGGATTCAGAAAGCGCTCGAACAGCAACTCGTTCTGCAGGGGATCAATGTCGGTGATGCCAAGAGCGTAGGCCACCATCGAACCTGCGGCCGATCCGCGACCGGGACCGACCGGGATGCTGTGCTCTTTGGCGTAGCGAATGAAATCCCAGACGATAAGGAAGTAGCCGGCGAATTGCATCTGCCGGATCATGCCGATCTCGCGCGACAGGCGCTGCTCGTATTCGTCGAGCGAATGCTTCAACCTGCCTGCGGCCTGAAGTTCACGCAGAATATTGAGCCGGGTGGCGAAGCCCTGCCGGGTGATGTGCTCAAAGTAATCGGCAAGAGAGTAGCCCGCCGGCACTTCAAATTTGGGGAACGGATCGTGCACTTTTTCCAGCCGCACGTTGCAGCGCTCTGCAATCTCCAGGGTCCGCGCCAGCACATGCTCGTATCCGGAGAACACCTTCTGCATCTCGACCGCACTCTTCACATAAAACTGGTTGCCGCTGAACTTCAGGCGGTTGGTGTCGTTGATGGTTTTGCCCATCTGGATGCAGAGCATGACGTCCTGTGCGTGGGAATCGTCCTCACAGAGATAATGGCTGTCGTTGGTGCCGACCAGAGGGATGGCGAGTTCCCTCTCCAGCTTCAGCAGGTCCGCCTGTATGCGGGCTTCATCCGGCAGTCCCTGGTCTTGAATTTCGAGATAGAAATTGCCTTTGCCGAAAATGTCGCTAAACGTGACCGCAGCTTCGCGGGCTGCGTCGTACTTCCCTTCCGTCAGGCGCTCGGCCACTTCGCCCTTAAGGCACGCGGACAAACCGATCAGGCCACGGGAGTGTTCGGCCAGAAATTTCTTGCTTACGCGGGGCTTGTAGTAGAAGCCGTGCAGCGACGCCTCAGAGACAATCTTGACCAGGTTGCGATAGCCCTCTTCATTCTCAGCCAGAACGATGAGGTGGTTGTAACTGTCGCCTTCCTTGTCGGCGCGATGGTCTTCCTTCTTGCAGATGTAAAGCTCGCAGCCCAGGATTGGCTTCACACCTGCTTCCTTGGCGGCATTGACGAATGCTACGGCGCCAAAGATGTTGCCGTGGTCGGTCATGGCAACGGCGGGCATGTCGAGTTCTTTGACACGCTTGACCAGGCGCTCGATGTTACAAGCGCCGTCCAGCATCGAGTAGTCGGTGTGAAGATGAAGATGTACAAACTGCGATTGAGGCATTCGGAACCAGGATTCTCCGCGGTGCAGTTTCTATTTTATCGTTGCGGGCAACGCCTGTATGTAGGGCAAGCTGTGGAAAATCGGGCACAAATGCTACCGATTTCCGGGATACACTGACCAGCGGACTTACCTCTTCATGGAGCACTCGTTTCTAGTTGCGTGCGCCGGCGTACTGGCGGGAGCCATAGCCTCCATCTCCGGCTTTGGAATTGGCAGCATTCTGACTCCGCTGCTGGCCTCGTGGATCGGTACAAAGCTCGCGGTGGCAGTGGTTTCCATACCGCACTTCATTGGAACGGCGCTGCGCTTTGCAGTTATTCGCCAGCACGTAGACCGGCGCGTCTTGTGGACCTTCGGCGCAGCCAGCGCGGCTGGTGGCCTGGTGGGCGCGCTTCTTCACATCTGGTTGCGCAGCGCAATCCTCGGCTACGTGCTGGGTGTCCTGCTGGTCTTCGCGGGATTGATGGGGATCACGGGCATGGCTAAACGCATGCGTTTCGGTAAGGGCGCAGCATGGTCAGCCGGAGGGTTATCGGGGGTGTTTGGCGGGTTGGTAGGCAACCAGGGCGGAATCCGCTCGGCGGCACTGCTTGGATTCAACCTGCGGCGCGACGCATTTGTTGCAACCGCGACCGCGATTGCCCTGCTCGTCGATCTGTTCCGCATGCCGGTTTATGCCGTATTGCAATTTCATCAGATCGTCTCGCAATGGCAGATGGCGGCCGTGGCCACGATAGGAGTAGTCATCGGCACGGTCTCTGGAAAATGGCTGTTAGGCCGCATTCCGGAGAATATTTTCCGGCTGATGGTCTCCGCCATCATTCTGGTTCTGGGCATCTGGATGTTGATCCATCCCAGCGCATAGCGGTAGTTTAGCGGATGGCGCTCTACTGCGACACATCAGAAGGCGCGTTTCCGTAAGCGGTTCCGGGAGAGATCAGCCGCCCGCCGGTTATTGGCTGTCCGGGAGGCGTTTGCCGGGGGAGTTGTGGTTCCGCGCGCTTCCAGTGCACCCGGTAAGCGAAGATGACCGCCAGCAGAGGAGCAGCCAGCAGCAATCCCCAGAAGCCAAATAGAAAGCTGAGCACGATAGGAACAATCAACGACGCCCAGATCGGCACGCGGGCGGTGCGTCGCATGATTACTGGCTGCAAGACCAGACCGTCAATCACAATAATGATCCCGTAAAGAATAAGGACGTACAGAAACGGCTCGAAGCCGACAGCAAACAACGCTACCAACGCCGGTCCCATGACGGCCATCACCGGCCCGAAATGCGGAATGAATTGCAGGCCAGCCGCGAGAATTGCCCAGAAGGGCGCCCACGGAATGTGCAGGTAATCGAGTCCAACCCACCACAGCGCGCCCACCGCAGCCGAGTCATAGCACTGCGCGACGAACCACCGGCGCAGCGCCCCTCCGGTGCTGTTGATGTGCCGGGAAACTTGCATTACTGGTTGGATGCTCGCCCAATGGGGCGGTCTCAAACCCATGCTACACTCAATTTTATCCCTTGCACGGAGCGTTTGCCGCGATGAAATTCGGCGTGATCATCTTCCCCGGCTCCAATTGCGACCACGATGCGTACTGGGCCGTTGCGGAAGTGGCCAGGCAGCCGGTGACCTTCCTTTGGCACGACTCGGCTGACCTGCAAGGTTGCGACGCCATCATCGTGCCCGGTGGATTCGCCTACGGAGACTACCTTCGCACCGGCGCTATCGCCAAGTTTTCGCCGGTCATGGAGTCGGTGCGCAAATTCGCTGCCGACGGCGGGCTGGTGCTGGGCATCTGTAACGGATTTCAGATTTTGTGTGAAGCTGGATTGTTGCCCGGAGCGCTGCTGCGCAATGCTGGATTGAAGTATGTCTGCAAGCCGGTACACATTCGTGTAGAGAGCACGAACACGCCCTACACACACCAGTTGACCAAGGGTGAGGTCCTGGAGATTCCGATTGGCCACATGGAAGGCAACTACTTCTGCGATGAGCCGACGTTGGTCGCATTGACGCTGCAGGACCGCATCATCTTCCGCTACACAACTCCGACCGGCGAGGTTACCGCTGAAGCGAATCCCAACGGATCGTTGGAAAACATTGCCGGCATCTGCAATGAAGGCCGCAACGTGCTGGGCATGATGCCGCATCCGGAACGCGCCAGCGAACCCGAACTCGGCATGACCGACGGCGCGAAGATATTCCACTCGCTGGTCGCGGCCGTCGCGACGAAGTAAGAGTAAGCTCCTACAGAGGATAAGGATGCTAACGGGGTTCGCGCCGGAAATGGTAAGTAAAACTCACTCCCGCGTAGGACGCCCGTCGCACGCCGACAATCTGTTCCGCGGGAGCTGCTTCGCCAGGTAGTTGCAAGGTTTCCAGCGTTTGTCCCGTATAGCCACTGGCCCACAGAAAATTAAGACCTGCATCAAAGAGGCCGTCACCGAAGCTGCGAGTCAAGGCCCCACGAATCTCACGAACGGGGACGGCGATAAATCCGTCGCCCAATGGCTTGGCGCCGACGTACTCCAGTTCGCTTGAGGCCCGCATTCCCCATGGCAAACGGAGCAGGGTGCCGGAAACATCCCAGATCAACCGCGGCGCCTCGGGCACATCTTCCCCGGTAAGGCGGTCTGTAGCTGTCGCACGGGCGAACGTGGCCTGCATCGAACCAAAGGAAAACTGGCGCTGCGCTGAGACCATCACGGAACGCACCAGCGAGGGTCCCACGTTTTGCTGCAGCCCGGTATCGGGATCGATCCTGGCCAACTCTTGCGAATTGCTCACGCGGCTCAACACCAACCGTAGCTGGGTGCGTGCGACAACTTCGGTGGCCGCCAACTGATAGGCTCGCGCGGTTGCCAGCGGAGTGCCAGCGCCCATCCCCAGGCCGATTCGCGGGTCGTTGGTATGAAATGCCTCACCATAACTGAAGGCCAGAACGGGCAGGCTCGGCTTGCCCGGGAAATGAAACGCAACCGAGCCTCGCGGGGAAGTGACTCCGGAGTTTTCGTGATAGGAATTTCCTGGCGTGAGCCGGTCGGTGTTGTTGAAGAGAATCTGATCTCTTCGCACGCCTAGACTGTAGGTGAGGAACGACGAAAGCGTGCCGTTAATGGACACATACGGCGCAATATCGCCGATAGTGAAGTTGTTCAAGGTCACCGGTTGGAAGGTCCCATTGGAATCGGCCCGAGCCAGTTCAGCATTACGCGGTGCATCTTGCCGCAGGTCGACGCCGGCACTGAACCACATCCTGCTGCTAATACGTTGTGTGTAGAAAGCGTTCCCGCCGGCGACCGTGCGAGATTCCGACTGGCGAATGAGACCGTCGCCGAAATTCGATTGCAGACTCAGGCTATAAGTACGGAAGAACCCAGAGAATTGCAGCTGCCGCTTGTCTGAAATCTGCCAGGTGTCGGTGGCTACGAACATCGCCGTCGAGGTCCGGTCCAATTGCCGGGGGTCGATCGTATCTCGCGGTAAGCGCACCGCGATCGGCGCCAGGCTTGGTATGCGGGAATAACCGTAATAGCCGGCCCCGAACAAGGTGAGCTGATGATGGCCCAGAGTGAATGATCTCTGCGCGTTGAGCTTGTATTGCCTGCGGTTTTCCGGCAGGGCGAGGAACCCGTCTCCGCGCGCGACTTCGAGTCCCACCCATGCGCCGGCTTGAGGATTGGAAGGGCTCCAGCCCGTGACCAGATCGTAGTCGTGCATGTCTCCAGCAAGTGCCAGAAACGGCTCAAGCCTCGGTCGGAGTCCATAAGCCATTGCAAGGTTCACTGCGTTGTTTCCGTGGCGCACATCGAAGGCGCCGGCATCGGTCTCGACACTGCCGATAGCTGCTGGAATCAGCAAATTTGGATCGGCGTAGCCGTTGCCATGCGCATTGGCAGGCAGATTATTCGGGAAGAGAAAATCACCGATCCGAAAGTACTGCGCGATCGGCTCACCGTGATCTCCCGCAACTCCGGGCGCAAAGTATTGCGGCGCTTTCACTCCGCCGGATGCAGTTTCGGATGGAAATCCCGGCACCGAAACCGGCACGCCGGGCAAGCCGGGATGCGCCGCCAGCAACTGGCCGGTGTCGTAGATTCGTGCCGAAGGATCGCTGGCCAGCTCATCGGCCCTGGCAACTACATTAGCGCTGGAAGCTGCACCAAGCTGGAGTTTCAGTTCTGTGTCGGAGTTGAGTGACAGCGGCAGCGTCATGGAAGCATAGCCCTCGGCTAAGACCTGCAGCTGGTATTCGCCAGGGGGCAGAGACAAATGGAAACTTCCCTCAGGATCTGAAGTCGCTTGCGCTTCGCCAGCTCGCACGGTTGCGCCCGCAACGGCAGCTCCATCCCCATTTACCACTTGGCCGGACAAGTTGGTCTGGCGGAGCACTAGGTTCGCCGAAGTCGATGTGGTGGCTGCTGGCTGGCCCAGGCCCGAGTCCTCCCCGCGCACCAAGCCGGCCAACAGGAGCACCAGCACCAAACTGTGAAGAAATTGCCGCACATCAGCTCCTACTGCTGCGTCGAAGCCGGCGTGAGGCCGGCCACGGTAGTCTGGGCCTGATCTGAACCGTGACGATCCAGTTCGGCAGCTTGTTTCAGGTAACGTTCCGCGGCTGGTTTGTCTCCGGCTTTCAACGAGATTTCACCGGCATGGCGAAACATTTTTGCGTTGCGAATGCCCACGGCGAGCGCGGCCTCGATCTGTTTGCGTGCCTCACTGTACTGTCCATTCACGTAGAGGGCCCAGGCATACGAATCGAGGGTGAAGACATCATGGCGGCGGGCGATCTCGCACTTCGCCACTTCGATGGCCTTGGCCGGCTGGTTAGCATGATCGGCGTAGTAGAAGATGAGCTCGTGGTTCGAGTTGTCGGCCCGGCCGGTCTCGAGCAGCGATTTCTGTTCGAACTCTGCGAATGCTCTCGTCGCCTCGCTGGTACGACCGGCGAGTTGCAGGGCTTCGGCCAGGTCGTAGAGATTTTCGGCATGGGGCGCTGCCTGATAGCGCTGTTGCAGCAACTCGACGGCTTCGCCATAGCGTTTCTGCTGGATTCTCACTTTGGCCAGATTGCCGAGCGCGTAGTGATAGCCGGGAAACATGACCAACGCCTGAGCAAGTTGTTTCTCCGACTGGTCAAGATTTCCGATGGTCAGATTCAAGTGCGCCATCTGCGTCAGGATCCACGCGCCATCTTCGGCTTGCGTCGGCGGAGTTGACTGGAATGCCATGTTCATCAGCTCGAGCGAGCCTTCGATGTCGCCGAACAGTTCGCGCAGATAGGCGGCGCGGGTTATTCCCGGCAGATTGCCGGTGCGCAGGTCCAGCATTCGCTGGCACGCCGTCTCCGCGTCTTTGTAGTTGCCGAGTTCGACGTTGGCGTCCGTCAGGAAGCCATAGGTCATCACGTCGTCGGGCATTTTCTTGTTCAATTTGGCAGCTTCAGGCAGGGCCTGCGCAAACTCGTGCTTGCCCAGCAGCAGCCACACGTGAATGCGCTCTCCGTCGAAGTTACCCGGAGAAATCTCGAAAGACTTCTGCAAAGCTGCCTCTGCCTTGGCGTAGAAGCTGACGTCGGAGGTTTCCCGGGCCCGGCGCGAAAGCGCCAGCGCCAGGGCATTGTAGGCTTCGTAGTTCTTCGGGTTCTTGTCAATCATCTTCCTCGCGGCCGCCATACTTTGCTCAGCCGGAGAAAGCTTGGGTTCAGGATTTGCGCTGGTCTGGGCAAAGGCCGTAACCGCGCTGACGATTAGCAATACCAGGGCTGCAAGTTTCTTCATGACACTCCTCACCTTTCGAGTAAAATCCGTGGCCGCCATCTCACCGCGGAGGGCGGCCACGAAGCAGAGTTAGTTCACCGGGCAGATACCACCGGGCTGGCCGCTGCAACCTACCTGGCCCGGCCCAACGTGGTGGCTGTCACGTCCGCTGTGAGCTGGCATCACATACGGGAACGTGGCGCCATAACCCACATCATTGATGTTGACGCCATCGCCGATGCGGGTCCCGTATTGCACGGGGTCCACCAGGATGCCGCCGACAGCGCGCGACGCAATGTCCACTGCGTCGTCAATCAGGCGGCGTCCGTTGGGGAATCCCGCGTTATCGCCAACCAGGAAGCCCAGACGCTTCTGCTGGCCAACCTGAGTCGGGGGAATGCCGGTGTTCAACCGCAACAAATCCGCCACCGGACCTGCATCACCCGCCCCGCAACCCGGGCAGATGGGAGGTTCATACTGCACCAGCAGCAGCAGGTCATTGCGAGGAGGCGGCGGCACTGGAATGCCAATCGACGCGAAAATCTGCGCCAGAAGCGGATCCAGAACGAAGTTGGCAAATTGCGCGTCACTGGAGGGATCGCTGATGCTGAACGTGTCCTTGAAGCCGGTCCCAATGATCAGCTCATTAATAAGCGGGTTCCCCTCTCGCTGGACTTGGACAAAGGGCAATGCATTGGCGCCACGACGCACCGACAGTTTCTGGCGGGAGGTAGCGCCGTAAGTCCCGATGACCGCCCGCTTGTCGCTTGCCGGATGAGTCTGGCCGTCCTCGGTCAGCATGGTTATTGGAACTTCCAGCACAATCGAGTTCACGTTGAAGCCGGCGACCGCGTCGGAAGCGTAGTTGTGAGTGTCGTCGTTATCTTCCTGCTCACTCATGACTCCGCCGACTCCCATACGGAAGTTCAGCGAATCAAAAGCAGCGCCCAGGTCGATGTAGAAGGGATCGTCAACGGTTCCGGCGAACACTCGTACCCCGTTGCCAAGGTCGTTGATTCCCTGCTGGAACAGGGAGTTGTAGTCAGGCATGGTGCGCGGGCCAACGTTGGACGGCAGGGCGAACAAGGTCCGTCCTCCGGTCAGGTCAGTGCGAACGCCGTTCTTCACCATGGTCACGGTGTAGTGCTGCCGCAGGCTGAGACCATCGGAACCGGGCCCGTCCAGGGCAGTGATGGGTGGAATACCCGCGATGCCACCGACAAATCCTGTAAATACATTGGGCAGGCGTATTTCGGTAGTGAAACGGAATTCGAAGGTGATGTCTTCAACTCCGTCGCGGTTGTTGTCAATCTTCATGGTGTAAAGCACGTTGGGATCGAAGGGAAAGTAGTTGGGTCCGTTGGAGGGTTCGAGAAAAGGGTCGACGTTGAGAATCATCGTCACCCGGTCCGGGTGGTCATAGCTGACGAACGCGTACCAGTCGGTCACGTCGGCAGAGTGGTCCAAAGCGGTTATCGGCGCCTCGCGATGGCTGGACGCGAACACGCTGCCGGGGACCAGCAGCAGTAGCGCCATGGCGAAGGCCACCATTGTTTTCACTCGCATGTTGAATTTCCTCGAGAATGGGATTGGTGGACGTCGCCCATCGTGGGCTTCCCTGCTGAGAAGCGGCGCCGCGCCTCAGCAGGTACGACCGGCTCCGTCTACGAACTCAAGTACGCGGCGACCCTCGGAAGCGGATTGGTGCCGGTGAGGAATTCATGCGTCTGTAATCGCGACCCAACGAAACCGCGCGCGATTACTCCGGTTCACGGTAAAGAACTAACTGCTGGAAGCTGGGCGAGCGCCAACCGCTCTCAGGGAAAGGAGGGTAGTGATTTCGGCAGGACGAGCGTGGCGCGCCCACCCTTTCGCCAAAAGCCGGCGAAAGGATGGGAGACCCAGGTGAAGCTCAGAAGCGAATTCCCGGCTAGTGTTGGTGCATACCCAGGAGCTTCACATCATTAAGATCTTCGGCCGTCCCGCATCGCGGCGGACCGCCCAGCGGGTTGTAGTCGAAAAAGTTGTGCGGCACCATTTCGAAGCCACTCCAGTGGACCAGGGTGATGCCGGTTCGGTCACCGCTGCCCATCTGGTTGTCGGCGTCGGTAGGTTCATGGTGCGCCGAGCCGACATACCACAGCACGATACCGTCGCCTGTCCCGCCTATCGGCTGGCCGTTCAGATACGACCCCAGGTAGCTACTGGGATTGATCCAGTTGTAAAGCCAATCGTTGATGCCGGAGCCGGTACCATCTTCGCCCGGGTTATCGTTGGTGAGATCCTGGTCGTGCTGGGCAAACGTTTCCTGGAAGTGGCCCGTACCCTGGCGATTGTAAGGGTAAAATTGGTAGCCCACCAGATGCCCGTAGTCGTTGGTTTGCGTCTGACTCTGCACCAGCAGACTGCTGAATTCCAGCGGATTCCAATCCGCGGTCTCTTCGTTGGGAATCGGCTGCAAGGAATCGGTAGCGATATAGCCGTTCGCATCCTCGACGTGAACGAACTGTACCGCTTCATTGTCATCGCGTCCCATGAGCTTGGTACTCACCCGCCAAAATCCGTTGTGCACATGCGGCTTCGAGGTAGCGCCGGGAAGGTTGAAACCGGTAGCGCCACTGCGGAAGGTAATACGACCGTCTTCGTGGAAGGTGTACTCGATGATGTAATCGTAGTTGAAGGCGTCGAAAACCGACGTTACCACAACCTCCTGGACGCGCCTCCGCACACGGCTGCCAGATTCCTTGCACAACCATGCGATTCCCTCGTCGCGGCATTCGACCGCGACTTTGGGCACGGCGTCGCGGATGTAGATAGTGCCCTGCTGGTTTCTAAAGTTTACGAGCGCGCCGTTGGTCGCCGGCAGGTCCCCAGGATCCATCTGGTCCATCCGGTTATTGCCGAACGACATGTCGTAATAGGTCTCACTGCGATCGTCGTAGGGAACAAACATCTCCGCCATGCCCGCGCGCTTGATGATGTATTGCCGCGAGGTGTACTGCGCCCCCTGGATGGAAACATCGAGCACCTGGGTGCCCTTCAGACCCATGTTGCGCAAGCCGAAGCGCCAATGCGTGTCGGGGTAGTCGATGCGCAGATAAAGATCGTGGTGCAGTTGAATGCCGATGGCATCCTCTTCCGTGACCTGGCAGCCGGTGCCATTGATGATGACCCGGTCGGTGGCGTGGGCGGCAGGGAGCCCCAGAAGAAGAACAACAACTACCATTACACTGCTGGCGACGACAAAACTCGCGCGCCGTTTCCATAGCTTTTGACCCGCCAGCAATATCGCGATCAGCGCCAGGCTGGAAATCGTCAAGAAGAAAAAGGTTGATAGCATGGGAGCCATAGAGATGGGTGCAAGGCTCATGATCGTATCGCCTCCGATAGGTTGGTTGGAAGTGAAGGCAAGAGGCGGACCCTAAGGCGCGCCCAGCTCGACCGGACTCAGAATTCCGGTGACAGGGATAGTAATACGGTTTTGTAATTTGGCAAGTTAATTCTTACGCGAAGCAAGCCCTACGCCGATCGGAAGGAATGGGTCGGAGCGAGGATTTTGACCCCGCCCCCTGGATTTCAAGGCCGTTGCGCCGGTGCTCCCTGCCGGGCTCGCTTGTGCTCCTGGCAATTCGTCCCCAAATACGTCTCGATCACCATCTCGTCCGCCTCGTCGGTCATCCCGTCGAAGTTGAAGTCGTACCAGCTCGAGCCGCCTCCGTTGAACATGCTGAAGAACTGCCAGTTGCTGAGGTCGGTGTCGTTCACCAGCAAGTCTTCGTTGCCGTCGCCGGGGCAGGCTGGTTGCGACGCCAGGATGTCGTTCATCGACATGGTTAGCGCGTTGTAGTTGCTGAGCTGGTCCGGCGTCAGGGGGTTCGGGCAGGCATGCGAGACCGATGGACTGTCATCCGCACATAAGGCCAGCTGCGGAAAATCAATGCGCGGGACCAACGGCAGCTCGTTGATGCGGTAAAACTCATTGAACGTCGTATCCGGATGCATGGGGTCGCCAGCGCAGTTGGGCGATTCCAGCCGAACCAGCTTATAGTCGTTGTTGCGGGTGGCGGCCTCTTTGTCGGGCAACAGCGTCAGGTCCGGAAATTGTGGGAGGTGCGCTGCACGCACCGCGCAACAGTCGGGGTATTCCGTCGGCGCTCCCGGACCGTACCAGGTACCGCCTTCATATTCGCAGAGCTTCTTCTGCGGAAAGATCTGCACGCACGTCGCAGGCGAAGTTGCGGTGATGACACACGGCGGCGGCGCCTGGTTGTTCAGGTGAATGTTGCTCTGGGTTTGGGTGAAGTTGGTCTGACGTATGTCGCCCTGCTGAGGATTGGTCAGGTAGGGCAGCACCGGCATCGAGTCAATGGTGTGCGGATCGGCCTGGTGAACATCGATGCCCGCGAACTCTCCCCACATCTGGAACAGGTCGGCAATGTTGACCATCGACGTCACCTGTCGGTCCGGTGCGTTCACCAGCGGCCCGGCGACGATCAGCGGTACCCACACGCCGGTCTGATAAACCGTGCCCTTGGAAAGGTTGGGATCAAAGGGCAACTTCACGCTGACGGCATAGGTGCCGTTGTCGCCGATGATAACCACCATCGTGTTTGTCTGCTCGGGGTGGTAGTTCAGCGAGCCGTCGGAGTTATAACTCGCCAGTCCGGTTTGCACCAGGAGCTGCCCGATGTGCGTATCGGCGGCCTCCAGCATCTGGTTGCTGATGATCCGCAGATCCATCTCGTTGTCCTGGTTGGCACAGCTGAGGCCGCTTCCCTCAATCTCCGTATGCGGCAGCAAGACGTTCGGCGGTTGCTGATATGGAGTGTGGATGTTGGCGAAGGAAATTGTGGCCATCCAGGGCTGGTGTTGCGAGTTCTCGGTGTTGATCCAGTCCACCGCCGACTGAATGGTCGTGTTGCTGACGTAATGCCGCGCGCTGGGGTCGGTCAGCGAGTAGCGGACGACCGTTCCATCAGGCTGGTTGACCACGCGATGCCAGACGTAGTAACCGTTCTCGATGGTGAACTTGAGCGGAACCGGAGGCGGCGCATTGCACTGCTTGTTGGGGACGAACAGTCCTCCCTGCTCGAGGCAACTGCGTCCCGGCGTGGGGTGCTGCGAGTCCTTCGAGATCACCACGCAGGATTGGTCGGCAAAGTGGCAGGCGCCCGTATCCGCCCCGCCATCCGCGGCGGCGGGTACGAATCCGCACGAGTAACGCCCATCATAGAATTGCCCGCCGATGGTTGTGTCAAGCGGGTACGGCGCACCTTCCAGGAAGCCGTCAAAGTAATCGAAGCCGGCAGCGTGCGGCGTTCCGTACTCATAAGGATTCAGGGTCGGGCCGCCCAGGTGGAATTTGCCGAACAGTCCGCTGGCGTAACCCACGGTCCTCAGCAGGTTGGGCGTAGTGACCTCATACGGAGAGAGTTGCGAGTTGGCAACGTCGGTGGAAAGGATCGCACTGTAGATATTGGTGCGCAGCGGATAGCGTCCCTCGAAGAAGATCGCGCGGCTGGGCGAGCACTCGGGCATCGACCATACATTGCGGAAGCGTACTCCGCCGCGCGCGATGACATCGATATTCGGGGTCACCGGCGCCGAGTTGGGACGCAAGCCGCCATAACCGAAAATTCGCATCTGATCGATGCCGACATCGTCGAGAATGATGAACAGGATGTTGGGCCGCGGCACGCCGCCGGGGGCGCCTGTGGCCTTGGCTGGGCTGTTGGCAGGGGCTACTGGCGCATCGCTTGCGGCTTGCGCCCGCCATACCCCGCACAGCGCAAACAGAACGGCAAACACCGGCATCATTCGGCGGTTCATGCTTTTCTCCTGATAAATGATTGCAGAGTGGCCCGGCATGCGCTGTCGGAAGTAACCGCTGGCAAGTAAAGTTATTTAGGAAGACGCCCCACCGACGCGGGAAACTTATATCACTGATCGTCGCAGCCAGGCAACAGAATTGTCACTAGTCAGCCCGCGCGGGTGCCCAATCCTTTTCGCCATCTTTCGGCGAAAGGGTGGGAACCTACGCTCGCCGGGGTTTCGGCTTGGGCTTTTTCTTGGACTTCGGCTTGGACTTGTCCTGGAGGTTGAGTGCCACTGCAGCGCGGATGAGGTCCTTCAAGGCCGCTTCATTGACCTTGTCATCTTCGTGGATGTCGATGGCGCGCCTGACATTCCCTTCCAGGCTGGAGTTGAATAGACCCGAAGGGTCCTTCAACGCAGCTCCCTTGGCAAATGTCATCTTAACGACGTTCTTGTACGTCTCTCCCGTGCAGACGATGCCGCCGTGGGAAAAGACGGGAGTCCCCATCCACTTCCACTCTTCGACGATCTCAGGGTCTGCCGCGTGTATGATTGTGCGCACCTTCGCGAGCATCTTCCCGCGCCAGTCTCCAAGTTCCTTGATCCTCTGGTCGATCAATGCAGAGGCAGAGGCAGCTCCCACCGGGACGGACTTTTTCATCTGTAGCTCCAACTCTCGCACCTAATTTAACTGCGCTCAGGGTAACCTGCAACCCTCGGGCAACTGAAAGCTCCAGGTTCGATTAGGCGCAGTAGATGCGCACGAAAGGATGGGCCAACCGCCCCACAGGCGTAGATTCTACTCACAATTGAAGAGGGTGCTGAATGAACTCCTCCGCGCCGCTATCCCAACGTCCCCCCGCTAATGGGAGCGCCAAAACTACGACGACTGTCGACTCCCTCCAACCGGAGAG
Source organism: uncultured Acidobacteriaceae bacterium (assembly GCA_963728805.1). Lineage (GTDB taxonomy): Bacteria > Acidobacteriota > Terriglobia > Terriglobales > Acidobacteriaceae > Bog-257. The sequence continues at coordinate 335,356 of CAVSLE010000020.1, forward strand.
TCAGACAAAAGTAAACGCCTCGGCCGTTTCTGCCAAGGAAAGGTCTCCCAAACGGAAGAGAAAAGTAAAAGTCAGGGCGCACAAAAGTAGGAGCAAGAGCTTTCCCAACGCATCATTCGAGGATTCCCTCCTGATTGCAGACACGCTTCAGTCCGCAGCGGGTGGAAACCGGATGCGACGACTCACCATTTTCGATCAATTGAAGAAAGCACCTGATTCTGGGCCAAGCCGCCAAATGGTAATTAACTCTAGTCGATATGGGCTAACTTTAGGTGGCTATCAAGCCGAGCACCTCGAACTGACGCCACAGGGCAAAATCGCGACCGATCCAGATGCAAGCTCCAAGGATCGCATAAAGGAACGTTTCGCTCTGGCCATTAGCGGCATCCCGCCATTCAAGTTGCTCTACGACAAAGTGGCCGGAAATAAGCTCCCCACCCAAGCGGTCATGCAAGACATACTTCGGGAAGCGGGTTATCCAGAAGAAGAGCTTGCTGAGTGTGTGGACACATTTATCGTTAATGCGAAGTTCCTTGGGTTGCTGAGAACCATCGCAGGTGCTGAGCGAGTGATCACTTTGGAGCACCTTTTGGAAGAGATGCCCGAGGGTGAAGTTGTACAAGCCGAGCCATATACACCTGCCGCTCGCGCCGGAACTCGGACTACGGGAATTCCTCTAACTGCTGAGACCACAGACTGGTCGAAAATATGCTTCTACATAAGTCCAATCGGCGAAGAAAATTCAGACCAGCGAAAGCATTCCGACCTTTTCTTGAACTTCATTGTGGAGCCGGCGCTGGTCGACACGGGGTTGAAGATCATCAGAGCCGGTCAGATCGGAAAACCAGGTATGATTGGCGCGCAGATCGTGGAACACGTTATTAAGTCCAAACTCGTGATCGCGGACCTTTCTTATCACAATCCAAATGTCTTCTACGAACTGGCGCTCCGCCATGCGTGTGGCCTTCCGACTGTGCAGATCATCCGAGCATGTGACAAAATTCCTTTTGATTTACAACCCCTCAGAACGGTTCCAGTCGACACCACCGATATCTACTCTCTTGTTCCCAAACTTGAAGTACTCAAGTCGGAGATCGCTACCCATGTTAGAGGAGCACTCGAAAATCCAGACAGTGCGGACAATCCAATCACTTCCTTTTGTCCAAATTTGCGCGTGACGTTTCCGGGGGATAATAACGGCACAAACGGCAAGGGAAAGCAGTAGGGCAGATGGCCCACCGAATTCTTAGTGGGTAGTCGGAGGTTGGATCGAAAGGGCGGGGCCGGCTGCCCGTTCAGTCGGTGCGTCGCAAACGCCACCTTCGGGTAGTCCTTGCGCTATGTTCCTGCACGAAACAAAGTCAGCGCCGGCCGGTTCCCAAGTCGTCCGAATACCCGGCCTTCAGGCGAGGCCACTGGGCAATCGGGCGTCCGCCCGGCCACTCTGGTTCCCAGGTTGGCGGCCCGCTGCGAGTCCGCGTGAAGGTGCACTCTTGCGGCCAGCCGGTCGGCGAGTCCTCCCATGCCTCCTGCCGCCCAAAGACGGTCAGGTCGAGCAAGTGATAGTTGTTGTCCATCACCTCGACGCCGCGGGCTGTCGTCCAGTAAGTCTCGAAGACTTTGGATCCTTGTCGCAGGTAGCACACCAGGTGCATCCTGCCTGCCCGTTTCGGCGGAGCCAGCAGGGTGTCGAGCGAGTCCTGGGCCGAGTACCAAGGCATCTCCCAGCCCATGAAGTCTCGATACCGGGCGCTCTCGTCGTACGGACCTTGGCAAAATGTAGCGTAGGTGACGTTGCGAGAATGAATATAGGAGAACTCGCGGACCTGCGATGTATCCCAGGTACACCCCTCGCACTGCTCCGGTGCAGGGTGGCCGGTGTGCCACATGAAGTAGTAGGCGAGTAGCATCCGGCGTCCCTCGAACGTATCGAGCAGTGTCACCGGGCCATGCGGCCCAATCAGCTTCGTGGTCGGGTCGACTTCCACCATTGGCAGCCGGCGGCGGGCGGCCGCAATTGCATCACCCTCGTGCGTGTGCGCCTTCTCTCGCACCCGCAATGCGTCCAGTTCGGCTTGGAATGTCGCCCGGTCGACTGTCTTGGGCGCTCCACGTTCATCTCTCAAGAAGTCTGTCATCGTTCTCTCCATTAGCGCCTGGGCTATTGCACTCGTTTGAGGTCCTGTATCCAATTGGTTTCCCACGTTTTACCACCGTCGGTTGATTCTGCCTGCTCCCAGTGACATGAGGTGGGTGTGATCTCGGACCATATGAACCGTGTGCGGACTGGTTTCCCGTCTTCGGTATCGTCGTTCGCATAGAACATTCCTACGCCATTGTGGAAGCTGCCTCTCACCGGCGGATCCATGGGCCTGAGTGGCGTCCTGCTGTCCATCCACCAGATCGACCACTGCCCCGTCTTGGCGTCGAACGATCGGGGAGCTACGCCGCGGTAAGTGCCGCCCGGAACCTCGAACACGGTGTCATCGACATTAGCGTAGCCACCCATCAGTGGCTGGCTGAATAATGTCCCTTCGAATTCGATCCACTCGTGACTGTTGACGAGGCGATGCTTCAGCTTTCGATGATGGACTCGCCAGTGCCCCATTAAAAAATCGAAGTCATGGAGTCCCGGCACTGCAGGTTCTGCATGACTTTTTTCTTGTCCCGAACTCGGGGAGGACTGCGCGACACAGAGACCCGGCGCCAGTAAGCCCAGGCCCAGGCACAACATGACAGCTATGCGCCGATGTATTTCCACATTTGGCTCCTTTCGTGACCAGATAGTGTGAGTCGGAACTAAGCGTATCAAACTGCAAGTGAGAAGAGCGGCTGCGAGGGCTGCACGATGAGGGGTTATATCTTACGACGCCGGGCATTCCATGCATTCGCCGAGTTGCTGAATCGCAATCGGTCACTGGCTGATATTGGCCGCCGCCCAGCCCCATGCCTCCGAGCCAGTCCGGCCGCCCGTTTAGTCGGTGCGTCGCCCGCTGCCCCACTTGGTGGCATACGGCAGCACGAACAAGTACAGACCGGTGAACAGGAGCAGAGCGAGTATGGCCACTGCCGATAGGCCTAGCCTGTTGTTGTACTTTCCCCGTACCACAGTAACGCCGTTGACGATGACGGCCACCGTAAAGGCAATGGACAGCCAGCGGTGGGTCTGCCGGACCCATTTGTTCCAGTTCAATCGGACCTCCTCCAGGGCAGTCGTCAGTAGTCAGTAGTCAGTAGCCAGTAGTTAGTATCGCTAACTGGCTACTGATAACTGACTACTGACTACTCCCTTCAACACCGAACTGCTTGGCGTACTCGGCGGTCAATCGCTGCCAAGCGTCGACTTTCATGGCCTCGCCACCAGCCATGCGGCCGACCATGCGGCCGATAGGCGTTCCGCTGAGCAGGCGATCGAGAACGTCGAAACAGATGTGCCAGCCCGCGGCGCCCCACGAGATGAAGCGGCGATCGATGCTGTGCCACAACGTCAGACGCGTGCCACCACCAGCGGCTTCGAGTTCCCAACGAATGTCGCCGTACTCAAGCAGGTTGGGAGTGTCGGCTTGCGTCACGTTTGTTTCCGTAGCCTGCCTCGTTCCCACCCACGTGAGCTTCACCGTGGTTCCAGCCGTACCCAGGCTCCCATCGGCGTCGAAGGGCGCCCACTCGCGCAGATGGGCCGGGTCGGTAAGCGCCTGCCAGACTTTTTCCGGCGAGTGGCGCAGTTCCCTGACGAGAATGAGCGTCCACTTCTCTTTACCGTTTTGTCCCCGGTCCTTTCGTACCTGCGCCCCGCAGGCGGGACCCGGCACGTACTGCTCGCGATCGGTCATCTGTCCTGGTCTTCCTTTCGTTGAGTTCTGGCTTCAGAGGCTGCTTAAAACTCGAACAACCAACACCGTGCCGCCGGCTGGAGCCAGCTCGACCAGGAAAATAACCGGCCTAGACGCTGGCCTAAAGGGCCGCTCTACACAGTCATAGACACTCGACACGTCCGCCCTACCAGCGCTTCAGCTGCGTGACCTGAATGAGGTTGCCACAGGTATCGTTCAGCATGGCGATCTTGGAGGCGGTTACGTCGGTGGGCGGCATCTTGAACTCGGCGCCACGGGCTTTCATACGCTCGTAATCGGCCTGCACGTCGTCGGTGAAGAACATGGCCGCGGGCTGGCCTTGTTGAAAAATCGCCTGCTGATACGCTTTGGCCGCGGGGTTGCTGTTCGGCGCCAACTGCAGCTCAGTGCCGTCCGACTCTTCGGGCGAGGCCACGGTCAGCCAGCGAAATGGGCCCTGACTGAAATCGGACTTCTTGGCAAAGCCCAGTACCTCCGTATAGAAGCGCAGGGCCTTGTCCTGATCGTCCACGTACACGCTGGTCAGTTTGATTTTCATTTCGTTTCTCCTTTGTTACGTTCGCGGTTTGGGCCGCGTCGTTTTCTCCTTGTCTTCCTTTTGGTTCGTGTTGCTTGATCTTGATCCATGCGGTCGAGGTGGCGTTCGAGAGCATCGACGTGGGCCGACCAGAACCGGCGGAACGGAGCCAGCCAGGCATCCACTTCCTCAAGTCGTTCTGGCTTCAGCCGGTAGAGACGGCGCTGTGCGTCCACCGTGGATTCCACGAAACCGGCCTCGCGCAGCACGCGCAGGTGCTTGGATGCGGTCGGCTGCGTCATACGGAGCTGACGCTCAATCTCTCCCACCGACTGTTGTGACGACACCAGCAGGCCCAATATCGCCCGGCGGTTCGGCTCCGCAATGACTTCGAATACAGATTCCACTTTCTTGATATACCCCACGGAGCATATACGTGTCAAGGCATATACAGACAGGACCAGAAACGGTTTGAGTCCGCGGGCGGGGTTCTCGGAGGGTATCGCCAAGCAATGCCGTCGATTTAGTCGAATGCAACGGTTAATTCAAACCGATTTAGTCTGGCAGGATGATCATCACTTCAGTCGACTTAATCAGCGCCGCGGCGATCTGGCCCTTCTTAAGCCGCAATTCCCGCACCGCATCGGTGGTGATGATGGCGGTGATGTGCTGTTCTCCGATGGAGAGCGTGACCTGGGCGAGGAAGCCACTGGTCTTGATGTCGATGACTCGTCCGATCAACTGGTTTCGTCCACTGATGCGCCGAAACATCCGGCGCCGCCCCTGTGGAGCGCCAGCGACCTTGATGCGAGGCAACAAGCGGTCGATCTCCGCCTCGGGTATCCGATGATGACCGCCCAGCGTCTGAACGCTCTTCAATTTGCCTCGATAAATCCACTGCTTCAGCGAAGCATAGCTGATTCCCAGTACTTGGGCCGCTTCACGCGGTGTGTAGAGTTTCGGCATGGAGGATGGGCGGTTCTGATAGAGAATAGCCGCATTACGAAGCCATGTGCAATTCTAATTTCATTCGCGGGAGGAGGCCATAAGCCCGTCGCCGCCAGCGCAGAAAAGGTGGTAGACAGTCGCAATCCAGTGTATATTTTATGACGCCAAATCAGCGGCAGAACCAAACAGCGCCATGACCAATCCTGAAGCACGACAGGGAGTGCGATAAATATGACTCTATGCGCCACTCGAATGAAAACACATCGGCTCGCCATTCCGGCCCTGCTTTTCTTACTGCAACTGACTGTGGTTTCTGCGCAAGGACAAAACCAGATCACCCATTGTCTAACCTTCATCACGGCGCCCGGTGAGTATGTGCTGGCGAACGATCTAGCCAATTGCTCTGCCGACGGGATCATTATTGGCGGCAATGCCGATGGCGTCGTATTACATCTTGCCGGCCACCAAATTACCGGATCGAGTAGTGCGCGACGCGCCGGCATCAAGGTACAGTCGGGCGCACACGCTCGTATCGTGGGGCCGGGAATCATCCGTAACTACACAGCCGGTTTCGGTATCTTGCTGGTTTCGGGGAGAGTGGAAGTTACTGGTGTGACCTCCACCGGCAACGAGGTGGGCTTCTATTTCACCGGTGGGAGAGCAATGGTGCACGGCAACATTGCCACCAATAATGTCGATGGGTTCTACATGGTGGCTACCGGCGAGCTTACTGACAATTTAGCAAGTGGGAACAGTCAAGACGGCATTTTTACGGCAGTCAGGGAACGAGCTCAATTCTTGCACAACACCGCCGTGTTCAATGGACGATACGGCATCGCGACCGGACAGGACTCCACTGACAAAGACATTATTTCCAATACGGCGTTGAACAACCTGGGCTACGACTTGTTCGACGGCAACCGCGACTGCCAGAACAGATGGGTCGACAATACCTTCGGCACCTCGAAAGGACCCTGCATCCACTAACGTCTTCCCTGCTTTTCCCGTTGGAGCTACGGCGTGATCTGGAACACCGTTCCGCGGCGGTTCGTGCCGCCGTATCTGGTCGTCCCGTAGAGATTGCCCGCAGCATCGAGGACCAACCCGGCCTCGGGAGAAGAGCTGTCACTTCCCGTGAAGCTGTGCAACAAGCTCCCCGTGTAGCCTCCGTGCATGTTGGGTGCCAATACGAATGCCGTCCCCGCATTGATGGGCTGCCGCCCGGGACCGTAGAGAGGGCAAGCCAAAATTGAATAGCACGGTCTCCCGCTGGCGAAAGAAGGCAGCCAGAAGAGCGGTCTGCATCGGGTCCGAATGGTAGCTCTCACCGCCTGCCCTCCTCAACAAGCTGGAAAGACACGAGTTCCGTCAGGATTGCGCTTGCCAATTTCTTATCCCAGATGAAAAATTCTCGTGGACGCTTGTGACATTCTGCTGCTCGCCGCGAATCATAGTGCAGAAAGGTAATTGAAAGTGACTGCATCGTCTCCATCCATGCGCCTCGAGCAAACTGAAGACATCATGGAAGAACAGCGTCGGCAGCAGTTTGAAACCCTCCTGCAATCGCATCAGGCCATCGTCTTCAAGGTGGCCAATACCTACTGCTGGCATCCTGACGATCGCGCCGACCTGATCCAGGAGATAGCCGCACAGCTATGGCGCGCTTGGCCTCGCTACGATCCATCGCGGACGTTCACCACGTGGATGTATCGCGTTGCTTTGAATGTGGCGATCAGCTTTGTGCGAAAGGCGGTCCGACATCGCGATCGGTCAGTGCCACTGGACGAAACTGTGCACTACACCGTCGCGGCCCCCAACAACGACGCCATGCGGGACCGCCTGCAACGCTTGCAGGTGTTCATCGAGCGCCAGGCGCCGCTCGACCGGGCTCTGCTGTTGCTTTACCTGGAGGACAAAAGCCAGCGAGAGATCGCCGAGATTCTCGGCATCACGCAAACCAACGTCTCCACCAAAATCAGCCGGCTGAAACAAAAGATGCGCGCGGAGATCTAGTCCTGTAGAAACCAGCATGGATGACGAAAGGAAAGACAATATGGAACTCGAAGAATTGAAGATGACCTGGGAGACCCTGAACCAGCACATGAAGCGCGAGAGCGCCATCAGCCTCGCAATGTACACCGATCGCAAGCTAACGGCTGTGCGCTCCAGCCTCCGCCCCCTGTTTATAGGGCAGATCCTGCAGCTATTCTTCGGCCTCTGTTTCTTGCTGCTGGCAGCGTCATTGTGGAGAACCGGGCCGACGGCCGTCTCCGTTATCGTTGCGGGAGTCGTGGTCCATGTGTACGGTATTGCGTGCGTTGTTCTGGCTGCCATACTGATGGGCGCGATATCCCACATCGACTACGCCGGTTCGGTGCTGGAAATCCAGGGGAAACTGGCGCGCGCCCGCCGCGCCTATATCGTGGGCGGCATCGTCGCGGGCTTGACCTGGTGGTTCCTCTGGATTCCGTTGCTCATGGTGCTTCTGGCGCTGGTTCGCGTGAACCTTTATGCGCACGCGCCGTCGGTGGTGTGGGGCGGGAGCGCCGTGGGTGTGGTTGGGCTGGCGGCGATGCTCTGGCTCTATGCGTACTCCCGGAAACAGGGACACGAGCGGCTGCGGCGCTTCGTCGATCGGGCTGTGGTCGGCAGCAGCCTGCAGCGGGCCCAAGCGCAACTGGACGAGGTTCGGCAGTTCGCGCAGGAAGCAGCCTAGGCATTGCTTGTAATATAGGATTTATCGCCAATCATCACTCCAGTCAGCAAATCTGTTTTCCTACTACTGGCTCCAGATGAACCACTGCGAAGATTCGGGACTCGGGACATTTTCTAAATGCCCGGGGTTGAATATCCAGGTGCCGCGGCGTCAGGTAATCGGCCCTCCGTATTCTTTGAGATATCCGGCGGGTTTATAGTAGTTGCCTTAATTTGTCCAACTGTCCGAGCGGTCCAAGAAACACGAGGTCTGCGTGCCAGAGTTTCTGTTCGACAAGTTCTTGAGGTTGTGGCGGAACTCGAAGTCACGCCTGTGGCTGACAATTTCCTTTTTCATAGGGTTGGGGCTGATCTGCGGAGTAACCCTATTTATAGGCGCCGTCCCCACCAGAATTTTTGGCCATGATACGTTCGTGCCTTTAGAGCTGGGCTGGCGCGTACTGAACGGCCAACGCCCGCATCTGGATTTTGTAAGCGGATGGGGCCCGGTTTGGCCGCTACTGGAAGCACTCGGCCTGACCGTGTCCGGTCACTCGGCGAATGGGGTAGGTTATGCCAGTGCGTTTGTTGCACTGATCGTCGGGGTCTGGTGTTTCCTCTTGACCAGCGAACTCCTGCTGGACGCTTCCCGCATTCTCCTGAGCTTATTCCTTGCTGCACTGGTTGCCAGCCCGCACTCACTCGGTTGGTCGCCACTGCTGCCAAGCCACGCCATGGCCTACAACCGTTATGGGTATGCGCTGGTCATTTTGATACTCGTGGAATGTTGTGGACGAGTTCGGGACTTGCAGAGCCCATACCGAAGAGATTGGATCAATGGATTTTCGAGTGGGGCAGCGCTCGGCTTGACGTTGTTCCTGAAATCTAACTTCTTCCTGGTAGCGGTTGTTCTGATCGGGCTCATCTCCTGCTTGCTTAGTCGTTTTACATGGGCGCGCATTCTCGGCTTGTTCGGGGGATTCGGTCTCGTTTCGGTCGCCATGCTCGCCTATCTGCGTTTCAATTTGACTGCCATGCTCGGAGATTTGCAAATGATCGCCGGCGCACGGGGTGCGGCACTCCACAGCTTGCGTGTGTTCAGGATCGTGTTTGACAATGCCTCATTGCTGCTGACATTTGTCCTTTTCATGTTCATCACCGCGATGCTTCTCGGCGATCGAATTACATCCTGGCGAGGCTTACGGCTGCCTGCCATTGGCCTCCTGGTTTTTTGCGCCGACATTGGCCTGCTTTCCTCAAATACGCAGCCGGGCAGCTTCCCGCTCTGTGCCGTCTTTGCAATTCTGATATTTGACGAGCTCGTTCGCGATCTTCAGACCTTGCCAGCGAGCCAGGCATCTCTTCGCCGGCCAGCGTATTTTGGTGCCCTGTGCCTGGCCGTTGTGTTGTTCCTGCCGCAGCTGAGTTCGGATGTTACCGGGCTGGCATGCGGAGCATGGCTAAAAGCACAATGGCTGGCGTCAGGCCACGAACCGCATTTCACTTCCCCAAACCTGAGACCGCTGCTGCTTTACGACGGAGAAGAACCGCGTAGTAATGGCACGATCTTTACTAGGTATGTGAACGATGGAGTAGCGCTACTCGAACGAAACACGCGCCCTGATGAAACAATCCTGTCTATGGATATGACAAATCCCTTCCCCTACGCATTGCAGCGGAAGCCGGCGCATGGTGGATTTGCTGCGCCAACTTACGGATTGAACATTGATGATGAGCACAGGCCTGCCGCGGAAAAACTCTTCGGTGACGCCGACATTGTAATGGTGCCGAAACGGCCGGCAACCGACAGCCGTTTCGCCAGGTCATATCAAACGTCAATCGATCAGCGATACTATCAGGCTGCGGAGGACGAATGGTGGTGGATGTACAGACGCCGCTAGGCAAGGCCCTGGCCTGGACTTCGCAGCGAGGCTCATTTACATATCAAACCGATAGCAATGATGATCGCGGCAACCATCAGACTCACCCGATCGCGCAGGGCGAACAGGATGGGGTCGGTATGCATCTGGCCACGACCCGCAACGATCCAGATTCTTGCAAACCAGTAGAGCATCACCGGGCACATTAACCACAGCGCATCAGAATGCCGGTACAGTGCGGTGACTTCCGGAGTATGGAGATAGAGGGCCAGGACGAGCACGGAAATCATCATCGAGCTCAGGCCGAAAATGTGCACGGTGCTCTGGTCGCTGGTCTCATATCCACGTCCCAGGAGTTCTCCCTCGGGCGAAAGTGCCCGCAATTCCGTATAACGTTTGACGGCGGCGAGCCCCAGGAAGCAGAACATGGCGAAAGCCAGCGTCCATTCTGAAATGGGTATGCCGGTTGCCGCTCCACCGGCGAGAACACGAATCGTATAGAGACCGGCGAGCGTGCAAATGTCAAGCAATACCTTCTTCTTAAGATAGAAGGAATAGACCAGGGTTACGCAAAAGTAAACCAACAAGCAGATTCTGAAAGTGTAGGAAAGCCGCGGCAGGAGGACAACCACGAGGAAGATCAAGGCGCACGCCAGCACAATCGCAGCTCGGGTACTAACACCGCCGGATACCAGGGGCCGCAGTCTCTTCGAAACATGATTTCGGTCCGCTTCGATATCGACCAGATCATTGATGATGTAGCCGGCGGACGCAGTGAGGCAGAAGCACACCACAGCCAGGAGGGCCTTCGTGGTCACACTGAGTTGGCCCCATTGATGCGCGAGCAGCAGCGGCACTAGCACCAGGATGTTCTTCACCCAGTGGTGTGGCCGCAGCAAGTGCAGCATTGCGCGCGCAGAGGTGGGACGTGCCGCAGGCACTGGGCGACGGTACGCTAGCACCCCGCCAATGAATAGCATGCAAAAACAAGCAGAACGAAACTCGGCCCCAAAGCCACTCAACGGCGGCATACAAGTCGGACTTTCCTTTGTCGGTTCAAGACGAAAACCATATCACAGGTGTCGCGGTTGTTCACAACACTTTTGTGAGTGCACCCGGTCGCCCCGGAGCTGGTTAACCTTCGGATAAATGCAACCCGGCGTTGGTGCACGGATGCCTGCGGCAGACCTGTTCAGCCAGGCGTGTTCCCGTTGATTTCGCGGATCAGCGCGCTTTTCCTGACCATCAGGACCGAAAACGTTAGGACCGAAGATAGCCAGCTCTAAATGTCTCATTAATCACCCTATCCGAATTTGCCATGGCTGTGTACGCAATGGTTGTAGCGGGAATGCTCGGAAAGGTGCTTGCATCCAGAAGGTGCGTCCGGCTCAGCCCGGCCGGCCGGCCGAGCAGGTCAGAGCGATAAAGGGTACCCTTGCTTCCCATCGGAAAACTGCCCCCGGCATGAAAGCTCCTACATGGAGGCACCAGTGTAGGATTCAGTGGTGGTATGATGCCGAAGCCCGCCAAGCTACGGCGCAAATGCGCCTGGGCTCGTTTGGCCACGTTGCCTGCAGTCGGATTCGAAATCCCACGGACATATATCTCGTCCGCAGTCGGCTGGGATGCAGAAACGGTCAGTTCCAAATGGGCTGAATCCGACGAATGAAGAAACCCCTGAATGAGATAAAACCTGCCCTCCATGGCGTCGAGAACAGAGCTCACCTGAAAGAACGAAGGTAGTAGGGACCGTATCGTTCGCCGAAATATTTCGTTCAACCCGTACACCTGAAAATGTACATAGTGATTGCTGATGTGTGGGCTGCGTATCTGAAGAAATATTTCGGCCAAGGTAAAACGCGCGGCCAGGTCTTTTGCCTTTCGATAGGACAACAAAGGAAAGAAAAAATACTGACTATCTTGTATTCGAATGGACTGATTGAGCAATTTTATGGATCTTGCTATAAGCCGGGTTGTAGCAATCGCACCCATACCAACAAAGAGGCGTCCTACCTGAAATTGTTTCTGTGATCCGTCTCTTATATTCACCGTTGACAGGGTTACTCCATCGGTGCCTTCTTCAAACTCGATGGCATAGAAGCCCTTGTGGATTTTCGTGCCATCCCGCTCAAAGCTCTTCCACAGTAAGCGGGGGCTGAATATTGAGCCATAAGGACAACCGTCGAGGCAATATCCGCAGTAGCGGCAACCGTTAGGTCCTCCAGTGGAATCCACGGCAACACGAGCACGACCAGAGATAATACCTTTGCTTTTTAATTGGTTCTCATGTCGCGCTAGAAACTCAAGCAACACCTGTGTTTGTTCTGACCTTATCAGCGACGTTACCTTTTCGCGATAAAAAGGAAAAAACTCCTTCAGTTGGTCTGACTCCCCACTTATAGGCACAAAGCGCGATATGTTTCGGAACGAGTCGGCTAGATCGACGGAAGAGATGGGCCAATCACACAAGTCATGGTCGGTGTAAGGAAGCATGGCGGCGCCCCAAACATTTCCGAAGCCGCCTAGACCATGGGACAGATCGATCGTGCAGTCTGTAGTACGGCAGGAGATGCATTGTGGTTGTTGATAGGGAAAAGCCGAGCCAAACGATAACCTCTTTTCCACGCCTCCAGCCGATGTTATTGGCGGTGGAAACAAACTCTCGACATACTCGCTTGGCCAATCGGCGGGTTCAGTGGCCGAGAGAGTTTGCACCATCGCTTCGCGTTCGGGCTCTAACTCGTAGGCAACATCCAGGACTTCAAAGGGCACCCCAAGACGCCGAAACGCATAGGCCGCTGCAATTGCTGTGGGCCCTGTTCCCAGAATGAGGTTGGGTATTCGATCTGGTTGCACGGACTAAACATATCAGGAACGGTACATCAGTCGTACTTAGAGGCACAGTAGCACGAAGGCCCGCTGTTGATCTAGGGAGGCGCAAGATAACGTGTAAGGCCATCCTCGAGTTTCCGATACGGCCACTTGGGTGTTGCACCCTAGTGCGGCGCCGTCGGCGGCTGCTGCGGACAGGAGCCCAAGTGGCTCAAGATGATCATCAGGTCGTCGTTGTTGGTAAAGCCATCGATGTTGAAATCGTAATGGCTCGACAATCCCCAGTTGTTGGCAATCTGGTAGTAGTCGGCTACATCCAGGCCGTCCACCACGCCATCGCCATTGCCGTCGCCCGGACAGGGAGGCGCAGACCCGAGTACCTCATTCATCTGCTTCTGCAAGGCATCAAAATTCATTTGCTCCTCGTGGTTAAGGCCACGGGGAAGCAGATCCAACTCAGCCCGGTCGAGCAGCGGAAACCGCTCATTCTCATTCACCCGATAGAACTCGACTGAGTTCACCAGGACGGGTCCGTCAGTCTGGATGTCATAGTCGAACCACTGATTGCGCACCAGCTTGTAGTGCTGGTTACGCACGGCTTTGGCCTTCTGTGGATTCTGGATGACCTTCTTGATGGAATAGTTGGCACCCTCGTTTTTCCAGATGGCCTGGTTCACCTGCCAGCACTCGGCAAGTCCGCCACCGTATGTGCCGTTATCCCCGCCAGGGCCCCACCAAGTGCCCCCATTGTCATTGCACACGCTGTGGGACACCGGCGTTTGTGAACACTGTGACGGTGAGCCGTTGAACACGCACGGGGGATTGTGGGCGCCATTTTTCTGAAGATTGAGGCCACCCTGAGTGAAGTTATATGGCCGCAGAGCAGGCTGATTGGGATTGATGAGATACGGCATCATCGGGTACGAATCGATCGGTCGGGGTACGGCACGTTTGACGTCGATGCCGGCGATTTCGCCGAAAAGCTGGAACATGTCCACCTCGTTGACCATCGCGTCCACCTGGCGCCCGGGCTGGACGACCATGGGGCCGGCGACAATCAGGGGAACCCAGACACCGGTTTGATATGCGGTGGCTTTGGCGCGAGTAGGGTCAAACGGCGGCTTCACGGTTTGTGCCAGGGAGCCGTTGTCGCCGACAATCACGATGACGGTGTTCGTGGCGTCAGGGTTGTAAACCAGGTTGCCGTGACCATCTCGGGTCGCCAGCCCGGTCTGGACCAGCAGCCGCCCGAATTCGGTATCCATCGCCTCAATCATCGCGTCCGAAAGGACATGAAGGGCTGGCACGCTGGCACAGTCGGTTCCCGCACCAATACCTTGCAACAAGGCCCGGGTTTCCGGCGATACCAGCGCCCCTGGCGGAGGCTGAAGCGGAGTGTGGTCGATACTGAAGGAGACCGTTGCCATCCACGGATTGGGGCCCCCCGTGTGGCGGTTGATCCAGTCAATGGCGGCGTTCACTTCAATGGTCGCGCGGAAGCCGCGGGTGCGCGGGTCCGTTAGATCCACTGCATCCACCTGACCGTCGCGGTTGATAACCAGCGGCGATACGTAGTGGGCGTTCTGCATGTAGAAATTGATGAAAGGCGGTGAGGAGGCCTGGCAGGTTTCGCCGGGTACTAAGACTCCGCCACGGGTCAGACACTGCAATCCGACAGAGTCGCCCACCGGATTATTTCCCGAGAGCTCCGTGCAGCCTGCCGGCATCGCGATGTAGCATGCCCCGGAATCGGAGCCATGATGCGCAGCGTCGGGGACGAAGCCGCATTTGTACTTGTCCGTTGGCAGCCCTGGCCCGACCAATCCAGCATTACGATCGATGGACGCCGGCAGACCGCCGGTCCACCCGTAAAAGTCGTTGAAACCGACGGAAGCAGGCGCGCCGTCGCCCGCCTCGTTGTTCTCCGGGCCGCCGAGGTGGAACTTGCCGACCAGGGCGCTGTCGTAATGCGCATGAGCTAACAGCTTCGGCGGAGTAATCTCCCAGGTCGCAACCTGCGAGTTGTTCAGGTCGTTCGCTCCTATCGCCTGAAAGATGTTATTGCGCAGTGGCCAGCGCCCGGTGAAGAATGCGGCGCGTGCAGGCGAGCACTCAGGCATCGACCAGGTGTTACGAAACCGGATGCCCTGAGACGCGATGGTGTCAATGACCGGCATCTTGGGAGGCACCGGCCCGCCATAGCCGAAACTGGGCATCTGATCGATGCCGACGTCGTCCATGATGACGAAAAGAATGTTGGGGTGTTGTGCTCCGGAGTTGCGAGCGGGCGGCAACGTCGTGCCCGGGGACGCCGCTGATTTCTCGCTTGCGGCTTGCGCAACACCAACTATGCAGAATGCGGCCAAGCCAGCTAACAGAACTTTGACACAGCGACTCATGAACTTCCTCCGCGGATGTTGCGAGTTTGACGCAGATCTTTCGTGTCCCTTCGGAAGGAAGGTAGTAAGACGGTAAATTCTCGGGAAATCGCCAGCCTGGCGGACGAATTTATACCACTTTGCCTACAGCGATGCAATGACCAATCTTCGCGAGTCGCAGAATCCTCGATTCAACAGCTTAGGAGTTTGCAGAGCATCTGGTTTTTCCATCACAGCATTGTGGTCGATTTTGTAGACGGTCTTGCACCGCTCGACAAGCACTCACTGCAGTGTTTATGCGGGTTCGGGGCGCTAGAGCACCTGGGCCAAAACCAGGGGTTTGGTTTTTGGGGCTTCTCGCCCAGTTGTAAGTTTATTGGAAAATATTGGTCGGGGAGAGAGGATTTGAACCTCCGACCCCCTGGTCCCGAACCAGGTGCTCTACCAGGCTGAGCCACTCCCCGACAGAATAAGGACCGCGCCAAACCTACAACGCAGTATGGGCGCCCGGTTTGCCTGATGCAGAGGAAGATGGGCGAGCGCCAGAGCCTGATTATAACAGAGGCGCAACCCGGCCGAAGCCACGTCCCAGATCTCGCGGGTAGTGTCCTAAACTTGCAAGTTTAGGCACTGCCGATCTCGCACACTCTCGGCTCGGCTGACGAATGGCGTCGTACACTCAGTCGTACACTCACAATGTCGGAAATGTTCAGCTATCTCGATGCTATCGCGGACCTACACAGAAGCGTCGAACGCTGAGGGATTGAAGTCAACAACGTGTCCACTGTTCTACTAGCCCGGCAGCTGCTGACTCCGCTGGAGCGCATCGAAGATGCCGCTCTGGTGATGGACAACGGAATCATAGCGGCCATCGGCGCCAGAGATGCCGTGTCGATTCCATCGCGCGCGCGAGTTGTCGACTTCGGCGATGCCATCCTTACACCCGGGCTGATCGACATCCATATTCACGGCGGCGCCGGGCACGATGTCATGGAAGGCTCCGATGAGAGTCTTGCCGCCATCGAGCGATTGATGGTGCGGCACGGCGTCACCAGTTATTGTCCGACGACGGTCACGGCCCCGCTGGAGCAAACCCTGCAATCTCTCGAGGACCTGGCCAGGGCGGCGGAGCGCGCGGACGGTGACACCGGCCGGGATCCTACGCGCGCGCAGCCGCTGGGCATCCACCTGGAAGGTCCGTTCCTCAGCCATGCCCGGCGCGGGGTCCACCCTGGCATTCACTTGCAACGGGTGTCAGGCGAAGCATTCAACCAGATGTGGGACGCTGCCGCAGGCCGCATCCGGGTGCTCACGATTGCGCCGGAGTTGGAAGGCGCGCTGGCTCTTATTCTCGATGCCTCGCGCCGCGGAGTGTGTGTCAGCGTTGGCCACTCCAATGCGACTCTGGAGCAAGGGACCGCCGGCATACAGGCCGGAGTTCGACACGCCACGCACACCTTCAACGCCATGCGCAGGTTCGATCATCGCGATCCCGGATTGTTAGGCGCGATTCTCATCGACCGCAGGGTAACGGCCGACATCATTGCGGATGGAGTCCACGTGGATCCCATCATTGTTGACTTGTTTGTGCGCTGCAAGGGAGTGGATAGCGCGGTCCTCATCACCGATGGCATCAGCGCGACCGGCATGCCCGACGGAACTTACCATCTCGGTTCGTTTGAGGTGGAGGTGCGCGATAACCGTTGCGAGTCGCATGGAAAACTTGCCGGCAGCGTTTTGACGCTGGATCGCGCGGTCCGCAACATCATGAGTTTTGCCCATCTCAGCTTTCAAGACGGCATTCGCATGGCGACGGTGAACCCCGCGCGAGTGCTGGGTATTGAGCACCGAAAGGGCGTATTGAAACCCGGCGCCGATGCCGACCTTGCGGTCTTCTCCCCAACCGGCGAGCTGCTGCGCACGATCGTTGGCGGAGTGGTTAACTAGTTCGCCATCGAGTGCGAAAGCTCGAAGCGCTGTTCCAACTTCTTCATTCTGGCAATGGCGATCAGCTCTACCGCCTTTTGCGCGATGTGCTCGGCGCTGACTTCGAACTCCTTGATCAGTTCCCACGGTGCGCCGGAATCGCCGAAGCGGTCTTTTACGCCGATGGCGCCGGTGATGACCGGCGTTCCCAACAGCTCGGGACTTTCCGTAATCACGGCGCTCACGCGCCATGCCAGGGCGCCAATCTGGTGCTCCTCGGCGGTGACAACTACACCCGTTTCCCTGGCCGCCCGCACGATGGCGCTTTCGTCGATCGGCTTCATGGTGTGCATGTTGACCACGCGGGTCTCGTAGCCAAATTCCTGCTTCAATATCCATGCCGCGCGCATGGCCTCAGGCACCATCGGCCCGCAGGCGATGATGCTGAGATCTTCGTGCTCATTTTCGTAATTGGGAGCAAGCACCGTCTCGAAGGCATCAATCATCTCCGGCGCTTCGCGGCGAAGACGCAGCACGTTCGCCACTCCAAATACGAATGGCGTTTGTTCGCGGGTCATGATCGGCGTGGCCTCGCGCGCGAAACGGATGTACTTGGGACCCACATGCTGCAGCAGCAGATAGTCGGTCGCCTTGCGCGTCTCGATGGCGTCGCAGGGTACCACGACCGACATATTCGGCAGCCCGCATATGGCAAACAAATCTTCCAGCGCCTGGTGCGTGGCGCCATCGGGCCCGACCGAAACTCCGCCATGGGCGCCGGCAATCAATACATTGAAATTTCCGTAGCAGATGGAAACCCTGATCTGGTCGAGGTTGCGGGCCGCGGCGAAGGTCCCATAAGTTCCGAAGACCGGCAACTTCCCTTCCCGCGCCAGCCCGGCGGCGGCAGCGGTCGCCGACTGTTCGGCAATGCCCATGCTGAGCCAGCGATTTTTGCGCTCAGGTTTGCCGGAATAGAAATCGCTGATGGTGATGGAACCGGAGATGTCGAGCCCCAGGCAGACCACCCGCTCGTCATCACCGTTGTTCTGCAGCGATTTTCCAAACCCCTTGCGGGTGGGTTCCATCTTCACTTTCATCTGGCTGGTGCTGTTCCACCAGTATTCACGCGAGAAGCTCGGCATCTTCGCGGCCAGTGTCGCCTCGACTTCGTTCTGATAATCATTCGCCTTCTTCAGCAAGGCATCGTAGGCAATGGTCTGTTTCAGTCCAAGTTCTTCGAGGGCCTTCACCAGTTCGTCATAGCTGGGGGCCTTGCCGTGCCAGCCGGCGATGTTCTCCATGAAGCTGACGCCCTTGCCCTTCACCGTGTTCGCAAGAATCAGGGTGGGCTTGCCGAAAACCGGATTGCTTTTGGCCTTTTGCAAACCGTCCAGGACTTGCGTGAGATCGTGGCCGTCAATCTCGATCACCTCCCAGCCAAAGCTGCGATAGCGCTCATCCAGCGGTTCGACGTTCATCACGTCCTTCACCCAGCCGTCAATCTGCAAGCGGTTGCGATCAATGATGCCAACCAGATTGTCGAGCTTGAAGTGCGATGCCTCCATGGCGGCTTCCCAGATATTGCCCTCCTGCTGCTCGCCGTCGCCCATGATGCAGAACACCGAATGCTTGCCGCCGTCGAGTTTGCCGGCCAGCGCCGCGCCGACTGCAATGCTGAGGCCTTGTCCCAGCGATCCGCTGGAGACTTCGACACCCGGCAGCTTCAAGCGGTGCGGATGCCCCTGGAATGGCGAATAGAGTTTGCGCAAGGTGACGATGTCTTCGATGGGAAAGTATCCGGCGAAGGCGAGGCCAAGATACAGGGCGGGGGCCTTGTGTCCGGCAGACCAGGTGATGCGGTCGCGTTCCTTCCACTCCGGATTGCTGGGATCGTGGACGGCGACATTCAAGTACAGGGCCGCGACGATGTCCATGATGGAGAGCGTGCCTCCGGAATGGCCGGAGCCGGCGGCGCAGAGCGCAACCAGGTCATAGCCGCGCATCAGGCGGGCCGCCTGTTCAAGTTCTTCCAGGCTGAACTTGCGGACCACGTCCTTGGACAGCGAATTGACGATAGGCATGATGAGTCCTTTGGGCCAGTGAAGGCGCGCCTCACCTCACCCGCGATGTGTGGCACCCCGATATTCAAGGCTAGGCTGGAGAAAACATTGGGTCTGTGAGAAAGATCACGAGAGGGTGTGACGGGGTCCTTAAGTTAAGCGCGACTGCCGTGAATCAGGAGGCCTGATAAATATGGACACCGCTGAGTCCCTCGTTTATACTCGCGAGCTACTTGCGCCGAAGCTGGCCCAGAATTCGGTATGCGGAAGAGGAGCGCTCCAGTGAAAACACGAACTGCGGTTGCGATTCTGTTGTTGGCTGTAGGCCTGACAAGTATGTGTTCGGCTGAGGTCGTAGAGGACAGGGCCCAAAAGGAATGGAAATGCCGTATCCCGGACGGCAAGATTTACACTGTCGATGGCTTCGGAAATCACATTTACAACGTCCCGGAAGCAATTAAGGCGAAAGCTACCGAGTTAAACTACGACACGCACGATCCCATATGCATCAGTCCCGGGAGGGAAGTCGTTAAATGGGATTGGCCGACGGCAAAGAACATCAAGATCACATTCTCGTCACTGACAGACGACGAGAAAGGGGAGTGTAAGAAAAGACAGCCGTTTCGAAGCGCGCTAGAAGCAACTGACGACTCTGTCCAATCTGACGTTGCCGATGCCAACTCTTGGGGGTGCGCCTACAAGATGACGTTCACCCCCTCAAATTTCGTCCCATTTGATCCTCATATCATCATCCGGGGCTCTGGTTCTGGTGCTGGTTTGTCCTTGCAAATCAAGGGACTGAACGACCAAATAAAGGGACTGGAAGAGAAAATACAGCAACTCAACACTACGCTGAAACAAGTCCAGAAAGATCTGGAGCACCTCGAAAAGCAGGAAAAAAAGGAAGAAAAGCATCATGAGTGAAGATGGATGTGAGCGGCCCACTTCTAACAATTTTCCCGCAAGGGCAACTTCGAACATGGTTCCTACGAGTGCAGCTTTGAATCAAGTGCTTTGAACCTGGGATCGCCTCGTAAGGAGTCGAGTTCGACCGCGTTATTAATCTCGGCGGCAGAATAACCCAGCTTCACCCCTTTCTCAAGCCAATTCAACGCTTGCGCGCGATCTCCAATCAGGTTGTAAACCTTGGCGGCGTAATAGGCGGTCTCGGCATCGCCTGGACGCTGGCCTTGGGCCGCGCGCAAATGCTCCAACGCCCGGCTGCGATCGCCAAGCATGGCGAAATACTCCGCCACCAGGGTATGCACGTCGGCATCGTTAGGATTGACGCTCAAGTCTGACTCGGCAAGTTGGATGGCTTTCTTTAACTCCTCCCTGGCCTTGCCGTGCTGCGGTGGATACCAGTAGTAGGCGCGAGCCAGGTTGCCATGCGCCTGGATTTGCCGGTCTCCTAATGCCACAGCCTCTTCGAAGGCGCCGATAGCTTCGGGAAATTTTCTCTCCAAAAAATAGGTGTCACCCAGATTGGTGTAGGCTTCGTACGAGGGTTGAAGACTAATAGCTTTTTGCAGCGAATATTCAGCCTTGGAATATACTCCCGCTACCAGATAGGTCCCGCCCAGACTAGACCAGAATGCCGGGTTATCAGGACCGAACGTCAAGGCTTTCTCGAACTGCTCGGCCGCATCGCTGTAGCGCGCTTCCTGAGCATACAGGCCTCCCAACCACGCATAGCTCGATGGATTCTCGGGATGCGCCTGAATGGCCTTCTTATAAGTCTCCTCCGCCAGCTTCATCCGGCCAAGCCGTTCATAGGCAGAGGCCAATCCGCGGTACGCATAGTCATTGGTCGGGTCCGCATCGAGCGCCAACTGAAAGTCGGAGGCCGCCTGCTCATAACGTCCCGTCCCCTCATCGATCATGCCCAGACAAATGTTCGCTCCCGCTGAAGATGACGAAAGTTTCAGAGCGTTCTGGCAAGCATCACGCATTTTGGAGATCCACTTCTGATCTTTCGTTTGCTCGTACTTTCCCCAATAAGCGCTGCCCAGCGACGCATAAGCTGCAGCGTACCCAGGGTCGAGCTCAAGCGCACGCTGAAACTGAGCAATTGCGCTGTCGGAGTCCTCCGGATTAAAGGGGTGCGCAAGATAACCACGTCCGCGAGTAAAGGCCTTGTACGCTTCGGGGCTGGTGGTGGCGTGCGACTCATCGGGTGGCGAGCCGGCATGCAGCTCCAACTCCAACATACGGATTGACGCAGTCACCACCTTATCTTCCAGCTCTTTGAAATCGTTCGACGTACCGGTGACCGAGTCCGCGCGCAGCGGCTTGTGCGAGTTGATTTCCGCGAGTGTAAGGTTGACTTGCAGCTGATCGCCAGCGCGCTGCACGCTGCCGTCCAGCGCCAGATTTGCGCCAAGTTGCTTCTGCGCCTCCTCCATGTTGGTCACGTGGTGGGCCATCATCTCGCCGGCGGGAATGATTTCCAGCGGTTGCGCGGCGGTCAGTTGCATTAGGCGATTGGTTACCGTATCCGTTAGTCCCTGAAACAGCGCTGCGTCTTCCCGCTGCGCCCCGGTCAAGCGAAATGGCAGCACCGCGATGTGTTTTTTCTCTGGGATGGGAGGATGGGTAAGCTTCCACCACTTGAGGCCGGCCACAGCAATCACGGCAAGCACGACGGCGGCGATCAACAAAATCCTCGCCCGCGAAGCCGAACGTCGTTCAACAACTCTTCGCCATGAGCCCGATGGTGCTTCCAGTTCTGCCAGCTTCCCCAGCAGTTCGCCGGCCGATTGATAGCGGGAATTGGGGTCCTTCTCCAGGCACTTCAAAATTATGGCTTCCAACTCGGGCGACATGTCCTTTTTCAACGTGCTTGGTGCTGGGGGCGCGGAGCGCAGGATCGCATCCCATAGCATCTGTCCCTGTTGCGGGAAGGCCCGTGAACCGGTGGCCATCTCATACAGGACGGCACCCGCGGAATATATATCGGTCCGGAACGTCCGGCTCCTTATGCTCGAGCTGTTCCGGCGCCATATAGGGCGGAGTACCGGCAACGGTGGGCGCCTCGATGGTCACCGTGTCGGCCTCGGTGAGCGTCCTTTCATCGAGCGCTCCAAAAAGCTGGGCCAGTCCGAAGTCGAGGATCTTGAGCACATGCTCCGGCGTGACGCGCAGGTTACCGGGCTTAAGGTCGCGATGCAGGACGCCGCGCGCGTGAGCTGCGGCCAGCCCGCGGGCCAGTTGCACTCCGATCGAGACGACCTCATTTTCCGGGAAAGGGCCCTGGTGCAAGCGGTCGTCGAGTGAGGCGCCGGGAACATACTCCAGCACCAGGTAGTCGAGGCCGTGCTCGGAATGAAAGTCGTACACCGCCTCAACGTTGGGGTGGTTGAGCCGGCTGAGGGTCAGGGCCTCGCGGCGAAACTGGGCCCGCGCCGTAACATCGAGCAGGGTCTTGGGATTCAGCACCTTGACCGCGACATCCCGCTCTAAACGCTCGTCACGCGCGCGATACACGATCCCCATACCACCCGCGCCGATCTGCACGATGAGTCGAAAGTGGCCGAGAATCTGCCCCGGGTGTGGAGACGGCGCGCTCATGCAGCGAATCGTATGAGGTTTCCAGCCTGCGGTCAATGAATCAGCCTGTTACCGATTGAGCACTCAAGGGCGCCCGCCACAGCACAGCAGCACGGGCTACAATGTGTGCATCGGACGAGGCCCAACGGAATGCAAACGGCGGAGGTGGTGATTATCGGCGGCGGCATCGTAGGCTCCAGTATTGCGTGGCATCTCACCCAAGCCGGCTGCCGCACGGTCCTGATCGTGGAGCGCGAATCGCACCAGGGCAAAGGTTCCACGGGCAAGAGCATGGGAGGCGTGCGCGCCCAGTTTGCCACCGCGCCCAACATACAGATGTCGCTCTATTCCATCCCCTTCTATGCGAATTTTGAGGAGCGGCTGGGTCATCCTTCCGAATACCGCGCGCAGGGCTACTTGTTCGTCGCCACCAAGCCGGCGCATCTGGAATATTTGCAAACCAACCAGCGCCTGCAAAAATCGCTGGGACTCACTGACGTGCGAATGATGTCGCGTGACGACATCGTGGCGATGGTCCCGCAACTGCGCAGCGACGACATCCTGGGCGGAAGCTTCTGCGCGACTGATGGATTCGTCGATCCCTACAGCGTGATGATCGGATTCACGGCGCGTGCGTGCGAGCAAGGCGCAGCGCTGTGGCGTTCGACCGAGGTGACCGCAGTTCAGAGCGACGGTGAAGGCATAACCCGGGTAGAGACCACGCGTGGACCGGTCAGCACGCGAGTGGTGGTGAACGCAGCCGGTCCGTGGGCGGCCGAAACTGCGGCGCTTGCCGGCGTGAAGCTGCCTGTCGAACCGCTGCGCCGCATGTTGATTCCGACCGAGCCCTTCGACGGCGTCCTGCACACCATTCCGATGGTAGTGGACATGACTAATGGTTTTCACTTCCGGCCGGAGAGTTTGGGATTCCTGCTGGCATGGAATGATCCCGAAGAAACGCTCGGCTTTAAGGCGGACTTTGATCCGGCTTTCATCGAAAAGGTGCTGACTCGCGCCGCCGACCGTGTGCCTTGTTTTGAAAACCTGGCGGTCAACCCCAAGCGTGCGTGGGCCGGACTCTACGAGATGTCGCCCGATCACCACGCCATTCTCGGAGCTGTTCCCGAGGTGCGGGGCTTCTACTGTGCCAACGGTTTCAGCGGACACGGCGTAATGCACGCCCCCTCGACAGGAAAGATTCTGGCTGACTTGATCC
Organism: uncultured Acidobacteriaceae bacterium; assembly: GCA_963728805.1. GTDB lineage: Bacteria > Acidobacteriota > Terriglobia > Terriglobales > Acidobacteriaceae > Bog-257. Next base: position 359,213 of record CAVSLE010000020.1, read on the forward strand.
TTAACGGTACGACGAAGGTAGTGGACAACATCGAAATGCTTAGCCCGGCGCGTTTCGCACGGGGCGAAATGTTGCATGAGACGGCCGTGCTGTAAGGAAGGATTATCTATTTACGACGGGGTTAGTTGGTTCAGCGAAGGGTCTAGTCCCCGGTCAACTCGCGATGTGGCTCCCAAAAGCATCTTGAGTAGCGGTTGGCACGGATTCGTGGACCAAAATCGGATTTCACCGTTCCGCCCAGTTGCGTAGCGAAATAGCTAGGGGAGCGGACTATGGCACTTAAGTAACTGACGGGCCGTGATTTCAATCACATTCCAATCAAGCTTCCGTTTATGCTGAATGCTTGGGAGGAGTACAGGATGTTTCAAAGCGCGCCAGGTTTGGATGAACTCAAGGACGACCGATCCAGGTCACTGGAAGAGATAACGGAAAGCGAGGACAGATTTCGAAAGCTCGTGGAGGCCTTGCCTGATGCCATAGTAGTTCACACTGAAGGCAGGATCGTTTTCGTAAACCCATTCGCCATGCGTCTTCATAAGGCGACGAAACCTGAGCAACTCCTCGGCCACGAAATCGACGGGTTCATCAAGCCCGAGTTGAGAGCCACAATAAAGAACCGAATTGAAGATTGCTATCTGACTGGGAAGGCCTCGGTGCCGATGGAAGTTTCTCTGATCGCCTGTGACGGTTCATCGGTGGATGCCGAGGCGGTTGCGATTCCAATATCGTGGCGCGGCGCACCCGCCATCGAGGTGGTGCTTCGGGACACTAGAAAACGCAAGCGGGCGGAACAGGCGGCTCACGAGTGGCAAAAGCGGTTAGAGTTGGCGCAGAAGGCGGGCCTGCGGATCGGATTGTGGGACTGGGACGTGGTCGCGAACACTGTCACGTGGTCCGATGAGACCTACAGGCAATTTGGATTTACCCGAGACATATTTTCGGGCCGGGTTGAGGACGCGGTAGAGCGGTTACACCCTGACGACAGAAGTAGGGTCCAAGAAGCTATTCAAAAAGTTTTGGATGGAGAATCAAACGAATACGCTGCGCAGTATTGCCTGGTGCGTCCTGATGAAACGACCTGTTGGATCGACGCACACGGCGTTATGGTGCGCAATGGCTCCCAGCACATGCTTGGGGTCGGCGTTGACATTACTGAACTGAAAAATAGTGCGCAATCGCTTAAAGAGAGCGAGGAAAAATACCTTCTGCTGCTCAATTCCACCGCGGAAGCGATTTATGGACTCGATCTGAATGGAAATTGCACATTTTGTAACCCCGCATGTGTGCGTCTTCTCGGTTATCAGCGTGGAGAAGACTTGCTTAGAAGGAACATGCATGAACTGATGCATCACACCCGCGCCGACGGAACGCCGTACCCGGAGCAAGAGTGCGAAATCTACGTGGCCGTTCGTAAAGGTAGGGCGCGTCACGTCAGCAATGAAGTGCTTTGGCGTGCCGATGGGACCAGCTTTGCAGCTGAATATTGGTCGTACCCAATGTACAGGGCCGGCGAAATGGTCGGAGCAGTGGTCACGTTCCTGGATATATCCGATCGCAAACGAGCAGAGGAAGAACTACGGCGATCAGAACAAAAATATCGGCAGCTTTTTGAAAACTCAACCTACGGGGTGTTTTGGTCAAAACCAGATGGCACACTGCTGGATGTAAATCCGGCCATGGTCGCAATGCTCGGTTACCGCTCCCGCGACGAGTTGCTGAAGCAAAACCTGAATTGCGATATTTACGAACACGAATCCACCCGTAGAGCGATTCTCGAAAGCTACGGGCCGGGCGAACGGGTCGGAGGAGTTGAGGTTAACTGGCAGCGCAAGGATGGCAGGACTATCGTTGTTCGGATTAGCGGAAATCTCATCCGTGAAAAGGATGGATCTATCAACCACTATGAAGTTATCGCGGAGGATGTCACCGAGCGACGCAGCTTAGAAGAGCAACTCCGGCAGTCGCAGAAGTTGGAGGCAGTGGGCTTGCTCGCGGGCGGAATCGCCCATGACTTCAACAATCTTCTCTGCGTGATTCTTGGAAATACCGAATTGCTTCTCGAAACCAAACAATCCGAGAAGCAGCAGCGTTATGCTGAAGAGATCAAGAAAGCTAATGGCCGCGCGGCTCAGCTGACGAGACAGTTGCTTGCATTCAGCCGCAAACAGGTTTTGTATCCCACGGTTCTCAACCTGAATACGGTCGTCGCAGACACAGGAAAGCTCCTGCGGCGTCTAATCGGTGAAGACATACAGATTGTGACCGAGTCGCAAGCTGACTTGGGCTCTATACGGGCGGATCGCGGGCAGGTCGAACAGATTCTCATGAATTTGGCAACCAACGCAAGAGATGCTATGCCGAGCGGCGGCACGCTGAGCATCCGTACGGAAAACGCCCAGCTTGGCGATGAGGATGTCGCACGCTATCCTTATGTGAAGCGCGGTCACTTTGTCCATATGGCGGTGAGTGATACGGGTACCGGAATGACGGAAGCAGTGCGCTCGCGAGTGTTCGAGCCCTTCTTCACCACGAAAGAGAAGGGCCGCGGTACAGGATTGGGCTTGGCAACCGTTTACGGCATCGTTAAACAGAGTGGAGGGTACATTTGGGTTTCGAGCACACCGGGAGCGGGCACCACGTTCAATGTTTATCTGCCAAGGGTAGATGAGAAGGCAATCACAGCAGCTCTGAACCTTGAAGTACGGCCTGAGTATCCCCGAGGCACAGGAACGATTCTTCTGATCGAAGACGATGATTCGTTGCGGCAAGTGACTTGTGAGTTACTCGCAGCGAGCGGTTATAACGTCATACAAGCCAGCCGTGGTCATCTGGCTCTTGACCTTGCCGCCCAATACGAGGGTCGGATTCACTTGGTGATCAGTGATGTCGTCATGCCCGAAATGAGTGGCCCGCTAGCAGTGTCAAAACTCCGGCTTTCCCACCCCGAAGTGCAAGCCTTGTATGTGTCGGGATACGCAGAGACCCCGGTTGTGCAGGAACTCATTGCGGAAGGGGCGCTTCTATTACAGAAGCCGTTCTCTCGAATGACCTTGCTGACAAAGGTTGACGAACTGCTCCATTCAAGAGCCAATACTTAGGCGAAAATCTCGTTGATCCCATCGGGCACAGCCTGATTGCGGAAATCCGGTGGAAATCTATTGATTCTCAGCTCCATTGCGGGCCTTACGACAACTTAGGGATGGTCAGCCTGTCGCTGAACTGGCTGCTGCACACGGCCGTCGATTGCGTCATCCTCGGCGCCTCCAGCATGGAACAGCTAGACCAGAACGTCGCGGTTGGGGAGGAAGGTCCTCTATCCGAGGACGTGGTGAAGGCTTGTGATGAGGTGTGGCAGGAACTGCGTGGCCCGTTGCCGGTTTACAACCGCTGAGCTCAGGTCAGAACGCGACGCAGAAATCCCTGCACGCCGATCCGTCCCAGAATCGCCAGGCAGATCGTAAGAGCCAGAAATGACGTCCACGCGGGCATGTGCGGCAAGCTGGGGGTCAGCGTGGAGCGCAATCCTTCGCTCATATAAACCAGGGGATTGATCAGGACGAGTATCTGCAGCCAGCGCACACTCTTCAGCATTGCCCACGGATAATAAACGCAACCCAGAAAGGTGATGGGTATGACCACGATGCCGAACATCAGCGCGATTTGTTCGGGCCGTACGATGGTCCCGATGGTGAGGCCGACCGCACCGGAGACCAGGCTGGCCAGCAGCAAGATGCCAATCAGAGTCGGCCAACTGGAGATATGGATGTGCACCGGCGTGACCGGAATAAAGTAAACCAGGGGAAAGATGACCAGCGCCGCCAGGATACTCTGCAGGGCGCTGAAGACAATCTTCTCCACCGCAACCCAGGTAACGGGAAGCGGCGACATGACGCGGTCGTGGATCTCGCGCGTGGCGCCAATCTCCATGGAAAGCGGCAACGCGGTGGCCATGATTCCCTGAATGAAGATGCCCACGGCCAACAGTCCCGGAAGTATCAGCGTGCCGAAGCTGGCGCCACCCGAGCTTTGAAAGCCCTGCCCCACCTTGGGAAACAAATAGGTGAACACGAAGACAAAAAACAGCGGGTTCATCACCGTGCGGATCAGGAAAGGAATGAATTCCCTGCGCAAGACGCTGATATCGCGCAAAAACAATCCCCCGAACGCCCGCCAATACACCACTGAGTTAGTCACGCAGTTCCCTTCCCGTCAGCTTGATAAATACCGTTTCTAGGCTGGTTTCGTTGACTGACATGTCGCGCAGATTGTCGCCGGCCAGCACGACAATCTCGGGCAGCAAGCCGGTTCTTCCGTCGGTGAACACGCGCAGTCCCGAGGCCTGGCCCTCCACCGCAGTCACGCCCGCCAATTCACGCAAACGATTTTGCAGTCTGTCGGCCTGCACCTCCTGAAGGTGCAACTCGAAAACTTTCTGCGCGCCCACGCTGCTCTTCAAGCGCTCCGGCGTATCGCACACCAGGATTTGGCCGTGGTCGATGATGGCCACACGATCGCACAGCTCATCGGCTTCTTCCATGTAATGGGTGGTCAGGACAATCGTGATGCCCTTCTCGCGAAGCCCGCGGATGACGTCCCACAATGCCAGACGTGTCTGCGGGTCCAGGCCGGCGCTGGGCTCGTCGAGAAACAAAACTTCGGGATTGTGCGCGATGGCGCGGGCAATCTGCACTCGCTGGGCAAGGCCCCCTGACAGTTCGCGGGGAAACGCATTGCTGCGCTCGGTCAGCTTGAACAGCTCAAGAAGTTCCGCTGTTTTCTGAGCGGCCAGCGCATGGCTGAAGCCAAAATAACGGCAGTGAAAGTACAGGTTTTCCCGTACCGTGCATTGCCGGTCCAGAGTGTTGAACTGAGTCACCATCCCCATGAAGCGGCGGGCTTCAGCCGGATGCGCCACCACGTCCAGGCCCGCAATCGTCACCTGGCCCCTGGTGGGAAGCGCGCGCGTAGTGCAAACGCTGATGGTGGTGGTTTTTCCAGCGCCATTCGGACCGAGCAGTCCAAACATCTCTCCGCGAGAGACGGCAAGATCGATTCCCTTCACCGCCTCGACCGGCGTCTTACCGGGATAGGTCTTAACCAGCTTCTGAATGCTGACGATCGGATCTACTGGTGCGCTCACGGCTCTCCGCGGTTGAGTAAAGTTGGGTCCCCACAAACGGTTGCTATCAGTTTACCAATCCTGCCGTGGGCAGTGAGGAATTGGGACTTGAAAATCAGATGACAAAGTCTCAGACCACTTGTCCGGCGCTGAATCCTGAGGCCCAGGCCCATTGAAAGTTGTGACCTCCGAGATGTCCGGTCACATCGACTACCTCGCCGACAAAAAACAATCCGGGCACTCTGCGGCTTTCCATGGTCTGCGCAGAAAGTTCGTCGGTGTCGATACCGCCGGCGGTCACCTCGGCCTTTTCATAGCCTTCCGTTCCCTGCGGCAAAACTTCCCAGCGGTGAATCTCGCGCTCCATTTCGTCAAGAGCGATATTCGTCCATCGCCGTGGCGGATGCAGTTCAAGCCAGCGCTCCGCCAGACGGATGGGCAGCGCAGCGTGTAATGCCGACTTGGCCGAGGCCAGATCACGACGCACGCTCTGTTGCCGCAATCCGGAGGTAATCGTCAACCCAGGCGCCAGGTCAATCGTGATCGGATCTGAGGGCTTCCAATAAGACGAGATCTGCAGGATTGCGGGGCCGCTCAACCCGCGATGGGTGATCAACAATTTCTCATGGAACTTCTGCTGCCCGAATGATGCGATGACCTCCGTCGCAACTCCTGCCAGATCGCAATACTTCTGTTTATCTTCGGCATCGAAGGTGAGGGGAACCAGGGCCGGACGGCATTCGCGAATCTTAAGACCAAATTGCCGCGCGATTTCATATCCCCAAGCAGTTGCGCCCAGCTTCGGGATCGACAAGCCGCCGGTCGCGACCACCAGTGCAGGCGCGTGATATTCGCCGGTTGCAGTTCGCACCACGAACCCGTCCCGGTGTTGAACTTCCAGCGGGAGGGTCTTGGTGAAAATCCGTACTTTGGCCGTGCGGCATTCGGACTCCAGCATTCCCACGATTTGTTGCGCCGACCCATCGCAAAAGAGTTGACCAAGCTTTTTCTCGTGGTAAGCAATTCCGTGCTTCTCGACCAGTGCGATGAAATCCGCCGGCGTGTATCGGGCCAGTGCCGATTTGCAGAAGTGCGGATTCGCGGAGAGAAAGTTGTCGGGCCGGCAGTGCAGATTGGTGAAATTGCAACGCCCGCCGCCGGAGATGAGGATCTTCTTGCCGATGCGATCAGCGTGCTCCAGCACGGCGACCCGGCGCCCACGCTTGCCGGCTTCGATGGCGCACATCAGGCCGGCGGCGCCGCCGCCAAGAACAATTACGTCGAAGGGTTGATTGGCCAAGTCCTCAGTTTCAAGTTTCAAGCTTCGCGTTTCAAGTTAAAACTCAACTGAAAAACTAGACGCTGCTGCCTGCCTGAACCGAAGATTGTGAAACGGAATTCGTCGAACTTTGCGACATGGAGATCAACAAGAGGGTCGCGTCGTCTTCGAAGTTTCCGCGGGCGTGACCGCGCACGCTGTCCATGATGCTTCCGAACTGCTCGGCCAAAGGCTGCTCCGATTGACGCTCCATTAGCGAGGTGAGGCGCTCGGCGCCAAACTCTTCACCGGCGTCATTGCCCGCCTCAGTCACGCCATCGGTGTACAGCAGCAGGCGGTCCCCGGTCGCCAGGCGCAACCGTTCCGAGCGAAACTCCGAGTCCAGAATCAGTCCCAGCACCGGACGGGTGGACGAGAGTGATTGCAACGAACCGTCGGCGTGCCGCAGGATGGGCGGGCAATGTCCCGCATTCACGAAGTTCAGAATGCGGCTGCTAAGGTCGATGACGCCATAGAAAATCGTAACGTAGTGACCTTCCCCCAGTTGGTTGCGCAGAATTGTCTCCAGCCTGCGCAGAATAAAGTCGGGGCTGTCATTGGACGCCGACAAGGTGCTGAGCGAGGCATATAACATGGCCGCAATCATGGCGCCCGGCGTTCCCTTGCCCGATACATCGGCAACGCAGAAGTGCAGTGAGTTCGCAGTAGGCTGCCACACCCCAAAGTAGTCGCCGCCCACAACTCCGGCCGGAGTGCTTTCGCCCAGAAGTTCGATGCCTTCGGCAGTCACATGGCGGCGGGGCACAATCCGCGCCTGCAGTTGCTGCGCATCCTGGCGTTCGCAATCGGAAATGCGCTGCGACGACCGCCGTTGCTCGACCTGCCCGGTCAGCGTGCGCACTTTCTCTATGAGTGAATCGTTCCGCCATGGCTTCTCGATGAAGTCGGAGGCGCCGTGTTTCATGGCGCTGACCGCCAGCTCAACGTTTCCCCATGCGGTGAGCGCGATGATGGGAACGGTGCCGTCTATCTGGCGCAGCCGCTCGATTAATTCCAACCCTTCCAGGCCCGAGGTACTATCGCGCTGATAGTTCATGTCGATCATGGCAAGATCGGGCGGGCGCTGCTGCGCCGCGGCCATCGCCTCACCCGGAGAAGAACACAGCATGACTGAGTAGCCGTGGCCGCGAAGCAGCAGCGACAACGCTTCACGCACGTGCTCCTGATCTTCTGCCACCAGGATTGTCGATTGGTCGAGTGAGTAAGCCATATCGTATCCGTGAAAGGATAGTGCAGCTTGATTGCCAACCTCGCCCAGGCACTATCTTCCGTCAAGAGAACCACATGGATCGCGCGCTGGATTGAGCTTCGCCCACAAACACAAATGCTCTGTCCAAATATGGACACGGCTTGTGAAGCCGGCAAAGCGCCCGTTTCCCAGACCGGGAAACCGGCCCGCCACCAGGCTTTTTCAGGCCGCCACGATAAAGACAAAATCGATGCCCGAGATGGACCCGACTCCCTTGCCTAAGTCCGCCTGGGCTCGAAATTTGGGCCGTACTTTATTATGCTGTTACCCCCGGTGCCAGGCAACGAACCGCCACCAAGTCGGCATCGAATCTCGCAGCAGGCCGAGTACACACAATTGACGACCGCTAAGAAAATTCTGGCCAACGGTATTTCTGAGCAGGAGGCGATTGATCGCGCCAAACAGGGCGATGCCGAATGCTTCGAGGCTTTGTACGGGCTGCACAAGCGCCGGGTCTATTCGCTTTGCCTGCGCATGGTCGGCAACACCGCCGAAGCCGAAGACCTAACCCAGGAAGCCTTCCTGCAGTTGTTTCGCAAGATCGCTACCTTTCGTGGAGAATCGGCGTTCTCCACCTGGCTGCATCGCCTGGCGGTGAACGTCGTGCTCATGCACCTGCGCAAGAAAGGGCTTCCCGAGGTATCGCTGGAGGAAACCTTGGAACCGCAGAACGAAGATGGTCCGCGGAAAGACATCGGCGCTCGCGACAACAATCTGGTTGGAGCGATCGACCGGGTCAACCTGGAGCGCTCCATCGAGAGTCTGCCACCGGGATACCGCATCATCTTTGTGTTGCACGATGTCGAAGGTTACGAACACAATGAAATTGCGGAGATGATGGGCTGTTCCATCGGCAATAGTAAATCGCAGCTGCACAAAGCAAGAATGAAGCTGCGCGACCTTCTGAAACTGAGCCAGGCAGAGAGGGCCGCAAAACGATAGACCATGAGCGGAGAAGGCGTTTCTCGGGGGAGATGCAGGGAATCGTATAACGATAGGAAGGAACATGTTCATCCGGATTCCCTGGGGAGAGCATTCATGACGTGCGCGGAGTTTCAAAAGGTCCTGCCTTACATTATTGACGGGGGCGGCAACGCCGAGGAGCAGCAGCACCTGGCAACCTGTCACGTCTGTTCCGACCTGATCGCCGACTTGCGCTATATCGCTGAAGCCGCAAAGTTGCTGGTTCCAATGGAAGATCCCAGTTCCCGGGTGTGGACCGGCATTCAAGAATCCCTGGAGCGAGAGGGCATGGTAAAGCCAGCCCGCAAACATGTCTAGCGGCCGGATCGACCCATAAATTCCGGCCCTCCGCGCACGGTCACGCGCCAAGTCTCAGCTCAACTCTTCCCGAAAGTCACATTCATTCAGGATATTTTCCCCTGACCTGAGTCTAGATACCAATGTTAGTATCTAATTGAGTCAGCTTACTGCGATGAGTTTTGTTGCTCGAGGCAGAAATCGTGTCAACAGTGACCCCCGTCGCTCGGCGACCCTTCGTTACTACTTTTTGGCCTACTGTTAGACGCCCCACTATCGCTGCTCCTCGACACAGCTTTCCTCATCTAAGTATCCGCTGTATTTCATCACTCGGGTTGTTACGGTATTGAATGGAGGATACTGTGACCCTGAAAAATGCCTCCTGGATCGATCGCTCCCTGCTGCAGGCGGTCCGCAGGTCGATAGGCACCGCTCCCTTATCTCTGGCGCTTCCCAACCTCGAAAACCATCCCAAAACCACCTCGCCGATTGGCACAGTCCGCATAGCCGACCGCGCCACCCTGGCTGGGCTGGTGATGAATCCTGAGGTCGTCTTTGGGGATGCCTACTCCGACGGGCGAATTGAAGTCGAGGGTGATCTGGTGCGCGTCCTCGAATCCATCTACCCGTCAGCCCGGGTAGTGCGTAACTGGCGCTGGCGACTGATGTCGAAGTGGCTGGCCTGGGTGCAGGCCAATACGCGCTATGGTTCCACCCGGAACATTCGCCATCACTACGATCTTCCCGCGGAGTTTTACAAGCTCTGGCTGGATGAACTGATGGTGTACACGTGCGCTTACTTCCCCAACGAGGACACTTCGCTGGAAGAGGCCCAGGAGGCCAAGCTCGACCTGGTTTGCCGGAAGTTATGGCTCAGGCCGGGAGAGACGGTGGTGGAAGCCGGATGCGGCTGGGGTTCACTCGCCATGTATATGGCCGAGCACTATGGCGTGAGAGTGAGGGCCTTCAACATCTCCCACGAGCAGATTCGAGTGGCGCGCGAGGTGGCCGAACAAAAAGGCCTCTCCTCGATGGTTGAGTTTGTGGAGGACGATTACCGCAATATCAGCGGCCACTACGACGCGTTTGTTTCAGTCGGCATGTTGGAGCACGTGGGCCGCGAACATTACCCTGAGTTGGGCCGGGTGATTCAACGTACCATCGGTGACCGGGGCCGGGGACTGCTGCATTTCATCGGGCGCTGCCGCAGTCTGCCCTTCAGTGTGTGGATTCGAAAGCGCATATTCCCCGGCGCCTATACGCCCACGCTGCGCGAATCGATGGAGGTCTTGGAACCTGCGGCCTTCTACGTTCTCGATGTCGAAGACCTGCGTCCGCACTACGCCAAAACCATCGAGCACTGGTTAAGCCGATTTGACAGCGCCTATAACACCGTCGTCCGTGATCAAGGGGCGACCTTTGCGCGCATGTGGCGGCTCTATCTTGCCGGATCGATTGCTGCCTTCCGGGTAGGCACGCTGCAGTTGTACCAGGTCGTGTTTCGGGGAGCCCGCTGCCAGTCCGTTCCGCCGACGCGCACCCGTCTCTACACCACCATCAGCCAGGATCAAGGTCAAGATCAAGATAAGCTGGACGACGAATTATGGACTCCTGCGATGTCTTAATTGTCGGCGGCGGACCGGCGGGATCGTCTTGCGCGTGGGCCCTGCGGGAATCGGGGCTCGACACGCTGGTGATCGACCGCAGCACCTTCCCTCGCAATAAGCTCTGCGGCGGCTGGATCACGCCGCTGGTACTCGAAGCGCTGGGCATCAGTCCCGAGGCCTATGCGCCGGGGCGCGTTCTGCAGCCGATCACCGGCTTTCGCCTGAGCTGCATCGGCCAGCCGCAGGTTGATATCGACTACGGCCGCACCATCAGCTACGGCATCCTGCGCAGTGAGTTTGACGAATATCTCCTGCGACGATGTGGGGCGCGCATTTGCGAAGGCGTGCCGTTCGACTCCATCGAGCGAACCGGGGATGGCTGGATCGTCAATGGCGACATCGAGGCGCAACTTGTGGTCGGCGCCGGCGGACATTTTTGTCCGGTGTCACGCTTCCTCGGGAACAAAGCCTCATCGCCGTCGGTCGTCGCCCGCGAGATCGAGTTTGAGATGCCCGCCGCGCAAGCTGCCAGTTGCAGTATCGCCGGTGAACTGCCGGAACTTTACTTTTGCCGCGACCTGCGCGGCTATGGATGGTGCTTCCGGAAACAAGATGTGCTCACCGTCGGCATCGGCCGCATGGATAATCACGGCCTCTCCCAACACTGCGACGAGTTCCTTCGCTTCCTCAAGCGCAGCAGAAATGTCGAAGTGCCCGGCAAGGGGATTTTGGGACACGCTTACTGGCTCTTCGGCCACTCGGAACGGAAAATTCTGGACGACGCCATTTTGCTGATCGGAGACGCCGCAGGCCTGGCGTATCCGGAGAGCGGCGAAGGCATACGTCCGGCCATCGAGTCGGGACTGATTGCCGCCCACAGCATCGTCGCGGCTGAGGGCGATTACAGCGCCAGCCGCCTGGAACTCTATCGCGAGCTTTTGAATGCGCGGCTGCGCCGGAAGCGAAACGCCCTGGAGTCGCTGGGCCAACTCATCCCGCAATCGGTCCGCGAGATCTGCGGCCGAACTCTGCTGCGGAGCCATTCGTTCTGCCGCAACATTGTGTGCGACCGCTGCTTCTTGAGGGTGGATGAGCAGCCGCTGGAGTTGGAAGAGCAGTCAGCGCTCAGCATTCAGCATTCAGCAATTAGCAATTAGGTTACCTGCCGAGACGACGATAGATCAGCCGGGAATATCGAAAGCCCAGAAGGATGTAAGTCAGAAAAAGAATTGCATTTGACCAATTGAAGTGATGGAGTCGAACAAGCTCGTACATCGTAATCGTGATGAGCATCCCGAGGAAAAACGAATACACCAATACCCACACGAACAGCGAGCGCAGCGACTGGTTTTCAAGGACGCGAACATCCCAGCTTCGATTCAGAAACTCGAACGATTCGAAGGGGCGGCTCATTTCGGGCCGATTATATGCATCCCGGGTGCATCTTGTCTGTGACAAGGGAGACTAATTTGATCCGAGGTAGATCGTTGATGAGACGGGATACTTACCTTATCAACTAGCGGTTAGAACTCATCGAGTAATCCCGGTTTGGTTTGTATCAGCGGCACAACTCTTGGTTTGTATCAGGGCACGACTTCAGTCGTGCCGACCAATGCGGTTCAAGATAGCGGCTTTAGCCGCTGAGGGACGTCGGTGTTGAGACGAAGTGCGAGTTCCCTCAGGGGCTGAAGCCCAACTCTTCACGCGCACCCGGCACGTCCGAAGACGTGCCCTGACACAAGGCAATAGAGACTCTGCGTCCTCTATCTCTCAGTGTCCTCTGTGTCTCTGTGGTGAAAGCTTTTTTACGCTGCGGCCGGCGGATACTGCCCGCGATAGCCGATCTGGTGCGAGATGCGGCGGGCAGCATCTTTCACCGTCTCCGCCAGGCGCGGCACGGCATCACGCGGCACCGCGTTGATGGTCCCGGTCGAGCCGATGCTCGCTTCAACTCCGCCCCGGCTATTGAAGATGGGCGCTCCCACGCAGCGCGCGCCCAGGCTGTTTTCCTCATCGTCCACCGAGTATCCCAACTGCCGAACGCGATCGAACTCTTTCATCAGCTTAGGCACGCTGATGATGGTATGCGGCGTCAATTTCTTCAGTCCGCGCTGGCGGATGATCGCGTCCCTCTGCTCGGAGTCAAGATATGCGAGCAGGGCCTTGCCCACCGCGGTGGAATGCACCTCCATGCGCCGCCCGATCCAGGTGTCCATCTTGATAAAGCTGGGCGCCTCCACCTTCTCCACGTACACCGCCTCGCCATGGTCGAGGATCGCCAGGTGGGTGGTGATGTGAATCTGATCGACCAGGTGCCTCATGATGGGCAGCGCCGCCTCGCGAATATCAACTCCGCTTAGCGCCGCGCGCGACAGGCTGAGTACCTTCATGCCCAGCCGGTATTTGCCATCCTCCAGGTCACGGCGCAGATAGCCATGCTGTTCCAGGGTGCGCAGAATGTAGCTGGCTGAGCTCTTGGGAATTTTGAGCTTGCGGCTGAAATCGGCGTTCGACATGCCGCTCTCGCGCTGGCCGGCGGCTTCCAGGATCAGCAGGGTCCGTTCCACCGCGGTCGAAGGGTTCTCCATTGGACGTGGCATAACCCCATTCTAACAGGTGTTCCATATACTGAATATTAGTTCATAATAGTGGCCGTTGTTTATGAGCAATATGTCACAGACAAATGTCCCGAGTCGCGCCTAGCTTGGAGTTAGCCCACCATCCTCCGGCTGGGCAACCCGTTTCCCGGTTCGGGAATCGGAAGCTAAGGTACAGAGGAGTGAATTTGTGTTCAACCGGTTGAACATCATTCTTGTCATGCTCCGGCCCAGCAATTATCGTTTGTACACCATCTGGAATGAGTGTTCAGCTAATTGAACATGCCAGCTTGGCGCGAAGTTGTTAGACCTCATTATTTGAACGTTAGAGGAGATCACGAAATGGCAACCCATCAAACTGCCGCTGAAATCGCAAAATCCTGGAAGAACGATCCGCGCTGGAGCGGGATCGAACGTCCTTATTCCGCAGAAGATGTTGTGCGCTTGCGCGGCACCCTTCCCATTGAATACACGCTCGCCAGCGTGGGCGCAGAACGCCTGTGGGAGCTGCTGAACAGCGAGAAGTACGTCGCCGCCCTGGGGGCCATGAGCGGCAATCAGGCCGTGCAAATGGTTTCAGCCGGACTGAAGGCCATTTACGTAAGCGGCTGGCAGGTGGCGGCCGACGCCAACAATGCCGGCCAGATGTATCCCGACCAGAGCCTCTACCCCGCCGACTCGGTGCCCAATCTGGCGCGCCGCCTGAATAATGCGCTGACCCGCGCCGATCAGATCCACCACTCCGAAGGCAAGAACGGCATGAACTGGTTTGCCCCGCTCGTCGCCGATGCCGAAGCTGGTTTCGGCGGCACCCTGAATGCCTTCGAGCTGATGAAGTCGATGATCGAAGCCGGTGTGGCCTGCGTGCATTTCGAAGATCAACTCTCCTCCGCCAAGAAGTGCGGACACCTGGGCGGCAAGGTGCTGGTTCCCACTATGGAGGCGGTGCAGAAGCTGGTGGCGGCCCGCTTGGCAGCCGATGTGATGGGCGTTCCCACCCTGGTGCTGGCGCGCACCGATGCCAACAGCGCGCACCTGCTGACCAGCGACATTGACCCCTACGATCGCATCTTCCTGAACGGCGAGCGCACTCCCGAAGGCTTCTTCGGCATCCATGGCGGTCTCGACTCGGCCATCGCGCGCGGCCTGGCGTATGCGCCGTACGCGGACTTAATCTGGTGCGAAACCTCGGAGCCGAACCTGAAGGAAGCCGAGCGCTTTGCCGATGAGATCCATGCCAAGTATCCGGGCAAGATGCTCGCCTACAACTGTTCGCCGTCGTTCAACTGGAAGAAGAAGCTCGACGACGCCACCATCGCGCGCTTCCAGCCTGCGCTGGCCGAGATGGGCTACAAGTTCCAGTTCATTACCCTGGCCGGCTTCCACGTGCTGAACCTTGCCATGTTCGAGTTGGCGCGCGCTTACAAAGACACCGGCATGACCGCCTATTCGCGTGTGCAGGAGAAGGAATTTGCTCGCGAGTACAGCCACGGATATTCCGCAGTGAAGCACCAGCGCTTCGTCGGCACCGGCTACTTCGACGAGGTCGCGCAGGTGATCGCCAGCGGCAAGTCGTCGCTATCGGCACTGAAGCACTCGACCGAAGCGGAGCAATTCTCTGAGGTCAAGGTACCGGGGCAGATGATCGAGGTGGGACAGGATCCCTCGTGCCGTCCGATTCTGGGAGAATGTCCCCTGACCTGCGAGCACGAACATGAGCACGTGCGCCGCGACAACGTCTCAGCCAACGACTAAGTTTTCTCCTTAGGCGCAGCCCATACCAGGCACGGGATTAACCGGTCCCGTGCCTGATTTTTTGTGGTATCTTCGACCCCTCTGCCACCGTGGAAAATTCAATGAAGCAGGCGGCGCTTGGTTTTCGAGTGCACTCTGGATGGACTGCGCTGGTTGCGATCTCGGTGGAAGACGGGTCTCGCTGCGTGGCTCGTCCTTGCGACTCCACTTAATAAGACAGCAGCTCGCCCCACCTGACCCAGGCCGCACCTTTCGCCTGCTCAAAATCCCATCTATACTTTTGCTTCTGTTCTTTCGCAGGAGGATGTTTTGATTCGCACAATGATTTCGCTTTTATGCGTTGCCACGTTCGGCTTACCCGCTGTCGCGCAAACCCCGCCAGCCGATCGCAGTTGGATCGCCACCAGCAACCAATACGCCAATATGCTGATCGAGGTCGTCTTCAAGTACCGTCCCGAGGCGGGCACGCAGCAGGGGTTGAGCCAGTTCGACACCAAGGTTTCGCAGCCCACGCTTGCCAACGAAGATAAGGAGCGGCAGGAGACCGAGGCGGTACTGGCAAAGCTGAAGAGCGCGGCGGCGGAAAAGCAGCAGGAAGACGTCGCCGAAGACCTGCAAATCATGATCCGGCGAGTGAACCTGAACTTCAAGCGCCAGGACTTCCAGCGGGCCCACGAGGTGCCGTTCATCAACGCCAGCCAAGCGGTTTTCGGCGGGCTACAGGTTTTGCTCGACGAGCAGACGCCCTCCGACCGCCGTGCGGCTGCGGTGGTGCGCATCCGCGAATACGCCGGACTGGAGCCGGGTTACACCGCGCTCACCGAGATCGTGAAGCAGCGCACTACGGAGCAGATGGCCAAGCCGGGCGTAGTTTTTCCCGCTCGAGTTGAGATTGAAACCGAGATGGCGCGCAATTCCAATTATTTGAATGGCATCGCCACGCTGATGCAAAAGTACCAGCTGACGGGATGGGAAGAACCGTTTGCCAAGCTGAAGACGCAACTCACCGACTATGACGCGTGGGTGCGGGCCACGGTGTTGCCCAAGGCGCGAGACGATTTCCGCCTCCCACCGGAGCACTATGCGCTCGACATGGAGAACTTCGGCATCGACATTCCACCGGCGCAGCTTGCCACCATGGCCCATGACGCTTTCATCGAGATCCAGGGAGAGATGAAGTCGGTGGCGCAGAAAATTGCCAAGCAGCGGAACCTGCCATCCAGCGATTATCGCGACGTCATCCGCGAGTTGAAGAAACAGCAACTCGTGGGCGACGCTATCCTTCCATTTTACCAGGAGCGGCTGAAGCAGATCGAGAAGATCATTGTGGACCAGCAAATTGTCTCGCTGCCCGACCGGCCTGCCCGCATTCGCATTGCCTCGGCGGCAGAGACTGCGCAGCAACCCGCACCGCACATGGTGCCTCCGCCATTCATGCACAACACCGGTCAGAAGGGCGAGTTCGTCCTGCCGCTCAACATTCCGGGAGGCCCGGGACAGACCTCGACCGAAAAGTACGACGACTTCACCTACGATGCAGCCGCCTGGACGCTCACCGCACACGAGGCGCGGCCGGGACACGAATTGCAATTTGACTCCATGCTGGAACACGGCGTTTCGCTGGCGCGCGTCCGCTACGCGTTCAACAGCACCAACGTTGAAGGCTGGGGACTGTATTCGGAATATCTCATCAAGCCGTACATGCCGCTCGAGGGCCAGTTGGTCTCGCTCGACCTGAGACTGCAACGGGCCGCGCGCGCATTTCTCGATCCCGAATTGCAAGCCGGCAAAATTACGCCGGCGGATGCCTTTCGCGTGCTGGAACAGGACGTGGTGCTCTCTCACGCCTTTGCGACGGAGGAGGTCGAACGCTTCACCTATCGCATGCCCGGCCAGGCGAACAGTTATTTCTACGGATACACCAAGTTGATTGCATTGCGCGAAGACACCGAGAAGGCGCTCGGGCCTAAGTTCAACCAGAAGAAATTTCACGACTTCATTCTGGCGCAGGGCCTGCTGCCGCCCGACCTGATGCGCAAAGCGGTGATGGAGGACTTCGTTCCCAGCCAGAAGGCGGCGAAGCAGTAACTACCACGGGGCCTGAGCTATGCGGACTGCGTCGCCGTCATTTTGCCGGCCATCAGATTGCAATCGGCCGCAGCCCTGGCGCCCACCTGGCGAAACCAGGCGGACTGCTGCATTTGCTGCGCGGCGGTGGGCCAATCCTGATTGCAGATGGCACGAATGGTGAGCTTGAACTGTGAAAACGCGTGCTGGCCAAGGTTGAAAACCATATCCACGACGACAATCTGCGGACCGCCCGGCAGAGCATCGAAATTGGGGATGAGCTGCTGGGCCGCCTGTATGGCCTGGTTCACCGTCTGCTCAAGCAGGGTGTCGATGTGTTCGTCGGTTAAAGTTTGCGCGCCGGCGCGGACCTGAGCGTAATCCAGACCCAATGACTCGATACCGGCCTGTGCCCCAGCGGCGTCCAGGTTAAAGCCCACACCGACGGTGGGATGGCCCTGGACCACGCAACCCGGTGTGATCGGCTTACCGGTCTTGTCGTCGTAAGTTTGGTAGCGGCGGCCTTCCCAACGCTCGATCCAGGCTTTCACCGTAGCTAAATCCATAGGTTCCTCTCTTTCAAATCACGACAACGTCAGGGTGCAGGTGAAAGAGCTATTGTCCTTCGCCTGCTGGAATTCTGTGGTGGCGACAGTCGCCGCGGTGCCTGCGCTGCACAAGGACAACAGAGCGCCGAGCGCCGGCTTCGACCAGTCGGGATCAACGTCTGACTGCACCCACGTCTGCAGCGTGGCGATTAATGATCCCCATTTTGAGGCCGTGCTGGCCTTGGCCGCGACCGTTGCCAGCGAGTGCAAATCGTCGCAAAGATTCATGAAGCCAGTGCTGGCCAGCAAGAACGGCCGATATGCCGGCCACCGCCCCTGGAACAGATTCTCTCCAGCCGCCATGTACGATCCGTCGTTCCGCCGATCGGGCACGTGCTTGTCACCCGGAACATCGCCGATTTCAAGGTTGGAGCTCACGTTCCACAGCATCCATTTGTCATAGTTCAACTCAGCCACGTCCGGTGACAAATCTTTCATCAGGCGTTGAACTGAAATCTGGAAGGCCTCCCAGTTGTGCTTGTCTTGTTGCTGAGGTAGGGACGGCGGATGGGCCTGGCCTTTTGCATTCACCGTGTAAGGCGAGCAGGCCAGCTTCTGATAGGCAGACGGCTTGAAGACAGTTATCAAGCTCAGTTTCTTAGTGCCATGGTCGGCTACAAAGGCCGACATTTTCTGCTGCGCCGAATGGACCGCTGGGTCAGCAACTGCCCCGATCGCATCGGCGATGCGGCCCGCCTCCTTGGAATTATTAGTCTCTGACAGTTCGATGTATAAATCGACTTCAGCTTTTCGGTAGCCGTCACCCTTTGTGTCTTGGGTCGCGGTGGCCACAAAGTGGATCGTGGCAGTCGCAGTTGTCGATCGAATCGAGAACTGTGACTCCTGCCCAATATCGACGAAGACCCGTATGCTGCCGTCCGGCGCCAGTTTGGTGACCGAGTTCTTGAAGAAGTCGCCGGTTTGCCCCAGTTGGAACAAATCGAAGAAATGGAACTGAAGGGAGCAGGAACGCTTCAGGCTATCGGCAATCCCAGAACCGGGCAGGACAGTGAAGCCGCCTATTTGGAGCGCCTGGCGTAGGTCGCCATTTGTAAGCGCCGTCCAACTCTGAGTGGCAAGAAGCTGGGAAGCCGACGACGACAAATCTACCTTGAAGGTGAACAGCGCCGTGCGGTCCTTCTGCTGAGACAGACTTGCCATCAAGCCCGCATCTTTCTCATGGGTCGAAAGCCACTTATTTGTCGCATTCAGCAGATTTGTCTGGAGGTCGGTTGCGAGCGAGGCGACATCGTTTGCCACCTTTGGCGAGTGGAGCACGTCTCCCACAGTTTTCTTAAGTTGGACGGGATCAACCTTACACGAGACCGAGGTCGCCGATATGGCAACGCCTACACCCACGGACTGGCCCGTCTCATTTTCCGCAGAACGCACCAGAAACAAAAGGGCCGTTTTGGCATCGAGTTTCTGTACGATCACGCCAAAGTGGTCGGTGTGTTTGTAAGTCAAAGCTGCTTTGGCCCCAGCTTCGATGTTTAAGGATGGCGGAGTAAGTTTTTCCCAGGCAACCTTCACGCAATCTTGCGTGGCCCCGAAGTCTTGCGCCGACAATTTGTAGTCGGCGAGTCCATACGAGAACGTCCAGTTCACAATCGAGCGTACCGTCGAAGTTCACCTTGCCGATGCTGCCCACCGGCATGCTCAGGGCACAGTCGGGCCGAAAAGGAAAGATTAGTCCGTCGAACGCCGCCTTGAGCGCGGCCGCAGTTTCGAGCCCGGCACTCACCGGGTGGCAGTAACTGAGGGTCGCATTTTTCGATCCCGAACTCTTTCCCTCAATACCAATACCGCTCACATTTCCGCTGCCCGAAAGCGCCCCCTTGATGTCGAAGTCAAGCTCAATGTTGATGTACACCATCCCGGCCGTCGGGCCCGAGAGCACATTCGTAGTCTCCTTCGAGTCAACGTCCATGGCCACCGGGAACTTCGTACTTGTATCGCTGATAGCAATCGTGCAACTCGCATCCGCTTTCAGAGAGAAAGCGATTCCCGAGCTTGTCTTCCAGTTCGGGTCACCTTGCAATGTGAGCTTCGCCGGGGCAGAACCTACCGCAGACCGGATGGGCTGGTCTTTGTAGAGAGCGACTTCTGATCCGACACGAAAGATGGCGGGCGCCTGGCCCTTGAAAAGGGCAAACAAGTCGCTGGACTTCTTGAGGTCCTTGGTTACGTCAATGGCAATCTCGTTGGAGGACGAGGCGGCAGGGGCCATGGGCTTAATCCGGTGATTCTGCTGCGATCTTAACATCATGCAACTCGCAAAGGTGAGGTCTAAAACGCCTTAGAAAGCCGCTGGGGGCTTCTCCGGCTGCCCTCAACACATCAGACGGCTAACCGCTCCAGAAGGAGATTCCGGGTAAAATGGAGCATTCAAATTGGATGTTGACCGGCAATCATATCGCCCGCGCCGACATCCTGGAGGAATAGATGGCATTCGATAAGTACGTCAAATTGCCGGGCAGTGAACGCCAGCCCCTGCCAGGTGCTGTAAAAGCCGGGACTCTTGATCCCAATGAAGCCATGCACGTGACCGTGGTCTTGCGGGAGCGGCCCGTCCCTGAGAAGCAGCCGTCGTTGACTGAACTGGTGGACAGTGGCAAGCGTGTCTCTCGTGATGAATTCGCTGAGCGCTATGGCGCCGATCCCAAAGACGTAAAGCAGGTCGAACAATTTGCCCACGCCCATGGATTGAAGGTGGCCGAGGTAAATCTTCCCGCGCGCACGGTGGCGCTGACGGGAAGTTGCAGCGCTTTTACCAAGGCGTTTCAGGTGCAACTGGCGCGGTACCAATACCAGGGCAAAACCTATCGCCTACGCAGCGGTGCGGTCAACATTCCCACGGAACTCAGCGGCATCGTTCGCGGCGTCCATGGACTCGACAACCGCCCGCAAGCCCAGGCGCACTTTCGCGTGGCGACCAACGCCAGCGCGGCGGCTGCGTCCTCGCACACACCCGTGCAAATCGCCCAGGCTTACAGCTTCCCCACCGGCGTGAACGGCAAAGGACAGACCGTCGCCATCATCGAGTTGGGCGGCGGATATACCAAGTCCGATCTCAAAACCTATTTCAACTCGCTGGGAATTTCGCCCGAGCCGTCGGTCTCGGCGGTCGCTGTCGATGGCGCCAAGAATCAGCCTACGGGCGACTCCAACGGACCCGATACCGAAGTGATGCTCGACATCGAGGTGGCAGGCGCGGTCGCGCCCGGCGCCAAGATCGTGGTTTACTTTGCCCCAAATACCGACGCAGGATTTCTCGACGCCATCAACCAGGCGGCGATGGACAAGACCCACAAGCCTTCGGTCATTTCCATCAGTTGGGGAGGGCCGGAATCAAGCTGGACGGCACAATCGCTGCAAAACTATAACAGCGCGCTGCAGGCGGCTGCAGCCGTGGGCGTCACCGTGTGCACGGCCTGTGGCGATAACGGCTCAACCGACGGCTCCAGCGACGGTTCCGACCAGGTCGACTTCCCCTCGTCCAGCCCATTCAGCCTGGCGTGTGGCGGCACCAGCCTGGATATCAGCGGCAACGCCATTGCCAGCGAAGTCGTGTGGAACGACCTGCCCAGTGGCGGCGCCACCGGCGGCGGAGTGAGTGCAACCTTCCCGCTTCCCTCCTATCAGGCAAATGCCAATGTGCCGCCGTCGGCCAACACCGGAAAGCCGGGCCGTGGCGTGCCCGACGTTGCCGGCGATGCCGATCCTCAAACCGGCTACGTAGTGCAGGCAGACGGCTCGCAATTCGTGGTGGGGGGAACCAGCGCGGTCGCGCCGTTGTGGGCGGGCCTGGTTGCGCTGTTCAATCAAATGATCGGCACGCCGGTCGGCTATCTCAATCCGAACTTGTACCAGAGTGTCGCGCTGGCGGCTGGAACCTTCAACGACATCACCTCGGGCAATAACGGCGACTACAAAGCCGGTCCCGGATGGGACGCCTGCACCGGCTGGGGCAGCCCCAATGGGGCCGCGATTCTGAAGGCGCTAACCACGAGCGGGAGCGGCGGGGCGTAGAGCGCTACACGTAGGGCGACGTTCCTAACCACTAATCGCTGTCCACTGACGGGTGCCCCACCCAAGCTTCCTTTGCTTGGGTGGGATAGTTCCCTAACCTTCACTCTCAACCTACTCCTCGCCCAATCTTCCGGGTTACGGTGCGAAGTAGCTGGAGATGTCGAGGATCAACTGTGTGATTCCAGACGCATAGGCATCGACCTTGCCGTTGTTGCTGGGCACGATGGCCATGTTGTTGGTGATCGAGCCGTCCAATGCGTTCAACGTGGAAACCGTGGGCCGATTCGTGCCGTCGGGCCACAGCGTCAGGTATCCCAATGCGCCGCTCGGCACCACCGTCGCGTTGAAGACGTACGCCTTCGCCGTGCTCGGCGGTCCACAGAAACTTCCGGTCACGTTCACCGGAGGAGTGAGGGTCCCGCTGAACGGCGGTCCCAGTTGGCGTGTGTCGATGACCCGGCAAGGCGCCACCGCATAGAGCGACAACCCGCCCGTTCCCGCCGGTGCGAAGTAGCCATTGATGTCGATAATCAAGTCAGTGTCGTTGGAGGGATACACCGAAACTTTGCCGCTCGTGCCTGCCGGCACAAGCGCCGCGTTGGCGATGATCGTTCCCGGCACATCGTTCAAAGTTGAGACCAGCGGCCGCGGCAACCCGGTGGGCCAGACCGTCAGGTAACCCAGCCCGCCGTGGGGCACCACGGAGAAATTCAGCGAATAGGCCTCAGCGCTGGACGGAATATTGCAGCTCGTGGCAGCCAGGATGGGGAAATCGCGTTCTGTGTGGCCAGGCAAAAACGGCGGCCCCAAGCCCTGGGGATAGCTGCTGCTGCGCGTGTCGGCCACGCGACAGGGCGCCAGCGGATAGAAGGCCAGCGTGGAACCCGAGACCGGCGCGAAGTAGCCGTTGATGTCGAGAATCAGGTTGGAAGTATCTGTGACGTAAACGCTGACTGCTCCATTGGCGCCCGCCGGCACGATGGCGGCATCAGCCTTGATGCGACCATCCAGCGAGTTCAAGGTGGCGACTAACGGTCGGCCTTCACCGGTGGGCCAGATGGTTAAATAACCCAGCCCATGCTGCGGCACGACAGAAACATTCAGCGAGTACGCAGCGGCACTAGTCGGAATGTTGCAGCCGCCTTCTTGCGGAATGGGGAAGCTCTGGAAGGTGCCGCCCGGAATGGGCCCGCTGCCGTTCGGTGGCCGCGTGTCGACCAGCCGGCACGGGGTAACAGCGACGAATTGCAGCGGCGATGGAATCGGATTAACCAGTTGCGACAGCCCGCCGCTGCTGCCTGAATAGTTTGTATCGCCGGAGTAGGTCGCCACGATGGCATCGGTGCCAACCGCCAGCCCGGTCGTGGTGCAGACCGCAGTACGCGACGAACCCAACGCCACCGCGGTGCAGCCGGGAATGGCGGTGCCGTTCGAGGTGAAGCCCACGGTGCCCGTCGGCGTCGGCGGCCCCGCCGGACCGACGGTCGCGGTTATGGTCACCAATTCCCCAGACGTTGACGGATTGGGCGAACTCGTCACCGAGGTCGTGCTGGTGCCGGATAGCGTGTTACTGAAGACCGTGCCAAGATTGTTGGTCCCGCCTATTTGAGTTGTCCCGTAGAGGTTGCCGTTGGAGGTCTGCACCAGCCCGCCGTATGGATTGGCGCCGTCGGGCTCTCCCTGAAAGCTATATAGCGTGGTCAGCGTGCCCGCCGGAGTAATTTTGAAGATGGTGCCGAAAGTACGCGTGCCTCCCCCGGTGGTTGTCGAGTAGAAATTTCCATCAATGCCCTGCAACAACTTTGCCCCAGGCTGAAAGCCGTCGGTGCTGTTGAAGCTGTGCACGCTGGTGAAAGTGCCCGCCAGGGTAATCTTGAAGACCGTGCCAGCGTTGTTAGTACCGCCTTCAAAGGTTGTTCCGTATAAGTTCCCGTCGGTGGCTTGCACCATTGACGCCTGCGGACGTGCGCCGTCCGTGCCGATGAAGTCGTGTAGTTTGGTCAGGGTGCCACTTGGGGTCATTCTGAAGATAATGCCGCAACCACCAAGACAGTTGCTGCTGGTCCCGCCTGCGTTTGTCGTCCCGTAGAAGTTCCCGTCGGTGGCTTGAACGAGTCCGCCGTAAGGACTGGATCCATTGGATCCGCCTTGAGTGAAGCTATTCAGCGTGGTCAGTGTGCCTGCCGGAGTGATTTTGAAGACGGTGCCAAGGCCGTTAAGCCCGACTTGGGAGGTTGTCCCGTAAAAGTTGCCGTCGCTCCCCTGTACCAGTTCGGACTCGGGCACAGCCCCGTCAGCGGGGCTGAAGCTGTGTAGTATGGTCAGGGTGCCGCTTGGGGTCATTTTGAAGACCGTGCCAATGCCAAGGGAGCCGCCCGAGCCAGTTGTCCCGTAGAAGTTGCCGTCGGTGCCCTGCACCAGGCTTGCGAAGGGCGTAGAGCCGTCTGAGAAAGGTCCCTGAAAGCTATGCAGCATGGTCAGGGTGCCGGATGGGGTAATTTTGAAAACCGTGCCAAGATCGCTAGCCCCACCTGCGTAGGTTGTCCCGTAGAAATTTCCGTCCGTGCCGCGCACCAAAGACGATTGCGGATTGGCGCCGTTGGCCCCGGTAAAACTTGCCAGGACGGTAACGGTCTGTGCAGGTGAGGCAATCACCGTCGCAGCACAAAACACAAAAAGGATACAGACCATTCTCGCTACGGTAAATTTCCCTGACGGCGGACGGCTTACAACGCTCATGGCTTCCCCCCGAAGACGTTCCCTGATTTCCCTCTTGATCCCCAAAAAACAGCGAACATTGTCTCCCCATTCGCTCTTCGCGTCAATGCGAAAGTAGCAGAACTACTTAATGGAATTGTAAGAAATGTTTGTAACTTCCCTGAAGGGGACAGCCTGGAACCGGGGTCCCCACCGCGCGCCGGTTTTGCGCGTGGCGGGGTGGATCAGGCCAGCCGAAAGAGGCCTTAAATGTTCCTTCCACTATTCCGAAGGCCAGCGCCGAGCTAGCGGCGGAGCGCCATAAAGAAACCGCAGATCCCTCGCCTTCGCCCGAAGCGGGCTGCGCTCGGGATGACAATTCCAGGGGCGGGTGGCCTGGGTCTCGCGCTGTTCGAGACCCGGGGATTCGATTGCGATTGAAGATCAGGGGACTACCCCACCCAAACAAAACCAGCTTGGGTGGGGCACCCGCTTTGAGGCTGAGTGCTGAATACTGAGCCCTGAATGCTGAGTGCTGATTGCTGACAGCTGCCTTACTCCGATTCCAGTACCAGATAGCTCAAGCTTCCGCGGCGCTCGATTTGCAGCACGATGGGCTGTCCCGCTTTGATCTGTCGCAGGCGCTGCTTTAATTCGGCGAGGTCCTGAATGGGAGCGCCGTTCAGCGCGTGGATGACGTCGCCCGGCTGCGGACCTTCACCCAACAAATTGCTGGCAGCCGTGCGCGCGGCGATCAGCACGCCGCCGGGAATGCGCAGGTCGCTGCCGAGCAGCTCTTTCAACTCACCGCTGATGTTGACGGCCACCACGCCCAGCCGGTTCACCAGATTGTCGGGGCCGCTGACCAGGTCAGCGAAGCGCATGGGATCGTCGGGCCGCTCAATCACGGGCACTAGCAGGGTTGTCGCCTGACCGTTGCGCAACACCTCGATTTCGGCCCGCTGGCCAATCTTGTAGGCATAAAGGTTAATTGCGAATTGACGCACGTTGTCCACCGGCTTGCCAGCGACGCTGGTGACCACGTCGCCGACTTTCAGGCCGGCGCGGTCCGCGGGTGAGCCGGGACTTACGTCTTCCAGCAGCACGCCGCGATTCACAGAGAGATGTAATCCTTCCACCAGGTCGGGAGTGATGGTGCGCAGGGAAACGCCAATCTGGCCGCGGTGCACATGGCCTTCGGTGCGAATCTGCTCGTAGATGTTGCGCACCACGTCGCTGGGAATGGCGAAGCCCAGTCCTTCATTGCCGCCCGACTGCGAGATGATGAAGGTGTTGATGCCGACGACGCGGCCATCCACATCGACCAGCGGCCCGCCGCTGTTGCCCGGATTGATGGGAGCGTCGGTCTGGATGTAGATGGAAGGATTGTCGGGATCAATTTGCCGCGCGGTCGAACTGACTACGCCCATGGTGACCGAGTTCTCCAGTCCCAGCGGGCTGCCAAAGGCGAAGACCAGTTGTCCTTGTTTCAGGTCGCTGGAGTTGGCAAGTTGCAGCGCCGGCAGGCCGGTCATGTCGATTTTCAGCACCGCGAGATCGGTTTGCCGGTCCACGCCGACGAGCTTGGCCTCAATCGGCCCGAGCGGCCCAGACCGTGCAGCGGAAGATCCCTTCTCCAGCCCGGGAATGCGCACGCGAATTTTTCTGGCGCCTTGCACCACGTGCGCGTTGGTCACAATCAAGCCATCCGGCGAGAGGACCACGCCTGCGCCGATGCCGTGCTCGGGAGCAAGATACGCCGTGTCCGTCTTTTGGCTCTCGCTGCTCAGCGTATAACCGCTGGTCAGGATTTGCACCACGGACTTGGTCACGCGCCCCGACAGCATCTGCACCGACTCGCTGAACACATGCAGCGGATCGCTCTTCAAGGCCTTGGCCGCCTCGGAGCGAGCAGGCTGCTCGGTCTGCGCTGCGGTATAAATAGGCGTAACTGCCACTGCCATGCCGAGGATCGCGAGCAACCGGGCGCGGGAAAACATGCGTATCATTCTACGGGAAGACTTGATTCTCATACTCCAGAAAAACAGGTTCCTGGCTCGGGCTGACACGGGTAGGAGTGACGAGCGAAAAGCGAATGGCGAATAGCGAACAGCGAAAAGCGGTTTCCCTACTTCCTGCTCTGCCAGCGCAATCCAATGCGACCGAGGACCGGCTGGCCCAATGTCGCCACCGGGGTGCGGCCGATGTCGTACTGGCTGTTGGTCAGGTTCTCGCCCTGGAAAAACACGTCGAAACCCTTCGCCACCGGACGCGACAGGGTTGCACTCAGCACGAAGTAGGCGGCCAGCGGCAACAGGTTCTGATCGTCATCGAATTCGTTGCTGGCAGTGCGGCCTTGCACGGCGACAAAGATTTTCTGCGGCGCAGCCCACGTTCCCTGGAAGACGAATTCATTCTTCGCCACCAGCGGAACCTGGTTTCCAACTAGGGCCGGGTTAGCGGAAAACGAAGTGACGGTGGAATCGATGAACTGGTAGGCGCAGCTCAGCCCAATGCGGTGGGTGACCGCGTAGTTCATGCCGGCCTGCAGTCCGGGCGCCTGAGTGCGGCCCAGGTTCTCGCGCATGCGCACAATGAGCTGCGGAGAGGTGCTGATGGTCACATTGGAAACTGGATCGGTGACAAATCCCCAAAAGCCGGCGCCGTAAATCGTCAGGCGGTCTTGCAATGTGGTGAAGCGGGCGCCGCCTTCGCCACCAGTGAAGTGTTCGGCGCGCAAGAAAGCATTGGCAAGGGTCTGCACGTTGCCCACGCGAAAGGTGCGATACAGTTCGTTGAGCGTGGGCGCGCGAAAGGCACGATAGGCCGACGCGTAAAGCACGGTGTGTTCGCCGGCGTGATAAGACGTGGTGAGGCGAGGACTGAAAGCGTTCTGGCCGCGGTCAGGGTAGGCGATGAATGTGGGCTTGCCCTGAGTTGGAATTCGCGACGAGCTGGCGTTGAGGTTGCTCCACAGGTCTTCGCGTCCAGAGAATGTCACCGACCACTTCGTCGTAATCTGCACGATGCCTTCGGCGAATGCTCCCAGCGATTGCTGCGTGCCGCCGTTCGACAGTTGCGCGGTCCGCCTTCCGCTGGAAAAGGTAGTCTCGTTGCTGAAACCTTGCACGTCCAGACCGTCGAGTCCGGCCAGCAAAGTCAAGCGGCTGGCGACTTGCTTGGACCATTGCGCCAGCAATCCCATCTGCTGCGAGGGAACGTACTGAATGTTGGTCAGCGATTCGCTGTCGCGGTTGGCCGCAATCGAGGAGAACGTTTGATGATAGTTTTCCGTTCCCCCATACAGACGCAGGGTAAACAATCCGGCAGCGTGGCTATCGTAGTCTGTGCCAATTGCCAACTGCCGTATGGTGGTGTCGTTGATTTGCAGCGGCGTGCCATTCAGCCGGTCGTCGCCGTAGAGCGAGCCGCTCAGGAAGACGCGCCCGCGATCGCCGAAGGTGCGTTCCAATCGCAAGGTCCCGCTGCCATACTGCGATGCCACTGGCGTGTCCACCAAGCCGCGCACGTTTTTCGGGACGCCAGTGTATCCATCGGTGCGGAACCCTTCGCCGCTGGCCACCACCGCCCACTGACCAAAACGCAGGGCGCCCCAGCCCGATCCGAACGGCGAGTTCTCATTGCCATACGAGCCTTCGACCACGGCATCGGTCTGCACCGCATGACGCGTCTCCAGATTGACTACCCCGCCCAGCGCATCATTTCCGTAGAGTGCCGAGACACCTCCCGGGATGACCTGCACCTGGTCCAAGGAGGTTTGCGGCACGCGCGCCCAATAGATCCAGCCGCCAAAAGGATCGTTAAGTGGAATGCCGTCGGCCAGCACCAGCGCTCGGCTGGCGCCACTTGCGCCCAGTCCGCGCAACGACACGCCCTGCGATGTGGGATTGGCGGTCTGGCTGCCCGATCGGCGCAACAACGAAAAGCCGACTACGTTGCGCAATTTATCGTCGGTAGCGAGCGCGCCCCACTGCTGCAACTGAGTTGCGGTGACGGAGACAGCGTCGGGCTGTGCCTCCACGTCATCTACGCCGGTCGGCAGAATGGCAGTGCGAGTAGCGGTCACGTCGAGGCTTTGTTGCACCGCCGCCGGAAGCAGCGTGATGTAGAGTTGGTCAGCTCCGGCTTGCCACGTGGTTGTGCTGGTCGCGAAACCGGATGCGCTCACCACCAGAGTCCCACTGGCGGCAGTTACTCCGGTGAATACGAAACTGCCATCGGCCTGGGTTGTCCGGCTGATCTCCTGCCCATCGGCGCGCAACACGACTTGCGCCCTGGCAATCACCGCCCCACTGCGGTCTTTCACCACGCCGCGCAGTTCCTGCGGGGGGGCGGCGTAAACGATTAAGGGTGATATCTGGAAGACGACTGCCACAACCGCGGTGATCGCAAGGCGGCGCGAGCGCAACATCCGAGTATCTTCGCACACCGGAGTCGCGCTTGTTGAACACAATAGGCTGGATGAACGCGGGGAGCACACGGTCACGCATGTGCTCCCACGTTGTGGCGCAAGCCGTTCGTTACTACTGATTGTTTCTCGGGCCCCACGCGGTAGGCACGATTACGAACACCCCGTTCTGGACGGCCTGGAAATAACCATCGGCTTTGATCGAACCGGCCGAGCCCACAAATGCGAAGCTGGCGGATCCGGCCAGGTTCGGAGGCAACTGCAGCCCGGGGCTGGCATCGCCGCCCGATGAGATGACTTCAA
This sequence comes from uncultured Acidobacteriaceae bacterium, assembly GCA_963728805.1. Lineage (GTDB taxonomy): Bacteria > Acidobacteriota > Terriglobia > Terriglobales > Acidobacteriaceae > Bog-257. The sequence continues at coordinate 388,275 of CAVSLE010000020.1, forward strand.
AGACCTCTCCGCCCGCCGGAACTGTGAAGCTGACGGCGTGCTGGGTCCCACCTGACTCCGTAAGGGTCAAGGTCCCTGAAATGGCGGTCTCGGTAGTGTTCAGGAATCCGTAATGTGTACTAAAGCCCACCACCGTGCTCCAACGCGAGTTGTACAACGTCGTGTCCACTAGCCGCATGTGGTAGTCGTGGGCAAGGCTCTGATCGTAGCTGGAAACGTCGATAAATTCGAGGGCGTCGGCAGCTTGGATCCACGATATCCGGTTGGCCATTCCATTCGACAGATCCGGGTCCATTGCGGTCACGTCGGTATAAGTGTCGGCGACACCACACGCCGTCTCCAGATACAACACAAAGGACAGGCCGCCGTCGGTATTGAATGTTGACGTGGGATCCCAAACCTCGGCGGCGTAGGAGTGACCTGCCTTCAGGTTTAGTTTGACGAAGTTGTCGCCAAATATGGCAATGAAGTCGGTGAAGCCAGCGCCATCCGCGACCACCGCAGGGGTCGTCGCATCGCAGCCGGTGTAATTCTTGCGTTGTACGCGCGACTTGGCAGGCCCCGCTTTTGCCTGCGCAAAAACCAGTGAGCTTCCGAGCAACAAAAAGATTGTGAACAACCCTAGTTTTTTCATTTCTCTTCCTCTTTCACCGAAGTTGGTACCGTTGAACTCTTGCAATGGAATGGTCCTGACATCAGCGGCCACCCCTCTGCACTGGAATTAAGCGACCATTCCCGTCGGGGAACAGTTGGTACGGCAGTGCCTGGTTTGAAGCCGGTATAGGATTGCCCTTCGAATCTGGAAACAACAGGTACGACGCTGATCCCTGACTAGCAATCGGAATGAGGTTTCCGCTGGAATCAGGAAACAACATGGACACAGGACTCTGGCCCGGGGCGGAATTGGAGCTTCCATCGCTAGCGGAGAACAGCCTGTCGGGTTGTCCGCCCACACTCGCCTGCTCGGCGTCGCCGGATGGTTGCGACTGACCTGATTCTTCAGCGCCGGAAGACTGCGGAGTTGAAGCGCTTGCCGATAACGACGCTGCGTCCGCGGAAGCAGCTTCAGCGCCGCTTTCCGCTGGCGGCACCTCTGCTGCACTCGGCTCTGTGGCGGCGACCGTTGACCTGACTTGTTGCTGCTCGGGCCTTCCCTGCGATGCCGCGCCGGTAATCTGCAACATTCCAGGAGAAGATTCCGACGGCGCGCTGGCAATGTAGTTAAAGCCGGCGCCTTCCAGCAGAATCGAGATCACATGGCGCCAGTCGCCGCGGACTTTCTGTGCCGGAACCACGGCGGCCATCGCCTGGGTCGTGCCCGAACACTGGGCGCTTGCTTCGCGACAAACCTCATCCAGCACCGTGGCCAGCGGAGTAGTTCGAGCGATTGAAACGCTGATCTCATTTCCTGCGTTGGAGACGGTGACCCCGCGATCAACCTGGCCGAGCATCGGCATCGCGAAAACCGTGAGGCTGATCAGGATGGTACAGGTTGACTTCGCTGTCCACATGGTTTGTCCTCCGCCGGAATGCAGGTCCGCCTTGTTCTCCAAGGGTGGTGAACGTCATCCATCGGCAACAGGAGAAGTGCGTCCCGTTACGGACGTGAGTAGTTCTCAAGTATGTTGGCTTTCACGTGTTCAAGGAGCACGTGGCGCGCCAAACGAACCGAGAACTGAATTAAGTGGCGAGGTGCCGCATTTCTAACACATAGGGATTAGGGCAACAAGGATTTTCTTTAGCTGTGGCTGTTTTGCACTATCCGAACAGAGAGTCCCAACTATCCAAAGGGATAGTCGGAATTGGGCGGGCTGGGGGTTGTTTCGCTCCGGAGCTCGATGCCCGGCCGCTGACACTTCGCCCGCATGGGAAGCACTTGGCGGGGAATAATTGCGGCGGCGCCATGGCGCGATGGTTCTATACTGGTAGGTTGTTAAGTTAACAGGAGAAACGCAATGATTAGCTCCGATGATAGGACCGCCCTTCTAGAAGATATTTCCATCCATCCTCCCAAGCGACTGTTGTTTGGTCCGGGACCAAGTCAAGTACATCCGCGCGTATATCAGGCGCTGGCCCAACCCGTTGTCGGCCATCTCGATGCTTACTTCTTCGAGATCTCGTCCAACATTCAACGTCTGCTTCGCTCCGTCTTCGGAACAAAGAATGAGCTGACCTTTGTTATCTCTGCCACCGGCAGCGGCGGCATGGAAACTGCCATCTCCAACTTCGTGTTGCCGGGGATGAAGGTAGTGTCGTTCGCCAACGGCTTCTTCTGTGATCGCATGTCAGAAATGGCGCGCCGCCAGGGCGCTGAACTGGTGCGCTTCGAGAAGCCCTGGGGCGAAGTCTTCGGCGACCAGGAAGCGGCCGAGTTTATCCGCCTGGAGAAACCCAAAGTCGTGATGTACGTGCAAGCCGAGACTTCCGCCGGCGCGTTCCAACGTGGCGAGGCCATCTGCAAGGCCGCGCATGAAGTTGGCGCGCTGGTCATCGCCGACTGCGTAACGTCGCTCGGCGCCATGCCCGTCGAAGTGGACAAGACCGGCATTGACATCGCTTACAGTTGCACGCAAAAAGGTTTGAGCTGTCCTCCCGGGCTGTCGCCCATTACGGTTTCACCGCGCGCCGCTGAGTGGCTGAACGCGCCCCCCACGCCCAATCGCTCGTGGTATTTCGACCTGAAGCTGATCGCCGACTATCTGACGGTGTCGCATCGTTATCATCACACCGCGTCGGCAACCATGTTCTACGCCCTGCACGAAGGGCTCACGCTCATCGAAGAGGAAGGCTTGCAGAATCGCTGGGACCGCCATCATCGGGCGCATCTGGAGTTCGTCAAGACGCTGGAAGCGATGGGACTGGAAATGCTGGTGGCGCCTGAGCATCGCATCTGGAACTTGAACACGCCGAAAGTACCGCAAGGTGTGGACGAGGCCAAAGTGCGGAGCACACTGCTCAAGGAGCACGGCATCGAAATCGCCGGCGGCTTTGGACCGCTCGCGGGAAAAATCTTCCGCATCGGCCTGATGGGCCCACTGGCAACCATGGACCACGTTCACGACTTCGCGGATAACTTCGGCGCCGCACTGCGTGGCGCAGGCTACAAGCACTGACTACACAGCGTACATCTGAGAACTGCTCCGTTCTAGCCAGAAAGAAGGCTAGAACGGAGCACCGCACTTATTTAATTTTCTTCGCGATGAGATCCTGGCCTTTCGTACGATAAACGTAGCCAGACACGGTTCCAGACGCACTCTTCTCGAAGATGGTGAGGCCTTCGTCGTCGTCGCCATCGATAATGAAGGTCGTCTCGTTCAACGGCTGCAACTCATCCGGCTTGTCCTCATTGGACAGCTGTGACATGAGCTTTCCGCCGACCACGGAGATCGTATCTACGAACCCCGGCCCCCATTCGTATTGCCCGGCGTATTGCGAATAGACAGCAGGATTCAGTTTGACGGATTGCCTTTTCAAGAGTTCCGGCATTTGGGCGTGGGCGATCAGCACCCAACTGCCGTCTTTCTTGACATAGGTATCCATCACCGTCCAGCGGCTGGTTAAAGACTGTGCGCCGTATATTTCCTTTTGGCTCTGATGATAGACCGCCACGGTTGTCTGTCCGTAGCTTGTCACCTTGGGGCTATCGTGTTCGATCACCATTTTGTAGCCGACCGTGGGACGAGCTTCGGCAATCTGCTGCGCCCCGGTAATCACCTCAGCGGGCCCGACAAATACAGCCGACGGGTCGATGAACCCGCCGTAAGCTTTCCGATCAAAACGCCCCAACGCGGCGTGGCGCTGGTTGATCAATTCGCCAATCTCCCGTGTCGTCTGATCATCCGCCGTCTGGCTGCCCGACGGCGCCGACTGGCATTGCAGCGTCGAAACTACCGCAAACAGCGCCACCGCCGCCAAACCAACTAATAGTGTGTACTTTTTCATGGACGTCTCCTTTTTAATTTCTCCAGGAGCCCGCAAACCATGCATTCCGGCGAGTTCCCGTGATAGATTCGGCACACAGCGGGCTGGTTTTTTGCCTGGTCTGTGTCCACCGTGCTTGCATCCTGCACGGAGCGCCTGTTCAATGTCTTTAGGGATCAGCTCAATTTTTCTCACGGTTCTCAGGATCGCCGTATGACGCAGCAAAGAAAGCGCTTCTGCGACTTTGGTCCATTTCAGCTAGACCGGCAGAAACGCTTGCTCTGGCACGGCCCTGAGGCACTGCCCCTGCCTCCCAAAGCTCTTGAAGTTTTGCTTTTCTTGATCGACAACTGCGGCCGGGTCATCGACAAGTCGGAATTCATGAAGGCCGTCTGGCCGGATAGCTTTGTGGAAGAGGGCAACCTGAGCCAGAACGTCTTTCTTCTGCGCGAGACCCTCGGCGATGGACAGGACGGACAGCGCTATATCCTAACCGTGCCTGGCGTCGGCTATCGATTTGTCCCCGAAGTGGCCGAACACGACGAGCAAGCCGCGGCTGAGTTGCCTGCCGCGATGGTGCCGATTAACGCAGTCCAGGGCTTGGGGCTCGAGCGCCGCCGCTCCCCGATTCTTTCAATATCCCTGTTCGCGACGGCACTTGTGCTTGCGCTGGCGATTGGCTTCGCCCTGTATACGCGGCACAAACCGGCGCCGCAGTCCCTCCGGGAGACGCAACTTACTACCAACTCTGCTGAAGCTTCGTTGAATGCCGCGGCCATTTCGCCCGACGGCAACTATCTCGCTTTCGCCGACGAGCACGGCCTCTACGTGCGCCAGACGGCAAGCGGAGAAACTCACCCGTTGCCGGCGCCGAGCGCAGCCAGAATCTACCGTCTTGCCTGGTTTGCAGATGGAAGCAAAGTGCTTGCTACCGGCATCACTTCCGAGACTCCGGCTCCCAGCGTTTGGTCCGTCTCCCTGCTGGGCGGGAGTTTTCGCAAACTGCGCGACGACGTTGAGGAGGCAGTCCCTTCGCCGGATGGCTTGAAGATTCTGTTCACGACCAAGCTGGAATCAGAGATATGGGTGATGGGTTCCAATGGCGAGGAACCGGGAAAAATCCTTAGCGGCGCCGCTCAGGAAGCCTTCGGTAGTCTTTCCTGGTTTCCCGATGGCAAGCGAATTCTGTTTCTGAGATTTCCCCTGGTCGGTCCCAACGCTGTCGAATCGGTGCAATTGGATGGCGCCCAACCAGCCGTTGTAGTTTCCGCTCACAATCTGTTAGCGTCGGTACTTCTGCGGGACGGGCGCTTGCTCTATAGCGTTTGGAATGAGTCCGGCAACGACAGTGCGATTACGCTTTGGGAAGTGGGTGTGGATCTGAAGAGAGGGCGGGCTGCTGGGGGCACTCACAAATTCACACAATGGAAAAACGCCAGTATTTCCGACCTTAGCGCCACTTCTGATGGAAAACGCCTGGTTTTTCTCAGCGGCATTCCGCAAGGCGATGTGTACGTTGGCAATCTGCAGCAGAACGGCAAGGTGCTCACCGCCCCCCGACGGCTTACCCTTAACGATCTTGATGACGAACCTTCCGACTGGACGCCCGACAGCAAGTCCGTGCTCTTTTACTCAAATCGCAACGGAACCTACGATATCTATCGTCAATCTGTCGATGAAACCAGCGCCCAGGCTCTCGTCGAAAACAAGCGAATTAAGACTCGGCCAAGAGTGACTCCCGATGGCAATTGGGTGCTCTACTACGATCCACCTGGAATCAATAGCTGGAACGAACTTGTCCGGATCTCGCGTGTTCCCTTGGCAGGCGGCCCCACCGAGACTGTGATGGAAGAACAGGGTCTCTATGTATTTCACTGCGCTCGGCCTCCCGCCAGCCGTTGCATTGCAGGTGTGCTGCATCCGAAGGTATTGATCATCTACGCTCTCGATCCGATCAAAGGCAGAGGGCCGGAGCTCGTCCGCATTCCGGTCGATACCGATGCGGAAAGACCCAATTTGGATCTGTCACCTGACGGCAAGAGCATCGCCTTCATCTCCTTAAATATGCTTGCGGGGAAGATCCGTGTAATCTCTCTGATCGATGGTTCACACCGCGACGTTGAAGTAACGTGCTGGAACAGTCTCAATCACGTTAATTGGGCTGCCGACGGCAAAGGCTGGTATGTCTCCAGTGAACTAGCATTGACCAGCACGCTCCTCTATGTGGATCTCAGCGGCAACCCCACAATTCTGCTGCGCCAGCCAGGCAACTTCGCTGACATTTGGGGTGTTCCCTCGCCCAACGGCAAGTACCTCGCGTTCCTGCGCTCAAATTCCGGCAACAATGCCTGGGTGCTGGAGGGGTTCTGATTTGGCACAATGTGCTTGGCTAGTCGACTTCCGTCGGACATACCCCGTACCACTACCGCCAAGTTGAGATGCGCCGCCGCCATTTGAGCGACCCCAATAGCTGTGAGTCCAGCTCTTAGACACTGACTGTACATTTTCTGTACGGCGAGACTGCAGTCGACTTCACCTGCGATTCTTCCAAGCTGCTGTTTAGGCGGGACTTTCCAGTATCAGGCATAAAGCCGAGTCGCGGCATGAGGATTGCATATGATTAGGTAGCACGTAAGCACCACATCGATAAGCATTATCGTGGTGCAGTGCAGATCAACCCTGATGGAGGGGGCGAACATCGCCCTCCGTCTTCACCGCAGGGCCCCGCCTATGGGAGTCACAATGGCGGAGCCATGCATCCTCCTTACCGGTGTCAAGGGAAGCGAACGCAAGTCGCATGGAACACGGACGATGCTGGCTGGCCGCTTATACACGTTCTCGTCATGAGAACCAGGTGGCCAGCCAGTTATCGTGTAAGGGCCTGGAATCGCTTCTGCCGACCTACGCAAAACTGGGCCGCTGGACGGATAGGATCGTACGTTCTCAGGCGCCTCTATTTCCCGGCTACGTTTTCGTTCATGTCTCCGACGCGGAACGCATCCCTGTATTGCAAACGGTAGGCGTCGTCAACCTGGTCTCGGTTGGAGGCAAAGCCGCCCGCCTACAGGATGAGGAAATCGACAGGTTGCGCGCTTGCTTTGCCCGTCCAAACGAAGTTGAGCCCCACGCGTATCTAAAAGTTGGACACCGAGTGCGCGTCAAGCACGGCCCCTTTGCCGGGTGGGAAGGCATTCTGGTGCAGAAGCAGAATTCGGCCCGGTTGGTGATTACCGTGGACCCAATCATGAAGGCGGTGTCGATAAATCTCAATGGCGCCGATGTCGAAGCTGTGGGATAGCAATTTCACGGCTGGCTCTACATAGGGCCCAACCTTGCGTCTACATTCCTAACCTAACTCCAGCGATCATCCCCATGATTCCCCTTCAAGGCTTCCCCACTAGTCCATCGTGGGCACAGGATTTCTTCCGTCCAGCGCCCGAGGTCAGCGTCGGCCGTGCAGACGCCAATGAATCAGGCAGCCGGCTGGAACCGCTCTTCAACACGGCTGAAAGAGTGCTCGATTTTGTAGCGATTACTCTGGCCGGATATGTCGCTTACATTTTGTACCGGTTATTGGGCGCAGGACGCCAGGCCCAGTATCCGACCTCCGCAGTTCTGATGGGGGGCGCGGCGTTCGCAGTCCTGTTCGTGATTCTGCTGGAGCGGCGTGGCGGTTACCGCATCGGCCACGGACTGCTTGCCGTGCGTGAGACCGAACGCATTCTACGGGTCACGATGGAGAGCTTCCTGCTGGCACTTTTCTTTTCCTATTTCTCTGCTCTGGCTTTGTCTCGGCTGGTCATGGCTTTTGCCGCGATCACGGTTCCCACTTTTGTCATGCTGGAGAAATGGGAGGCGTACCGCGGTATGCGTATCCTGCGCAGAAAAGGCTTTGGTGCCAGGCGGGCGGTGATCCTGGGCGCCGGAACTCTGGGCAGGCGTGTGTATTCAGCGCTGGTGCGCTCTCCCAAGTTTGGCCTCGATCCGGTAGCGTTCGTGGATGACGATCCCCAGAAGTGTGGCTTGGAAATCTACGAAGCGTCTTACCGACACAAACACCCCGTGAAGGTAATGGCTGGACCCGTATGTCCAGAGCTGTTGCGGCAACTGAATGCCTCGGTGCTGGTGATGGCGACCGCCGACGCCGATCGTGATGCGATGGTACCCGTGCTGGCGCAACTCTCGGCCGCCGGCGTGAACACTTATTTTGTTTCCAAAGATTTTTCCGAGCCGGGCTATTGGATCGACTACGCCGAACTCGACGGAGTCATGCTTGCCCACCTGTCAAAAGCACGGACGGGGTTCATTTACGAACCAGCCAAGCGGTTTCTGGATTTCGCAGGCTCCGCAGCATGCCTGGTATTGTTGGCTCCTCTGCTCTGCATCATAGCTGCCATAGTGAAGGTCACCTCGTCGGGGCCAGTTCTGTTCCGGCAGAACCGGGTTGGGAGAGATGGGCGCCTTTTCTCCATGTACAAGTTCCGAACCATGTTCCGCGATGCGCCTCGCTACGCCTATTCCCCAAAACGGGGCGATGACCCGCACATCACCGGTGTTGGCCGCATTCTCCGCAAGAGCAGCCTCGACGAATTGCCGCAGATATTGAACGTGCTGCTCGGCGATATGTCGCTGGTGGGGCCGCGGCCGGAAATGCCCTTCATCGTGGAGCAATACACGCCGTTGCAGCGTCAGCGCCTGTCGGTGAAGCCGGGAATCACGGGCCTGTGGCAACTGAGCGCGGACCGGGCCTTCCTGATCCATGAAAACATTGAATACGATTTGTATTACGTACGGAACCGGAGCCTGTTCATCGACGTCGCCATCCTGCTGCACACGGTTCTATTCGCCGCGCGAGGGGTCTAGATTTAACTGCTGGAACGTTCCGGTGGTCTTGAGTTGTCATCACGAACGGCCTTGGCCGTGAGGGATCTGCTTTTCCTGGCCTCCGTCCGTGACGCGAACAAAAGCAGATTCCTCGCTTCGCTCGTAATGACAAATCCAAAAATGAATACTTCGTCCTCCAATGTTGCTACCGCCCACAACTGACGCGCAACAACTTGCTCTGCCTGACAAACCCGGTTACTCCGCCTTGCGCTATGGGCCGCCGGAAGAACAGGTGTTGGCCGAGATGTGGACCATGTTGCGCCGGCGCAAGTTCCTCATCCTGGGATGTTGCGGCGCGTGCTTGATACTGGCTGGTCTCTACATCCTGGTGAAGAGCCCGCAATACGAAGCCACCGCTCGCATCGAGGTAAGCCCGGCGGGAACCAACTCGCTGGGGCTCGATCAGATGGCGTCGCGGATGTTGAGTCCTGCGGACCCGACCATCCAATTGCAGAGTGCCGTCACCGTCCTGCAGAGCAACACCATCGCGATCGCTGTCATGAAGCAATTGAAGATGGCGGAGCGGAAGGACTTCGCGGGCGCATGGGTGCAACCTGCGGGCACCTCGTTTGCCGATCTGTCGCCCGAGGTTCGCGATGCGTTGTTGCTGAGGTTCCGCAAGGGCCTCACCGTCGAGGTTGTCCCCAAAACTGACATCATCGCGGTGCAATTTCGGGCGAAGGACGCGGCGCTCGCCGCCGATGTGGTGAACTCCACGGTGGGACGCTATACCGAGCGAAACTTCCGCAGCAGCTATGAGTCAGCCACGCTGGTATCGAACTGGTTGTCGAGGCAAATGGACGATCTGAAGATCAAGGCCGCCGAAGCGCAGCAGAAATTGGCCGACCTGCAGAAAGAACGAGGCCTCATCGGCGTCGATGAGACCGACAACATCGTCACCGAAAAACTCAAGCAGGTGGACGAACAACTGACCGTGGCGGAGTCGGACCGCATCGTCAAAGAGGCGCGATACCGCATCGCCGCTTCCGGAAATCCCGAGCTGATTGCCTCGACCGTTCCCGAACCTACTCTGGAAGTCTTGCGTTCGCAACAGGCGCAGCTGCGAGTTGACTACGCTCGCTTAAGCACCAAGTTTGGCGAAGGTTATCCCAAGCTGGCTGAGCTGGGCAATGAAATCGCGCAGGTTGACGGCGCCATCCAGTCAGAACTGAACAACCTATCCCAGCGCTACAAGAACGAATATCTGGCGGCTGCAAACACCGAGAGCATGCTGCATGCCAGCTTCGAAAAACAGAAGCAGAAGGCCTTCGACCTCAACCAGGGCGCTGCCCAGTACGCCATCCTGAAACATGAAGTCGAGGCGACTCAGGACCTCTACGAAACTCTGCAATTAAAACTGAAGCAAGCTGGGATCGTGGCCGGCCTGGCGTCGGCAAATATCGCGGTAGTTGAGCCGGGCCAGCTTCCCTCCAAACCAATCGACCCCCGCCCAGCCTTGGATCTTATCCTGGGTCTCGCAACCGGACTTGGGCTAGGGGTTGTAACCGCGGTCGCTCTGGAGGCTCTGGACACCACTATCAGAACCAGCGATGAAGCTGAAAACGCCTGCGCTCTGCCTTCGTTAGCCGTGATTCCGAGGATTCGACAGGGTAACATCGCTAGCGTGTTCACAAAGCTGCCAGCGGCCGAATTCGCCGACCAGCTCCGCTTGATCGCGTTCACCAGTCCGCACTCGCAGGCCGCCGAGTCCTATCGAAGCTTGCGTACTTCCCTGTTGTTGTCGGCGCCCGGCAGCCCTCACCAGGTGCTGGCCATCACCAGTGCGCTGCCCGCGGAAGGCAAAACTCTGACTGCAATCAACTGTGCCACCGTGCTGGCACAACAAGGATCGAAGGTGTTGTTGGTGGATGCCGATCTGCGCCAGCCTTCGCTGCATCAGGCCTTCGGGATTCCATCCGGTCAGGGACTAACCGCCGTTCTCGCCGGCACCTGCACCGACGATCAAGCTTTCGCGCAAGTGGACGGCATGCCCTCGCTGACGGTGCTGCCTTCAGGAACGCCCCCAGCATATCCGGCGGAGATGCTGGTCTCGCCGAAAATGGACGACTTGCTGCGGCGCTGGCGCACCCAGTACGACCATATCGTTATGGACACGCCGCCCGTATCGATGTTCACAGATGCGGTCGTGCTGGGAGCGCGCGCTGATGCAGCACTGTTGGTTGTCCGCTCCGGTGTCACCACCCAGTACGCGCTTCGTCATAGCCGCGACTTGTTGCAGCGCGCAAACGTGAACATCGCAGGCGTAGTGCTCAATGGAGTAGATCTACGCTACCAAAACGGTTACTACCGCTCATACGGCACCGACAGCAAGAGGAAAAAAGGCACAATTCATTGACCACCGAGACCGATTCTAATCAGCCTATTTTGCAGACTTCGGCTGCGCCATCGATGCTGAGGTGGCTCATTCCGTTAGCTATTTCGATCGGGGCTTGCACTTCGTCGCACGCACAGCAACGTCCAGACGCGGCAAACCTCTCGCAATCGCCTATCAATGCAGCTCAGCAGGTAGTCCTTCCGCTGGCCACCTCGGCCACGCCGGAACAGCCAGGTTCCGAGCAAACCCTCAGCGCCGGAGGGGCGCTGCTGCTGGATGCCGGCGACCTGCTGGACGTCCGCGTCTTCGATACGCCGGAGTTGTCGGGAAAATTCCGCGTGGATAACCTAGGCGAAATTACTTTGCCGGTGGGCGGAGCCGTCAAGGTCACGGGCCTCACCGCTGAACAAGTGCAAGCCGCCATCGAAGACCGGCTTCGTCAGCGCGACATTCTGCATCATCCGCACGTCGAGGTGCTTGTGCTGGAGTACGCCACCCAGGGCGTGACCGTGGCGGGCGAAGTGAAACTTCCGGGGGTCTACCCGCTGCTGGGCAAGCACACTGTGCTCGACTTTGTCTCAGTCGCCGGAGGTCTGACGCCCTCCGCTTCTAAAACCGTGATACTCACGCACCGGCAGTCGCCGGGGCAGGTCGTCAGCCTCGATCTGGGCAGTTCTCCGCAAGCTCTGGCGCAGCAGGACCTCCAGGTAGAACCTGGCGATCACATTGTGGTCACCCGCGCCGGCGTGGTGTATGTCATTGGCGATGTGGGCAGGCCCGGAGGCTATCTGATCGAGAACAAGGACACCGTCACGGTTCTGCAAGCCCTGGCGCTCGCCCAGGGCTTGAACAAGACCGCTAAGCTGGATGCGCGACTGATTCGCAATTCGCCCGGCGGGCGAATCGAAAGCGATCTGCCGCTAAAGAAAATCCTGGCCAATCAGGCAACTGACCCCGGCCTGCAGGATGGAGACATTCTATTCGTTCCCATCAGCGGCACCAAGGAGTGGGCCGACAAAGGCATGACTTCCATCCTTCAAATGGCGGTCGGCGTCGTAATCTACGGAAGGCTTTGAAGAGTGTCTGAGCGCCGTTCTATCAAGCACCGGCAAGGCCTATGGGTCGCAGTCTTTGGTCCGGATGGCGCTGGTAAGTCGGCCGCCATCGAACGTCTGACGCAAGAACTCGCTCTCTCTTTTCGCGACATCGAACGCTTTCACTTTCGCCCAATGTTCCAGCGGGGATGGCAAGATTCACCTCCGGTCACCAAGCCTCACGGAAAATCACCGCGCGGTTTTCTGCTCTCAATCCTCAAGCTGCTTTATTGGCTGGCCGACTATTGGCACGGATACGTCGCTGTAGTTGGTCCGGCATTGCATAACTCAAGCCTGATTCTGTGCGACCGCTATTTCCACGATGTTCTGGTTGACCCGGTACGCTATCGCTTGCCGGCCGCCGCACTCGGCTTCGCCAGGTTTGTTGCCCGACTGGTCCCGGCGCCAGATCTCTACATCCTGCTCGATGTTCCGGCCGAGCTGCTGCAGCAGCGAAAGCCTGAAGTGAGTTGCGAGGAGTCGCTCCGCCAAAGGCTCGCTTACCTGAGGATGTTTCAGTCGATGCCCAACGCTTTCGTCGTTGATGCAGCCGGTTCTCTCGATGACGTCACCCAGCAGATGAAGGCGGTCATCCTCGAAGCGATGGCTGCCCGCGCACAAAATGGGGATGGGGATGAGGTTTCGCTGATTGCTCCCGCCTGACTTGGTCCAGCAGGTATTCGCGCCACTCTTGCAATCTGTGCCGCGCGGCGACACGGCACAGGATTTCTACGTCTTGTATGCCAATGGCCGGGCTCGCTGGCTCCTTCCGGCGCACCAGCGAAATCTCGACTCTGTCCTGGCCGGCTGGTCTCCCTATCGCTGGGATTCGCGGTTGAAGTGGCGTGCGGTGCGCGCGGCAAGTCGAATCGAATGCCTGTCGTTGCTGCCCGGTATCGCGACCTCAGCCGTCGGCGGTCTTGACTCCGTTGATTGGAAATCCGTGGGATGGAATAGCGACGTCCCGCCAGTCACCGCTGTTTACCTCGGGACCCCCGGTGCCTCGCGCAAGGCCGTGATCCATCTGGTTGATTCTTCCTCGGGCATTTGCCAAATCATCCTCAAGGTCCCAATCAACGACGGTGCCCGCGCTGCAATTCTGCGGGAGGCGGAGGTATTGTCCATCCTGGCTATGGAGCGGTGCACCTTCGCCCCACGGCTGCTCTCGGTGGATCCTCAGCGCGACATTTCTGCGCAAACGGTCCTTCCGGGAGCAGCCGGTTCTCGCAGGCTCTTGCCGGAATACTTGCAGCTACTGCGCGCGCTCAGATTACCGGGCGCGACCACGTCAATCGTCGAACATGCCGCGAACTTGCACGAACAGCTCCTGTGTTCTGTGCGCTCTGACCGCACTCTCGAAACCACAACAACAGCCCTCTCCGAATTGCAGGATGCGAATCCGCTGCCCACCTTCTGGGTCCACGGCGACTTCGCTCCCTGGAACATTAAGCAGCAACCCGGCAGTCCTCCAACGCTGCTGGATTGGGAGGACGCCCGGCGTGGGGGTTTGCCGCTGCAGGATGTCTTTCACTTCCTGCACATCCAGGATTACCTCTTTGGCAAGCGCCCAACCTCTCACGCCGGGGACCTCAAACATTTTTCCGGCGAACTCGGCCTGAGCGACGCTCAGTGCCGCCAACTCGAGATTGCCTATCTCCTTCATTCCTATTTGCGGCGCCTGGACCAGGCACAAACCAGCCATTCCGATTTTCTGTTGGACACTCTCGAGGTCGTCTTGCGAGGGAGAGGGTACGCCACGGCACCGCTTGCAATCCGTCGCACTCGACCCAATCCATCCGACGCGGCGACCTCCCCCGCCGCGTTGCAAATGCGTTCTAACTTGTTCTCCGCGGTGATCGCCGAATTCGATCGCGCACAATTGCCTTACTGCATTCTCGGCGGCTACGAAGAATATCCTGAGCGAATTCCGTCCGACGTTGACTTCATGGTCCATCCGGCGGACATGGCGCGGGCGCGGACTCTACTGGCCCAAGCCGCAGAAGCTGGCGGCGGCCGGGTAATCCAGGCCATTCAGCATGAGACCAGCGCATGTTATTTCGTGCTTGCCAAAGACGCCGGCGCCACCGTCGGTTTTCTCAATCCTGACTGCTGTAGCGATTATCGAAGGCAGGGGCGCCTGTGGTTGCGGGCCGATGCAGTCTTAGAAGCGCGCACACCCTTCAAGAGTTTCTACGTGCCGTCTGTCCCCGACGAATTCATCTACTACTTGATTAAGAAAGTCTTGAAGCAATCGATCGACGCTAATCAAATGCGACGGCTGCACGGCCTCTATCAACGTGCCCCGTACGGCTGCGGCAATCGGTTGCATAGGTTCTGGTCATCCCGCACTGTTGACGACCTCAAAGGAGCACTCGTTGACCAAGACCTCTCCTGGTTTGTCTCGAACAGCGAATTCCTGCTCTCGGAACTGGAGGTCTCGCGTCCGGTGGAGCACCCGCTTGCCCGTCTGGTCTCGAGCGTGCGCAAGCTCGCAGTTTCATTCGGGCGGATTTTGCGGCCAACGGGAATGTGCGTGATCGTAGAGGCTGAAGATGAGACGGAAGCCTGGAACATTGGCGCCGCACTTCGGCAATCTGTGGCGCCGGCGTTTCGATGGACGCGTCTTCTGCCCGTAGCCTCGAAGCGGACTCGCGCCTCATGGACGGCGCGGTATCTGGAAATTCTGAAATCATCCTGGCTCGGTCTTAATATTCGTCTCGCCCGCATCCGATCCACGCTGGTGATTTGTATCCTCGATCGTGACCAGCTTTCGGCCGACAAACATCGATTGACGTTCATCTTTACTGCGCCTGATGTTGCGGCCAGACATGGCTCTGCTTCTACCGGTTCAAATCCCTCAGGCAACCCCTGTCCCGAGGCAAGGCCGCCAATGGACGACAGTGATCAGCACGCGAGCAGGCTGATTCTCGAATGGCTGTCCACGCGTCAACTAAAACACTCGAGATCTAACAAGTCTTCTGAGCCGCGTCGAGCTTCCCGATCCGCAATGCACGGAGGCCGACTAGATGGCCCGCATCCTGCTCTCGGCCTACGCTTGCGAACCCGGTCGAGGATCAGAGCCCGCCTTGGGCTGGGGTTGGGCCACCGAATTAGCACGGGCCGGCCACCAGGTTTGGGTGCTTACGCGCGCGGACAATCGCAAAGCCATTGAACGCGATGCTCTCGCCGGCAATCCCAATCTCAGCTTCGTTTACTTCGACCTGCCGCGCTGGGCGCAGAGGTGCCGCAAAGGCTTCGGCAAAATCCTTTATTACGTGTTATGGCAGTGGTGTGCGGTGCGCCACATTCGAAAGCTCTTCCCTGCGTTGCCCTTCGACGTGGTGCAGCATGTTACCTACGCAAGCGGACGCTATCCCAGTTTTATGGCGTCGCTGGGCATTCCGTTTTATTTCGGCCCGGTCTCGGGCGGCGAAACCATTCCCGGTCGCATACGCTCGAACTTTTCCTTCGCAGAACGATGCCGCGAACACCTGCGGGATTGGTCGAATTTTGTCGTGCCACGCGACCCCCTGATGCGCTGGGTTTTCCAGCGAGCCGACAAGCTCGTGGTCACACCAGACACCCTTGCATTGGTTCCGGCGCGCTGGCGTCACAAATGCCAGGCTCAACTGGCGGTTGGCCTCACCAGCGAGTATTTGAACCACGCGGGTCCGAGGACGCCGTCCAGCGGTAACGAGTTGCGCCTTCTCTATGTCGGTCGATTGCTGGAGTGGAAGGGACTCGATCTTGCACTCCAAGCGGTCAGCCAGTTCCGCCAGTCGGGGCCGAAGATCCATTTCACAATCGTTGGTGATGGTCCGGCGAACAGACAATTGCACAGCCTGGCAGAAGACCTCGGACTCTCCGAGACTGTGGACTGGGTCGCCTGGGTGCCTCACAACTGTGTGGAGAATTACTACTCGCGCTTCGGACGTGCTCTTGTTTCCCAGCCTGCGGGATTCCGGAGGTATGGCTGTCCTGGAAGCCATGGCGCACGGGCTGCCGATAGTATGCACCGACCTCGGCGGCCCGGGTGTGATTGTCGATCAAGATTGCGGGCGCGTGGTGTGCACCGCGCGCAAGAGCAGAGACCAAATTGTAAGCGGCCTCGTCCAGGCGCTGCAGCAGATTGCCACAACGCCTGCGCTATACGATTCATTGGCAGCCGGCGCCCGCGCTCGGGCGGGCCAATTCAAATTCGAAAGTCTTGTCGCCTCCCTGCATCAACCGGTCGTATCACCCAACGTCGTTTCCATCACATGAGCACAATCGCTTGCTCCTCGCAAACCCGTATCGCGTGACAGCGATCCTTCCCACGCGTGGTCTCTTGCGACTCCCGCCGGTGGGCCGTGACCTGTTGCCGTGCATTCGTGTTCTGCCTGTTGTTTTCTGTCATCCTCACGCCTGAATTCAGTCGTGACGGAAGCACAACCGGCTCATTGCTGTACGCCAAAGCCGCCGGCAGCTTCCGATTCATCGATCTCGGGATCATCTTCCTTGCGGTCGCCCACATCACCGCCTTGTTCTGCTCCCGCAAGCTGAGAGTCGGCTTTCCACCAGTGCTGGTGCTTCCGGGACTGGCCTTCCTGTTGTGTATCGTAATCGGCATCTGCTACGGCAACTTGCGCGGCGGAGCCAACTTCTTCTTCGACTGGCGCGCCCTTGCCCTGGGTATCGGCCTGTACTTTGTGTGGGCAGTCTGGATCCAGACCGCATCCGATCTCAACAGCGCAATCCACATCTTTGCCATTTACATGGCGGTGCGCATTTTCGTTTTGTATGTCTTGCATCTGGCGGGCTTCCGCGAAACACTCGCAGGCGTTCCCATTCCCACGTTCGATGGCCCGGCTGTCTCCTCCATCGTGTTCACCGCCCTGCTCGCCCTGGGTTATGCGGCATGCGTTCGCGAGCGGCTTCGCCAACTTCTCTGGGCGGGCCTGGCCGCTTCCTCGTGTCTGATCGTGCTTCTCTGTTTCCGTCGCACCTATTGGGGAGAACTGGCCGTTGGCACCATTCTTCTGCTACTGGTTCAGCAGCGGCATCGGATGCGCAGCGCCATCGTGATGTGCGCCATGGTTGCCGTTGCGGCGGCCATGCTGGGGCAGGCTTTTTACGCTCGTCTGCAAAGCTTCGACTTCAGCCGCATGGATACAGAATTCAGCGCCGACAATTCCGATCACCTGGGCGATCTTCTTGATGGACTGGACGAAGTGCGGCAATCGCCACTCATGGGCATTGGCGTAGGCACCTCATACCCCACATGGCGGATCAGGACCTGGAAACCCGAGTCGGTCATGGTCCACAACGCCCCCCTTCATGTCTGGCTGAAGTATGGCATCGCCGGCCTGATTTGCTATCTGTGGTTTCATGCCGTTTTGTTTGTCTGGTTGTACCAGCAATCGAAGCGCGCTCCACCCGCTAATGCCGCTTTCTTGCGAGCAGCATTTGCTTACCTGCTGGCACAATTTGCTATGACACTTGGCTTCGCTCCCTGGCCATATTCCGAACTCCAGATGACCACGTTGCTTTCCTTCATTCTGGCAGCAGCTTTTATGCGCAACCAGGTCCATCTACCGGCGTATGGCGTCGGCTTGAACAACCCTAACCTCCATGCCATACAGTCCTCCATAGTTCGGTAGAGCAGCCGTTCGGGTAGTGCGGGGCCTTCAGGGTGCGGCCGTCCGGGTAGAGCGGGCCTTCAGGCCCGCGTTCAAGCCACCTTTTTCTCTGAGTCGGCTTCAGCCGACGACACCCTGGTTCTTCGGGAATTACAGCATGCAACTTCCATCTCTTTCCGTCGTCACTCCTTCGCGGAACAGCGCTCAGTTTCTTGAAGACGCGCTTCTGAGCGTCGCTCGCCAGTCGGGGCCACGCGTGGAACACATCGTCATGGACTGCGCCTCCACCGACAACACGATCGAGATCCTGGACCGCTTTCCACAAGTGCAATGGGTTTCGGAACCCGACCAGGGGCAATCCGACGCCATCAACAAAGGGTTCCTTCGCGCCACCGGAGACCTGATGGGCTGGCTCAACGCCGATGACTACTATCTTCCCGGCGGCCTGCAAGCTATCGCCGACGCCGCCGAAACGCACCCCGAGGCGGATGTCATCTATGGCGACTGCATATTTGTCGATAACGCCGGAAAGATTGTCCGCTCGAAAGTCGAACACGACTTTGATCCCGCCATCCTGATGTATTTCGGCTGCTTCATACCATCCACATCGACGTTCATTCGGCGACGCGTCATCGACGCAGGTTTGCTGCTCAACCGCGACTACCGGGTGTGCATGGACTTCGAATACTTTGCGCGCTTGGCCCATGTGGGATGCAAATTTCATTACGTGCCGCGGTTCATTGCAGCCTTTCGCTGGCACGGGTGCAACGTCAGCTTGAAGCAGGTGGACCGGCGCGCGCAGGAACGGCGCCAGGTGCAGCGCAGCTTCGGCGGGCGCCAGTACTCCTCTTCAACCATGAAGCTTCTAGCCAATGTGCATCGCGCCAAGCGCGTTTTGCGAAAACTGGTCAGCGGAAATATTGCTCGCGAGCTACGGGTCCGCGAGATGCTTGGCCGCGATACTCGCTGGCAATCAGGAGTGGAAGGCTGGGAAACGTGCGCAAGCTTAGCGTGCTTGTAATTCACAATCAATACCAGCAACCGGGCGGCGAAGACGTCGTGGTGCAGGCCGAGATGGACTTGTTGCGACGGGCCGGGCATCGCGTGCTGCAATTCACCCAAAACAACGCGACCCTGGCGAACTTTTCGTCTCTCGAGAAAGCTGCCCTCTCCGTAACTACGACCTGGAACCCGGCCGCCTATTCGACCATCCGCGCGCTCCTCGAAAATGAACGGCCAGACATTGTGCACTGCCATAATCTTCTGCCCCAGGTCAGCCCTGCGGCTTACTACGCGTGCCAATCGGCCGGAGTTCCGGTGGTGCAGACCCTGCACAACTACCGGCTGTTCTGTCCCTCGGGTACTCTGTTTCGCAATGGGCAGGTTTGCAAAGATTGCACGCGCAGCCTGACTTATGCCGTCAAGAGGGGCTGCTATCGCAACTCGCGGCTTGAAACCGCGGCTGTCGCCTTGATGCTCAAATTTCATCGCATTCGCGAAACTTGGATCTCTTGCGTCGATGCCTATGTCTCTCTCACGCAATTCAGTCGTGACTTTTTCGTCGGCCTTGGCCTGCCCAGCAAAAAGCTCCATGGGAAACCTAACTTCTTGCCCCATGATCCGGGAAAGCGTTCCTCTCCTGGAAACTACGCTCTCTTCGTCGGCAGACTGAATCAAGAAAAGGGTGTTCTGGAAATGCTTCGGACGTGGCTATGCCTTCCACACATTCCGCTGGTCGTGGTCGGCGACGGTCCGTTGTATGGCGATGCATCCCAACTGCTACGACGTTCGGGCAGTACGCATATCAAACTTGTGGGCCGCATGAGCGCGGAGAACACACGAGCACGAATGAACGGTGCGCGCTTTCTGGTTTTTCCCAGCCGCTGGTATGAGCCCTTCGGCATGGTTCTGCTGGAGTCTGCCGCGGCTGGTGTCCCGGCCATCGCCAGCCGCATCGCGGGGATCCCCGAACTGGTGATCGAAAACAAGACAGGCCTGCTCTTCGATTTCCACAAAGCTGACGATCTGGCCGGCCAGGCAAACTGGGCGTGGACCCATCCCGCAGAAATGGAAGCCATGGGCGCGGCAGCGCGGCAGCTGTATCTGGAAAAGTTCACCGCCGAAAAAAACTACGAGTCGTTAATCAACGTCTATCGTTCGGTGGTGCCCAACTGATGTCGTCAGCGAGAACAATCAAATGATTCCGCTTCGTTCGCTCCGTGCAACAGTGCAATCCGTTAGCTGGCCTGTTCTCACACTGCTGATCGCCTGCCTGATGGCTGAAGATGCGGCAGGCCAAACCGCCATGCAAGTTGCCGACCAGCGACGCGCACAGTTGGCGCAAAACTCCGTCGCCTCAAGGCCTAGCATCCCGAATCCCTCGAATTTGGGAGCGATTTCTGCCTTAGTCGACGCGGAGGTCGATCGGCGAGCCCACGCCGACCCGCAGAGCGACCTCTTCGATCCGAGCCTCTCGCCTTTACGCATCCTGGCTCCGAACATGAACGGGGAGGATGACTCATCCGCTGAGACCCAACCTGCAACACTTGCGCCGTCTGACGGCGCCCATACCAAGTATTCCGGAGCCACCGCCCGTCCACTCATCAGCTACAGTTCGGACGCTCTGCGCAGCGCGGGCCGGCAAACTGCAATCGTCTCCAAGCAGCAATCGCCAGAGTCGTCACGAAACACGCTTCACCTGTCAATCCACCATTCCGCAACAGCCTGGGGAGCGCCGCCAATTTCGAACGCGCTGGGGAGCACGAGAAGTCGCGGCAACACCTATGCAGGTCTGCAAAAATCGCGTCACCAAGAAACCTACGCAAGAAATTGCAGCAAGCTGTACCTTTCCGCATTGCAATGTAGAGCGAAGTTTCGCCAACAGCGAGCCTCCGCCAACCGCAGCGATCCAGCGCACGCCTACCACGAGTCCCTCGAAACCATTCGCTGAATCAATCTCAAGCCCTCTTTCCAATCAACCAATCTCTGGCCGAGAAATAACGATTCTCATAATCGCAGTCGACTGTTAAGAAGGGGCGCCACACATGAAATCAGCAACTCGCATATTGGTCACCGGGGCCGGTGGCTTCATTGGTCATCATCTGGTTAAGCGGCTAAAGGCCGATGGCTACTGGGTCCGCGGTGTGGACATCAAAGAGCCGGAATTCGAGGTCAGCGCCGCAGACGAGTTCGAACTCCTCGATCTTCGCTTGTGGAGCAACGCTGTCCAAGCTACCAGTCAGATGACCCAAGTGTACAATCTCGCGGCCGACATGGGCGGCATCGGCTATATCACGGCAAAGCTGGCCGACATCGCCCGCAACAATATCCTTATCAACGCTCACATGTTGGAGGCCGCGCGGCTGAGCGGTGTCCAACGCTTTCTTTTTTCGTCATCGGCTTGCGTTTACGCCGGGTACAAGCAGAACGATGCCAACGTCACCCCATTGAAGGAAGAGGATGCTCATCCCGCTGACCCTGAGGAAGGCTACGGATGGGAGAAACTTTTCACCGAGAAACTTTGCCGCTATTACCTGCATGACTTTGGTTTTGAAACTCGTGTGGTGCGCTTCCACAACGTTTACGGTCCGCTGGGCACTTTCGAGGGCGGCAAGGAAAAGGCGCCCGCTGCGATTTCCCGCAAGGTAGCGCTTGCCGAACAAGACGGATACATCGACGTTTGGGGTGATGGCAGACAGACTCGGTCATTCATGTACATCTCGGATTGCGTCGAGGGCCTGTTGCGCTTAATGGCCAGCGACCACCGCGAGCCGCTGAATCTGGGCACCGAAGAATTAGTCAGTGTCGATGAGTTGGTAGATATGGTGTGCGGCCTTGCCGGTAAGCGGCTGACCAAACGCCACGATCTCAGCCAGCCTCAAGGTGTCCGTGGCCGCAACAGCGACAACTCACGCCTTCGTAAGGTCCTTGGCTGGGAGCCCCAGACGCGCCTTGTCGACGGCCTGGACGTTACCTATCACTGGATCGAAAAAGAATTGCAAGAGTCCGGCCGTCTATCTGAAGCGTTGGAATATGCCTCTGCCTGATCATGCCCGACCGCTGCGAGCGAACGTGCTTGGCGTCGGCGTCAGCGCCATCAATATGACGGAAGCACTCCACCTGTCGGAGCGCTTGCTGCAACAGCGCGGCAAGGGCTACGTCTGTCTCACTGGCGTTCACGGAATCATGGAAGCGCAACGCGATGACGCACTGCGAGCGATATTGAATCGCTCGTTCCTGTGTGCCCCTGACGGTATGCCGACGGTCTGGGTGGGGCGACTGCAGGGCCATCGAAACATGCGTCGTGTCTATGGTCCCGACTACATGCTGGAAATGTGCAAGCTAACGGCGCAGGCGGGGGTTCGCCATTTTCTGTATGGCGGAAAAGCCGGGGTCGCATCGTTGCTTAAACAACAACTTGAAGTAATGGCTCCCGGCATCGAAATTATTGGCACTTACACGCCACCATTCCGTCACCTTACGAGACTCGAAGAGGACGCGATGCTGGCCGCAGTCAACTACACGCGGCCCGACATCATCTGGATCGGTTTGAGCACTCCTAAGCAGGAACGCTTCATGGCCCGATATGCTGACCGGCTCGACGCTTGCTTGATGGTCGGTGTTGGCGCTGCATTTGACATTCACGCCGGCCTCCTCGCCGACGCTCCTGGCTGGGTGAAATCCTGTGGCTTGCAGTGGCTGGATCGCTTGATCAGGGAGCCTCACCGGCTTTGGCGGCGCTATCTGACCAACAACCCAAAATTCCTGTGGGACATCGGCCTTCAGCTCTCGGGCCTAAGAAGATTTGATGTCAAGGAAAGCTAGATTCTGATGGCCGCATTGCATCAAAAGTGAATTCTCCTTAGCTACATTCTGCTGTACTTCAACTAAGAGCACGATCTCCAAGCTGCTGTACTTCGAGCGGGCCTGCCAGGCAGGTCCGCTTTTTTTTGCGTATAACCCTTGCATGTGTGACGGCCGTCACGGACACAGACGAAGTTTGGGCAGACCATTGCAGCTTGACACGCCGCCGAATCGCCCTCGCGGTTTGGTCACGGTAGAAGCAATCGGCCGCACGATGACCGGTAAACCTTAGCGCATTCCCAGCTGCAACTCAGACCCTCAAGCAAGACCCAGACCCTCGAGCACCGAAACTCGTCGAGAGGCAGGTGAGTGCTTGAGCAGAAACAAGATTCTTGTCATCGACTTTGATCCCGTCATCCGTTCCGGAATGTGCACCTTTCTGGCCGCGCAAGGCCACATCGTCGCCGAAGCTGCGAACAGTCACGACGCACAACTACAGTTTGAGAAGTTTCGTCCTGACGCGGCCATTCTCGACTTCTCCCTCCCCACCGGTGATGCTCTACAGCTTTTGCAGCGCATGAAGAACGTGGACGCCGATGTCCCCGTCATCGTCCTGGCCGGTCAGCGTTCTCTGGAATCGGCGGCCCGGGCCATCGAGGCAGGGGCCGAGCAGTTCCTCATCAAACCGGTTGACTTGTCGGCCCTGCATGCTGTGCTGCGGCGGACCCTGACGGATCGGCCATGTCGCCAACTATCGCTGGCTTCTCTTTCTCAGACGAAACGTGAATATCTCGATCCATTCCTGGGAAAGAGCCCGGCGATCCGCCAGTTGGAAGCCCTCGCCAAGCGCGTGCTGAACAGCGAGAGTCCGGTCCTGCTGCAAGGCGAAACCGGTTCCGGCAAAGGCGTGCTGGCCAACTGGATGCATCGCAATGGGCCTCGATCGAAAGAAGCCTTCCTCGACCTGAATTGCGCCGGACTGTCGCGCGAGCTGCTGGAATCGGAACTGTTCGGACATGCCAAGGGAGCATTTACCAGCGCAGTAACTGCCAAGCAGGGACTGCTGGAAGTGGCGGACCGCGGCACCGTGTTCCTCGACGAGATTGGCGACATTGACCTTCAGGTCCAGCCCAAACTGCTCAAGGTGCTGGAAGACCGGATATTTCGCCGTGTGGGAGATGTGCACGACAAAGCGGTCGACATCCGCTTGATCTCCGCCACTCATAGTGAACTGCTGGACCTGGTTCAGCAGCAGAGGTTTCGTGAGGACCTTTATTATCGCGTGAGCACGGTCCCCTTGCGCGTGCCGCCACTTCGTGAACGCGCAGAAGACATTCCCATGCTGGTGCAGCACTTTCTAAGCCGCCTGTCTCAGGACTGCGGCCGGGGAGAGTTGGCCACCGACCAATCTGCCATGGATGCCTTGCAGCAGTACTCCTGGCCGGGCAACATTCGCGAACTGCGCAATGTGTTGGAACGCGCCGTGCTAATTGCAGAGCACAATCAACTGCGTGCGCAGCACCTTCAATTCCAGAGCCCTATTCACACCGGGCAGTCGCCGACGGGCAGCATTACCGGCACTTTGAAACAAATGGAGTGCGCCTACATTAGTCTGGTCTTGCAAGATGAGGGTGGTTGCATCGACCGCTCGGCTCGCCGCCTTGGGATTCCGCGCAGTTCGCTTTACAACAAGATGAAACGCTTCGACATCCCGCAGGGGACTGGGCGCATCCAGCCGGATTGAGGCTACCCCGCACGAATTCGCCCCGACAGCAGGCCACCCGCGCCACATCCGAACCATCTTTTAGTATAGTAACGGCTTCACGTATGTGGGTGCTTACCCGGCTGGAACAATTCGATAGAGCGTATCGCACGCCCGACGCGACCTGGGACCCGGCGGATTCTGCAATTAGTTTGCGTCTTCCCGAGGGGTTGCTGTTCGCGCTGCTGCTGGTCACGCCTTTCTGGATCGTGGTTGGATTCCTGCTTCATCTCCTAACCGAATAGGGCCTTTCGCAGACCTGATTCATCAAGGTCATTAACCTAACATTGTCATCCTGAGCGCAGCGCCCGCCCAACTTTCCGACCCGCTGCCCTTGCGGGTCGGGCGGGTGCGAAGTCGAAGGATCTGCGTTTGTTTCTGGCGAAGCGGGATTTGTGCATTTCTCCACCAAATCGCGCAGCACTTTAACTCAAGTTATTATGGTTGGACACGCATGCCGAACGCCTTCATCTGTGACGCAATCCGAACACCTTTCGGACGATACGGCGGAGCGCTGTCCTCCATTCGCACCGACGATCTCGCAGCGATTCCGATTAGAGCCTTGATCGAGCGTAACTTCTCCGTGGATTGGAGTGCGGTTGACGATGTGATCCTGGGATGCGCGAACCAGGCCGGCGAAGACAATCGCAATGTTGCCCGCATGGCCCTGTTGCTGGCCGGCCTTTCGCAAACTGTGGCTGGCACGACCGTGAACCGGTTGTGCGGCTCCAGCATGGATGCCGTTTCCGTGGCTGCCCGGGCCATCAAGACGGGAGAGAATTCCCTGGTGATCGCCGGCGGCGTGGAGAGCATGTCGCGCGCACCCTTCGTGATGGCGAAGTCGGATGCTGCTTTCCACCGCGGCATGAAGCTGGAAGACACCACCATCGGCTGGCGCTTCGTGAATCCGCTGATGAAAACCCGCTACGGTGTGGACTCCATGCCCGAAACTGGCGAGAACGTGGCGGAGGAGTTTGATGTGTCACGTCAGGACCAGGATGCGTTTGCTTATCGCAGCCAGCAGCGCACGGCGGCGGCAGTCAAGAGCGGCGCTCTCGCCGAAGAGATTGTGCCGGTCACCATCCCGGGGCGAAAGGGCGCCACCGTCGTGATCAGCCAGGATGAGCACCCGCGTCCCGACACCACCCTCGAAGCTCTGGCTGCGCTAAAACCAATCGTAAAACCCGACGGCACCGTCACTGCCGGCAACGCTTCCGGCATCAACGACGGCGCATGTGCGCTGTTACTGGCGTCGGAACAGGCTGTCGATCGTTACGCTCTGACGCCAAAGGCGCGCGTTGTTGCCTCAGCGGTAGCTGGTGTGGCGCCGCGAATTATGGGGATGGGGTCGGCTCCAGCGACGCGCAAGGCGCTGGCACTGGCTAACCTCAGCCTCTCGGATATGGACGTCATCGAATTGAACGAGGCATTCGCCTCGCAGGCGCTCGCTGTTCTTCGCGACCTGGGAATTCCCGAGGACGCTCTGCACGTGAACCCCAATGGC
This sequence comes from uncultured Acidobacteriaceae bacterium, assembly GCA_963728805.1. GTDB lineage: Bacteria > Acidobacteriota > Terriglobia > Terriglobales > Acidobacteriaceae > Bog-257. The sequence continues at coordinate 414,196 of CAVSLE010000020.1, forward strand.
GGAGCGATTTCGATTGGCCACCCTCTGGGAGCCAGCGGGGCCCGGCTGGTCACGACAGCTGTACGACATCTGCAACGCACCGGCAAGCGCTATGCCTTGTGCACCATGTGCATCGGAGTTGGCCAGGGCATCGCCATGGTCCTGGAGCGCGTGTAATTCATTTCTACGCTTTCCAGTTGTACGGCCGCGCGTGTATCTGCAACCGGAACTGCATGGGCACATGTCTGGCGTTGCTCGCGTACGTGATCTCCACCTTCAGCACCCACAGCACCGAGACCAGAACTAACCCAAGCAGCGTCCACAACAGCGGTTTGCAGTATCGCAATACTGGATTCAACGTCGTCATTTCGACTTCAGGTTCTTCGCCAGAAAATCCACGGTCAGCTTCCAGGCTTGCGCCGCGTCTTCCGCCCGATAGGTCTGCTTGTTCATCGGGTTCTCGAACCCGTGCCCGGCATCGGGAAAGATATGGATCTCGGCCGTCTTGCCCAGCGCCTTAAGCTGCGCCTCGAACTTGTTTACGTCGGCCGGGGGAATGCCACGATCTTGTCCGCCAAAAATCCCCAGCATCGCCGCATTAATCTTTTTCAGCGACGCGTCGTCGGTCGCAAGATGGCCGTAGTTGATGACCGCAACTTTTAGCTTGGGATCGTTCAGCGCGAGATTGAGAGAGTAGCCGCCTCCCCAACACCAGCCAATGGAGCCTACGCGACTGGAAACGATATTCTTCTGAGTCCGCAAGTAGCTGGTGGCAGCCAGCAGGTCGCGATTGGCCCGGTCTTCGGGCACGCCGCGCATGATCTCGTGCGCCTCGTCGGGAGTGGTGGCCACCTTTCCGCGGTACAAATCAACAGCCAGCGTGACGTATCCCTGATCAGCCAGCTTCGATGCTTGCTCTTTCACCCAGTCGTTCAGGCCCCACCATTCATGAATCACTACCAGCGCGGGAAATGGTCCCCTGCCCGGCGGGGTGTACATTACCGCGTTCACCGTTTCGTCACCGCTTTTGTACGAGACGTTGCGCGGCTCCGCGGCAAACACCGTCAAGGAAAACAGAAATATCAAGGTCCACAGCAACAAGAGTTTCATGATCTCTCCCCGTCAATGTTTACGCCTTCTTATTTCTTGTGTGGACCAGCTAGTCCTTTTAGCAATTGCCGGCCCACTTCCAGAAGTTCTCCGAAGCCCTTCTGGTATTCGATGAACAGCCGGTTATACTCCAGCGAATGATCTGCATCGAGATGGGCCCGCAGCATCATATCGCGCACGCGCACTGGGTTGGGTAGCACGGCCTCTTCGTTCAACTCTTCCAGCGCAGTCTGGGGGTCGTAGTGGTACATGCCTGGTTCCTCGATATGCGACGTATCTGCTAAAAGATGCCGGAAAGCTTGCTAATGTCGCAGGGAATACAAGATTTGTGTGGACCTGTGGGTCCAGCCGAACGTCTAAACCTGAGGTTGTATCTCGTGGCATGTTCAAGGAGCGGCATGCAATGAAACTTTATTGGATTGGCCCACTCTTCGTTCTGCTAGCGGGAGCATTAATGCTGATGAGTGAAGCGGCAGCAAATCCACAGCGAGGAGAGGACGCGAGCGCAACGGCCGATCTTTGGGGCGGCCAACACGTCAGCATGAAAGTCACGGCACAAGGCGCAACGTTGGAATTCGATTGCGCGCACGGGAGCGTGCTGCAGCCAATTAAGCCCAATGCGAAAGGGGAGTTCACGGTGCGTGGTACTTACACGCCGGAGCGCGGTGGGCCCGTCCGCCGGGACGTTCCGTCGAATGACCTTCCTGCCACGTTCAAGGGGAGCATTGAGGGTGAAACCATGCGGCTGGAAATCATGCTCACTGGTAAAGACCAGGCACCGGAACCGTTCACGCTCACTCTCGGTAAAGCCGGGCGCCTCGTCAAATGCCGCTAGCGCAACCGACTCAAACCGTAATTACACTTTTCTGGACGGGCTGCACAAGCTGGTCTGGGTTTTCGCTGCCTGCCTGCGCTATCCGGATCTGCCGCTTAAAGTCATCCATCATGTTTTCATGCAGGCGAACTTCGGTGGGCTTTTTCGCGATGGTCATTTTGTCGATCTTGTCTTGCAGCCGCAGCAGGCCATAGAAGAGATTCTCCGGCCGCGGCGGACAGCCCACGACGTACACATCTACGGGCACGATGCGGTCTACTCCCTGCAGCACGGCGTAAGTATTGAAGGGGCCTCCGACCGATGAACAGGCACCCATCGAAATGCACCATTTGGGATCGGGCATCTGGTCATAGATTCGCTTCACCACTGGAGCCATCTTCAACGTAACCGTTCCGGCCACAATCATGAGGTCACTTTGGCGCGGGCTGGGGCGAAACACCTCCGAGCCGAAGCGCGCGATGTCGAAACGCGAAGTCGAAGCCGCGATCATCTCGATCGCGCAGCAGGCCAGACCGAATGTCATCGGCCAAATTGCCGACTTGCGCGCCCAGTTGAAGACGTAATCGACCGTGGTGACCAGAAAATTCTTTTCGAACCGGTTGTCAATCCACCCCATGAATGCCTTCCCTCGATCCCAGGCCCTGCCCCGGCGGGCGGTCATCGCGACCCACAACTTCAGTCCGTGTGAAGGGACCTGCGTTTTCTCGACCCACTATCTTCGCTGATTGGCGCACACCCAGGCTGTGATGAGCATCACAGTTGCCGATAGAATCAGTCTAGGCGCGTCGAGACGGCTATTCAAGCTGATTGCGCACCGGCAAGCACCTGCGCCATCGTAGGTGTAGCTGCTTGCATACGGTACAATTCCGTTGTTTCCATGCATTTGAAAATCCAGCCAGCGCAGACGGCTCGAACGACAGGGCCCTCTGAATCTGCGTCCCGAGCGCATTGGCATGGCTTGTTGCACTCCGTTGGCTGGATGGTGATGGCCGCCTTTCTGGTGCGCGTCTTGTGGATCATTCTGGCCCACACCTATCGCATTCGCACCTCGGAAGACAACTGGGGATTCGGCTGGGAAATCGGCCGGCTGGGATATTCACTAGCCAACGGTAACGGGTTCAGCTCGCCCTTCGGCGGCAACACCGGTCCCTCAGCGTGGACGGCGCCCATCTATCCCTGGCTCGTCTCCATGGCGTTCCGGCTGTTCGGCAACTACTCGCGCACGGCGGCTTTTTCGCTGCTCACGTTCAACAGCGCTTTCGCCGCACTCACCTGCTGGACGATCTATCGCACGGCCCGCCGCGTATTCAACGAGACCGTGGCTGCCTGGTCAGGCTGGATCTGGGCGTTGCTCCCTTACACCATCTTCTGGTCGGTGCGTGAGATATGGGAGACCAGCGTGTCGGCCTTCCTGCTCAGTCTTCTGTTTATGCTGACCGTGGAGATGGAAGGCGACGGGCGGCTCTCGTCATGGACTGGCTACGGCTTGCTGTGGGGCGTTGTCGCGCTGACCAACCCGTCTGCGCTCTCGTTCCTGCCATTTGCCGGATGCTGGCTGGTCTATCAGCTGCATCGCCGGGGGAAACGATACATCGCGCCAGCTTTGTTAAGCGCAGTTGTTTTCTGGATGACCATCATGCCCTGGCTGGTGCGCAACTATGAGACCCTCGGCCGGCCGGTTTTTATCCGCGACAACTTTGGGGTTGAACTGCGAATTGGCAATAACCCGCTGGCCGAGGGAGCCTACGTGCTGGCGTACCATCCTGGGAGCAGCGTCACCCAATTCGCCAAGTACAAGCAGATGGGCGAGGCCGCTTTTGCCGCGGAACAGGGCCGCCTGGCCCGGGAATGGATGGAACAGCATCCCACCCGTTTTCTGCTGTTGACGTTCCGGCGGTTCATCTTTTTCTGGGACGGCATGCCTCGAGTCTCCGATGTGGCGGGATTGATCGCCGCTAAGAATGTGCTCTTTCTGACGACTTCGGTGCTGGCCTTCGGGGGATTGCTGCTGGCATGGAAGCGGCGCATTCACGCAGTGTTCCTGTTCGCATCACTGCTTATTTTCTATCCCCTGGTTTACTATGTATGTTTTCCGGAGCTGCGCTATCGGCATCCCATCGATCCCCAGCTTCTGATTCTTGGAGTTTATCTGGTCACCGAAACCCGGTCCCGCAACGCGGCGCATCCCGACATGGAAGAGTCTGCTGAACTCTCACAAAGCGGGCCCCTGCCGCAATTCCACACGCTCTCGGTGATTGTTCCGGTTTACAACGAACACAAAACTGTGATGAAGCTCTTGCAGGATGTGGCGCGACAACCGCTCAGCCTGCACAAAGAACTGATCATTGTGGACGATTGTTCAACCGATGGCACGCGGGAGTTCTTGCAGGAAAGCGATTTGCAAAAACTCCTGGGAGGCAACGGAGCCAACACCGTAAAGCTGGTGCTGCACGAGAAGAACCAGGGCAAAGGCGCTGGAGTTCGAAGCGGGTTGGAGCACGCCAGTGGCGAGCTTGTCCTGATCCAGGATGCAGATCTGGAATACGATCCTCGCGATTATCCTGCGCTCATCGCTCCCATTCTCGAGGGGCATGCCGACGCAGTCTTTGGGAACCGCTTCCACAATGGCCCGCACCGCGTCCCCCGTTATTGGCGGTATGTTCTTAACCGCCTGTTTTCCATGTTATGCAACGTGCTCACCGACCTGAGTATTCATGACGTGACCGCCTGCTACAAGGTGTTTCGCCGCGAAATTTTCTCCAGGATCCATCTGCGCTCTGACCGCTTCAGTGTGGAGACTGAGATGACGGTGAAGTTGGCCAAGCTGGGAGTTCGCATCTACGAAGTGCCGATTTCGTATCACGGCCGCACCTATGCCGAAGGCAAGAAAATAAGTTGGACCGACGGTGTCGCCGCCGTATACCACCTCGTGGTCTATCGGTTCAAAGATTAGGCCGATGCCGAAGGAAGATTTTCTCTAGCCGACATTTTGCCGGTTGGGCCGGTTGGTCTTGGAGAGTGCTCCCGCGATGTGGTTCCACGTAACTAACCAGGGAACAATCAAAGAGAAGAACAGCCTGGCGCTCAACAGCCGGACTGAAGTCTTGCCGGGAAAGCTTTTCCAGTCGAGTCGAAACGCAAAATAGATTTCCAACACGAGCACGCACACCAGCGGGATAGCAGTGCGAGCCACCAGCGCAACAGCAAGCACCTCGGCAAGGCAGCGCGCCAGATTTCGGAACAGACGCCCTCGCCTGATTGCCATGACCCCGTCGAGTCTTGCGTAGCGCCCAAGATCCCTCAGGGCAGTCTTTAGGCTATGCCGAGGCCTATAGTGCGCCTTGGCGCGTTCTGGGAAGGCCGGCTTTACGATTTCGCGGGCGCGTTGATCGAAGAGGATATCTTCCGTAAGGCTGGTCTCTGGAAAACCGCCGAGCTTTTGCCATAAGCCTTTCCGAAAGGCCATGGAACGAGCGGTGCATGACTTCGCTTTTTGATTTGGATCCAGCTTAACTCCAAAAAAAGGGGCTGACGCGATGTCCCAAGTGGTTCGCGCATCAGCATCCAGGCAAGATCCGCCAAGCGCATACTCAGCGTAGCCGCGAAGAATAGGCTCCGTAAGGTTCGCCAGCCAGTCGGGAGCGTAAACACAACCGGCGTCCGCACAAGCAATCACCTCGGAAGATGCAGCAGCAATGGCAACATTTCTTCCGCGAGCGATTGGCCCCGGCGACCGCTTTAAGCTGCAACTCCGGTCTTGAATGGCTTGCAGACCTGCATAAGCTACGGCACCCGCCTGCAGGCGCTCCCATGTACCGTCCGTGGAACCGCCGTCTACGACGATGACTTCTGCGGGCTCGAGACTCTGGTGCATGAGACTCGAAACCAGTCCGTCAATGTCGTCCGCTTCATTGAGCACGGTCGCGATTACGCTTACTGCTGGCATCCCTGGAAACACCTCAAACTGAAAACCTACGAACCTTTTTTGTCGGACGGCTCTGCTCTTGCCAGCTCCCACGCTTTGGCGTATTTATGCGAAACGTATCCGGCGTGGTAAAGGTGCAGCAACAGACCTTCGCGGCCGTCGAGGAATCCGAGGCGAAAAAAGTAATTGTAGATAAAAGTGGCCAGTGGGCGCAGGACGATGTTCGTAAGGCTGAAGCTGCGGTGCCCTTTCGCCAGGGCGGCCTTCGCGCCTAACGAAGAGTAGCGGTTCATGTGCTCCAGATAATAGAAGAGAGTGGGATAAGTGTAGTGGACCATCGCGTTCCGCAAGCGGCCGGTGCGCTGGTTGGCTTCTTTTCTCAGCTCGATGCGGTCATGCGGGTCGGCTCCGGTTACGAACGCCTCGCCTCTTTTGAACAGCCGAAGCTTGGGATCGGGATAGAAGCCTCCGAACCTCATCCACCTGCCCAGGAAGAGGTTCTTTCTTGGGATCCAGTAAGCAGTACAGGCATTGCTGTCAATCAGTACATGGCGAATTTCTTCCGCCAATCCGGCGCTGACTTCTTCGTCGGCGTCGAGTGAGAGCACCCAGTCCTGGCGGCATTGCTCAATGGCGTAGTTCTTTTGCGCCGTGTAGCCGCGCCATGGTTCTAACACAACTCTTGCGCCGTATTCACGGGCGATTTCGACAGTACGGTCGCTGGAGCCGGAGTCCACCACGATGATCTCGTCTGCCCATCGGACGCTCTCCAAGGTCCGGCCAAGATTAGCCTCCTCGTTCATGGCGACAATGGCGACAGACAAACTCATAGAAACGGAACGCGCTCGATCGGAGCCCAGCCGGCATGCCACAATTGGCTCTACAATTCTCGTCCGGGACTGCCGAGTATACAGTATTGATAAGTGGATTTTTGATCGAGTGGCTTTTACCGACGCAAGCTCGATGGTCAATTCCGTGGCGGTGGATTGAACGTTACGCTGGTCATGCACTTTGCGGGAAGTGCATGTGTTGGCGAGTCAGTCCAAGACCCTCGAAAATATTTTCACACCAACGTACAGAACGCCTTGGCGCTGGTGAACGGGCGACGAAATCTCAAAATAGGCCAGGGCCTACTCCGAACGGCCTGTTTTTGGGGGCAAACAGTCATAACCATTTCTCAATCCTGGCGTCTAACCGGCGACAGGAGGCACTATGTTCGATCCTCGTAAACACGCAACCTTAGGGGCAACGATTCTAGGCTCATTCCTTGCGCTGATGTTGGCCACCTCAATCCAGGCGCAGGTCACACAAGATTTCCATCGCACCGTCCCTCTCTCGGCGAACGGACGGGTTTCGCTCGACAACATCAACGGCAATGTTGAGATTACCGGCTGGGACCGCAACGAAGTGCAGATCGATGCGGTGAAGAAAGCGCGCGATCAGCAACGGCTCGATGAAGCTCGCATCGAAGTCAATGCGGGCGGCGACTCCGTGGAAATCAAGACCCGTTATCCGGAGGGCCGCACCAACAACAACCCGGCCTCTGTGCATTACGAATTGCATGTGCCGCAGAATGCACGCCTTGATCGCGTCAACCTGGTGAACGGTGCGCTCACCGTGCAGAAGGTCAGTGGCAAAGTGATTGCCAACCTAGTGAATGGCAAGCTGCACGTTGACGACTTGGCCGGGGAAGCCGATCTGTCGACCGTCAACGGTGGAATCGATGCGAACTACGCTTCCTTGAACAACGTTCGCGACATCAACCTCAAATCGGTAAACGGCTCTATCGAATTGGGGCTCCCCGATTCACCGAACGCCCAGATCAAAGCCAGCACTGTGAGCGGCGGCATTCGATCCGACTTCCCTCTGGAGGTGCAAGGTGGATACGTAGGTAAGAACCTCACCGGCACGCTGGGCGGGGGCGGAACGTCAATCAAACTGAATAATGTGAACGGCAGTATTCACATTCGTTCAGCTCACGGCAGCTTGTGAGTTAGCAGTCCGGCAGCAGAGTCGCCACTTAGCAGTCAACGGTTCGCTGTCATAGATAGCCAGCGAAATCATCAAAACTGTAGTGGTCCGCAGCTTGGAGTGCAGGGTATTGAGTGCTGAGTGCTGAGTGCTGACTGCTCGTTCTAGTACGGCCCGATAATGCCGCCGATGTTTCGCGAAGGCGGCAGCTTCGTCGCCGCCGTGAACGCTTCCACACCCCAGTATTTCGCAAACACATCCAGATACTTGTACCCCGAACCGGTATTGAACAGCACCACGCGATCGCTGCTCGCAAGAAATCCGCTCTTCAGCAATTGCTTGTACGCGGCGAGGGCAGCGCCTCCTTCGGGCGCCGCGAAGATACCCTCGCTCGAAGCCATCTCCTTCACTCCGTCCATGATTTCATCGTCGCTCACAGCGATCGCCGTGCCGCCGCTCTGCCGCACGATGTCGAGAATGATGAAGTCACCGTACGCCTTGGGCACGCGCAGCCCGGCCGCGAAAGTGTGCGCCCCCTGCCACATTTCCGACGCGGCTTTTCCTTCATGTAATGCTTTAGGGATTGGAGCGCAACCATCTGCCTGTACGGCAATCATCTTGGGGCGTTTCCCTTTGTCAATCCAGCCCAACTCCTCCATTTCTTCGAATGCCTTCCACATGCCGATCAGCCCGACGCCTCCTCCCGTCGGATAAAGAATGGCGTCTGGCAACTTCCATCCCATTTGTTCGGCAACTTCGTAGCCCATGGTTTTCTTGCCTTCCACGCGGAACGGTTCCTTCAGGGTCGAAACATCGAACCAGCCTTCCTGGTCTTTGCGCTCGGCCACCATCCGCCCGCAATCGCTGATCAGCCCATCCACCAGCGTCAGGTGCGCGCCGCTGGCTTCAACCTCCAACCGATTCGCGATCGGCACATCCTTCGGCATGAAGACGTATGCCTCCAGTCCGGCGGCAGCCGCATAGGCGGCCAGCGATCCCCCGGCATTGCCTGCGGAAGGCGCCGCCAGCTTCTTGAGCCCATAATGACGCGCCATGGTCAGCGCCGCACTCATGCCTCGCGCCTTGAACGAACCCGTTGGATTCAACCCATCGTCCTTGATCAGCAGATTAGGATGTTTGCGGCTGGGCAGCATCGGTGTAAATCCCTCGCCCAGCGTCACCGGTTCTGCATCCGGGAAGCACCGCGGCGTAGCGCCACATGCTCTTGGGTCCAGCGTTGACCGACTCGCGAGACGCGGTCCGTCGAAGCGCTGCAAGATCGTAGCGCACGTACAGCGGTCCGCCATCCTTCGAGCAGACATTTTGTGGTGCGTCCGCCATGAACGTCGCGCCGCATTTGCTGCATTCGAAACCGATTATCTTTGCCACGGAATGATTGCCTCCGAAAACCTCGCAGTGTAACACCCGTCACTGCTTTGGTGCAGAGAGGTGCGTTACTCTTGAGTGTTATAATCCGCGCAATTCCAGCCAATGCAATGACTGAGCCGTCCACTCCGCTGATGCGGCAGTATGCCGCGGTCAAAAAAGAGCACCCAAACGCTCTCGTCTTCTTCCGTCTGGGCGATTTCTACGAACTCTTCTTTGAGGATGCCGTGGTCGCGTCGCAAGAGCTGCAGATCACTCTGACCTCGCGCAACAAAGAAAAAGGCATCGCGATACCCATGTGCGGCGTGCCATATCACTCCGCCGAGGGCTACATAGGCAAATTGATCCGCAAGGGATTCAAGGTCGCCATCTGCGAACAGATGGAAGATCCGCGCATCGCCAAAACGCTGGTTAAGCGCGAAGTCACGCGCGTGCTCACCCCGGGTACGGCGGCCGACGCGCATCTGGGTTCGGAAGAAAATAATTTTCTCGGCTGCGTGGCGCGGACCGGGGATGCTTTTGGTTTTGCGGCGCTGGACCTCTCGACCGGCGAATTTCGTGCGACCGAGTTTCAGGGCGAAGATGCTGAGCGTCGTGTGCGCGAGGAATTGTTGGTCCTGCGTCCGCGTGAAGTGCTGTTCGCCTCCTCGCTTCCGCTCTTCGATCAGCCACACAGCAGCGCGTCGTCGCCGGTAGCGGCTTCTGCGCCACGCATCACCTCGCTGGAAAATGCCTCCTGGGCCGAGACTCCTCTCGAGGACTGGGTGTTCTCCCCTGACTATGCGATTCCGCAGGTGGAAAATCATTTCGGTGTGCTCTCCCTGGAAGGATTCGGGCTGGCGAACCGATCGGCTGCCGCAGCCGCGGCGGGAGCCATTCTGCATTACGTTCGCACCACGCAGCGTGGCACGCTCGATCACGTGGACCGCATCGGCTTCTATGAGCGCCAAGACTGCCTGGTGCTGGACGCGGTCACGGTGCGAAATCTTGAACTGATCGAGCCATTGTTTGCCGGGGCCGCAGACAACGCCACGTTGTTCCGCTGTTTGGACTGCACCATTACCCCGATGGGCAAACGCCTGCTGCGCGCTTGGATGCTGCGCCCTTCGATCGATGCCGGCGAGATTAACGAGCGGCTCGATGCTGTCGAAGGGATGTTGAAGGATGTAGTCGCGCGCGAAGAACTCCGCCGCTCGCTGCAAGGCATCCTTGATCTGGAGCGACTGCTGAGCCGTGTAACTCTGGAAACCGCGAATCCGCGCGACTTGCTGGCGCTCGCAACGTCGCTGGCTAAGCTGCCGACGGTGCGTGCCGCCTTGTCGCACTTCCCTGCTGAGCGTCTGCTGGCGCTGCATGGGCAATGCGACGAACTGGCCGACCTGCGTGACCGACTGGTGACATCGCTGGAAGATGAGCCTCCGTTGACACTGGTTGATGGCGGGGTCATCCGCTCGGGAGTAGATGCCGGCCTCGACGAACTTCGCAACCTGAGCCGCAATAGCAAGCAATACATCGCGCAGATCGAGCAGCGGGAGCGGCAACGTACCGGCATCGGTTCGTTGAAGGTCAAGTTCAACAGCGTTTTTGGATATTATCTCGAGATTTCCAAGGCGAACCTGCACCTGGCCCCTGCGGAATATGAACGCAAGCAAACCCTGGTCAACGCCGAGCGCTTTACCACGCCCGAGCTGAAAGAGTACGAAGTCAAAGTGCTCGACGCCCAGGAGAAGATGGTCGAAATCGAGCGGCGGCTGTTCGCCGAGTTGCGCACCGCAATTGCTGCCGAGGCGCGCCGCATCCGGCAGACCGCGCTGGCGCTGGCGGAAATCGATCTGCTGGCTTCGTTCGCCGCGCACGCTGCTAATCACAACTACTGTCGTCCTCTGTTTAAAGACGGCATGGACATCGAAATTGTCGAAGGGCGTCACCCGGTGATCGAGCAGATGGAGATTCCCGGAGCCGCCAGCCGCTTCGTCCCCAACGATCTCTATTTGAACGGCACATGCTCATTCGATCCTGGTCATCACCGGGCCGAACATGGGAGGCAAGTCCACTTACCTGCGGCAAAGTGCGCTCATCGTACTGATGGCGCAGATGGGATCGTTCGTTCCTGCTCGCGCGGCGAGTCTGGGACTGGTGGACCGTATCTTCACCCGCATCGGCGCAGCCGATAATCTGGCGCGCGGCCGCTCGACCTTCATGGTCGAGATGACCGAGACCGCGGCGATCCTCAACACCGCGACCTCGCGCTCACTGATCCTGCTCGACGAGGTAGGACGCGGAACTTCCACCTACGATGGATTGGCGATCGCGTGGGCCGCCATCGAATATATCCACGCCAACACCCGTGCCAAAACGCTGTTCGCCACGCATTATCACGAGTTGACTGAGTTGGCCGACCGTCTGAGCGGAGTGAAGAACTATCATGTCTCGGTAAAGGAGAGCGGCGGCGGGATTGTTTTTCTGCGCAAGGTGCAAGAGGGCGCTGCCGACAAGAGCTATGGTATTGAGGTCGCCAAGCTGGCCGGACTGCCCGCCGACGTAGTGAATCGCGCCCGTGAAGTACTGGCCGAGCATGAGAGCGCAGAGCGCAGCGCGGTCAAGCATCTGGCACACGATGAAGCTGCCGAGGCCGCGCCTTTGCAGATGACCATCTTCACTCCGCTTTCGCAGAAGATCGTGGATCGCATCAAGGAGACCGACCTCAACCGCATCAACCCGATGGACGCGCTGACCCTGCTGCATGAACTGAAGAAGCAGATGGACTAGTGGCCTTGTCTATGGCGGCAACAAGTGCGATCTTCTCCGATAGACATGTAACGGCGTCATGGAATACCCTCGACGAGACAGCTGCTTCTAAACGAATGGTGGGCTGGATGGCGGCATTTCAAAACTTTGAAGAGGTCTGGGCAGCACTGGGGCGGCTGTACGATGATATCGTCAAGCTTCACGAGTCGCAGCAGCAGACCGCAGTACAACTGGCAAAGGTAACGACTGAACTCGACCGGGTAACGGATAGAATCGACCGGATCGCCGAGGGCCACGAGCGTGTCACCTCAATGTTGGCAACGTTGGCGGGAACGGTGACCCAATTAGCAAGCCTTGTCGATTCGCACGAACGTCGGCTGGCGCGGATGGAAGGGCAGTAGTCCTTCACTCCGCGTGTCTCTCTTCGCACCTCTTCGACCTGAATTTCTCCCCCTCTCGCGTTACACTCTTCTGTTCCCATGTCTTCCAGAGGCACACTCGAACTTCGCCAGCAGGTCGGCCAGTTACTCATCATGGGGTGCGGCGGGGCCGCGATGTCGGCCCGCTTGCGATCCATGCTGGGCACACTGCATCCGGGCGGCATCATCCTTTTTCAGCGCAACATCAAGGACGCTGCCCAAACCCATGCGCTGTTGCGCGAGGTGCAGAAGGCAGTTTCCACGCCGCTGTTTCTGTGTGTGGACATGGAGGGCGGAACGGTCGATCGCCTGCGCGACGTGATCGCGCCCGCGCCAGCCGTCGCCGAGGTGGCAGCCGCAGGTTCGAAGAAGCTCTTCCGCAAACACGGACGCATCATCGGCGAGGAAGTGCGGGCATTGGGTTTCAATACGGATTTTGCGCCGGTCCTCGATCTGCAGTTTGAGCCGTCGAAAAGTGTGCTGACCTCGCGAACAATTTCGTCTGATCCTAAAGAGACAATCCAATATGCGCGCCAGTTTCTCCGTGGGCTTAGTGACGCTAAAATTCTTGGCTGTGGCAAGCATTTTCCCGGGCTCGGCGAAGCGAATCTCGACTCGCACAACGAGCTGCCTGTGATTGACAAGCCCTGGAAGCGCCTGTGGAACGAAGACCTGCTTCCCTATCGCAAATTGCGACGGGATTTGCCATTCGTGATGGTGGCACACGCGGCATATCCGCAGGTTACGGGTGACCGCGTGCCGGCGTCGCTGTCGAGGAAGTGGATGAGCGAGATCCTACGCAAGAAGATCGGTTATCGTGGACTCATCGTCACCGATGATCTCGACATGGGTGGAGTGCTGGCAGCAGCATCGATCGAGGATGCAGCAGTCGAAACGCTTCGCGCCGGAGCCGACATCTTCCTGGTTTGCCAGAAAGAAGAGAGCGTGTGGCGGGCGTTTGAGGCCGTATACAAGCAGGCCGAGACTGACAAGAAGTTTGCCAGGCTCATCGCGGAGAAGGCGCGACGGGTACTGGCGGCGAAGAAGAAGTCCCGCGCGCTAAGGTCACGTATGGCGGCTGCTCCAACTCAGAAAACTGTGGACAAGCTTCGCCGCAACATTTGGGAGTTCAGCGAAGAGGTACGCATGCACACTCTGAGGCGCGCTCAGTGATCGTCGCCGGCGTAATGAGCGGCACCTCAGCCGACGGAATTAACGTCGCACTGGTACGCATCCAGGGTCGCGGCCTTCGTTCTCGTTTCGAACTGCTGGCGCATTACGAATTCCCCTATCCCGCCAATGTTCGACGAGCTGTGCTCGTAACCATGAACGCAGGCTCGGCGAGCGTCGCCCATCTTTCGAGACTGAATTTCCTTCTTGGCGAACTCTACGCCGACGCAGTCCGGGCCGCGCAGCGACGCGCGCGCCTTGAGTGCGAACTGGTAGGCTGCCACGGCCAGACGCTTTATCACCAGGGAAGTCCGGCGCTCTTCCTGGGGCGCCACGTGGCTTGCACCTGGCAAAGCGGCGAAGGCGCCATCATCGCAGCCAAAACGGGTATACCGGTGGTTTCCGATTTCCGTCCCGCCGACATGGCCGCTGGCGGTAAAGGCGCACCGCTGGTTCCGTTCCTTGATTACGCGCTCTACCGCCATCGCCGTTACGGGCGCATCGTGCAAAACCTCGGAGGTATCGCCAATCTCACTGCGATTCCGCCGCGATCACTTCCGGAAGATGTAGTTGCCTTCGACACCGGGCCGGGCAACATGGTGATCGACGCCGTCACCGGGCATTTATTCGAGCGCCCGTTCGATCGCAATGGACGAATTGCCGCGCGCGGCGATCCGATTGAACGAGTACTGCAGCAGTTGTTGCGCAATTCATTCTTTCGGCAGAAGCCGCCCAAGACAGCCGGTCGCGAGCAGTTCGGTCGCGACTTTGTGCGTGAACTGCTGCACCTTTGCCGTCGCGCTGACGAGCACGACATCGTCGCCACAGCAACCGCGCTTACTGCCCGTTCCATCGGCGTCGCCGTGCGCAAGTTTGTACTGCCGCTGGTGGAGCCTCCGATGCGTTTTCGCGAACTCGTGGTTTCCGGTGGGGGGACGAAAAATCTGACCCTGATGCGAATGATCCGAGAGGAGCTTGCGCCTTTGAAGATGCGAGTGCGCACCAGTGACGACTTTGGACTTCCCTCCGAGGCCAAGGAAGCTATCGCCTTCGCAATGTTGGCTTACCAGACTTGGCGGCATCTGCCGTCAAACATCCCATCCGCGACCGGCGCCGAGCGCCCGGCGATTTTGGGCAAAGTGAGCTATGTCTAAGTTCCTTTTCACCACGGAGAACACGGAGGGCACGGAGAAATTCCGGAAATCATTCACCACCGAGACACAGAGACGCAGAGAAGAACAAGAAGAAAAGGTCACAAGGCCCGACCAGCTTGAACAGTACAACCAAAGTTGGCACTTCCCAAATCCCAGATCCAGATTCTCTCTGTGCCTCTGTGTCTCTGTGGTTTTGTTACTTGCCAGTTGTTCGCGCAAGCCCGATCCCAACACGCTGGTAATGGTCATCGAGTTTAGTCCGACGAACCTGGACCCCCGGGTAGGGGTGGATGCGCAGTCGGAGCGAATCGACACGCTGCTCTTCGATTCTCTCGTGCGCCGCGACGATCACTTCAACCTGCAGCCATGGCTGGCTGACAGTTGGGAAATACCCAATGCGCAAACTTACATTTTTCATCTGCATCATGCAGTTCGCTTTCACAATGGGCAGCCGCTGACTGCGCGCGACGTCAAGTGGACTTTCGATTCGCTCCTCAGCGGCAAAATCCGCAGCGCTAAAACGAGCACCTACGCGCCCGTTGACCACATCGACGCGCCTGACGACTACACCGTCGTCTTTCGTCTGAAAGAGCCGTTTGCGCCGATGCTATGGAACCTCTCCGATGGCGCTATCGGTATTGTGCCTTACGGCAGTGGCGATGACTTTAATCGCAATCCTATCGGCTCCGGGCCATTCCGTTTTGTGAGCGCGCAGATGGACAAAGAAGTGGTCATCGAGCGCAACCCCAACTATTGGGCGACCCCGGCCAAGTTGGAGCGCGTGGAGTTCAAGGTAATTCCTGACGCGACCACGCGCGCGCTCGAGCTCCGCAAGCGAAGCGCCGACATCGCGCTGAACTCTTTAGTCGCGGACACGGTGGTGGCTTTGGAGCGCGATCACGATCTTACAGTGGCGAAATCGGATGGCACAGTTTACGCCTACCTGGCCATGAACCTGCGCGACCCTATCTTGCAGGACGTCCGCGTTCGCCGCGCCATCGCATATGCCATCAATGTTCAGCCGATTATTCATTACCTATTGCGCGACCAGGCGCGCCCCGCCTACAGCGTCCTGCCACCCCAACACTGGGCCTATGACGCCGATGTTGCGAAGTATCCTTACGACCCGGCACGGGCACGACAGATTTTGGATGATGCCGGCTATCGGGCAACCGACCGCATTCGGTTTCATCTCACGATGAAGACATCCACCGACGAGTCAACACGGCTGCTGGCAGCGGTATTGCAGCAGCAATTGCGCGAAGTAGGCATCGCCCTCGATATCCGCACCTTCGAGTTCGCGACCTTCTTTGCGGAACGTCACCAAAGGCGCTTACCAGGTCCATTCTTTGCGTTGGGTGGGCGCCAGCAATCTCGATCCTGACATCTTCGAGCACGTCTTCGATTCCGCCAGCTTCGCCCCTAAACGCGCCAACCGCACCTTTTACTCCAACCCGCGCGTGGACCAACTGATCCGCGAAGCCCGCAGCACGGTTGACCAGCAGAAACGCAAGAGCCTCTACGATGAGGTCCAGCGCATTCTCGCCGAAGACCTGCCGTACATCAATCTCTGGTATCTCGATAACGTGCTGGTACACACGAACCGTGTTCGCGGAATCGAGATGAGTCCCTCAGGCAACTACGATTTCTTGCGCACGGCGGAGTTGGCCCGCTGAGTGAACCCCAATCTCCAGAACGCGTGATAACATCGAATTACAGCGTCAATCAAGGATTGCAGCAGCTTGCGCATACTCTTCGTTGGTGACATTTTCGGGCGGCCCGGGCGCACCATCGTTCAAGAACGTCTGCCGGAATTGCAACGACAATACGAGGTGGAACTCACCATTGCCAACGGTGAGAACTCCGCAGGCGGCTTCGGCATCACTCCGCAGATCGCCGAAGAGCTGTTCGAGCTCGGCATTGATGTCATCACCACTGGAAATCACGTCTGGGACAAACGCGAAATCATCGACTACCTGAACTCCGCCAACGGAAATGAGGCGTCGCTGGCGCGTCGCGTCTTGCGCCCGGCAAACTATCCGGCAGGGTCTCCCGGCTTCGGATGGTACGAGGGGCGCACGCGCAGCGGTGTCGCCTATTGCGTGATCAACCTTCAGGGCCGCGTGTTCATGACCAACAACGACGACCCCTTTCGCTACGCCGATCAGTTGCTCAGGCGGATCACCGCCAAGGTAATCCTGGTGGACTTCCACGCCGAGGCCACCTCAGAGAAGATTGCGCTCGGCTGGTACCTTGAAGGAAAAGTAACAGCGGTGCTCGGGACCCACACGCATGTGCCCACAGCCGACGAACAGGTGCTGAAAGGCGGCACAGCCGTGCAAACGGACGTGGGAATGACTGGCCCATACGACGGTGTCATCGGCGTGCAAAAGGAACAAATCCTTGCCCGCTTTCTGACCAATATGCCGGGCCGGTTCGAAGCAGCGACCGACGACGTGCGCCTGTGCGCAACGCTGATCGATTGCGATCCCACGACTGGCCGGGCCACTGCGGTCCAGCGCATCATGCTGCGTCAGCAATAGTGCCGGCAATTGCTTATTGCGAGTCACTGCATTAGCCTCTTCGCCATGTTCCTCTCCGACGAATTCTGGATGGAAGAAGCGCTGCGCGAGGCGCAACGCGCGCTGGCGCTGGGCGAGGTTCCGGTCGGAGCAGTTGTCGTCAGCGACGGCCGCATTGTCGGCCGGGGATGCAACCGTCCCGTTTCTGCTAACGATCCCACGGCACACGCCGAAATTCTGGCGCTGCGCGAAGCCGGGGCGGCCATCGGCAACTATCGCCTGCTCGATTGTGATCTCTACGTGACGGTTGAGCCCTGCTCGATGTGCGCCGGCGCTATCACTCATGCGCGAGTCCGCCGCCTGGTTTACGGAGCGGAAGATGCGAAGGCAGGCGCCGTAAACTCCACGCTCCAGGTCCTCAATCACCCCAAGCTGAACCACAAGGTCGAAGTCAGCTCAGGAGTGCTGGCTGCGCGGTGCATGCACCTGTTGCAAAGTTTTTTCCGGGAGCGGCGGAGTGAAGGCGATATTTCTGGCTGAGCACTTGCGCTCAGGCGTCAATTCCAACTTGGCTTCTTGCCGCCCGCACCAGCGCCAGCGCCGTGTAATCGTTTTGCGCGGGCGCCGCTCCCAAGAACTGCTGCACACCATCGAGGATCGCGGCAGCCATACCTTTTGCGTTTTCGACCGACGAGCTCTCCATTTGTTGTTTGACGCGCTCCAGCCCGAACTCTTCCTTCTTGTACGCCGCCTCCACCACGCCCCGCGACACCAGAAGCAAGGACGCTCCAGGCTGCAAAGCAGCCGTCGGCGCCTCATACGTGGACGCAGAAAACAGTCCGAGCGGAAGGCCGGTTGCGGGCAATTCGGTGATCCCCGAAGGGTCGCGCAACAATCCCGGAGTGTGCCCGGCATTGGCATAGCAGATTGTTCCGAGCTCTTCGTTATAGCAGCCCAGAAACGCGGCGCAGGAGCGAACGCCGGCGGCAGCGCGGCGGATGCTGAGGTTCAGCTCGAGGCAGAATTCCAAGCGGAAGATGCGAAGGCAGGCGCCGTAAACTCCACGCTCCAGGTCCTCAATCACCCCAAGCTGAACCACAAGGTCGAAGTCAGCTCAGGAGTGCTGGCTGCGCGGTGCATGCACCTGTTGCAAAGTTTTTTCCGGGAGCGGCGGAGTGAAGGCGATATTTCTGGCTGAGCACTTGCGCTCAGGCGTCAATTCCAACTTGGCTTCTTGCCGCCCGCACCAGCGCCAGCGCCGTGTAATCGTTTTGCGCGGGCGCCGCTCCCAAGAACTGCTGCACACCATCGAGGATCGCGGCAGCCATACCTTTTGCGTTTTCGACCGACGAGCTCTCCATTTGTTGTTTGACGCGCTCCAGCCCGAACTCTTCCTTCTTGTACGCCGCCTCCACCACGCCCCGCGACACCAGAAGCAAGGACGCTCCAGGCTGCAAAGCAGCCGTCGGCGCCTCATACGTGGACGCAGAAAACAGTCCGAGCGGAAGGCCGGTTGCGGGCAATTCGGTGATCCCCGAAGGGTCGCGCAACAATCCCGGAGTGTGCCCGGCATTGGCATAGCAGATTGTTCCGAGCTCTTCGTTATAGCAGCCCAGAAACGCGGCGCAGGAGCGAACGCCGGCGGCAGCGCGGCGGATGCTGAGGTTCAGCTCGAGGCAGAATTCCATCATGGCATCGGCCTCGTTGATTTCCCTGTCGGCAAATCGTTCACTGCCTAGTTTCTGAAACGTCTCCCGTGCCGCCGCCACGATCGATTGGTTCTCTTCGTGACTTCCAGCAACGTCAAGCAAGCCAAACACCACGCGGTTAGGGTTCGCGCGTAGGAAATGGTAAAGGTCGCCACCCACCCGTTGACCGTGAACCATGCCGGCGATGTCGGCACCGGCAACAGCGGGAAAGTCCGCCTGAGTCGGAACAGCGCGGAAAGGAGCTTCGCGTTCGCGTTGAAAAGATAGCTTCATAGAAGGCGTTAATCATAGCCGAAATCCTACGGATTGCAAGCGCAGTCTCAACCCTGTTTTCATTCCAGTGGGTTGCTCTTCTTTTCGCTGAGTATTGGACCAACCTGCCCGTCCATCTTCACGCGGACAAGCCAGGAGACTGTGCTCTGTTAGGATTAAGATTCGATGAGCAGCAACTCTGAAAAAACCGCCGAAGATACCAAAGATATCCAGACCGCCACCACTTTGCAATCTTCAAGCATGACTACAAAAAACCATAGTAACTCATTAAATATAAACGAATTGGAAGGCGCCAAACTTCTCGCTAATACAACCGTAAAACGTCTACAGGAAGAGGACGACAGGCAAGAGCCATTTCAGTACCTGCCGGAAACTTACAGCCTGTCGCATCGCCTGCGCAGGCATGGCTGGTCCACGCTCCGCTACCTGACGCAAACCGAGGTTCATACCTACGCCTTCTCGGTCGCGGCCAATGCGATCCTGTCATTCTTCCCGTTCCTCGTCTTGTTGCTGACCGTCATCCACCGGATCATTCGCTCCCAGGCCATGTACAACGTTGTGCTGGGACTGTTGCGCGATTATCTGCCGAGCAATAAGGATTTCGTCATCCGCAACCTGCAGTTTCTGGCCAGCGTGAGAGGGCGAGGGCAGGTGTTGTCGTTCCTCATGTTGCTGATTACCTCGACGGGAATTTTTCTTCCGCTGGAAGTCGCTCTCAACCGAATTTGGGGCTTCAAGAAGAACCGGTCCTACCTGATGAACCTGGTGGTATCGCTAGGACTGGCCCTGGCATGTGGTTGCCTGGCAATGCTCTCGATCGCCCTGACGGCGCAAAATCTGAAGATGCTGGGACTGGTGATTGGCGACCAGAACTTCGTCTTCCAAGGGCTCGGATTCATCGTGATGAAAGCTTCGGCGATCCTGGCTACGATTGGCATCTACTTCCTGATCTACTGGGTACTGCCGAACGGCAAAGTCCCGGCGCGAGCG
The DNA here is from genome assembly GCA_963728805.1 of uncultured Acidobacteriaceae bacterium. GTDB lineage: Bacteria > Acidobacteriota > Terriglobia > Terriglobales > Acidobacteriaceae > Bog-257. Next base: position 434,387 of record CAVSLE010000020.1, read on the forward strand.
GTGCTGCCAGCGGCGATCATTACCGGCCTGCTGTCGGAGGCGGCGAAGTATATCTACATCTTGCTGCTGCCGAGGTTGAACTTTCAGGAAGTGTACGGACCATTCGCGGTTTCGGTCACCCTAATGTTCTGGTCGTTCTTGAGTGGAATGCTGTTGCTGGGCGGCGCCTATTTGTCGGCGGCGGAACACAGCAGCCGAGTCGAGGCCCGAAAAGCGACCGCAGGGGCGCAGCGCTGACCTCTGGCCACCAGGACCCTGCTTCGTTCATCTACTCGTAAGGAGATGAACGCCCCATGATCCGCAAATTGAAGTCCGGAGAATACCGCCTCTACTCACGCAAGAAAGATCCCAAGACAGGCAGGCGCCGAAACCTCGGCACCTTCAAAAGCCGTGACAAGGCTGAAGCGCATGAGCGCGCGGTGCAGTATTTCAAGCGGCACTGAACAACGCCAGCGATCGGATGCCGCTCAATCAGCTCGACTCGACCTTGCGGTCTGCCGTCGTAAGTTCGACTCCAACCGTCAAGACAGGCGAGAATATGGGTGTTCGGTTAAAATGCTCTCAACGGTGAGGTTTCCATGGCAACCACAACCCGACTAGCAGTCCCGATCAGCGAGTATCTGCACAGCAGCTACAGTCCGGACTGCGACTACGTTGACGGCGAGCTGCAGGAGAGAAACGTGGGCGAACTCGATCATGCAGAGGTGCAGGCTGCGCTTGCACAGTGGTTTCGTAGTCACGGCAAGGAATGGAACATCAGGGCTGTGACGGAATTGCGAATGCGAACCGGACCGACCCGTTTTCGCGTTGCCGATGTTTGTCTGATCTCGCGCAGCGAACCGACGGAACAGGTGCCGCAACGTCCTCCGCTTGCGGTCATCGAAGTGCTCTCACCAGAAGACCGTGTCTCCAGATATCAGGAGCGTCTTGACGACTACCGCAAGATGGGAGTGCGTCACATCTGGGTTGCGGATCCGCAGCACCGACGCGGATACGATTGCTCGACCGGAAGCTGGATCGAAACCACGTCGTTCGCCGTCGAGAATTCCCCAATCGCGGTCGATCTTTCCGTGATCTTCGCCGAGCTGGGGTAGCCGCGTATTCACCAGCAGTCCGTCACTGAGGGGGGCTTCCTTGATGACGAGATGGCGTTGCATCTCGTTCAAGTCCGTCGACCACTGGCCGTCCCAAGAGACTTCAACACCAAAAGCGGTGAATATCGCAGCCAGGGTTTCTATCGTCGAATTACCCATAAAATCCTTCGGCTCAAAACGACATCCGGAACTGGGTGACGTACAGCCGATTTCCGCGCGCCATTAGCTAGACAACCAACTACTTCTGCTTCGTCCACTCATCCACCCAGCCATTCACCGTCTGATACCACAAACGACTATTCTGCGGCTTCAGCACCCAGTGGCCTTCGTCCGGGAAGTACAGCATCTTCGACGGAATCTTCAGCCGCTGCACGGTGGTGAACAACTGGAAGCCTTCCGAGAACGTTGAGCCGGTAATCAAGCTGGCCATGAACCACCAGGATCGGCGTCTTGAAGTTTGTCGCCGACAGATGTGGAGACCACTTGCGGTACATCTCGCGGTTGGTCCACGGCGTGCCCTTGAATTCCCACTCGTTGAACCAGAGCTCTTCGGTGGTGCCGAAGGACGATTCGGTGTTGAACATGCCATCATGCGAGACCAGACACCTGAAGCGCGTGGTGTGGCCCTCAATCCAGTTGATCGCATATCCACCGTAGCTGGCGCCCAGAGCGCACTCGCGGTCTTTGTCAACGAATGGATAGGTCTTCTCGGCATAGTCGAGGCCCAGCATCAGGTCGTGAAAGGGAGCGCCTCCCCAATCGCCATTGATGGCGTCAATGAACTTCTGTCCGTACCCAGTTGAGCCGTGGAAGTTGATCATGATGGCAACGTAACCGCTGGCGGCAAATAGCTCGGGGTTCCAGCGGTACGACCAGTCGTCTCCCCACGCGCCTTCGGGGCCGCCGTGAATGAGGAACTTCACCGGATACCTCTTGTTGGCGTCGAAGTTTGGCGGCTTCACGATGAAGCCCTGGACTTTCTCCTTCGCCGCACCCGTGAACCAGAAATCCTCCAACGGCTGCATCTGGACTTGCGAGAGGACGGGGCCGTTGAGGTTCGTGACTGGCTGGGCTTTCGACAGCAGACATTCCGGGATGCTATACGCATTCGGAGGTACGGCCATCCGGCACTGCGGGAACATCGTTGGCGCACCGTAAATCTCATTCGGCGCTGCGATCGACATGCGGTCGAAGAGCAGCATCTTGCCATCTGGCGTCGGCGTGGGGCTGTCGTTGAAGCCAGCGACCAGTTCCTGCGGCCACAGTTTAGGATCGCTCACGTTGATCTCGTAGATTGGCGCTTCACCCTCGTTCTCGGCGGTGAAGTAGATGCTCTTCGAATCCGGCGACCACGCCATCCCATCGACCCAGCGGTCGAAGTTTGGCGTCAGGTCCGTGATCTTGCCGCTTGCCCGTTCATAAAGCATCAGGCGGAAGCGGTCGCTTTCGTAGCCGCCGCGCAACTGCGAGCGATATGCAATGTACTTGCCGTCGGGCGAATAGATTGGCGTGCCATCGCTGCCGGGGTTGGTGGTGATCTTCTTAGGCGTCCCGCCTGCTACTGGCACGATGAAGATGTCGTCATTGGTGCTGGTGGCCTGCACCTCGTCAGTGTTGCTGGTGTACGCAACCTCTTTTCCGTCGGGCGAAAATGAATACTGGTCCTGACCGCCCAGACTGAAGGGCGGCACATCGTGTGCGCCGGGGGTCAAATCGCGCGCCACGCCGCCCTCGGCCGAGACCAGAAACAGATGGCTGTATTTGCCGTCGAAGTAGCGGTTCCAGTGGCGAAACATCAGTTCGGTAAAGATCTTGGCCTTCACCTTGGACTTGGCTTGTTCTTCGTCGCGTTGCTTATTGCACGCATCGTCGTTGCAATCGGGATAGACCGAAGAGACAAACAGGATGCTCTTGCCGTCGGGCGCCCACAGTTCACCCGAAGCGTCCGTCGAAATACTGGTCACTTTGCGTGCTTCGCCGATCAACGTACCAGCGGCCGTATCGAAATCCTGGACCCAGATTTGTGAATCGCCCCAACGCGATGACTCGAACATGACCCGCTTGCCATCCGGCGAGAAACGTATGCGATCTTCTCCGCTTCCAGTTGCGGGAGTGAGACGGCGCGCCTCGCCGCCATTCACGGGAGCGATCCATAAATGCGGTTGGCGCGTGTTTTCATCAAGATTCACATCCACGGCGCTGAACGCCACCCACTTGCTGTCTGGCGAAACAGCAGGTTCGCCGATGCGCTTAAGTTGCATCATGTCTTCAAAGGTGAAGGGGTGCTTGCTCTGTGCTAACCCGCACAACGAGCAGAATAATAGGAACAATGCAGTACGATGCAGCATGGGACCTCCAGGCGCGGGCACGGAAAATATGCCGGGCGTCCTGCAAACTGCCCAGTCTAAATTACTGGGACGAACGGACAAAAGCACAATCAGTCGATTGCGCTGCGGCCATAAGCAGCCATTCAGCAAGCCGCGCAGTGCCTACCGCTTGACAGGGCTCGAATGGCGTTACACAATTCAAGGCTACAGCTTGGCGAGAACATACGAAGCCAAACGCTTGTGGCTGGCGCGGTTCGTGTCACTTTTGACGTCTCTCAATCCTTTACTAATCGCCAGAATACCTTCAGACACGGACCGGCATTGAAGTTGCAGCTAAGGCTGTTTGGGTGACATCGCCCTGACATCCTGCATCCTAACAACTCGCGGAGAATAAACTTTTATGAGCAAGAACAGCAGAGTATCTCCTCTTATCCCTCTGGCAGCCACCCTCATTGTGCTGACGTTCGGACTGGCAGGATGCAATAAGGGCACTCAGAACGATGCTGCCCAAAATCAGAATCAACCGGCGCAACCTGCACAGACCGATCAGTCGCAGGATCCAGCAGCTGCGGCCAACCTGGCGCCCACCGACGCCAGCCAGGCGCCGGCGGCCGGTCAGCAGCAGCCAGCCAGCCAGCCGACGCAGCAGACTTACCAGCAACCTGCGAGCCAACCTGCACAGCAGTCGCCTCCGCAGCCTGCGCCCACGGATCAGAGCTATCAACAGCCCGCTCCCGCGCAGGACCAGAACTATTCCAGTAACGATTATGACAACGCCGACCAGGACTCAACCTACGGCCAGCCGGTGCTCCAGGCCCAACAGCCACCGCCTCAACTGCCGGAATACACCCAGCCCCCGTGCCCTGGCGAAGGCTACCTATGGACGCCTGGATATTGGAGCTACGCTCCTCAGGGCTACTACTGGGTGCCCGGCGCATGGACGCAGCCGCCTCAGGTTGGCTTTCTGTGGACCCCGGGATATTGGGGGTTCATTGGCGGCAGGTATCGCTACCATTACGGGTATTGGGGCCGGCACATCGGCTACTACGGCGGCATTAACTATGGATTCGGCTATGTCGGCGTAGGGTATCAGGGCGGGTATTGGAACGGAAATAGTTTCTACTATAACCGTGCCGTAAACAATGTAAACGTCACCAACGTCAACGTGTACAACCGCACCGTAACCAACACGGTGATCAACAACGTTACTATCAACAACACGACGGTTAATCGGGTCAGCTACAACGGGGGGCCGGGAGGCGTCACCCGCCGGCCTCTTCCGGCGGAAATCGCTGCAACGCGTGAGCAGCGCGTTCCTCCGATGACCACGCAGGTGCAGCACCAGCAGGCGGCAGCACAGAACCGTCAGCAGTTTGACTCGGTCAATCATGGACGCCCAGCCGTAGTTGCGGCACCCAAGCCCATCGCAGCAGGCAAACCGGTCGCTCCGGTGATTCCTGCTCGTCCCGCTCCGGCCACACGGCCAGCACCAGTGACCGGGCAGCCAAGTCAGCGTCCTGCGCCTCAGCCTCAACCGCAGGTCAAACCTGCTCCGCAGCAGCGTCCTGCGCCTCAGCCGCAACCGCAGGTCAAACCTGCTCCGCAGCAGCGTCCGGCGCCTCAGCCTCAGCCGCAGGCCAAGCCTGCTCCGCAGCAACGTCCTGCGCCTCAGCCGCAACCGCAGGTCAAACCCGCTCCGCAGCAGCGTCCTGCGCCTCAGCCGCAACCGCAGGCCAAACCCGCTCCGCAGCAGCGTCCGGCGCCGCAACCTCAGCCGCAAGCCAAACCCGCTCCGCAGCAGCGTCCGGCGCCTCAGCCGCAACCGCAAGCCAAACCCGCTCCGCAGCAGCGTCCGGCGCCTCAGCCGCAACCGCAAGCCAAACCCGCTCCGCAGCAGCGTCCTGCGCCCCAACCACAGCCGCAGGCCAAGCCTGCTCCGCAGCAACGTCCTGCGCCGCAACCTCAGCCGCAGGCCAAACCTGCTCCGCAGCAGCGTCCTGCGCCACAGCCACAGGCCAAGCCTGCTCCGCAGCAGAAGAAGCCTCCGGCCGATGAGAAGAATCCGCCGCACTAGAGCGATTGTCTGCGATACACTCTGGGCGCAGAAGGGGCGAAGCTTCCGGCTTCGCCCCTTCCGTTTATTTCGCGTCGCGCCTGTTCACCAATTTTGGAATGAAGGTCCTTTGCCCAACCTTGCCTCCCTTCCCTGGCGAAGTGCCGGAAGGCCTGTTTGTGCAGAGCCACCGGCCGGCAGCCTGCATCGAATACAATAGTTGCAAAGGACCAACCCAATGAAGTTCCAGCCAGGCCCATCGCATTTCCTGACGTTCTCGCTGTTACTGCTCACCTTGTGTTTAGTATGTCCGGCACTGGCCGACGACCGGGGCGAGGGTACGCTCGACCCCTCGCAACCGACTGGTATCACTGTTGACGCGATCATCCAGCAATTTGCCGCCAAGGAAAAGTTGTTCAAGACTGCGCGGGAGCAATACACGTATCGTCAGGACGTGATGGTGGAGACGCTTGAAGGCGACGCTGTGGACGGCGAGTACCGCCAGGTTGTAGATGTGCTCTTCGACAATCAAGGCCATCGCATCGAGCAGGTCGTGTTTGCACCGCAGTCAACTTTGGTACGCATTTCCATGAGCCGTGAGGATTTCGACGACATTCAGCATCGCCTGCCTTTCGTGCTGACCAGCGACGAAATTTCGGGATACTCGATTCTTTACGTCGGCAAACAAAAAGAAGATGAACTCGGGACCTACGTCTTCGATGTTGCGCCCAAGCAAATCGAAAAGAACAAGCGCTATTTCCAGGGCCGCATCTGGGTCGATGACCACGACTTTCAAATCGTGAAGACCTACGGCAAGAATGTCCCCGACATAGGCGTTGGCAAGCATCACGGCGAAAACGAAAACCTGTTCCCCAAGTTCACCACCTGGCGGCAGCAGGTTGACGGGCAATATTGGTTTCCGGTTTACACCAAGATTGACGACGAGCTTCACTTCTCCAGCGGCAACGTCCACGTGAAACAGGTGGTGAAGTACACAGACTACAAGCGTTTTGGCGCCAAATCGAAGATCACCTACGAGGGCCAGGAAATCCCGAAGGACCAGCAGCCGCCGAAGACGCCGCCACCTCCGAAGCAATAGGGCCGCTTTTCGCTAATCGCTGTTCGCTAAGATGCGGGTTTGGGCCGGCGTCCGACCCGCATATTTGTCCGGTAGGCTTTAGAGCAGATCCCTCGCGGAGCGGCCTTTCTCACGCGGCGGGCGCCATCGAGCGCTCGGCCGCCTGCTGGATGAAGCGCTTCATCACGTGGGCCCACATCACTTTCTTGCGCACCGCAGTCTCTTTGATCGCCCGCCCCTGGGCAAACATCTGGAGAAGTACTTTTATCTTTAGCACCGCCAGTAGCGGCTTATCCTGCTCACTGATGCCGTAACCCTGCACGAATGCTTCCTGCACCGGAGTGGTGATGCTGCGATCGCAGAACGGATATTTCTCCAGTGCCTCAACCGCCGCCAGAAACATGGCAACGTCACAAAGCGAGTTGCCCTTCTGTTGCAAGTTGGCGAAGTCGGAGAAGCCCACACTGCCTGGCGCCACTAATACGTTCAGCGGCACGAAGTCATTCAACACAGCAGACACGTGCACCGGTTTCTTGCGTTGGGAGAGGGTCGTTCTCGCGTTGCTTAGTATGGCCTCTGTCGATTCCGCGGGCAGCCCATCTTTCTCCGCCTTGAGGCAAAGCTTTTCCATGTCAGCCAGGATTTCCCGGGTGCCCAACGCGGTCGGCATCGCTGGTGTCGCCTTGTGGAATTGTTGCAGCCAATCGCCGGCCTGGCTCGCGGCCATTTTCAAAAGCCGGTGATTAACCGAATCAGGCAGCAAAGCCGCTTTCATGATGATGCTCTGCAAAGGCAGGCCGTTGATCTTGGTGCTGACCACCGCGCCCAATTCTGTGAAGTCGCCAACCGGACGCGGCACGCCACTGAGTTGTTTCTTGGCGGACGCCTGGTAAGCAAACGTCAGACTTTGAGCTTCGTTCCTGGCCAGTTCCTGCGATGCGCGTGCCGCCGATTTTCCGGCGCGATAGACCTTGGCATTTACGCGTTCGCTGGCATGCTCGAAATCCAGCACGATTTCGTAGATATAGTAATCCGGCTTGGGGGTGTGCCCCACCACCCGAACTGCCTGCAACCCCGAATGTTCAGGAAAATACCGTGAGCCTGAGCTTCGCAAACTGTTTACGATCTGCGTCAGAACGCTATCCGACATTCACTCTCCGCCTTGGACTGCCGCCTTATTGTGGGATGCCTGCCATCGCAAAACCGCAACCTCGCGAAGCATGTCTCTGTCTTCATCAAGTGCAGTTTGAGTGCCATTGTTTCAAGAGTAACTAGCCTGTAAGTAATTGATTACTTTGGAGGCAGCACCTCGGGCGACCAACCAATACGGTTGCGGGGTGGGGACGTTGGGAACTTTGGTGCACAACCTTGGCAGCGCCAGAAATGCAGAAAAAAATACACGCAGCAAATTCCACCACCTCCTAAAGAGGCCGGGAACCCGTGGAGGGTATGGGTTTTAGTAGAAGAGGTATTTACGCCACTTGGAGTCGGACCGTCCCATCATGCGCATGATGTGCCGGCTGGTATGCAGGTTGAAAGCGCGGGGCTCGCGCGTGAGTTTCATGGTGGCCTCATGGGGCAGAAGATTGCCCTTGCGTCGATTGCAGGAGTGGCAGCAAGCCACCAGATTTTCCCATGTCGAAGCACCACCCCGCGAACGTGGGATGACGTGATCGAGGGTCAACTCGCCGGCAGCCAGTATCTTCCCGCAATACTGGCAGGTGTTGCGATCGCGCAACAGAATGTTCTTGCGCGAGAGGGCACGCGTCTGGTGCGGAATGCGCCGGTATTCCAGCAAACGGATGACGGACGGCACGTGCATGGCGATACGCGCCGCATGCAGATAGTGTCCGTTAGCTTCTTCCATCATGGCCACACCCTTTAGCACCAGAATGACGGCGCGACGTGCGGCGCAGACATTGATGGGCTCGTAGGACGCGTTGAGCACCAGCACGGGCGCGTGCATCGCCGTCCACTGCGGTGGCTCATCACCGGCGACACGGGCGTGCTGCATACATCCGGCAAGGGACTTACCGTATCGGGACGCTGCGCTCTGGGCCGACATGGACATACCCGGTTATACCGAAGCCGTGACTGCCACCGCTTCGATTTCCTCCTCATTCCCATGATTGGCAGCTTGCCGTGTTGCCGCAGCCTGAAAAGCACGGGCCACGGTCGCTGCCCAAACCCGTTCTGCCCCGGCCTGCTTCAGCACTCGGGCGCACTCGGAAAGCGTGGTTCCAGTGGTCATGACGTCGTCCACGACGATCACCGTACGACCTTCCACACGACCCCGGTCCCGAACCCGAAAGGCATCTCTCATATTGGCGATACGCTCCTCGCGGCTGAGGCCCACCTGCGAAACGGTCGCTCGCTGACGAACCAATACTCCCGTCGCTACCTCGACCAGTGGGGGTAAGCGCTTGGCCGCTGACCGAGCGATCAGCTCTGCCTGATTAAAACCCCGCTCGCTGCGCTTACTCTTGTGCAGCGGAACCGGAACAATCAGGGGAACCGCGCCGCCGCAACCTGGTAGAAGTTCCACGATCGCGCTGGCCAGCATTCCACCCAAAACTGACGACACCGGGAGAACGTTCTCGTACTTAAGTAGATGCACCAGACTGCGAAGGCCGCCCTCGTATTCCCCGAAGGAGACGGCACGTGCGAACTCGGGTTTATGGTCGCGGCAATTTTGGCAGCGGCCATCGCCCATCAGCAGCTGTGCGCTGAACAGGCGATCGCCGCAAATTACGCACTGTGGCTCGCGCACCGGTGCGATGGCGGCAAGACATTCCGCGCAGACCGGAATTCGGGAAATGTTATTGAGGGGGGTTCCGCACAGCCTGCAATCAGAAGGGAAAAGGACGGAAAAAACGTTCCGCAGGAGGGCTTGCAAAGGCGCGAAAACGACTGCACGTTGTTGGGCGCGCTGATTTCGCCGGTCTCGCTTTAGCGTCTCACAACTGCTGAAGACGACCTCCAACCACCCGATCGCGCGTCACTTCGGGCGCGCATCGGGGACCCGTCGCCGGTGCCTTCGGGTGCCAGAGAGCGATGGTTGACGCTCGTTCGATCACCCCCAACGAGCTGATCTCGCCGGGGCCTCTGATCGGGTCCCGAAGCACCGCGACAGCACAGTATAAGAGCTTCGATGCAAAACGCGCAATGCCGGAGGAGGTTCGCGTGAAGCATTTCACCGAGATTTCATCACCGCTAGCGGCCAACGCAATCGTCCGGAACCGCGCTCCGGGCCAGTCGCACTTGTAACAAGTGCCACTGGCGTGCTAACTTGCGCCGTCGCCCCTTTTCCTGCGCCGCGCGAGGTCTTCATACATGAGTACCACCGTTAGCACACCGCAACGGAAGTTTCGTTCCTACGTTCCCGACAACACAACCATGCCGGAGTTCACCGTTCGGGCAGTGCTCCTCGGCTTGTTTCTCACGGTGGTTCTGGGCGCGGCCAATGCCTATCTTGGCCTGCGCGCCGGCATGACCATTGCTGCCACCTATCCGGCGGCCGTTATCGGCATGGCCCTGCTTCGGGTCATGAAGGGCTCGCTGCTAGAGGAGAACATCACTCGAACCGTGGGTTCGATCGGCGAGTCGGTCGCGGCAGGAGCTGTCTTCACGATTCCCGCGTTCGTCATCTCCGGCGCCTGGCCGGTCTTCGACTTCAAACATGCTTACTGGAAATCGTCCATCCTGATGCTGGTCGGCGGGGTGCTCGGCATTCTTTTCGTGACTCTCCTGCGACGCGTGATGGTGGAAGATCCCGAACTTCCCTTCCCCGAGTCGGTAGCCGCCTCGCAGATTCACATCGCCGGACGACAGGGCAGCCGCGCCGCGAAAATACTTTTCTCGAACATGGGCTTTGGCGGGTTGGTTTACTTGCTCGGCCAGTTCAATTTGTTCAGCCCCAGCAGGGACTTCATCCTCAGCGTCGGCCAATTGGGAAAGAGCTTTGTACGGCTCGGCCGCGATGTGGCGTCTCCCAAGCTGAGTGCTGGTGCGGTGACGACAATGTCTGCTCCTCAGGTGAGTCCCGCGTACCTTGGCGTCGGCTACATCATCGGGCCCAGACTCGCATCGCTCAACTTCGCCGGTGGCGTTATAGCCTGGGGCTTGCTGGTTCCGCTGATTCTGTTTCTCGGCGGCCCGACCTTCGTTGCTCAGTTCTTGCCGGCCGGAACTGCACCCGACAATGCCTTTTGGGCAGGCCAGGCTGACGCGGTCTGGAAATTCATTGTTAAACCCATCGCCGTTGGCGGCATGCTGGTAGGCGCGTCATATACGTTGTTCCGCATGCGCAAGAGTCTGGCCTCTGGAATGGTGCGCGCCGTTTCCGATCTGAAAAAATCGGCCGCCGCCCACGCGGGCACCGCCCGCACCGAACGCGACCTGAGCGCCAAGGTGGTGTTCGCCGGTCTGGCTGCAGTCCTGGTTTGCATGGTCGTGCTGTACACCAGCTATTCCGGCGTGTTGAAAGGCGGAATCGTCGCGGCTATCGTGATGATCATTATTGGATTCTTCTTCGCAGCGGTTTCCGGCAATTTGGTTGGATTGATCGGATCGTCGAATAATCCGATCTCCGGCCTCACTCTGGCAACGCTGATTATCGCGGCCTTGCTCATGGTGCTCATCGGCGTATCTGGAATGAGCGGCGTTGCCGCTGTGCTCGGAGTGGCAGCCGTAGTCTGCGTCTCATCGGCAGTCGCGGGAGAGATGCTTCAAGACCTGAAGGTTGGTCACATTCTCGGGGGCACGCCGAGCAAAATGGAAATTGGTGACTTCATGGGAGTGGCGGTCGCCAGCTTCGCTCTGCTTCCGGTGCTGATGCTGCTGAACCAGGCCAATATCAATAGCGGCGGCAGCGGCTTTGGTGATCGTCAGCTGTCGGCACCGCAGGCTGGTCTGATGGCCATGCTTGCCAAAGGCATCGTCGGCGGCGAGATGGCATGGCCGCTCATCGTTGTCGGCATCCTGATGGGCATTGCTTTGATCATGATTGAGGTCAGAAGTCCGATGCTGTTCGCCGTCGGCATGTACCTGCCGCTGGAGACGACATTCGCCATCTTCCTAGGCGGCATGATTCGCTGGATTACCGACAAGATGCGGGACAGCAAGAACTTTAACGACGCGCAGAAGGCGCGGGTTGAAAATGCCGGAGTGCTGACCGCTTCAGGGTTTATTGCCGGCGAGGCACTCATGGGGATTGTGATAGCGGTCCTTAAATACAAACAGTGGCCGGTGCCGGTTATCTTCCAGCACCCGAATGTTATTTCGGGATTCATCGTATTGGTGATTCTTGCGATCGTAATGATCCGCGTTCCGCTGGCCAACGCGGGCAGTCCGGATGAGCCTGCGCCGCCGACCGCGATCATGTGAGCGTCGTAGTTGATTTCAGCCCGAGTCGAAGGACATGCTGTTTGTGCGCGGATGACCATCGCGTCCAACCTTTCCGCTATCCATGATCGCATCGCGCGCGCGGCCCAGCGCGCGGGAAGGAACGCTGGCGACGTTGCGTTGATGGCTGTGTCTAAGACCCAGCCCGCAGCCAAGATCATCGAGGCCTACAAAGCCGGACAACACCTGTTCGGTGAAAACCGGGTGCAGGAATTTTCCGAAAAGGCGGCCGCTCTGGCGAGCATGGGCGACGCCCACTTTCACATGATCGGCCACCTGCAATCCAACAAAGCACCGAAGGCCGCCGAACTATTTCATGCGGTCGATTCTCTAGACTCGGCAAAGCTGGCAGAGCGGCTGAATGCTGCGGCTGAAAAACTCGGGAAAACGCTCGAGGTTCTGATCGAGATCAACGTTGGCGGCGAAGAAGCCAAATCGGGTCTGGCTCCGAACTCACCGCAACTTGAAGAGATTTTCGCCGGCGCTCCCACCTGGACACATCTGCATATTCGCGGACTGATGACTGTGCCACCGTTCACGGAAGATCCCGAAGAAGCGCGGGCCTACTTTCGACAGCTCCGCGAATTGCGCGACCATCTCGCTGCTCGCAATCTGCCCGGGCTTAGGCTTGGTGTACTCTCCATGGGAATGTCCCACGATTTCGAAGTCGCCATTGAAGAAGGCTCGACCTGCGTGCGTATCGGTACCGCAATCTTCGGGGACCGCGCAAGACCATGATCCCGGTCCGCGACACGACATCCGGAGCGACCTTCCAGGTGAAGGTGCATCCCCGCGCGAAGAAGAATGCCATCACCGGCGAGGTTGGCGACGCATTGAAACTCGCCGTGACAGCGCCTCCGGTCGAAGGCCACGCTAACCAGGCTTGCATTGAATTTCTGGCCGAGGTTTTGAATGTGCCACGGTCGTCAGTTACGATAGCCGCCGGGGAGAGCAGCCGAACCAAACTGATTCGGGTGCGCGGCCTTGCCGCTGCGCAGGTCGAAGCGAGGCTGCAGGCCGCCTTGGTCTGAGTTCCCGATGAGGAGAGCACTTGAGCTTTGCGCAGCGTTGGCGCGACATTCGCACCGGCTTCGAGCGCCCCTTCTGGGTCGCCAACATCAGCGAGTTGTTCGAACGGCTTTCCTATTACGCAGCGTTCGCCTCGCTGGCGCGTTATCTCCATGAAGTCCTGAAGTTTCCGACGGAACAGGCGGGCACCCTCACCGGATTCTTTGGCGGCCTGGTGTGGTTTCTGGCGGTATTCGGCGGCACCGTCGCCGACCGCATGGGCTTTCGCCGCGCGCTTTCGCTCGCCTACCTGATCCTGAGCTGCGCCTACTTCCTGTTGGGATCACTGGGAGCGCCTTGGCTTGCTCCGGTGCGCGATTCCGTGCCGCTGGTTGCACTGGCGACTTTTGTCCTGGCCCTGCCAGCGCTGGGAATCGCATTGGTAAAGCCCAGTGTCGTCGGGACCACCGCTCGCGCCTCGAAGGAGAACGTTCGCTCCATCGGATATTCGATCTATTACACGCTGGTAAACATCGGCGGAGCCGCTGGTCCCTATGTGGCGTCGTACGTCCACCAGCGCATGCGCGTGGAGAATGTCTTTCGCGTTGCTGCTCTCAGCGTTTTCCTGATGTTCCTTGCTGTGTTGCTATTTTTTCGCGAACCGCGCCGCACCGAGGAAGTTCAAACTACCAGCCTCTCGCAGGCTGGCCGAAATTTCTGGACCGTCTTAACCAATCCCCGCTTCATGTTGTTCCTCCTGATCTTCACGGGCTACTGGATCGTCTATTGGCAGGAGTTCATCACGCTGCCGCTTTATGTTCACGATTACATTAATCCACGTACCGACACTGAACTGTTGCTTGTGACCGGGCCGCTGGTGGTGATTGCGCTCACCGTGGTGATCAACATCTTTACCCAGAAGTTTCGCGCCTTTAGCGCCATCATCATGGGCACACTGGTGACCGCGCTGGCATGGATCATCCTCATCTTCAGGCCCACAGTAACTGGGGTTGTCCTTACCTTGATCGCGATCGCGCTTGGCGAAATCACCCAATCGCCTCGCTACTATGAATACATTTCCCGGCTCGCGCCCTCCGGACAACAAGGAACCTACATGGGGTTCGCTTTCCTGCCGTTGGGAATAGGCTCACTGATAGGCGGAAAGTTCGGCGGATTTCTCATCCACCACTTCGGCGAGGTGAAGCACCAACCCCAAATGATGTGGTGGGTGATTATGGGGGTGGGTATCCTCACCGCGGTTCTGCTGTGGATTTATGACAGGTTCGTGCTGCCACAGCCAGCGGGGGAGACCACGCAGCAAGTGGCCGCCTGATGACCGTCCTAGCCGACGATAATTCCCATGAAAAAGTCGCCAGCATATATCGCCAAGCACATCCGCACCGTAATCAAAAACGGCGGCTCTGCGCCACATACGGCGGAAGTTCAGCGCTTCTTCAAGCACGAGGTGCAGTCGCGCGGCTGGTACACGAATGAGCTGCGAAAGGTTGCAAGGCGATTTCGCCGAACGATCATCGCCGAGGATGGTCTGCCTTTCCTGTTGCAGGTTGCCGATCAACTCTTTCGCGGCGACATTTTGGAAGAAAAAGTCTTCGCCGTCCTGATGCTTCAAGGGATCGTAGCGGATTTTGGCAAGCCGGAATTCAAGCTGTTCGAGAGCTGGCTCGACCGTGTCAGCACATGGGCCGATCATGACGCTTTGGTGCATTACCTGTTAGGCCCCCTGATCGCGGCGGACCCTGCATACCTGTCGCGAACGCGTCGCTGGGCGAGGAAGAAGTCGCGCAGTCCATGGCATCAGCGTGCCGCCGCGGTAAGCCTCATCCACAGCACACGGGGACACAAGAATTTTGGCGATATCCAGCGCATCTCCGAGATGCTGCTGAAGAGCAAGGATGACATGGTTCAAAAGGGCCTGGGATGGCTGCTTCGCGAAGCCGCCAAAGCGAACCCCAACCAGACCGTTGCGTATCTGATGACGGTTCGTGATCGAACGCCACGCCTGGTGCTTCGCACGGCGTGCGAAACCCTGCCAGCCGTCACACGGGCGCGGGTGCTAGCGAAGAAGTAATTAGCTAGCAATTAGCTCTTACTTTTTGCCGGGAATGGTCTGGCATCCGTCCGTACGATTCGGCATCGTTTTAGCTTTTAATTCTCTGTGTCCTCTGTGTCTCAGTGGTGAACAATTCCCGTCGACCTTGCTCTCGTTTACAATAGAACACGAATGAATCTCTCCGATATTCAGTCTGCGCTACGCGACAGCCACAACGATTGCTGGCTTTTCTACGATCACCATCACCGCGATGCGATTGCTTATAGCGTATTGGGCCTGCCTGAGAAGATGATGGTCACACGCCGCTGGTTTTACGTCATCCCTGCCCATGGCGAGCCGGTAAAACTGGTACACCGTATTGAGAGCCATCACCTCGACTCGCTGCCTGGCAAGAAACTGGAATATTCGGCGTGGCAGGAGCTGTGGCAGAAACTCGAGGCGATGCTGAAGCCCTACAGCACGGTGATGATGCAGTACTCCCCGAACAATCAGATTCCATATATCTCGTTGGTAGACGGCGGTATGTTGGAGCTGGTGCGCAGCTTCGGCAAAGAGATTGTCAGCTCGGCGAACCTGGTGGCGCGCTTCGAGGCTACGTTGACGGACGCGCAAATCGCCACCCACTTCAAGGCCCGCGATGCGGTGGACAAGATCACGGCCGCCTTTTTCCCGGAAATGGCACGGCGCGTACGCAACGGCGGCACGCACGAATTCGAAATGCAGCAATGGGTCATGGAGGCGTTCGGGCGTGAGAAACTGACGAATGACGATCCACCCATTGTCGGCGTCAACGCGCATAGTGGCGACCCGCATTACGAGCCTGCCGCAGCAAGGTCGGCGCCGATTCGCGAAGGTGACTTCGTGCTCCTGGATCTGTGGGCAAAAACCGACGACCCCGATGGGGTCTATTACGACATCACCTGGACCGGCGTGATCGGCACCCCAAGCGACAAGCAGCGGGAAGTATTTGAGATCGTGCGCGACGCTCGCAATGTCGGCATCGCCAAAGTCAAACAGGCCTTCGAGGCGAAGAAAAAAATCCAGGGCTGGGAAGTGGACGAAGCGGTACGCAACCATATCGCCGGCAAGGGCTATGGAAAGTATTTTATTCACCGCACGGGGCACTCCATCGGCCGCGATATTCACGCCAACGGCGCGAACCTGGACAACCTCGAGACCAAAGACGATCGCGACATTCTGCCCAACACCTGCTTCTCAGTCGAGCCCGGAATCTATCTACCGGAATTTGGGGTACGCAGCGAAATCAACATGGTGATCCGCAACGGAAAGGGTGAAGTTACCGGCCGCGTGCAAAACGAATTGGTGCTGGTCTGATGGCGAATCCGCAGAATACCGCTACCGTGGCTCAGCGTCCTGGCAAAGCTTCGGCCAAAAGCGACAATTCCATGGCCATCATCGCCCCGATCGCCGGATGGCTCTTCCCGGGTATGGGACACTTCATTCAGCGCCGCTGGACGCGAGGGCTGTTGCTGATGTTGGCGGTGCTTGTCATGTTCTTCGCTGGGCTCGGCATGCAAGGCAAGGTGTACTCACTTAACACCGGGGACCTGCTCGACATGCTGGGGTTTGTTGGCGATCTGGGCGCGGGCGCTCTCTACTTCATAGCCCGAGCCATGGACTGGGGGCTCGGCAACATCCATCGCGCCGTGGCTGACTACGGCACCAAGTACATTGTGGTGGCAGGATTGCTGAATGTGATTGCCGCGGTTGACGCTCACCACATCGCGATCGGCAAGAAACCATGACCTTCGAACTCTCTCACTTCAATGCCGCTCTGCTGTTTGCGCTATGCGCCTCAACGGTGTTCGGCATCACGCAACGCAATACGCCGCGCGACATGCTGCGTTACGGCGCGTACTGCTTTGCTCTTTTCGTTGGCGGAGTCATTGTCGCAGCCTGGGCGATGTGGCTGATCAAACACTAGCTGTCAGTGGTCAGTAGTCAGTAGTCAGTAAGCTTCAGTCCCGACCATCCGAACTGGTAACTGACTACTGGCCACTGACAACTGCTCCCTCACCCTTCCCACACAAACGCGTCGAACACCCGCATTTCGACGAAACCCAGGCTCCTGTACAGATCCACTGCGCGATGGTTGGCCTCAGTTACAGTCAGTGACAGCAGGTTGAAATTGCGGTGGCGCAGCGAGTGATACGTGCTGGCGATGAGCCTCTCTCCGATACCCATTCCGCGATACTCCGGAACCAGGCACACCTGGGTCACGTGTCCAACGTCGTCCTTCACCCGTGAGCAAAGAATCAGTCCGATCAACGCGCTGGATGACCGATGGATGGCGACGAAGGAAGACTCCGGGTCGAAAACGCCACACCCCGGAAATCGCACGATATTATTCAGGAAACGGTTGGAACCGGCATTCGTGCGGTACTGGTCGTTAATCTCGGAGTCAATGTGAGAGCGGTAGGCGGCGGTGATGACGCCCGCGGCCGGCTGATAGTCCTGCTCAGCCCAGCGGCGTACCAGCACATCTTCCATCAGACCCGCGGGGGGAATATGCGGAGCGCTCGATCCCCGCAATTGCAAGGTGAGGAACAGCCTCCGGTAGCGTTGAAATCCCGAAGAAACAAAGTGGGCAGCCAGTTCTCCCGTCTGATGGGTCAGGAGCTGCGCTTCGACGCGCAAAATGCCAGGCGACTGCTGCAACGTTTCGATCATGTGCTCCACCATCTGAAGCTCGATCGCCCTCGTATCCGCGCGGCGAGGTGAAACGAAGAGATCACCCACGACGCCTTTGCTGCCTTCATATACAAAGAACGAGTAGCCTACGATGCTTCCCCGCTCGACGGCGGCATACCCCGGCAGGATCTTGGCATCGATGTAACGCAAGATCATATCCGACGAACCGCGATAGTCCCAGGCAAGCAATCTGCCCCACACTTCGACCTCCTCGTCGAGCAAGGGTCGGAGGTCGGCAGATGAGAAGTGCCTGAGGTCGAGAATTTCCACGGAACTCAGCCAGGACGGCCGACGGTAATTATCAACGGCTTTATGCGCTGCGGCCATACACTGAGTCAGTCTATTGCGGGTTGGCGTCTGAGGCAAACCTTAAACGAACCTGAAGGGTTGTCTCCGAGACTCATTGAACTATAAAATTTTGTGCCTGATGCCTATGATTTTGTTAGCAACTAACGGCCGGAATCTCGGTTCCTATGTCTAGGGCATAAAATTTTAGGAGCTTAACCCAAGGCTGGGCGAGGCCAGAAGGAATCGCCCCAGCATTCACGCAACTGGCCTGGCGCTGGATGTTGAACGAAAGGAAAATATGCGAATCGTCAGTGGCAGTCGGTTGTTCTTGTTAGCTTTTCTGATTATCGCCATACCCGTGTCGTCATTTGCCGGGGTCTTCATCTCGGTGGGGATCGCACCGCCTCCCTTGCCGGTGTACGAGCAGCCCTATTGCCCGGGTGCCGGCTACATCTGGACTCCAGGCTATTGGGCCTATGGCGATGATGGCTATTTCTGGGTGCCCGGAACATGGGTACTCGCTCCCCAAGTCGGTTTTCTCTGGACCCCAGGTTACTGGGGATGGGGCGGCTCGGCCTTCATCTGGAATGCCGGATATTGGGGTCCGACGATAGGCTTCTACGGCGGCGTCAACTATGGTTTCGGTTATACAGGTTACGGCTACGAGGGAGGATACTGGCGTGGTCGTAATTTTTATTACAACCAGAGCGTCAACCGTGTGAACGTAACCAACATACACAATGTCTACAACAAAACCGTAGTGAACAATGTTACCGTCAATCGCGTCAGCTACAACGGCGGCACCGGCGGAATTACTGCCCGGCCAACCGCTGCCCAGCAAGCGGCCTTGCGCGAACGCCACGTCGCTCCAACAACGGTGCAGACTCAGCATGAACAGTTGGCGCGCAGCGACCGGGCACAATTGGCATCGGTGAATCACGGTCAGCCCCAAGTAGCGGCAACCCCTAAACCGGCTGCCTTTCATGGCGCCGGAGTAGTCAAAGCGAGCAACGCGCCAGTAACGAACAATCCGGCAGTAAATCCCCGCGCAAACAATGCGGGCAACACGGGGGCGTCGCGACCTGCCAACAGCAACAATGTCGCGCACCCACCTGAACATGCAAACGCGTCCAATACCAATGGGGCCGAGGCAGCGCATCCAAACACTGCTAACAACGCTGCCCGCAACAACAATAACAACGTTGCGCATCCTCCCACAGGGGCAAATTCACCTCACCCGAACAACACTTCGGCGCCGCACCCGAATAATCGCCCGGCGGGTACCTCTGCCTCTTCAGAACCAGCCCGGCAGGCACCGCAGCCGCCGGCCCACACGAATCAGAGCCAGCCGGCTCCCCACGGGACTAGCACAGCGAACGCAGCGCCCCACAATAACAACGCTGCTCGTCCGCCGGCGCAGCACGTAAATCAGCCGCCGCCGGCACAACACCAGGCCGCACCGCCGCGCCAAAGCGCGCCTCCGCCTCAGCACGTAAGCCAGCCGCCAGCACAGCACCAGGCTGCGCCGCATCAGAGCGCACCTCCTCCGGCAAGCAAGCCTAAGGAACCGCACGGCTAGAAACTGCTTGTTGAAGAAAGTCGGCTCTGTGCCAGCAGTATTGAGGGACCGCGATTGTGGCGGTCCCTCAAATTTTGAGTTGCGGAAGACAGTTCACAACCCGACCGCACGGGTTGCGGACAAGTGCGGTAAAGGAGATCTTTTCGGGCTGGCTCGAGACGACAAGATTAAGAAGCTCTGGTCTCGCACCGGATTTAGGGAGTTACTTGGCCTGACATCTTTCCCAACACTATGTAAAAGTCCAAGTGCTGTGGTGCGAACCCGCCCACCCGCGAGACGCTTCGTCCTGGGAGGCGATATTCCAATTCCTTCTGGACGCCTGTGGCAGCCACAACCAAATGGTCGAAGGGCGGAATCTTGTTCTCTTCGTAGCTCGCGATCGGCTGGTTGAGGTAGAACCCCAGACCATATCTCACTCCAGGCGGCACATCGTAAACTGCAACAGCTGGAATTTGTCCGACTACACTCTGGTGAATCGCCTCCTCCACGGGACGGGCCGATTGCAAGAAATTGATGATGGGCGCGGTGCCGCGCAATACCAACGCAAATGCGATAACCACCGGAACCAGTGTGACGAACCGCAACACGCGGTAGCCCTGCATGCGCAAGCTCAACCAGAGAGCAAGGATCGCGGTAACGCCGAGCGCCGCCGCGACGATAATGACATTACGTGGCAGATCCAGTTTCAATAGTTTGAACGGGACAATAAGCGCACCCACCAGCATGGCTGCTGATAGAAGTGCGTGCAGCATTCCTAACCAGGCACTGGGCGTCTCTGCCTCCTGCTCGCGGCGCCAAATAAAGTTCGCCAGTAGAATCGTACCCGCTGGAATTGCCGGAAGAATATATCCTGGCAGCTTCGACTGCGACAGAGAGAAAAATGCTATCGGCAGCAGGAACCACACCATGAGATACGTGCGCAAGTCTTCCACTCCTGGTGGTTGCTGTACCGAGAAACGCCAGTCGCGAAGGGCGTCAACGAGCGCCGCGACGACGAAAGCCGTCCACGGCACCAGCGCCAGCAACGCCACCGGCAAGTAAAACCAAAAGGGCTGGGGATGGTGATAAATGTTGGTGCTAAAACGTTCCAGGTTGTGCTGCAGAAAAAATGTGCGGAAGAATTCAGGATTTGCACGTTGCACAGCGATAAACCACGGCAAAGTTGCAGCAAGGTACAGCGCGATTCCGGCAGGCCAGAGAGTGCGAACCATCAATCGCCAATCACGTCGAAGGACGGCAAACACCGCGATGATCAACCCTGCAAGCAAGACTGCCACCGGCCCCTTGGCCAAAGTTCCGAGTCCAACGAAAAGATAGAACCCTAGGAGCCAGCCTCGATTTTGGTTGGAATGCCACCCGTACCAGCACAGCATTGCGGCGGTGAACGTCGCCGTCAGAGGCATATCGGTGGAGGCGCTCCCCCCGAACCCGATCACGATGGCTGAGGCTGCGGTAATCAACGCCGCATCAAGTTGCATTCCCCGGCGAAAGTGGCGGGCCCACACGAAGATGAAGAAGATCATCAGCGAGCAAAGGATTGCCGAAGGCAGACGCGCCGCCCAATCGCTTACGCCCCCTGCCGCTTTATATGCCAGCATGGCGCTCCAGTAGTAAAGCGGCGGCTTTTCAAGCCAGGGCTGACCATTGAGGACGGGTGTGACCCAATCGCCACGTTGCAGCATTTCGCGCGCGATCTGGGCATAGCGGGGCTCGTCGGCGCCCACCAGTCCGATCACCTGAACGCCTGCAAAAAAAAGGCATCCGCAGAATGCGATCAGCGCAAGAAGGTCGGTGGAACGTCGGGTACGCTCGTCCAGGATGGGGCCGTTTCGTTTCAATATTCGATCCGTTCGCCTGGCGAGAGCTTATTGCAGCCCTGCTGGATAACCGCGAACCCGAAATTGTGCCAGCAGACGTTCGGTGGCGGCCGACAATGGGCCTGGCATGGCGCATCCGCTTGCGCACTCGTGACCTCCACCGCCAAACTGCTCGGCCACGGCCGCTACATTGACCGCGCCCTTGCTGCGCAGGCTCACGCGGAAGCTGCCATCGGGCTGTTCACGGAAGAACAATGCCACTTCAATGCCTTCGATGGCCAGCGCGTAGTTGACCAGTCCTTCGCAATCTTCTTCGTTGGCCTGGCAGCGTTCTACGGTGGCGCGATCCACGTGCATACAGGCCAGACTACCGTCCCGGTGAAGGCTGGTGAGCGCAACTCCCAGCAGACGCATCTTGGAGAGCTGCGTCGAGAAATATACGTTTTGGGCAATCCGCACCGGATCAGCGCCAAAGTGGACTAATTCCTTTGCCAAAGCGAAAGTCCCCTCGTTGGTCCCGCTGAAGCAGAAGGAACCTGTGTCGGTGAGCACCGCGGTATAAAGACAGGTGGCCACCTCGGGTGAGATCTGAACGCCGGCCTCGCGCGCCAGGCGGAAGATCATTTCCGCGGCCGCACAGGCACTGGGATCAATCCAGTTGACGTCCGCGAAAGGCCGGGCGGTCGAGTGGTGATCGATGTTGATGAGGTAGTGCTGCTCCAGCCCGGTCAGGCGCGTGCGCTGAACGCTATCGCATTCCAGGATAATGACCGCCTCCGGCTGGAATGCGTTCTCGGTGGTTCGCAGCACTGAATCGGCGAAAGGTAAGGGGCGGTAGATGCCCGGCACGCCATCGCTGAGGACTACGTTCGCCTGTTTGCCCATGCTGCGCAGAATCTGGCAGCAGGCCAGCACCGACCCGACTGCGTCACCGTCTGGACGGGCGTGCGAGGTAAGAATGAACTTCTGCCTTTTGCCGATCTGGTTCAGAACTTCGCCGAGCATCCTATGGACCCGATTTCGAAACCTAACGCTTCCTCTTGTGAGTGCGGTGCAACAACTCTTCGATCCTGCCACCGTGTTGGTCCGCGCGGTCGATTACGAAGATCAACTCGGGGGCCTGGCGGATGGCAAGGCGGCTGACCAGTTCATGCCGAATGTAGCCGCCCGCCGCGTTCAAGCCTTTGAGGCTTCGCTCAACTTCGTCCTCATCTCCCGCGACTGAAATCAACACGCGGGCGGTCTTGCCATCGGGACCCAGTTGGACCTCGCTGACGCTGACCAGTCCAATGCGAGGATCGCCCAATTCCCCCTCGACAAGGGCGACGATTTCTTCCCGCAGGGCCTCCGCCATGCGGCCACGATGGTATTTCTGTCCCCGGTTCTCCATTGTCTTCGCTTCTGCGACCCGAAATAGGGGAACGTTTGAGGATACGCTAAGCTGTCAAGCCGGCGTGATAACGATTACGGCTCCTCGGTCGTACGTCCTCCAAATTCCGCTTCACTCAAGAAATCAAGAAATGAATCGATGACTTCGCCGCCGCTGTTATTGGCGGTGCGCACGGCGTGCCGCTCCACATTGCGCATCAAGCCCTCCAGATAATCGCGCGAATGCGAGATGCCGACCACGCCCAGGGTGGCGCGCTGCCAGGCCTCGCTCGGGTCAAGCTCGGCAACGGAAACGTTGAAGTGGGCACGCAGTCCATCCTTCACGCTACGCACTACTTGCCGCTTGTCTTTGAGCGAGTGCGCGCTTTCAATGCGGATCTCGAGCGTGAGATACGCAATCATTTTCTGTCCTATTGCAGTTCGTCCCGGACACTGTGGGTCCTCCATATAGGAGGATTCGGTTCCGGGACGTTGTTGGCCTTTATGGTACTGCTTGCTCTATCCAGCCCCTAGCCACTGCTCTTACACGAAAGCTTCGGCTGCTACTCTCTCGGTAACGAACACTTCGATGACATCTCCCACTTTGATATCGCCGTAGTTCGCGATCGAGAGGCCGCATTCCATGCCATGGCGTACTTCGCTGACATCTTCCTTAAAGCGCCGCACGGAGCCAATCTTGCCTTTGAAGATCACCACATTGTCACGCAGAAGGCGAGCTTCTGCGTCGCGTTTGACGACACCGTCGGTGACATAACAGCCCGCAATCACACCGACTTTGGGTACACGGAAGGTATCGCGGACATCGGCTCGCCCAAGGTATGTCTCCTTGATGATCGGCTCCAGCAATCCGGTCATGGCCTTCTTAATCTCGTCGGCCAACTCATAGATGATGGAGTGCAGTCGAATGTCCACCTTCTCCTGTTCGGCCAGTTCCTGCGCTTTGCGTTCCGGCCGAACGTTGAAGCCGATGATGACAGCATTCGACGCCGACGCGAGCAGCACATCGGTCTCGGTAATAGCGCCCACACCACTGAGCAGAATCTTGATTTTGACCCGGTCGTTCGACAGCTTGGTCAGCACATCGCTCAGTACCTCGACCGAACCCTGAACATCGCCCTTCAGAATGATGTCCAGCTCTTTCTGCCCCGCGGACTTCAGTTGTTCGGCCAAACCTTCAAGGGAGACTCGCGAACTCTTGGCAAGTTGCGCCTCGCGGGCCTTGCCTTCACGATATTCGGAGATGCCGCGCGCCTTCTCGCGATCGGCCACGGCAACCAGTTGATCGCCGGCTTGCGGCAAACTTTCCAGCCCGAGAATCTCCACCGGCGTTGCGGGAGTGGCAGCATCCATGGCCGCGCCCCGATCGTTGAACATGGCGCGAACCCTTCCGAACACGTTGCCGACCACGAAGTTGTCGCCGGTCCTCAGAGTTCCGTTCTGCACCAACACGGTTGCCACAGGACCGCGACCGCGATCCAGTTTGGCCTCCAGCACCGTGCCCTGCGCCAGACGGTCAGAAACTGCCTTCAGGTCTTGCAAGTCAGCAACCAGGCAGATCATTTCCATCAGCAGATTGAGATTGGTCTTCTGCTTCGCCGACACGTCCACAAAGACCGTGCTCCCGCCCCAATCTTCCGGCATCAGGCCGCGATCGGCAAGTTGCTTCTTGACGCGTTCCGGCAAAGCTTCCGGTTTGTCGATTTTGTTCACTGCGACAATTATCGGAACGTTGGCGGCTTTGGCGTGGTCGATCGCTTCCAGCGTCTGCGGCATCACGCCGTCATCGGCAGCCACGACCAGCACCACGATGTCGGTCACCTTCGATCCACGGGCACGCATGCGGGTAAAAGCCTCGTGACCAGGCGTGTCGAGGAAAACAATCTCGCGGCCAAAAGCGGGTGAGTTAGGATCGGTGATTGCGACCTTGTATGCGCCAATGTGCTGGGTGATTCCACCGGCCTCGCCTCCGGCGACATTGGTCGAGCGGATTGCGTCGAGCAGGCTGGTCTTGCCGTGGTCAACGTGACCCATGATGGTTACCACAGGCGGCCGTGCAATTCCCTGGGCAGTGCCTTCTTCGCCCGCACCTTCCGCCGGCACTGTGTCCTTTGCCAACTGCTCCTCAAAGGTGATAACTGCCGTCTCGGCGCCGAAGTGCCGAGCCATATCGGTGGCCAAGTCGGAATCGAGCGTCTGATTGACCGTGGCAAAAACGCCTCGCGCCAGCAGGCGGGCGATGAGGTCCTTGGCACGAATCTCCAATTTCTCCGCCAGATCTTTTACGCTGATGCCCTCTGGAATGGTGATGCTCCGCGTGATGGGCAGCGGCTCGCTGGAAAGCGAGAGGCGCGGCGGCGGAACAAAGCCCTTCATTGGGCCTTCCTTCACGCCCCGAGGGACATAGCGTTGTCCCGGCCGCGAAGGACGGCCAGCGGGACGTTGCCCAGTGGGAGGCGGCGGGGCAATGCCGG
Source organism: uncultured Acidobacteriaceae bacterium (assembly GCA_963728805.1). Lineage (GTDB taxonomy): Bacteria > Acidobacteriota > Terriglobia > Terriglobales > Acidobacteriaceae > Bog-257. The sequence continues at coordinate 459,677 of CAVSLE010000020.1, forward strand.
CACCGGCGCCGAATCCCGGACGAGCTCCCGGCGCCCCGGAACGGGTTGGATGAGGGCCGCGACGCTCTCCCGGTCGCACAGGTGGCCGCGTCTGACCTTGTGGCGGCACTCCCGGACGCGGGCGCTGGAAGATGGGCTTGCCACGCTCCGGCATCCCCCCTCGCGGAGGCGCGCTGGCACCTGGACGGGGTGCAGCCGACGGCGGAGCCAAGTACACCGGGCGGGGCCCGGTCTGGGGAACGATCAAGCGGCGTGGCGTTTGCGCCGCTGCGATTCCCGCGGGACGCGTCGGCAGCCCGGCGCGACCAATACCCGGAGCTGGCTGCCCAGGAACAGCGGGGCGAGCTGTGCCCGGACGCGTCTCTGCGGCTGGTAATGCTTGCAATGGCGATGACGGAACTTCGCCCTCGGCAACCGAGGGAACCTCGGATTCGGTTATTTCGGACGTGGCCGGCACGACTTCACTTTCTTCGAGTGCCGCAATCTGGTCCTCGATTACAGGCTCGGAAGGTTGCGCGGTCCCAGCCGCAGATGACAGATGTGCAGGGGGCGTTGCCGAAGACGCCGGTACCGGCGGCTTCGGTGGTATCACAATATTCGCAGGTGGACGCGCGACCGATTGGGGCGTAATGAAACGTGGCGCTGGTTTGAGCGGCTCCGCTGGAGCCGCTGGAGTGGCACTCGCCACCGGAGCAATAGGTTTCGTAACCGAACTTGCAGGACGAACGGCGGAAGGCGGCGCGACAGTTTGACGAGGCCCAGCGGGTGTGGCAAGAGTCGAAGGCGCGGCTGGACGTCCAGTCGAGGAAGGCTGGGCGGCCCGCTGTGTGATCGCCTTCAGCACATCGCCTGGCTTGGAGATGTGCGAAAGGTCCAGCTTTTGCTTGAATTCGTCCGCCGATGCACGCGACGAGGCGCGAGTGGAGCCGGCTTCGGGCCGTTTGGCAAAATACTTCTTTACCCGCTCCGCTTCGTCCACTTCGATGGAACTGGAGTGCGTTTTCTTTTCCGTTACGCCGACCTCAATGAGAGCATCGAGGATCATCTTGCTCTTTACCTCGAGTTCTCTGGCCAGGTCGTTAATTCGAATCTTCTGCATTCCGCCCTATTTCCTCCGTATTGTCCTGCCCGGTTAAGCCGTCATTAGCATCCTCACGGTTTAATTTTGCTGACCTCAGCAACTGCTGAGGCCCTTTGTTACCTCTGCTCGCCAGGTTTTTCCTCGTCCGAAACGTTTTCGTTCTCTCCGGCCGGACGCTCGTGCGTGGTCACTTCGGCTTCATCGGCTAAGGGAGCATCCTCGACACCTTCAACCACCTCGGCCTCGTAGTACTGTCCACTTTCGACGAGGTCCTCCACGCTGTCCGAACTTGCTTCCGGTTCCTCATCTAAGCCCGTAACATCGCCGGACTGCCCTCCCGAGTCAGGTCCAGTGGCGCTGTCGTCGCCACCGTCCTCGGTTGGAACTTCATCTTCCGCAGACCCACCGTTTCCCGCGAGCGCAACGTCTTCGGTTTCGGTGGCCACTTCGGATTCGGAGGGCAGCACCTCTTCCGCCAATGGAACCTCTTCACCGCCGGGTGTGGCCGCCGCGTCCAAACTGGAAAAATAATTATTGACGGCGATACTGATTTTCTCCACCGTCTTGGGGCCGATACCCGGCACCTCTTCGAGTTGCTCGGGGGTCATGTCGGCGACGGCTTCGACGGTCGTGATGCCGGCTGCGACTAGCTTCTCGATGATTCCCGGCTCCAGATCAGGAACGCTTTCCAGTGGCGTGGCCGGCTGGTTCAACACCACGTTCATCCGATCTTCCACTTCCTGACGCTTCTCTTCTTCGCTCTTGATGTCGATCTTCCAGCCGAGCAGCTTGGCGGCGAGCCGGACGTTCTGTCCCTTCTTGCCGATAGCCAGCGACAATTGACTGTCGTCGACGATTACCTCCAGGTGCTTTTCCTGGCCTTCCAGGACCGTCACGCGACTGACCTTTGCCGGCTGTAGCGCCTTTTCCGCAAAGGTCACTGGGTCATCGTGGTATTCGATGATGTCAATTTTTTCGCCGCGCAATTCGCGGATGATGGACTGGACCCGCATACCCTTCATTCCGACACAGGCGCCCACCGGATCGACATCCTTGTCCTTCGACATGACCGCAATCTTGGTACGCTCGCCAGCTTCTCGGGCAATGGCGCGAATGACCACGGTGTTGTCGTAAATCTCGGGCACTTCGGTCTGGAACAAATGCGATACCAACTCTGGCACCGCGCGCGAAACCACAACCTGCGGGCCCTTGGAGGCTTTCTCCACGCGGACGATCACTACGCGCGCCCGCTCGCCCGGGGCGAACGATTCGAGTCGCGACTGCTCCTTCTTGGGCATACGCCCTTCCGCCTTGCCGAGGTCCACAATAACGTCCTGGCCCTCCTGGCGCTTGACGGTAGCGTTGATCACTTCTGCGACGCGACCTATGTACTCGTTATAGATCGTGTCCCGCTCGGCCTCTCGTACCTTCTGAAAGATGACCTGCTTTGCCAGTTGGGCCGCAATTCGGCCCAGCACGTCAGTCGGCTTATAGGTGCGCAGCTCGCCACCCACTTCGGCGGCAGGATCGATGCGTTTTGCATCCTCCAAGGTAATTTGCGCCAGGGGATCTTCGATCTGCTCGGACCCATCAACGATGGTTCGCACTGCGAAGGCGCGAATCTGGCCGCTCTCCTTGTCGAGTTCGGCACGCAGGTTCTCCTGGGTCTTGTAATACTTTCGGGTGGCCACAACAATGGCATCCTCGACCGCGTTCACGACGATCTGCGGATCGATGCCTTTTTCCCGGCTCAGAGCGTCGATTACGTTGTACAGTTCACTCGCCATAAAATGTTTGCCACCTTACTTCCGTTTGGTCTTGGCTGTCTTCCAATCAGTACTCGGGAACCAGGTTCGCCTTCTCAATGTTGGCCAGATCGATTGCAACTTCCGTCCCCGACTCGACCGCCTGGTGCTTCTTCGACTTTTTCCTGCCGGTCAACTCCAGGCTGAGCTGGCCATCGTGAAATGCTTTCAGCCGCCCTTCAAAATGCCGGTTACCGTTTACCGGGTCTCGCGTCATCACCTTCACCAGGCTACCGGTAAAACGTTGATAGTCCGCCGGCTTTGACAACTTTCGATCCAGTCCGGGCGATGAAACCTCCAACAAATACGAAGCGCCCGGCACGGCCTCCTCGACATCGAAAATCGTGCCTGCTTCGCGGCTGAAGCTGGAACAATCCTCGTGCGTAACTCCATTCGGTTTGTCGATGAAGATGCGCAACATGCGGGCCTTACCACCGCCCAGCAGCTCGATATCGACAACTTCCAAACCGCTGGACTGGGCCACGCGCTCAGCGATCTCTCGAACTTTCTCCAAACCGCCTGCCATCGTCTGTTCCTGTCCAAATGACGGCACCTGCGAATAAGCACAAACTGCCCGTCAGGCTATCGCTGCCGCCTGGACTCGCCGTGCACCAGCGGATTACGGGTGGAAATAAAAAGTGGGCTCGCGCCCACCGATGTGCTTCGCCGATTATGCACCGGGCTCGCCGTCACCCAGGAGGGGTGAACAGAACCCTCAAAACACAACAGTACTTTATTGAATATACGCCGAAGAGTCCCAAAATTCAATGAACCCACGGTAAATCGCGGCATGGAACGGGTGGGAAGGGCGTATGTCCGTCCTTCGCAAACCGGCACCCACGGTTGCTTAACCGTTGGCGCAACTCTACAATGAGGGATTATCCTTCCGCGGACCAAAAGCCATGATCAATTTTCCGGTGCCTGAGGCGCTTACCTTCGATGACGTGTTGCTGCTGCCGGCCAAGTCCGACGTAGTTCCGGCCTTATTGGACACGACGACCCGTTTGACCCGCAATATCGAACTTCGCATTCCCCTGATCAGTGCGGCCATGGATACCGTCACGGAATCGCGCATGGCCATTGCCATGGCGCAGCAAGGTGGGCTGGGCATTATCCATCGCAACCTCACCATCGAACAGCAAACCAGTGAAGTGGACAAAGTCAAGCGCTCGGAAAGCGGCATGATTGTCGATCCCATCACCATGTCGCCTGACGAGAAAATCTCCGATGCGTTGGAGGTAATGCGACACTACCGCATCTCGGGCGTGCCTGTAACCCAGAACAAGAAGCTGGTTGGCATCCTGACCAATCGCGATCTCCGCTTCGAGACCCGCACGGATGTCCCGATCAGTGAGGTGATGACCAAGAAGAACCTGATCACAGTTCCGGTCGGCACCACTTTGAGCGATGCGGAAGCCATCCTGCATGAACATCGCATCGAGAAGCTGCTGGTGGTGGACGATCATTACAACCTAAAGGGCTTGATCACGGTCAAGGACATCCAGAAGCGCCTGAAGTATCCCACCGCCGCCAAGGACGATCACGGCAGGCTGCGGGTAGGTGCGGCGATCGGCGCTACCGGGGACTTCCTGGAACGTGCCCAGGAGTTGGTCCAGGCCAAAGTCGATCTCCTCGCCATCGACAGCGCTCACGGACATTCAACGCGAGTGATTGAGGCCATTCAGGCCATCAAGAAGGCACTGCCCGAGATCGATCTAATTGCAGGTAACGTCGGCACCTTCGATGGCGCATGTGAGCTGGCACGCGCCGGGGCCGATGCCATTAAAGTTGGCATCGGCCCGGGATCGATCTGCACCACCCGCATCGTTACCGGCGCCGGAGTTCCTCAGATCACTGCCATTGCCGAGGCTGCCCGCGCCGTACGCGACACCGATGTTCCCATCATCGCCGACGGCGGCATCAAGTACTCCGGTGACATCACCAAGGCGATTGCGGCAGGCGCAAACTGCGTCATGATTGGCTCGCTGCTCGCGGGTACCGAAGAGAGTCCAGGCGAAACTATTCTTTACCAGGGCCGCTCCTTCAAAGCCTATCGCGGGATGGGATCGCTGGCGGCGATGGCCCAAGGCTCCAGCGAACGTTACTTCCAGAATGCCGACGCCGACTCCTCCGTTCCGGTCTTGTCAGAGGACGGCAGTGATGGCAATCGTCTCGCCAAACTTGTTCCCGAGGGCATTGAGGGACGCGTTCCCTATCGTGGTACGGTCGGCATGATCGTGTACCAACTCGTAGGCGGCGTAAAAAGCGGCATGGGCTACGCCGGCTGCTCCTCCATCGCCGAACTGCAGCAGAAAGCGCGCTTCGTGCGCATCAGCGGAGCCGGCTTGCGCGAAAGCCACGTGCACGACGTAATGATCACTCGCGAAGCGCCCAACTACCGCGTTGAGTAACTGACAATCTGCCTGGCCACCATGAGTCCAGGCCGGCAACCCTCAAAGCGAGACCCTTTGCTGAAACCCACATTGCGCATGCTGGCACACCGATGGTGGCCCGTTCTGGTGTGCCTGGGGGTCATCCGGTTGGAATCCACCAACCTCGCATCTGCCAATAACACCTCCAGTTTGCTGTACAGGGTGATTGCAACGGTTGTTCCTCGGGTGAGCGAGGCTTTCGTGGCACAGCTTGACGAGGTTCTGCGCAAGACAGGACACTTTGCCGGCTACGGAATTCTCAGTGGCCTGGTCTTTCTAGCACTCAAGAACACTAACTATGATCAGCTCGCCCCACTCTTGCGCCGGCCTTGGGGAATATGCCTGCGAGATTTCTGGCGGTGGGATTGGGCCATGCTGGGCCTGCTGATAACGATTCTGACCGCTGCGGCCGACGAGATCCACCAAACGTTCATCCCGTCGCGCACCGGAGCTTGGCAAGATGTGCTGCTCGATTCATGCGGTGCAGCAGTCCTTCAGGTGATCATTTACGTGCTATCGCTGCGAGCTTTCAATCGCGGTCGCGCCGGTGTCGCACGGCCGGAGCTTTCGTCTACGCGATAGTCCGGTTCGCGGTGGTCCATCGGCCACAAAAAAACCCGCCCTAGCCTGCGCTAGAGCGGGGCACAACGTTGCTGGGTGTTTCTACTCTTCCTTTTTGTCTTCGTTTGTAGCTTGCTGCTGCGCTTCCATCTGCTTGTTTTCGGCCTCGGCCGATTCCATGGCCTTGCGGGTTTCCTCGGCTCGCTTGGCTCGGAGTTCGGCGCGCTTCTGCCGCTTTTCATCCAGGGTCTTCTCGCTACCGAGTAGTTCGACAAAGGCTATGTCGCCGCCGTCTCCCTGGCGGAAGCCGCCATGTATGATGCGCAGGTAGCCGCCTTCGCGATCACCGTAACGAGGTGAGATGGTGTTAAACAGCTTGTCCACCGCATCGCGGGTCATGAGATACGAAGCCGCCTGCCGGCGCGCTGCCACATCGCCGCGTTTGCCCAGCGTAATCATCTTCTCCACGTGAGGGCGCATGGCCTTTGCTTTGGTGACCGTTGTCTCAATGCGCTCGTCAACGATTAGCGATGTCACCAGATTGCGCAGTAACGCGCGCCGATGCTCAGTATTCCGTCCTAACTTCCATCCTGCTCTGCGATGACGCATTTCTGTGATCCTTCAAATTCAGTTGTCAGTTGCCAGTTGCGTTAGAAATTCGGATCGCTTCCGTAGCCCGACGACGGCAGCGAATAGCCTTGCGATGCTCCCGACGAATTGCCGGGAACCGCATTTCCCTGATCGTCGATCTTCATGCCCAGCCCCAGGCCCATCGAAGCCAGAATTTCCTTGATCTCATTCAGCGATTTGCGGCCGAAATTCTTGGTCTTCAGCATCTCGGCTTCGGACTTCTGCACCAGTTCACCGATGGTCTGAATGTTGGCATTCTTCAGGCAGTTATAGCTCCGTACGGAAAGCTCAAGCTCTTCCACCGACCGATTGAGGTTCTCGTTGCGGATTTCCGGCTTATCGCCAAGTCCGGCAGCCTGCGCCTCGAGTTCTTCCTCAAAGTTAATGAAGATGTTCATATGGTCTTTCAGCAACTTCGCAGCCAACCCCAGCGAATCCGCCGGAGTCACCGAACCGTTGGTCCAAATTTCGATGGCCAGCTTGTCGTAATCGGTGATCTGTCCCAAACGGGCAGCTTCGACCGAGTAGTTACATTTGCGCACCGGCGAGTGCACGGAGTCGATGGGAATGAATCCCAACCCCAGGTCCTCGTCGAAATTCTTGTCCGCTGAAACGTAACCCCGGCCCCGCTTCAGCCGCATTTCCATATCGATCTTGCCACCTTCGCTTACGGTGGCGATGTAAACGTCCTTGTCGAGCACCTCGACATCAGCGTCGGCGTCGATCATGCCGGAAGTGATTACACCCGGCTGATCAGCGCGCAAGTAAATCGCCTTAGGCGCGTCCCCGTTAAGGCGGAAGGGGACCTGCTTCAGGTTGAGAATGATGTCGGTCGCGTCCTCCACCACTCCCGGGATCGACTGGAACTCGTGCAGCACACCTTCAATTTTGACCGCGGTAACCGCGGCGCCTTCGATGGACGACAACAACACGCGGCGTAACGCGTTGCCGATGGTGGTACCGAAACCGCGCTCAAACGGCTGCGCCCAGAAGTGACCGTACTGGTCGGTCAGGGTCTCGGTGTCGGTAGCCAGCCGTTTGGGTTTCTGAAATCCTTTCCAAAGCATTCATGACTCCTGTCTGTTCAGTTCGGCCATGCTGCGCGGTTGGCGTCTCATGGAAACGCGAACCGGCTGATCTGGCTCGAAGATTGTAGAAACGCGACAACAGATCGCTCTGCGCCGCGGGCGTACTACTTGCTGTAAAGTTCCACGATCAACTGCTCATTGATGGGCAAGTTGATGTCGTTACGGGTAGGCAATGCGACCACCCGTCCCTTGTAGGCGTCGCGGTCAACTTCCAGCCATGCGGGCGGCGCCTGATGACTGGCAAAATCCTTCGCAATCTCCAGCAATGCGAGTTTATTGCTCGTCTCGCGCACGGAGATTTCTTCACCTGCACTGACTTGATAGGAAGGAATGTCAACCTTTCTGCCATTTACCTGCACGTGACCGTGACGAACCAACTGACGGGCCTGCCGCCGCGCCACGGCAAAGCCAAGACGATAGACTACGTTATCGAGCCGACGCTCCAGTTGCTGCAGGAGGACTTCGCCGGTGACCCCGCGGGTCCGGGCGGCTCGTTCAAAGTAGTTGCGGAATTGTTTTTCCTGGGTAAAGTAGATGCGCTTCGCCTTCTGTTTCTCGCGAAGCTGCAACCCGTAGCCTACGATTTTGGCTTTGCGGTCCTTACCATGCTGGCCCGGGGGGAAATTGCGCTTTTCGACCGGACATTTGTCGGTAAAGCACTTTGCGCCTTTGAGGAACAGTTTCATCCCTTCGCGGCGGCAAAGGCGGCATACTGCGTCTTTGTACCTTGCCAAGTTACGTTCTCCTTAATTAGGCAGAGCTTGTCTGCCCTTGTATCGATCGGTTTACGGGCGCTTGGCGTCCCTTCGTCCCGATCGAAATCCAGTTGTTAGGGGCTAGTGGTTAGTAATTAGATGCTGCCTCCAACCACTTTGACACTTGCCCAAAATCTTTCGCAGCGCGTGATACTTTGCTTTTCTATCCAATAGCCACTGACCACTATCCACTGCCTTTAGACCCTTCTTCGTTTCGGCGGACGGCAGCCGTTGTGCGGAACCGGGGTTGAGTCCTTAATCGAACGAACGTCCAAGCCGGACGCAGACAAAGCCCGCACCGCAGACTCGCGCCCCGAACCCGGACCGCTTACCCGCACATCCACAACCCGCATGCCGTGGTCCCGCGCCTGATTGGCGGCGTTAGCGGCAGCTTGCTGCGCCGCGAAAGGCGTGCCCTTGCGCGATCCGCGGAAGCCGAGCGAACCCGAACTCTTCCACGACACCGTGTTTCCGTTCGGATCGGTGATAGTAACGATGGTGTTATTGAAAGAGGCCTGAATATGCACGAGTCCGTTGGGAACGTGCTTGCGCTCCTTCTTCTTGAACTTCTTGCTCTTGCCTTTTTTGTCCGCTGCGGCGGATCCAGCTGGTTTCGCCATGTTTTATGTCTTCCCTGCCGCTTTCTTCTTATTTGCTACCGTGCCCTTGCGCGGACCCTTACGAGTGCGAGCATTGGTGTGAGTGCGCTGCCCGCGAACCGGCAGGCTGCGGCGGTGACGATACCCACGATAGGACCCGATTTCGATGAGCCGCTTGATGTGCATCGAGACGTCTTTGCGCAGATCGCCTTCGACGTTGCCACCCTCTTCGATTACCTGACGAATGCGGTTCACTTCCTCTTCGTTGAGGTCGCTGACCTTCTTATCGGTCTGCACGTTCGCAGAGCCGAGAATGCTTTTGGCGCGCGAATTCCCGATCCCGAAAATGTAGGTCAAAGCAATGCTGATGTGCTTGTTGCGCGGCAGATCCACGCCTGCAATACGTGCCATAGTTACTCCCGTTATCCTTGCCGTTGCTTATGTTTCGCGTTTTCGCAGATCACGCGAACCACTCCGTGACGGCGAATCACCTTACATTTGTCGCAAATCTTCTTGACTGATGCCCGTACCTTCATGAAATCCTCAGTTGCTAGTTGTTTTCAGCATTTTGCGCTTAGCATTCAGCATCGATCATTTGGCAATTGCTAAGTGCTAAATGCCAACTGCTATTTGTATCTGTACACAATACGTCCCCGGGTCAGGTCATAGGGCGATAACTCCACCGCTACCCGATCGCCGGGAAGTATGCGAATAAAATTCTTGCGCATCTTGCCAGAGACATGCGCCAGCACCTGGTGCTTGTTCTCCAGCTCCACTTTGAACATGGCATTAGGCAGGGGTTCCACCACCACCGCCATTACCTCAATCGCGTCTTCCTTACTCATTCAACCCCAGTTGCTAGATTTATTCCGTCAAAATCATCGGCCCATTTCTGGTCACCGCGACGCAGTGTTCGAAGTGGGCACTGTAGCTGCCGTCTTCGGTCACTGCCGTCCACTTATCATCGAGCACTCGTGTACCCGGCTTGCCTATGTTCACCATAGGCTCGATCGCCAACACCATGCCGTCGCGCAACTTCGGTCCTTGCCCAGGAGTCCCGTAGTTCGGAATCTGCGGGTCTTCGTGCAACTTTGTACCGATGCCGTGCCCGACGAATTCCCGCACCACACTGAAGCCGTTGGCCTCAACCAGTTGCTGCACGGCTGCGCCCACGTCCCCGACTGTATTACCCACCCGCGCCGCTTCTATTCCTTGAAATAGAGAGTCGCGTGTCACCTCAAGCAATTTGCGTAACTCCGACGTAATGGTATCGCCTACTGGAACCGTGATCGCCGAATCGCCGTAGTACCCGTCCAGCACGACGCCACAATCAATGGAAACAATGTCTCCGGCCTTCAGCATCCGCCGGTCCGACGGAATGCCATGCACAATCTCGTCATTCACCGATGTGCACAGCACGCAGGGATAGTCGTAATATCCCTTGAATGCAGGCTTGGCCCCTAAATCCCGGATCTTGAGCTCGGCAATGCGCTCCAGATCCATGGTTGAAACCCCGGGTGCAACAGCTTTTCGTGCGGCCTCAAGCACCTGGCGGACGATGCGCCCACTGCGGCGCATCTTGTCAATTTCCGAGGCCGACTTACAAACGATTGACATTCTGTATCGCACTGAACGTTTGCGCCATTACCGCTTCCACCGGCTGATCGCCGTTCACTTCGATCAGTCGGCCCCGAGAACCGTAATATTCCACCAAAGGCAGGGTGAGCTGCTCATAGGCCTTCAGGCGTTCGGCAATAACTTCTTCCGCATCGTCGGGACGCGCCACTAAGGGCGTACCGTCGACATCACAGATGCCTTGGACCTTGGGAGGCTGGTAATAGACGTTGTAAATCAGTCCGCAGGTGGGACACGAACGACGCCCGGTAAGCCGTTGCCGTAGTTGATTATAGTCTACTACCAACTGGATCACAACCGGCGGCGCGCACGCCTGCTGCCCCTTTCCGTCCTTGCCTGCTCGCATTTCTTCCAACTGCGCATCCAGCCACTCCGCCTGCCGGACGGTGCGCGGAAAGCCATCCAGGATGAACCCACGGACGCAATCTGCTTGCACCAGCCGGTCAGCAACCATGCCGCAGACCAGTTCGTCGGGCACCAGGTCGCCGCGCTCCATGATCGCCTTGGCCTTGGTCCCCAAATCCGTCTTCCGGGCGACGTTGTCCCGCAAAATGTCACCCGTAGAAATCTGGGGGATGCCGTAGGTTTCGGCGATCAGCTTCGCCTGCGTTCCCTTGCCGGCGCCCGGCGGACCCAACAGCACGATGGAACCGACCGTCTGTTGGTTTGCCTTCACGCCCACTGCCGAGGAAGTCTGTACTTCCATGACCCATACCCTGAGCCCGAACCACAGGCCCTTTCTCGCCCGCCGAGGCGGGTCGAAGCCTCCCGGTAGCTCCGAAGAACAGTTGTCAGTAGTCGGTTGCCAGTTGTCAGTTAGACCGCGTCGGTTTCTGACAACTGACTACTGACAACCGCTGCTTTACCACGTCGTCCTACGCCCGCGGATACGTCCGCTGCGCGGCGTGAAACCTTCATAGTGGCGCATCACCAATTGCGACTCGACCTGGTTGACGGTATCCATGGCCACGCCCACAACAATCAGCAGCAACGTCCCGCCAAAGTAGAAGTTCACGCCCAGTCCGTTGGTCACCCACGTCGGCAAGCGCTCGAAGAACGCTCCAATGGGACCGAACAAATGATTGAGGTGTATTCCGGTGATCATCCATTCAGGAATGAAGGAGATCAGGATCAAGTACAGCGCGCCGACTAACGTGATGCGCGTCAGAATTTCGTTAATATAGTTGGCAGTCCGCGCCCCGGGCCGAATGCCCGGGATGAAGCCACCGTACTTCCGCATGTTGTCGGCAACCTCAGTGGGGTTGAACACAATGGACACGTAAAAGTACGCAAAGAAAATGATTCCAATCGCGTAGAGCAAGGTGTACATCGGCTCGCCCCAGGCAAGTTGACTCAATATGCGATCGACGAACGCGCTCTTCCCCTTGAACACCGCTCCCATCGTCTGTGGCAGGGTCAATACCGACGATGCAAAGATGACCGGCATAACGCCGCCAGAGTTCACTCGCAACGGGAGATGAGTCGACTGGCCGCCCATGATCTTACGGCCGACCACCCGCTTGGCGTACTGCACGGGAATGCGGCGCTCACTCCGTTCAACAAACACAATGAACGCGACCACCGCGACCATCAACACCACCAGCAGCAGCATGGCGGGTATGGTGAATGCGCCCCAAGCCTGGGACGCTGCTTTCTCGTACAAATCCATTACGCCTCGCGGCAGTCCTACGACAATGCCGGCGAAGATTAGCAGCGACATGCCGTTGCCGACACCGCGCTCGGTGATCTGTTCACCCAGCCACATGATGAAGACGCTGCCGGTGGTAAGCGTCAACATGGTCATCAGCACGAAAGGGATGCCCGGGTTGTTGACGAAGGCCGTGCCTCCACTAATGGTCTGGCGCTCCAGCGTGATCGCAATGCCCAACGACTGCACCGCGCTCAGCAAAAGGGTAAGGTACCGGGTCCACTGGGTAATCTTCTTGCGCCCCAGCTCGCCTTCCTTCTGCAACTTGGCCAGGGGCTCGTACACTACCGTCATCAGCTGCAGAATGATGGACGCGGTAATGTACGGCATGATGCCCAGCGCGAAGATCGTCAGCCGGCGCAACTGACCGCCGCTGAATAAATCGACGAAGCCGAGGAACGTGCCGCGATTCTGGTCGAAGAACTGTGACAACAGATCGGCGTTGATACCGGGCGTGGGAATGTGTCCCCCGAAGCGGTAAACCGCCAGCAGCCCAAGCGTGAACAGGATTCGCTTGCGCAGATCGGGAACGCGAAATACGTTGGCTAACTTCTCAAGCATGGAACGAAAACCTCAGTTGCCAGGACTACTGACAACTTGAATCTTGCCGCCGGCCTTTTCGATCTTTTCCTGGGCTGACTTGGAAAACTTGTGCGCGTGTACGGTGATCGCTTTGGATAACTCGCCCTGACCCAGCACCTTCACCAGCGTGTTCTTGGAACTGACGACGCCAGCCTTGCGCAGGAGTTCAGGCGTGATCTCGCTTGCACCCAGGCCTGCCAGCCGTTCCAGGTTCACTACTTCATACTCGACGCGAAAGATGTTGGTGAAGCCGCGCTTCGGCAAGCGGCGATGCAGCGGCATCTGCCCGCCCTCGAAGCCGCGCATCATGCGCGAACCGCTACGCGACCTCTGACCTTTGTGGCCGCGGGTGGAAGTCTTTCCCATACCCGAGCCCATACCGCGGCCGACACGCTTCTTGTTCTCTGACGCTTTCCGGGGTGCACGTAAATTGCTGAGATTCATTTTGTACCCTGTTCCTTCGCGATCTCTACCAAGTGCGGGACTTTGGCCACCATGCCGCGTATGGATGGCGTGTCCTCGCGCTCCACCACCTGATTCAGCCGAGTGAAACCCAATCCTTTAACCACCAGCTTGTGTTTGATCGGGGCAGCAATTGCCGAACGCACCCACTTGAGTTGCATCTTCGCGCCCGCCTTTGCCGGCGTTGCTTTTGCCTTTTTACGAATACGGGCCATAGTTAAAGCTCCTCAACCGACTTGCCGCGAGCGCTAGCCACGTCTTTGCGGTCGCGCAGCCGGGAGAGCGCGTTGAACGTGGCCTTGATAACGTTGTGCGGGTTTGTCGTTCCGATGGACTTGGTCAGCACGTTCTGGATTCCCGCTGAAGTCATGACCGCGCGTACTGCGCCTCCGGCAATAACGCCCGTGCCTTCCGGCGCCGGCTTCAACATCACCATGCCTGCGCCATAGCGGCCCAGCACCTGATGAGGAATCGAGGTCTGCGTCAGGTTCACGCGCAGCAGGTTCTTCTTAGCCGCTTCGATTCCCTTGCGGATCGCCTGCGGAACTTCCTTGGCTTTACCAGATCCGTAACCCACCACGGCCGAGCCCGGATCACCGACCACCACCAGCGCCGCAAACGACAGGTTCTTGCCGCCTTTGACAACCTTGGTGACACGGTTGATCGAGACCACCTGGTCCTTCAGTTGGTACTGACCGGCGTCAAGCTTTTTCTTTACTGTTGGCATTACCGTTGTGTCTCCCGGCGTACGTGCCCTGTGGCAACCGCGCCTTCAAATCTTGAAAAACTGCCACTAACTACGTTAAAACTTCAGCCCCGCTTCGCGGGCCGCATCAGCCAGCGCCTTGATGCGTCCGTGATAAAGATATCCGCCGCGATCGAAGACTACCTTCTCGATGCCCTTCTGCTTGGCGCGCTCGGCGATCATCTTGCCTACATCTTTCGCCGAACCCACGTTGCCGCCAGTGGGGCGCTTCTCGCCCTTGCCGACTTTCTTTACAGAGGTCGCCGAGACCAGGGTCACACCCTTCGCGTCGTCAATGACCTGAGCGTAAATATGGTTCACCGAACGATAGACGTTCAGCCGCGGACGCTCCGCCGTGCCCAGAACTTTCTTGCGGATTCTGGAGTGGACCTTCTGCCGCGTTTGATCTTTTGAAGACTTCGTAATCATCGTTTTCGCTCTCAGCCGTCGGCTATCAGCCTTCAGCTAACTGATCAGTTCACTTTCCAGCCACTGGCAACTGGCCACTAGCCACTATTTCGCTCCGGTCTTTCCGACCTTCTTCTTCAGGCGCTCATTGCTATAGCGCACACCCTTGTTCTTGTACGGATCAGGTGGACGAAGGCTGCGCATTTCGGCAGCAACGAATCCAACCTTCTGCCGGTCAATACCGCTAACCGTAAGGTGCGTCAGCTTGGGATCGACAGCCACGTCTATGCCCGCCGGTAGCGGGTATTCGATCGGGTGGGAATATCCCAAGGTAAACACTACGGTGGTCTTGCCCTTCATTTCCGCACGGTAGCCGATTCCGACAATGTCCAGCTCCTTGGTCCAGCCTTTGGTGACACCTTCCACCGAATTGTTGACCAGAGCGCGCACCAGTCCGTGCACCGCAGCCTTGGAGTCGTCTTCGCGGACCACCGTTAAGGTGCCATCGGTCAGTTCCAGTTTCACGCCAGCAGGCATGTGGGTCGTGACTTCGCCCTTCGGCCCCTTTACCCGGACCGTGTTGCCGTCTACGACATAAGTGACGCCCTTTGGCATCGGGATCGGCTTTCTACCAATTCTTGACATAATCTTTAGCTCTCTGTGCGGGCGTCAGGCCCGCTTATTAATCCTGACCAACCATCTTGCCGACGGCTGATAGCTGACGGCTGACAGCCGCTCAGTAAATCTCGCAGAGGACCTCTCCACCGATTCCTTCTTTGCGCGCCTGGCGCCCCGTCATCACGCCCCGCGGAGTGGTCAGAATGCTGATACCCAGCCCGCCGAGCACGCGCGGAATTTCGGTATGTCCGACATAAACTCGACAACCGGGACGCGAAACCCGCTTCAGGTCCGAAATTGGCGACGAGTTATCCGGGCTGTACTTCAGGTACACCCGCAGTACCTTGCGGCCCTCTTCTTCTGTCGCCTTGAAGTTCGCGATGTAGCCCTCTTCCTTCAGGATGCGGGCCATCTCGACCTTCAGCTTGGAATGCGGAACGTCCACCTTCTGGTGCCGCGCCTTGATGGCATTGCGAACGCGGGTCAAAAAATCTGAGACCGGATCGGTCAAACTCATGCTTTATATCTCCTCAAATCGTCGCCCGTTCGCTTCTCTTTACGGCAAGAAGAACCCGTCGGCGACGTACTAAACTAGCCCCTATCCACTAGTCACTAGCCACTGCTCTTCACCAACTCGACTTCATGACTCCGGGTATCTCGCCCCTGAGAGCCAGACCGCGGAAGCACAGACGGCAAATGCCGAACTTGCGCAGAAAGGCGCGCGGGCGTCCGCAGATATGACAGCGATTGTGCTGCCGGACCGGGAATTTTGGTTTCTTGTTCGACTTCGCAATACTTGATGTCTTCGCCATTGTTTCCTTTACGCTATTCGCTTCTCGCTCTTCGCTGACTACTGGCTACTGCCTGAACGGCATTCCCATGTGTTTCAATAACGCCCGCGCCTGGTCGTCTGTTCCAGCCGAGGTCACAATCGTGATGTTCATGCCCTTCATTTTTTCGACCTTGGCGTAATCGATCTCCGGAAAAATCAACTGGTCGCGGACGCCCAACGTGAAATTGCCGCGCCCGTCGAACGACTTGGTCGGCACCCCGCGGAAGTCGCGGACCCGCGGCAGCGCGACATTCACCAGGCGGTCAAAAAACTCATACATGCGGTCGCCGCGCAGCGTCACCATCACGCCGATGGGCATTCCTTCGCGCACCTTGAAGGCCGCGATCGACTTGCGTGCCCGCGTAATCACTGGTTTCTGACCGGTGATCTGGCCGACTTCGCCCGCCGCCGGGTCGATCAGCTTGGCATTTTGCGTGGCCTCGCCCACTCCCATGTTCACAATGATCTTCTCCAGCTTGGGAGCTGCCATGGGGTTATTGAGATCGAACTCTTTCATCAACGCGGGCAAAACGTCTTTGTAATAGCGGTCGCGCATGCGAGCCGTCTGGCGATTGGTCGCCTTCGGCCGCGCCGGTTTGCCCGATGCTCCCTCGGCAGCTACTTCGGCCTGCGCAGGCTTCGCTTTCTTGCCCTGAGGCTTGCCCTGCGGCTTTCCTTCTGCCCCCGCCGATTGCGCTTTTGGTTTCTTCTCGTCTGCCATTTCTGCTTCTACCTTTCTCACGGTTTCGGTTTGTTTCGGCTACCGGTTCGTGAGGAAATCAATTTAGTACTTGGCAATTAGCATTTAGCTTTTGGCTTTTAGCTAATAAACCCAAAATCTTCACGTTTCTTGCACAAACTACTAAGTGCCAAATGCTAAGTGCTAACCGCAGCTACTTCTCCAACGTGGTTCCGCAGTTCTTACATACGCGAGAGCGATGGTCGCCATGTTTCTCATGGCCAACCCGCACGGGACGCGCACAGGAACTGCACATCAGCATCACGTTGCTGATGGAAATCGCGCTTTCCTGCTCGGCAATGCCTCCCTTGATGTTCTTCTGCGGATTGGGACGCACGTTCTTTTTCACCATCATGACGTGTTCGACTAACACCTTGGACTCGTCCGGCATAACACGGAGCACGCGGCCTTCCTTGCCCTTGTCGCGTCCGGTAATCACCCGCACCTGATCGTTGCGGCGAATATCTACACTCTTCTGCATCTTCAAACCCCTTAGCAACTAGCAGCTAGCTCTTAGCCTTTAGCAATCACGGCTTGCTCTACTACTGACAACTGACAACCGGCTACTGGCAACTGCTTTACAGCACTTCCGGCGCCAGGGAAACAATCTTCAAAAACTTCTTCTCGCGCAGTTCACGCGCCACCGGACCAAACACGCGGGTGCCGACCGGTTCATTGGCGTCGTTGATCAACACCGCCGCATTCTGATCAAAGCGGATGTAGGTGCCGTCACGGCGGCGATGCTCTTTGCGAGTCCGCACGATCACGGCCTTCACCACGGTGCCCTTCTTGGCGGTGCCGTCGGGCGAGGCTTCCTTCACCGATGCCGTAACTACGTCACCCAAATGCGCGACCAGGCCGGTGGAACCGCCCAGCGGCAGAATCATCTGCAGCTTGCGCGCGCCAGAGTTGTCGGCGACATCGAGCATGGATCTCATCATCACTGCCATAACTTTGTCTCCTTGCTGCACCGTCTGGGGACTAGTACCATCGACTTAGCTCGCCGGCGTCTCTTCAACCGGCGCTATCAGCGCAGCACGCTGCACGATTTCCTTCAACCTCCACCGCTTCAACTTAGACAGCGGCCGCGTCTCCTCCAACTTCACGAAGTCGCCAAGATGCGCCGTGCCTTCTTCGTCGTGGGCGTAGAACCTCTTACTGCGGGCCACGACGCGTTTATAAAAGGGATGGGCCTTCTGCCGCCGGACTTCGACCACGATGGTCTTGGCCATCTTGGTGGACACCACTTCGCCAATCAGGGTCTTGCGACGGCCGGGAGCCTTCTCTGTGCTGGTTGCTGTTGTTTCGACCATAGCTTACTTTTTCTCCGTCGCAGCCTTCTTGCTGGCCGCCTTCTTCGCCGTCACTGTCTTCTCAACGGTAACGCTTGGCTTCACAGCGGCGCCGTTTCCACCCGCCAGCTCTTTCTGGCGCAACACCGTTTGGACGCGAGCAATGTCTTTCTTCAACTCGCGGATTTTCTTCAAGCTCTCGGTTTGTCCCATCTTCATCTGAAACTTCATCTTGAACAGCTGGTCGGCCATTTCCCGCTGCTGATGGGCCAGTTCGATATCGGTCAAATTGCGAATTTTATTTACATCCATCTTGCAGATCCTCAACGTCAGTGGTTAGTGGCTAGTGGTTAGAAAAACCCAAACCCCACTACTCTCGACTCTCGCCACTGTTTCCGGTTCGTATCTCCTACTAGTCGCTATCCACTAACTACCAGCAACTGGTTTAGTGCACGCCTTCACGCTGCACGAACTTGGTGCGAAGCGGTAGCTTGTGCGATGCCAGACGCATCGCCTCGGTCGCGTCGGTCACCGATACCCCTTCCATTTCGAAGAGGATCTTGCCTGGGCGCACTACAGCTACCCAATGGTCCGGAGCGCCCTTGCCTTTGCCCATACGGGTTTCAGCCGGCTTCTTGGTGACCGGCTTGTCCGGGAACAGCCGGATCCAAATTTTCCCGCCACGTTTCACGAAGCGGGTCATGGCCACGCGGCTGGCTTCGATCTGCCGATCGGTAATCCAACCCGGCTCCATGACTTTCAAGCCGAAGTCGCCGAACGACAGCTCGCCGCCACGCCAGGCCTTGCCAGTCATGCGGCCGCGCTGCTGCTTGCGATACTTCACTTTCTTTGGCATCAACATAGATATTCAGTGGCTAGGGGTTAGTGACTAGTGGCTAGAGCAATCTCTCCAGCTCAACATAGCAACTACCATCAGCACATCTCCCAATTCAGTGCTACAACTTATTCCTGCTGGCCACTGACCACTAGCCACTGGCCACTGTTTTTAAAACGCTCCGCTTTGTACGCCCTGCGGTTCACGCTTGCGTTCCTTGAAAATCTCACCCTTGTAGACCCAGCACTTCACGCCGATGATGCCGTAGGTGGTGTGGGCCTCAGCAAAACCGTAATCGATGTCGGCACGCAGAGTGTGCAGCGGCAACCGGCCCTGCAAATACCACTCAGAGCGGGCGATTTCGTTGCCATTCAAGCGGCCGCTGACGCGCACCTTGATCCCCTTGCAGCCGAAGCGCAGCGCCGAGTCCACTGCCTTGCGCATGGCGCGCCGGAATCCCACGCGCTTTTCAAGTTGCAGTGAGATGTTCTCCGCCACGAGTTGCGCATCGAGTTCCGGCTTGTGCACTTCCTGAATATCGACAAAGACATCGCGGTTGGTGCGCTTCTGGATGTCCTGCTTCAACTTGTCGATCTCCGTTCCCTTGCGGCCGATGATGATACCGGGACGCGCGGTGCGGATGATAATGCGCAGCTTGTTGCCAGGACGCTCGATCTCGATCGAGCTGACGCCTGCCGACTTCAGCTTTTCCTTCAGCTCGGCCTTCAGCTTCACGTCTTCCAGCAGAAGTTTGTCGTAGTCGCGCACCACGAACCAGCGTGACTTCCAGGGCTTGGTAACGCCGAGGCGAAATCCATATGGATGGACTTTCTGTCCCATAATCTGCTTCTTCTCCGCGACGACTGCACTCTTGCATCGCCGCTTATTTCAATCTCTACTTCTTTTTCTTGGCCGGCTTCTTCGCCGCCTGCTTCTTCGCTGCCGGTTTCTTGGCCGCCGCTTTCTTCTTGACCGGCGCCTTCTTGACGACTTTCTTAGTTGCCTGCTTGGCCGGCGCACCTTCCTGCACGGTTTGGACTAAGCCGGCATCACCATTGCGACCAGCCTTCTCCTCCAGAGCAATCTCCAAATGCGAGATCCGCCGCTGGTAGTGGTAGGCACGGCCCATCGGAGCCGGACGAATACGTTTCATGCGCGGCCCATCATTGGCGACGGCGCGTTTGACATACAGCCGGTCGACATCGATATCCAGACCTTTTTCTGCACTGGCGTAGTTGGCATTCTCAACCGCCGAACGCAGCAGCTTGTACAGCTTCGGGGCGATACCCTTCTTGGCATACAACAGCGTGTCCAGCGCCTCTTCCACCCGGCGGCCCTTGATCAGGTCCAACACCAGGCGCGCTTTCTGCGGCGAGACTCGCACGTAATTCAGTTTGGCTGTGAATTCCATGTCGTTTTCCTTATCTCGCCGGAGGCGCAGGCTTGGCTGCGGTTTCCGTCGCAGCCCTGACCGAGTGCCCCTTGAAGCTGCGGGTCATGCTGAATTCGCCCAGTTTGTGCCCGACCATGTTCTCGGTCACATACACCGGAATGAACTTCTTGCCATTGTGCACCGCCAGGGTGTGTCCCACCATCTCGGGAATCACGGTGGAGCGGCGCGACCAGGTGCGCACAACCTTCTTCTCGTTGCGTGCGTTCATGCCGTCGATCTTGACCTGCAGGTGCGAATCAATGAACGCGCCTTTTTTTGTTGAACGTGCCATATCGTCTCAGTCCTACTTCTGTCTGCGGTTCACGATGAATTTATCGGTCCGCTTGTTGTTGCGAGTCTTGTAACCACGCGTCGGCTTGCCCCATGGCGTCACTGGATGACGTCCGCCGCTGGTCTTGCCTTCGCCGCCGCCGTGCGGATGATCGACCGGGTTCATGACCACACCGCGGTTCGTCGGGCGAATTCCCAGCCAGCGCGTACGGCCGGCTTTGCCGATGGAAATGTTTTCGTGATCGATATTGCCAACCTGCCCCACGGTGGCCATGCAATCCACCAGCACCTTGCGGGTTTCGCCGGAAGGCAGCTTGAGCAGCGCGTAGTCGCCTTCCTTGGCAACCAACTGCGCCTGCGCTCCAGCCGAGCGCGCCATCTGCGCACCCTTGCCGGGCTTCAACTCAACGTTGTGGACCGTGGTGCCAGGAGGAATGTTGCGCAAGGGCAATGCATTACCTACCAGGATGTCGGCCTCCGGGCCGCTGACAATCTTTGCGCCCACCTGTAGTCCGACCGGATACACAATGTAGCGCTTTTCACCATCGGCATAATTCAGCAGGGCGATACGCGCCGAGCGATTGGGATCGTACTCGACGGAGGCGACGGTCGCGGGAATCCCGAACTTGTCACGCTTGAAGTCAATGATGCGCAGCTTGCGCTTGTGTCCCCCGCCGTGGTGCCAGATGGTCAGATCGCCGCAATTACGGCGTCCGCCAGTGCGCTGCTTGGGCTCGGTCAGCGGCTTGTACGGACGGTTCGTCGTCAGGTCATCGTTGACCGTGCTCGTGGTGAACCGCCGCGACGGGGTAACCGGTCTATAAGTCTTGATAGCCATGTGTCTACTCGTTTCTCAATACTTCCAGCCACTACCACTAGCCACTAACTAGAGGTTTTCTGCGTACTCGGGCATCTTCTCGCCCGCCTTCAACCGCACGTATGCTTTCTTCCAGTCGGGACGATATCCCGTAAACTTGCCGCGGCGGCGCTCTTTGCCTGCAAAACTAGCGGTCCGTACCGAATCCACTTTCACCTTGAAAATGCTTTGCACCGCCTGTTTGATCTCGGTCTTGGTCGCCTTCGGAGAAACCTCGAAGACCAGGGTCGCCTCGGTTTCTTTTACTCCTAAACCTTTTTCGGTAATAACCGGTCGGCGCAGCACTTGATATGCCGATTTCATTACGCCACCTCCGCATGTCTGCGCTTGGGTGCCGCAGCCTTCAGCGAGTCCTGCAACTTCTCTAATGCGGGGCGGGCGAAGATTGTGGTTTCATAGCGAAGCAGGTGATAAGGATGGACCTGATTACCCGCCAGCAGCTCTACGCCCGCAAGATTGCGTGAACTGAGATGAAGGTTATGGTTCTCGGTGGACGAGCTTTCCACCAGCAAAGTCGTGCCCTTCGCGTTCAAAGTGTGCAGCGTTTTGCGGAACTCTTTGCTCTTCGGTTCCTTCACGTCGAAGCTCTCGACAACCACCAGCTTGCCATCTGCCAGCTTGGCCGCCAGTGCCGAGCGCAACGCGCCCAGGAGCTTCTTGCGTGGAAAAGCGTAATCGTAGGAGCGGGGCTGCGGTCCGTGGACCGTGCCGCCGTGCCGCCAAAGAGGTGAGCGAATGGAGCCCACACGCGCGCGCCCGGTTCCCTTCTGCTTCCACAATTTCTTGCCCGCTCCGCTCACCAGCTTCTTGTTCTTGGTGGCGTGAGTACCCGCACGCTGCCCGGCGCGATAGTGCTTCACCGCTTCCCACAACAGGTCTTCGTTCACCGCGCCGAACACTTCATCGGCCAGTTCGAAGGAACCTACCTTTTCGCCACCGAGATTTACTACATCAATCGTTGCCATAGTCTCTTCCAATCAGTTGCCAGTAGTCAGTTGCCAGTCCTCAGCTACTTCTTCTTCGCCGCCTGGCGCTTCGATGCCTTCAACGGATCGACCGTACCGGTGCCGCTAAATCCACGACGCTCTCTGGGCGGTTTCTTGGCCTTCGCGATCATCACGTAACCGTCCTTCGGCCCGGGCACCGCGCCCTCGACTACCAGCAGGTTCTCGTCCTTGTCTACACCCAGCACGCGCAAGTTACGGATCGTCACCCGATCGACGCCCATATGTCCCGACATGCGCATGCCTTTGAACACACGTGATGGGAACGCGGACGAGCCAATCGAACCGGTAATCTGAAACATCGAACCATGCGAAGCAGCGCCGCCGGCAAACTTGTGGCGCTTCACCACGCCTGCGAAACCACGCCCCTTGCTGGTCGCCACCACATCCACAAACTTCTCACCGTCAAAAATATCCACCAGAACTTTGTCGCCGACCTTGGCGCCATCCTGGTTATCGGCATCGACGACAATCGGCACCTCGCGCAGGAACCGCATCGGAGGAAGGTTGTGCTTGGCAAAATGGCCCTTCATCGGCTGCGTCAGCCGAGACTCTTTGACGAACTCCACCAGGCCGATCTGTGCGGCATCGTAGCCGTCCTTGGCGACCGTCTTGCGCTGTGTCACAAAGCACGGGCCAGCCTGCAGCACGGTAACGGGGTGGACATCACCCTTGTCATCGAAGAGCTGCGTCATGCCAACCTTTTTTCCTAGAATTCCACTCACTGCCATTTGCTTGTCCTCAACTCCGCTTCCCTATCCGGTGTTGGTTGCACCGAGGGCTTGCGCCACAGAAGCTTTGTTTCTTGTTCGCACTTAGCCGTTAGCATTTGGCCGTTAGCTCAAAACTAATTGCTAATTGCTAGTTGCTATCTATGTTCCTTACCGAACGCCTTGATCTCGACATCGACGCCGGCAGGAAGTTCAAGTTTCATCAGCGCGTCCACGGTTTGCTGCGTAGGCTCGAGAATGTCGAGCAAGCGCTTATGAGTGCGAATTTCAAACTGCTCGCGCGATTTCTTGTCCACGTGGGGCGAACGCAACACGCAATACTTGTTCTTCACCGTAGGCAAGGGGATCGGCCCCGCAATTTGCGCCCCGGTGCGCTTCGCCGTATCGACGATTTCGCCGGTGGACTGGTCGAGAACGCGATAGTCGTATGCTTTCAGCCGGATTCGGATTCGTTCTTTGCCAATCACGTTAGTTTCTCTCAAAGATCTCGGTTGAGGCAGTGAGCGTTTCCGCTATCTGCCCTGCGGCTTGTGCCGCGGTTGATGATGAATGCAGCCTCGCCGGCTGCACTCGCAACACTACGCAATAATCTCGCTGATGGTGCCGGCGCCTACCGTCCGTCCGCCTTCGCGAATTGCGAACCGCAAGCCCTTCTCCATCGCCACCGGCGTGATCAGCTCAATCTCCAGGCTCACGTTGTCGCCCGGCATCACCATCTCGGTGCCCGCCGGCAACGTTGCCACTCCCGTCACGTCGGTGGTGCGGAAGTAAAACTGCGGCCGGTAGCCCTTGAAGAACGGCGTGTGCCGCCCGCCCTCGTCCTTCGACAGCACGTACACCTCGCCCTTGAACTTGGTGTGCGGCGTGATCGAGCCCGGCTTGGCCAGCACCATGCCGCGCTCCACGTCTTCCTTCGCCGTGCCGCGCAGCAGCAGGCCGGCGTTGTCGCCCGCCAGACCCTCGTCCAGCTGCTTCTTGAACATTTCCACGCCCGTCACCACCGTCTTGCGGGTCTCGCGGAAGCCCACGATCTCAACGTCCTCGCCGACTTTCACCTTGCCGCGCTCGATGCGGCCGGTCACCACCGTGCCCCGCCCCTGAATCGAGAAGATGTCTTCAATCGGCATCAGGAACGGCTTGTCGATGTCGCGCGCCGGCAGCGGTACGTTCTTGTCCACCGCCTCCATCAGCTCGTCGATCTTGGCTTCCCACTGCGCCTCGCCGTTCAGAGCTCCCAGCGCCGAGCCCCGAATCACCGGCACATCGTCGCCCGGAAACTGATACTTGGTCAGCAGCTCGCGCACTTCCATCTCCACCAGGTCGATCAGCTCGGGGTCCTCCACCGCATCGCACTTGTTGAGAAACACCAACACGTATGGCACCCCGACCTGGCGCGCCAACAGCACGTGCTCTTTGGTCTGCGGCATCGGGCCGTCGGTGGCCGCCACCACCAGAATGGCGCCGTCCATCTGCGCCGCGCCGGTAATCATGTTCTTGATGTAGTCGGCGTGCCCGGGACAATCCACGTGGGCGTAGTGCCGGTTGGCGGTCTCATATTCCACGTGCGCCGTGGCAATAGTGATGCCGCGCTCGCGCTCTTCCGGCGCGTTGTCGATGGAGTCGAAGCTGCGAAACACAATCTTGGGATTGTGCTTCTGCAATACCTTGGTGATGGCCGCCGTCAAGGTGGTCTTGCCATGATCGATGTGCCCGATCGTGCCCACGTTCACGTGCGGCTTGCTGCGGTCAAATTTCTCTTTCGCCATTGGAGCTCCGTATTTCCGTTGCGGGGGCTAAAGCCCCGATCCTTTATTGCTGTTCTATCGGCACGACTAGAGTCGTGCCCTGATACAACTCCAGCCCTTCGACGGCGCAGCCAAAGCTGTGCCCCTTCAAAACCCTAAGTCAACTCCGACCAATCGTCGTCAACCGGCGGCCAATTCTCACTTGGTTCCAGCCGGACTTTTGCCTTGCACCTTAGCCACAATTTCTTCGGCCACCGCGCGCGGCGCCTCTTCATAACGCGAGAAGTGCATGGAAAACGTGGCACGCCCCTGCGTATTCGAGCGCATATTCGTCGCGTAGCCAAACATCTCCGCCAGCGGCACCATTGCCTTGATTACCTGCGATCCAGCGCGGTGCTCAATACCCTCGATGCGGCCGCGACGGCTGCTCAAGTCACCGATAATGGTGCCCATGTATTCCTCAGGCACAACCACTTCCACCGACATTACCGGCTCCAGCAGTACCGGGCTGGCCTTGCGAGCGGCTTCTTTGAATGCCATCGAGCCAGCGATCTTGAATGCCATTTCGTTCGAATCGACATCGTGATAGCTGCCGTCGTAGAGCGTGGCTTTCACATCCACCATTTCGTAGCCGGCAAGAACGCCGCCTTCCATGGCTTCCTTAATACCCTGGTCCACCGGCTTAATAAACTCTTTGGGGATTACGCCGCCCACAACGTCGTTAATAAACTCGTAACCTTTGCCCGGTTCGTTGGGCTCCAGTCGGATGCGCACGTGACCGTACTGTCCACTGCCGCCAGTTTGGCGAATGTACTTTCCCTCCGCCTGCGATTGCTTGCGGATGGTCTCGCGATAGGCGACCTGCGGCTTGCCGACGTTGGCCTGCACGTTGAACTCGCGCATCATGCGGTCCACGATGATTTCCAGGTGCAGCTCGCCCATACCGCTGATGATGGTTTGTCCGCTGTCGGGATCGGTATTGACCTTAAAGGTCGGGTCTTCCTGGGCCAGCTTGCCCAGCGCGACGCCCATCTTTTCCTGATCGCTCTTGGTCTTGGGCTCGACGGCCACCGAGATCACCGGCGCTGGAAATTCGATGGATTCCAGCACGACCGGATGGTCTTCGTTGCAAATCGTGTCGCCGGTGGTGATGTGTCTGAGGCCGACGCAAGCGCAGATGTCGCCAGCGTAGATTTCCGTGATGTCCTCGCGCTTGTTGGCGTGCATCTTCAGCAGACGGCCAATGCGCTCGGTGCGCGAACGGCCGCTGATCAGCACGCTGTCGCCCTGCTTCAAATGTCCGGAATACACGCGGATGAACGTAAGCTGCCCGACGAACGGGTCAGTCATGATCTTGAAGGCCAGGGCCGAAAATGGCGCAGTGTCGTCGGCGGGGCGCTGAACTTCTTTCCCCGTGTTGGGGTCAATACCCGTTACAGGCGGAACATCGAGTGGCGAAGGCAAGTAGTCGATGACGGCATCGAGCAGCGGCTGAACACCCTTGTTCTTGAATGCGGTCCCGCAGATCACTGGGAACACCTTCATCTTGAGCGTGGCGCGGCGCAGTGCGGCCTTCAATTCGGCCTCGCCAATGGTTTCGCCTTCGATGTACTTGTGCATCAATTCGTCCTGATCATCGTTTTCGACAACCGTTTCGATCAGGATCTGGTGGTAGGCGGCGGCTTTCTTCTTCAGCTCAGCCGGAATTTCCTCGATCTCATATTCAGCACCCAGGCTCTCGTCATTCCAGATAATCGCCTTCATGGCCATGAGGTCGATGACGCCCTTGAACTTGTCTTCCTGCCCGATAGGCAACTGGATGGCAACCGGGCGCGCATTGAGGCGCTTGCGGATGGTATCGACGGCGTGCTCGAAGTCGGCACCCATCTTGTCCATCTTGTTAATGAAGCAAATGCGGGGCACGCCGTACTTGTCGGCCTGACGCCACACCGTCTCCGACTGCGGCTCGACTCCGTGTACGGCATCGAACACGGCGCAGGCGCCATCGAGCACGCGCAGCGAACGCTCCACCTCGGCGGTGAAATCCACGTGACCGGGCGTGTCGATGATGTTGATCCGAATATCTTTCCAAACGCAGGTGGTGGCAGCCGAAGTGATGGTGATGCCGCGCTCCTGCTCCTGCGCCATCCAGTCCATCGTCGCGGTGCCTTCATGGACCTCACCAATGCGGTGCGTGCGTCCCGTATAAAACAGGATGCGCTCCGTGGTAGTGGTCTTACCGGCATCAATGTGGGCCATGATGCCGATATTCCTGCAACGATCTAATGGGACCTGTCTAGGCACAATCTTTTCCGTTTCTTGCTATGCGGCGTTCCCGCCACGGTAATTCTGTTTACCAGCGATAGTGCGCGAAGGCCTTGTTGGCCTCGGCCATGCGGTGCACGTCTTCCTTCTTCTTGATGGCTGCCCCACGGCCATTGGCCGCGTCGAGCAACTCATTGGCCAGCTTGTCGATCATGCCCTTTTCGCCACGGCCGCGGCTATAGGTAAGGATCCAGCGGATGGCCAGCGAAGTACGGCGGTCGGCATTGACCTCTACCGGGACCTGATAGTTGGCGCCGCCCACGCGACGGGTCTTCACCTCCAACACCGGCTTGGCGTTCTCCACGGCCTTCTTGAACAGCTTGATGGCCTCGTCCCCGCCCTTGTCCTCGAGCTTCTTCATGGCGCGGTAAAAGATGTTCTGGGCGGTGCTTTTCTTGCCGTCCCACATCATGGAGTTAACAAACTTGTTGACCAGCGTGGACTGATAGACCGGGTCCGCCAGGGTTTCACGCTTCGCGATATGTCCTTTTCTCGGCATAAATCCTCTAAGCCTTCGGCCTCTTGGCTCCGTACTTGGAGCGGCTCTGCTTGCGGTTGGCAACGCCTACGGAATCCAGAGTGCCGCGCACAACGTGATAACGGACACCCGGCAGATCTTTCACGCGGCCGCCACGGATCAGCACAATCGAGTGCTCCTGCAGATTGTGGCCGACACCGGGAATGTAGGTCGTGACTTCAATGCCGTTAGTCAGCCTGACGCGCGCGACCTTGCGCAGAGCGGAATTCGGTTTCTTCGGTGTTTGGGTGTACACGCGGGTGCAGACACCGCGCTTCTGCGGGCAGGACTGCAGCGCCGGACTTGCCGTCTTGTACTTCGGCGCCGTTCGACCCTTGCGCACCAATTGATTAAATGTAGGCACTCTTTGCCGCTCCTTGATTCTTCACGCCAACTGACTGGCTTCGTGGTTTGCGCCGCCGCAAAACTAACGGCCGCAACCCGGCCGCACCTTTAGCACTGTGCCGTCAGCAGCCTTTTCAGCGCTCAGCGCGGCACAAAATTGATCCCAGCGATTGGGACTGGGCAGCCTTCGCGGGCCGTTCTGCCCCTGCTTCCCCTCACAGGGGGATTGGTTTCCGATCAGGTTAGGCGTACGACGGTGGCGCCGTGGTCGTTGCGCAAACCAGTCCGAGGACTGATTGCGGAGAGAACGAGGGCACTCCGTTTCGTTGCCTCGGCCTGCATACCCACTGGAAAGCTCCAGCGGAAGCGCAGGCACGTTTCAGCGAGGACATCCTGCAACGTAATTCTACAGGATGGAGATCGATGCAGCACAGCCACACACTACAGGCAGGCCAAAGTATGACTCGCAGAACCCTCTCAATATATCAAGCCGCGAATCCTCCGTCAACCAAACCTGGGACAAAATTCGCGGCGCTGCTGGTGTGCGAGGAACCTGCCATCACAACTCAATCAGGTTGCGCGGGTTTGAGAAATCACCGCGCTTCGCGCTTGACGCCTGGCGGTGCAAAGACAACAGCGGCAGATCGCTTGCCGAAACTGCAAGCAATCTCTACACTGAGGGTTTTACGAGAGACTATTTGATTTTGGTGGATCCGCCGGATTGGGTTCGGTGGGGAGGATACATGCGGCAGTTTTTCGTGGTTCGTAGCGTGGCTGCAATCTTAGCGGTCATCTGTCTTTCGTTTTTCGCCGCTTGCGGAGGAAGCAGCGCTACAAAGACCCCTATTCCCGCCAAAATCGTTCTCTCACCAACAACGCTCTCGCTGAATGAGGGAGATGTAACGACAATTTCGGCGATAGCGCAGGATTCGAATGGCAATGGCATCGCAGCCGATATCACCTTCAGCAGCAGCAATCCCAGCATCGCAACCGTCTCCACCGGGGGATCGATCTGCGCCGGCGTGTGGGACTCCAGTTTCATCGTTTGCACCGCCACGATTGGACAGGCAGGAGTCGGGCAAATCACCATTACCGCTACTTCTGGCGCCGTAAATGCCACACTGCCGGTTTACGTACACTTGAAAGTGGACCGCGTGGTCGTTACTCCGCCAACCGGGTGCGTCACCATGGGGCAGACCGTGACAGCCACGGCCACCGCTTTTAATACCTCGGGGCCGGGGTGCTCGCCCGCTTCGCCTTGCGACATCACTTCCACGGTGGGACCGATCACCATTAATTCAAATGACCTTACGGTCGTTGCCTACTCATCTGGAATAGAGCCGACTTTCGATCCGGCGAATAACAGTCCAACCTATACATCGGGCGGGTCGATCACCGGTTCTACCGGCCAAACTTGCAATCTATCTAACTTTGCTGCGGGAAACGCATCCGGTATCGACCCAACCTTCTCCCTGGCGACGAATAGCCCAACCTACACCTCGGGCGGCACGATCACTGGCAATACAGGCCAAACTTGTACCCTAACTGACTTCAACGGTGTCACTGGCGCCACGGCAAGCGTAGCGCTGACCAGTTCGAATACCATCGCCAGCGGAACCCATTTGACCATCACGGAAGAAGGCTCAGGTGGTATAAGCCCGCCAACGACGGCCACGCTAAGCAACGGCACAGCCACCTGTAGCGGGACGGCAAATGTCATAACTGCGTTAATCAACAATACCGGACTTGGTTTTTCTGTCGTCGGTGCCACGGCGACCGTATCTTTGACCAAGTCGAATACGATTGCCGCCGGAACACATCTGAGCGTCACAGCGTCTGGATACGGCGCAACTACGCCACCCACGACGGCCACGTTAAGCAACGGCACAGCCACCTGCAGCGGTGTAGCAAATGTTATAACCGCACTAACCGCCAATGGTACTTTTACAGCGCAAAATCCGGGCTCTACGACAGTCTTTGGCAGCGTTTCGGGAGTAAACAGCGTCGCTGTCCCGTATCTTACCTGCCCGGTTTACACCATCATGGTGCACGATGCTAACTCGGGTAACACCTCGTTTACGCTGACTCCGAACGGCACGCAGATGCTCACGGCCGACGTGTTCGACACCAATGGTCAATACATCAAGCCGTCCATCACCTGGGGTTCGTCTGCTATCGCAAGCGTCTCGGTCGCCAGAGGAAGCATCGGCGACAATCCTGCAACCATGACCGGCGTCGCCCCGGGAACGGCGTACATTACCGCGACTTGCAGCGATCCGGATTGCAACAAAAATGTTGGTGCGCAATACAGCCTTAATGTAGTGACCGCGACGGTTTCCGGCGGCACTACGACTACGGTCTATGCTGCCAGCACGAATTCGCTGAGTCTCGTTCCCATCAGTACGTCCACCAACACGGCGGGTACGCCCATCACCCTGCCATTCGCACCAACCTCGATTGTCGCTGACCCTGCCGGCAAGACGCTTTATCTGGGGTCTGCCAGTTCGGGTTTAATGGCCGTCAACGTAAGCACAGGCGTAGTCACCACCTATTCAGTGTTCGGAACCATAGAAGCGATATCTCCGGATGGGAACTTCCTGCTACTGTCGTACCCGCCGAACAACAGCCTCTACTACTTTTCTGTCAGTACCCTAAGCACCGTGTTCACACGCACGGGCGATACAACCAACTCGAGCGCCTTCACTCCCGACAGTAAGCTGAGCGAGTGGCTAAATGGGGACAAGCTCGGAGTGGTGATTCCCGCCATTCCCTTCTTTAACCCGACGATGCTCGGCTATACCGGCACTGCCCTTGACATCAGCGGGCAGGGAGGACTGACATACGTCACCACAGCTACCCCCAGCGGGATTGATGTGCGCTCCACCTGCGACCAGAGCGAGGTACTGACCCTCGCCGCCAACAGTCCGACCCTGATCAAGGCGATCCCCAACGGAACCGGGGCGGTAGCGCTGGATTCACCCGCAATCGATGTGGTTACAACCGGAACCGTTCAGGCGGGCTGTCCGGCAGCCGCACCGAATTCAGTCACCAGTTTTGATCTGGGCGCGGGACCATTCAACGCCCGGCAGCTTTTCCTGAACTCCAGTAGTACGGGCGCATGGATTGTCAGCGACCTGCCGGAGTTGTTACTGTTCGACCTCATACACTCGACGACACACCCCATTCCCCTCGCCGGGGGTGCGACAGCTTTCAACGGCGGCACCACCCTTGATGGGACCCAGGTCTACGTAGGCAGCAGCGACGGCACCGTTCACCGCATTGATGTGAGCAGCAATACGGACGCACAGCAGATTGCTGTTGGCCTTAAGGACGGCAACGGCAACCCGGTCACGCCGAACCTGGTGTATGTGGTGCCCTAGTAACCTGTGTGAATCGCCTGGAGCGGCAGGACTAGGCGTGGAATCACTCCACCTGCTTCTTGGCGTCTCCCAGTTCGCGGGCCACGCTGTCGAGTACTCCGTTGATGAAGTGCACGGACTCGGGCGTGGAGAAACGACGGGCAATCTCCAAGGCTTCATTGATGACAACTGCGGGCGGCGTTTCCGGAAATCCCAGAAACTCAGCCACCCCGGCACGCAGAAGATTTCGATCTACCGCTGCCATGCGATCCATGCGCCAATGTTCCGCATTGCGCTCGATCAGTGAGTCAATTTCCTGTTCGCGTTCGGCGGCGATACCGAACAGGTCGTCGGCAAAGCCTCGCACTTTGTCATCGAGGTCCTGACGTTCACTCCAGAACGATCGCCGCACCTGGTCCGGGTTTTGCTTCCCCATTTCCATTTGAAATAACATCTGCAGAGCTAATTCGCGCGACTTCCGTCGAGTGCCGGCCTTGCTCATCGCTTCCCATCCGTAGGCCTGGCTCCCTGCTCGGCGACTTGCTGCCGCAAAGAAGCCATTTCGACCGCCGCCAGCGCGGCTTCAAATCCTTTGTTGCCGGCCTTCAATCCCGCCCGGTCAATGGCCTGCTCCAAGGTGTCACAGGTAAGTACTCCAAAGGCGTGCGGCACTCCGGTTTCCTGCGCCGACTGGCCAACCCCACGCGCCACTTCGTTGGCAATCACCTCATAGTGCAAAGTTCCGCCCCGCAAGAGACAACCGATGCAGATGACGGCATGGTAGCGCCCGCTCAGTGCCAGTTGCCGTGCTGCGGCTGGAATCTCGAAAGCTCCCGGCACGTGGACGATGGAGATGTCGTTTGAAGTCGCTCTGCACTGCCGCAACGCCAGCAATGCGCCATCCAGCAGACGCTCGGTGATGAAGGAATTGAAGCGGCTCACCACAATTGCGAATTGCTTGCCTGCTGCATTCAACGAAGCTTCCAGCCCGCGATGCTCTCCAGCTTTTTTCGCGTAGGTCAGGAAACCGACACGGAGGCCGCCTACTTCCACTTCGAAAAGGCGTGCGCCATAAGGCGTGTCGGCAATCTCACGACGGATGGTTACACCAAGTTTCTTGGCAATCTGCCATGCGCCGTCGGCATCGGAAACTTCCACCATTGCATCGACACTGGGCGCATCCGCGGCGGCGAGGAACTCGATTCCTCCGCTCGGAGCCCGCATCTCGATTCCGTGGTTTCCGCCCTCATGCCACTCATTGCCGGGAGCGAAACCCAGGGCGCGAAACAACTCCAGCGCGGGCTGCAATTGCTCCAGCGATTTGCCGACAACGCGAGGGAAGACAATCGATCGGATCATGATCAGGTTTCTATTCTAACCGGGTGGGAGGCAGAGGGTGATTCTCCCAGTAGCACGTGGAAGCAGAGACGAGGTACTCATGTGCAGAAATGAAAATTAATCACGGAGGCACGGAGACCACAGAGAAAACCCTAGGGGGAATCAAAACTCCGTGCTCTCAGTGTCTCCGTGGTACAGGATCTTAGGCGGACCGACGGGATGCCCTACTCGTACCGCAGGGCTTCGATGGGGTCGAGCCGCGAAGCTTTGATCGCGGGCAGCATTCCGCTCACCAGGCCCACGAGGGTCAGAATGATGGTAGCAATGAAGACGATCTTGGGATCGATAATCAACCGGATATCGGCGGCCTCGGCATTTTTGGCAACGGCGCTGTAGAAGGTGAGGCGGCCTACGCCAATCGAAATCGCATAGGCCATGGCAATACCGGAAATGCCGCCAGCAAAGGTGATCGCCAAAGCTTCCGCCAGGAACTGAAAGAGGATGTCGCGGCGTCGCCCGCCCAAGGCCTTTTCCACGCCAATCTCGCGCGTACGCTGCGTGACCGATACCAGCATGATGTTCATCAGGCCCACGCCACCAATGCCCAGAGTCAGCGTCCCGATGAAGGCCAGCAGGACCTGCAACCCAGCAGTGATAATTTGGAATTGCTTCAACTGCTTCATCATGTTGAAGACGAAGATGGCGCGCTTGTCGTCGGGCTTGAAGTTGTACTGCTGGGCGAGTACCCCGCGCACCTGGTGCTCCACCAGTTCGTATTCATTGCCCTCGTAATCCAGCCAGATGCCATCCAGGTAGTGCGTGTCCTTAAAATCGCTCATGGTGCTGAAGGGGATGTAAATTATCTTATTGATGCTATCGTCTCCCTCCTGCATATGCGGCGAAAGAACGCCTATGACTCGATAACTGATGCCGTCGACGCGTACGTCCTGGCCCAAGGCGGGTTGGCCGGAAAACAGTTTGTTCTTGGCCTCTGAGCCGATGACCGCCACCCGCGCGCGCGACAACTCGTCGTCTTCGTCCATTAGACGGCCTTCGCCCAGACTCAAAGCCTGAATCTTGAACATGCTGGGATAAACGCCGTTAATGGGAAGAGTGTAGGTACGAACATCCTGTTGCACCACACAATCCTTCGACACCATGGGAGTTATGCGATGCACGAGCGGCGCGGCATTCACAATGCGATCGATGTCGTCAAAGGTGAACCTGATCTTAGTGCCGGCTTTTTGTCCCCCAGCCTGCTGGGAGGTGCGCCCGGGAAAGACACCGATGATGCGGGTACCCCAATTGGCGAAGATGGTCTCGATGGCGCGGCCGAATCCTGCGCCATAGGCCAACAACAGAACCACCGTCGCAATGCCCCAGGCCATTCCCAGCATGGTTAGCGTGGTTCGGCGCCGATTGTGTTTCATCGCGCCGTAAGCCTGCGTCATCAGATCTTTGACCATGGTTACTCCTGCCTCAGCGCGTCTACGGGTTGCAACTGTGCGGCCTTGCGGGCAGGATAAAGACCGGCAAAAATTCCGGCGAGCGCCAGCGTTCCAATAGCGACCGCCGCCGACATGTACGACATAGTCGGAGGATCGAAGCCCGGCACCTGTCCTACGCCGCCCATCAAATGCATCAGAAACGCCGCCCCACCCATGCCAATAGCTCCGCTCATCAGCGTAAGGAAGGCGCCTTCCAGAAAGAACTGCAGCAGGATGCTGTGGTTGGTTGCCCCCAGCGCTTTACGCAAGCCGATCTCGCGGGTACGTTCGCTCACCGCGACCAGCATAATGTTGACGATGCCAATCGCACCCAGGGTCAACGTGACCAGTCCAACTCCACCCAGAAAAATATCCATCACGTCGAAGATCTTGCCTACTGTCTCCGCATTTTTTACCGTGTCCCAATCTTCGAAGGCGTCTTCGTTATGCCAATCAAAGCCATGATTGCGGGCGACGATCTTGCGCACTTCCTGACGGGCGATATCGTGCTCGTCACGCACACGCGGACGATAGTTCAAGAACGAGATGGCGTCCTGCTGCTGTTCCCCAGCCAACGGAAAGAACTGGTGCATCATGGTGTAGGTAAGGAAGACGCGATTGTTGGTAGCGTTGTCATCGCCATGGCCCACCCGCTGTACTACTCCCACCACCTCGAAGCGAATGCCATTCAGCAAGATCGCACTGCCAACCGCAGTTCTGCCGCCGGGGAACAAGTTCTTCACCATCTCGTCCCCAACTACGCAGACGAACCGCTTCTGGGTATCGTCGGCATCATTAATCCAGCGGCCGCTGTCCAGCGGCAGGTAACGAATGGTGTTGAAGTGTGGAGGAACGCCGACCACCTCGCCGTTCGTGTTGCCGAAATCGCTGACTTCGCGAATGTCCTGCCTTCTCAGGACGGGCGCAACCGCACGCACGTGCGGGGCCTCCTGCTGCACGTCAAGATAGTCTTTATAGGTCAGGCGATACTCGTGGCCGGAACTCATGTTGCCTGCGACCGCCGGGGCCCGTCCCGGAAACATGAACATGATGTCTTCCCCGAGCGAGTTGAGCTCGCGTCGGTTGCCCGAGCGGAATCCCTCGCCCAGTCCGACCAGCAGCAAGAGAGACCCCACTCCCCAGGCGATGCCAAACATCGTCAGGAACGAGCGCAGCTTGTGCGCCCACAAGGTCCGCAACATCTGCCGCAGAATCTCGAAAAATAGCATCGCAGTGAACGGGACTCCGTCCTACTTACGTTATACGCAATCACCGGAAGCTTGGTTCCGGAGTGTTTGAGCCGCCAACCCTTATTGGACAACAAAAGACATTGAAACGATAGCAACCTGTGACCAGTAACAGAATGTTCATTTGAGTTGCACAAAGTTGCGGAAAAAGGTACCTGGGCTCTCCTCAAGGCTGCGGATTCGTTTATAGTTGAAGCTGTAGCATTGGCCGCGACTGTCAGTTGAGCGCGGACCAGCTGTAAATTTTAGATCCAGGAGTCTAGTACGATGCCGAAAGCAACACGAGCCAATGATGGCACCACGCCGAAAAAACGGAGCCGCAAAACCACTCCCGAAGTCGGGAATGGTACCCAGCCTGAGAACGGCAATGGAGCTCAGGTCGCGCAACCGGTGACGACGACGCCCGAATTCGCTCACGGGTCTCAAACCTCACCGGTCGTCGAAGAGAAGATCCGCACACGCGCCTATGAACTGTACCTGCAACGCGGAGGTGTGGGCGGCTCCCCCGAGCAGGACTGGTTGCGAGCGAAGGAAGAGGTTTGCGGCCAGCAACGTACCGCCTAACGCCTGGAATGATCGACAGTCATTGACGACTTGTTTTCTGGCTGAGCCAGATGTTGGTGTGTCAGCCTGAACCGGGGAGAGGTGCGGGAGATGGATTCTTGAACCAAGTCCTCCTAGTTGACGACAATCCTGTGCAACTGAGCGTCCGCGAAGCCGTCCTACGGAGGGCTGGATTCCAAGTGTCGATAGCTACCACCGCCGAAAGTGCTTTGGCTACACTCCACACTATTCGCGATCACATCGGAGTGATTGTCACCGACCACCTGATGCCGGGCTGCAGTGGGCCGGAATTGGTCCGCCGAATCCGCGCGGAAAACGACTGGATCGCGGTCATCGTACTCAGTGGCCTTCCGGACGCCAACTTCGAGTACGAAGGGCTCGAGGTTGTCTTCCGGGCCAAACCCTTGCCGCCGCTCGAACTGATCGAGTCGGTGCGGTCAAGCCTGGCGGAGGCGAATCGCCACCGCGGCGCAGCCTAGGAGCCGGGCGAAAGCCGGTATCCGCTTGTTTTCGCAGTGCCAAACCTGCTAAATGGGGAAAGTCTCTGAGCGATGTGACCTGAATCACATGGCGCTGTGCGCTCAAAAGCGTTATCCTTAGGCCATTGGGAAAGAAGCATTGGGGATGCCCAAACGCATTCGCTGTGGGGCGTTCAATCGCAGAGGATTTAGTTAATGTCAGATCAGGGACGCAGGTACGTTCGCTTCGGTGCGGTCATCGTCTTAATCCTCGTGGCTCTCGGCTATCTCGCCTATACCGGCGTGCAGGACAGTAAAAGCTATTACGTTACCATCAAGGAACTGAACGCTAAGGGCAAGGATGCCTACAGCAAGCGGCTACGCGTCGCCGGTAATGTTCAGCCCGGCTCAATTAAGCGCCAGGGAACCCATCTGGAGTTCCTGTTGGTCGAGGAGGACCGCACGCTGCCAGTGATTTACGACGGCAGCGAGGCCCCGCCTGACACCTTCAAGGACAATGCGCAGGCCCTGGCGGAAGGAAAGTTCGGACGCGACGGCGTCTTCCGCGCCACGAACATTCAAGCCAAGTGCGCCTCCAAGTATGCTCCTAAACAACCAGGGCAACCGGGCGCCGCTCCGGCCGCCAACGGAACAGCTCAGAAGGCGAGCTAGCAGGAGCGCCTGGCACGCTGGGCCAGTAAGTCCCGGCTGGAAGCGAGAGTCACGGACACGCACAGCATGACAGGCAGCAGCGATCTCTCCTCACCGCCTGTCATCATCCTCGACAATCTGGTGAAATTTTTTGGCCGGTTTGCTGCCATCCGCGGCATCACGGCCAGCTTTGAACCCGGTCGCCTGTATGTGGTGTTGGGCGATAACGGCGCCGGCAAGAGCACCCTACTACGCATGGTCGCCGGACTGATGGAGCCCAGTCAGGGAAGCTTCACGCTGCTGGGAACGAAGAACCATCGCGCGGTCGCTCATCGCGTGGGATACATGGGACATGCCCCGCTGCTCTATGACGAGTTAAGCGGAATGGAAAACCTGCGCTACTTCGCTGGCTTGTATGGTCTCGTTGACGATATGGTTTGCCGAAAGGCGATACAGATGGTCGGGCTCGATCCGGAACTGTCTCGCCGCATCGGCCAGTATTCACAAGGCATGCGGCAGCGCCTGTCTCTGGCCCGCGCTGTATTGCATGATCCGGAGTTGATTCTGCTCGACGAACCGTTCTCCAACGTAGATGTTCACTCGGCGCGCGAAATGGCGGCCGTGCTGGGAAGGGTGCGCGACAAGGGAAAGACCATCTTCGTGGTGACCCACCAGGCTGCCCTAATGGAAGGGGTTGCCGACGAATTCGTACAGATGGCTGACGGACAAATCGTGTCTCGCGAAGAAGTGGCGCGCAGCGCTGCAGTCCCGAATGCGGAGTGGACGCCGCGATGACCACCGTTGCCGTGACTCGCACGACCCTGTTGAAAGATCTGCGCATGGAGTGGCGCTCTAAGGACGCCATTAACTCCATGCTGTTTTTTGCGCTGCTGGTGGTAGTGATCTTTAGCTTCGCTTTTAATCCCACCGCCGAGGAGTCGCGCCGTATCGCGGGCGGGTTGATCTGGGTCGCGTTTCTTTTCGCGGCGGTGGTCGCTCTAAACCAGACTTGGGCGCGCGAGCTGCGCAATCAGGTGCTTGATGCCTACCGCGTCTCACCAGCTCCGCCGAATGCGTTGTTCCTGGCCAAAGCAATCGGAAATTTTTTCTTCGTGGTGGTGCTGGAAGCGCTGATGGCCCCGCTGTTCGTGGTGTTCTACGACTTGCGCTCGGTCGGGCCGGTCTGGCAATTAGTCGTGGTCGCTTTGCTGGGAACCTGGGCCCTGGTCGTAAACGGCACCTTCTTTGCGGCACTTTCCATTCGCACGCGCAGCCGCGAGATCATGTTGCCTTTGATTCTCTTCCCAATCTCAATACCGGCGTTGCTGGCCATGGTGGATGCCACCACTTCCATCCTGACGGGAGAAGCATCACCCGATTTCTGGATCAAGATGCTGGCGGTTTACGATGTGGTATTCACGGCAGTCTGTCTTCTCTTATTTGAAAGTGTGTTAAACGCGGAATGATAAAAACTGGGGATAGTGATTAGTGGATGTGGTTAGACAAACAGGAAAAAATGTTGAATTCGCAATGAAACAGCTATTTATCGCATTTGTCGTTCTCACACTCGGGCTGCTGGCTTTCAGCACCTATCAGGCACTATTTGTTGCTCCCACCGAGCAGACCATGGGCGAGGTTCAGCGGATCTTCTACTATCACGTTCCCTCGGCATGGACGGCAGGCGTGTGCTTCTTCGTCAACTTTCTGGCGTCGGTAGCGTACCTGTGGAAACGCAATCTTGCCAGCGACGCTCTAGCCGCAGCTTCCGCCGAGGTTGGCGTGGCCTTCTGCACGATTGTCCTGATCACGGGTCCAATCTGGGCACGTCCGGTGTGGGGCATCTGGTGGACCTGGGATGCGCGTCTCACGACTACGCTGG
Organism: uncultured Acidobacteriaceae bacterium; assembly: GCA_963728805.1. Classification (GTDB taxonomy): domain Bacteria; phylum Acidobacteriota; class Terriglobia; order Terriglobales; family Acidobacteriaceae; genus Bog-257. The sequence goes on from CAVSLE010000020.1 coordinate 498,734, forward strand.
TGCTGTGGCTTATCTACGTAAGCTATCTTGTCCTGCGCCGTTTTTCGGCGGGAGGACAGACCCAGGTGCTGGCGGCGGCGCTGGCCATCTTCGGATTCGTGGATGTGCCCATCGTGTACATGTCGATACGCTGGTTTCGGACTCAGCACCCTTCCCCGGTGATGGGAGGCGGCGAGAACTCGGGCCTCGATCCGGCCATGCTACATGCCTTTTTCTGGAACCTGGCGGCGTTCACCTGCGTGGGAATTGTGCTGATGGTGGTCCGTTACCACTTGCAGATGCTCGAAGAAGAAGTTGAAGCCAGGCACGCCGCAGTAGCCTTGCAAGGAGGCCCGCGATGACCGGCCCAGTCGCATTAAGAGCTGCCTACATCGTCACCTGGGTGATATTGCTGGGTTATCTCGGATCGCTGCTCGGCCGCTTCCGCCGCGTCCGTGAAGAGATGAAGGACCTGAAGCGCGGACAGTAAGTGGATCACCACCGAGACACAGAGGCACAGAGGCACAGAAAAATTATTTCAAGAACAATTGAAGGCACATCCGAGAGACTAATCTCTTATTCGAAACTGCATTGTTCAAGATTTGCTTCTGATTTTCTCTGTGTCCTCGGTGCCTCGGTGGTGAATACGACCTTCATGGTGCGCGCTTGAACAGCAATAAATATGGCCTCCTAGTGTTTCTCGGAGTTGCCAATCTCATTCTTTGCACTTTGTTCGTGATTTTGAGCCTGCCGTTTTTCTGGCATCAGTATCAAATTTTGCAGAAGTGGCCGGAGACGGTAGCGCAGGTCATTCGCAGCGAGGTGGTATCCCAACCAGCGCCCCCGCATGAGCAGCTATACGCCGCCAAGTTGCAGGTGCTCTACACTGTCAACGGCAGACCTGTCACAGCAGAGCTGGTTATCCTCCAGAGTCAGAACTATCAGCGAACTGCCGACCGGGTGGGCCAGTTCCCTGTTGGCAGCCAACATCTTGTTCGCTACGATCCGCAGGTTCCCGTGCAAGCGCGAATCGGCGCAGGATGGAACGTACGCTTTTTTCTAGTGCCTCTTGTCATAGTGGGAATAGGCGCAATCTTTGGCGGAATTGCAGCCGCCTTGCTGTTATCGGCAAAGTTCCTCAGATCGCGAACAATACGCAGTGAAGGCTTGGCTTCCACGTAGACGGTCTGGTACGAGCCAAATGTTAGACTCTGGAACTGCCTGACACGAGTCAGTCTGGCAAGCGTTGAGAGGGGCAAACCTATGTTTCGTTCGAGACGCGAATTTCTCACAGGAGCGGCCGGTACGGCGGCCGCAATTGGGATGACACCGATGGGACTGCCCACGATGGCAGAAGGAAAAGAGCAGACGTCTCCGCAAGCGATCCTGTCACTCTTCAAATCACTGCCAGGTGATGTGGCCATCAAGATTCACGCGCCCGCCAGCAACGGCAAGCCGGAGTTTCTGGTGGAATCCAACTCCTCGAAACAGATGTTTGTGGGAAGCGCCATCAAGACTTTTATCCTTTGCGAAGCGTTGCGCCAAGCCGACTCACCGCAGGTGGTTCAAACCCTGAAGGCGCAGCAACTGTCGCTTGATGCCAGTGTTTGGTCACTGGACAGCGCGACGTTTAATCCGCCCAATCTGATCGGCAAAGTCTCCGAACGCACCGCACTGGAAGCGATGATCCTGCACAGCGACAACACCGGCACGGACATGTGCTTGAAGTACGTTGGCCCAGAAAAGGTGCGGGAATTTGTCGCTTCGGCGGGATTGAAGAGCGTCATGGTCCCCGATAGCACGCGTTCGTTCTTCGGCTATCTCCTAGGCGCAAAGGACTACAAAACATTCTCGTGGGAACAAATTTGTGTAGCGGCCAACCAGTCGATTGTCAATTCGCCCATGAACAAGGTCGAGTCTCTGGCCGCCTCGGCAGACGATTTCGTGTCGTATTACTCGCGGGCCCTGCAAGGCCAATTCTTCCAGAACAAAGAGACCCTGAATGAGTTCAGGCGGATTCTCGCGGGGAGCGATGCCATTTGGCTGGTGCCTCTACCGCTGGGGGTGACTGCGTTCGTGAAAGGCGGGAGTATCGATGTGCCTGGCTACCATGCTTTGTGCGTGCCGGGGGCGATGCTCTTTGACGACCGCTGGGTCTATTTCTGCCTGACTATCAATTGGACGGCGGCGGCGGAAACCGATCCCAACACCGTGGGCGCATTTGCCGCAGCCGCGAGCCGTGCCCTTGCGCTGGTAAAAGAAACGCTTTCCACATAGATAGCGCAGTCTGGGTCGTTGATTGGATGCCTGCTTCAAGGAACCACAGATTAATAGCGCCTTTTTCGCTCGTCCGGTGTTTCTCTATAGGTAGTCTTCCAAAAAGGACCCGACTTTTCGGAACTTTCCGCTTCCGCCGAGGGAAATACTGGCGGAAACAAGATCGGGTTCACCACTTGAGGTGGAGTTGCTGACCGACCTAACCGACGAACAGTTGCTTGCGCAAGCACTGGCCGGAAACGAAGATGCCTTCACTGCCCTCTATCGCAGACGGCAGGGCCCCGTCTTTCGCTTCGCCTTGCATATGAGCGGCTCGTGGCTGATCGCCGAAGAGGTGACGCAAGAGGTTTTTATGTTCCTGATCCAACGGGGCCGCAGCTTCGATCCCGCCCGCGCCGCGCTCGGAGCCTACCTGTTCGGGGTGGCCCGCAACTACGTGCGGCGTGCATTGGAACGTAATTATTCCGAAACAGGGTTGAACAGTCCTCTGGATGACGAAGCTCAGTCCCTGACGGTCACTAGCGATCCCGGTGACGGAATCGCCCGGCAACAGACTTCGACGGCAGTGTGGAAGGCCGTGCTTTCTCTGCCGGAACATTATCGCGAGGTTGTGGTGCTGTGCGATCTTCAGGAATTGACTTATGCAGATGCGGCGGAGGCGCTTGGCTGTGCGCTGGGTACTATCCGTTCGCGACTGCACCGGGCGCACGAGATGCTCAGCCGAAAACTGCAACATTCGGCAGTAGCTGCGCCTGGAATATCGGGCGTTACGGCGAGGTGCGTGTCATGACATGCCGGGAATTTGAACATCGTGCTGCCTCTCTGACTTTGTGGGAGTTGTCACAGGCCCGCGACCAGCAGATCCAGGACCATGCGAGCGAGTGCCGGAAATGCGCTTCCTGGTTGCAACAGCAGCGAATGCTGGCAGCGACAATGCAAACATTGCAAACGCGAACCGCCGACTGCGCGGCCGGCCCCAACGTGGAACAGGCACTGCTTCGGGCCTTGCGGCAAAGAACTTCCGAGTCTCTGCAGGCGGAGACGGCGCACCAACTCCCTCCTATCGCGATGCGGCTCAGCCGATTCTTTGAAGTTGGGGCGTATGTGGCGGCTGGGGCAGCCATTGTGGTAGCGCTTTTCCTGGGGGCGCTTGTAGAGTGGCGCTCGACAAATGCGCCTGTGAAGAGCGCGGTGTCACAGCCAAGTGTCACCGTGCCCGGCGTTGTCGCCGGCAACTCTGAGTCTCAGCCGCGCCCGCAGCTACCCGTGGTGTCGCGAAGCACTCTTAATAGGCTTCCCACCAGGAGCGGTGAATCTGCCAGCCTGTCGGGTCCGGATGCGGCTGAGCAATTGGACGCCAGCACAAACGAAGATTATGTTGCGCTGATGTTCTGTGATCCGCTGAGTTGCTCCAGCGATGCTCAAGTCGTGCGAATGGAACTTCCGGGTTCTGAACTCTCAGCCTCGGGCGGCGAGCAGGACGCCCAGATGCGGATTGCCGATGTGGTTGTCGGCTATGACGGAGTGGTACGGGCAATTCGGATTGTGAATTGAAATTAGCAACTACTCAGGGAGATCGAGGACAAAAATCATGAGGACGACAAAATCTGTAATTCTTCTCCGGGTCGGTAATTGGCTGCTGTTGGGCCTGGCGTTGATTGGGCTGAGTGCATTCGCCGTAGCACAAAGCGATGCTCCGGCGCCGCCTCCGCCGCAAAGCGAAGCTCCGCCGTCGCCCCCGCCGCATGACATGAATGTGACTTTCGGCGGTGGCCCGGGCATGGGCTTCGGGATGGCCATGGCTCATGACGGAATGGAAGAAGGAAAAGTGGTCAAAGGTGTGCCCATGAGCGGCGAGATGGTCGTTACCCGCGACCAGACGCTGGCCGATGGAAATAGCATTCACACCCAAAACCAGACCACGATTTACCGCGACTCCGAAGGCCGGATGCGCCGTGAGATCCAATTTGAGCTCGCCACTCCGTCCACCGGCGCGGCGAAGCGGAACATGATCGTGATCACTGATCCGGTGTCGGGAAATCGCTATATGCTCAACCCGCAAAATAAGCGGGCGCATCAGATGCCGCTTCACCTCAACAAGCCGGGAAAAGGTGGCCCGGAGACCATGCCGGGAAAAATCTGGGCGGGGTCGAATGCCGCCAACCTAAAGACTGAGCAGTTAGGCACCAAGGCCATCAGTGGACTGCAGGCAGTCGGCACGCGCATGACACGCACCATTCCCGCCGGCGAGATCGGCAACCAGAATCCCATCGAGGTAGTCACCGAGCGCTGGTATTCGTCCGACCTGCAGTTGACGTTGCTCGAGACTCACAGCGACCCCATGATGGGAACCATGACGATCAAGCTGGTCAACGTCAACCGCGGCGAGCCGGACGCTTCCCTGTTCCAGGTCCCTTCCGATTACAAATTGATGTCCGGCAAACCGGGTGAGCCACTCTACATGCCCATGCATCCCTAGCTGGTACTTTCCACTTGGCGGAGGTCCAAAAGGGCTTCCGCCTTCCTTCCCTTCCCGGCTTAGTCGAGCACGGCTCGCGCGGCGCCTCCGCACTCTATCGCTACAAAACTTTGACATTTTCTGCCGCGAGTTGCGGTACAATTCATCTCATTTGCTGGGGTTCCGGGGGCAGTATGTTCCGGTCGAAATCAGCGCGTCTTGTTCTATTGTTTTCGTTCGCCGCCTCGATCGCGCAGGCCCAACGTGGGCAGCAGTCGCAGCCCAACCAAGTTGAGGTCCAGGTCCACGTCATCTACGCCAATGGACATCCCGCACCCCGATTATTGCGTGTCGAGTTGATGGACACCTCCGGCGTGCCGGCTAAGCAGGGTTTTACCAACGATTCAGGCGAGGCGCATTTATATATCACGGCATCCGGCAATTTTCAGGTTAGGGTTACAGGAGAAGGGATCGAAGAGGCCGTTTCCGACTCCATCCAAATCAACCCGAATGACCGCCTGAGGCCGGTGTATGTGCAGGTGCGTCCCAGTTCCGAGGCGGACTCGGAATCAAACTCGAACTCCGATTCCAAGCGGGGCAATGGGGCCATAACCTCGGCCGCACAACTGAAGATCCCGCCGGCCGCCCGCAAGTCGTTTGAGAAGGGTTTAGAAGCCTTTCAACAGAAGGACTACAAGAAGGCGATTGATCTGTTCCGGAAGGCGACGGTCATTTATCCGGAATATGATGCGGCCTATGACAATTTGGGCGTCGCTCTCATGAGCCTCGGACAAACCGGCGAAGCCCGCACTGCCTTTGAGCGGGCGGTGCACCTGAACGATAAGAATCCCGATGCCGACCGCAACTATGCGCGGCTGTTAATCAGCGATGAGCAATATGCTACGGCCAAGGAATTATTGCAGAAGGCGCTCATGGTCGAACCGCAAGACCCCTCATCGCTGATCCTGCTGGCGATTACGCAGTTAAGGACCGGCGATTACGACGGTGCGCTGCATAGTGCGCTCCAGGCCCACCACGTTTCTCATGAGGGCTATGCCGTGGCCCATTATGTTGCCGGGCGCGCCTTCGAGAACAAGCATGAGTTGGAGAATGCCATTACGGAGTATCAAATGTACCTCCGGGAGAGTCCGAACGGTCCGGAGGCCAACCAGGTACGCGCCGGCCTGGCACGCGTCACGACTGTTACCCAAGCCGCGCCTGAGTAACGCCGGGCATCCGGAGTCGCTCTCTATCCAGTACAGGCGTTTCAATATAGTATGCAGACTTGATACAGGCTCGGGCGAGTGCATCGGCACGATGCGTGTAGACGCATGGCGGTTTCGTACCACGGCGTCGGTTCTGCACACCAACATACGGACATTCCCGCCTTAGCTTGGGGTTTGTGCTGTGGAAGCAACCACCGCGTCTGTTGCGGACCTGAAGAATGCGCCCCCAAGACGGCTACCTCTGGCCGCGAAGCTACAGTACGCTTATCTACTACGCGTGCCGATCCTGATGGGCATCACGCTGTTTGTGCTGCCAATCGTGTCTTTGTTTGCCTTTCGCCGCTTGCTGGGAAACCTGTTTCTTCTCGGTCCCTGGAACATTCTTTGGACCATGGTTGCGACCACCACCTTGGCCTTCAGCATCCTGGTGGCATTCCGGGTCGTGTTGCTGAACGGCAAGGAGCGTTTCGGGATTCAGCAAGCTCTGACTCAGGACATCGTCTCTCACCGCGCCCTGCTCCTAACTGAATCCCTTACCGTGCCCATGCTGATTGCGACCGTGTTCAGCAACGGGCAGGCGCAGAATGCGCTGAGCCTGCGGCTTGGCGCCGCAATAGCCGGCATCGTCGCCGTGCATGTTGTAGGATACGGCGCCCTGTGGCGCACCGCGCTGTTATCGCCTCGCTTTGCCCAACTTCTGCCAACAGTCCCACACGTCAATATGGCTTCGGGGATGTGTCAGGTGATCGCCGTACGGCTCCGCTTGGTTGAGGGGCGTGCTGTCGGTGAGGAGTGTGCTGTCCAGCAGCCAGAAAATGCCGACCTGCGGTTCAGGTCGGCCCTTGGGTCGTGACGCTCTTGTGGATCGTGCTGCCATAGAAAGCAACGGGCAAATGGGATGCGCCACCCGCCAAAATCCTCTCAGGCGTTTTCAGCTAGATTCTCAATTCCAAGAGTGTATTCACTCGTCGCTGGATCATATCGGTATCCGATCACGTCCACACGTTCGTAATTTTTGCGCTTCGTATTCGCCCAGGCTTTGCTTGGGTTTTTACCGACCGCAGGCCATATCACAACCCCGTTTGTCTCCTGGAACGGACGCCATTGGAATCTGTTTCCGGTCATTATATTGGCGAATGTCTTCCACCCGTTCTGGAGAGCAGGATCATCAAGTGCCGCACGAAAATCGATGACCTGTCTGAATGTTTTCATTGAGCGTTCAGACTTAAGCTCCGCGTTTACGAGGGTCGCCTGGCCCTCAGCATCGACTCGCACTAGAAGCAAGTCAGCAACCAGCTTTTTCCTTGAAGCAGTGTTTAATGCAATTTCGTCTGAGACAAACCACCACTGGCCGACCAAGACGCGATCTAGCGCTTTCACCCTTCCACCCGACTCCAATGCTTGCCGAATGAGCCACGATTGCAGCTTTTTTTCAGGAGTCTTGCGTCCTGGCGGTGACAATTGCGTCTCCAGAATCTCCTGAAGCTTGCCAGACGTAACACCACTAAACCCGAGTTGCGGCGTTTTTTCGCAGCAACTGATTGCACTGATCCGATTGACGGACGGTCGCAGCCACAGCAGTTTGCGTGAAAGCTCATGTTTGAATACCTGAAACTCCTCCGACTGAATCTTTTCGGCATTCTTAACTAGTTCCCGTAACTGCTTCGACAATACCCGCAGGTTTTGCGAAACCTCACTCTCGAAAGCAATATCGTTCTGAGGCAAATCCGTGATGGTGTGAGAAACTTGCGTCATAAGTCCAGCCTTTCACCGTCGTTAAGTGTGACTACGTTTGAAAAAATCTTGGAAAAGTCTTCGCCGTGCTCGGTGTGAATGGGGACGAGCTTGCGGGGATTCAGTGCCTTGGCCAACCGCTGCAGATCGTCAACCGGCGCGTGTCCGCTTGTGTGCGCGTAAACGAAGTTGATCGCTGAGTCGCTGCGATAGGCAGATATCTTGTCGCTGCCGAAATATCCGGGATAGTTTCCGTCGAGATAGCCGAGCCACTGCGAGTAGATCACGTTGACAGGGGCGGCGGCGTTCTTGAATTCATCGATGAGCCGAAAGCTGGGCATCCTGCCGAAGTAGAGGAATGCTTCAGGAGTCTCTCTTAGTTCCTCAGGCATCACTCGGTGGCGGAAAAGTCGTTTGCTGAAATCGCCAAAATACTCAGGGTCGCCCTTCAACTTCGCATACTGAGGACCAGAAACGTAAGCCCGAATCTCCTGCCTGTCCACACAGGGCGTCCTGCTGCTTACCATCTGAACCTGCTCGAGTACCCATGCGGTGTAAATGTCTATGACCAGGAGCTTGTGAGCGCGTTTGCACGCCCGATATGCGGAGACAATGCGATCGATGTTCTGCGAGGATGACAGCAGAAAAGAGATGTTCTTCTGCTGTTGGATCGTCTCAAGAATTTTGTCTTCGACTGCCTTCTCGTCCGGGAAAAGATCGTTGTTGCGATTGAGCATGGTGCCTTCGAGGAAGAGCACATCGATATCGCGAATCGGACGCTTTACGAGATTCTCGAAGAGCACTTTCTTTCGGCCATGCGAGCGAAGATCGCCGCTGTAGAACAGGCGCTTGCCTTCGGCTTCGATAAGAAAGGCGTAGGCATCGGCGGCGGAGTGGTCCACGAGATGGGGAGTAATCGTGAACTCGCCGAGGGTAAACGGTTGCCATGCCTTGAAGTCGCGGAAATCGAGCGCATATCTGTCTTTGCCGAGGAATACCTGCGTGGCATCGATCAGCCTGCGGGCCAGCTTGCCCATGTAGATCGGAGTGCCGGGCGGCAGTGAAGCCATCAGGCCGAAGTGGTCTTGATGAGGATGGCTGATAAGCACGGCGTCAACCGCTAGGCGAGAGACATCGACAGGCCGGCTGTCTTTGCTGAGAGGAAGACCTACATCGAGAAGAATCGTTGTCTTTCCCGATGAGAGCTGAATACAGGTACCGCCTATTTCATGGCTGCCCTTATGAATGGTGACTTGCATTGGCCCGATTTGACCGAACACTTTCTCGCTTGATACGACTCCATGCGTGATTCAGCCTGTTTGCGCCGCGCCGCTGATTGTAGCTACCTTCGATCTCTTTTTCTGTGTCCAAAATCACAGGCGGAAGTTTACACATCTTTGGCAATAGCTTTGGAAAACAGAGCACAGATCCGAGGAGGTCCCTCAGCAGGCCGTAAGGGATTCGACCGGGATATCACGATAGAGGCTCGTTATGGCCCCAAGCCGAAATCGAGACTACATCACCGTGACCTGTGACAGCTGGCACGTCCTTCCGTCGGAACGGCGCACATGTTGATTATCCAGATTCGATCGTTTCCGGCGGGGGCCGCCAATCCAAGTGCCACCAACAAAGGCTGGTTTTACCAAGCCGAGGAGCCCGTGTCGGCGTTGTTGAATGTCCGCAACACGGGACAGTTGGTTCGCGACCGCGAAGCAGTCTTGAGTTTCGCGGCCCAATGGTCAGACCAGAACGCAAAGATCCGCCTGGCCACCTTCGAATTTCAAGGTAATGATCCTCCGTTGTCTTGGCAAATGAACCCCGCACAAATAAAGGCCATTCAAGACCAGTGGCGCGAACGAATCTCTGGGCCAAACAATCAGGATTGGCTGGAAGTTAATTGTTTCTTCCGCCCCCACAGCCCGGAATGCGTTGAGCATCCGCAACCAGGAAGGAAAGGTCCATGGTAGAAGCCACGGAGACTGAGCGAATCATCGCCCAATGCAAAGCGCCACGTCCTCGGTTAAGAGAACGTGGCGCTTTTAGTTTGCGGCAGATTCGCTACCGTACCCCAATGTTGTATTTGGGGGACGCAATGCCATTGGCAATCACTTCCAGGTGGGTCTGCCCTGTTTCCATGTTGGCCGGTATATCAACGTGGGTGAATGCCGGGCCTTGGTAGGCAACTGCCATGGTGCTATGGTCGTGTGTGCGGCAGTAAAAAACGTGTCCGGTGCTCACATTGGTAAGACGAACAATTGGATAATTGCTGGCGGCCTGGGCATCGTCGCCATAGGCATTCGCCTGCGAAAAGCCGTTGAACTTCCGACCGCTGAGCATGATGGTGCTCCCGCGGCTAATGATCGGCGAGCTTATGCTGAGGAGCGCCGAGGGTGCCCAATTGGGATTGGCGGTTCCGGCGGGGGTGTAGATTTCGACGTCGCTGCTGCCATCGGTGTACAGGACTTGACCGGTTGGCAACACCAGCATTCGACCGTACCAGGACGAATTGCCTGGAGAATTTGGTGTAGCCGGGACCGGATTCAAGTTTGAGCCGTCCCATTCGAAGAAAACTGTGCCGTTGAGAAATATGCCCGGACTCGCACTCACCAGCACGTTGCCGTCGGGCAGCAATGCCGCTGGGCCATCGGCAACGTCCAAATTGCCAGGAAAGTCGGGACCAGGAGTCCAGCTACCGTTGCCGGAGTTGTAAATCGAGGTGTGACCGGCGCCGGCGCCGTTCGCTCCAGTGGCAAAGACCGTGCCGTCGGGCCGCAACACCGCAGGACCAACTTCATAGGAGCCGTGGGAATCCCAGAGTTGCACGATTGTGCTGCCCGCGCTGGTCCACGAGCCAGTCGTGGGATTGTAGATTTCGGAGTTCTTGCCATTGGGGTCCCCAATGTTGGTGTAAGCATCGACCGTCAGTACCTTGCCCCCGGGGAGTAAATTCCATCCTTCCTCGTCGTTCTCATCGAACTTGCCGGAACCGGTGGGGGTCCACGTCAGGGTCGATGCATTCAGCAATGCCTGCTGTTCAGTGCAGCAATTGGCCACCATGAATGTCCCGTTGGTCAGGACGACGCTCTGTGCATCACCAATGCTGGTCCAGCCGCTGGGCGGGCTAACCGGCGTCCACACATTCGTTATCGGGTTATAGATTGCGCCCTTGTTGGTCCAGACATATTGCGCAAAGTTCTGTTCGCCGCCCTCAATGATCACTCGGCCGTCGGACAGCACCGCTGAAGCAAAAAATAGCGGACCGTAGTCAGACGACAGGGAGGCAAGCTGGGTCCACGTTCCGTTCACGTAGCTGCCATTGATATCTGGAGTTAACTTCCACCAATCCGAAAAGCCGTCATTTGGGTCCTCGTGATGGACCATCACCGTTCCATCGGTAAGCAGAAGAGCATGACCAGCAGTAAAACTAGGTTGGTGGGTCAAAGGCTGCCACGATTGTGCGCTGGCCATGCCTGCGGCAGCCAACAGCACTCCTGTAGCGAATCCGAGCATTCGCAAAAGCTTCATTTTTCTCCCCAAGTGTTTTTCGATTGAATAGGCGGGTTCCGATGCGGACCTCTGACATCTTGAATGTGCAGGTGGTCAACTACATCTCGACTCAAGTAAGGGCGTTGAAAATTTACTCTGGACTGCTCGGGGATGTCAATCAAGCAAGTGGCGCTTCTTTTGAACAAATCCGCGTTCACAGACTATGGCCAGATTTGGCGTCCCCGACGGGATTTGAACCCGTGTTACCGCCGTGAAAGG
>CAVSLE010000021.1:0-95416 GCA_963728805.1 uncultured Acidobacteriaceae bacterium
TCCCGGTACTAATCCGATGAAAACCACTTCCACGACTTGCCGACAAACCGTCAAAGTGGAGTACCTCCGAGTGGCCGACCATTCGGGAGCTAGCCCCAATCCGACGAGCCGGGCGGCGGGCAAAGTAACGTCGCGCCTATCGCAGCAGAAGCGCCAACTGAGCTCGTTTGCCTATGGAGCGCTATGACCAGTACACTGCAGCACGCCCAGATAGGAGCTCCAAGGGCCGACTGCGTCACGATACTGGTGTGCCATCACTCGGGATAGTTGATGCACATGAGTGAGGTCGTGAACGGCCCATGTCGCCAGAAGTTCCGATAGCGTTACCACTCCCAGGGCTGGATGCCTTCCGCGCCGGGTCAAGTCTTCGTGCTGTAAATTCAGTGCCTGCAGCGCAGCTAGGTTCTCCGTTCGCAGGCGGGCGAACTCGTCCAAGAGCTGCTCCAGAGACTTGTCTTGACTCTCTTTCAACTGTGCAAGGCGGTCAAAGGGGTCAAATGGCCGCGCTTCGCCGTTCTCCAGCATGATCCTCACCCGCGGCATCCAGTCGGTGCGCTCCCCGGAGATGAGGTGGCCCACGATGTCGAACGCGTTCCAGGTGTCCTTTCCTTCGTTGCAGCGCACCCACACGTTGGGGAGCCCGCGCAACAGCGCATTTAGGGTTGCGGGAGTGCGGCTGAGAACTGCAATGGCCTCAGCCAGGCTGAATTCCGTCAAGTTTGCCATGCCTACCTGGATGCATGGCCAGCCCTTTGGACTCAAGCGACGGAGCGGAGGCGCATAAGAATCCCTTATCACCAACATCGCCGTCCCCAAGGCCTGACGATAGTTCCCGAGCAGACGGCCAACTCTTCTCGCAGTCTGGGTTAGGGAAGGTTTGCCGACTTCTCGCTCACGTGGATTTGGTTTCCGGATCACCGGGCCGTCCCGGACTGGTATGCCCACACACTGCGCCTTGATGCGCTATTCGGTCTTGAACGGCGGACGTGAGAGCTTTGAGCACGCGGAAGCATCGAGCCCCCGAACGGAGCCTTGATCCAGGAAACGCCGGTATAGCGTCTCGATGCATGGCGCCCACTCGGTGTGACCGTGATTGCTCATGATCACTTCGACACGGTTCCGAAAGCCGGGCGCTGCGTGCTCGGTGAAGCAGAGAGGGGTCCCACCATCGGAGTCACCCGACACAAACATCGTTGGTAGCTGTGTGTGTATCGGTTGGCGGTGGCTCGCTGGAGCGACAGAGTGCGGCCACAGCTTGCACGCAGCCTGCTGTTACCGCAAACGCCAGTCGCCGAGGAACGTATTGCGAGTCGCAGCCGCAACGTCCTGCTCACGTACAGACGGCACGTCATCGCTACACGTGATGGACAGCAGCAGCCCGAGGCTTAGATCAGTGTCTGCATCCCGCGCGTCGTCGAGAATCCCGTTCACAATCGGGCTCCAATCGCCTTTACTCGCTTGATCAATTAGCCAAGGCACGCGCGCCGAACTCGACGGCCTGTATAGCAACGAACGAAACCATTCAGCGACACGGCCTTCGGGCAATGCCACCGCCTCTGCATGACCGGAAACTTTGACAAAGACGCGACCTGATGCTAGTTGGTCCGCGATCTGTGAGAACTCATCACGCAGGTGAGGGAAAGCAGAGTGGCACGACGCATCAGACTCACAGGCATCTAACGTACGCTCCAGCATCGATTGTTCAGCTTTTGCGAAAGGCAACGGCATCGCAATGTCAATGGGCACGACGCTTCCGAGGTAGGTGGTCCGAACGCTGCTGGGGTACGCTCTTACGAATACCTGCGCTGCTCGCGTGCCGTAAGATCCGGCAAACAGATTTAGCGGCCCGTAACCGAGAGTTTTGGCGCACTTTTTCGAGATCGTCCGCGAACCGCTGGTACGAGTATTGCGTTAACTCGGCATGCGTGGCCAGCTCCTTCGCACAGCTCTCGACACGAGCCGGCGGAAACAGATACTGCAGACTCTCAGCAGGATTGTCAGGTGAGAAGAAGTGACAGCGCAGCGCATTGGATTTTCCGGTGCCCCGCTGGTCAACCAGCAGTAGATCGCGGTCGTTCAGCATCTGGCCTAAACGCTCCACAAAATACTGTCCGGACTCGATGGCAGATTCCCCCGGTCCACCGAGCAGTGGGACGATTGGATCCGCACGGGCGTGGCCGCTAGCTGGCGGAATCACTGCGAAGTGTATTTCGAGTTTGCGCGACCCAGGCCGGTCCGGATCCTCCTGGACTTCGATGGCGCCGCATCGCGCGCTCCTCTTAACCCCAGGCACTGAGCATGAATGGAGCGTAACGGGCAGGGCGTACCCGATCTGCCCAGCGGCGACGATCGTCAATACAAAATGGACGAGGATCGAGGGAAGAAGTCGCAAAGGAGGCATGACCGGCAGCAATGGCATCAATCGGTTTAGAGAACGCCTGTGTGCAACCACTGAGGGCGCGCTGAATCGTCCGGCGGATTCACAGTCCAAGGATAGCAAGCTTCTGCGGCGATCTACCCGGCTGTCGTTAAGAATCACGGATGACGAGCCAGCTGGAAGCGTGGCAGGGCGCCGGGGTGCGGTCAAGCTGACGAGAAACGCCCAAATCGCCCAACTGGCTTCCTCGCTGCTGATTTTCGCGGATTAGGAACGACAAACGCGCAAGTGTCCACAAACCAAGATCGTTCGCGGATCGTCGGCTGTTCCGGACGTAACTCTAGATCGGGACATGCGGATCGGGAACCAGCCGCTACCAGGAGCGATGGTCCTGTGCTAATCAAATTAGGACACCACCGGAACGACCTCCCGCTTGCCAAACAGCGTAACGATCAGCAATAATAGGTCTTTGCCTCCAGTAGCGGGACCTTGGCAAGCATTGGCTTGACGGGGTGTAAGTAGCGGGGGTCCAAGGAACGCCATGCTGCGTTCGTTGGGGTGTGGAGCGGAGATGTCGTTCGCTGGAGCACCCGTCCGATAGGCGTGAACGCGCGCCATCGGCGACTTCGATTTTCTCGCCTGTAGGGAATTTGTGCCACCGGCGCTTCCCAGCGCTCCCAACTAAATCCGCTGTTCTAGCTTGGGGAGGGAATGCGTACACGTGTGGACATTGACGAGCAGGAAAGAGGGAGCAGCTTCTGTGTTGATGATTCGCCTTTCGCGCCGCGGTGCGCGCAAACAGCCTTACTACCGCATTGTGGTAATCGAGAAAGATCGGGCGCGCGATGGCCGCTCGGTGGAAGTGGTCGGCACCTATAATCCGCGTACCAATCCCGCCAGCGTGGAATTGAAGCGCGAGCGTATTGCATATTGGACCAGCAAAGGCGCGCAGTTGTCTGACCGCGTAAAGAAGCTGGTGGACAAGGCCGCCGCTAGCAGTGAGCCCGCTCCGACTGCCGCTGCTTAAGCTGCGGTTCGAAGCTAACCTCAAATATCGGGAGCCGCCTGACTATGACAAGCGCCGTTAACATGGTTGCGTTGGTGGAGCATCTTGCCAAGGCCGTAGTGGAAGCGCCTGACGAGGTGACCGTTGAAGCCTTCGAAGAGGGCGGGCAGACGGTGCTGGAACTGATTGTGGCCGAGACCGACCTGGGGCGGGTCATTGGCCGTCAGGGGCGCATGGCCCGAAGTCTGCGAACCATTGTGAATGCGGCCAGCTTGCGCACTCGCAAGCGCTATCAGTTGGAGATCGTGGAATAGCCGGCGACTTCATTACGATCGCTCGTGTGCTGGGTCCGCAAGGCCGGCGCGGCGAAGTTATGGCGGAGTTGCACACGGATTTTCCTGAGCGCTTCCAGCAGCGCCGGCAATTGTCAGGCTTAGCAGCAGACGGCAGCCGCCGTGAGCTGCAAGTTGAAGAGCACTGGTTTCACAAGGGTGGCGTGGTGCTGAAGTTTACCGGCGTCGAGAGTATCAGCGATGCCGAGCAGCTAGTGGGAATGGAATTGCAGCTTCCGGCCGAGCAGCGCGCGGAGTTGGAACAGGGCGCTGCGTATGTGAGCGAGGTTGTCGGCTGCGAGGTTTGGATAAGGAATGCCGACGGGCAGCTACTGCTGGGGACGGTCAGCGACATTCAGTTCGGCGCCGGTGAGGCCCCTCTGCTGGTTGTGCGAGCGAAAATTGGCGCGGAGCAGGAAATTTTGCTTCCCTACGCCGAGGAGTTTCTGAAGTCCGTCGATTTCGAGCGGCGGCGGATCGAGATGGAGTTGCCCGAGGGACTGCTGGCGCTGGACGCGCCCCTGAGTGGGGAAGAGAAGCAGCGGCAGAAGACTGAGGCCGACGAAGCGCGGTCGGCGGGCGTTCGCCGCAAACGCAGGAGATAGGTTAAGTCCCCAAGCGCCCAGGGCGCGAGTGGGGAGGCCCGAATGAAGTTCGAGATCCTGACGATTTTTCCGGACTTTTTTCGTGGGCCGCTGGATTACGGCATTGTGCGCAAGGCGCGCGAAGCCGGACTCATTGAAATCGGTATTCACGATCTGCGGGCGTTCACGCACGATCGGCATCGCACGGTGGACGATCGGCCATTCGGCGGTGGCGAGGGCATGGTGCTAAAGCCTGAGCCTATCTTCGAATGTCTGGAATCGCTTAGTGTGTTGCCGCGTGACGAGCGGATGGGTGACGATGTGCGCGAGACGGTGGTGTTGCTGTCGCCGCAGGGTGAGTTGTTCTCCCAGGCGGTGGCGCAGGACCTGACGACACGCGAACGCGTGGTGCTTATCTGCGGGCGTTACGAAGGTGTGGATGAGCGGGTGAGCCAGCACCTTGCCGATCGTGAGATCTCGGTTGGCGATTTTGTATTGAGCGGTGGAGAGTTGGGCGCGGCTATTATCGTCGATACCACGACGCGGCTGCTTCCCGGCGCGCTCGGCAATGCGGCATCGACGCAGCAAGAGTCGTTTACGGCGTCGGTTGAGGAGAAACGGGAAAAGATTTCAGGCCAGCCGCCGAGTTCGACGTGCGGGTCGGGCGGACTGCTGGATTATCCGCACTACACGCGGCCGGCGGAGTTTCGCGGGATGCAGGTTCCCGAGGTGCTGGTGAACGGGGACCACGATGAGATTCGCAAATGGCGGCGCCGTAGCGCGTTGCAAAAGACATGGCGCAATCGTCCTGATTTGTTGCGCGATGCCGAGCTGAGCAAAGAGGACCGCAAACTGCTGGCCGAAATTAAGGCTGAGCAGGGAAGAGCGTGAAGTCCAACAGGAGTGATTTCAGTAATAGGTCCTTCGAATTGCTCGGATGACAAGATTGCTAGTTGCTAATTGCTAGTTGCCAATGGCTAGCTGCTATTTTTGCCGCCGCGAGGCGTGACACGGAAGGGAAAAAACAATGTCGAATAATTCACCTATCATTGACCGGCTTCTCGCCAAGACGCGGCGCACCGATCTGCCCGACTTTAAGCCCGGCGACACCGTTCGGGTCCACGTCAAGATCAAGGAAGGCGACAAGGAGCGCTTGCAGGCGTTTGAAGGGGTCGTCATTTCCAAGAGTCACGGAGATCAGCCCAGCTTCACCGTGCGCAAGATGAGCTTTGGCCAGGGCGTCGAGCGCATCTTTCCCATCCATTCGAAGGTCATCGACAAGATCGAAGTGCTGCGTTCGGCGCACGTTCGTCGCGCCAAGCTGTATTATCTGCGCGCGCTGCGGGGCAAGGCCGCCCGTCTTCGCGAAGTGGATACCAAACGCGCGTAACGCGACGCTGAATTTGAGGCAGCGAGTTACAGGTAGAGCGGCGCTTGAGCGCCGCGTTGCTGTCGGACAATCGAACTGCTTGAGCCGCTACGGTCATTGAGAAATGACCGTAGCGGCTCAAGCCTTATAGTGTGGTGCGATCTTCGACGCCAGCCTGAAGGCTGGCTCTACCCGGCCTACGTCAACTCTGAAACTGCTTCATCGTTTGGTCCTGGGCCGCACAAATTTCAATGCAGTGTGGATCGCGGAAAAACTCACCACCTTAACATCCACTAATCCCGCTTGCCTCCCTGCTTCTATCACCTGCAGTTCGGTAATCTCCTGCTTGCCTTTGGGATAGACGACCCATAGCGCGCCCGCGCTGGCCAGTGATGAAATCAGCTTCGTTGCGCGCGCAAGTTGGGCGGTCTTGGCTGCACCGAAAAAGATGAGATCCGAATTGCTCAACGCTTTCGTATCGGAGAACAACTTTGCCAGGGCGCGAAGATCCTTGATGAAGTTCTCGTCAGCGATGGCGAACGCCGAGACAATCAACCCCGGCTTGATTCCGAGTTTCTCTGCTGTGCTCTTGGGGTGAAGAATCTTATGCGCCCATTTTTCGGCGTGGTCACCAAGCTGAAAAATAGCCGAGCCGTCGGGCCATTTGAGATGAAGCTCGCCATCGTGCGCGACCACGGACTTTAGCGACCCGAATGGGATCTTCAAGCGCAAATCGCCGCGAAAGATAATCTCACTGGTTTCGAGCAGGGCCTTGCCGCTGGCTTCTTTCCCGCCGGAACGAATTGTGCACAGAAGTTCGCGCCCCATGTAACCTCCTATTCGCTCGAAAATCATGGTTCAGATCAACCGCTCTGTCAACCCGTTTCGGTCGGCAACAAAAGGCGAAACCCCGCTCAGCGGAAGCGGGGTTTCAATTCGCGACGTGTTGTCGCGGTTTGTGGCGGGTAGTCAGGTAGGGGTTGTTGCAGCTAGATCTTTACCGCTAGTTCCATCAAACCCACGGCCATGGCAATCCAGAGCGCAAACGCTACCGCAGTGAGAGTGAGGCGAATCGCACCGTTGTCGATCAGCCGGTTGTATTTGGCGTCCATAGTGTCTCCTTGAACAGCGGGTTCCACCTCGACAATCGAAATTGCGTTAATTTGGGACCCCTGAGGTTGCGCCCGGCGTGCCCTGCGGCTTCACCGGATCATGTTCTGCAGCTATATACGTGCGAACTTTCGAAAGGTTCCGTTACGATTTGGTGAATGCTTACCAGTTGCAGGAATTCAGTGGCAAGTACAACTCGCGGTGGTGCGAAGAGTTAGCCACGCAGTGCGCTATGTGCGGCGGGAATCTTCGCTCGGCGCGGCAATCTCTCCCAGTTCCCAATACTTTTTCAACAGAGTGTCGGGGACATTGACCGCCTTTCCCGTCAGCATGTGTTTCAACTGCAGAGCGTTCACAGCCGCCTTGCCTTCAAAGTGATTGTTGGCGATCACAAAGGTCTTCTTTGCTTTGGTGGCGATGGTATCAATGCGCGTCTTCCAACCCTGCAATTCGGGACCGGTATAGAGATAGTTGTAGCGGTCGTTGCGCGAATCGCTGTCGAACCATTGATCGTAATTGCGACCGTGCAGGCGCACGTAAGCAAACGCCGCGGTCACATGTTCGGTGGGAGCAATCGCTTTTCCCAGGCGCGGCTGGTCGATGTTGCAGAAGGCCACTCCTCTTTCGGCAAAGTAGCGCAGGGTCCCCTCATTGGTCCAACTGTTGTGCCGCACTTCCACCACCAGAGGGTATTGCTTGAATTTCTCGACTACGCTTTCAAGGTAGTCGCGGTTTGGATTGGTGTTCTTGAATGAGATGGGAAACTGCGCGAGGACCGCCCCGAGCATATCTTCGGCGGCGATGGAGTCAAGACCGTCCTTGGCCAGTTGTTCGTCTTCAGGGCCGGCAACAATGGTTTCCGAGGATGTGCTCTCCACGACGGCGATCGGCGAGTGGGTAAACGCCTTGTTCAGTTTCGCGGTGAACATGAACTGGGGATTCACGGCACGCGATTTGCGGCACCACAGTTTGCCCCACTCCGGTTTGATGTGGCCGTAGAACGAGGTGTTGATCTCGATTACGTCGAGGAAACGCGCCAGATATTCCACCGGATGTAGCGATTTCTTGATCTGCGCGGGATAAACGATGCCTTCCCAGTCTTTGTACGACCAGCCCGCGGTGCCCACATAGATTTTTGCCTGCTGCTCCATCCTCGCAGGCGAGATTAGCACAGAGTCGCGGCCGCCGATCAAGCCGCTAAACGGGGGAAAATTCAAAAGCAGATCCAGCAAGACCAAGTCGGTTCGGGATCAATAAACGACCATTACTACCCAATAAATCCCTCCCGGCTGGCTCACGCTGGGAGCAAAACACGCTCCCAGCGAGTAGCCCGAGGAGATCGGATGCGACAACAATTCTTTGGCCTTGCTGGGAAGTTGCTCCGGGTCAGCCGTCGTCCAAGTAGCAAATCCCTGAACTCCAGGGAGGTCGGCCACCTTCTTGCTCTGTATGGAGTCGTTGAGGGCCATGTCGCAGGCTATATGCCGCAGCTCTGATTGCGGCTTACGCACTGGCGTCGGCAGACCCTGGGTGGTGGCAAAGCTCTCGACGGCACGTTGCAGGACGGCATCCGCCTCCGGCTCGGAATAGGACGCCACCCGGCGAGCGAAATCCTCAGTTACATATACCTGATCGCCGCTTCGTAGGACCGCGACTCCCACTACGTTGTAGTCGGGATTCATGATGTTGGCACGATTCGCGGGCGAGTGTAGCAACCCTTTGTCAGCGGAGGCCAGGTCTTTGCTGAGGTTAATGTTCTCGGCTTGCCGCTCCGAGCGCAGGTTCTCATCGGCAAAGCGGACCTCCAAAATGGGCTCTCCGTCGAATTGGTGTGAAAGCACCTTATGTTGCGCCATCAGCTCAGTATGTTTACGAGCGGCCTGGGTGAGGCGCTGGTCAACCTCAAGCGCAGGAAGTCCCTGGCTGGCGCGCTCCTCATTGATCAACTTGACCAGTTGCTCCTCGTCGCGTTCCTCGAATTTGGTCTGGCCAACGCACCGGCATACCAGCAGCGATGTGACGAGTAGGGTGATGGCGAAGATCCGCGGCAAACAGAGAAGTTGGTAAAGTCGCACCTTGTTCCGCATTAAACCCAAAACTCCGAGGCTTGGTCAGCGCGTCGTCAAAATACGATACCGCATCCTGACCCGCTGTGCAGGCAATGCCGCAAGCCAGATAAATCGATTCTGGATCACGCTGGAGCCTAAGTGAGATTGGGAAGAAAAGGCGCGGCTGAGGGGCCGCGCCTTCGGTTATTCGTTTTCGGGTTTCAAGCTGTCTTCCAACCAGGAACGTCCAATCAATTCACATTTCCTGGAGCAAAACGTCTGCCCGTCACGAGCCCGGCTTGTGCTTTTGAGATATTGGGAATAACACCAGAGACAGACCGCAGTGGAAGTGGCTGCGTCGTACTTATTTGGTTGCATGCAATCTCCAGTGGAAAGCGAGCATAGGACAACCTGCTGCCAAACGCAATCGGCAAAATCGTGGAATCAAGAGAGTTATATCCGGTAAAACTATTGTGGGGGTGATTAGATGCGCTCAGGTGCCAACATTTCGCCGAAAGACTCGCGCCTGCGCACTAGCCTGACACGTTTGCCGTCCACCAACACCTCAGCTGGCCGGGGACGGCTGTTGTAATTGGAAGCCAGCGACATGCCGTAGGCGCCTGTATCGAGGACCGTCATTAGCTCGCCTTCCTGCAGGGTAGGCAGTTCACGGTCGCGAGCCAGGAAGTCTCCGGTTTCGCACACCGGCCCAACCACGTCAACCGTTTCCGTGTCTCGGTTGTTTCGCCTGACAACCGGAACGATGTCGTGATAGGCACCGTAGAGCGAAGGGCGGAGCAGGTCGTTCATGGCCGCATCCACGACGATGAACTGCTTGCCGTTATTGCGTTTGCGATAGACGACGCGCGTGAGCAGGGCCCCGGCTGGACCCACGATGGCGCGGCCAGGTTCCAGCAGTAGGTGCATGCCGAGACCTTTCAGCGGTCCAAGAAGCCCCTTCGCGTATGGTTTGACTTGCTCGGCAAAATTGGTTTCCAGACTGTGTTCGTAATCGATGCCGAGCCCGCCACCAGCATCGACGTAGCGGATATCGTACCCCTCAGTCCGTAACCAACTCGCCAGCGAAGCCACACGCTCCATCGCTTCGCCAAAAGGGGCCACATCCGTTATCTGTGAACCGATGTGAACGCTGACGCCAGCCGGTTTCAGATATCGATTCTCGGCTCCCCGACGGTAGAGCGCTGCCGCGTCACGCCAAGGCACACCAAACTTGTGTTGGTGCAGTCCCGTGGAAATGTAAGGGTGGGTATCGGTTGCGACCCCGGGATTTATCCGCACCGCGAAAGCAGCTGACTTGCGTAGATGCGTCGCGCGCTCCCATAGTAATTCCATCTCACTGGCGCTCTCGACATTGAACAGCAAGATGCCGGAATGAAGTGCGAGATCAATTTCGTGGGACAGCTTGCCCACCCCGGAAAACACCACTTTTGATTTGATTTTGCCGCTGGCTTCGGCCACTCGCTGCAGCTCTCCCCCGGAAACGATGTCGAATCCTGCGCCCAGACGGGCAAGCAGGCGCAAGATCGAAAGATTCGAATTCGCCTTCACCGAGTAACAAATGGTGTGCTCGCAGGTGTCAAACACCTTGTCGAACTGCTGGAAGCGTTGGCGGATGGTCGAACCCGAGTACACGTAGAGTGGGGTGTCGTAGAGCCGCGCCAGCCTGGAGAGAGGCACGTCGTCTGCGTGCAACTCAACGTTGGATTTGCGCAGGAGGCGCTTGTCTCGTCTGTAGGTGAACGCGGGCGGACGTTCTGGCGAGCGGTCGGCTTTCACTTTTTGGCGGCCGGTCCTTTCACCTTGATGGCCACGATGGTCTGATCATCGAAGGTCTCAACGCCTTCCGCATGGCTGGAGACTGCCCTGAAAACGGCGTCGACGATTTCTTCCGCGCTGCGCTGGGCATGGTCTCGCGTGATTTTCTCAAGACGATGGCGGCCGAACATCTCTCCCTCTGAGCTGGTAGCGTCGAGGATGCCATCGCTGAAGAAAAGGAACACATCTCCTGGGCGGCCGCGAAGGTTCAGTTCGTCGTAGGTGGCATTGGGAAATAGACCAATCGGTAGGCCAGTAACTTGAATTTCCTCCAGCTTACCTTTGTGAAAGTGTAAGGGCCGGGGCAAGCCTGAGTTTGCGATCTGCAGTAGTTGCTGGTTGTCGTCCCAGATAGCGTAGATCATAGAGACGTACTGCCCCTCGATCGGGCGCTCCGAGAGCGACAGATTGATGGCTTCCAGCATGGCCGCGGCACCAGGCTCTTCGTTGGCCATCGAGCGCGCAATGCCGCTGACCAGTGCAGCATAAATGGCGGCAGGCGCGCCTTTACCGCTTACGTCGCCGACGGCGATGGCGGTCACGCCCTCTCCGCTGTACTCCAAAAAGTCGTAAAGGTCACCGCCGATCTGGCGCGCCGGAGCAAAACGGGAAGCAACTTCAGCATGACGGAATACCGGCAGTTTCTGCGGCAGTAGCCGAAACTGCAGCTCTCGGGCCAGGGCCAGGTCCTGTTCCAGCCGTTTCTCTTGCCGAGCGATGCGCTCATACAAGGTCGCGTTCTCGATGGCAATTGCCACCTGTGCCGCCATTGTGGTCATGGTGCTCAGGTGGTCTTCGGTGAAGTACCCGCGGCGGGTGTGTTCGATATCGAGAACACCGATTACATTGTCTTTGTAGATCAGAGGAATACAAAGTTCCGACCGCGTCTCCGGATTGGCTTTGATGTAGCGAGGGTCCTTGCTCACGTCGGGCACCAGGATCGCCTGCTTGTGCTGCGCGGCATATCCGACCAGGCCCACGCCGAGGGGGATCTCGTGCTTGAGTTTCACGCTTTCGTTGAAGCGCAAAGAGAAGCGATGCTGCAACAGAGTCCCGCTCGGATCGAGCAGCAGGATGGAAAACATCTGGTAGTCGATGATGCGAGTCACCAGTTCGGCAATCCGCTTCAGCAGTTGATCAACGTTAAGGATGGAGGTCAATTCGCGGCTGATCTCGGTCAGCAGGGTCAACTGCCGCGCCTGGCGCGAAACCCGGGTATACAGGCGCGCGTTCTCAATCCCGCTGGCGATACGCGAGGCGAACAAGGTCAACAGGCGTTTGTGTTCCTCGGTAAACGCGCCCGGTTGTGCCGCTTCCACGTCAATAACGCCGATCACCTTGTTCTTGGCGATAAGGGGCGCGGCCAACTCGGACCGCACACCCGGTGCAGAATTAATGAAGTTTTGCTCGGCGGCCACGTCGTTGACCAGCACCGCCTCGCGGCGTTGCACGGCTTGTCCGGTAACGCCTTGTCCAACCTTGATGCGAATGCGTTCCGCCACCTCGGGAGGATGGCCGACCTGGAAGCGAACTCGCAGCTCTTGCGTTTTCTCGTTCAGCAGCAGGATGGCAAAAATTTCGTAATCGATGACCCTCTTCAGCATCTCTGCCACCCGTTGCAGCAGAGTGTTCAAATCAAGCGTCCGGTTTACGGCGTCCGCCACCTCCAGCAGGTAACTATCGACGGAGGCAGGTGCCGCAGGCTGTTGTATGGGGGATGACATCGGGCTGGGACTCTTGTCCTTCATGATAACAGTCGAATCGAGGGAAAAGCTCTTGGGAAGCGCATTCTGAGCGTTCGCGACAACGTCGCAGTGCCATGGAACCCAGGCTCGATGCCAACGCAGCATGGTAACACTGCGACTTGCCCGCTGATGTATCCTCTCGGGTGGGTGTGCAAACGGTGACTGGCAGGTTCTCGACTTCTTCAGGTCAAAGGTGCGTGAAATCGTTTGAATTTCCTGCTAAGCCATAAACGCGAAGTGGCAACTCTGACCGCCGAACACCTTTGGCTGGTTGGAATTTCGATGCTGCTGGCTATCCTGATTGGAGTGCCGCTGGGGATTCTGCTGACGCGTCGTCCAAAATGGAAAGCGGTTGTGCTGGGCAGTACCAACGTAGTCCAGACGATCCCCAGTCTGGCTCTCTTCGGATTACTGCTCCCGCTGCCATGGCTAGGCGCGCGCGCTGACCGTTTGGCAATCATCGCGCTCGCTCTCTATGCACTGCTACCCGTAGTTCGCAATACCTACGTGGGGATTGCCGGCATCAGCGCGCCCGTGCGGGAAGCGGCGATTGCCATGGGCCTCACGTCGGGCCAGATGCTGTGGCATGTGGAACTCCCGCTGGCGCTGCCGGTGATGCTGGCGGGCATTCGCGTGGCTGCTGTGATTACCATCGGCGTTGCCACCATCGCGGCTGCCATTGGCGCGGGCGGACTGGGCGAGTTCATCTTCCGCGGCATCGCCATGGTCGACAATGGAGTGATTCTGGCCGGTGCCATCCCCGCGGCCCTCATGGCATTGTCGGCGGACCTGCTCCTGAGCGGGTTCGAAAAGCTGATGGTTCGCAGGATCCATTGACATGGACCGCCGTTGCTTCCTGGCCGGACTTGCTCTGCTCTCCGCTACCGGCTGCATGCCGCGTAAGAGCGCGATCACCGTCGGCTCGAAGAACTTCACCGAACAACTTGTCCTGGGCGAATTGCTGGTGCAATTGCTGGGGAGTGTATGCCGCCAGCCGATCGAGGGACGCTTCTATCTGGCCGGAACCTACATTTGTCACCAGGCCTTGCTCGCCGGACGCATTGACATGTACGTCGAGTACACCGGCACCGCACTCGCCGCCATCCTGAAAGCGCATCCCTCGGGCGATTCCCAGAGCGTGTATCAACAAGTGAAGGATGCCTACCAACGCCAGTTCAATCTCGAGGTCATGCCGCCGCTTGGGTTCAACAACAGCTTCGCCATGGTGATGCGAGGGGATGACGCGCGCCGCCTCAAGGTGACAACACTGTCGCAACTGGCCAGTGCCGCCCTGAATCTACGACTTGGAGTGGGATACGAATTTCTCGAACGCCCAGACGGATATAAAGGCTTGGTCAGCACCTACGGGCTGAAATTTGCCGAAGCCCCACGGGTAATGGATTTAGGTCTGCTCTATCGTGCCTTGCAAAACAAATCTGTGGACGTGGTGGCGGGCAACAATACCGACGGCTTGATTGCGGCGCTGGGATTTGTCGTGCTCGACGACGACCAACACTACTTTCCTCCCTATGATGCCGTGCCGATTGTTCGCCCCCAGGTCTTTCACGAGTGTCCGCCGGCCAGAGCGGCGTTCGACCGGCTGGGCGGCAGCATTACCGCCGAGGACATGCGCAAGATGAACTACGCTGTGGACGGGGAAAAGGAGGACGCTGCGGAGGTAGCGAGGGACTTCCTCCATGGTCCAAGCTACAGGCTTGAATGAGGCTTGGAGTTCCGGAGCACCGGGTTGAGTTGTACAAATTCTCCGCTTTGTTCCAAAGCCATGGGCAAGAGTCTGCAATGCACAATAGCGGATGCGGAACAACATTTAGTCGGGGTTCCAGTGAGTAGATTTCTCCGTAGTGCTTCGGTTCTTTCGGTACGTACAAACTCGGGGGCCAGATATGCCGGGTGCTTCCCCTACTCCAGTCCTTCATGCCGGGCAACCAACCTGTCGACGAAACTCAAATCGGAGGTGGAACGTGATTAGTTCGCAATCTCTCACCCGCCGGCCAAGCGTATTGCTTGTCCTCCTGTGTATCTTCACCGTGTCCGGCAATGCTGCCGCTGCTTCGACAACAAATCGACAGGCTACTAACCGGAGAACCGGCCGCATCGCAACATCCCAGTCGCTGAACCAGCAGAGTGGCCTAGCGTTTACTGTGCTCCCACAAGTGCAAATACTGGTCGATGGCTGGGTCGAATACAACCCAATAACCTGCACCGAGATCTCAACCGGAAGTTGGACCGTAACCACGGCCCCGACTTATGGTGTTACCGCGACCGGAATCGTGAGCGGATATCTTGGCAATGGCGATTGTCCGGGTGTGCCGTTCCTATTCGCCGTGATCTATTACACCTGGACGAGCAGCAACCCGCATGCCACGAACGACTATTTCGAGGCAAATTGGTCGACTCCCGACGGGGACTTCTATGTGGATGATACGGTTAACCTAACCTTGGCGTCGGTGATCATCCAAAGTGCGGACCTTGTCAATAACAGCGTCGTGATTACCATTAACGGACCCACCGGAACCGATGCCCCCCTAGCTGTGAATGTCATAGGGGCGACCAACACCTACACGTTCAATTACGCCGACGGCAACCCCGTTGGTTCGGGACAGTACGACGTGGCGTTGGTCCGGCCGGACATGTTGCCTGACACATACTCCTCGATCGAGGCCGACTGGAATGCCAGCACTCCGCCCGTCAAGGGCACCTTCAACCTCCCAACGCCGTGGAAAGTGACCGGGGTAATAGAAAACACCGCTTACATCAAGGTGTATGAAAGCGCCTGCAGCGGAGGTCCTGCAAACGGCTATTGGACGTTCAACAAAGACACCTGCGTTTTCACCCCCGTCACACTCAAGCCCTTGTTTTCTTCGCAAACCAACACGAATGGTACCGGCCTAACTAGCGGCGGAACCCTGGCTCATACCAACAAAGCGGACAAGCATTGCCTCGGCAACATCCACACACCGCCAGGAGCGACCAATCTCAATACGTACTATACGATTTCCGTGGTCACCGGCGCCTGCACCAACCCGCTCAGCACAGGAGATGTTGCTGTGTATCCCAATCCGCACATCGGCGGCGGGCCGTACGCCTGCAACGACCAGTTGCTCTACGTTGACCCCAATGACCAAAACACCTATTACCCGCAAATTGTTGAGGACTACTGTCCAGCGTGCTCGAAATTTCCGATCGACGTCAACGGCCACGTGGATAACTACTATGACAGCGGCACGTGTAACATGGGCGGCCTGCCGAACTATTGGGGAAGCCGACCTTGGGTCGGGAGGAGAGCAAGTTCACACTCGTCAGCCAATAACGGAAACGGCTTCGCCCAAACTGCTTTCCTATCGCGATGACGAGATCACGGTCGAGTCAAGAAAGGACAATGACAAAGACCTCATCGTACTCTCGATCACGAGCAATCATGGCCAAAAGGATGTTCCGCTGCCCTCTGATATCTTTCAGGTTGGAAAGATCCGCAGGTACGCGGATCGTCTTATCGTTGTCGGCGACATCGCGGCCGCGGCATCGCGGGTTGTGACTATCAACGTGAACAATAGCACAGTTGACGACAGTTTCGAGGCTTTTTACCCTGTTATTTCCCCGGACGGACGATTCATTGCGTTCGTCAAATGGTACCTGCCGCATTTTAATCCTGGGCCGGGTGAACCTGAGGATCACCTGATGTTGTATGACATGACGAAGAACGCGTTGGTCAACCGCCCCGCCGGCGTCGCACTGGATGACGACACTAATGTGGGCTTAAACGTTTACCCCGGAAACGGCAACAAGGACGGCGATAACTACCATATCCCTGAGCCGCTCGCACACACCTTCCCTGGTGGGTTCTTTTGGAGCGCAGACTCAACTAAGCTGGTTTTCGCCGATCAGGCACAATCGTCTCTGAAGCTGGTGCTGGTGAAAGTTCCCGGTCCAAATACCGCGGGCGCTCCCAGTGCCTCAATCCTGTCACTCGACAAGGCTGGGCTCTGTCCGGCGGCTCCCTGGCCAGGTAATTACTGCGATGCAAATCTGCATCAGGTGAAGTTCGTGGAGAACGGGTTGGATACGTTCTTCAGCAAGGTTGGATCGCCCGTCCATCGCGAGCTCCGAGTCAAGCACGCGGACTTCGTAGATTTCGTAGCTCCACGCTGACCGTCCGGGTAATAGGGTCGCCCTCCGCGGGTGGCCCTCGATAAGAGCGAAGGCGTCGTCAAGCAACAGTTCTCCGCAGCGGCGCGCGAGCGCCGCTGTTTTGTGCCGGGTGGGTGGTCCCGCCTAAGCAAAAGAGGCTTGGACGGGGCACCTGACATCCCATTTCATTCCAAAACCGCGAATGAGTGAGGCACCTGCTGGTGATGTGATCAATCTCGGCAAGTGTTTCGGCGCTCACCTTTGAGTTGGCTGATTCCGCAGGTTGCGATCGCAAACAACCCGTGGCCGGTGAGGGACATCGAAGCCAGGGATTCCGGAGTCATCTTCTGCAAATTTGTGTACGAATTCGCCGCCTGCAATTCCTGCTCGTTCTTGCGCTTTTCTCGCTGCCGCTGCTGGCCCAGCCGCCGGCCGAAACCATCGCCATCGATGCCAACGCAACGGCCCACCCGTTTCCCCATTTCTGGGAGCAAATGTTCGGTTCCGGTCGGGCTGTTCTCAGTTTGCGGGACGCCTACCGCCGCGATCTTCGATCGGTACAGCAGATCACTGGATTTCAGTACGTGCGCTTTCACGCCATTCTCAACGATGACGTGGGCATGTACAGCGAAGACAAGCAGGGACATCCGGTTTACAACTTTTCCTATGTTGACCAGATCTACGACGGTCTGCTGGCCAATAAGGTGAAGCCATTTGTCGAGCTCAGTTTCATGCCTTACCAGTTGGCGGCGCGACAGGACTTTCAGTCCTTCTGGTATCACCCCAACGTCTCACCGCCAAAGGACTACATCAAGTGGGACGATCTCATCACCCAATTTGTGAAGCACCTGGTGGATCGTTACGGCATGGACGAGGTCGCGAGTTGGTACTTCGAGGTGTGGAACGAGCCCAACCTTGATTTCTGGTCGGGTGATCCGAAGCAGCAGTCATACTTTGAGCTCTACGACCATAGCGCGCGCGACCTCAAAGCAGTCAGCCCGCGCCTGCGAGTGGGCGGTCCCGCAACCGCCCAAGCTGCCTGGGTTGGCGCCATGATTCAGCATGCGGAACAGAGTCATGTGCCACTCGATTTTGTCTCCAGTCATGTTTATGGCAACGATAAGGCCAGCGATGTTTTCCACACCAGCGAGAATATTCCACGCGATCAGATGGTGTGCCGCGCAGTCAAGAAAGTGCACGACGAGATCAAGGCTTCCGCCCGACCCGATCTACCGCTGATTTGGAGCGAGTTTAATGCCGCGTACGACAACCAGGTCGAGGTAACTGATTCCATCTACATGGCTCCATGGCTGGCGGGTACCATCGACCAATGTGACGGCTTAACGCAGATGATGTCGTACTGGACCTTCTCGGACGTGTTTGAAGAGCAGGGTGTGGTGAAGCAGCCGTTTTACGGTGGTTTCGGGCTAATCGCGGCGGGTGGCATTCCCAAGCCTTCATATTATGCCTTCGAACTGCTCCACAATCTCGGCAATCAGCGTATCGATAACAGCAATCAGAATGTCCTGGTCACAAAGACAAGCGAAGGAAGGTTGGTCATCGCGCTGTGGAACGTCGCGAATCCTGGTTCGACCGGCGCGCCGAGAACGGTAAAACTCAACATCAAAGGAGTTAAGCCCAACGCTGGAGTCCGCATCAGTCGTGTCGATGCGGAGCATGGCAATACCTTGGCGCTGTACGAAAAAATGGGCAAACCACGCTACCCCACGCTGGGCCAGATTCGGGTGTTGCGCGAGCAGTCGAAATTGCCCGACCCGGAACAGGGCACGCTGAAAGATGGAAGCCTGACCGTGCAGTTGCCGGTCAATGGCCTGGCCGTCGTGCAGGTGATAATGTCAGGGGGCCGGTAAGGCGAAAAGGGGAACTGAGTTGGCAAAGGACCGATCCCATAAGCACTTTCAGTTGGACTCCATGAAGATCAAGCGCGCGCAAGGAGCTCTTGGAGCTAAAACTGAGACCGAGACCATCGAACGCGCGCTGGATTTAGCCATCGCCGAAGACGCGAAGAACCGATTGGTTGTCGAGGCTAACGTACGCTTTGCCAAGAGTGGCATCGACATTAAAGATGTGTACGGCAGGCTTGATTGTTAGAAACAGGGCTGCCCCCGCCCCTCTCAATGCACGGAAATCCCCAACAGCTTGCGAAGACTGCACTTGGCTGCGCCGACCTTTCGTCGGGCCACAGAAACTGCGATACTTAAGACATCGCGAGTCTTTCCTGATTCCCGCTGTACGAGCCGGTTTGAGCCAATTGCCTGGATCGCATTTTGGATCATCCCGCAGCTTCGCTTTCGGAAGACCGCAACACAATACCAATGAGTGACTTTCTAAAAGCCGTGCAGGAACGGGTCGTCATCTACGACGGCGCCATGGGGACGAACATCCAACTCCGCAACCCCAACATCGATGATTTCCGGGGCAAGGAAGGTTACAACGACATTCTTGTGCTCAGTCGTCCCGACCTAATCAAAGATATCCACGCGGCGTTCTTTGATGTCGGCTGCGACGTAGTCGAAACTGACACTTTCAACTCCAGTCCCATGGACATGGTCGAGTACGACATGCTCGACCAAGTGCGCGAAATTAATATGGCTGCGGCCAAACTCGCCCGCGAGGTGGCCAGCAGCTACTCGGCCAAGGGGCGCAAGCGATTCGTTGCCGGATCGATGGGACCGACAAGGAAGCTGCCTTCGCTCGGCCACATTAGCTTTGACGACATGGCCGCCGGATACACCGAGCAAGCCTTAGGGTTGATCGAGGGCGGAGTCGACGTGCTGCTGCTGGAGACCTGCCAGGACATCCTGCAAGCGAAGGCGGGCCTGGTCGGCATCTTCGATGCGCTCAAGAAGTCGGGCAAGAACGTTCCAGTGCAGGTGCAGGTGACGATTGGACGTCGGCGGCACCATGCTGCTGGGAACCGAGATCGGCGCGGCCCTGACCACGCTGGAGATGTTCGACGTTGCCATCATCGGTATGAACTGTGCTACCGGCCCCAAAGAGATGAACGATGCGGTTCGCTATCTGGGAGCGAATTCGCCGAAGCATGTTTCCGTGCTGCCCAATGCCGGGCTCCCGCAGAACCAAGGTGGCCGCGCAGTTTACCTGTTGCAGCCGCAGGAATTGGCCGACTACCACAAGCAATTCATCACCGAATACGGCGTACGTATTGTCGGCGGCTGCTGTGGCACTACGCCCGAGCACCTGAAAGCTGTAGTCGAAACCTGCGCCAACCTTGAGCCGGCAGAGCGCGATGTGAAAGTCTCCGCGGCCGCGGCCAGCGCCTATTCGATGGTGCCGCTTGATCTCGATCCCAAGCCGCTCATTGTGGCCGAGGAGATGAACACCACCACCCGCGTCGAGCACTTCAAGAACATGGTTCGCACCCAGAACTATGACGCGATACTTACGCTGGCCAAAAAGCTGGTGAATGAAGGCTCGCACATGCTCGACCTGTGTTGCGCCATCGTTGGCGAAGACGAGAAAGCGTACATCAGCAACATTCTGGAGAAGATTGCCACGCGTGTGCCCGCGCCGATCACCGTTGATTCCACCGAGGCCGACGTCGTGGAAGAGGCGCTGAAGCGCATTCCCGGCAAGGCGATCATCAACTCGATCAATTTGGAAGACGGCGAGAAACGTACCTCCAAAGTTCTGCCGATGGCCAAGCGCTATGGCGCGGCGGTCATTGCGCTGACTATCGATGAGGATGGCATGGCGCTCACGGCGGAGAAGAAGTTGGCGATCGCCAAGCGCATCTTCGATCTGGCGGTGAACAAGTACGGCATTCGCCCGGTCGATCTGATCTTCGACGCGTTGACTCTGCCCATTTCTACCGGCCAGGATGACTACCGTACTGCTGGTATCGAGACGCTGAAAGCCGTGAAGGCAATCAAGGCCGAGCTGCCTGACGTAAAGACGATCCTTGGGGTCAGCAACATTTCCTTCGGATTGAATGCCTATTCGCGGCGAATCCTGAACAGCGTCTTCATGCACGAGGCCGTGGACAACGGGCTCGACATGGCGATCGTGAACTACAGCAAGATTTATCCGCTGTACAAGATTCCCGAGGCGGAAGTCGATCTGGCGCGCAAGTTGATTTACTACGATCAGTCAAACGGCGACCCGCTGCAGGTCTACATGTCGCACTTTGCCGGGACCAAAGGCAAGGAGGAGACGACCACTGCTCACGTGGACACGCTCTCGATCGAAGACAAACTGAAGTGGTCGATCATCAATGGCGAAAAGACCATTGGCGACGGCGCCAACAAGAAGTCGCTTGCCGAATTGCTGGAAGAGGCGCTCGTCACCTATACCCCGCTGGAGCTTATCAACAACGTGCTGCTCGATGGAATGCGCACGGTGGGCGACCTGTTCGGCGCGCGCAAGATGCAGTTGCCGTCCGTGCTCGATTCTGCGGGTGTGATGAAAGCGGCCGTGGCCTACCTCGAGCCCAAGATGGAGAAGAAGGAAGGCAGCCAGAAGGGAACCATCG
The DNA here is from genome assembly GCA_963728805.1 of uncultured Acidobacteriaceae bacterium. GTDB lineage: Bacteria > Acidobacteriota > Terriglobia > Terriglobales > Acidobacteriaceae > Bog-257. Next base: position 21,070 of record CAVSLE010000021.1, read on the forward strand.
TTCTGGCCACGGTGAAAGGCGACGTCCACGATATTGGCAAGAACCTGGTGGACATCATTCTCACCAACAACGGCTATCGCGTGGTGAATCTGGGCATCAAACAGCCGTCGGACACGATCATCAAGTCGGCACTGGCGGAGAAAGCCGACGCCATCGGGCTCAGCGGTCTGCTGGTCAAGTCCACGCTGGAGATGAAGTATGTAGTGCAGGACTTGCATCACCAGAAGCTCGACTTCCCGGTGATCTGCGGCGGCGCGGCGCTGACTCGCAAATACGTCGAAGACGACCTGCGTCGCGAATATAACGGCGGCATTTTCTATGCCGATGACGCCTTTGCCGGGTTGCATATCATGGAGGACCTGGCGTCGCCCAACGGTGCTCGCGAAAAGCGCATCGCTGAGGGCAAGGTGGTGAAAGAGTTTGCCCGGGCGGCGGTCGCCGGCATTGACGGAGATGCACCAACCGTGCCCAGCATTGAGATTGCGCCTGCGCCGAATATTCCGCAGCCGCCTTTTTGGGGTATTCGCGTGTTGAAGCCGAAAGATTTTGATCTGCGCGAAATCTTCCAGTACATCAACGAGACCGCTCTGTTCAAGAACCAGTGGCAATTGAAGACAGCCTCGCAGGAAGACTACGGCAAGCTGGTCGAGACAAAATACCGGCCCATCTTGAAAAACCTCGAGGAAGAGGTGATGGCCGCCGGCTGGTTCGAGCCAAAGGTTGTGTACGGATATTTCGGCGCGCAGAGCGAAGGCAATGACATCATCGTGTACGACCTTGCGCCGGGGTGGAAGCAAGGCGATGCCGTTCCGCCAGAGACACTCCGCTTTACCTTCCCACGCCAGCGGGAGGGCCGGCATTTGTCTATCTCCGACTTCCTGCTGCCCAAGAGCAGCGGGCGCATGGATGCTCTTGCCATGTCGTGTGTGACCATTGGCGCCATCGCTTCACGCGAAACCCAGAAACTCTTCGAGGGTGGAGAGTATACGAAGTATCTCTACCTGCACGGGCTCAGCGTGGAATCGGCGGAAGCGCTGGCCGAACTGTCGCACAAGCAGATCCGCGAGGAGTTGGGTATCGCGGGCGAAGACTCGCAGCACATTCGCGACCTGTTTCATCAGAAATACCGTGGATCGCGGTACTCGTTTGGCTACCCGGCATGTCCCAACCTGGAAGACCAGACGAAGCTCTTTGCGCTGCTGCATCCCGACGACAATATCGGGGTGCACTTAACAACCGGATTCCTGCTTGATCCAGAGCAGAGCACGTCGGCCATCGTGGTGCATCATCCCGCGGCGAAGTACTTCGTAGTGTAGCGAAGGCGGGTCCCACTTCTCAGAATCTCAGACAATTTGTACTTGCACGTTTGTGTGCAATAATGTCTAATTTGCACGTAGGCGTGCAAGTTGGCTTTTTATGACTTCAGACAAGAAATACGCTGTCATCACGGCCGATGTCATCGACTCCCGTCATATTCAGGGCTTTCGCAGAGCGCGGGACGCGAAGTTGCGTCCGCTTTCCAGATTGCATGTCCAGCGCAAGCTTATTCTTTCTGACTATGCGGTCACCGCGTGGGATGAGTTTCAGGCGGTTCTGTCCAGCCCGCGCGCCATCCCGGGTGTGGTCCTGGATCTCAGGCGCAACTTTTATCCCATGCAGCTCTGGATTGCGATAGGCATTGGCAAGGTAAGCGAACCACGCAAGAAACCGGTCAATCAGTTCGCCGGCGGCGAGGCCTTCGAGCGTGCCCGGCAGGCGGCCGACCGGCTCAAGGCCGACCGGGCCAGGAAAGATCGAACGCTCACCTGGTTCGTTTCCGGCAATGCGAGTTTCGACCTCGTCGCCAATACTATCTATCGCCTGCATGACACCTTGCTGCAGGACGTTTCGCCGAAGCAATGGCAGACGATTTTGGCCCAGGTCAGGACGGGTAGCCAGGAACTGGCGGCGAAGAAGTTGGGCGTGAACGTGTCAACAGTGTCCAGAAACTTGAGTCGGGCCCACCACTGGCAAATGGAAGAGACATGCCAGGCAATGGAAACGATAATTGGCAGTTATTTCTGATTTGCACGTTTTTGTGCAAAAATCATCCTTTTGCACCCTACTATGCAAATCGCACTTCGTACCTTTCTTGCCATTCTGCTGGCCCATCTGCTGGCGGACTTCCCGCTGCAGACCGATTCCATTGCTTTGGGCAAGAAGCATAGCAAGCTGCCGTACCTGAAGCACGGGGCCATTCATTGGATCGCGCTGGTTGCGCTTCTGATCATCTTCACCAGTACGCCGATGTGGTCAGTCTCCGCGCAATTGCTGATGGCCGCTTACATCGCATTCCACATTGGATTGGACTTCGTGAAGAATTGGCTAGTGGACAAAAAGATCTGTTCTGATTCCACTGGCCTGTTCTTACTGGATCAGGCGTTGCACCTGGGAACCATTATTGCTCTTAGCTGGGCCTTCACCAGATATCGATGGAGCGATGTCAAGCTTGCGATCGGCTGGTCCGAGGCTGAGCAGTTGCACGTGCTGACGGTAGGTGTGCTTTATGTAGCCGTGATATTTGGCGGTGGATACCTGGTGCGTTATCTTACGCGCTCGCTGACCCTGCAGCTTCCTGAGACCAAGGCGGAAGATGCGGTCGAACTGCGCAACGCCGGCCTGTATATCGGGTGGCTCGAACGGTTCCTGGTTTTGACTGCGGTATTGGTGCAATCGCCGGCGATGATTGGCCTGATTCTTACGGGCAAATCGATTGCCCGGCTTCCGGAACTGAAAGGGCCGAGGTTTGCTGAATACTTCTTAATCGGGACGTTATTAAGTATCAGCCTCGCTTTGCTGGGTGGCATTGTGCTGGCACGGCTTCTGCTGGGAAGCGTTTCGATCAAGTGAAGTGTTCGGAAGCGATCACTGGATGACAACGTGCTCGAGGATGGCGTTGTGTACGCGCTGAATCCTGTTCTGCGAATGTGGCGGCAGAGTTTTTGGCCGGTCCTTGTGCGTCACGTATGTTCCCACACCAAAACCGATTACTGAGCCCGCAAAGACATCGGCAGGGAAGTGCACTCCAGCGGTCACACGAGTTGTGCTGACTGCGGTTGCTGCTCCGTACATGAGCAGACGCACGGGCCAGTTCGGATATTCGTGTGCCACCACGGTGGCGAGGGTCCAGGCGAGGGTTGCGTGTCCCGAGGGAAAGGAGCCACTCGTCCAATTGCCGGAAAAGAATCTTCCTTCGCCTGCGCCGGTGTACGGCCGTTGCCGCGCCAGGGCCGCTTTCAGCGCGGCATACAGGATGACGCTGTCGATGCTGGCCTCCGCGCTGCGTATGCCGGTTTCGGTAGCGTGCTCATTGTGAGTCACCAATCCGGTGACGAAGATGCCTCCCGCCGCCGCGCCCAGACCATATACGCCTGCGTTGGAGATGTTGATGCTGGTGTTGTGCCAGCTCGCCGGAACCTCGTGCAGCACGCTTTCGTCTTTCGAGATGAGGACTCCAGTGGCGCCGACCACCAGCGCATCCCACTTAAGAGCGCTCACCGAGAACGGGGACTTGATAATGTGGAGCTCGTCCTCACCAATCGTCTTGACCGCGGTCCCCAACGATGCCCCGAAAGACTTTGATTGGTGATCTTTCGCGGCGGAGGGTGCATCGGGTAGGGCCGCTTCGATCGCCGGAGCCACCTGTGTCGCCTCGGCACCAGTCGGTCCCGACTGTGACTGCGCCGCTGACCATGCCGGCAACAACAAAATCACGGCAATCATCGCCACCAGAAGTGATTTCTGCCGCCGCGGCGGACAAACCGACCGAGAGTTCATAACAACATTCATCGGATTGGGCACTAGCGTTTCCTCATGACGTTATGTTTGGTTCACGGCCGCAGCGCACGTCTGCCACTCTAACAAATTTATTGCTCTACTGGCTTCGCCGCTTGAAAAGCCCTGCGGCACGGTTACTGATTCGACAATCCAGTTAGGATGCACGGTAACCCGCCAAGGTTCGTCCATGCCCTCCTGCGGCGGACCCAAACGCGGGCCAAAACTGGACTTCCTGCGTTGTGCGCTATGTCCGCCCGGTCTGTGACGTATGCCACAGACTGAGTGTGCGTACCCCAGCAGAATCAAAAGCGGAGGGTACCGTGTTCGAAATTGTAGAAACGCGCCCGTTGGCGCGAGGTATCAAGCTGTTCGTGATCAAGGCTCCCCGAATAGCCCGCAAGCAGCGGCCGGGGCAGTTTGTCATTGTCCGGCTGGAAGAGTGTGGAGAACGAATCCCCCTGACCATCGCCGATGCTGACGCCAAAGCCGGCACGGTCACCATCGTGGTGCAAGCCATCGGCAAGACCACCATGCTGCTCAGCATGCTCGAGGCGGGCGACTTCATCCTCGACGTGGTCGGCCCCCTCGGCAAGCCCTCTGAAATCGAGAAGTTTGGGACCACCGTTGTGGTGAGCGGCAGCGTGGGAACAGCCATGGCCTACCCCACTGCCCGGGAGTTGAAGCGGGCAGGGAACAAGGTAATCTCCATCGTCGGTGCGCGCAGCAAGGATCTGCTGGTGCTGGAAGATGAGGTCCGCGCCGTCAGCGACGAAACCTACGTCGTAACCGACGACGGGAGCCGTGGCCAGAAGGGTCTGGTCACCGACAAGCTGAAGGAACTGCTGGCCAGCGGCGACGTGAATTATGTGATGGCTGTCGGTCCGGTGCCGATGATGCGGGCAGTAGCGAACTTGACCGGCCCCAGGCAGATCAAGACCATCGTCAGTTTGAATTCGATCATGGTGGACGGGACGGGAATGTGCGGCGGCTGCCGCGTACTGGTGAACAACAGCAGCCAATTCGCATGCGTGGATGGACCCGACTTCGATGCCAGCCAAGTCAATTTTGAAGTACTGACGCAGCGCAACAACATGTATCGCGAGCAGGAACGCGCCAGCATTGAGCGGTTGCAGGCCGATCCGGAAGCGGAGTTGAAGAGGCTTCGCGAAAGCAATCGAGCGCACGCCTGCGCTTTGGAGACGGCCGAGGTGAGCCATGACTGACAAAATCCCCAGCAATAATCCGCTGCCCAACAAGGAACGCATCAAGCTGCCGCGGCAGCGAGTGCCCGAGCAAGACGCTCAGGTGCGGGCCCACAATTTTCTCGAGGTCAACCTGGGCTTCCCGATCGAGCAGGCAAGGCAGGAGTCTCTGCGCTGCATTGAATGTCCCAAGCCTGGTTGTGTCGAAAAGTGCCCGGTCTCAGTGAACGTGCGAGCGGTGATCGACCTCATACTGGCAGGTGATTACCTCGGGGCGGCATCAAAGGTTCGCGAAGACAACGCGCTGCCCGCCATCACGGGACGCGTCTGTCCCGTCGAGGACCAGTGCGAGTCCGGTTGTGTGCTCGGCAAGAAGGGCGAGCCGGTTGGAATTGCCTACCTGGAGCGCTTCGTGGCCGATTGGGAGCGCGAAACGGGACAGTTCGGATCTCCTGTGTCTGCGCCGGCCACAGGCAAGAAGGTGGGACTTATTGGCAGCGGCCCGGCGAGCTTGGCCTGCGCTGGCGACCTCATCCAGATGGGACACCAGGTGCACGTGTTTGAAGCTCTGCACGAACTCGGTGGCGTGCTGGTGTATGGCATTCCAGAGTTTCGCTTGCCGAAAGACATCGTCCGTCACGAGATCGAAGTACTACGCCGCCGCGGCGTCTTCTTCGAAACCAACGTTGTGGTGGGCAAGACGGTGACGATTGACGAACTGATGCAAGAGGAAGGCTTCGACGCCATCTTCGTCGCCACTGGCGCTGGGCTGCCGCGGTTCCTGAATGTTCCAGGAGAGCACTTCAACGGCGTCTACTCAGCGAACGAATTTCTAACTCGCGTGAACCTGATGCGAGCGTATCTTTTTCCGGAGTACGACGAGCCGCTCTACCCGTGCAAAGACCGCGACGTGATCGTGGTCGGCGGCGGAAATACGGCGATGGACTCGGTGCGCAGCGCATTGCGGCTGGGAGCCAAGAGCGCCAGCATCTTCTATCGCCGCACGTTGGTGGAGATGCCGGCCCGCGTCGAAGAAGTGCATCACGCCAAGGACGAGGGCGTTCACTTCGAGATGCTGGTGAACCCAGTGGAGTTCATCGGCGACGAGAAGGGCAATCTTACTGCCGTGAAGTGCATCCGCCAGGAGTTAGGCGAGCCGGATGATTCGGGACGCCGGAGCCCGGTGCCAATTAAGGGCTCGGAGTTCATTACGCCGGTCTCAGTCGCGATCATCGCGGCAGGCACTTCGGCGAACCCGCTGATCCAGTCAACCACGCCCGGATTGGCAGTAACCAAGCGCGGATATATCTCGGCGACCGACGACCTCGCGACTTCGAAGCCCGGTGTGTTCGCGGGCGGCGACATCGTGACCGGCGGCGCAACCGTGATCCTCGCCATGGGCGCAGGACGCAAGGCGGCCAAGTCGATTAATGAGTATCTGATGGGCGCACCTAAGGAGAGTGTGCAGGAGCAGGGCAGCGCCGTTGTTTCGGCCGACTAGACAGGCTGCGGAAGATCCGTAATGACAAAAAAGCACATTGCTTGGTTGTCACTCGCGCTGATTGCTCTTGGTTGTGCCTTTTTGCTCGTACGCCAACACTATGTACTGAGTTCCGAAAGATTGGACGACGACATCAGACTGGAGCGCCCGGTTCACCGAAGACAGATGTGGTCAACTTCGTTAGAGCAAGGCATCCGTTTTTCTATGACGACAACGGAAATCAGGTTAAGGCAAGATTTGTAGGTGTCGCTGAAAACTTGATTTACAGAAAGGACGTTGTGCTCACGTTTGAATTCGACTCCGAAGGAAAGTTGGTATCGCATTCGATGAAGGTTTACCTAACGTTTCTGTGAACGCAGTTCAACACATCCGTCTGCACTGAGTAGAAGCCCCCTTCGGCTTTGCTCAGGGCAGATTTTCGACTCGCCCGGTCCCCTCCCCTACACCAGTTCGATCGTTACACGCAGCCCGACCATCGCAGCCGCCCGTTGCAGGCTGCCAAGTGTAATGTCGTTTTTCGGATCCAGGATACGGTCAACCTGGGTGCGGCTCGTCTTGAGCAGCGCCGCCATCTTGTTCTTTGAGATTTTCTTTTTCTTCATGGCCTCGGCGAGCTGCCACGCGACGACCTCTTTGACCGCCTGCGCCTGCGCCTCTTCGAAGATGCCCTCCTCCTTGAGGAAATCATCAACGCTGGAACCCACATGTTTCTTGCTCATCGCTCCAACTCCTTCTGGCGCTTTCGCGCGATTTTCCAATCTTCATCCGGCGTCGCCCGGGTTTTCTTGATGAACCCATGCAACGCCACCAAGTGCTCACGGTAAAGGCAGAGCAGCACACGGGCCGTCCGTTTCGTCGGCAGGTCAGTCCGGATCTCCCATAGCCCGCTTCCCATAGGGCGGCACAGCGGCATCCCTACCGGCCACCGCCATTGCGCCCGCAGCAGGTCCCTCCCTATTGCCCGGCGCTCCGCTTCATCCAGCCCTTTCAGCCACTCCCTCACTGGCTCGCTACCCGCCGCCGTGCGGTAAAAAATCAGCGGGATTTTTTGCGGCAGTGGGGTGTCCGTCATGCTGTACCTTATTTAGTACAATGTATCATAAAAGGTTCACGCTCGGCAGCGTCGGGGAAGAGTCTGGTGGTTTTCGCGTTCGCGTGCCCGGCCATGCTTCGCGCGACCTCGATACCGCCGCGCCCACCATTCATCGCCCTGCCCGGACCGCGTTCGCAAGCTCCGCCAGCAATTCCAACGTTTCGTCCCAGCCCATACACGCATCGGTGATGCTTTGTCCATACACCAGCGGTTCTCCCGGGGCCAGCTTCTGCGCTCCCTCGACCAGATTGCTTTCCAGCATGACGCCGATGATGTTCCGGTTTCCCTCGGCAATCTGTGCTGCGACATCGCGGCAAACCGCAGGCTGCCGCGTATGGTCTTTGTTGCTGTTGGCGTGGCTGCAATCGATCATGACGTGTGGTGGCAGTCCCGACTCCTGTAGCTGCCTGCACACCCGGTCGACCGCATCGGCTGTGTAGTTCACCGTCGTCCGTCCCCCGCGCAGGATCACGTGGCAGTCCGGGTTGCCGGTGGTGACGAATATGGCCGATTGCCCATGATGGGTGTGTCCCAGGAACGTGTGCGGATGAGCAGCCGACAGAACTGCTTCGATGGCAATCTGCACATCTCCTGAGGTGGCGTTCTTGAAGCCCACAGGGCAAGAGAGGCCCGAAACCAGTTGGCGATGGACCTGGCTCTCGGTGGTGCGGGCGCCAATGGCTCCCCAGCTGACCAGGCCAGCCAGATACTGAGGAGTGATCATGTCGAGGAACTCAGTTCCGGCAGGCACTCCCATCTCGGCCAAATCGAGCAGCAGACGCCTTGCCAGCCGCAGGCCGTCGTTGATCTTGTAGGACTGGTCGAGATGAGGATCGTTGATCAATCCCTTCCATCCGACCGTGGTGCGGGGCTTCTCGAAGTAAACGCGCATCACGATGCGCAGTTCCGTGGAGAACTCTGCAATGGCGTTCCGGAGCAGACCCGCATACTCCCTTGCGGCCTGGGCGTCGTGAATCGAACACGGCCCGCACACCACCAACAGGCGGCGATCGGTGCCGCCAAGGATCTCGCAAATCTCGTGGCGAGCCTGATAGACGGTCGCCGAGGCGGTCTCAGTAGTGGGCATCTCTTCCTCCAGAAAAACCGGAGGCAGGACGACCTTGGTCCACTTTATGCGCAGGTCATCGGTGGGATGGAACATGAAGATCTATTGTATGGCTGAAAAGACGAATCTTCACCACGGAGACACGGAGCGCACGGAGTAAATAAGGGGACTTCGAGAGTCTCGCTTCTCGACTGAGTCTCAGTCCCACACCGAGGGATGATGACAAAAGAACCTGGTCTTCTCCGTGCCCTCCGTGCCTCCGTGGTGAACTCTTACGCCCACAGGGCGGCCGAGCCGCCCACCCATTCCAGGTTGCGGTTGTGATCGACGCCCATCATCATGCCTCGCCCCATGCGCACCAGCGGCAGCACGGGCGTAAGCTCACCGCCCTCGGGCCACACAAACATCATCCGGATTTCCATTTGCGTGGGCCCGTGCGGCGTCTGAATCACCGGCTCGAAGCGCACCCGCTCCTGAAGAATGTAGTTGTGCCGCTGGTCTTTCGGTATAGCGTCGACATTGGCCTGCGTCGGCGAGAACTTGATGCCTACACCGGCGAAGGAATAAAGCGGCTTGAGCAGGTAGTTTTCGTTGTCTTTGGGCAGCTCGCTGAGATTGTCGAGGAACCACGTCTTCGGCACGCACCTGTGTTTCAGATACGGGATGGAAAACTTACTGATCCGAAAGTACCAGTTGGGGTGGCCGGCCCATTCAACGTCGAGCTCTTCCCGCAGATCGAAAGGCAGCGTCACACTCTTGCGTTCCAGTTCGTCCATAATGCAGCGGTTGTAAATGCGACGAACTTCAACCTGGCGGCCGGCGCTGGAATAGAAGAGCTTCTTGCCGCGCTTCTTCAGTGACAAAATGTCCACGATCGCAATGCCCAGTTCGCGCTGCGTCACCAGAAAGTCGGGCAGGGTTTTCTGGTGTTCAGGGTCGAGTTCCATCAGGATGACGTTTTCCGGATCGTGGCCCGCTACGATGAGTTTGCGCAGTAGATTCCAATACGAATGAGCCTCGTAACCGCTTAAATAGATGCCCAGATCCGACGGCAAATTGTAGGTCTCAACGTATTGGTGGGCCGATACCGCCTGGTATCCGTAGAGGGAAGGGAAGGCTTGCAGCTCGACTAATTTCGGCTCCAATTCTCCTGCCGCGTTGCGTACCACGCCGAAGTCCACCTGCACGAACATCGGCAATGGCGATTCATTGGGCACATTGTATTGCGCAGGAACGGAAGCGTCAGACGCTCGGCGGTAGGTGGGATTGTCCACCAATTGCAGAACCAGTTCGCGGCCGTCCTGCGCCATCTGGTCGAGCAGGGCTTTGGGCACGAAGCACGGCGTCTCGGAAACCCGGAAGCCAATGTGCGTGCCCGTGGCCTGATCCAAATGCTGCAGGAGTTGACGATATTTCTCAGCCGTGAAGTTGCGGTTGAACTCTTCGCGAAGCGCTGGGATCATTCTCAGGCCTCAACGAGAAAGCGGCCCTTTTCCATGATTTGCCGGCCGTCAACCCAGATATTGAATTGCGTGCCCACCACGTCGATGTGGGTGCTGGAATACCAGTCCGCGCCAGTGTGCGCCCCGTAAGGATTTCCGAAAGCGATGTGCACGCCGGGAAATTTTTCGTCCTGCAGGATCTGCCCGATGACGTGCTTGAGTTCAAGGTTGGTTCCGATGGCGAACTCGCCGACCAGATGGCTGTTTTCGTCGGTGTGGGTGTAGGACCAGAACTCCTCTTGCAGAACTTTGTTGTCGCTGAGGACCTCGGTGATGCGATTGTTGCGCATGTGGATGGTCAAGGGCTGGCGCGCCAGGTCGGGATATTTCTCGCACAGGTAGTCGCCAACCACGCCGTCCACGACATACACCCCGTTCACTTCCCCGGGAGTGGTGAAGACCTCGCCCCCGGGCAGGTTTCCCCACTTATCAGGGCTGATGATGCCGCTGGTTTTCACCCAGCGATAGTTGGGATTCAGGGTAGCCGAGAAATCGCTGCCCGCGGGATTGGCTGCCCGGATTTCCTTTGCGTGGCCGACAATCTCGATGACCTTCTTGCTGAGCGCGTCCACGCGGTTGAAGTCGGCGCGCATACCCTCCAGCATGATCTGGTGGTTGATGTTGACCATGTGCGCGTGCCGCATCCTCCGCCGATTCACGATGTCGGTCATCTGCATGCGCGACTTTAGTTCGTTGCGCTGCACGCGCACGGCGAAGATGCTGACTTGGCTGGTTTCCATGTCGGCGGCAATTTCCGGCGGCAGGTCAATGAGCGGGCGCGGCGCCAGGTCTTCCAGCACAAACGCCTTGAAGGGCGCGCCGACCTGAAGCAGTTCTTGCGCGATGCTGGCAGCAATGTCGCGGCAGGCGTTGTCGGTTATGAGCGTTACTTTTTCTGACGGCTGAATGCGCAGGCAGGTGTTTACCGCGTTGCGGGCGCCGGGAGAAAGTTCAGCGTCGAATGTAGTTTTGGTGAGATCGGTCAGAACGGGTTGAATCAAGACGATCCTTTCGGAACCTGCATTTTCCTTTTACCGGCGCGCGGCGGTATGATCAAACACCCCGACTCGCGTTTCGGCCACGATGTAGTCCACGACTTTCTTCAGGTCGCCAGTCTCTTCGAAGACCTTCAACTGCCGGTCTGCGCCGGTGCCCATATCGAGCATCCGGTGAATGTAGTTGATCTCTTCTCTTGAGCCCAGCTCATCCACCACCGGATCAATCAGCTCAAGGTATTCCAGCATCAGGTCGCGGACGGGGACTTCTTCTTCTCTTCCGAAATCGATCAGTTTGCCCTGGATCCCGTATCGCGACGCACGGAACTTGTTCTCCATGATGAGCGCACGGCCATAGATGCGATAGCTTTTATTGGATGCATGCAGTTGATACAGCATGGCCATGGTGGCCTGAATCAGCGCCGCAATGGCGAGCGTTTCGTCAAGCCGCATGGGAATATCGCACACCCGCACCTCGAGAGTGTCGAAGAACGGATGAGGGCGAATGTCCCACCAGATTTTCTTGCCGTTATCAATGCAGTGGGTCTTCACCAGCAGCTCGACGAACGTTTCGTATTCCGCCCAGTTGGCGAAAACATCGGGAATGTTGGTGCGCGGGAAGCGCTCAAAAACTTTACACCGGTACGATTTGAACCCTGTGTTCATTCCCATCCAAAAGGGCGAGTTCGAGGACAGCGCTAGGATGTGCGGCAGGAAATACCGCATGGAATTCATGATGTGGATGGCGGTGTTGCGGTCCTCAATACCGATGTGGACGTGCAATCCGAAAACCAGATTGGCGCGCGCGATGAGCTGCATGTCCTCCACAACCTGCTTATAGCGTTCGTCGGGATAGATCTCCTGCAGCTTCCAGTCGGAAAACGGATGAGTGCTGGCCGCCGCTAGCAGCATGCCGTGCTCGCTGGCGAGCGTAATCATTTCGCGACGAAGAGCCTGAATGTTCTCCCGAGCTTCCTTGATGTTTTTGCAAACGCGGGTGCCGACTTCGATGACCGACTGGTGCATCTCCGGTTTGACCGCCTCCTGCAGCGCGAGTTTGGCTTTGGGGAGAATCTCAGATGCAATGTGCGAGCAGAGATCGCGCGTCTCCGGATCGATCGTCTGATATTCCTCTTCAATGCCGATGCTGAGGCTGGGCCGCTCCATTCGATTATCCCTTGGCCGCTCGTTTGGCCGTTTGTTTGGATGCAGACGACGATTTGGCAGCCTTCTGCTTTGCCTTGGAATCCGCTTCGGCGTTGTAGCCGTTAAGAAACGCACTCCAGCGATATTCCGGCGCGAGGCCTTCGTGCTGCTTGGCCTTAGTAATCGCCAGTTCCGCGACGGCGCTCACAATCCAGTCGAAATTTCCCTGGCCTACCGAGTTTACATCAGCATCGGGAGCAGGATTCATGAAGTCGATGGCGTAAGGTATGCCGTCTTCACAGGCGAATTCAACGGTGTTGAGGTCGTAACCCAGGGCGCGGCAGAGCGTCAGGCAATCACGTTCCACGCGCTCCAGCAGCTTCGCATCGGTGGCTGGCGAATTCTTCACGTAGCGCTCGTGGAACGGCGCCGATGGATCGTAGTGCATGATGTGCACCTTCTCCTGGCCGACCACATAGCAGCGGAAGTATTCCTTGAAGTTCACTCCGCGCTGCAGCGTCATGCAGAGATCGCGGCTCTGGTCGTAGGCGTTGAAGAACTCCTCCGGCGAGTTGACCTTGTACACGTCTTTCCACCCGCCCCCGTCGAAGGGCTTCAGGAAGGCAGGAAATCCCACGTAGCTGAAGATGCTGTCCCATGGCATGGGATATTGCAGGTTGCGCATGGAGCGATCGGTTGTGCCCGGGGGATGCTGTTTGTGCGGCAGCAGAACAGTCTTCGGAATGGCAACGCCCAACTTGGTTCCCAGAGCGAAGTTGAAGAACTTGTCGTCGGCGCTCCACCAGAATGGATTGTTGATAACGATGGCGCCGGAGAGCGCCGCATTCTTGAGATAGCCGCGATAGAAGGGAATGTCGTGCGAAATGCGGTCCACGATAACGTGGTAGGGCGATGGCTCGGCCATTCGGACTTCGCCGACCGTGGCCAGTTCTGCCTGGACGTCAGGCTGACCCATGGAGTTGATCTTGTCCACCAGCGCGGGCGGAAACGTGGTCTCCATGCCAAAAATGACTCCGACTTTCTTCACGGCTGCTCCTTCGCCAGCGACACGAATCGCTTATTACTTCGCTCGCGTTTGTATGTGGGAAATCCCAGGAAAACAGCGCCGGGTGCGCTTTTGCTATTCGAACATTGTAGGCGAAAGTGGCAGGAATTTGTAGGGGGTTTGGTAGGTTAAGCGCCGACCAGTTTTTCCAGCACGGCTTTATTGCGCACCGTAAGTGTGGAGCCCTTCAGCACTGCGATCTGCCGCTTGCGGAAGTCCGCCAGCACGCGAGTGACGGTCTCGCGTGAGGTCCCAATGATCTGCGCAATCTCTTCGTGCGTAAGCGCCAGTTTTACCTTGGGCTCAACTTGCTCAGGACTGGCGGAGGTCCACTCCAGCAGCAGGCGTGCCAAGCGCTCAGGCGCGGAATGCGACAGGCCCAGACTGCGAATCTGCTGATATGCGCTCTGGCAGTCTTTGCTGAGGTGCTGTGCTGCTTTCAGGCAGGCGTCCCCGTGCTTCTGCAGGAACATCAAAAAGTCATCGCGCTTGACGAAATTCAATTGGCAGGGCTGCCCGGTTTCAGCGGTGATTTCATACGGTGTACCGGAAACCGTGGCGTGCATCCCGAGAACTTCACCCGGCTGGGAGATTTTCAAAATCAGCGTCTTGCCTTCGGCGGAGGTGGTGGAGAGCTTCACCCGGCCTTTGCACAGCATGTAAATTCCGCGTGGCGCCTGGCCCTCGACAAACAGCACAGCTCCCGCCGGATAGGAAGCGGTGTATTTCATTTTGTCGAACGCTTCCAAGGAAGTCTTGGGAAGAGAACAGAAGAAGCTGTCGTTACGCAGCTTACAGATGAGGCAATTCTCTACCAGCTCAAAGCCGTAAGGTGACCCCACGTTTTCCTCCGGGTGATACTCGTATGGTACCACCTTAAGCAGCGCCAAGATACAAGGCGATTCTGAGCAGCCGACCCCGGACAAACCGGACACGGGGTGACCTACATCACAAGCACCGGTATCTGGAATCACAGACCTCCGGCCTTCCCGCGAAGGAAAATTCCGCCCACAACGGCTCAAAAAGGCGGGGGGCGAAGGTCTTATACCTTCACCCTGTCGGGACCGGCCGGCGAACCCACGTTCTCGGTCGGAAGGCTGGAATGCAAGTTCCAGCCGGCAAACTTGCTCTGTAAGGGTGAGGAATCATGACCACTCTCCTCTACCCCAAGTCGCCTCCCGCCAACGGTTTTGTGACTTCGGCCTGGTAATGCCCAGATCAGGCAGGGGTGGTAAGCAGCACACAGGTTCTCAGGAGGTTGCGTTTTGCGATGGCGGATTAGTTCCAAGATAGGCGCTCCGTACCTTCACAACCCGCGTACAATTCGCCCTAAGTGGTTCAACGTAGCAGTTTTTATTGTTCTCAGGGGATCCCGATAAACAACTTTTCTGGCATGGTAGGAAGGGAGAAATCGAAATGGCTTTAGCAACAGCAACTGGAACGAACGTTCAGTCGGTTGAGATTGGCAGTACCGAATTGAACCGTTGGTGGCGCGTCGTCGGTGGCATGATGATGAATCTCGCACTGGGCACGCTGTACGCATGGAGCGTTTTCGTTGCGCCCCTGGAGAAGGAGTTTCATTGGAAGCGCGCTGACACCTCCACCATCTTCACCATCGCCGTCGTGGTTTTCGCTTTGACGTTTATTGTCGCCGGACGGCTGCAGGACAAGTTCGGGCCTTTCTGGATTTCGCTTACCGGCGGGGTCCTGGTGAGCTTGGGATTCTTCCTCTGCGCTTATACCAGCAACCTCAATTACCTGTTTATCTGCTTCGGCGTGATTGGGGGCTTGGGTAATGGTTTCGGTTATTCCACGCCAATTCCGGTCATGTCCAAATGGTTTCCCGACAAGCGCGGTCTCGCTGTGGGACTGGCAGTCGGAGGGTATGGAGCCGGATCGGCCATTTTCGGCCCCTTGGCTGCCAGCTACCTGATCCCAAACTTCGGCTGGCGCACCACCTTCCAAATCCTGGGCGCGATCTTCCTGGTCATGACTGTGATCGGCGCTTTCCTGCTGAAAAATCCTCCCCCTGGTTATAAGCCCAAGGGCTGGACTCCGGCGCCGAGTTCGAAAGCGGCGGCGACTACCTATGACTTTTCCCCGAGCGAAACGCTACGCACCCCGGCCTTCTACTTCATGTGGATTGCCTATGCCCTGGGTTGCACCGCAGGTCTGATGGTGATCAGCCAATTGGTGCCTTTCGCCAAGAGCGTCGGTATCCCCAGCACGATGCTGGCTTCCCTCGGCCTGGTAGTGGGCGCGGTCGGCAACGCTTCTGGACGTATTCTCTCCGGCTGGATGTCGGACCACCTGGGCCGCATCAACGTCTTGCGCTTGATGATCGGCATCTCCATGGTGGCTATGCCCATTCTTTATGCCGTAGGCGGCAACGTCGCCGGCCTCTTCGTCATGCTGTTCATCGTGTACTGGTGCTATGGCACGCAGTTGTCGGTAAACGGCGCGGCCGCTGCCGATTTCTGGGGCACGAAGAATGCCGGAATTAACTACGGGATGCTGTTTACCGCATGGGGCGTCGCTGGCCTTCTCGGTGGCCGCATTGGTGGCAAGCTGTTCGATAAGTACCACAACTATCAGTACGCGTTCTACACCGCCGCCGTGCTGGCGTTGGTGGCGCTGATCGCCGAGTGTCTGGCAAAGCGTCCCAAGCATGTTTGAGGTTGTTGGCCGGACTGCTAAAACAGTCCGGCCAAATTCTTGACTGACTTTGACCGGCGCTTATACCGCCGCGATTGATTGAAAATGGAGTGTCTTCCTATGGCTACCGCAACAGAAGCACCGGACTTGGACGTAAGCAAGGGAGTCGCAGACGAATTTACAGCGCCTGCCGCCACTCATGGTCTGGTTAGCCCGGTGGTGCAAAAGTGGATCGATGAAGGTGTGACGGATCCGGACGCCCTTTGGGGTCGCGCTGCAAACGAGCTGCATTGGTTTCGCAAATGGGACCGCGTGCTGGAATGGACGCCGCCAACCTTCAAGTGGTTTGTCGGAGCACAGACGAACCTGGCCTACAACGCGCTGGATTATCACGTTAAGCGGGGCTGGGGTGGCCACGCCGCCCTGGTTTACCTCAACGAGCGTGGCGAGCGCCGCACTTATACGTATGCACATCTGCTGTATGAGGTAGAGCGGGTGGCCGCGGCACTGCGCGGCATGGGCATCAACAAAGGTGATCGCCTGACCGTCTACATGCCGACTTCGCCGGAGGCCATCATCCTGATGCTGGCGACGGTGCGCATCGGTGCGATCCACTCGGTGGTATTTGCCGGTTTCGGCGCTAAAGCGCTGGGCGATCGCATTCAGGCCAGCGGCTCGAAACTGGTGTTTACCGCTGACGTGACCTATCGCAAGGGCAAAGATACACGCCTGAAAGAAATCGTCGATGAAGCCCTGGACAACAACGGTGACAAGGTTGAGCACGTTGTGGTGCTGAAGCGCACGGCCGCAGAAACCCCCATGCGCGCCGGCCGCGACATCTTGTGGGACGAGTTCCTCACCCGTGCCGAAGGCCAGAGCGGCGACTACGTACAAATGGAAGCCAATGAGCCGGCGTTCATCCTGGCGACTTCCGGCACCACCGCGACTCCAAAGCTGGCGGTGCACACGCACGGCGGCTATCAGGTCCATATTGACGCCATGGGTAAGTGGCTGTTCGGCCTGAAAGAGACGGACGTTTGGTGGTCAACCTCCGACATCGGCTGGATCGTGGGTCACAGCTACATCGTGTACGCACCGTTGATTGCGGGTGCAACCACCATCGTTTTTGAAGGGGCCCTGGATTATCCGGCCCCGGAAACCAATTGGAAGACACTCATCGAGCAGTATCGTGTCACCGGAATCTTTACTTCCCCCACGGCGGTGCGATTGTTGATGCGTTACGGCGATGCCGTTCTGGGCAAGACCGACCACCAATATCTGGAACGGGTGTTTTGTGCAGGCGAAGTGTTGAACGCGCCGGCTTGGGAGTGGCTGCAGAAGAAGGTTTTCAAGAACAAAATTCCGGTTATCGATCATATGTGGCAGACCGAGACCAGCGGGCCAATGTTCGGCAATCCCTATGGCTTGGGGATGTTGCCGATTAAGCCGGGTTCTTCGACGGTTCCCATGCCGGGCATCGATGCCGCAGTAGTGGCGCTTGACGGTACTCCCTGCGGCGTCAACGAAAAAGGCATCATGGTGATCAAGCGGCCTTTCCCGGGATTGACCCCGGAATTGTGGGGTGAAACGGAACGCTACGGCCGCGATTACTGGCAGATTATTCCTGGCGTCTATTACACCGGCGATTCGGCGCAAATCGACCAGGACGGTTATGTGTGGTTTGCCGGCCGTGCCGATGAGATCCTCAACATTGCCGGCCATCGTATCGGCACCGTCGAAGTCGAGACCGCTCTGCTGGGCCATCCCGCGGTTGCGGAATCGGGCGTCATCGGCCGGCCTGACGAGCTGCGCGGCGAAGTAATCTCGGCATTTGTGGTGCTCAGGCATGGCTTCACACCCTCGCAGGAACTCAAACAGAAACTGCTCGACCAGGTGCGCCATGAACTGGGAGGGATTGCCGTTATCGGCGAATTGAACTTCGTGGACATGCTGCCCAAGACGCGCAGCGGCAAGATCATGCGGCGCGTGCTGAAGGCGGTGACCCAGGAGAAGAACCCCGGCGACATCACCACCATCGAGGACGAAGGCTCGGTGGAAGAAGCCAGGCACGCCTGGCACCAGATGAAGGCGGCGCTCGACAAGCAGCCGTTAGAAGTTGGGCCTGGCAAGGGTAAGTGAACAGGCAGTAGAGTTTCGGCCCGCCAAAATGGCGGGCCGGATCAGGTAAAGCTCCCCGGTAACGGTTAAGGGCGGGGTGTTGCAGTCAGGTACGGAATGTTCCATCATATGGGCTTAAACAGAGTGCGATGGCGTGCCCTGTCAGCCTGGGAAACACTGGCGAAACGCTGCCGGGGTTGCATCACAAAGTCAAAAATTTCAAGGAGTGAATTGATATGGCTCGAACTCTTCCAAAGCAGAATGCGGTGATTGAGACCAGTGAGGCTCAGATCGCAGTCCATTGGCGGGAGGAAGAATATTACTATCCTACCGCGAAGTTTGTCGGCCAGGCCAACCTGACCGATCCCGACGTCAACGAACGCTTCAGCGAGAAAAATTTCCCCGAATGCTTCCGCGAGTACGCCGAGCTGTTGACCTGGGACAAGTATTGGGACACCACCCTCGACACCAGCGATCCGCCGTTCTGGAAGTGGTTCGCGGGGGGCAAGATCAACGCCTCATACAACTGCATTGACCGGCATCTCGACCAGTACAAGAACAAAGCGGCAATCATCTTTGTTCCGGAGCCGGAAACCGAGGCGCCCGTATCCCTCACCTACCGCGAGCTCTATGTGAGAGTGAATGAATTCGCGGCGCTACTGCGCGATTTCTGCGGTCTGAAGGCCGGAGATCGAGTCACCATTCATATGCCGATGGTCCCCGAGTTGCCGGTTACCATGCTGGCCTGCGCCCGCCTCGGCGTAATTCACTCGGTTGTGTTTGGAGGCTTCAGCGGCGAGGCTTGCGGCATGCGTGCCGCTGATTCAGGCAGCCAGGTTCTCATCACCATGGATGGCTACTATCGCAATGGCAAGTTGCTCGACCACAAAGCGGGCGCCGACATTGCGTTGAACATAGCCAAGAAGGAAGGCACGACCGTGGAGAAGGTCCTGGTCTGGAGGCGTCACGCGGGCCAGAATGCGTCGGCTACGCCGTTCGTGGAAGGGCGCGATTTCTGGGTTGACGAGATCCTGCCCAGATACTCAGGCGAAATCGTTGCTCCCGTTCCCATGGATTCAGAGGCGCCGCTGTTTCTTATGTACACCAGCGGCAGCACCGGGAAGCCCAAGGGCTGTCAGCACCGCACCGGAGGCTACCTTGCTTATGTGACGGGCTGCTCCAAATACATCCAGGACATCCACCCCGAAGACGTGTACTGGTGCATGGCCGACATCGGCTGGATTACCGGTCACTCGTTCATTGTCTATGGACCGTTGGCCCTGGCCGCCACCAGCGTCATCTACGAAGGTGTTCCGACCTATCCCGACGCCGGCAGGGTATGGAGAATTGCCGAGCGCCTGGATGTGAACATCTTCCACACCTCTCCCACGGCCATCCGCATGTTGCGCAAATCGGGTCACGATGAGCCCACCAAATACAAGTACCATTTCAAGCACATGACCACGGTGGGAGAACCCATCGAGCCCGAGGTTTGGCGCTGGTATTACGAAACCGTGGGCAAGGGTGAAGCCGTGATTGTGGACACCTGGTGGCAAACCGAAAACGGAGGGTTCCTGTGCAGCACCAAGCCGGCGCTGGATCCCATGAAGCCGGGAAGCGCAGGCCCAGGTGTGCCGGGCATCTATCCCCATGATCTACGACGAAATGGGTGAGGAAGTGCACGCTGGTTCGGGCAAGGCAGGGAACATCTGCATTCGCAATCCCTGGCCGGGAATCATGCAAACCATTTGGGGTGATCGCGAGCGTTTCGTCTCCCAGTACTACGCTAAGTACTGCAAAGATCCCAACAGCAAGAGATGGCAGGACTGGCCATATTTTGCCGCGGACGGAGCAGTGCTGGCCGTGGACGGATATTTCCGCATCCTGGGACGCGTGGATGACGTTATCAACGTCGCCGGCCACCGCCTGGGCACAAAGGAAATCGAATCTGCGTGCTTGACAATTCCCGAAGTGGCCGAAGCGGCGGTGGTGCCGGTGGTGGACGAGATCAAAGGCCGCGTGCCCGAGGTCTATATCGTTCTGCAGCCGGATGTACAGGCGACGCCGGAGATTATGGAGAAAGTCAACCACGTCATCGAAACCATGATTGGCAAGATTGCCCGTCCGCGCCGCATCCTCGTTGTTCCCGACATGCCAAAAACACGTTCCGGCAAACTCATGCGGCGCATTCTCGCTGCCCTCTCCAATAACATGAACACGGGAGATATCACCACTCTCGCTAATCCTGACGTGGTGGAATCGGTCCGGGTACTGGTCCAGGGCAAAGAGGCGGTAGTGCTGCAAGATGGACCGGAGGACCTGAAGACGTTTGGGGCAAACGAGTAGGTTGACTCAGCAAACGATTGCTGCAGGATGAGACGGGGCGCGCCATGCGCCCCGTTTCTTGTTAGGTGTCTGCGGGAGGCAATTCGGTGTCAGGGAACAGAGACAACTGCGGTTAAGCCTGCGGTCCCTCTTGTTGATGCGGCGTCGCGAAGTCAACGGAATCGGCGTGGACCGTCTCCGCCAACTGTTTGTACCACGCAGTAACGCTGGCCAGTTGCCACAGCCGGGCAGCCAACTGCGACAGAATCATGAATTCCAGAAGAATGAAAGTTGCTGGAATCGCAGTGGGCGGAAGCTTGCTCCAAATCAGAAATCCGATGAGCAGCGTGATAGCCGCAAGCAGAATGATTCGGAGATATATCCACAAAAGCTTGCCCAGATGACGGGTGGTGATATCGAACGCCGTCCACATGCAAAGCCACATACCGCTGTCGTTCTCCGCTACGGCGCGCACCTTCGCAACGTCGAACCACAGCCGCACAACGACGGCTACTAGCGCTATCGCGATAATGCCGGCCGCCAGAATCAGAAACCCAACCTCATCGGCATTGGCCTTATCCCCAAGGTATTCCGACCAATTTCTGAGGTCATGAAAAGCAAAGTGGAGCAGGGCGACTGGAACCAGCATCAACAATGCCAAGCGCACAAAGCGCCAGAAGAATGCGCCCGAGGCGGCAAAGAAATTTCCGGTGCTGAGTCTGCGGTCCTGGCGAAAAGCTCTCAAGTATGCCTCCGCTGATGAAGAGCACGAACCCGGCAAACAGGGAGGCGCAGGCGAACGCCGTGAAGCTTGAGGAAAGAAAGTTTGCGCCGGGTAGCCTTAACAGCTCGTAAAGCATGCTCAGATCGAAGCCCTTAAGCAGTTGATTTCCGGCAAGGCTATATCCCAAAGCTGCATTCAGCGTTCTAGCGGCTCCTAGAGTGCCCAGGGCACCCAGCACCAGGTTTACCGCGAACAGCCACCACAAGATTTCCTGCCGCCGCCAGACCATACTGGCTCCGATGGATAACAGGCTTTTACCCTGGCCGGCGATGTCGGAGTTCTTCATACCAGCCAACTCAGCATCTGGGCGAGGAATTGGGTCAGGGACATCCAATAGGCCGCGAGTTTCCCGGTTGCGCGGTTTTGATGGTCGGTGGTGCGACTGTTGTTGAGATAATTGCTATCCATGGAGATTCTGTGGTCGGGATCGATCTCCACCGAGACGACTTTTGCTTGCTTGTGGTAAACGTAGCGGATCCAGCGATCCTTGCCATCCCATCGCTCTCGCGTGCTTTCTCCGTTGTCGAACTTTATGTCGGCTTCGACCGGAAAGACGAAGTCCCCCTTGCGGTGCAAAATGACTTGCGTCTCGTATGTGGTCGCGCCTTTCTTGTCAGTTGCGTCCCGCTCGTACCAGTCTGCTGGATCGGACGTGGCCCGCAGGACCTCGTAATCCATCATTTGCGTACCGTAAACCGCCTGGTCCCAGTACCACTTCAGGTCCTGGCCGGTAGCTTCGTTGACCGTGCGCATGAAATCCTGTTGCGTCGGATGGGCGAATCTGTACTTCAGGAAATATGTGCGCAGCGCGTTACGCAGTGCCTGCTCGCCGACAATGGCTTCCAAAGTGGTAAGCACGGTTGCGGTTTTGCCATAGCTGATTGCGCCGTAAGAACCCATGCTCATGTCGGTATAACTGGCCCGCGCGATCGCGTCGAGGTCAGGGTGTGAAAGGTAAAAGGAGCGGAGATCTTCGCCGTCACCCAGTTGCACTCCCAGCATGTTTATGGTGCTGGTGTGGTGACCGAAAAGGCTGTCCAGCACCTTCAGTTCGGTGTAGCTATTAATGCCCTCGTCGAGCCAGGCATTCTCAAACTCATTGGTCGCGACCATCCCGTACCAGTATTGGTGGCCGAATTCGTGCTCGGTTACGCCTTCAGGTTCGTGCAGGTCTCCGCGCGGGAACATACCAACTGGTGCCGCCGGTGATGAAGGTCGGGTATTCCATGCCTCCGGCCTCGCCAGCCCCGTGCGGCGGGTCAACGACGGTGAGTTGAGCATAAGGGTACGGGCCGTACCACTGGTCGAATTTCTCCATGGTGCCGCGGACGATGTTACGGTAGCGCTGCCACGAACTTCTGTGGCTTCCATAGGTAAGCAACCTGACTCTCACCGTGCCCACGCTTCCGTCGAAATGATCTTCCACAACTTTGAAATTCGGGTCGGCGGTCCAGGCAAAATCATGGACATCTTCGGCGTGGAAGCTCACGGTCTTTGTACCGTTGCCGTTATCGTTGTCGCTGGTCTGTACGCCGGTGGCGCCGATGACGTAGTTTTTCGGTAAGGTGACCGTCACGTCATAGGTGCCGAAATCGGCAAAGAACTCCGTCATCGCGTGAAACTGGTGGCAATTCCATTGACCGTGCCACCAGACGCCGACTTTAGGGAACCATTGTCCGGCAAGCAGGAAGGTGCGCTTGTAGCCGGTGCGCGCAATCACTTCCGGGAAGGTCGCTTTGAAGTTGATTTTGAACTGAACGTCCTGTCCGGGCGCGACCGGGTGAGGCAATCGCACTTCAAACACCGTTTTGTCATCCAGATTACCGTCGTCCGGGGAGATGAATTTCATCTGCCTGGTGAGATCGCCCATCCCAGCCACCTCGAATGATGTGATCTCATTCGACCCCTTGTCCTCGGGCTCCCATTCCTCCAGACTGCTGGAACGAAAATTTCCATCACGATGAGCTTCCCGTACCCAGGTGGATTTCGGCTGAAATGCGTTGAGATAGAGGTGAAAAGGGAAACGATCGAGCGGCTGGCCGGTCAGGTTGCGGTAAGTCAGCGTTTCCGTGGCATCGACGATGTGTTTCGCAGGTTCGTACCTGGCATCAATCTGGTAGGCCACGACGCGCTGCGACAGTGGTCCTGAAACCTTCGGAGCAAAAGGGCTTTGTGCGGTTGCGGAAGCGCAGCAAAGCACACCGGCCGCGATTATCAACAGCGCTCGGTGATGTTGCATCGTGCTCTCTCCGGCATTCCGCTGCTGAGTTTATTTGTTCGCCTGGGCGGTAGGAATCGGATCGCACAGTCCCATTGCGACTTCCACCAGTTCAGGATCGACGGGCCGCGTTTTGTGGATGGCATCCGCCAGAGGAATGGTGACAATGTCGGTTCCGCGGAGCGCGACCATCACGCCGAATTCGCCTTTATGGACCTGGTCAATGGCGCCAATTCCGTAGCGCGACGCCAGCACGCGATCGAAAGCGCTGGGTGTGCCCCCGCGCTGGATATGGCCAAGGACAACATTGCGCGTCTCCAGCCCAGTGCGGTGCTCAAGTTCCTGAGCCAACATCTGGCCGATGCCGCCCAGGCGCACGTGACCGAACTCGTCTTTACCCATATCGCTGGCCACGGGCTCGTTGCCGGTCTTGGCGAACTTCGCGCCTTCGGCCACCACCACGATGCTGAAGTAACGGCCGCGCGCATGGCGCATGCGGATGCGTTCGGCAACTTCTTCGATGTCGAAGGGACGCTCGGGAATAAGAATGACGTTTGCCCCGCCCGCGATACCGCTGTACATCGCGATCCAACCCGAGTCGCGGCCCATCACCTCCACCACCATCACGCGCTGATGCGCTTCCGCGGTGGTGTGCACGCGATCGATGGCTTCGGTTGCAGTGTTCACCGCGGTATCGAAGCCGAAACAGAAGTCGGTACCCATCAAGTCGTTGTCGATGGTCTTGGGAACGCCGACCACTTTCAAGCCCAGCTCGTACATGCGTTGGGCCACGCTCATGGTGTCGTCTCCGCCAATGGTGATCAGGGCTTCCACACGATTGGCTCGCAGGACCTCCATGCAGTGTTGCAGCCCCCCTTCGCGCTTGGCCGGGTTGGTCCGCGAGGTGCGCAGGATGGTGCCTCCCCGCGGCAGAATGCCTGAGATGGCATCCATGTCGACCACCATGGTCTTGTTCTCGTAAACGCCACGCCACCCTTCCATGAATCCGACAAACTCGTCGTCATAGTGCATGATGCCTTTGCGCACCACCGCTCGTATGACAGCGTTCAATCCAGGGCAGTCGCCACCGCCGGTCAAAATCCCAATTCTCATGTTCGGCAGAATGCCTCCATAGGAAATAGTAAAGCCATCGCAGGATTTCTGCATTCGGGAGTACACTGTCGCGGGTGGGCGGGGCCACGTGTGGACCGCTCCGTCGAAAATCGTTCACCACGGAGACAGAGAGGACACGGAGTTTGTTTCTAAGAGGTTTTCGCTGTGTTCTCCGTGCCTCTGTGGTTGTTTTGGTCTTTATGGGTCGAACTACGGTCCATGTAACACTCAGTAAAACGGTATTTGCCATGTCGGAACCTCGGACATTCCATTCCTACGACGAGTTCTTCAGCTTTTACCTGGAACAGCACAGCGCTCCAGGAAATCGCTGGATGCACGCCATCGGAACCACGCTGGGCCTGATCGTCGCCATCATCGCCTTTGCTACACATCATCCCTGGTATGCGCTGCTGTGGATCCCGCTCGGTTACGGCTTTGCGTGGACCGGCCATTTCCTACTGGAAAAGAACACGCCCGCCACGTTTGGACATCCGTGGTGGTCGTTTATCAGCGATTTCCGCATGCTGGGGTTGATGGTGACCGGCCGGCTGGATTCGCGTCTGAAGGCCGGACCGACCACGTCACGGCGTTCGTAAGCGCCGTTTTCAACCGGTTTACCAGCCTGCTGCCCACTCCGATTTGCCCTCTGAATCTGCTCTGTGTCCTGCTACACTCGCGGCAGGCTAATGGCTCATGCGCATTCTGGGAATCGATTGCGGCGGCGAATATACAGGTTACGGGGTGGTCGAGCAGGACGGCGAGGGCTCGCTGCATCATCTTTGCAGCGGGGCCATCCGCTTGCTGCCGCGTGAACCGCTGGAGCTTCGGCTCAAGAAGATCTGCGAAAAACTCACTGAGATTATCGCCAACTATACGCCGGAGCAGGTCGCCATCGAAGACGTTTTCTACGCGGTGAATGTGAAATCGGCATTGAAGCTCGGGCACGTGCGCGGAGTCGCCATGCTGGCTGCGGCGCAAGCTGGGTTACAGGTTGTTGCCTACTCTCCGCTGTCGATTAAGTCGGCCGTAGTGGGCTATGGTAAGGCGGAGAAGTGCCAGGTGCAGATGATGGTGGCACGGCTGCTCGCTTTACCCGTGCCTCCCGAGCCACCCAACGTCGCCGACGCATTGGCCATCGCCATTTGCCACTTGCACACCGCGGGCACGCTGCGGCGGCAACACGCCACGACCCGTTGAAGAACGATGCAGGCTCGCGCACCCGGCAAAATCAGATAAAATCTGTGCCCAGCATGAGATTGTGCTTGGCCCTCACTGTACTTCTGTTGGTGTTACCGGCGTCGGCACAAACAGACGCTGCTCCAACTGCCGCCCAGCCCGTGGTAACTTTCGACTTTGATTGGAGTCAGGGCATTCCCTGGCAAACGTACTCCATCACGGTGCAGGCTGATGGCAACACTCATTTCCGAGCGACGCCTGCGCCGGACAAGACAGACAGCGATACCGATCTGTTTCAGCAGGATTTCACGATGTCGGAAGCCAATCGCTCGAAAATCTTCGAGCTGGCTAAAAGGCTCAATTACTTTGAGAGTGATTTCGATTCGCACCTGAAGAGAATTGCCCAGACTGGAAGCAAGACACTGCAGTACACGTCAGCAACCAGGCATGGTTCGACCCATTACAACTGGTCGCAGAACCCCGATGTGCAGGAGTTGACCCGCATTTTCCTGGCCATCGCTATTACCCTCGATTATGGCCGCAAGCTGAGTTTTCAGTACCGCTTCGACAAACTGGGCATGGATGCCCGGCTGAGGGAGTTGGTGGACATACAGGCCAATCATAATGTTGAGGAGTTGAATGCGATAGCACCGGTTCTGCGCAAGATCGCGGACGATCCCAATTTAATGCATATCACCCGCCAGACCGCCCAACAACTGCTTCGCAGCCTGAAAGCACCCGGCCACGCGAACGAACCAGCGGCTCAACCTTAGGCTGCGTACCGATTTCTTACAACTTCTCATCTAACTGGGTGTTTAATACGATTAGGCGAGGAAGGCCTTTGACGAAGCTCACCAACCCAACGCTTGACCCGATCAAAAGTAGAGAACACCGCAGTTACCCCAGGAGTACGGTATGCCACGGCACGTGAAATCCGCATTAGCATTCACCACGGTGTTTGTGCTGGCCGCAGCGGCGGGCGCATTCGCAGAGTCGCATGTCAGGATCGTTCGTCTTAGCTACATTAACGGGCAGGTTCAGAGCGACCGGGCGACTGGACAAGGACTGGAACGCGCCATCTTGAATACACCCATCGTGCAGGGAACGCGAATTGTGACCGGCGATGACGGCTTGGCTGAGGTGGAATTTGAGAACGAAAGCGCCCTGCGCATTGCGGAGAACTCCGAAATCCAGTTCCGCACGCTGTCGATGAGCGATACTGGCGCCAAGGTCAACGAGATTGAAGTGGTCAAGGGTGTCGTATATCTGGATGCACGATCCAAGGGCGATGACATTTATCGCATCAAGAATGGCGATTCCACCTTTCTGGTGCAGCGCGACACGCAGCTCCGATTAAGTGCTGGTCCGGACCAGACGCGGCTGGCTGTATTCAAGGGCGATGTCGAACTGATGGCCCAGCCACATGTGGTGAACATTAAGCGGAAAGAAACTCTCACGGTTGACGCGACAGACGCGGCGGGATACAAAATCGCCAGCGGCGCCGAGGCCCTTCCGACAGATGCCTGGAACCGGGAGCGCGAGGCTTATCAGCAGGCCTATGCCGGCAATCTCGGCAACCCGGGCCCCAATTACGGCTACGGGCTGCAGGACCTCAACTACTATGGAAACTACTTCATGGCGCCCGGCTATGGATACGCGTGGCAGCCTTTCGGCTTTGCCAACTCGATGATTGGCTGGGACCCCTATAGTTCTGGCGCATGGCTTTTTTCTCCCGGGCTGGGGTACACCTTTGCTTCGCAGTATCCGTGGGGATGGCTGCCGTATCACTACGGCTCCTGGGCTTTCTTAGGCGGCGGTATCGGATGGGCTTGGATACCCGGCGGAGGGTATCGTGGAGGCTGGTATAACAGCCAATTCCAAACTGCTCCCACTGTGACGAAAGCGCCATCCGGGTGGACCGGCGTCACTGCTCCCGTCGTAATAGCGGGCCAATCTGCACAGCCGACCGTCATGGTTGGTAAGGTAACTTCGGCTGCGTACATTCCCGGCGGACGCATCCCGCCTGCTTTTAGCAGCGTGATTCATCGACACGCCGTTGCTGCCAGCGCGACCAGTGGTGGCGCCGGCACTGGGAACCACGCCGCGGATGCCCACGTGTTCAGCCCCCGCTACAACGCTTTTACTGGCGGGCATGCCGCGCAGACCGGACACGTATTCACCTCTCCCGCAGCGACTGCCACCACTGCCGGTCCATCAGCGGTCGGACGACCCGGTAACGGTACAATGACGGCGGCGCCCACGGGCCACGCCAGCGCTACCGGCGGCCATTCAGGACCTTCACACCATTGAAGGATTGTTGGGCAACGGGAAAGGGCGGCCTTTTGGCTGCCCTTCGTTTTTCAGCGCGAAATTCAGTACACTGCGATGCCTGCGTATCCGACGACCATGTCGCGGTCTCCCGAGACATCGCCGGAGGTGGCATAACGAAGCAACTCCGCCCGCTTGGCTCCCAGCTTCCTGGCCGCCGTCAGCATCACTACCGCGGGACCGTATCCGCACATGCTGATATTGCCTTTGTGCACCGTCTCGTATAAGCCACGCGGATCCAGCGCCAATACCTGATCAATGGCCCGGCGATCTTTCAACCGGGTCACATCGTCGCTCTCGTAGTGATTCATATCGCTGGATGCAATCACCAGCACCGGCTCACCAGCCTCCGCGGCAACGCTTGCAATCACGATTCCGAGCGCTTTCAGCACCTCGAAATTGCTGGTCCCCACTGTGATGGGTACGAACTGAAATCCTGGGGCTAGCACCTGCAGAAAAGGTAGCTGGACTTCCAGCGCGTGCTCGTAACGGTGTGCCTCCTGGTCCTCGGTGACTAGCGACATGCGCGACTTCAATTCATTTGCCAGGGCCGCGTCGATTGGGGCGTCGCCCAATGGGGTTTGCCATGCGCCTTCGCTCATGATGGCCAGCGGCTCGCCTACCCCGGTGTGGTTGGGGCAGAGAATGATTATTCGCCGTGGCAAATCCAACCGGCGATAGACCGCTCCGGCAACATGTCCCGAGTACATATACCCCGCGTGTGGAACGACGCACCCCAAGGCGCGAATCCTCGGTTCCGGTTCCACCGAGGCATTGGCACGCGCCGTGGTGTACGTCTCTACTTCGGCCCGAAGGTGTTGCGCATTGGCGGGATAGAAGCGTCCGGCGACGGCTGGCTGACGCACTGCAGTAGCCATGATGCTCGCTCCTTCATGCGCTGCGGCGATTCGTCCAATCGTTCGGGGAGTGCGTGCCTTCAGGCCCGCGTTAAACGGCCGCGGTTCTTGAAATCAAGCCTTGAAAATATTCGGTTTGAATATTGCTCCGAAAATGAACAGAATGCCAAAAAGAATTGCGAATGGGCCAAACACCATTCCTCCCCACCAGTTTTGATAAAAGAGCAGGTGACCGTTCCAGAGTGTGGTGAGACCGAGTCCGATGAAGGCAATGCCAACGATTGTGAAAATAGCTCGATTAAGCGGCCTCTTCGGGTTTGCATTCAGCATGACAACAGCCCACTAGCCAATTTTACGCTTGCTGCAACGCCCGAAATACGGCCGCAGTTTTTTCCAGCGACATGGCTTCGGCACGAACGTCGGCGCGCAGTCCAGCCGATTTAAGCGCCGCCCGGATGGCGGCGTCATTGTATTTATCGCGAAGATTGTTCAGCAGCGTCTTGCGTTTATGAGCGAACGCAAGCTTCAGAAATGCTGTGAATGGGCCCTCCTCAACATGCAATTCCTGCAGCCGGGGAGCCATGGTCAGCCGCAGCACACTGGAGTGGACCTTCGGCGCAGGCGAGAAAGCGCCCGGCGGCAGGGTGAACAGCTTGTCCACCCGGGCGAACAGTTGCACCGTAGCCGAGAGCAGGCCGTAATCCCGGCTCCCCGGCGTGGCCGCGATACGGTCGGCGACTTCGCGCTGCACCATGATTACCGCGCGCTCAATGTGCGGGTGCAATTCCAGAATTCGCAGAACGATATCGGAGGTGATGTAGTACGGCAGATTGCCGATCACGTCCACGGTCTCTGGCTGGGTGGGCCGCAGATCGTGCAGCGGTCCCGGTCTGCGTCCGACCATGGAGGTGAATGCCGCGGCAACAAAATCTGATTCGAGGATTTCGACGTTGGTCCTGGTCGCATACTTCATGCGCAACTGCGCCGCCATCACCCGATCGAGCTCAATTCCGATCACTCTCTTGGCCCGCGAAACCAACAGATTCGTGAGCACGCCGCGGCCCGGGCCGATCTCGATGACGGTGCGGTTGGACACGTCTCCAAGGGCCTCTACGGCGCGGCGGGCCGCTCCCAAGTCAATAAGAAAGTTCTGGCCCAGCTTCGGCTTGCGTTTAACGCCGGCAACAGATTTCTTCGATACGGTCTTGGCCACATTGACCCTCTTTCAATTAGACTCAACTGTTTTGGCATTTCTTACATCCTAGAGCCAGTCAGTTGCGCAGTTCGGTTGCCGGCGGAAACACATCTCCGTTCGCTCCGGGAGGTCTCATGAACATCGCCTTTGCGGCATCCGAGTGCGTGCCCTTTTCCAAGACCGGTGGACTGGCGGATGTTATAGGCGCCCTGCCCCCAGCGCTGGCTAGCTTGGGTCATAAGGTTACCGTATTCCTCCCGCGTTACAAACAAACCAAGCTCGACAACCCCCGGATCGTCATTCCCAGCATTACCGTTCCGTTTGATGACCGCTACCGCTTTTGTTCTGTCGTCGATGGCGGTGTGCGCTCCGGAGTGCAATTCTATTTCATCGACTACCCGCCGTTCTTCGACCGTGATGCACTTTACGGTACGCCGCTGGGCGATTACCACGACAATGCCGAGAGGTTTGCGTTGTTTTGCCGCGCCGTGTTGGAGTCGGCCAAGATGCTTGGCACGCCCGACCTGCTGCATTGTCACGACTGGCAGACTGCCCTGATTCCCATACTGCTGAAGACGCTGTACGAGGAAGACCCGGCGTTTGTGAACACCCCGTGCGTCCTTACCATCCACAATATCGGATACCAGGGACTGTTCCCGCCCGAGATCTTGCCCTTGCTCATGTTGCCCTGGGATCTGTTTACCATGTCGAAGCTGGAGTTCTACGGCAAGGTAAATTTTCTCAAGGGCGCGATTACCATGGCCGACTACATCACAACCGTCAGCCGGAAATACAGCCAGGAAATTCAGACTGCGGAGTACGGCTTCGGTTTGGAGGGTGTTCTGCGTGCGCGCGCGGGCACGGTCACCGGCATTCTGAATGCGGTGAATTACGAAGAGTGGAATCCGGAAAGCGATCGTTTCATTGCCGCGCACTATTCGGCAGCGGACCTCAGCGGCAAAGCCAGATGCAAAGCCGACCTGCTGAAGGAATTTGGCTTGCCGGAAGACACATCGTTGCCGGTGGTCGGCATCGTGTCGCGTTTTGCGGCCCAGAAGGGCTTCGATCTTATTCTCCAGGTGGCCGATCGCCTCGCCCGGCAAGAGATGATCATGCTCGTGCTGGGCAGCGGCGACCGCGATTATGAAGAGTTGTTCCGCAAGCTGCACAAACAGTATCCGCAGAAGTTTGCGGTGAAGATCGTTTATGACAACCCTCTGGCGCACAAGATTGAAGCTGGCAGCGACATCTTCCTCATGCCCTCGCGCTATGAGCCCGGTGGGCTGAACCAGCTCTACAGCATGCGCTATGGAACTGTACCGGTGGTGCGCGCCACCGGCGGCCTTGACGACACCGTCGAGCAATTTGACCGCCAGACCCGGAAGGGAACCGGATTCAAGTTCAAGGAATACACCGGCGAAGCTTTGCTGGAGATATTGCAGGCGGCAACAGCACTGTATCGCTCCGATCCAGAAGCGTGGCAGGCGCTGATGCGCAACGGCATGGCGCTGGAATATTCCTGGATCAACTCGGCGCGCGAATATGTGAAGGTCTATGAGCGTGCCAGGCAGTTGCGGGCGGCCGCGAATGGGTAGCGCCGAGCAACTAGCAACTAGCAACCTATCTCATAAATACGAACCACACTAAGTAATTGTGGTGCAGTGGATTTACAGGCACATCGGTAGGTATGGAACTCACCGATGCGCAGTGGGAAGTGCTGAAACCGCTGGTTGAGCCCAAGACACCCGGTTTGCGACGGGGTCGGCCATGGGCGGATACCCGAAGCGTGCTGGAAGGCGTGCTTTGGATCTTACGAACCGGAGCGCAATGGGCCGAGCTGCCGCGCGCCAAGTTTCCGCCGTACCAGACGTGCCACCGCCGCTTCCAGCAATGGGTCGGCGAGGGCACGCTGGTCGAGGTGCTGCGCGCTTTGGCGAAGGACCTGCTGGCACGCGGGCAGTTGGACTTGGCCGAGACCTTCATCGACGCCACCTTTGCGGGGGCGAAAAAGGGGGCGGTGCAGTTGGTCCAACACGCCGCGGCAAAGGGACCAAGATCATGGCAATTGCGGAGCGCCATGGTCTTCCTGTCGCCGCCTGGATTGGAAGCGCTTCGCCACATGAAACTCGCTTCGTCGAAGCCACCGTCGAGCAACGCTTCACGGCGGCGGCCCCCGAGCGCATGATCGGCGATCGCGCCTATGACAGCGATCCGCTGGACGAGCGGCTGCAACAGCACCACGGCGTCCAGTTGATCGCGCCGCACAAAGTAAACCGCCGCAAGCCCCAGACGCAGGACGGGCGCAAGCTGCGGAGATATTGCCGGCGCTGGAAGATCGAGAGACTGTTTGCCTGGTTGCATAACTTTCGTCGGCTGGTCACCCGTTGGGAGTATCACGAGGCCAACTTCCTCGGGCTCGTCCAGCTTGGTTGCATCCTCATTTTGATGAGGAGGTATTTATGAGATGGCTTCTAGCAACTAGCAACTGGTTGCTCGATTGGTGCGTCCGAAATCGGTGCTGTAATTGGATGCTATCGCCAGCTATGATCGCCAGTTGGCGAATGGAGTGACAATTGAAGCGGTCCATACTCTTCGGTCTGGCTATTGGGTGATATGTGCGAGTCCGGGCTCTCGCAGTTAGTTGCTAGTTGCTAGTTGCTTTTTCCTCCTCGCAAAGTACAAGTAAAGCGGGATGCCCGCCAGGATAACAACCACTCCCCACGCGGAGTTGCGCAGATTTTCGGTAAACGTGTAATAGAGCAGCACCGCCGCCGCTGCGATAAACATCGCCGGAACCAGCGGGTATCCCCAAGTCCGATACGGTCGCGGCGCGTCCGGCTCTTGTTTGCGCAACACGAAGACCGTACTGGCCGAAATCATGTAGAAGAGCCACTCCGCGAAAATAGCCAGCGAAAAAAGTTGGCGGAAATTTCCGGCGAAAAGCAGCAAAACAACGGACAGTCCAAGCTGTACGCCCAGGGAAACCGACGGCGTGTGAAACCGCGGATGCACCTCGGCCAAGGCCCGAAAAAAATATCCATCGCGCGCCATAGCGTAGGGCACACGCGCGCCGCTCATGATGGTCCCATTCAAGGCGACGAGCATGGAGAGCGCCATGCCGGCCGATACGATGGCCGCTCCCCAGGCTCCCGCCGCAACCGCAGTCGCTTGCGACGCCGGTCGTGGCGACGCTGCGATTGCAGCCGCTGGAAGCACATATTGCACCGCTGCGTTGGTCAGCATGTAGAGGACCGCCACCACGCCCACTCCGGCGATCAGCGCGATGGGAATGTTTCGCCCCGGATCGTGGACCTCACCGCTTACCATGTTCAGGTCGTTCCACCCGTCATAGGCCCAGAGAGCTGCGATGAGGGCGGCCATGAAGCCGGCGATACCGCCGGTGGCACCCGCGAATTGGGTACCGAAGTTCCGCCAGGTGCCGCTTGCTGCACTGAATCCCAGCAGGATGATGGCGAGGATGACCGCTATTTTCACCACCGTAAATATCACCTGAAACTCACCGGCGCGCTTAATGCCGATATAGTTCAGCGCGGTGATAAACGCGGCCGCAGCTATGGCAACTAACTGTCCGTAGGTGACGGCGAGGGGTGCGCGGACGGCATTCTGATTAAAGAACGCCAGCTCCGGAAATGTTCCCAGAATGCGCACGAACCCAATCGTCAGGGTGGCAATCGATGCCGGTTTTGCGATTGCGAACCATGTCCAGGCGTAAAGAAATCCGGGAAGCGGTCCGTAGGCGTCGCGTATGTAAACGTATTCGCCTCCGGCTTGAGGCTTCATGGCGCCCAGTTCGGCATAGGTGATTGCGCCCGCCAGCGAGAGCACTCCCCCTACGATCCAGGCGAGATACACCAGTCGCGCTGAGCCAACTGCCTGCATCATCTCGGTGGGCACCAGGAAGATGCCACTGCCGATGATGGTGCCGACCACAATCGCGCTGGCATGACTTACACCGAGGTCGCGCGCGAGCGTGGCTTTAGCGGGAGGCGGGTTATCGAAGCCGTTCATTGTGGAAGGCGGTCGTGGGCGTTCTTGCGCGACAACGATGAAATGACCGCTACGCTGGTATCCGCGACACGGCCCTCTTCAGCGCCCCGAGAAATTGTTGGTTCTGCTCAGGAGTGCCAACGGTCACGCGGAAGGCATCCGGCGCTCCCCACGACCCACTCATGTGACGAACGATGACGCCGTCGTCTTGCAGGGCCCGGCACAGGCTGCCCGCGTCTTCCTCTAACCGGCAGAACAGGAAGTTCGCCCAGGTGGGAGTCACGCGAATTCCCATGTCTGCGATGGCCGCGGTTAAAGACTTTGCTTCCGCGGCGTTCGTCTCTACCGCTCGCTGAATATGGTCGGCATCTCCCAGTGCAGCCAGCGCACCGGCCTCAGCCAGGCAAGAAACCATGAATGCCGGTTTCATGCGGGCGAAATAGCCCATCAACTCCGCTGGGCCCATACCATAACCAATCCGCAGCCCGGCGAGTCCGTGCGCCTTGGAAAACGTGCGCAGTACCACGACCCGGCGTTCCTGGCGCACATACTCCAGCGCGTGCGAGTACGCGAAGCCGCGCTCCGCCGCAAAGTAGGTCGCGTAATCGCAATAGGCCTCATCCAGCACGGTGATGACGTGCGACGGCAGCCGGTCGAGGAAACGGTCGATCGCGTCGGCATCCAAAATTGTTCCCGTGGGATTGTTCGGGTTCGAGATGTAAACCAGCCGCGTGTTGACGTCAACTGCGGCGAGAATGCCATCGAGATCGTAGCCATCATTCACCGTTGGCACTTCGATGAATTGGGCGCCGGTGGCGCGGGTCACGATGGGATAAACGATGAACGACAGCGCGCTGGTGACGGCGTTCAATCCAGGCCCCAGCAACGTTCGCGCCATGATATCGAGCAAAGCGCTGGAGCCTGAGGTTACCAGGACCTGGGCCGTCTCGACTCCATGCAGCTCCGCCAGGCGAGTGGTCAACTCGGTAACGCTGTGGTCCGGATAATAGTTGACCTCAGCCGTGGCCGCTTTGATTGCTTCAATTGCAAGTGGAGAGGGGCCGAAGGGGTTCTCGTTGGAAGCCATCTTGATGCAACGCATGCCGCTTTCCAGTTCCGCCTGGCGCCGTGGCTTGCCAGGCTTGTAGGCTGCCAGCTTTTGTACGTACGCTGGAACCAGCTTGCTAAAATCGCTCATTCGATCTCCTCACCACCATCTCGACGCCACGACCACTATTCTGTTCGCGACCGAGGACCCTGGTCCGAGCGCAGAGACCTGCTTCTCGCTTTGTCTGCCGCCGGGCCCTTCAGTTGCGCTACTTCCTGCGCGGTTAGATGCCGGAACTCGCCCGGCTCGACGTCCAACACCAGCGGGCCGTAGCGCACACGTTTGATTTTTTCCACGTGATGGTCGATTTGCTCGAACATCCGGCGAATTTGCCGGTTGCGCCCTTCCACCAGCGTGACTTCGTACCAGGGATTGGCGGCGTCGCGCACCAGTTTGATCAGTACCGGTGCCGTCTTCACTGCGGTTGCGCGCCGCTTCCAGCCGGCTTTTGGCACCCGGTCCGCAGGAGTTTTAAGCGACCGGCGTTCTGCCGGAAGCGTGATGCCTGCGCGCAGCCTGTCGATCTCTCTCTCGCTGGCTTTGCCGCTGATCTTGACCAGGTAAGTCTTGGCCACGTGTGACGAGGCGTGCATCAGCTTCTGCGCCAGCTCGCCGTCGTTGGTCAACAGCAGCAATCCTTCGCTGAGGTAATCGAGACGTCCGACCGGATAAATGCGCGCTCCGACGCCGCGTACTAAATCCAAGACCGTCGGACGCCCCTCCGGATCGGTGACTGTAGTTACGTAACCTCGGGGTTTGTTGAGCAGTAGGTACACCGGGCGTTCTGGATCCTTTAGTAACTTACCGTTGACCTTGATGTGGTCGTGCTTGATATCGGCCTTACTGCCCAGTTCGGTGACGATTTGTCCGTTCACCGACACCAGGCCGCCGGTGATGAACTCCTCGGCCTTGCGGCGAGAAGCGATTCCAGCGGCGGCGATGATCTTCTGTAAGCGCTCAGCAGGCATGCGGCTAAGATTTCTCCGGCGAACTTCCGGCTTCGGCCTCGGTGACGTAGGTTCCCTCGGCTGGGATTGTGCCGTCGCCCTTGAGGGGATTCGCGGCGGAATCCTCGGGAACGGCTTCAGTCACCGGCTCCGGTTCATCTCTTTCAACCTTGAGCGGAAGCCCGCTGGTGGTTTCTTCTTTTTTCGCGCTTGCCGCCGCGAACAAATCAGCTTGTGGATCGCCGAGCTTCTCAAACTCTTCCATGCTGGGCAGCTCGGAGACGTCGTTCAGCCCGAAGCGCAGCAGAAACTCCTTCGTCGTCCGGTAGAGAATCGGCCGGCCGATGACTTGCTTGCGGCCGGCGGTGGTGACCAGCTTGCGATCGAGCAGAGTGGCGATCACGCCGGAAGTATCTACCCCGCGAATTTCGCTGATCTCGGGCACCGTGACCGGTTGCTTGTAGGCGATGACCGCCAGCGTCTCCAGCGCCTGCAGCGAAAGCCGCACCGGCGGCTTCAGGCTCTTGGCAAAATTGACCACCACATCATGGTGCTCGGGCTTGGTTGCCATGCGGTATCCACCGGCGATCTGGCGAATCTCCATGCCGCGTTCCACGGAGGCGTACTCGGACGTAAGCTCGTCAATGATGCCGCTGAGCCGAGACTTGATGGTTTTAAGCTCTTCCTTGGCCTCGGCTCTTTTGTCCTTCTCGCTGAGGGGCGCGCTCTCAGCGGCAAGCGGAGCTTCCGCGGGCGCATTCTGGGCGGCTTCGGGTGGTGCGGGCGTTTCGTCGTCCGCGAACTCGTCGCTTTCGGCCGGTGCACGTCCATCCGCAATGATTTCGTTGAGCGCCAGCCGGGAGTTCTCCTCGGCGCGCAATTCTGCGAGCACCTCGTCGCGTAGCAGCGAGGCAAGCTGGTCCAGCGTTACCGGCTCTTCGGTGGCGTAGATGATGGCTTCGACTTTGGCTTTCAGGCTCATAGAAAGACGTTAGCTCTTAGCTTCTAGCATTTAGCTTTTAGCAGACATCATCAATACTAATTGCAAGGTGGCGCCGAGCGATGCCACGCATGCTAAAAGCTAAGAGCTAAAGGCTGCAGGCCGCTTCATTTCCAATCATCCTGCACCGGAGGATTCTCGGCCATCAGCGCATCGAAGCCGGTGTGCTTCTTCAGCACGATCTCTCCGAAGACGTTGTCCTGGCGCGCCAGTACTGCCTGCAATCGAATCAGCTCCAAAATCGCCAGGAACGCGCATACCAGCGCCGAGCGCGAGCGCATGTTGCGCAACAATTGTTTCAGCCGGATGGGCCGGTCTTCCAGCGCCAGACGCCGCCGCACATAGTCGATCATTTGCGAAACCGTGACCGTATCATCGTCCACGTTGAAGGATGGCTTCTGCCGCGCCCGATCCAGGATCTGCTGAAATGTTCTGACCAGGTCAACCACGTCGGTAGCCATTTCCGGCTCCGTGCCCTCGGCATCGCGAAATTCCTTCAGCGCGGGATTCGACCACACCGCTTCTTCGATCTGCTGCTTCTGCATCAGCATCTGCGCCGCCGTCTTGAAGCGCTCATGCTCAAGCAGTCGGTTGACCAACTCCAGCCGCGGATCGTCTTCCGCGTCGGGGCCGGCGGGATCGCGCGGCAACAGCATCTTCGACTTGATGTGGATGAGCAGCGACGCCGTGTAGATGAACTCGGCGGCGACATCCACATCGAACCCCTTCATCGACTCCACGTATTTCAGGTACTGCTCGGTGATCTTCGCGATCGGTATGTCATAGATGTCGATGTCCTGCTTGCGAATGAGATCGAGCAGCAAGTCGAGCGGGCCATCGTACACCTGGCCGACCATGACCGAAAACGACGATTGCTCGGCGCCGTCCTTGCGCGGCATTACCTGCGGCGCAGCAGGTTGTGCTGTCTCGGTGTGCGAAGCGGGTTGGGGATCGTGGGGCATTAAGATTAGGGTTGCTATAGGGGTTCTTCGACTCCTCGCTGCGCTCGTCGCTCAGGATGACAAAGCAAAAAACGTGGGTCCTTCGACTCCGTTCGCAAGATCCTTTACGAGTTGCCTTCGGCGATAACCTGCGCCGGCGCTTCGTACGCGTGCGATAAATTGGCCGCCTCGCGTGCCTCTACCATTGTCGCTTCGGCCACGGCACGCGCCTTCGTCGATCCTTCTTCAAGGATGTCCCACGCCAGCTTGGGATTCGCTTCGTACCTCTGCCTGCGGTCCTGCATTGGACCTAGTACTCGCCACAGGCTATCCGACGCCCACGTCTTGCACTCGATGCAGCCGATACCTGCGCTACGGCAACCTTCGTTCACTTTGGTCATGGTTTCGGCGGTGCTGAAAATCTTATGCAGGTCGCCAACGGGGCAGACATCAGGATTGCCGGGATCGGTCCGCCGAATGCGCGCCGGGTCAGTTACCATCGTCTTCAACTTCTGCCGCAACGAAGCTTCCGGCTCGCTCAGCAGGATGGTGTTGCCGTATGACTTCGACATCTTGCGGCCATCGGTGCCCGGCAGCTTGGGCGACGGTGTCAACAGCGGCTTGGGTTCAGGAAAAACGAACATCTTGTCGTACTTCGGATGCGGGCGCTGTTTCGTGGGGAAACTGTGGGGACTATCGGGCCGTACAGGTTCCGAATAGTCGATCAGATGCTTTCCGAGCGGATAGAACTGATTGAAACGCCGCGCCACCTCGCGCGTCAGCTCCACGTGCGGAACCTGGTCCTCGCCGACCGGCACAAAATCCGCCTGGTAAATCAAAATGTCAGCCGACTGCAGCAATGGATATCCCAAGAAACCGTAGGTGCTGAGGTCCTTGTCCTTAAGGTTCTCGCGCTGCTCCTTATAGCTGGGTACCCGCTCCAGCCATCCCAGCGGAGTGATCATGCTGAACAGCAGGTGCAACTCGGCATGCTGCAGCACGTGCGACTGGATGAACAAGGTGCTGCGCTCGGGATCAAGCCCGGCAGCGAGGTAATCGATCATGACCTCAAGGCAGTTTTGTTTGAGGCTGCGAGTATCGGCGTAGTCGGTGGTCAGCGCGTGCCAGTCGGCAATGAAGAAAAAGCAGTCATACTGGTCCTGCAAGCCCACCCAGTTGCGCAACGCACCGACATAGTTGCCGAGGTGCAGCTTTCCGGTAGGGCGCATTCCACTAAGCACGCGGCCTTTTTTTGCGGGGTTCGGATCCGTCATCGGAGACCTAGGAACATGGTCAGCAGTCCTTGGAACAACAACATGAAAGGAGCCATCAAAATACCTAGAAGGTTGAAACCAATCATCGGCAGAACAAAGATAACAACTATCAGGCCGATGTAGCCAATACGGTCATAGACGCGCAGCGCATTGTACGAAAGAAAGTGGCGGATGACGTGACTGCCATCCAGCGGAGGTAGAGGGATCAGATTAAAAACTGCTAGCAAGATGTTTATTTCGATGGCTCGCAGGCACAAATTGACGACCGGAGAGGCAACGTCGGCGTTACCAACGTTAGGGATAATTCCTGCACCAGAACTGCGGGCGACGATCACCAAGACAACAATTGAGACGAATGCGGTCAGAAAGTTGCTGGCTGGCCCGGCCACTGCGGTCAGAATATCGTCGCGCACCGGGTTCTTAAAGTTGCGCGGGTCCACCGGCGTGGGTTTGGCCCAGCCAAATGGCGGCATATGCAACGCAATCATGATGAGTGGCAGCAGGATCGTGCCGAAAGGATCGATATGCACCAGTGGGTTGAGCGAAACCCGGCCAAGCATCTTTGCCGTAGGATCGCCCAAGCGGTTGGCCGTCCAGGCATGGGCCGACTCGTGTACGCAGATGGCAAACAACAGCACGATGACCTGAAAGAAGATGTCGATGGGATTGGCGTTATGAGACATTAGGGTTTGCTCGATACTAACATGCGGATAGCATAGCCTCACGCGCGGTCACATCAGGGAGTTTGTTCCCGGGCAAACCTATTTGGGCAAAGCACATACGTC
This sequence comes from uncultured Acidobacteriaceae bacterium, assembly GCA_963728805.1. Taxonomy (GTDB): domain Bacteria; phylum Acidobacteriota; class Terriglobia; order Terriglobales; family Acidobacteriaceae; genus Bog-257. Next base: position 61,289 of record CAVSLE010000021.1, read on the forward strand.
CACTATTGGTGATCCAAAAACCCGCATGAACGGGGTGTAAAACGCCTCGCGCGATTTCAGTCCGGCGCGCTTCCCCAGCAGTGGGAACAATCTTCTCTCCCGGCAGAGGGATCACCTGATCCGCGATTGAGCGTTTCCCTTTTATCCAAAATTAGGTCGCGATTGGCAACTTATCGACAGCAGCTGTCATCTCACCCATCACTTTATCTAACCTTACCTGGGTGGAAGGGAGTTTCATGACCCGCACAAGATTGATTTTGCGGTCTGATTCTCGCGGTCGGCCCCCATACAAAGCAACAGCCGCAGTCTCGCTCCAACCATACCGCACCACTCAGATAGCCAACCTGGGCCCCCTTGAAAGGAGTACCAACTATGCTGTACACCCGAGGGAAGACCTGCTGCAGTTTGGTAACTTTGCGCCCGTTACTGGCGACCAGTTTGATGCTGGCACTGGTAATCCTGTGCACGCCGGTTAACAGCCTTGCCAATACGCCGGAAACCCTGACCTATGAGGGCTCCGCCTACGGCACATCTGCCTTTGTCGGAAGCACGATCCTGGTGGGACAGACTGCTCCCATCACCCTGGGAGGGGTGTGTGGCACGCCGCAACAGCCAGTGATGGTTACCGGCAACTCTGCCGGAGTCAACTTGCCGCCGATCGTGAGTGGTGGGGCCACCAACACCACCGCCTCCAGTTCTCTGAACATGGCGCAAGCCACCGCCGACACGGTCAGCATTAACCTGGTTGCTGGACTGATTTCCGCCCAGGAGATCAAGGCAGTCACCACCACCACCATCGATAGCAGTGGGGTGTTGCACGTCAGTTCGACGGGCTCCACCTTCAACAATCTGGTCATACTTGGGCACGTGTACAACGGAAGTGTCCCAGCCAACACCAGAATCACTCTGCCCCTGCTGGGCTATGTGGTGCTCAATGAACAGACTTCCAACGTCGGGACTAACAGCGCAAGCCTCGCCATCAACATGATTCACGTGCATGTGACGGGGTTCAATCTGCTGGGCCTTCAGGTTGGCACTGAAATCATTGTGTCCAATGCGGTCAGTGGAATTATCAATGTCTTCGCTCCTGCGATCATTACTGGCGGCTCCTTTGCCACGCAGGTGACCGGAAATCCCCTGACTTCAGCCCAAACCGCTCCTGTAGCCTTACCTTGCCTGGGAACGGGTGGGGTGGTATTGACCAACACCCTGGCGGGACTTAACCTGACCAGCATCCTGACTTCGGGAACCATCAGTGATACAGCCGAATCTAACCTCAACAACGTAGCGTCCAGTGGGATAACCACCTCGACCCTGCAAAACTTGAACCTGTTGAGTGGCTTGGTGACGGCCAGCGTGATCAGGGCACAGACCAATACGTTCATCAACAGTTCAACCCATTACCTGCTAAGCGGGTCGGGATCGTTCGTAAACCTCACGGTAGCAGGTCATCCGGAAATCAACGATCACGTGGCTCCGAATACGCAAGTGCCAATTGCGGGGCTAGGGACGTTGTATCTGTATCGCATCATCAACAACTTCCCGTCGCCGCACAGCGTGGAAGTCCGCATGGTCGAACTTGTCGTCACTGAAAGTAATCCTCTGGGATTGCCGATCGGTCTCAACGTCGTTGTGGTGGACGCGAATCAGCAATTGGTTGGGTTCCAACTTCCCTAGAGCATTTCAGAGATTGGCTGGGCCTCACATCGGCTAGGCGTGAGGCCCAGAAAAAGAGTAGGGACGTTTGGGGCTACGGGGTCATCTCCCAGATGAGACCGTAGCCGCGCGTTCCACCTTGCGATGCAGCGACATAGAGGAGGGCTTGTTTTGACTTGCTACCAGCCGACTCCTGGTAGTAAGCAGTTGCCGCCATTTTGCAACCAGCGTGCACCCGAGCGGTTGAGTTCGAGAATGTTAATGGGGGCACTCACCTCATTGGGGTGTGCCTCGATCTCCAGGCGAATCAGCTTGTCGATGGAGGCGGCGGAGCCGACGTTTCTCGGCCGCCCTGATGTTTCTACGTACGGCTTGATGCGCTCCCAATATCCCAGGTAGAAGAGTTGAGTGTTTTGCCGGCAGTTACCCGGACAGATGGTTGTCGTCGCCGCGAGGTTATTTCCTGTGCCAGTGCGCCGCAGTTCAATAATGCCCAACCTGGGTTGAGCTTTGACGGTTTGGGCCACTGCCAGCTCCACCAGGTCCGACGTGACATTCGACCGTTGTTCCATCACATAGCGATACTCGGCGGGATTGTTGACTTGAAGCTCGGCCAGCAGCCTCTCGACGGCACGCTGGAGAGCTCGGGCAGTGTATAACACGTGACTTTCGAATGTCCCTGAGCCCGCGAAACCCTCTCGAATGGTATCGGTGACGCGGTAGCTTCTACCGTAATGGGCAAGTCCCGACACAGTTGCGTAAACGTCCTGCACTTCAAATAGCTTGCACTCGGCAGCATTTTCCATCGGACCGTACACAGCCCGGCTGTCGGCGGCCAGGACAATTCGATAGCGGCTTCGCAAGATGATGCCAGAGGTCGCCTTGGATGGCACAGTGGGTACAGTGCAGATCAGGACTGCAACGATTACTCGGATTGCGACAGCGATTGCCCTAGGCCGGTGCATTTGCTTCTGTTATAAACCCTGCGCAAAAGACTTCACTAGCATAATACCGAACTAGTTCTTACCCTCTGCGACTTGCAGGTCGAGAGCGGCGCGCTCGCCATTAATCACAATCGTTCCCGAATCCAGCAACTGCTGACCGGTGCAATCGTAGGAGGCGAAACATCGCATCACGCGGAAAGGAAAGAAGAATTCAACCGCTTCCGGACTGGAGCCGTCGGCAACATGCACCATACTGCTGAAAACGACCCCATCGAAATCTGGATCTTGCGGGTAGTAATTCAACACCGGCCGTATCAGATGGGAGACATGCTCATCAAAGGCCAAGGCGGCCAGTTTGTAGCGAGAGGTCCCGGCGGCGGCGTTCACGTTAGTCGTAATCGACAGCTGCAGGTAGGCTCCCTGACGGAACCCAATAAAGGTGGGTGCGGCATAGGGTAAGAAATGCGCTTCCTGATTGAGGTCTTTCGTCATGCGGGTGACGGTGTCCTCATTTTGGCGTTGCAGTTTGGCCAAAGCCTCCGGAGTGAAAATCCGCATCGATGTCGGTGAAGTCTTCAACAGGTTGGGGGAAACCGACGGGCTTGTCGATGCAGCTGGGTTTGGCGGCGCGCTTGTAGTCTCGACCGGCTTCTTGGCGGCGGGAAGCGGGGCAAACCTTTCCTTCCACTCTTCCGAGGGCGCCCCCTCCTGCAACCAGAGTGAAAATGGCTCTCCGTTCAGGAACACCTTCGCTTCCAGGATGGCCGCCTGCTTCTGGTCGTCGCTCTTGGCGTCCACAAGCTTCTGGGCGACTGGAACAGGGATGATGACGGTAACGTTCTCCGGGTGTTCTGAGGTGACACCCATCACCTTTTGCCGCACATGATGGGAGACCTCGACGGCAAACGCGGAAAATTCCGAATCATCTGGGAAGTGCGGGACCTCCACTTGCAGCATCGGCATGACAACGCTCTGAAAGGTCTCTTTTAGTCGCGCGTAAGAATCCATGCGGTCTGAGGAATAGGCAGCGTAGTAGTTGCCGGTAATTTCCAGCACAGTCTGCCCCTTGTAGATGTCGAAGCGAATGGAGCGTTGATCAGCCACTTGCATCTTGGCCAGATCGACATCGAGGACCCGGCTGAAATAGAAGGGATAGGGAAACTTGTGGGCTTCGATCTCGGTCCCGATTGCCATTAAGGTCTTGATGTGCCGCTGCTGCAGTTGCTGTGTTTTGGGATCCGACAACTCCATGGGTGTGACGACTTGGGCACGAATGGGACCAATCGTGCCCAGCACAACACTCAGGATCGCGATGCCTTTTACAAGTTTCATTACAGCAGTTTCTTATCTGCCAAGGATGAGGTCAACCCGGCTCACTTCTGCTCATATACCACTGCCCGTCAACTTTGAGTTCCTGTGGCACAATGGTGCGACGGTCTCATGCCAGTGAAACGTACGCGCCTGCATATAAGGAATCTGCTCGTCCTCGGGTTTTGCGCCATCGCCTTGTCCGCAGTTCCTGCGGTCGCCCGTGCCCAATCCGCTGGCGCCGCGGCTTCCACCGAGATGGACGCGATCCTCTTTGTCCAATCTCCTCATCTCGACAATGACAAAGGTGCCATTGACCTTGTGTGGGTTCCGCAGCCCATCCAGCGACTCTGCCTCGGCAAGACCGCCCAGCAGTGTGCGTCCATCGACTATTGCGTGCGCACCACCAATCGTGACGTCAGCACGTGTCGGAACATCGGCATTCCGCTCTCGCGCCTGCCTTCCTATCCGCCCGACATGCGCCCGCGCCGCCAGTTGAGCGTGGTCCTCATGCACCTCACGCCCGACCACTTCGCGATGCTGCAGGACTTCTATCGCCGCGCACCCCGCGCCTCACTCGAGCGCCTTTCGCTCAGTGCCCGCGTCACGGCTCGCGTCCGCTTCACCCGCACCGCAGATGACGACGATTTCAATGTCGTCGAAATCCTCGCAGTCGCCCCCTTCTAAAGGACTTTATACCTGGAGTACATCTCCTTCACGGGCAACCATCTGGTACAGCACCGGATTGACAAAGAATCCGATGAACAGCCGGGAGATAAGACCGGCCACGATGACGATGGCGAAAGGCTTCTGGGTGGCCGACCCAATGCCGGTGGAGAGAGCTGCAGGAAGCAGGCCGAGACATGCAACCAGGGCCGTCATCATGATCGGACGAAGTCGGAGGAGCGAGGCCTCTCGCGTTGCCGATGGGATGTCCATGCCTTCCAGGCGAAGCTTGTTAATGTAAGAGACCAGTATGACCGCAGTCTCGACAGACACGCCCAGCAATGCCACGAGCCCCAAAACTGACGATACGCTGAAAGGTGTGTGGGTCAATTTTAGCGCCACCAGGGCGCCTACCGGTTCGGTCATGATCACGCCCAACGCGATGGCGACGGGGAATTTGAAGTTCCCGTAGAGCGCGAACAAGATCATAAAAATGAGAACCACGGCGAGCGGGCCGATTAAATACATCTGTGCTTTGGCGTCCAGAAATTGGCTGTACTCGCCGCCCCATGCCAGCCAATATCCTTGAGGTAGGGAAACCGCCTGACTAACGGCCTTTTGGCCATCTATTACAGCACGCTCGAGGTCGCGTCCTTCGATGCTGTACTGCACTCCGATGTAGCGGGAATTGTTTTCGCGGTAAATAAAAGAAGCGCCGTTTCCCTGGCGGATATCGGCGAGCTGGCTCACCGGAATCTGCTTGCCATCGGGAGTGCCGACGAGCAACCCTCCGATCTCATGCGCGCTGCTGCGGAATTGCGGCTCCATACGCACTACCAAGTCAAACACTTTTTCGCCCTGAATGACCTGGCTTACGGCTTGCCCGCCTATCGCCGCGGAAATTACGGCCTCGACATCCGCCACATTAATTCCATAGCGCGCAATTTTGTCACGATCCACATCAATTAACAGGCTGGGCTGTCCAAGTTCGCGGACCACGGTCAGGTCGGTAAACCCAGGGGTCTTGGACAGGGTGTTCTTGATCTGGACGGCTTTGTCCTCGAGAACGGTCAAATCTTCTCCATAGATTTTGACTGCCAGTGAGCTTTTCAGTCCGGTCAATGCCTCATCGACGGCGTCTTCAGCCGGTTGGGTGTAATTGAAGACGATGCCAGGAAACGTAGTCAGCTTTTTATTGATGGATTCGATCAGCTTGTCCTTGGTATCAAGGTCGCCGCTCCAGGCTTTGTCCTTGTAGGGCTTCAGCCCAACATAGAACTCGCAATTAAAGAACCCAGTAGGGTCGGTGCCGTCGTCGGGGCGACCCAACTCTGATCCCACCACCGTTACTTGCGGGTAAGACATCAGGATGTTGCGTACCTGGGGAGCGATCTTGCTCGCTTCTTCGAACGAAATGGTGTAGGGCATGGTGGCCCGTACCCAAAGCGCGCCCTCGTCAAGGTGAGGCATGAACTCTCCGCCGATGTACGGGATGAGCAGCAGGGTCAGGCCGAAAATCAAAGTTGCCAGGCCCATGATCAGCTTGGGACGCGCGAGTGCCCAGTCCAATTGCTTCGCGTACTGGTCCTTCATCCACTCGTAAACGCGGTTTCGATGCTCGCGCACCCCCGCCTTGAACCAGTAAGAGGCGAGCACCGGAACCAGGGTCAGGGTGAGAATAAGGGCACCCACCAACGCGAACGACATGGTCTCAGCCATGGGATGAAACAATTTGCCCGACGGCCCGCTGAGCGCGTAAATCGGAAGATAGCCTGCGAGGATGACCGCAACCGAGTAGAAGATCGGCCTATCCACATCTTTGGCCGCCGCTAGAATGACTTCGTTAAGCTTATAGCTCTGCCCTTGTCGCAGCGCGAGTTCACGATAGATGTTCTCCACCATCACCACAGTGCCGTCGATGATGATGCCGAAATCGATGGCCCCAATCGACAAGAGATTGGCGGCGCCATCGTGGGCATGCAGCACAATGAAGGCAAACAGCAGCGACAACGGAATGGTGAGCGCAACAATGACCGCCGCACGCAGGTTGATCAGGAAGAAGATTAGAACGATCAAGACCAGCACCATGCCGCGGAACAGGTTGTCCTCTACGGTGTCGGTGGTCAGCTTCACCAGGTCGCTACGATCGTAAAAGGGACGAATCTTCACATCTGGCGGAAGAATTGTCTTGTTCAGTTTCTCGGTCTGGGCTTCGACGCCCTTCAGAACGTTCTGCGTCTGCTCTCCGCGCAGCATGAGAATGACGCCTTCTACCGCGTCGTCATTGTTCTGGAAACCGAATTCGCCCAACCGCGGCGCATGGCCGATTACGACATCGCCGACGTCTTTAACGCGAATCGGCGCGCCATTGTTACTTCCGAGAACGATTTTGCCAATGTCATCCGTGTTACGGACCAGTCCTATACCACGGACATAGTAGAACTGACCACCCTGCGAGTAGAATCCACCGCCTGCGTTGGAGTTATTCGCGGAAACGGCGCTTACGACCTGTGGCACCGTCAAGTGATATCCATAGAGGCGGGCGGGATCGAGCAGCACCTGATACTGCATCGTCGTCCCGCCAAATCCGGAGTCATCGGCGACTCCGTGAACGGAACGATAAGCACGTTCCACCACCCAGTCTTCTATGGTCTTTAGCTCTTGCGGACTGCGGTCGGGACTTTCAAGGACATAGCGATAGACCAGTCCGCTGGGGCTGAACAGCGGTGCCATTGACGGAGTTACTCCGGAAGGCAGGCTGGCATCGGCTATACGCTGAAAGACAATCTGCCGGGCGAAGTAATCGTCGGTTTTGTCTTCGAATGTCAATATCACATCCGAAAGTCCATACAGCGAGATGGACCTCATGACGACCATGTGCGGTACGCCGTTCATCTGCAGTTCCAGCGGAAGAGTGACAAGGCGTTCCACTTCTTCGGCGGCATGGCCGGGCCATTGCGTGATGAGCTCAACTTGCGGAGGGGCAAGATCGGGATAGGCATCCACCGGCATGCGCTGGAACGAGAGGATGCCGGCGACCATAATGAAGCCGGTCATCATCAGCACCATGAACCGTTGCCGCAAAGCTGCTCGTACGATGCGATGGATCATTCAGCTGTGGACGCCACCGTCCGGTCCCCCGTTACCTTTCTCATCCGGGCCGTGCGGCCCTAGCGCTGCAGCGAATTGGCAAACTGCAGGAACAAACTGCCATTACCGACCACGCGATCACCGGGCTTTAGCCCACTGGTGATTTGAGTCTGTCCGTTCTGGCTCTCACCAAGAGTTACCGTTCGCCTTCCGAACTGCTGCGAAGCAACCTCGGCATAAACAAAGGGCATGTTCTCAGTGTCGCGCAAGACAGCAGCGTCGGGAAGCGCGATCGCCTTGGGGATGGTTCCCGCGTCCACAGACGCCACCACGTACATGTCCTTCTTCAACTTCTCTCCTGGATTGCTGGTCTCAATGCGCGCCTGCAGAGTGCGGGTGTTCGGATCCAGGGAAGCCGCCACGTAGGAAATGCGCCCATGAAATATGTCGGGATACGATTCTGTTTGGATGGCGACCGGATCGCCCACCCGCACATTGGGCAAATCCTTTTGGTAAACATTCACCAGCACCCACACATTGCTGGTATCGGACACCATAAAGCACTGCGTGGCTCCAGTCTGTAACAACTGACCGACAGCCACGTTCTGCTCCACCACCTGGCCGTTGATCGGCGCCCTTACCGGGACCTCGAAAGAGGGTGGAGAGTTCACCAAAGCGTCCGGATTGATGATGCCGAGCACCTTCAGAGCAGCCTCTGCGGCGGCCAAGTCCCCGCCTGCCTGGACCTCTGCCGACTCAGCCTGTTCCAGATTCTGCTCGGCCAGGGCGTGGTGCTGGTACAAGTCCTTGGCGCGCGCCGAGGCTTGCTGCGCCAGAACGTAGGCGGATTTTGCCTTCAAGTAATTGGTTCGTAGCTGGGAAAAGTCGGGACTCGCCACATACAGCATGGGTTCCGACCGCGCCACCCTCTGCCCGGGAACGACGACGATCCGGCTGACCGGGCCGCTGATCTGCGCGATCACCGGGGTCGTATGGAAGCTGTTGTAGGCCACCGAGCCAGTCAGCCGCAGTGTCCGCTTCCAGGCGGCCGGTTCTACCGTCAACACCTGCACATGGGACATCTGCTCCTGCGAAAGAGTGAACAATGCGGCAGTGTCGGAGTTTTTCGCGGAGTGATTCTCTCTGCTGGCGTCCGGTCCGGCGCCATGACATCCAATCAGGGCCAGCGTGATCGCCGAGGCCAAGGCCAATGCCAATGCCGTTCTGCCGCTCCAGGGATGTTCGGAGATGTTCACGGAAGGTTCCTCGTTCCTACAGCCTCTTTCAGCTGCTCGAGCGCGGTCATGTAGGAAGACAGCGCCTGGCGATAGGCCAACTGAGTGGCCCGATAGCTGCGTTCCGCATCGAGGAAGTCCAGCAGGCTTGCCGCACCTCGCTTGTAAGCATACTCACTGATGTCGCGCGAGTCCTGTGCCTCCTTCAAATATCCCGAGGCATAGAGTTGCACCACCTCCTGGTTGCTACGCAGCGCTTCATAGGCATCACTCACATCAGACAGCACGGTGTCGCTACCCGCCGCTTGAAGCTCCTGCGATTGCGTAAGAGCATAGCGGGTGCGCGCAATCTCACCCTGGTTCCGGTTGAAGATAGGCAAGGCGAAATTTATGAAGAACGAAGCGCTGTTTAGACCCGCAGTGTGGGTATAGTTGAAGGTGCCATTCACATCCTGTTTGCCGTTGGCCTTGGCCAACTGAATCTGGCTTTCCGCAGCAGTCACTCCCAGCTTGTCGGCGAGAAAGTCAGGGCGTTCCTGCAATGCTTTGGTCTGCAAATCTTCCAGCGTCGCTGTAACCGACACGTATGACAAATCACCTACCACATCGTAATTGGCAGGCACTGCGTCATATCCAAGCAACAGCCGCAAGGCGACCAGCGCCTGCACCCTCGCCAGGCGGGCGGTTGAACGTCCGTCTGAAACTGCAACAGTTGTAGTTTGATCTTGAGAAAATCGCCTTCGCTGATATAGCCCGACTTATACTGCTCCTGTCCAATATCCACCGTCTGCTGAAAGCTCTTCAGGTCTTGCTGTGCAAATTGTAATGTCGATTCCGCCAACAAGACCGCGATGAACTCCTGCGCCACGTTAAATGCCAGAGTTCGCTCCGCATCTGTAGTCTGAGCGCGAGTAACTGCTGTTTGGTCCTGGGCTGCTTGAAAGCGGCGCTGCCTCTTGTGCCCGCGTTCAAACAGATACCCGAGTCCGACGTCGAACTGCTGGATCTGGTTCAGGGCGGTGGAACTGAAGTCGCTGGGACTAAAGATCGGGACGAACTGAGAATCGAAGTTCAGAGTTGGATTAGGCCGAAGGTTGGCGGTGATTTCCTGGGCCTGGTTCTGAAGAACCAAAGTGCGCGTGGCTTTGAGCGAGTGGCTGTGCGCAAGCGCCAAGTCAATCGCCTGATCGAGCGTGATCAGCGCCGGAGTTTGCGCCTGGACGCTGCACACGAGCAGCAACAGCGGAGTTAGAACCGCCAGGACACTTATCCGGAGGTGCGGTGGATGCATATGATTCAAATCTAAAGTGCAGGGACCGCCGGGTTAAAAGCGGGTCTGCGAATGGACGTTCCCGTACTTTCCATGCCCACGGTGTTCGACCGTTTATCCGTCGCACCCTTGGTGGCGGCAAGCCTCCCGAAAAAACACAAATCCCTGCCAAGAGAAAACACATTGTAAATCAGGAAGTTGCAGTGGCGCCTGTGAAACGCGAATGGCCGTTATCGCCAGTGACCAGTACTCGTCCGACTCCCACTTCGCGTGGGTCTAAGTGGGTAGTCAAGAAACGACTGTGAAGAACTGGCAAGGCGGGAGAGATGCTGTTCTAACCCTTTGCGGCGTCCGCAGCGGTACCAGGGTTAGCTTTAGCCTTGGCAATCTCAGCGTCAAGGGCGGCAAAGCTTTGCTCCGCCGTTAAGCCAGAGTTGGAGCATTTCTCTAGGAAAGCCAAGGCGTTAATGTGGACGCTTTTGGCCAAGTTGACCTTTTCACCAATGGTCATAATGTCTGGAAAGCCGGGCGTGGCATCACTCTTCTCCTCTAACCCCTCGAAGATGTTGGTTAAGAAGTATTTGTGGAAGTCAGTCATAAATCTCCTCTCAGTGCTGGGCTTTCTCGTCTCTCGAAACGGCGAGCTCACCGCGGGGCCGATGCTTGGCTTATCCGCGCATCTTCCCCGGAGTTGCGGCACACTTACAATCTAATGCGGCGCTTCGGTGAGCCGTTGAAGCGTCAATGGGATATGATACGCCACGCTTGCAAGTAATAGCCTCCAATCATTGTTACGGCTAGCAGGGTGGGCAGTCCTCATGTTCGGAAGCCTCTGCCGCGAGTGAAAGAAATGGGTTCACTGAGTTTAAGGAACTGTATTCACAATCTGCCAACAGATGAAATTGGCCCCCCTTCGTAACGTCTCATCCGACTCTCTATGATTGCCTCAGCCACGTCGTGACAACAAATGATTTGGCTAAGTGTGTTGGCGTTGGCGTAGCCGCTGAGCTACTGTATTAAAGCTCCGCAGCTTGCAGTTTGCAGTTTGCCCCGCACAGCCGACAGCGTGGGGCGTTCACCTTGTTATGGAGGAGCTGTCGGCGAAGTGCCGGGAGATCTGTCGTGTCCTTTCCGCCGCCGCCTTCCCCGAACCCAACTCACGCACTGGCTACCGCCATACTGAATTACAAGCCCGAGTGGGCAAGAACGGCGCTGGAGCAAGGGGCGGACATCTTCGTCAAAGGCCGGCGGGGCGAGACCCTGCTGGCCGAGGCGCTTGTCAACGGATTACGCGCCTCCAAGAGCCGGGAAAAATCGGTCAGCGGGCGGATGTTCGCCGAGGGACAGATCAAAATAGCAGCTCTGCTGTTGGAGCACAGCCAGACCCAGGCGATTGAGCGATTTTGCCTGTTCGACGCCGTCGTTGCCCGCAATTTCGCCGCTATCCAGCACAATCTTCAGCCGGCGCGCCTTGCGGAAAGTGCTGTGGACGACTATCGCAAGGCGCTGGCCCACGCCGCGGAGCAGGATGATGCCGAGATCGTCAAGCTGCTGCTTTCGGTGGAGCGATTTTCGCTTTCCGACGCCGTCAACGCCGGGGACCCTGCCGCCGTCCGCTCGGCGATTAAACGCGCGCCGCTGCAGGACAGCAATGCGGACGAGTATCACCGGTGTCTCGTCGATGCGGTGCGGCAGGACAATTCCGAAATTGTGGAGTTGCTGCTCGGCGCCGGGATGAGCGCCAACACGCGCATAAACTGCCCGCATGACCGCGGAACCGAGTTACCGTTGCTCACCTTTGCCGCTCACGGTTGGAACCACTGGCCGCTACTTACTTTTGCTGCCGCCCGAGGCAGCACAGCGGCGATGCGGACGTTGTTGAAAGCCGGGGCCGATCCCAACGCGAAGCCGGATGCCATGGCCCAACCGCACGGTCCCTTTCAAGACGGCGCCTACGAGCGCGGCCTGGCGCTCGGCAGACGGGTCGCCCGCGCTCAGGAGGCGGCACGGGAAGCTGCCTTAGCGCAGCCGGATGCCGATGCCGACACACAGTCGCTCTCCATCGCCAAGGCGGTCAACGCGGCCCTGGTATCTATGCCGTTGGCGGATTATGCCGTGGAGTATTCCGAGAATTATGCAGCTCACATTACTCCGCTCATGATAGCCGCCAACACATCCAGCCTCGATGCCGTCAAATTGCTGGTGCAGGCGGGCGCGGACCTCAGCGCCAAAGACAAGAAGGGCAGAACCGCTCTGACCTATGCGAAGGAAGCCAAGTTCAAGCGGGTCGTCGCGTATCTCGAAACAGCCTATGAAAAGCGGGACGCAGCCGGTGCATTGACCCTGCGCGAGGCGGCGGCCACTGGTACGCTCTACCGCGTGAAGGCGTTGCTCGAGGCAGGCGCCGATGTCGAGCAAAGCGACGAGCATGGCCAGACGCCGCTGATGCTGGCCGTCGTGGCCGGCCATGTAGAGTTGGTTAGAATGCTGTGCGCGGCGGACGCCAATGTGCATGCCACGCGAGGCGACGGTGGCGACCTCTGGAACTGCGCCTTTGCCAAGCCCAACGCGGAGATCATACGTTGTCTGATCGAACATGGTCTCAGCCCCAACCAAACGCGAAAATCCGGGCCCGCCCTGTTGTTGGCGTTCGGCTCGCAAAAGCCCACGGACATACTGAAACTCTTGCTCGACAATGGCGCCGAGGTGCACGCCACGGTGCCGGCGGAGGTGATCGAGAAGGCGATGCGGAAGCGTCAAAGACCATTGCAATTTCTGAAAGCATCTCGACCACGAGCCAAGCGCGAGAGCGAGGCTGCGGAAGAGCTAAGAAGTCCATGCAGCGTACTTGAATTCGCAAAACATTTTGCATCCCGTGATGTTTATTACATCCTCCACACCCACGCGGGCGGCGCGGAAGAGGGCAAGGAATTTTTCTACGAGAGTGTGCGTGATGCGCTGAAACAATGTGCCGTTCTGGCCGACGAGGAGTTTAAGGCGGAGGCGGCGCGCATCGGCACGGTCCTGCGCGCCAAGCCGCTTCCGTGGAAACGGCGCAAGGGCGTCATCCACTACTCGTCATTACTGGACAAGGCGCTGGCAGCGCATTACAAGCAGTCGGCGCCCGCGGCTGCCGGCCAGAAGGTGCCGCTGCAATTGCTGCAACGGCTCCAGGCTGAGGTGGCAGTCAAGGGCTATTCGCTGGTCTATACCGGGCTGGCGGAGACGTCGTTGCAGCGCCTGCTGCTGTTTCCGCTGAACGAACCGCTGGCCGCGATCGCCGCCTCCGGCACCAACGCCGCCAACTATGGCCACGACACGCGCGATGTTGTGAACTGGTGCGCCGAGACCCGTCGCGAACACCCGCTGACCGTGATCGGCGTAGGATTCGATTTCATGGATCTGGGTTTTGCGCAGCCGATCCAAAATAGCGAAAAACTCGCCGCCCGCATTGCCGACTTCTGCCCCGATGTGCAGGTCTCCGCCAAAGATCCGCAAGCGGTCGCCACGTTCTCGAAGACGCTGGCAGAGAGTGGGCGCTGTTTCTTCTGGTGGGATTGATGGGTCGGCCGCTGGCCGCGATCAGTATTTCGGTCGCCCGACAAACGAAACACCCGAGTCGGTGTCTAATGCTTCAGAATGCACTCCCACGAAACGCCTGCCATTTCTCGCCGCTTTACCCTTGCTCTGCTAGTTCTCTCCCTGCTGGCCGGCGTTGCATTCGCGCAAGAGCAGTTCGATTCCACGGGCGCGAAGCAATTGGTCGAGCTGATCAACCAGGAGCGCACCTACCGAGGATTGCCGCCGCTGGCAATGGATGAGCGTCTGAATCAGGCCGCGCGCAGGCACGCGGACCTGCTGGTTAGACACGGAGGTCTGTCGCACCAGTTTGCCAACGAGCCATCCCTGCAGGTCCGAATCGCGCAGGAGAAGCTGCGCTCTGACAGGCTGGGTGAAAACGTGGCGCTCGAGATGGACGTGGCCGGCATTCATGCCGCCCTTATGAACTCACCGCCCCATCGCGCAAACATCCTCAGTCCCAACTACAACGCGGTTGGAGTCGCGCTGGTCCTAAGCGGTGACCGAATGTACGCGACCGAGGATTTCGCGCATCGCCTGCCCGACTACTCCGAGCCTGAGGCCGACACGGTCCTGCAAAAAGAGATCACAAACTACGTAATGTCACGGCGGCTTGCCATGCCTGCTCGCAAGCCTCAAGCTGCGATACGTCAGATGGCTTGTAACATGGCGCGCAGGGATGCCTTGGACACGGTCACTCCGAAAGGCATTGCCGGCGTGCGTCGAGTGTTGGCCTGGACGGCCACCGATCTCGAACGACTTCCCGATGGCGCCAAGAAGTCGCTCTCACAGCCCTTACGCTCCGGCTATTCGCTGGGAGTTTGTTTTGCTCCCAGCGTGAGCCGTCCTGGAGGAGTGTACTGGATCGTGATGGTGGCGTATTAGTCGGAATTATTTCAGCTCCCAACAACCCCACGTAAGACACTTGGTCGCCCTGGGGCTCGAGGTTCTATTGGCCGGATCGACTATCCTGGCATGATTGGCAAGGGCTACGCCGATTTGCGTGATCTACCCCTAGGAGAAACCTGAATCGGGATCATTCGGAAATTGGCCTGTCATAGCTTCGGCTCTCGAAGTCGACCCCTGCCCGCGATATGATTCAAAAGGACGGGACGGGCGGCGACCAATTTGAGACGTCGGCCTTAGCAGATCAGCAGATGAACTGCTGGGTCACTGATACGGACCGACGCAAAGGCCGCGGCGTTGGCGCTGATTGAGCACAAGGAGCACACGAACATGAAGCCAAAAAACACAATCTGCCTCTGGTTCGACAAGGACGCGCATGAGGCGGCGCGCTTCTACGCCGTCACCTTTCCGGATAGTAAAGTAACCGCCGTTCACCAGGCTCCCGGTGACTATCCGGGCGGCAAGAAGGGCGATGTGCTGACGGTGGAGTTCACCGTTCTGGGCATTCCCTGTCTCGGTCTCAACGGCGGCCCGGTGTTCAGGCACAGCGAAGCCTTTTCCTTCCAGATCGCGACGGAGAATCAGGAGGAGACGGACCGTTACTGGAACGCGATCGTCGGCAATGGCGGCACGGAAAGCCAGTGCGGTTGGTGCAAGGACCGCTGGGGCCTCTCCTGGCAGATTACCCCGCGCGCGCTAACCGATGCGCTTGCCGCTGGTGGTGGTGAGGCAAAGCGTGCCTTCGAGGCGATGATGCCGATGAAGAAGATTGACATCGCCGCTATTGAGGCAGCGCGGCGAGGCTGACGTAAACACGGGTCGGTCTAGACAAGAATTAGTCCGCAGAGAGGTTACGCGATGAAGCGCACATGGACCATCATAGGGGTAGGCGACGTACCGGGCAGCTTGAAGTGGTATCAGGCGCTGTTCGGTCAGCCGGCTGTCCTTCCTGCCCATGATTACTTTGGGCAAATCCTCGATTCAGATGGAACTGTCTTGCTCTGCCTCCACGCGTGGGGCGCCCATGAGCATCCCTCATTGATGAGCCCCGACCGCGGGACGCCCGGCAACGGGCTCCTGTTGTTCTTCCGTGTCGATGATTTCGACCTGGCGCTTCAAAGGGCGCGCTCTCTCGTCACTCGGCTCGAAGAGGAGCCACATGTGAATCCGCACACTCAAACCAGGGAGTTCTCGCTCCGAGATCCGGACGGATATTACGTTACGATCAGTGCGCTCTCTGCGGCCTGACAAAGCGCTGCAATCTGCCGAGCGATGGCAGGGGCTTCATGGGGCAGCGCCCGCCCGACCCTCGCTCCCCTTGCCGGGCGGCTCTTGCCGTCTCATCACCCATTCCATTAGGGAACGTATCGCGGAGTTTCGATTATTGTGATCGTGTCACGCTAGTGCTTTTTCGGACGCGACGCCGGGATGAGTGCTCAAGGCTGAAAAGTGAGGTGTGAGGCGTCGCGTTTGAAAAAGCCGTCAGAAGGAAGCCGCTGGCGCGGCGGACGCGGGACTTATGCAAATTGAATGGAGCGAGCGAGGGGTGTAGAAGTTTGCGGGAGTCGTGCAGGCCGCTGGAGTAGCAGCCGGGGCACCAGTGGAAAGACGAGTCGATGGCCGAGGTGAGCCGAGGCGAGGACGGGAAAGAGATATCTGGTGTAACAGAGGCACACTTCGGCGAGACGCTCTGAAGCGCGCCGACAGCGCGGTGTGTGGGCGAGTGATTTCATGCAGCCGTGGCCAGGAGCGGAGGAGAACGGAGTTGGAGTTGTGCCGCTGTGAATCGTTCGACGACGGCCATCGGTCCACCGCACTTGGGACAGCGCCACAGCGGGTGCGCTGCAGGAGTGGTCGACGTTTCCGCTTCGTTTTTCGGTGAAGTGGCGTGGAGAGCGGCGAAGCACCGTGGCAGCAGGGTGGCACGCCTCCGGTTGGCGAGGAAGCCGAAGTGGCGGATGCGGACGAAGCCCTTGGGGAGCAGATGCAGCAGGAAGCGGCGCAAGAACTCGTCGCGCGAGACGGTCATCAGTTTCTGATGATTGTGGTCAGCAGAGTCACGC
This sequence comes from uncultured Acidobacteriaceae bacterium, assembly GCA_963728805.1. Classification (GTDB taxonomy): domain Bacteria; phylum Acidobacteriota; class Terriglobia; order Terriglobales; family Acidobacteriaceae; genus Bog-257. The sequence goes on from CAVSLE010000021.1 coordinate 78,006, forward strand.
CAGCGAAAGGTGACCTGGCCGTCGGCCAACGCAACCAGGCGATGGTTGGAGATGGCGACGCGGTGCGTGTAGCGGCCGAGATACTGGAGCACGTAGTCGGGACCGCCGAAGGGTGGTTTGGAGTAGACGATCCAATCTTTGCGGAAGAGCGGACGCAGCCAGGCCGCGAAGAACTTGGGATGGGCGAGCGGTGCGAGTTCTCCGGCCAGGTGCAGTTGACGGCGTTCGAAGGCAGACTTTAGGCCGGCGACGAACTTGCCACGGAACACGCGCCGCAGTACAGCAATAGGAAGGAAGAAGCGTGGATGGGACCGAATCCAGCGGGCGTGATCGAGCGCGAGTCCGCCGGCGGGGACGACACAGTGGACATGGGGATGAAGCTGGAGTTTCTGGTTCCAGGTATGGAGCACGCTGAAGAAGCCGATCTCGGCGCCGAGATGGGCGGGATTGTGCGCGACTTCCAGCAGGGTTTCGGCGCTGGCCCGAAGCAGCAAACCATAGACGACTTTCCTGTTCTGAAGGGCCAGCACAGCCAGTTGCGGCGGCAGGGTAAAGACGACGTGGACATAGGGTGTGGGCAGCAGTTCACGACGACGCGCCGCGATCCAGCGTTCGCGCGCACCGGTCTGACACTTCGGGCAGTGCCGGTTGCGACAGCTGTTGTAGGAGATGGTGGCACGATGCCCGCAGCTGGTGCACTCATCGATATGGCCGCCCAGGGCGGCGGTGCGACAGCGCGCGATGGCCCGCAGGACCTTGAGGTGGGTCCAGCGAAGCCACGAACAGTTCCTCTCGATGAAGTCTGCGCCTGCGCTGCGAATGATGTCGGCCACCTCGAACTGTGGCCGACTCATCTACTCCTCCTCGGACGACCTGCCTTTCTTGAGTACCAGCGCATCCAGCGGACTGGGCGTGGCCTGCAAGTGCCGTTGTGAGAGGTGGAGATAGCGAGCGGTTTCTTTCAGATCGTGATGGCCTAACAGGATCTGGATGGTGTGCAGATCGGCGCCGGCTTCAAGCAAGTGGGTAGCGAAGCAATGGCGGAGCACGTGGGGATAGACACGTTTCTTAATCCCGGCGTGACGGGCGGCCTCGACGCAAGCGTGGTAAGGCGTCTTGTCGTCCGTGGGGTGATCACCGCTGTGCCAGCGGTTGCCGGGAAATAACCAGACAGACTTTTTGCGCAGACGTTGCCAGTGAGCGCGCAGTTCTTCGAGTAGAACGGGGCTGAGCATGACGTCGCGGTCTTGGTGACCTTTGCCGTCCTGAATGTGCACGACCATGCGTCGGCTGTCGATGTCGCTGACCTTCAGGCGCGTGAGTTCGGTGCGGCGCACGCCGGTGCCGTAGAGGGTCATCAAAATGGTGCGATAGAAGGAAGTCGGCGCAGCATCGATGAGCTGTGTTACTTCTTCCTGGCTGAGGATAGTGGGCAGGCGATAACGCTTCTTGGGATAGGGAGTGTCGGCAATGCTCCAGGGCCTCTTGAGCGTCTGGATGTAGAAGAAGCGCAAGGCGCAGAGATGGTTGGTCACCGAGCCGGGAGTCAGTTTGTGCAGGGTGAACAGCTGCGCTTGGTACTCGCGGATGTGCTGCGGTCCCAGGCGATCGGGCGAGCGGTGGAAGTGCTGAGCGAAGCGCTCGATGAAGCGAACGTAACGCTGTGTGGTAGCCTCAGAGTAATGACGTCGCTGGAGTTCTTCCAGCATCATTTTGCGTAGATGGGTCACAGGGACCTCCTTGTGACCCACAATTTATCTGAGCCGAAAATCAGAACTGCCGACATCACCCACGCGGCAGCGTCCGCCGCGCCAGCGGCTTCGTTCTGACGAGCAAACCGGGAGTTAGCTCTCGACAGATAGATGTTGCAATCAGCCCATAGCACTCACCTTGTTTATGCGCTGGATCAAAGGCGCGGTCGCATGAAGGCGGCTGAATCCCGAAGATGAGCTACACCAAGCTGTGAGAGAACGTGAACGCCGATGTCTGGGAGAAAAGGTGGGATGGACTTTATCAACTGCTACGAGGATGGGAGTCGTGCCAGCGCGTACGCCACCCTTGAGTTCGCCAACACGTATTACCTTGCCTACCGGGATCTCCCGGCGATCATTTCAGAGCATGTAACCGGAACTAGAGCGCTTGACTTTGGTTGTGGCACCGGCCGCTCAACGCGGTTCCTCCGGAAACTCGGGCTCGATGTAACCGGAGTTGATCTCTCAGAGAACATGCTGCGGATCGCACGCGCCATGGATCCTTCCGGAGATTACCGTCTCGTACCCGGCGATAATTTTGGCGAGTTCGACGTTGCGACCGTAGACCTGGTGCTGTCCGCTTTCACCTCCGACAACATTCCTGGGGTGATCAAGGCAAGAATTTTTCGCGACCTCGGAAAGTTGTTGACGCCGAATGGAATCATCATCAGCCTAGTTTCGTCACCCGAGATTTACACGCACGAATGGGCTTCATTTACAACGAAGGATTTCCCGGAGAATGCCGTAGCTCGCAGCGGTGACGTCGTGCGCATCGTCGTTACTGACCATCAAGATCGACGGCCTGTCGAAGACATCCTCTGGACCGACGAATCGTATCAGACGGTGTTTAGAGAAGCCAGTCTGCAAACGATCCAAATCTTGAAGCCGCTGGCCAGAGGCGACGAGCCATACGCGTGGGTGAACGAAACCAAGATTCCTCCCTGGGTGATTTACGTGCTGAGACGAGCGATGTAGCTCTGCACATCCTTAACGGAACTCTCTTGCTGCTCAAACGGCCGGCAACGAACATGCAAGCCCTTGGGTCCGTTCAGCTGCGCTGATGTCGGAAAGCAAGTTGGCCGTTTCGGCTTCGGCATTGTCTTTCAGGTCAAGCCGTAACTGAAATTCTGCGATCCGCAGCGGCGGGGCATCCTGGATTAGGTGTCGGCCCATGCTCGCCACCAGGGCACGAATACAATCGTTGAAGCGTTGTTTTTTCGCCGTGCGGGAATCGAACGTCGGGAGCGGCCATTATGCCATCCACGAGGTTTATTGCATGTCTCTTGAGCATCCTTAGCGCCTGCGCCATGGCAAAACCAGTGTTTGCACAGGCCTCTGCGCAGAAACGCATCGTGATTGCGGCGAGCGCGGTGCTCGATGGCAAGGGCCGGGTGCTGCACGACACACGCATTGTGGTTCAGGGCGCGAAGATAATTGCGATCGACTCGAAGGCCGGCCCGGTGGACTACGACCTGCGCGGCCTGACTGTGTTGCCCGGCTGGATTGACGCGCACGTGCACATCACCTGGAGTTTCGGCAAGGACGGGAAAAACGCGGGCATGGGTGGGACCACACCGGATGACACCTATCGAGCTGCGTCGAATGCCTGGGTAACCCTTATGGCAGGCTTTACGACTGTGCAAAGCGTGGGCTCTCCGAACGACATTCCACTTCGCGATGCCATCGCGAAAGGAGTGTTTCCTGGCCCACGTATCCTTACCGCGGTCGAGCCGCTTACCCAGCAGGGCGAGAAGGCCGGAACGCCGGAGGAAATCCGAGCTTTTGTTCGGAAGCAGAAGGAAGCTGGCGCGGACGTGATCAAGATCTTCGCGTCACAATCCATCCGCCAGGGCGGTGGACTGACTCTTTCGCAAGAGCAACTGAACGCTGCTTGTGACGAAGCTAAGAAGCAGGGGCTGCGCACGCTTGTGCACGCCTACAAAGATGCCGTCCGCGCCGCAACCCTCGCCGGATGTACCGAGGTTGAGCACGGTACGCTGGCCACGGCCGATGACTTGAAATTGATGGCGGAGAAAGGCACTTACTTGGATCCCCAGGCCGGACTAGTGATTGAGAATTACCTGCTGAACAAGGAGAAATTTCTCGGCACACCCGGCTATACAGAAGAAGGATTCGCTGCGATGGAGAAAATCCTTTCGATGAACCACGAGCTGGTGCAACGCGCCGTGCGAACTCCCGGACTGAAGATTGTTTTCGGCACCGATGCCTTGGCCGGCTCTCATGGGCGCAACGCCGAGGAATTCATTGACCGTGTGCGTGACGGCGGTGTAGAGCCAATGGTGGCGATGATCTCCGCCAACTCCCTGGGCGCGGAAGCGCTTGGTATGGCGGAACAGATTGGCTCCATCGCACCCGGCCTGCAGGCCGACATCATCGCGCTCGATGGGGACCCGTTGAAAGACATCACGGCCGTTCGCCGCGTCGTCTTTGTAATGAAAGGCGGCATCGTTTACAAGAACGTCGCGCGTGAGGCGATTCCGGTTTATGCAGGCGTCCAGCCTTGATCCTGTGAGAGAATCGGCTTGCCTTGGATCAAGGCATCAAGGAGCACCACTGCGAGACGGCAGGCTAGATTCCAGACTTGTCCGTGACTCGGGGATTATTTTAGCCGCCCTTGCTTAACATCAGCAGGGGCGGGATATACTGCTGCGATTGGTTTCACCGTAGAAGATTCTACTCGGCTAACTCGCCATTAGGAGGTAGCATGCGCCGTGTCGCGTTGCTTCTTTGCTTCTTCTATGCTGTTCAAGTGTTCGCTGCACCCGCTGACATCGAAGCTCGCCGCACTCAGTTGAATGCTCTGATCTCTGAGCTTTGGGAATGGAACCTGCAACAGGATCCGGTTTACGCATCCATCCTGGGCGACAAGCGCTATAACGACCAATTGGGCAGCGATTCCGAGAAGACCACCCTGGAACAGCAGGCGAAAGAGAAGGAGTTTCTCAAGCGCTTCGAGGGCATCGATGCGATTGGCTTGCCGCATCAGGACGTGCTCAACCGCGAGTTGGAGATCCGCTCCCTCAAAGAAGACATCGAGGGTACGGATTTGAAGCTCTGGCAGATGCCCGTAAGCCAGATGGGTGGTATTCACATTAACGCTCCCCAAATGGTGACGGTGCTCTCGTTCCAGACGGTGAAAGATTACGATGACTACATTGCGCGCCTGCGGCAACTGCCGCGCATCTTCGACGAAAACACGGCTAATATGCGGAAGGGCATGGCCAATGGCCTGATGCCGCCGAAGTTCCTGCTGGAGAAGGTGGTGGACCAGACAAACGGGATTGCCACGCAGTCGCCGGACAAGACCCCATTTGCTCAGCCGTTCAACAGTTTTCCAGCGAGCTTCTCTGAGGCGGACAAGACGCGCCTGAAAGCGGCCGGCCTGGCAGCCATCAAGGACGACGTCCTGCCCGCGTATTCAAAGTTCGCGACGTTCGTGAAAGAGGAATACGTTCCCAAGGGCAGGAGCGAGGTAGGCGTATGGTCACTGCCCAATGGCGAGGCTATTTATGCTTTTCGGGTCAAACGATCCACCACGACGGACAAGACGCCTGAGCAGATCCACCAGATTGGATTGCAGCAGGTTGCCGAGATCGAAAAGCAACAGTTGGAGATAGCCAATCGTCTCGGATTCAAGGACCTGAAGTCATTCCGTGAAGCTCTCAAAACAAACCCCAAGCTGTACGCGCAGTCGCGTGAGCAGATCCTCGATCTCTATCGGCAATACATTGCGCAGATGAAGCCTGAGTTGCCAAAGTTGTTCGGTCGCTTGCCCAAGGCCGACTTGATCGTAATGCCAGTCGAGCCGTTCCGCGAAAAAGACGCTTCCGGAGCTCAGTACGTCCCGGGAACGCCTGATGGTTCTCGTCCCGGGCACGTCGAGGTAAACACCAGCGAACCCGAGAAGCGTATGGTTATCGATATTGAATCGACGGCCTACCACGAGGGCGTGCCCGGCCATCACCTGCAGCTCACGATAGCGCAGGAGATGCAGGGACTTCCGCCTTTCCGGCAACACGGGTTTTATGGCGCCTACATCGAGGGTTGGGCGCTCTACTCGGAGCGCCTGGGCAAAGAGGTTGGCTTCTACAAAGACCCTTATAGCGACTACGGTCGACTGGAAGACGAGATGCTACGGGCCATCCGGCTCGTCGTCGACACCGGTCTGCACTATAAGCACTGGACGCGCGAGCAGGTAGTGCAATACTTCCATGACCATTCGGCAATCGACGAGCCTAACGTGCAGTCTGAAACCAACAGGTATATCTCCTGGCCGGCCCAGGCGCTGTCGTACAAGATGGGCCAGATGAAGATACTGGAGTTGCGCGCACGGGCTCAGCAACAACTCGGTAGCCAGTTTGACATTCGTGAGTTCCACGACCAGGTAATCGATTCCGGCGCGTTGCCCCTGGACGTTCTGGATGAGCAGATCAACCTGTGGATCGCGCAGAAGAAGGCGGTCGCGAGCGCGCATTAGGGCAATCAGCAGCTGATTCCCCCGAAGTCCTGTTCTGGTCAATTATTGCTTTCGGGCATTCTCCTCCGGCGCACCTCCCCGAAACCGGTTTCGGGCCAACCTCCATATTGCCGACGATCCAGACGGAACCCTAATCCGATACTTCCGAGAACCCCATTTCCGCTTTCTTCCCCGCCGCGAAGGAACTTAACTACAGATCCAAGCATCATTATCGGTATGTATGATTGACGACAAAGTACGGCGGGGAAGCTCGGGATTGGCGATCATTCCAATAGGGAGTTCAGCAAAGGATTGCCCTATTGTGACGACGCTTTCTGACGCCACCGTATTCGCAGCGGAAGGGTCGAATTCGATGAATGTTCATCTTGTAAATCCCAGCAACCATTCTTTCGGCACGGCGGTCATTACGCCCAGATGGCTCTTTGTCCTTGCGGCGGCGACACCTCACGCCGCAGGCGATCCCATTCTCGTCGATGAGTCGCTGGAACAGATCGTGCCGGAAAGCATTGTACCGGGAGACATTGTCGGCATCAGCGTCCATACGGGCAATGCTTTGCGTGGATATGAGGTTGGCCGAATGGCACGGGAACGCGGGGCGTGGGTGATCTATGGTGGCATTCACGCGACCCTATTCCCCGAAGAAGCCTTGGAATGCGGTCACGCTCACGCTGTGGTGAAGGGAGATGGCGATATTGCGTGGGGCAAGGTCGTCGCCGATTGCATCGCAGGCAAGCCAAGCAGGATCTATGAGGGCGGCCGGATTGAAGGCAGCCAGTTCCTGGCTGCGCGATGGGACCTGATGCCGCCTGAAAGGTATATGTGGGCCTCGGTGCAGACAATTCGCGGATGTCCGAAGCATTGTTCTTTTTGCAGCGTTTGGCGGACCGACGGGCAGCAGCCCCGGCAACGGCAATATCAGAGTGTGATCGACGAACTCGTTACTCTGCGGCGCCGCGGTTTCCGGTTTATCGCCCTTGCCGATGACAACTTCTATCCGGTGACGTTGACCGATCTGCGGTTGGCCCGGGAGCAAAACAATATTGCCAAACTTGAAGAGTTGACGGCGATCCGCACAGAGCGTTTCCAACTGATGGAAGAAATTGCAAAGCTCCCCAAAGACATGGTGTTCTTCACGCAGATCACGATGGAGGCGGGTGAGGACGGCGCGTTTCTGGACGCTATGCGGAGGGCCAATATTAAGGGTGTTCTCGTGGGGGTTGAGGCGGTAACGCCGGAAGGACTCAAGGCGGTCTTCAAAGACTTTAACTGCTCTGGCGAGGCTCTGGTGAAGCAGTTACTGACGTTCAAGCAGCACGGCATCTATGTGCTTGGTTCGTTCATTTTCGGACTCCCGACAGATAAGTCGGCAACGTTCGATGCGACGGTGGAGTTGGCGCTGAAGGCGGGCCTAACTTTTGCCCAGTTCGTAATGATGACGCCGTTTCCCGGAACCGTGGATTTTGCGCGCTGGGAAAGGGCGCAGGCGAACAATCCTACGCTGGTGGGCGATGTGCCGATTACCCGTTACTGGCTGATTCCGACGGAGACTCGGCCGAAGATGTTTACGCCCCATCCCTCGATGAGTTCGGAGGAGATTGGGGAACGCACCCAGAAGGTTTGGGACAGATTTTATACTTGGAGCGCCATCTGGCGAAGGTCAGCCTGCGCTCCACGCCTGCGGTCCAGGATCGCTTTCGTGTTCCTTTCGAAGCTCTACCGGCAGATGTATGCGGGAACTGGAATTTCGACCGATAGCGCCCGCGGAAAGAAGTCCCGAAGGTGGGCCCGGTGGACGGCCAGGCAGTGCAGGAAGTTGTTCCAGGCAGAGCCAATGCCAGCGCTGCAGTCGCCAGTCTGGGAACCCGAGTTCGCATCTCCCGTAATACGTCGTCCTGCGTTTCTAAGGAATGAGCACCAGGATGAGACGGGGCCTTTCGTCGTCATCCCGAAGAGTTGAAGCCCGTTGTAGAAGTGGGGAATCCTCACGACGACCCCTGACGGTCCTGTCGGGCGCTACGGAGTCGATTCCGGTCGCATGACGCTAGTGCTTTTTCGGAGGCGCGCCCTTGGTGGGCCGAGTGGAGCGGAACAGAAGGATTGGGGCGCGCGTTCGAAAAAGCCGTCAGAAGGAAGCCGCTGGCGCGGCGGACGCGGGCCTTATGCAAATTGAATGGAGCCAAGGAGAGGTGTTGAAGTTGGGGGAGTGCGCACGGAAGCGGAGAAGGAGGCCCGCGAAGGTGAGGCCGCGGGAATCGATGGTCGAAGATGGTGTGACAGAGGGCACGAAGTAGGGATGGGGTGAGGAGCAGGGCGGACGGGGGTGGAGCGCGGTGAACCGTGCAGAGTTTTCGAGTTGTGGGCGAGACGTTTCATGCGCGCAGTAGTGAGCAACCTGGTGGAGAACGGAGTTGGAGTTGAGCAGCGGTAAGTCGTTCGATGACTGCCATGGGTCCGCCACACTTGGGGCAACGCCAAAGAGGGTCCGATTCCTGCGTGGGGGAGGTTTCTGGTTCGATCTGCGATGGAACTGTGCCCAGTGCTGCGAAGCATAGTGGTAGAAGCGTGGAGCGTCGGCGGTTGGCCAGGAAGCCGAAGTGGCGGATGCGAACGAAGCCCTTGGGGAGCAGATGCAGTAGGAAGCGGCGCAGGAACTCATCCAGCGATACAGTCATCAGTTTTTGTTCATTGTGGTGCAGCGGAGTCGCGCCAACGAAAGGTAACCTGGCCGTCGGCCAACGAGACCAGTCGATGGTTGGAGATGGCGACGCGATGGGTGTACCGGCCGAGGTACTGGAGCACATACTCGGGGCCTCCGAAGGGTGGTTTGGAGTAGACGATCCAGTCTTTTCGGAACAGCGGTCGGAGCCAGGCAGCGAAGATCTTGGGTTGCGCAAGCAGCAGCCAGATCGCCGGAGAGGTGCAGCTGCCATGCTGAAAGGCCGACTTGAGACCGGCGACGAACTTGCCGCGAAACACCCGTCGGAGTACTTGGATGGGGAGAAAGAAGCGAGGGCGAGATCGAATCCAGCGGGTGTGATCGAGCGAGAGTCCGCCGGCGGGGACGACACAGTGGACATGGGGATGAAGCTGGAGTTTCTGGTTCCAGGTGTGAAGCACGCTGAAGAAGCCGATCTCGGCCCCGAGATGTCTGGGGTTACGAGCCACTTCCAGTAGCGTTTCTGCGCTGGCACGAAGCAACAAACCATAGATCACTTTTTTGTTCTGCAGGGCCAGCGCAGCCAGTTGCGGCGGCAGAGTGAAGACGACATGGACGTAGGGTGAGGGGAGCAGTTCGCGGCGCCGTGCTTGGATCCAGCGTTCGCGGGCGCCCGTCTGACACTTCGGGCAATGGCGATTGCGGCAACTGTTGTACGAGATGGTGGCACGATGTCCGCAACGGATGCATTCATCGATGTGACCGCCGAGAGCGGCGGTGCGACAGCGCGCGATCGCGAGCAGGACCTTGATATGGGTCCAGCGGATCCACGCTCGATTGCGCTCGATGAAAGCAGTTCCTGCACTGCGAACTAAATCGGCCACCTCCAAGGGTGGCCGACTCATCTATCCCTCCGATTGTGATCTGCCTTTCAACACCAGCGAGTCCAGAGGACTGGCGGTGGCGTGGAAGTGACGTTGCGAAAGGTGGAGATAGATGGCGGTCTCTTTCAGATCGTGATGGCCTAACAAGATCTGAATGGTGTGCAGGTCGGCACCAGCTTCCAGCAGGTGCGTGGCGAAGCAGTGACGGAGCACGTGGGGATACACCTTCTTCTTAATCCCGGCACGGCGGGCGGCATACTGGCAGGCGTGGCGCGGGGTTTTGGTATCCATGGGCTGATCGCCACTGTGCCAGCGATTCCCTGGAAACAGCCAGACACTGGATCTTTTGCGCAACCGCCGCCAGTGCGCGCGGAGTTCTTCGAGCAAGACCGGGCTGAGCATCACGTCGCGATCTTGGCGACCCTTGCCGCCTTGGACGTGGAGAACCATGCGTTGGCTGTCCACGTCGCTGATCTTCAGGCGAGTCAACTCTGCGTTGCGAACGCCAGTCGCGTAGAGAGTCATGAGCACGGTGCGGTAAAAGGCGGTCGGAGCGGCGTCGATGAGTTGCGCTACCTCTTCCTGGCTGAGAATGGTGGGCAGACGGTGGCGTTTCTTGGGATAGGGAGTGTCGGCAATGCTCCATGGCTTCTTGAGCGTCTGGATGTAGAAAAACCGCAGAGCGCACAGATGGTTGGTCACCGTACCGGGCGACAGCTTGTGCACGGTGAAGAGTTGGGCCTGGTACTCCCGAATGTGCTGCCGACCCAAGCGGTCCGGAGAAGAGTGGAAGTGCTGTGCGAATCTTTCGACGAAGCGGATGTAGCGTTGTGTGGTAGCCTGCGAGTAATGACGACGCTGGAGTTCCTCCAGCATGATTCTGCGTAGATGGGTCACAGGGACCTCCTTGTGACCCACAATCTATCTGAGGGCAAAAATCACAAATGCTGGCCCCACACACGCGTCAGCGTCCGCCGCGCCAGCGGCTTCGTTCTAACGGGCAACCCTGAAGTTACGCGAAGGCGGACACTGGATCATATCGGGTCGTTTTCGGCCGGCGAGATGCGAGGTTGTCCCGAAGTCCGCTTGGAGGAAATGTGGTGTTATGGAGCACTGCTTGCGCTCCGATCGTCGAAGCCCATTTGTAACGGGCTAGGCACTTCTACAAGTTGCCGACTTATAAGGTCATTTGGCGGCAGGTCTGCCCTGCAACTATGGAGTGACTACCAACCTGCGGCCCTGTTGTTCGCGTTGCCAAGCGTTCTCAATATCCGCGAGTGCAACACGTTCCGTCTCCACACGAAGCTCCCCGCTGGCAGCGTGCGCCATGACTTTTTGTAGAGCATTGACTAGAACGTCGCGAGGCGGAATCCCGGCAGTCCCGAGAATTGTCAGCGCGGTGCTGCGCAGCACGGCCGCTGCAAGGGATATCGTCGGCCCAGCGCTTTCCCCAACTTGAACGAAGCGAGTCTCAGAGGCAATGACAGCAAATTCCTTGTGTGTTATCGCAGCCAGAAACGCTTCTGCGGGACGACCCCACACGTAATCGATCACGACTTGAAAACCTGAATCGCCGGCCTCACGCGCAAATGCCTCGCCAAGGTCCTCCGCAGGAGTGTCAAGGTGAATGGTCGCGTCAGCGCCGAGTTTAGGTAGTGTGCTCAAGACCTGTTGGTTGCGGCCCGCAGCAACCACGCGACCCGCGCCGAGAAGCTTTGCTATCTTTACCGCCAGCTTGCCCGTGACTCCGGTCGCACCGAGGATGAGAACATTTTCGCCTGGCGCCAGCTTTGCGCGAAAAGCGAGCGAAAGCCAGGCGGAGACGCCCGGGTTGGGCAGGGCGGCGGCGGTTTCGTCATCCACACTTTCGGGGACCGGAAAACAGAATGCTCGGCGTACAACCGTTCGCTGTGCCATCGCACCGTAAGGCGCTCGAGTTCCGCCGAAGAACACCCGCTGCCCGTCGCTGAGATGCCCAACGCCGTCTGAGCCGCAGACGACAGGGAGTTCGCGCGGGCTGGCATAGTGCGAGCCACTAGCCAGTTGCTTGTCGATAGGTTTCAGCGATGCGGCGTGGACATGCACGATCGCCTCGCCGTCACTAGCGATTGGTTCGGAGAATTGCTCACACCGCGGCGGCTTACCAAGGGCGCGCAGGACGGCAGCATCCATCGTGGTCTCCTTGCGACTGGATCGACGTTTCCTGGATTCTACGATTGGTCGTTCGCTTTCCTCAAAGAGCACGTTCTGTAAGCCCCTCCACTTGGACGTATAACCGGCTACTCGTGAATGTGGACTGGGGCGTTGCCCCCAAGTCCGCTTCTAGTCCATTACGTTATTTGGTAGGTCCCGCTGCGGCACGTGTCCCCGAAGCCGGTTTCGGTCTAATGTGACAAGCCGAACGGCTGCTCGGAGCATCCTGTCCGGTCGGGGCGTTGGCGGGATGGGGATTCATTCCCAACTCTCAAGGTAAGTAGCTGGTCCGGCCGATGCTTCAAGGCTTTGCCAACGCGGTCCTCGATGATCTTCTAGTATTGGTTCTGTATCGGCTGTCCCGCGTTAACGATCTGCGTTTTGCTCACTTGACCCTTGCTGTCGCGGATGAACATATAGCCCTTATCCACTCGACAACGTATCCGCTGTCCTGAATTCATCTCCACATTAGGCCCAGGCAGTGCAATCTGATAATTCAATCTTCCAATTCGAACAAAGTACAAAATGTTGTTCCGCGTCATAGACGAGGTCTGCGAATACGTCTCGTTAGCCCACATCGTTACGTCGCACGTTTTGTATGACTGGGCAAAACCTGATGCAGCGGTCAGCAGCATGAACCAGAGGCAGCGCTTCATAGTCACAACTCCTCCACTAGTGGAACTTTGCAACACCCAAATGCTTGTTTGGCGCGCTTTCTGCCGCAACAATCTTAGCGTCGTGAGGCAGCGTTATTGTTGCCAAATATCTTGGGAGTCGCCGAGTAGTTACCGCCGCTTTTTTCCACTGGGTCGCGCCTTTCGGTGGAGGTGACTACAGGCCTATTAGTGTGCCCCCACGGCCTCAAGAATTAAGACCGCGAAGAACGAGATCAACGGAGTGCGCATCGTAGGGGCCGTTCCTTACTCTGTGTTCGACGCTGCGATCAAGAATCAGCTCACCGCAACTCAATGAGCGTCCAAAGTCATACTCCCATTTGGATCTCATCTACGGGCACACCAAAATCAGCTGTCCGCTGAGAAAGCTCCCTTTCGAGCGTGAAAATGCTCTTTGTACGCGCGGGTCTGACCGGCTACACTTGAATGGAGAAAACCGTGAGCAAGAGCCTGCCGTTGTTGCTTCGCCACGCTATGTATAACCTGCGTGGCGGCTTCTTGATTCGCCCGCTCACAATCGCGCTATCGCTGGGTTGCGCGGGCGCTCTCCTGTCGTGGCTGGAAGAGGAATATCCGGCCGTCAGTGCCTGGGTGCCTTCCACCCTGTTCCCCTCGCACGCCGACCCGCAAGTTGCCCAGGTCATTCTCGCGGGCATCGCTGCCTCCATCATGACGGTGGTATCGATTGTGTTCGCCATCCTGCTGATGACGCTCACCCTGGCATCGATGCAGTTCTCCCCGCGCATCATCGTCAGTTTTTCCCGGGACCGCGTGACGCAATGGACGCTCGGCATCTTCTTGGGCACTTTCTCCTACTGCATGGCGGCGCTGCCCACGGCACGCTCCTTTCCTCACCCTTTTGCTCCAGTGGCCACCGTCGTGGGAGCCATGGTACTGGCACTGACCTGCGTCGGCCTGCTGCTCTTTTTCATTCACCACATCTCGCAGGCTATCAGTGTTAATCACATCGTTGACCGAATCGCGGAGGAAACCGAAGCCATGATCGACGAGATGATGACCCGGCCGCACCACCCGACCTCCATGAAGGATGCCGCACCGCTTCGACCTAACTCGAGCGAGGTGGCTGTCCTGAGCGGTGTTTCCGGCTACATCCGCTTCATCGATAAGCGACGCTTGGTCGCGGTTGCGAAGCACTATCACGTCACTATCCGCGTTCTGCGTCGGGTCGGCCACTTCCTTCCAGCGGGCATCCCGCTCATGATGGTCTCAAAGGGGGACCGTCTGCCCCCGGAAGGAACCGCCGAACTGCTTGCCGCGTTCGACTGCGGCCCAACTAGAACGTTGCAGCAGGATGTGGAGTTCGGAGTTCTGCAAATTGTCGATGTTGCGTTGAAGGCGATCTCGCCCGCCGTCAACGACCCCACCACCGCGATCACCTGCATTGATCAGTTAAGCCGCATTCTGATCCGCTTCGCGTCCCGAGAGCCGCCGGAGGATCTGCTCTACGATCCGCCAGGCATTGTTCGTGCCAGCATTGAATGGATACACTTCGAGCGCCTGCTGGAGGCGGCCTTTGAGCAGATCCGCATGTATTCGAAGACGGATGTGGCTGTCAGCTTACGGTTGCTGCGGGCCCTAGGTGACATCGCCGCTTCGACGCCCGATCCGGAGTTTCGGCAGATACTCGTCGAGCGCGGAATGCGGATAGTTGCAGGCTGCGCCGAAAGGCTGGGCGAAGAGGAACTGAGCGCGTTGCGCGTTCGCCAGGCTGCGCTGGAGAGCTTCACCTCGATCTCTCTGACACAAGGCCCGTAACATTTCCAACTTGCCCAGCTTGACAGAGCATTCGACTTGGAACTCTCGGACCAAGTCCTTTCCGTCCGAAAGAAAATCAAGTGGCCAAATCAGTCCCGCAAATTCCGCTTTACAGCGGTTGACTTGTCCATCCTCTCGGTCGCGCTGAGGGTTTGAAGAAGGCTGGGAAAAGCGCGTGGCAAGTTGCTGATTATAAATATAGTTATTTTGGTGGAGCTAGTCGGGATCGAAGTTTCATAGGGGTAAAAGAATCTGTAACTTACTGATTATTCGATATCGATAGTTGCAAGAGTTGCAGGACTCACCGTCAACTTTGTACAAAGTTTGTACAGCGAACCCTGGACAATCGACCTCCGACTAGCTACACCAACCTGCCAGAGAAAACTACAAGGGAACCGCATTTCACCAACCCAAACTGATGTCAGAGGCTTACTTGCGATATGGGGATATAGCAACAGTCACACGTCTCGGCCCGGAAACCGGCAGCTAGGGAGTGATCTGCCACACCACGCCGCAGCCCCCGCTGCACTCGCTTCCCGTGCCCCCGGCCGATGTCGTGCCATAGAGATTTCCGTTTGCGTCCATCACTACTTGGCTCAGGGGGTAGCCGCCATCTGTAGCGCCCGTGAAATCGTGCAGCGAGGTATAAGTCCAGCCGCCACTGCCCGGCGACAGCTTGAACACGGAGCCGTACCCAAACGCTCCTTCGGCGTAGGTTGTGCCGTAGAGATTGCCCGCCGCGTCCACCATCAGATTGCGTTGTGGTCCGCCGCCGAAACCCGTGCCCGCCAGGTTATAGAGCACCTGGAACGTCCAGCCCCCACTCGAGGGGGACAACTCGAAAATTGTACCCCCGCCATTCGACCCGGCAGTCGAGGTAGCGCCATAGAGATTTCCGTTCCCATCCGCTACCAGGCCGGCTGTGGGGAATTTTCCATCGCTGCCTGAGAATACGTGCAGGTCCTGCTCGGCCCAACAAGCTCCCGGCTGAGATGTCAACTCGAACACTGTCCCAAAGTGATTGCACTGTGGGTCACCGCAGTCGAAAGTTGTGCCGTAGAGGTTGCCCGTCGCATCCCGGATCACTCCGCTTTGAGGCTCCGCTCCGGCAGAGAAGTTCTCGAAGTTGTACAGGATGGTCTTGGTCCAGTTCTGCCCCGACTTGCTCAACCGCCACACGTTGCCGTAGGGGCCGCCACCACCGCCGCCCGCCCCCGCGCAGGTGGTGCCGCTGAACTCGTCTGTTCCGTAGATGTTTCCCTGGGGATCGAAGGCCAGATCGCCGTAGTCAAGATTGTATCCGTACTCGTAAACGAAGTTGTATAGCACCGTCGGGTCCCAAGCGCACGAAAACGAAGCACAAAATGTGGCAGGCGGACTAAGGCTGAATGCGATTCCGCCGTTGTTATTTCCTCCCAGCTGTGTGGTCCCGTAAAGCAGTCCCTCAGGCCCGAAGACGACTCTGGCCTCCGGCGCCTGGCCATTGATGGGGCCGCCCCTAAAGCGATGCAGCGGAGTTAATGTCCAACCGGAGCCTTGATGGCTCATCCTGAACACAGTGCCGAGTCCACCGGAATCGGTAGTGGTAGTACCGTACAGCCGACCCGCCTGGTCGATGGTCAATCCGGCATAAGGTACTGCTCCATCCGCTCCCTTCATGAAGTTGTGCAGCACGGTTAAGGTTTGCGCCTGCGCAACTTGGCTTGTAGCAACAATCAAAGCAAGAGTGATCAGGGAAGCGAAAGTCCCCGGCCGAGTGTTGTTGCTGATAGCGAGGATGGAACCTGCTGGGTTCGTCATGATGGCCTCCTCTATTCAATACGAACGTTGACGTTTGCCATCTGGAGACGTGACTCTACACCTCAACGGCGACGGATTCCAGTGGGAATGGGTAATTGTTGCAATCAGGCCCTTACACTCATTGAGAATGCTGCCCCCGGTCAATGAGTGTAATGGCGATGTTACAACAGCTATTCAAGGGACCACCCTGCGCGGGCTGAGGAAAGACCCTTTAATCGATGTGGAAGGCAACTTACTGTCCAAGATCTATCGACACGGGATTGCTAACAATCGATCCGGATTCGTGCACGCCGCCACCGTACCCAGCCAAGAACTGATAATGTCCGGCAGGAAGTTGAAAGGTGATCTGGGTGCTCCGTGACTGGTGAGGGGCAAGTTCGAACGAGTTCGGGAACTTTAGGTCGTCGGCGATGAGGTATGAGTAGGAGTATATTTTGTCCGCAGTTCCGAGCTGCGAAGTACCCTTTCCTAAAGAGAGATCAGTGCGCGTAATTACAGCCATCGACGGGCCGTCAGATGGAGTCGGAACTCCCTGAATCTTTTTAGACAACAGGGCGAAGCCAATTTCGGAGCTTAGGATTCTAGCTGTTGCGCTGCCTTCATTCGTGATCGTGAGCGCCACGGTAACACCCGAGGCATTCACCGCTACAGGCTTGGATTCGAGCTTAGTACCTTGAACTGTGTATTCCCTCTGCTTCGCTTCGGCGGGGCCCAAAACCCGCAAGCGACGGATTAGGCCGTCCCCAGGATTGATCGGCTGGAAAACTTCGAGCGCCTCAATCTCGACGGCCTGCCCTTCATACTGCCTTAGCTCGTCCTTGACATCCTCCGATATATACATGAGATAGAGGCCGCTAAACAGGATGCAGCCACCCCACCGGTCGAAGAATACGACTCCGTCATATTTCCCCGGTGCTCGGATCCCTGCGTTGGCTAGTGCGCAAAGAGACGCACTCAATGATGCCAGCAAAACCACCGTCGCCAAACGACGCTTTCCATTGGACATGGGTTTGCTCACAAAACCCACCATTCGATCACAAGGCTCATTCGTGTGTCCGCTGCCCTATCATCTTCCTTCTGCTCGATCCAGGTGCTTCTAGGATACGCTCTCGTCAACTGTCGCTATTAGGCCATTACAATCATTGAGAATGCCGCTCCCAGGTCAATGAGTGTAATGGC
>CAVSLE010000022.1:0-189449 GCA_963728805.1 uncultured Acidobacteriaceae bacterium
ACGGAACGCCAACGACTGGAATCGTTCCAGTTGGCTCCGTGGGCCAGTCGACGACGGCACGACCTGCTGGAGTTGCTGGATCGATTGAATCCAACCATCGCGGAGCTGAGCCAGGCGGTGGAGCAGGAAGTCGAGAAGTGCCCCGAAGCGCAGCGACTGGCGACCCATCCTGGTGTGGGTGCACTTACCGCATTGGCGTTCGTGCTGAGCCTCGGACAAGCCGAACGCTTTCAGTGTGGCAAGCAGGTGGCCAGCTATCTCGGTCTGGTTCCGCTGGAAGACTCTAGTGGAAATCGAAGACGGCTAGGACACATCACCAAGCAAGGTAGTTCGATCTTGCGCTTCTTGCTGGTAGAGGCGGCGCAAGTTACGGTACGCAGTCTTCCGGAATGGCGCAGCCGATACTTTCACCTGATGATGCGACGTGGCCGGAAGATCGCCAAGGTCGCGATGGCTCGGCGACTGGCTGTTTCTTTGTACTGGATGATGCGCCAGGGATGGGACTATCAGCAGTGGATCGAGTTCGGTTCGCACGCGGGGCAGCCCGAATATCGTCATGGTGTGGAGTAGAACACCGAGTTATTGAGTGGGCACCCCGCTCCTCTGACGAGGAGTTCGAACTGGTAATCATGATCCGCTAGCGATCGAAGAGATGCATGGGTCGGACCGGAGCCCTGACCTGAGAGGATTACAAGGCGAGCCGTGGGTTGGTTGGGACGGAGTTTTTTCAACTAGAGCGAAGTGGCGCTTTGTTTAAAGCGGATGCCGAACTACGCTCTTGACAACGCCGACATTGTCAGAGAGGCGATATTACACCAACAATCGGCGGGTGGCCCGGGTCTCGCGGGGTTCGAGACCCGGGATTTGGAGTGATTCACTTTTCTGGCGTTCGCTGCATCAGCGACAAGTCCCAGGTTTCGAAAACCGCGGAACCTGGGGCACCCGGCGCTTCCTGCACAAAAGACCCTCTTCCATGCCCCATTTGTGACCTCACGCCAAGCTGCGCTTCTTTTTCTTCTGACAGCGCTCGCAGATGCCGTAAATCTGGAAGGTGTGGCGGGTGGGCAGGTACTTGTTCTTGCGGCCGATCTCCTGTTCCACGCGCTCGATCTCGCGCGCGAAGAACTCCACCGAGCTGCCGCATTCGGTGCAGACCATGTGGTGATGATTGCGCCGGTTGTACTGGTGCTCGTAACGCGTGATGCCGTCGTTGAAGGCCACTTCGCTGGCCAGCCCGCACTCGGCCAGCAGCTTCAGAGTGCGATAGACGGTGGTAAATCCAATGCGGTCGTCGTGTTTCTTGACCAGCCGATACAGTTCGTCGGTGGAAAGATGGTCGCGGGTGTCGAGAAACGTGCGCAGAATGATATCGCGCTGCCCGGTGAGCTTAAGGCCTACTCGCTTCAGGTGTCCGTGGAAAATGGACTCGGCCTCGCGCACCATCTCCCGCGAGATGGTGGGCTGATCGTCAATTCGTTTCTGGAGCATGGGACTTACAGGGCGCCGCACGATTGGCTATCAGCATAACACCGGAATGGGTGTGCAAGACGACCTTCGAGTCCTGCCAAAGCGAACATCTGCGGGCTATGGAAAAAAGTCCGCACTTCGGCTATAAATCATCGACGGGATATCATTATGAAGCCCCTGCTCCTCTCAGTGGTAGGCGCCATCTTATGCTACAGTCCGCTAGCCGTCGCGGCGCAAACGTCCGAAAAGCCAACCAATCTGGAAGTCACCAAGACAATTAAAGCCTCAGAGGTAGCAACCGACTTCGAGTTGCCCATTACTTGCGATCAAGCTGGCAACGTGTACCTGAAATCAGAAAACGATGGCGTACCGGAAGTTCGAAAAATCACTACCGCTGGAATTCACGCTGCAACTTTCTCCAATGCCTCGTGCCCAGATATTAAAGTGCAACTTTCCGCGGGCCTCTTTGTGTCCTCTGACGAACGACTATACGAGGTGGTCTATCCAACGGAAGGGCGTTATCGCTACGTACAGATATTCAATCAGGACGGAGGTTGCCGCTCTCAAGTCAAGCTCGATACCCCGTTTTTGTTCGTGCCCTATCAGATCGTCGCATTTCCTTCCGGAACCATGCTGATTGCAGGACTGCGTTGGTCAGCGGATCGAGAAGTGAAGGCGATGTGGCCGTTCACGGCCCTGTTCTCCTCGAATGGAAGCATGGTGAAGGAACTGGTTTTGTCGGATGACGTAGCAATTCACAGGCTGGGAGCAGAGGGCGATCCAAGGGTAACGAGACCGACTAATCCAAGCAGCAATTCGGCAGTGGCGCAGGGAGGAATGCGTCTTGCGAACGACGGAAACGCTTACCTGATGAGAAGACTTTCTCCGGCTATCGTCTATTCCATTTCTCCGGATGGTTCGGTTGTACGTCGCTTCACCGTGGATCCTGGAGACCCGGATTTTATGCCTAGTAGTATGCAGATCACCGGCGACCGGCTAGCTGTACTGTTCCGAAATGCTCGGTCAAATCGGACGCTGCTTAAGGTAGTGGATCTCCAGGGGCATGAGATAGCGGAGTATGTCGATTCTATGACAGGGGGAAAGCCGCAGCTGGGCATGGCATTTGCCTGCTATTCAAGCCCTCCTGATCGCTTCACATTTCTGGGGACACTCGACGATAACAGGGTAGCTTTAAAGACAGCCGAGCCGCGGAAATGAATGTGGGTGTGCCGGAGTCACGGCAGCACGTTTATTTGCCGCTATCCATCGCCATGAACAGGTTGTTCAGCGATTCGGTCAGCGTCGGATGGGCAAACACGCCATCACGCAGCGCGGTATAGGGTAGCTTTCCCATCATCGCAATTTCGATTGCCGACATGACTTCGCCACCCTCGACACCCAGCACTGCCGCGCCCAGAATCTGGTTGGTTTCGTCATCCACAATCGTTTTCATAAAGCCGCGGGTCTCGTCCATCTCACGCGCGCGCGCCACGGAACGTCATCGGCAGCTTGGCTACGCGAATGTTCCTCCTCTGCTTGCGAGCTTCGGCCTCGGTCATGCCGATGCGGCCCAGTTGCGGATCGATGAAGACCGTGTACGGCACCAGGCGCCCGTCGGTACTGGCGCTTCCCTTCTCGATAAGGTTGGTGCGGATGATGCGAAAGTCGTCGTACGAGATATGGGTGAACGCCGGACCACCCTTGATATCGCCGAGCGCATAAACGCCGTCAGTCGTAGTCTCGAGGCGGCTATTCACCTTTATAAAACCGCGATCGCCGGTTTGCACTCCCGCTGCGGCAAGGTTCAGCGCGTCGGAATTCGGCACGCGTCCTGTGGCAACCAGCAGATGTGAACCGGCAAGCGTAGTGGAGTGGCCTGATTGTTGGACTTCCAATCGAATGCTGCCATCGGCCTGGCTCACGCGGCCCGCCTTCGCATTCAGCAACACTTCGATTCCGTCCTGCTGCAGTATGCTGGCGACTTCTTCTGCGACGTCGGCGTCCTCGCGGCCAAGGAGTTGGCCTCCGGACTGAACGATGGTCACGCGACTTCCGAAGCGGCGAAACATTTGCCCGAACTCCAGCCCGACATATCCGCCTCCAAGAACCAGCAGATGTTGCGGAACTGCGTCCAACTCCATGATGGAAGTGCTGTCGAGAAAGGGTACGGACTTCAGGCCGTCGAGCGCGGGAACGGCGGGGCGCGCCCCTGCGTTGATGAAAATCTTCGCGGCGCTGAGGGTACGCTGGCCGCCATCTTTCAGCCGGACCAGCAGAGATTGGGGGCCGGTGAAACTGGCTTCGCCGAAGATCAACTCGACATTGGCGGTCTGCTCAACGCGCGTCTGGCCGCCCTCGCGAAAGTCCCTCACGATATCGCGCTTGCGCTGTCGGACGCGCTCCATGTCGATGCGGATGTCGCCGGTGTGAACGCCGTAATCAGCGCCGCGCCGTGCGAGATAAGCGACGCGCGCGCTGGCGACCATGGTCTTGGTGGGAGTGCATCCCACGTTGATGCAGGTGCCGCCGAAATCTCCGCGCTCGATGACAGCGGTGTGCATCCCGGCTTCCGCCAGGGCGGTGCAAAGAGGCTTACCGGCCTGCCCGGTGCCGATAACAATGGCATCGAATCGCTGAGGAGTGGTCATAGGCGCGCCCAAAGTAATGTATCGCAAACGGCGAAAAAACTAAGGCCCTCACAGAAAATCCACCTCAGAACCGCGTAACGATAAACAGCCCCAAACCGATTGCGATCAGGTCTTCGGGGATGGCCACCATAACGTCTTTCGTGTGCAAAGCCTTCACCAGGCCGACGCGAGCGCGATAGCCGCCAAACGCACCCACAACGGCACCAATCGCGGCGACGATCGCCCCCAGCCAAAGCGATGCGCCTCCCGCGACGCCGAGACACGCACCGCAAAGCAGGCCCATGAGAATGCGTGCGCTGAGCCCGGGAAGAGCGGTACGTGGGGGAGTTCTGGGAAGTTGATCGGCAATCAACTCCACCGTCGCCAAAATAGTGAAGACGTAGATCGGCCACTCATGTCCTATGAAGGCCAGCGGCGAGCCGGAAAGGTTGATCCATCCCAGGTGGGCCGCCCAGGCTACAACGGCTGGCGCCGTCAGGGAGCGCAGGCCGGCGACCACGCCAATACCAAACGTCAGCAACAGCAGGAATGCAATACTCATGAAGTTTTCTCCATCACAGCGGTTGATTCAATTGCAGGGGGCCGACTGAAAGACTGTGGAATGGATGACCGCTCTGTGGGAGAGATTCAAATTTAGCGGCCCACGACCTGTCACTACACTTTCGGCCATTTGTTGACGGGGCGGCTCATTTGGCCGCTTCCATTCTCTCCGCCATCTCCAGGAGTTTGATCACGCTGTTCCAGTTTCTGCCCGTTCCAGGCACCTTGAGCGTTCTCTCGAGAACTGCCCACGACATCTTCGGCCGCGCCATGCCATTGGGAAAATAGATGTAGAGTTCACGGCCGTCCATCCGCAGCTCCTCGGGTTCGGTCTTGAGCTTGAGAACTTCCTCGCGAGTCTTTGCGCCGGGATCGCTGGCGAGAAAGTTGACCAGTAGCCTATTGGGCTCGATGCCGCTCCTCTTAGCGAACGGATTTCTCGCAATCACCTCTCGCAGTTCCGATGAAGTCCGCAGAATTACCGCCGGACGAAAGCCAAAGTCCCGCTCAATTGCGTCCTCAATCCGCCTGGCCAGGGCAGACAGGTCGCGCTTATCGGTCGAGAAAATGACGTTGCCGCTCTGAATGAAGGTCTGCGGCTCGCGCAACCCAAGCGATTCATAGAGCGCGCGCAGAGCGACCATTTTGATCCGGTTGTGCCCGCCGACATTGACGCCACGCAGCATGGAGATGATGACCGTCACATTAAGCTCCAGAGCGGTTCGCCTTGCGCAAAACCGCAAACAGCCGCTCGATATCGCCGGCATCGTTGTACAAATAGGGAGCGATGCGGATCGAATCTCCGCGCACGCCGACAAACACGTTCGCGTCGTGCAGAAGTTGCGGCAGCCCGGCCGGAATGCCGCCGGCGTGCCGGATGCCAATCATGTGCGCCGAGCGTTGCTCGCGAGGCAGAACTGCGTAGTCAATGTCGGCGGCCAGCTGCGCAGCTTTTTCCGTCAGCAATGCGAGTGTTTGCTGTACTCGTTCCACGCCCCACGCCTGGATCTGCCCAAGCGCGGCAATTGCCATCGGAGCCAGGACAAATTGCGGAGACTCGCCCATATCGAAGCGGCGCGCACCCGGCCGATACGCGTCAGTGTGATCAACCAGCCGGGAGAAATCGTCGCTGCCGGCGCGCGCGATCCACGACTGTTCCAGCGGCACCCCCGACTCCCGCCACTTCGGGGCGACGTAGAGATACCCAAGTCCGTAAGGACCGAGCAGCCACTTGTATCCCACGGCAGTCAGAAAGTCCGGCTGCACTCGTTCGAGACTAAGTGGGCTGGCGCCGAGCGATTGGCTGGCATCGATGACCAGGCCAGCGCCAACCGCGCGCACTCGCTTGCCGACGCGCTCAAGATCGACTTTGCTCCCGTCCGTCCAGTGACATTGCGGCACGGCAACGATCGCGGTATTTTCGTCGATCGCCGGAAGCAGAGCTTCGGTCCAGTCCATGCCCGGTTCCCGCTGTGCGACCACGACGCGACCGCCGTTCTTCTTGGCCAGCTCATACCAGGCGTAAACGTTCGACGGGAACTGTTGATGCAGAATAACAATGGTCTGACCGCGGGCAAGCGGCAAATTGGCCGCCGCAGTAGCGATTCCATAGCTGGCGGCTGGAACCAGCGCAACGGCATCGCTGTCGGTGCCCATCACTTGCGCGGCAAGCGTGCGTAACTGCTCGGAACTCGCGAACCACTCTTCAGCAGCCAAGTTCCAGGGCGACGATTTCGTGTGCACGGCACTAAGTCCGATCTCGGTCACCGATCGTAATTGCGGCGACATGCTGGCGCAGTTCAGATAAGTAATTCCATCGGGAATATCGAACAGGTCGCGGACAGTTGGGATCGGGTTGCGGTGTTTGCGGTGTCGATGTCATGAGAGCAGTCCGTTATCGAGTTTACCGCTCGGCAAGAATGATCTGGTGTCTCATCGCTCGAACATCGTATTGAGCTCCCGATAGTTGACGGCGTCAGTTGCGAAGGTGAAGGTGCCGTGCTCCCGCATCTCCTTTGCAGCACGAAGAAAGGCGCCCAGCGCGGCGCGGGAAAGTGCGCTCCCCACGCTTACCCGCTTAACTCCCATAGCCGACAGTTCGGCCAGATTCAATTGAACGCCTTGCAGTCCCATGACCACGTTCACCGGGCGATCGACCGAGCTGACCACCGACGCAATGTCGGCCTTACTGGTGAGACCGGGTGCATAAAGAACGTCGGCGCCCGCTTCCTGATAGGCCTGGAGGCGCCGGATGGTGTCCTCTAAATCAGGCCTTCCGACCAGATAGTTTTCCGCGCGCGCCGTCAATGTGAAACAGAACGGAAGGCCGCGCACCACCTCTACGGCTGCACGGATGCGTTCGGCCGCTGCTGCCAGCTCGTACAGTGGAGCCTCCGCGCGTCCGGTCGAATCCTCGATAGAACCGCCCGCCAGACCGGCTTTCGCTGCAAGCCGAATGGTTTCCGCGACAATTTCGGGAGTGTCTCCAAAGCCATTTTCGAGATCGGCGCTAACGGGCAGGTCGGTGGCGGCGGCAATGGCGGCCACGTGTGCCATGGTCTCATCGCGGCCAATCGAGTTGTCCTGCCGGCCCACTGTGAAGGCATAGCCGGCGCTGGTGGTGGCCAGCGCTTCAAAGCCGAGATGGGCAAGCAGTCGGGCTGATCCCACGTCCCAGGGATTGGGAATGATGAATGCGTTCTTGCGCTGGTGCAGCGCGCGGAAGGCGAGTCCTTTTTCAAGCTGCGTCGTCATGGGAATTGGATTCACTCTGTTGCTTTCAGGGTTGAAGGGAGACCGAAGGTCCCATCCACGACCTCGACAAAATTTCTCTCTTCGCGAAGGATAAGCCGCTTGCTCTGCGCCAGGGCGAAATTCTCGCGCGCTTCCGGGTCGGTTCTCAGGCGTGCCCGGTAACTCTCATACGAGGCGAGACTGTCGAAGCTGATCAGCCCCCAAGCTACATCGTTGGTGCCTTCATGGGGAAGGAAATATCCCACCAGGTGGCCACCGCATCGAGGGATGATGCGGCCCCAATTTTCGGCATACTTCCTGAACTCGTCTCGCTGAAACGGATCGATCTGGTAGCGGATGAAGCAGGTGATCGTCATAGTTTCTCCTCGGGCAGGGCTGGCCGATGCTTGCACATCAAGTAGTATGCCGGTTGTTCGACAGGGACACTTCGTTTATCATCAAACTATGAATGTAAAACACGACGCCGATGCCGCGGTCTCCAGAATTGCGGCGGCCATAGGCGAGCCGGCACGCGCGACGAATGCTCTACTGCCTTTCCGACGACCGAGCGCGGACCGGCACGGAACTTGCAGCGGTGGCAGACGTAACCGCGTCAACCGCGAGCGTGCATCTGCAGCGGTTGAAGACGGAGCGGCTGGTGAAGGTGTTCGCCCAGGGGAAACATCGCTACTACAGCCTCGAAAAACGCCGACGTGGCCGACGCTCTGGAAGCTCTCAGCGTGCTCGCCGGCGGCCCTCGAGAGCCATTCGTTCCCAACACGCCAAGCCGGCTGCGTGCCGCCCGCACTTGCTACGATCACATTGCCGGCAGCCTTGGAGTTTCGCTCCACGATCGCTTCACCGCATTAGGCTGGCTGACGGCCAGCCCCACCGGCGCCGAGAACGGGTGCGACCTCACCTTGAAAGGAACCAGGGCGTTTGAGGCTATGGGCATTGACGTGGAGGCGACTCGCAAGCTGCGCCGTCGTTTCGCGTACGCCTGTGTGGACTGGAGCGAACGCCGTCCGCATCTGGGTGGGGCGCTGGCCTCTGCTCTGCTGAAACTTTCTCTGCGCAACAAATGGGTCCATCAGGACCTCGATAGCCGAGCCTTGGGCGTTACGAATGTTGGACGGCGAGAGATGCTGGCCCGATTTGGAGTGAAGGTTTGAATCGCTCGGTGGATTGTTGAACCTGTCATGAGGGCGGTCATTGAGAGGGCGCACTGACTTCTCGCGCGGTCCGCAGTCCGGAATGGAGAGCGCCCTGTATCCATCCTGGCCAGGGTGAAGTGTGTTCGCCGGCAAAGTGAACGCGTCCTTCCGGAACCGCAAGATAAGGCACCACAGTACGAAACTGTCCCGGCCTAACCACCAAGTAGGCGCCCTTGGAATAGGGATGGTTCAGCCACGACCAGGTTGCACTACCTTCGAAGTTTTCGCGCATTCCCGGATGGATCTGTTCGAATAGATCAAGCGACTGCTGCACTTGGGTGTCCTCACTCATGCCGGAGTATCGCACCGCGAGATCCTCATAGATGTAGGACATCACAATGCCCCGTGTGCCGGGCTGGTTGTAGGTGGGACTCCATATCTCCATCGGTTGGTCCACAGAAGCAAATCCGTTGCGCCCGTCAGCTTCCCAGAAGCGGCTCTTGCTCTGCGCATAAACCCGCGCTACCGGTCCCATGTAAAGGTTCTGGATGGCGAACAACTTCCTGGGCGACCATGCGGGCTCTACCTCAATTCCTCTTAGTACCGTGAACGGCAGCGTGCAGATCACATAATCGGACGCCACCGTATGATGCGAGCCGGCGTTCTTGTAGGTTACTTCGACGCCTTGTGGTTTTTGCGTGATGCGGACGACCACAGCTCCGTAGCGAATATTACCCTGCAACGGTTCAGCCATGGCGTGCGGAAGCCGATCGTTACCCCCGCGAACCTTCCACAGCATGGGCACAGCGTGGCTCACTGAGTCGTGCACAAAGTCGAGCAAGGAGTCGCCTTCGAACCCCTCGGAGAGGTACTGAATTGCATCCCCAGACGCGCCTTGCTGGCGGAGATAGTCGCCGAGACTGATCTCGCCCATCTTGGCCAAAGACGGTAACGGCCACCCGTCAGCGGGAAGCGCGCGAATTTTTTCTTGTAGCGGTTCGAGATACCTCCTGGACAATCCGCCGAAGCCGAGGCTGCGCTCTTCCGCTGTGAAATTCACATTCAGCTTGGTCAGATCAGGATCATGGCCATGGGCTACAACCTGCCTCTCACCGCGCCACAGGAAAACATCCGCACCGGATTGTGGAAAAAAGGGGTCCAGTTCCAGCTTAAAGCGTTTTACATATTCGAGCGTGAGATTGTGGGTGCTAGGGATCCGTCCCGCCCCTGCTTCGGCATGCAGTCCATCTGAAAATGGCGCGCGCAGGGTATAGACACGCCCTCCCGGACGCGACTGCGCCTCCAGAATGGTTACCTCGTGACCGGCCTGGGTAAGTTCCAGCCCGGCCGCAAGACCAGCGACTCCCGCACCCAGGATGGTTACTTTGGTCGCCCTTTCCGATCGGAGTGCCGAGCTGTCCATTCGCAGCCCGTGCAAACGGCTGGCATACAACCCCGCTGCGGCCATGCCGCTGAACTCCAGAAATTTTCGACGATTCACGAAACTCTCCAATAATTGGCAGGGACGGGAAGCCCCTACCGAATGCCTGTGGCGACGAACAACGTCGAAAAGATCCGTTCCACGACGTAGAGCGCGTGTTCGCCGTTTGGTGTAATCACCGGATGACGCAAACTCAAGATCGCGCTTTTGTCCGCCGGTGCGAAGTGCGTCCAGGATTTTTGCTGACCGGTAGCGAGATTGACGTCATAAATGTCAACGCTGTCCATCCCAACCCCGCGCTCGAAGAAGATATTTTGCGAATCGTTATGCCACTCCAGAGGGAGATCGCTTTCCGATAGTCCTTTGATTTCGCGTGGCTCGCCACCTTCAATGGGCTGAACCCAGAAGTGGTTTTCGCCATCGGTGGTGATGCAATACTTACCGTCGGCCGAGACCCTGCTGAACTCCTGGTCACTGCTCGCGAGGTACTTGCCCTCGCTGGTGACTTGTCGCACAGTCCCGGTCGCCACCTCCTGAAGATAAGTAGCCGGGGCACGCCCGGGGGCTGCTGCAGCTATCAACACATGCTTTCCGTCCGGCATCCAGGTGGCGCCGAGGTACTTTAGTCCCGGCGGGGCGGCGAGGGTGTGGGCTTCACCGACACCGGTGGGAATGATTCTGAGCTCTTGCAGATTGAGCGGATTCAGGGCCACCGCCCACTTGCCGTCGAAGGAGAGGCCAAGTCCCGCACCCTGGCCAATCATGGCGGGAGCCGAACCATCGGTCCGCTGAGTGTAGAGGTTGTAATCGGAATTTGCGCCGGCGACGTAGGTATTCAGCAGCAAAACCTTTCCGTCGCTCGAAAGGGCTTCCGTGATCTGGAACGGAAAAGAGCTCACATCCCGTATCTTCCCGGTTGCGATATCGGAAAGGATTTGCTGATCGCGATAGTCCTCCACACTCAGCAGGACGCTCTGATCTTTGGAGATGTCGTGCAAGTGCAGGCGGACCGGCGAGGACAGCAGCATCCGCTCCTTTCCATGCAGATCGACGGCACGCAGGGAGCTGGGCTCGGTGTTGACTCCGGCGGTGAACCAGACCTCGTTGCCGCTGGGCGGCCACGCCAACCCCTGCACGGTGCTGAACTCCCGGGTTAAGACTTTCCGATTTCCCTGGCGGTCGATGATGTCGACGACGCCGCGATCGTCTCCCAGGATGTCATGGTCCACAAACGCGATCTTGTCGCCGGCGGGCGAGAAACGCAGATCGGCGATGTAACCACCGGATTGGTACAGCACCTTGCCGGGCGGAAACTCAAGCTGGAAGTGGCCTCCGACTTTTCGGCTGACGGCCAGCGCGGAGCCGTCAGGCGCCCAGTCGGCATCGGTCACCGCGTCGAGCATCTCGCGCGTGGAACCGCCCCCGAGCGGCACGCGGGCCAGCCGTCCGGTAGGCGTGAATTTAGGATCAAAAATAGTATTCAGCGAGACCGCCAATTCTCCAGTGGAGGAGACACTCAGAATGCTGGCGGGGATATTGAGCGATTGCGCCTCGGCGGTGTCCGTGCGCGTGGAAAAAAGCTCAGTAGGCTTGCCGTCGGTGGTGACGTTGTAAACGACGGTGCGGCTATCGGGAGCGAAGCGCGCATGGCGAAAAAAGGCGGAGCGGAAGCTAATCTGATTGAATGCAGGATGGCTTGCCGCCGGATGCAGGAGGTAGGCCGCAATCGCGCCGATGGCCAACGCGGCCAGCAACGAGGCCGCCAGCAGAATTCGCGAGCGCGATTTCTTGGTGTCCTTCAGCGCGCGCAACCCGGCGCTCGAGGTGCCGGCGCTGCTCAGTGAGTCGAGAGCGAAGGCCA
Source organism: uncultured Acidobacteriaceae bacterium (assembly GCA_963728805.1). Taxonomy (GTDB): domain Bacteria; phylum Acidobacteriota; class Terriglobia; order Terriglobales; family Acidobacteriaceae; genus Bog-257. The sequence goes on from CAVSLE010000022.1 coordinate 11,845, forward strand.
GATCGCTGGCCGATTGAAAACGCGCGTCAGGCCTTTTCTCCAAACAGCGCTGCACGATTCTCTGTAGCCCCAGCGAGACGGTCAGGCCGCTCTCCGCCAACTCCGGCGGTTCCTGCTTGAGAATCGAATTCATCACTTCGACGCTGGAGTCGCCGTGGAAGGCCCGCTGACCTGCCAGCATCTCGTAAAGAATGGTGCCGAAGCTGAAGACGTCGGACCGATGGTCGACGGCCTCGCCCCTCACCTGCTCGGGCGACATGTAACCGGCGGTGCCCAGTACCGTGCCCGGCATGGTGCGGTTAGGACTGGTCATAGTTCCGTCGACGGCAACTGCAACCGCCGCCTGCTTGGCCAATCCGAAGTCGAGAATTTTTACCCGCTCGTCGCGCAAGATGAATATGTTTTCGGGTTTGAGGTCACGATGAACAATTCCCTTCTCGTGCGCGGCCGCCAGCCCCTTTGCGATCTGCAGGCCGTAATCAATCGCCCTTCGCTGGGTTAAAGGGCCGGCTGCCAGTCGCTCGCGAAGCGTCTGCCCTTCGAAAAACTCCGAAACCAGGAAATGCAGCCCATTCTGCGATCCAACGTCATAAATCGCCATCAAGTTGGGATGATTCAGGGCGCTGAGAATGCGGGCTTCCTGCTGGAAGCGCTCCAGACGGTCATGATCGGAAGCAAAGGACTCGGGAAGTATCTTGATCGCGACAGTCCGCTCAAGCCGGGTGTCGCGAGCACGGTACACCTCGCCCATGCCGCCAGCGCCCAGCGCGGCGGCGACCTCGTAAGGGCCCAAACGGGTTCCAGAAGCCAGAGGCATTGCTCACCTTGAAAGGGGGTGCGCCCATTCTACGTGAACGGGCCAACACATCAATGTGGGATTGAATTCGCCAGCCCTCGATCAAGCCGGCACAATTGAAAATGTAATCAGCGGTTTAAGCCTTGGCTGTACTGGAAAATTTCCGCGCCGAATCCCGCCAGCATTGCGGCCGCCTTCGGGCCGGGGTCACCATAGACCTCGAACCGGTCCACTCTCGCCAGTTCTACCAATTTCGGAACAAGCTGTTGGACCACGGGACCGGTAAAGTGCGCCAGCACATCGTCCGCAGTCGCATAGCTTTCGAGCAGCCGGCAGCGTTTGCCGTCGCTACTCAAATACCATTCATACCCCAGAGTGCCCGCTTCCGCCTGGCTACCCGCAGTCATTTGCTTTGCAATGCTCTGGAACGCGCCGAGTTTCCCCTCGTGGATGGTAAGTTCGACCAGAAGATGCACCGCCGGCATCGCCACGTTAGTCTCCTCTTTTCTATTTTGTTTGTTGCGCCCTGCAAATTTATCAGCCTCAAGCAGAAATCACGCGTTCGATATCAATGCCGTCCCTGTCGTTGCCGGCACGCACAGACTTCGCGCTGGTTTTTTTATGATGATGTTTTGGCGGCGGACGAAGTGCAACCTTCACCGGACGTTCCGCTGCCGTGGGGTCCTGGGCGTAATCGGGATCGAACATCGCGATCACCGATACGGCACGACTGGTATAGCGTTTGGCCCATTGACTATCGATGAGCGCTTGCTGGACTGCTTTCCAGTGCTCGCGCTGCGTTTCAGTACTAACGTCGGAGGTCGCTGCGTCCCGGAGAATCACGCCATCGTTGAGGGTAGTGAGAAACTGAACGAACTCCTCAAGGTTCACACCCATCTGAAACACCAGTTGGCTTAGTGCCATTTGTTGCGACGCCGTCAGTAGGTCGAAATCGCGGCAATAGGCCCTGGCATTGTGGACGGCCTGGACCGCAGATACACGCAGCAGTCTGGTGGCCTCTTCCTCGGTCAGCTCCGGCGGCAGCTTGTGGGTCCTGATCCGCTTGCGATAGCTCTTTTTCTTCCATGCCTTCAGGTTATGGTCAAACTGATCGAGTATTCGCTGCAGTTGTTCCGGGTCGAGGCCCGCAGCCTGCCACAGTTGCGCCGACGAGGGCTCGACAAAAGTATTTGGATTCAGCGGGTCGTTCTGGATGTGCTCGCGTGCCGCAACATCGAGACTGAATCCCGCGCCAATCAGCGGACGACTTGTGTTCGGGTCGGGATAAGCCGCCAGGACCCAGCCTTCGTGCCGGCTGTCCCGCAGCGTTCTCATCAGGCTCTCCAGGTTGAACTTGGTGTTGGAATCCTTAAGATCGAACAGTGGCGGGGGAGGCAGTGGAACCTGGGACACCGGCACAGTAAGCGACGCGGCAGGACCTCCCGCCGGCAGCGCTTTCGGCGCCACCGATGCAGCCGGCAATGGTGGCGGCGACACTTGAGTCGCCTGCTCAAGGGTCGCAGGCGCCACTTGCCCCACGGCGTTTCGCCCCGCAATTGCCATGGCCACTGCGAGCGCCGCAGCCAGAACCAGTCGGTCTGTGACCCTGATCTTTCCCATCGCTGCTGAAGATACGAAGGCTGAAATTTATTGTGTGGTGAATAGAGTAGCGTATTCGTCAAGCCAGTTGAAGAAAACCGTTCGGCATCCCTCTTATAGTGGCCTGGACTTGGAAGCTAAGCACGGCCGCCGTTTCTGTTCCCGCAAAGCACTCCACGGAAACTTATATAATCAGCTTTCCCATGGGAGCCTCGACTATCGCTACTCGGGCACGGCCGTCCCGCTCCAGATTTATCTTTCGCGCTGTTGTGGCGGTGCTGGTCCTCTTCCTGCTTGTTTTCCTGGCGTTCGACTTCTGGTTTTATCGAGCGGTGCGGGCCGCTCTGCCGCAGGTGGATGGCACGCTTCATCTTTCCGGTCTGGCGAGTCCTGTCACCGTGACTTATGACTCGCTCGGCGTTCCCAACATCGCCGCCGCCAACTTGCCTGACTTGTTCTTTGCCCAAGGGTACATCACCGCGCAGGATCGCTTGTGGCAGATGGACATGACCCGGCGTTACGCTTCCGGCGATCTGGCCGCCATTCTGGGGCCGGAGTACGTCAAGCTCGATCGCGAGCACCGCATTCTTGGCCTTAGGCAGGTCGCGGAAAAAACTGTCGCCGACATGGATGTGGCGCAGCGCGCCCACTTTGAGGCCTATGCCGCCGGAGTGAACGCCTACATCGAGCAGCACCAGAAAACTTTACCGCTGGAATTCCGCTTCCTCACCTATTTTCCGCACGTCTGGACGGTGGAAGATTCGGTGCTGGTGGGATTGGCGATGACCGAATTTCTGAACCACGGCCTATACAAGGAAGAGTTGGAGAAAGAGAAAGTTCTGGCCAAACTGGGGCCGGAGTTGACTGCCGACCTGTTCGTGAATTCCTCCTGGCGCGACCATCCTCCGGGAACCGATATGGGATCCATCGAAAACGAGATTCCCGGTGAGACTGCTCCTGACGAGGAAGAGGAGACTCCGGCGCCAAAGAAGAAAAGCAGCCGCGACAGACAACCGCAGATCCTTCGGCTCCCCCTCACTAAGTTCGGGGTCGCTCAGGATGACAAGAATAGGCTCGCTGGGCTCGCCCGGGATGACAAGACGGGCGACAACCTTCATCCCGGGTCCAACAACTGGGTTGTCTCCGGCGCGCACACGGTATCGGGAAAGCCGCTGCTCTCCAACGACATGCACCTTGACCTGCACCTCCCTAACGTCTGGTATGAGGCGCATCTGACCGCCGGTGACTTCGATGTTGCCGGTGTCACGTTGCCGGGAGTGCCGTTTGTCATCGTCGGGCACAATCGTTACATCGCGTGGGGCTTCACCAATCTTGGCCCCAACGTCGAAGACCTCTACATTGAGAAGTTCAACGACAAGGGCGAATACCTGACGCCGCAGGGCTGGGTGCAGCCAGAACACCGCAAAGAAATCATTCGCGTGAAGGGCAAGCCCGAGGTGAACCTGGATGTCGAGGTGACCCGGCATGGGCCGATTATCACCGACACTATTCCGGGAGAGACGCGCAAACTGGCCCTCAAGTGGGTCATCTATGATCCCCAGGCGGCGGGGGCGCCGTTCTTTGCCGTGGACACGGCGAAAAACTGGCCGGAACTCCGCGCGGCGTTTTCGCATTTTGGTGCGCCCGGCCAGAATGTGGTTTACGCCGACGTGGACGGGCATATCGGCTACCAGGCAACCGGCATGGTTCCGATTCGCGCGGCCGGCGACGGTTCGGTTCCAGTGCCGGGCGATGACGACTCGCACGAGTGGACCGGATACGTTCCTTACGACAAGCTTCCCAGCGTGTATGACCCACCCTCGGGGATTATCGCCACAGCCAACGGGCGGGTCACGCCCGACGGATTTCCTTACACCCTGAGCATTGAGTGGGGCTCTCCCTATCGCACGGCGCGCATCTACAAGCTGCTGAATGCGAAAAAGAAGCTTGCCCCGCCCGACATGCTGGCGATTCAGACCGACATTGTTTCGGCGTTCGATCGTTTCTGCGCCGAGCGCTTCGTGTACGCTGTGGACCACACATCGACGGCATCCCATCGCGCCAAGTCGGCCGCCGACCTGATGCGAAATTGGGACGGCACCATGACCACCGACTCGGCGGCGCCGACTGTAGCCTATTTCTCGCGGAAGAAGCTGGAGGAATTGCTGCTCAAGCCAAAGCTCGGGGATGACTGGAAGCAATACAGGTGGTTCATGAGTCCGGTATGGCTGGAGAACATTCTTTCCCATCAGCCGCCACGCTGGCTGCCTGAGGGCTACGCCAACTACGAGGCGCTATTGACCGCCGCGGTGGAGGGAGCCGTAAGCGATGCGGAAGCGCCGAGTGCGCTTGCGATGTGGAAGTGGGGGCGGGTCCATCGCGTGGACGTCAAGCATCCCTTCTGGAGCAATTTTCCCATCCTCAAACGCGGCGCAGGTCCCGGCCCGCAACCTCTGTCGGGGGATGGTGAAACCGTAAAGCAGGTCAGCGCGCATTTCGGGCCCTCCGAGCGGCTCACGGTTGACTTCTCCGACCTGGACAACTCAACTTTGAATATTTCCAATGGCGAATCTGGAAATATCTTCGACGAACATTACAACGATCAATGGGACGCCTACTATCACGCGCGCACCTTTGCGCTGCCGTTCTCGGCGGCAGCGGTGCAGCAGGCGGGTGTGCACCACCTGAAGCTGGAGCCGTGAAGAAAGTGGATAGTTCCCAGGAATCGCTTTAGCCGGGGCATTAGCTGATAGCCGACGGCTGATAGCTGACAGCCGACGGCTGATAGCTGACAGCTCTCTTCCCTACTGATCCACTTGCACTATGTCGTAGAGCGCCCCGGTGAATGAGAGCTGCGTTTTCTGGGGCGTGTCAGTGGTGGTGTCGTAAATCACTTGACTCCCGCCCTCAATCACATACACCGTGTTGCGGTTGGCAACCGCGAGCATGCCGGTGACGGCTCCTAGAGGCGGCAGAGGAGCGGCAGCGGTATTGTTGGTGACATCGACCACCGACAGGCATCCGGTGGTGAGATTGAGGCAGGTCTTAGCGCCGATGTAGAGCTTGTTGTTGGAGGACAGCGCCATTTTGCTGTGATAGCCATCGCCGATGGCAACAGAGTTGGCGGTCATTCGCGTCATGTTGCTGACGTTCACCGCATCGAAGGTCCCCGCCGGACCTGGATTTCCCGCCACGTACAACGTGGTGTTGTTGAGCAGGCCAACGCTGGCGCCTCCCACCGGCACGGTCGCCTTGATGGCCTGTGTCGGAAGGTCGAGTTGCTGTACGGATGCACCTGAAGTCGATCCACACTCAACTCCGCAACTGAGCACATAGGCGGTATTGCCGTCGCTGCTGAAGAACGCGTTGACCGGTCTGGCGAACCCGGGAATCTCCACCGCAGTGGGCGTCGTGGCACTCAGGTTGATCAGGAAAACCGAGTCCGAATCGTCGGCAAACACCAGCAGAAACGTCCCGGTGGGGCTGAGCGCGATGTATCGTGCCGACGGGACAGGGTAGGTTGCGGTGATGCTGAACGAGGAAATCGTGGCGACTTGCACGGCGCCGGGCCGCGCGCCGGTGACGGGCACGTTCCGCACCGGTGCGTACACCTTGGTATTGTCCGTCGAGAAAAGTGCCATGTCGGCAAAGTCAGGAAGCGTCACGCTGCCAGCGAAGATCTCGGAGGCATTGGTCACGAAGATGAGTTGATCGGCATTCTGGTTATAAACCAATGTTATCGTCCGGTCGGGGCTCTCCACTTCAAACGTCAACTGGCCACCGATCGATATCGTCACTGGAGCCCCAGGCACCAGCTGCCCGGCCGAGTTCACGGTCTGCGCGGTCATGGGCGTGGTGTCATTTTGGGTATCCATGATTTGCAGGTTGCCTGAATAGTTATTGCTGACAAAAGCGCGATGCGACACCTTGCTGGGCGGCGCGGTTGAACTCCCGCTCCCCCCGCACGCGGTAATGAAAATCACGGTTAGCAAGGTAAGGACGAGGATTGGAAGCCGCTTCAAACGTTTACCCCAGACTGCATAAATGAATTGCAATGATATGTTGGAATTCGCTGAATTATAACAGAGCGTGCCCTGGCCGCCGGGCGCGCCCGCGATGGCGAATTCGCGCCATTTGCGGTAAAGTTCAATCAAGCCAGGCGCTACAGCCTCCACCATCTCCATGACTACAGACCTCATTTCGCGTTTGCAGAAGGGCGCTGTCTTATGCGACGGCGCCATGGGTACACTGCTGTACTCCAAGGGCATTTTCATCAACCGCTGCTACGACGAGCTCAACCTCTCGCAGCCCGACCTTATCCGCGGCATCCATCAGGAATACCTCCACGCCGGGGCGGACATCATTGAAACAAACACCTTTGGCGCGAATTCGTTTCGCTTGTCCAAGCATGGTTGTGTGGACAAACTGGCCGATGTCAATCGCATGGGGGCACGCCTGGCGCGCGAGGCGGCCAAGAGTTTCAACGCCCTGGCCGCCGGCGCCGTCGGACCGCTGGGAGTCCGTATCGAGCCGCTGGGCAAAGTTTCCCTTGCGGAAGCCCGGGCGGCCTTTCACGAGCAGATTGCAGCCCTGAACGAAGAAGGCATCGACCTGGTCATACTGGAAACCTTTGGATACCTCGAAGAGCTGCACCAGGCCATTCTGGCTGCGCGTGATGTGAACCCCAACTTGCCGGTGGTGGCGCAAGTCACCATCGACGAAGATGGCAACTGCCTGGATGGATCGGCACCCGAGCACTATGCTCCACAAATCGAAGCCTGGGGCGCCGATGTGGTGGGATGCAACTGCAGCGTCGGCCCGGTGGCCATGCTGGATGCGCTGGAGCGGGTGCGCGCCGTCACTACCGCGCCGCTCTCTGCCCAACCCAACGCCGGCATGCCGCGCTCGGTGGAAGGCCGCAACATCTATCTGTGCTCGCCCGAATACATGGCGGAGTATGCCCGCAGGTTTGTGGATGTTGGTGTGCGCCTCATCGGCGGATGCTGCGGCACCACGCCAGAGCACATCCACGTCATGAAAGCCTTCCTGCGCGCCGTCTCCGGCGGCACCATGGCGCGCAAACCGGCTACGCCGGCCAAGGCCCAGCCCGTCAGCGTACCGCCGCTGCGCGAACGTTCGCAAATGGGCCGCAAAATTGCCGACGGCGAGTTCATCACTATGGTGGAGATCGTCCCTCCGAGGGGCACCGATGGAAGCCGCGAAATTGAAGGAGCACGCTTCCTGAAATCGGTTGGCGTGGACGGCGTCAATATTCCTGACAGTCCACGGGCTTCGGCGCGCATGAGCAATCAGGCGCTCTGCCTGCTGGTGCAGCAACAGGTCGCGATCGAGGCCATCCTGCACTACACCTGCCGCGATCGCAACGTGCTGGGTATCCAGTCGGACTTGCTGGGCGCAAGCGCCGTAGGCATCCACAACCTGATCTGCATCACCGGCGATCCGCCGAAGATGGGCGACTACCCGGACGCGACAGCGGTATTCGATGTGGACGCGATTGGTCTGGTCAACATTGTCCACAATCTGAACCGCGGACTCGACATCGGCGGCAACCCCATCGGGGCCTCCACGGGCTTCGTAATTGCCGTGGGCGCCAACCCCGGCAGCACCAATATCGACGAGGAAATCCGCCGCTTTGAGTACAAAGTCGAGGCCGGGGCGGAAGTGGCGGTTACCCAGCCGGTATTTGATATTCGCCTGCTGGAACAGTTCCTGCGCCGAATCGAGCACTGCCGCATCCCGGTGGTGGCGGGAATCTGGCCCCTCACCAGCACCCGTAATGCCGAGTTCATGAAGAATGAGCTGCGGGTCTCCATCCCCGACGAAATCTTCGCGCGCATGGCGAAGGTGACCACCGTCGAGGCTGCCCGTGCCGAGGGCGTGGCGATCGCTCGCGACATGCTCGCGGCCGTCCGCCACATGGTGCAGGGCGCACAGATTGCCGCGCCCTTCGGGCGCTACTCCTGTGCCGTGGATGTTCTGGAAGCGTTGGGTACCAGCAAACGCGCCACGGTGTAAGGCCTGGCGATCTCGATCACAGTGCGCTATCCCGTCGAGCCGTCCAAGGCTGTTCTTTCGTTCGCCGCCTGATGCGCAAACGCCTGCGTTGTCAGTATGGGTGGCAGAGCCACCCGCCAGTGCCGCCCCGCGGGACGGAAGATGATAGCCCACCGCTTCAGCGGTGGGTAAGCGTCAAATCCACACCGAGTCCCGTAGGGACGGCACAATAAGTCGCTTCAGTGACGCTTAAGTTCTCTACTGAGAAAATTTTTCCCGCCTGCGAAGATTGCCACAATTTTTTACGTCCGCAGCAAGGGTTCTGGACTAAAATCTTCCCACGGAGTTTGAGATTGCCTAAGTTCGAAGAGTGCCTGCAGCGCCTGGAAAAAATCGTGACTGAACTCGAGAAGGGTGACATCTCGCTCGACCACGCGCTGGAGCTTTTCGACGAGGGCATGAAACTTTCCAGCTCCTGCCGCAAGGAATTGGAAGAAGCCGAAGGCAAGGTGGAGATCCTGCTAAAGCGAAATGGCAAGCTGCATCCCGAAGCCTTCGAAGCCGCAAGTCAAACGGGCGACGCCGCAAAATAGCTGCCCGCCCATGAATGCCAATGCTGTGTCCCGCTCGCGATAGTGTGGGGTAAGTATTTTTCAGGATGGCAACCGCTGTCCCTTCCGTCAACTAAAAGGGGTTATCTATGCGGCCTATCAATGTTGTTCTCGCTCACCACGATACCGATGCAGCCGGTTGGCTGGCTGTGTCCCTCGGTAAACAATTCCGCAATCTTGCCATAGCAAAATCTGCTGGCGAAATTGCGTCCGCGGTGGCGCGTTTTCGCGCTCCTTTCGCAGTCGTGGATCTGGAGTTGGTTGACTTCGCGAAATTGAAGTCGCTGTGCGCGGAGTTTCCCGCCACGGCGTTCGTGTGCATCCATCGTCTGGCTGACGATCGCATGTGGGCCGATGCCCTGGCGATGGGCGCTGTCGATTGCTGCCACTCTAGCGACCTGCGAGGCATCCTGATGGCCTCAGACCGCTACGTAGTGCTGAGCCGTGCGCGCTCCACGGCAGCGTAAATGGGCCGTAATTGCAGGAGAAGGATCAGGGGGCACAGATCTTGCCGTGGAGACTGACCGGCGCCAGCAGCCTGAAATCGGTTAGATTGAAGGTATAGATGCGATCCAACGAACACTTAGCCGCACAGCCCAGCAGTAGCGCGTCATAAATCTTTGCCCCACTCCATCCCCCGTCCTTCATGGCGGCGAGTGCTCCCAAGTAATCCGTCCTCGTGACCGGCACGGTTTCAAAATGAGGCAGGAGGTTGTCGGTCACAATGCGCGCGGCCTCCATGGGATGAATGCGTGGCTCGACTGGCAGGCGTGTCAGCGCTGCGTACACCTCAGCAATCGAATGGGTGCTGATGAAACCCTTGTCCCGCCCCGTGGCCACCCGCCGCAATGCAGGGAAAGCTTGTGCATGGTGGGGATGACTCTGCGAGGAAGCCGCCACCAGGACTGTGGTATCAAAGAAAATCTTCATTACCGCTTAAGAACGGTTTGCATCCGTTCCTCACGAACGTCGTTCAGTACCCGTTCCCAATTCGCGCCGGGTTCAGCCGCTCCTTGATGAATCCAAAGTCCGTCCACTTGGATCATCGACGGTTTCTGTATCAGCGGGCGCAGCAAAACACCGCCAGGCTGTTCCACCGCCTCAAGTTCCATCTCGGACGCAAGACCCAGTCTTTTTCGCAGGGGCTTGGGAAAGACGACGCGACCCGCTTTGTCTATCCGCAGCTTCATACCATAGATCATGCCATTTGCCATAAGTTATGGCAAGCTTCGAACATCCACATAGGCTTTACGCCGTCACCGCGCGATGGGCGTCCTTCGCCGCTTTCGCAGCCTTCTTCTCCTGCTTTTGCGCATCCGCCAGCAGCTTGCGCAAGATTCGCATTCCGCTATCGACGTGCTTTTCCTCCAGCAAAAAGGGCGGCAAAAAGCGCAGCACAGTGTCCTGAGTGACGTTAATCAGCAGACCTTTGGCAAGTGCGCCTTCCAAAATCGGTTTGCCGGGCACAGTTAACTGCAGCGCCTGAATTGCGCCCACGCCGCGGACTTCCACGGCGATATCGAACTTGTCCACCAGTTCGCGCAGCTTCTGCGAGAAGTATCCGCCGACGCGACGCACCTGCCCCAGCAGATTTTCGTCCTCGATAATCGCCAGATACTCCAGCGCGACACGGCAGGTCAGCGGGCCACCTCCGAAAGTTGTTCCGTGCTTGCCCGGAGTGATGTGCTGCGCGAAACGCTCCTTGGCGAGAAATGCACCCAGCGGCAGTCCGGCGGCGATGGGCTTGGCAATGCAAACTACGTCGGGCACGACCCCGAAATGTTGGAAGGCGAACAACTGCCCGGTGCGCCCCAGACCGCACTGAATCTCGTCGAAGATGAGCGCGGCCTGATGCTGGTCGGCCAACTGGCGGCACGCCTGTAAAAATTCGAGCGACGATTCCTGGATGCCGCCTTCGCCCTGAATGGGCTCCAGCACGATACCGCAAACCTTGTCGTCCATCGCATTGCGCAACGCTTGCACATCGTTGCGCGGCACAAAGCGCACACCCTCCATCATCGGGTCGAAATCCTTGCGATACTTTGCCTGGCCGGTGAGCGCGAGCGCGCCCATGGTGCGCCCGTGGAAGGAGTTCTCCAATGCAATCACGATGCACTTTTCCGGACCGCTGGTGGCGTGGCCGGCGGCCCGCACCAGTTTCAACGCGCCTTCAATCGCCTCGGTGCCGCTGTTGGAGAAAAAGGCGCGATCCAGGCCCGAGGCGGTGCACAACTTCTCCGCCAGTAAGCCCTGGTACTGGTTGTAGTAAAGGTTGGAAACGTGGATGACCTTCGCCGCCTGGTCGCGGATGGCCTTAACGATGCGCGGGTGCGCATGGCCGAGGGCGTTCACTCCCAGCCCGGCGAGAAAATCGAGATAGCGCCTGCCCTCAACGTCGTAAACGTACACTCCCTTTCCGCGCGCAATGGCGAGCGGATAGCGAGCGTAGGTATTTAGCAGGTATTTCTGTTCAAGCGCAACAATTTCTTGATACGTCAGCACGATGATGACCTCGCAGAGATTTTATTGTAACGCGCGCACAGGCGGTCTCGGAGTATTGGAGGGGCGCGACTTTAGCCCTGTCTATCGACGAACAGTGCTTGCTGTGACCAATCTCACAAATATTTTCCCGCCCGCTTCGATAGACTTATGGTCATGGTGATGGAAAAACAATTCCGCGAACGGGCGCGCAGTGAACTTCGCGAAATCCGCAATCAGGTCCTCAGTCTGGCCCGCGACCGTGACGTCTACTGGAAGCTGGAGCGCGATGTTATCGAGCGCAACCCGCAGCTGCACGGCGTCCGCAATGCGTTTCTCGATATGGTAAGGGCCGCTTACGCGGACGCTATGGCCGCTCGCGTCCTGCGACTGCTCGACCCGGACAATACCGATCTCTCCTTGCGCCGAGTGCTCACCCAGTTGGAGGAGTATCCCCATCTGCTGCACGACAAGGTGAGTGAACGCGAGTTTGCCGACGATCGCGCCGAACTGGACCAGGCCGCGACCAATCTGAAGCAGGTGCTGAACCCGCATTTTGCCCATCACGAGCGCACGCTTTCGGCGCTGGCCTCCACCCATCGGGAACTTGATGAGGCGCTGGACGCGATCATCTCCACCCTGAAGACGTATTACTGGATCGTCGCCGACGCGTATCTCGATTTCGAGGTGAGCTATCCCGAAGACCCATTGGCGATCTTCCAGTTCCCCTGGATCAAGCCGGAGTTGGTGAGTTAGCCTATCGCGCTGCGATGAGGGCCACTGAGACCAGGGCGCCGATGATGCCCGCGTTCTGCGTGGCAGAGAAACGCTCCTTCAGAAAAATTCGCGCAAGAATCACGGTGCTGGCGGGATAAAGCGATGACAGCACCGAAGTGACGTCGAGCCGTCCGCGTTGGGTGGCCGCGATGAACAGCGCATTCGCAGAGGTATCGAGTATCCCCGAAAATAGAATCGGCACCATCGCCGGGCGTACAGGACGCTGGTCCCTAGTTGAGAAAACCACGATGAGCAACATAAGCAGCGTGGAAGCAATACGCGCGGTGACCAGGGGCCAGAACACGGCGTGATGGCCGGCTTGTTTACAGGCGATGAAGAACAGGCCGAACATCACGCCCGCCAGCACCGCCAGTCCCAGACCGCGATGGGTGTCGATTTCGCCGTCCGGGCGCGCGATCAGCCATATGCTGACCAGCGCCAGCACAAAGCCAACCAACTGAATCGGGGCGGGCATGCCTTCGCTGTAGATGCCGGCCAGCACCGGTAACACCCCCGTAATCACCGCAGAGACCGGCGCGACAATGCCCATGCGTCCGATGGCGAAGCCGCAATACAGCGCCGCGACGCCCACGGCCCCGGCGATGCCGGCTACCGCTCCCCACAATAATGTTGAACGCGGCGGAAGCGCCTCGCCGGTAATCCAGACCAGCAGCAGCATCAGGAGCAAGCCGCAGGCGTGCGCACCCGCGACCACGCGAAAGACATTGGTACGCCTGGTAGCGATGCCGCCAGCAAAATCGCCTCCGCCCCACACCGCGGCAGTGGCCAGGCTGAGACCCGCGCCAGTTAAGGTTTCAGACGCCATTGCTAACGCAGGCTACTTCGCCGCGGCAACTTTCTCGCGCAGCACAATCGGGTTCTGATCGTAGGGCACGATGGTCACGTTGAGATCCTTGCGATCGGTAAACTGCAGCTCGCTGATGGGAAACGCCACCAGGACAGTTCCCTTTTGCTCAGCGCCGGGCATGATCTTGGTCTCCACCGTCAAGGGTTGCGTCACGTTTTGGCGAAGGTCCGGGTAAGCGGAGAGGTAGCGGTCGTAGTCGGAAGCAGCCGCGGCGTCGTCGGACTGATCGCCCAGGTCGGTCTTGAGGTTGGCACTGATGGACTTGATGTAGAGCGCCTTGTCACCCACATTGCGCAGCGTGACCTGGATAGCGACCATGGTATTGGTCACGTCTTCAGGCTGGCTGGTGTGCACCGCGTCAATGCCGCCCTGCGCCACCGGCTTGGAGCGTTCCAGGTAGGCGATCACACCCACCACGATGCCAACGATAACGAGGGCGATGACGACTGGCACGGCTGGAGGCAGGCTGCGCTTGGGACTGTCGAATTCCTCGGTGAGGGGAACGTGCCCGGCGTCGTATTGCGGTTGCGACGGAGTTGGATTATCAGCCATGAGTCACCCCTGATGATGATACAAGAGCGCACAACTCTGTCGTACCGACCCAGTCAGTTCTCCGGCCACTGGTGCTTCATCGCCTGGCGAAATTCTTTTTCCGGCAGAGTGTTCAGCACATGCTTCGGAGTAAGCCATGCGCGGCGAGCCTGAAGAATACCGTATTTGATTTTTTCGAAGTGCGAGGTGTGATGCGCGTCGGTATTGATGACGATCTTCACTCCGCATTCCCGTGCCATGCGCAAGTGCACGTCGTTCAAATCGAGCCGATCGGGATAGGCATTCAGCTCCATCGCGACTTTGTTCTCCAGCGCGGCCTTCAGGATTGCATCCATGTCGAACGGATAAGCGTCACGGCGCAGGAGCAGGCGCCCGGTGGGATGTCCGAGAATGCTGACGTTCTTGTTGCTCAACGCGCGCAGCAAGCGGTCGGTCATCTGTTGCGCCTCCTGGTTGAATGCCGAATGTACGCTGGCGACGACCACATCCATCTGATCGAGCACCGAGTCGGAAAGATCCAGCTCACCATCGGCCAGGATGTCCACCTCGATGCCCGCCATGATAGTGATGCCGTCGGTCTGCTGGTTGGCGGCGCGAATGCGCGCAATGTGTTGCTCAGCGCGCTTGTCATCAAGGCCGTTGGCGAAGGCCAGATTTTTCGAGTGATCGGTGATGCCGAGGTATTGATAGCCGCGCTCCATGGCGGCCGCGGCCATCTCGTCGATAGTGCATCGCCCATCGGTTTCCACCGTATGCATATGCACTTCGCCGCGCAAATCAGCCACTGTGATCAAATTCGGGAGTTCGTGCTTCTCCGCCGCTTCGATCTCGCCGCAGTTTTCGCGCAGCTCTGGCGGAATGCAATCGAGCTTGAGCATGCCGTAGATCTCGTCCTCGGTGGCGCCGGCGACGCGTTGATTGTCATCGAGACGAAACAGACCGTACTCGCTGAGCGTGAATCCCATCTTGAGCGCGCGCTGGCGCAGCGAAACGTTGTGGTTCTTGGAGCCGGTGAAGTACTGCATGGCCGCGCCGTAAGATTCCGGCGGCAGGGTGCGCACGTCCACCTGCATGCCTTTGCGCAACTTGAAACTGACTTTGTTGTCGCCCTTGGCCAGCACTTCGACAATGCCGGGAAAGCGCAAAATTTCTTCGATCAACCCAGCGCGCTGTTCGTCGTTCACGCAGCATGGTCCTGTTATCAGCACGTCGAGATCGCCGACCGTCTCGCGCCCGCGGCGTAGCGAACCGGCTGGGGTGATCTTCTCGATGCCCTTGATGTGCCGCAGATGTTCGGTCAGCTTCTGCGCCGTCCGATCGGCTTCGTCGAGCAGGAAGCGCCCCGAAATACGGCGGTAATCCTCAATGGCTTTCAGGATCTTCTGCTCGCTCTTTTCGCTGAGGCGCGGCAACTCGCGCAGCTTGCCTTCACGCGCCAGCTTCTCCACGCTGGCAAGATCGCTGACCTGGAAGGCGCTCCATAGCAGTGCGATTGTCTTCGGGCCCAGCCCCTGGATCTTCAGCAGCTCCAGCATCGAGGGGCGATATTTCACCAGCAAGTCCTGGTGCGGCCCCAGCTTGCCGCTGCGGCACAATTCCTGGATGTTCGCCGCCATGCCTTTGCCGATGCCGGGAATCTCCAACAGCTGTTTGGGTTCGTCGATCAGTGTCGAGACTTGCTGAGGCAGCCCTTCGATGGCTTCGGCGGCGCGACGATAGGAACGAATGCGGAACGAGTCGTCGCCATTGATCTCCATGAGATCGGCGGTTTCATAAAAGACGTTGGCGATAGCCTTGTTGTCCACGCAAAATACCCAAGTGAAATTGTAACTTGGAGAAACGATGCGCGCCGCGAGTTGGCCCCTAAACGCTCAGCTCTTTCACATACTCGTACAGAGGCATGCCGAAGAAATCCGTGGTCCTGCCCGAGGCGACGTAGCCGTGCTTTTCATAGAAGCGCATGGCGCGCTGGAGCGGCGCCGTCGTGTCGAGGGTCACGCGAGAGCAATGCGTGGCTGCCAGTTCGGCTTCAACAGATTGCAACAGTCTTTCGGCGATGCCACGGCCGTGCCACTCAGGCAAGACGGCCATGCCGCGCAGATGCCCCTCGCTTGCACTGATCACCGAGCAGGCGATGGTACCGACAATCTGGTTGCCGGCCGTGACCGCGACGAAAACGGACATCTGCCCGAGGCGGTCATGGACTGTCTCTGGCGTCAAGACGGTGTCGGCGAAGCCGCCGGGGGTGTACTTGTCGCGATAGGGCTCGAACGCGATCCTCAGGCATTCCAGAATGTCGGACGCGTCGGTCTTCAGTGCTCTGCGAATTGTGATGCCAGCTTGCAATGGGATAGGTGGCGGGTCAAAGACGACAGCAGAATTGTATTGTGCGCCCGGCAGAATCGGCCCCAATAAAAAACCCAGCCTGGCGGCCGGGTTTTATAAAGTGCAGCGAAGCCGGCTACACAGCCTGCTTGTACTCAATCCTCGAAACATTGCCTGCTTGAGGACCTTTCTGGCCCTCGACGATCTCGAATTCGACCTGGTCGCCTTCCTGCAAGCTCTTGTAGCCCTCGTTGTTGATCGCGCTATAGTGCACGAACACATCGGCACTGCCATCGTCTCGGCCTATAAAGCCAAAGCCTTTTGCGTTGTTGAACCACTTTACCGTACCTCTGAGTCTCACTTTCTTCTTCCTCCATGGGAGAACCCCACGAGCATCCCCACCCCGAGGATGCTGTCTTGAATTGCGTCAATCAGGTTGAGCCCAGAAGCCAAAGTCGATGGAGGACTTGTGCCTAGATCACATCTGGCCAGTTGGATTGGCCTGTTGAACAGCGTGCTTTAATTTTCCTCCCGCTAGGTGGTGTTGTCAAGAGAGTATACAGACCGGAAACACGCATGGTTTGGGGGGTTTTGGCACCCATGCTGCCAACATGAGGCCAGCGGCGGCTTCGAATTGAGCGATGGAATGAGCGCGCCAGCGTCACAGACTGCCGTTGCGGAGACCGTCGGCCAGCCATAAAACGGAGGCGATTGTCTTACCATCGCAAATCTCACCCGACCGAACCATCTCCAGCGCCCGCGACAAAGGCGTCAGTTGGCATTCGATACGTTCGTCCTCTTCCGGGTGCGCATCACCGGCCGTCAATCCCCGAGCCAGGTAAACCGTCATGGTCTCGTCCACAAAGCCCGGGCTGGGATAGAAAAACAAAGCCTTCGTCCACTTGGCCGCGCGATATCCGGTCTCCTCCAGCAGCTCTCGTTTGGCCCCGGCCAGGGGCTTTTCCCCGGGATCGACGCGACCCGCGGGAAGCTCCCAAAGTAAGCATCTGCAGCATAACGATATTGGCGCTCCAGCAGAATGCGCGGGTCGGGGCGGCGGTCGTCCACCGCGAGAATTACGGCCGAGCCGGAATGGCGCACCACGTCACGGCGCGCAACAACGCCGTTCGGCTCGCGCACGCGGTCGGAACTGACACTGAAGGCGGGCCCTTTGCATGACGATTTTCGACGACAAGACCTCGGCCTTGTTCGCACGACGGGATGGTTTCTTCGAGCTGCGGCGCTGGCTTTTTCAAAGCGTGCTTTCTTGATGGCATAGTTTCACCACTATAAGGCAGTGGCCGCGGTTTCGAACCGGCGCGTCAACCGGCCGCGGAACATTCGTTGCCAGAAGAACGTAGTCAGGATTTGAGACGGATCCCGCGGAGGAGAGCATGAACACACTGGCCAACACCGTTGGCTCGCGGAGCCGAGTGGGCGTCATCGATGCGCTCGCCGCCGGCTGCGCGACCGCGTTCATCGTCATTCTTGGACTCAGCTGCCTATTGGGACCCCACCATTCGCCTCCTGCATTTGTTCGAGTCGCTCCCGTACCTCGTGGCCGCCGTGCTCTGTCTTCGCCAGCAGAAGTTTGGATACATGCTAGGGGCGGCCGGCGGCGCTTTCTGGTTGTGGACGGCGGGTACACTGACCACATTTATCCGCAACGGCTTTGAGCGGGTCGCGATGGTGCTTCGTACCGGGCATGTTGATCGTCCCGACATTCTCATCGCCGCGCCGGCAGCCTGCGCCACAGGGGGTCTGGTGCTTTTCTCGCTCTGGGACTATTCCCGCGTGGGCGATCTCGGTCTATTTTTGTGTGGTACCATTGGGCGTTTAGAGGCTCTCTTCGGCATCAATCTTCTGTTTTTCCCCCCTCCTAGCTTTTGACGCATCTGCTGAGAAGCGCCGGAAAAGCCGAACATATGTTCGCGCGATCGGTTGCGCCGCGCGAAATCTGCTATTCTGCCCGCCGTGCCTAAACAATCCCACTCCTCGCGTCCCGTGACGGTCAGCATCGTGGGCCCAGGAAATTTAGGAACAGCGTTGGCGTTGACGTTGCCATCCGCAGGGTACGTGGTGAAGTTCATTGCGGCCCGTCCCAGTAGCCTCACGCAGTCGTGAGACCAAGGGCTTGGCGCGGAGGGTAAGAGCGCGACTGGTCGCGCTGGGCCAGAAGCCACTCGACACCGATCTCATCTGGATCACCGTGCCCGATGACGCTATTGCCGCCACCGCCCTGCGACTTGCGCGAACTCAGGACTGGCACGGGAAAATCGTTTTCCATTCCAGCGGCGCCCTGACCAGCGACGAGCTGGCTCCGCTGCGTGAGCGGGGAGCCAGGGTCGCATCAGTGCATCCCAGCATGACGTTTGTGCGTGGTCCAGCGCCGCAGATGCTGGGGGTGGCATTTGCGGTCGAGGGAGATGCAGGCCGCCGCCCGCCTGGCCAAACAAATCGTGGAGGACTTGGGCGGCACAACCTACGCCATCAAGAAGCGTAATAAGGTGCTGTACCACGCGTTCAGCAGCTTTGCCTCGCCACTGGTGATCGCCTTGATGGCATCGCTGGAACGTGTGGCCAAAGCCGCCGGCATCAGGCCTGACAACACCAAGACCATGATGGTTCCTCTGCTGCTACAGACACTGCGAAACTACTTGCAGCACGATGCCGCCTCAGCTTTCAGCGGCCCTCTGGTGCGCGGAGATGTCGCTACGGTTCGCCGTCATTTGGAGGAGTTGAAAGCCGTTCCCGAGGCCCG
Organism: uncultured Acidobacteriaceae bacterium; assembly: GCA_963728805.1. Lineage (GTDB taxonomy): Bacteria > Acidobacteriota > Terriglobia > Terriglobales > Acidobacteriaceae > Bog-257. The sequence goes on from CAVSLE010000022.1 coordinate 30,627, forward strand.
CGCGGTATACATCGCGTTGGCGAAGCGCCGTAGAGAATTTGCCGGTAAAAAATCGCAAGGCGATAGAGCGGGAGTTGAAATGAAGATTCACCACGGAGGCACGGAGATCACGAAGAACTCTCGGTACAAAACAAAACTCCGGCCCTCCGTGTCTCCATGGTGAACGATTTTCAGCGCGCTGACGAAGAACCTTCTGAAGCGCCAGTACCGCCTGCTGATTATGAGAACTCTGAATGCGGTTAGAATGTCGCAGTACGATATTTTGCAGGAGCTAAAATGCGTTCTTTTCTCTTCAACCTGGCGTTGTTATCAGTCTTACTGATTCCAGCGTTTGCGCAACAACCAGATTCGCCCCAGAGTCAGCCCAAGATCTGAAACTCAGAGCACGACGAAACGCCGCATCGAAGAAGGCGCAATCCCCGCCGGCGAAATCCCCGGAAACTCCGGCGGCGACAGAAGAACAAAAGCCCGAGGCGGCCAAGGAATCCAGCGACAAGGCGAAGGACAAGGAAGAGCACTTCGACATGACCGAGGTGGCGCCGATTGTGACCCATCACCAGATCACGGTGAACGGCAAATTGCTGCACTACACGGCCACCGCCGGACGCCTTCCCATTAAGCGCTCCGACGGCAAAATCGAAGCCGAGATGTTTTTCGTTGCCTACACCCTGGAGGGGCAGGAGGCCAGCCGGCGTCCGCTGACCTTTGCCTTCAACGGCGGGCCGGGTTCAGCGTCGATTTGGCTGCACATGGGAGCGCTGGGGCCCAAGAAGGTAGTCCTGCAGCCGGACGGATTCATGCCGCCCGCGCCCTACCGCCTGGAAGACAATCCTTACACTCCGCTCGACAAGACCGACCTGGTGCTGGTGGACGCGATTGGCACGGGATTCAGCCGCGCGGCCGATCCGGAGATGTTCAAGAAGTTCTGGGGCGTGCAAGGCGACATCGAAGCCTTCAGCGAATTCATTCGTCTCTACATCACGCGCAATGAGCGCTGGACCTCGCCGCTCTACCTGCTGGGTGAAAGCTATGGCACCACGCGGTCGGCGGGCATCGCGGGATACCTCGCCGAAAGTGGCGTTTCCTTCAATGGAATTACGCTGCTCTCCATGGTGCTGAATTTCGAGACCCTGATCAGCAACAAGACCAACGACCAGGCCTATGTGTTCCTGGTTCCTTCGTTCACCATGATCGCGGGATACCATCACAAGCTGGCGCCCGACCTTGCCCAGGACATGAACCGGGCGCGCGAGGAATCGCAGCGCTGGGCATCCACCGAATATGCGCAGGCGCTCGACAAAGGAGATGCCCTCACGCCGGAAGAGCGGCAGAAAATCGTCACCCAATTGGCGCGATATACGGGGTTAAGCACGAGATGTTGTCGATCAGGCGAATCTTCGCGTCGATGTGCGCAAGTTTACTCATTACCTGCTGATTGACCAGAAAGTACGGGTAGGCCGCCTGGATGGCCGCTATACCGGTCCCGACCCCAATGGTCTGCTGGACACCCAGTTCTACGACCCAACCTCATCAGCTACCACTCCGCCCTTCACCTCGGTATTCAACAACTACGTGCGGACTGAGCTCGGTTATAAGACTGACATGCCCTACTACGTTAGCGCCCCGACCGCGGGGTTTGACAAGTGGGATTGGGGGTCGAGCATTCAGGGCTTTCCTGATACCGCCAGCGCGCTGCGCCAGGCCATCGTGAAAAATCCTTACTTGAAGGTGATGGTGATGGAGGGCTATTACGATCTAGCAACACCCTTCGCCGCCGCCAATTACACCATGGAGCATCTCGATATCGGCCAGAAATATCACCAGAACATTTCGTTCGCCACCTACGATGCAGGACACATGGTGTACCTGCCCACGGATGGTCTAAAGAAAATGAAAAGCGATCTGGTAAAGTTCATGGAGATGTCGGGGGCGCAATAGGCGGGCGGTCGCGAAAATCGCGAGCCGGCACCGCGATAGCCGAAGCGCCCTGGGACCCAGTCACAGGTACTTTCAGCAGCCTTGAAACGTGTATTCCTGATTGCAAGGAGGAATTCCAGACATGACACCAGCAGGGCTCTCTAACCTCAGCTCCGGAAAATCAATCGTGTGGGCGATTCTGCTCATCGTCTTTGGTTGTCTGGCCATCGCGCTCCCGTTCGCTACCTCGTGGGGCGTGGTCCTGGTCATCGCGTGGATGATCGTCTTCAGCGGAGCATTTCAATTCATCCATGCCTTTCAGTCGCACGGCATCGGGCACATACTTTGGAAGCTTCTGGTCGCGGTGCTGTACCTGATCTTCGGGATCTATTTTCTGCTGCATCCGCTCCTGGGAGTCGCCGCCTTCACCCTCGCACTGGCGATTTTCTTTGTCATCGAGGGAGTGTTTGACCTGGTGGCGTACTTCCAGGCCCGGGCTCTCCCCGGATCGAGCTGGATTCTGTTTGACGGCATCGTTACCTTGATTCTCGGCATTCTGGTTTGGCGCCAGTGGCCCTCGAGCTCGTTGTGGGTAATCGGCACGCTGGTGGGAATCAGCATGATCATGACGGGGGCAACGCGCCTGATGCTGAGCCTGGCTGCGAGACGTTTGGTGCACAGCTAACTGGCAATGCGATGCCGGAACCCGTGTAGCACGGAAGGCGCGACGTTTCCGTATTAGAACAAGGCATGAGCAGTCTTCTTCTCGATCTTCGCTACGCCTTCCGGATGCTCACCCGGTCTCCAGGGTTCACCGCGATTGCAGTATTGACGCTCGCGCTCGGGATCGGCGCGAACACCGCGCTGTTTTCCGTGGTCAACGGCGTGCTGCTGAACCCGCTTGCGTATCCGCATTCCGACCAACTGGTCGCGATCTATGAAAGGATTGCCGGTTTCGACAGCGCTCCCATCGAATATCTGAACTTCCTCGATTGGCAGCGCGACAGCCGCTCGTTTGCCTCGATGGCCGCATACCGCAATGAAGACTACAACTTCATCGGCAACGGCGAAGGCGAGCGTCTGAGCGGATACATGATTTCCGCCGGCTTCTTCAATACCCTCGGTGTAGCGCCCGTTCTGGGCCGCACGTTTCGCGTCGATGACGATCAACTCGGCGCCGCGCCGGTCGTCGTACTGAGCGGTGGTTTCTGGAAGCGCAAATTCGGCTCCTCGCCCGACATCATTGGCAAGCCGATCATCCTGAACGGAACCGCGTACACCATCGTCGGCGTCATCCCCGACACCTTCAGCTTCTACGGCAACATGCGAGACGTTTACACGCCCATCGGGCAGTGGAGGGACCCGTCGTTCCGCGATCGACGCATCTCGGTGGGTGCTCGCGCGTTCGGCAGGCTGAATCCGGGAGTCACACTCGCCCAGGCGCAAGCCGAGATGGATGAGGTTGCCCGCAATCTCGCCGTCGCTTATCCCGAAGCCGATGCCGGCAAGACCATCAAACTGGTCTCGATGAAGGAGGACCTGGTCGGCAACGTCGAGCCCTTGCTGTTCGTGCTGTTGGCGGCTGTGGGATTTCTGCTGCTGATTGCCTGCGCCAACGTTGCGAACCTGCTGCTGGCACGTTCGGTCGCGCGGTCGCGCGAGTTCGCGATTCGCTCGGCGCTGGGAGCGAGCCAAGCGCGAATGATTCGCCAGCTTCTGACGGAAAGCGTCTTGCTTTCCGGAGTCGGCGGAGCGCTTGGCCTGTTGCTTGCCTATTGCGGAATGAAGACGCTGCTTAAGGGTTTACCTGCGGCATTACCCAGAGCCAGTGAGGTTTCACTCGACTCCAAGGTGCTGCTCTTTACGCTTGTGTTGTCGCTGTTGACCGGAGTGATCTTCGGGCTTGCGCCTGCGCTGAAGGCGACGCGGACCAACCTGCAGGAGGTGATGAAGCAGAGCGGACGCGGTTCGAGCGGCTTCCGTCATCGGCTGCAGGGAACCTTTGTCGCCGTCGAGATCGCATTGGCGCTGGTTCTGCTTGTCGGCGCGGGCCTGATGGTACGCACCCTGGCCGCACTGTGGCGAGTCAATCCAGGATTCAATCCCAGTCACGCCATCACCTTCACTTTGTCGCTGGCGGCGACACCCACTACGACTTCCGCTGAAACCCGGGCCCGCCTGCGTAACTTCGACGACAGGATGCGATCGATCCCGGGCGTGCAGGCGGTATCCGTCACGCTGGGTTCGCGCCCCATGATTCATGACTCCTCGCTGCCGTTCTGGATCGAAGGCGAACCCAAGCCTGCCCACGACAGCGATATGCATGCGGCAACGTTCTTTCTCGTCGAGTCCGGCTTTCAGCAGGCAATGGGAATCACCTTGCTGCGCGGCCGCTTCGTAACCGACCAGGACAACGAAAACACGCCCATCGTGGTCGACATCGACGATTCGTTCGCGCGTACTTATTTCCCGGGCCAGGACCCGATCGGGAAGCACGTCAACTTCACGGAGTTCAACGTGCAGGCTGAAATCGTCGGCGTCGTCGGACACGTGAAACAGTATGGACTCGATGCCGACCCCAAAGGCTCCATCCAGGCCCAGTTCTTTTATCCTTTCATGCAGATTCCCGAGAAGGTTATGCCTCTGGTCGCAAAGTCGGTCGCGGTCGTGCTGCGCACGCAGGGCGATCCGACGGCGATCATGGGACAGGTTCGCGAGACGGTAAAAGAGATTGACCCGCGCCAGGTGATCTACAACGTGCAGACCATGGATGACGTGGTTGCGACCTCGTATGCAGCGCGGCGGCTTACGATGATTCTGCTCGCCGTGTTCGCCGCGCTGGCGTTGACGTTGGCCTGTGTCGGAATCTATGGCGTGATTTCCTACCTGGTCGGACAGCGCACTCAGGAAATCGGCATTCGCATGGCACTGGGAGCGCAACGTCGCGACATCCTGGTTCTAGTGCTCGGAGAGGGAACAAAGATGGCGTTGATTGGTGCGCCAGTCGGCATCGGCTGCATCCTTGCTCTTGACCCGCCTGATGGCGAAGCAACTGTTCGGGGTCAGTGCGCACGATCCGTTGACCTATGCGAGCGTCGCTTTGCGTTCTCATGCTGGTGGCGATTGCCGCCTGTTACATTCCCGCGCGACGGGCGGTGCGAGTCGATCCTATGACGTCCCTGCGTTGCGAATAACTCGCCTCCCACCAGTGTTCGGAATCTCCTAAATGGATGAAAACAGGCCCAGCAGGACGGTTCCCCTCACAACCAAGCATGAATCGAGGCTCCGATCTCTGTCCCAATAACTTGACGGCCTTTTCATTATCCAGAAACCGGGTTCTGGGAGATCGGAGAGTGAGGAGCACTCCACACCTCCATACTTCCTCGAAGAAGACTTGAACGAAGCCGCTGTGCGGCGGACGCGTTCGCGTGTTCCCGCACCGACATTTGAGGCTGCGGGGTAGCTTGGTGCGCAGAGAAGGAGGAACTCTCTGTGACCCAACTACGTCAGCTCATGCTTGAGGAGTTGCTTCGTCGTAACTTCGCCGAGACAACGATTCGCTCATACCTTCATGGGGTTGAGCACTTCAGCCGATATTTTCATCGTCCACCCGACCAGCTTGGCCCTGAGGACATTCGCAAGTATCAGGCGATGCTCTTCACCCATCTGAAGTTCAGCCCCAACACAGTGATCCTGCGGTTGGCTTCGTTGCGCTTCTTCTATATTCACGTGTTGAAGCGCGGCTGGAGCATCGCCGAGACGCCATATCCGAAGAAGGTTCGTCACCTTCCGCAGGTGCTCAGCCAGGAGGAGGTTGCGCGTCTGATTGACGCCGCAGAAAGCCCCTTCCACCGCATCCTGCTAATGACGCTGTATGCCACCGGGGCACGTCGCGCAGAAGCAGCGCATCTGAAGATCGGCGATATTGACAGTCAGCGCATGGTTGTTCATATCCGAGGAGGCAAGGGAGGCTTGGACCGAGACGTCATGCTGAGTCCGAAGCTTCTCGAAGCGCTGCGCACTTACTGGCGCGGGCTCAAACGCAAGCCGACAGAGTGGCTGTTTCCCGGCAACCGATGGCATACCGCAAGTTATCCCGTCACCACCAAGGTCCTCTGGACTGCCTGTCAAAACGCCGCTGAACGCGCCGGCTTGGCGCACAAGAACATCCATCCGCACACGCTACGCCACTGCTTCGCCACACACCTGCTGGAAGCCGGAGCCGACCTGCGCACTATCCAGATACTGCTCGGTCATCGCGACCTCGAAGTAACTACCATCTATCTGCATCTTTCCCAACGGCATCTCAACGCAACCGCCAGCCCGCTCGATGCACTCACCTTCTCTGCACAGGGAGGACACAAGCACAGTTCATGAGCCGGCTGCCGCTGGAGGTGGCCGACATCGTTCGCTGTGCTGGACAAGCATTTCTTAAACACAGTCGCAAGTGGATCAACTGGCAACACCAAAAAGTGTTGCTGGCCATCACCCGCTGCCGTACTGCCGCGCTGGGCGGACATCGCGATCAGTGCTCGGACTGCGGACATACTGCCATCTCGTACAACTCGTGCAGAAACCGCCACTGCCCCCGCTGCCAGGGCAACGCCCGCCTGCGCTGGCTTAAGGCGCGGGAACAGGAACTACTGCCCACTCGCTATGTACACGCCGTCTTCACCTTGCCGCGAGAACTAGCTCCGCTCGCCTTGCAGAACAAGCGGCTGATTTACAACCTGCTCTTTCGTGCCAGCGCCGAGACCTTGCTTGAGATCGCTCGCGATCCCCGGCATCTTGGGGCTGAGATTGGCTTCTTCAGCGTGCTCCACAGCTGGAACCAGCGCTTGCAGTTTCATCCCCATGTCCACTGCGTACTGGCCGCCGGTGGTCTGGCGCCGGATCACACCAGATGGATCTCCACCCGGCGCTCCTTCTTTCTGCCCATCGGCGTGCTCAGCCGTGTCTTCCGCGGCAAGTTCGTCGCCGGACTTCGCAGCGCCTCCCATCGAGGCCTGCTCCAGTTCCACGGCAACCTCCTGCCCCTGGCCGAGCCGCGTGCCTTTGCAGCATGGCTACGGGTACTGTTCCGCCATGACTGGGTCGTCTACTCCAAGCGGCCCTTCGGAGGGCCGGAACATGTGCTGCGCTATCTGGGCGCCTACACCCATCGCGTCGCCATCTCCAACGGCAGGCTAGTCGCTCTCTCCGAGGGCAACGTCACCTTCCAATGGCGAGACTCCGCCCATGGCAACAAGAAGAGGCTCATGACTTTGGATGTCGAGGAGTTCCTGCGCCGATTCCTGCTTCACTTGCTGCCACGCGGTTTTATGCGCATCCGTAACTTCGGCTTTCTGGCCAACCGGCAACGCGCCATCCTCCTGCCGCTCTGCTTCCAACTGCTCCACGGCTCAGAGAACAGAACTGCTTCACCGGCATCGCCGCCCACCCACCAGCCTCAGTCGCTATGGAACTGTCCCGTCTGCGGTGGTACCATGCACGTCGTTGAACGGCTCACCGCGGCTCAACTTCTGCTTCGCTCTCCACCTCAACCCGACCAGTGCGCAGCATGAACCTCTATCCGCATCCTCGGCATCTGCTCGTGCCCCGGCACGCACGGAGATCTCTTGTCTCATCGGGCCCGGAGTGCTCTGTCACCTATTTTTTCAGCCTATGCCGAACCCTTCTGTGCGACCCTTCGCCGCTCCAACACGACCTCAAAGCGGCAGATCATACCCATCACAGCGGGCTGCTTAAACCTCCGCACCCGCTCCGCCCCATTCAAAGTACATAGCCTTCCCCCGGGACGGCTTCCTTCAAGTCGCTGTATCCGAAGCGCCCGGCCAAGGATCATGCGACTGCCGACTGTTCCGCCGTGGGCGCTTCAGATACAGCACTAAGACTTCTGGGGAACTTGGCAGCTTTTCGATTGCGGAAGACGTCATGCAGGAGGCTTACGTCCGGGCGTACCAGCATCTGGAGCAATTCGAAGGCCATTCCACATTCGTCACCTGGCTGACTCGAATTGCCATGCATGAAGCTTTCGCGCGGGCAAAGCGGCTCAACGGACAGACCAGCGTCAACTCTGACGAGGTATTTTCGAAGATGACCGAACCGCTCCGTCATCATGATTCGCGAGATGGAAGAGCTGTCGACAGCCGAAGCCGCCGCCATCCTGGAGCTTCCGCTTTAACCGCCTCTATTTAGCGGAGAAAAAGCCCGCAGCGGCGTTTTTCTGGTTTGTGCTTCACAGCCATGTGTGATGCTGGTCACCGCATCGGCTACCCGCACTCTGGCATAAGAACACAATGAAGAATGTGGGTTCGGGTTCTAATATCCTCAATGCGTCGCCGGAATTGAAGAGTTCTCTCGAAGCGCTCGGTCAAGCCGAACACCTTCCAGCCGGCGATGTCCTGTTCAACACCAGCGATCAAAACCTCGGCGTGTATCTGGTGCGCCGGGGAAAAATCTGCCTTCGGGTTGATGGCTTGCCTCGGTTGGATCGAGTATTTCCGGCAGGGTCGGTGCTGGGCTTGCCCGCAACCTTCACCGGAAGTCCCTACAGCCTTACCGCCCTGGCGGTCACCAACGCTGTGGTGCTGCTCGTACCCCGCGACGAATTCCTTCGTCTGATGCGGGAACAACCTGTGCTCTGCCGGCAGGCCACCGATATGCTGAGCCGCGAGGTTTCGTTCATCCAGGGTGCCGTAACCCAGCGGATTCAGTCCCTGGCCTCGTACAAATCAGAGTGCCCGCCAGCAGCCGCGCGGAAGCTGCAATCCGCCCGAACCCACTGAGCTCAGTCCTCGCGAGAGTGCCGTCCCTGAAGGGGGGCTCCGCCGTGGTTGGCAATCGTTTACCCAGTGCTTCCGCAACGGGCTAATTACTTCGCCCTTCGGGCTGACCGCCGAACAATCGAAGAACGAGGAAACCACCGCCGACTGTCGCCGGCTTCGCACTTTGCTGCAAGATTGCGTAGAATTGCCTCGTCTTGCTGCTAGCAAGCGAGAAGGACATGATGCCACTTTTTCGCCTTTTTCTCCTGGTCATACTTTGTTCATCCACCACATTTGCGCAACAAACCCTGGTCGGAATTGAGACTTCTGATCTCGACCGCTCAGCGAATCCCTGTACCGACTTCTATCAGTTCTCCAACGGAGCGTGGCGGACGGCCAATCCTATTCCTGCCACCATGGATCGCTGGAGCCGTCGCTGGGCCGCGGGCGAATCGAACAAGGACCAACTGCGGGTCATCCTGGACGCAGCGTCGGCCAAGCACGATCAACCCAAGGGCAGTGTTGACCAGTTAATTGGCGACTACTACGGCGCGTGCATGGACGAATCGCGGGTCAATCAGGCCGGCGCCACGCCTATCAAGCCGTTGCTCGCCGACATCGACGCCATTAAAGACCAAGCCAGCCTGCAGCGCATGCTGCTTCGCTTCGCAGACCTGGGTGTGCAGGCGCCATTCGGAGTAAATGCCGCCAGCGACAATCACGATCCCTCGCAGGTGATTGCCGATGTTCAGGCGGCCGGCCTCGGTCTTCCCGACCGGGACTACTATCTGAAGACGGAGGAGCGCTTCAAGGAAGCGCGCGCGCAATATCTGGTGCACGTGGCCAAAATGTTCCAACTCGCCGGATACAGCGAGGCTGACTCAAAGAAAGCTGCCGACCAGGTGATGCAATTTGAGACCGCGCTGGCCAAGGCCACGCTCGACAACGTCGCCCGTCGCGATCCTCAGAACACGGACCACAAGACGACCTATGCCCAGCTACAGCAACTCACGCCCCACTTCGATTGGGATGCGTATTACAAGGACGCCAACCTGCCGCGCGTCAACCTGAATGTTGATGAGCCGAAGTTCATGGAAGAGTTTGACCGGCAACTGAACACGACCTCGATTGCGGACTGGAAAATCTACCTGACCTGGCAGCTTCTGCATGGCTCCGCGCCCTTTCTCTCGCAGCCCTTCGTGCAAGAGAACTTCAATTTCTACGAGAAGACGCTGGGCGGCGTGGGTGAACTGAAGCCGCGGTGGAAACAATGCGTGGAATCGACCGACCAGTTCCTGGGCGAGGCGCTCGGCCAGGACTATGTGGCACATTACTTTCCTCCCGAAGCCAAAGCGCGTGCGCAGGAGATGATCAAGAACATTCTGGCCGCCATGGGAGAGACCATCAACGGGCTGGACTGGATGACTCCCGACACCAAGAAGAAGGCCATGGAGAAGATCGCCACCTTCAACGTCAAGGTCGGATATCCCGACAAGTGGAAGGACTACAGTCACGTCGTCATCAGCCGCAGCTCATATTTTGACGATGTGATGGCGGGAGCGCAGTTCGCGGTCAACGACGACCGCTCGACCATCGGCAAACCGGTGAATCGCGGACGCTGGGGCATGACGCCCCCCACCTCCAACGCGTACTACAATCCCTTGCTGAACGAAATTGTCTTTCCTGCCGGAATCCTGCAGCCACCGGCATTCAGCGTGAAGGCAACCGACGCGGTCAACTACGGGGCCATCGGCGTGGTCATCGGGCACGAGATCAGCCATGGCTTTGACGATCAGGGTTCGCAGTTCGATTCCACCGGCAAGCTGAACAATTGGTGGACGGCTGAGGACCTGAAGAAATTCCAGGCCAAGACGCAGTGCGTGGTGAACCAGTTCGATGGCTATTTCATCGAGCCGAACATTCATCACAACGGCAAGCTGGTGCTGGGCGAATCCATCGGCGATCTGGCCGGAGTCAAGATTGCCTATCTCGCCTTCCAGAAGTCACAGCAGGGCAAGCCTCCGGCGCCGGTCATTGACGGCTTCACACCCGATCAGCAGTTCTTTATCGCCTGGGGACAGTTCCGCGGAGACGAGACCAGGCCGGAAACCCAGCGTCTCATGGTGCAGGGCGATCCCCATCCGGTGGCCAAGTTTCGCGTGATTGGCCCGCTGTCCAACTTCCCGCCGTTTGCCAGCGCATTCTCCTGCAAGGCGGATTCTGCCATGGTGCGTCCGGCGGCCGAGCGATGCGTGGTCTGGTAACAGTCTTGTCTTGCGAAGCTACGAGGGTTGGTGGCACAGCTTAATCGCGTGCCAGGCAGCGACCAACACGCACAAGCAGAACGAAAGCACCAGGAGCCGATCGGCCGATCCCTCTAAGCCAAGCACTCCTGGCGGCAATGATTTCGGCGCCTGCTGAGGCAAATGCCCGCCATTCGCATTGGTGGGGGATCCCGGCGTGGTTTACTTGTGCAACGGGGATGTTACGACAGTTATCGAGGACTGCCGTTTAGAGATGGTGGGCGAGTTCACTTCCGGACTTATTTCAAACCAAGCTCACGATCGTACTGTTGGATGACCCCGTAGCACTCGCAGGCAGCGTCTTCAAGTTTTTTGCGGTGCACGATCTTCACAGCACCACGGGTGTATTCGATGAGCTTCTTCCTCTGCAAAACACCAGCCGCCAAGCTCACGGTAGGCCTATCAGTCCCTAGCATGGTTGCGAGAAAATCATGAGTGATGGGCAGCGATCCTGAATCCACTCTATCCTGAGTCAATAACAACCACCGCGCCAGGCGCTGCTCAATGCCGTGCAGCCGATTACACGCGGCTGTTTGTGCAACCTGCATGCCCCGAACTGCGGCATAGCGGCCCAACATCAATTGCAGGAGGGGAGCAGATTCCAAAGTGTTTTGCAAAGCTCCGATCTCGACCCGAAACCCATCCCCCGTGATTTGTACCACCGCTTGAAACGGACTGCTGCTCAGGCCAACCGCCGCCAGGGTCCCTGTAAAGCCTTCTTTTCCAACTATGCCAGCTTCGGCCGTTTTTCCATCTTTCATTACGACTACAAGAGAAATCAAACCGCGATTCGGGAAGTATGCAAATTCCAGCCTTCCACCCGCCTCGTGAAGGACTAGATGGTTTGGCAAGCTGACGTATTCGAGATGAGGACGAAGGGCGCTGTAGTCGCTGTCGGAGATTGATAAAAGGATTATGTTGCTGACGGGTTTGCCAGCGGTATTAGTCCGCTCGCCGGACCGCGCGACTTGGAGGTTTTTGCGTGCCACAAACCAGAACCGAAAACCATCCCAGATGGGAAAGTGAACTAGTTGTGGCATGCGAAGCAGGAACCCTGCTCATTCGCTCCACTCGAAAAATTATACAGCGCCCTCCCCAAGGCTTCTGTAGGGTGCCCTACGTTGCCTTACCGCCCGACGCACGAAACGTGACCTAGGCTTAAGCGATTCCGCCACTTCTAAAGATGGTGCCGAAATGGGCCGAACCAACAACAATTAGCGTATGTAGTTTGCCCAACAGACCAGCGAAATTGGCATGTGATATTAACCCCAACAGGGGAAGGCAATATGGGTCCCGTGGTTATCGCCGGGCCGGGTGATCATGACCACGGGAGTCCCATTTTATTTCGGCCCTCCAACAGGTCTGATGTCGAAGTGCCAGCGCTGCCTTTTCGGAGGTAGGAAATGAGCGCCAAGGGCATTCCAACTCGCAGCCAGGGCCGTCGAGCCGAACGGATCGATTTGGTGCGGTCCGCAAAACTCGCCACCGGTGAAATTGCAAAGCCTACCCGGCTTCAAACCCCCAAGCCGCAACCAACCAATGGCGATGCGGTTTTCGATCCCGAGGCCTTTCTGGCGAGAGCTGGGTTGGGCAGGAAGATTCTCAATCTGAAAAAGAATGACACGGCGTACGCGCAGGGCGACCCTACCGACGCGATTTTTTACGTGCAGACTGGCCGGCTGAGAGTCACTGTCACCTCCGCAAGCGGAAAAGAAGCGACCCTTGCCTTGGTGGGTGCCGGAGAGTTCCTGGGGGAGGATTGCTTGGTCTCAGCTCATCCTCTTCGACTCGCGACGGCTACCGCGATGACCGAGTGTGCACTGCTCAGAATTAGCAAGGCAGAAATGGTCCGCGCACTTCATCAGGAACCCGCATTTTCGAGTATGTTCGTCGCCTTTCTGCTTACCCGCAACGCCCGCATCCAAGCGGACCTGGTCGATCAGCTTTTCAATTCCAGCGAAAAGCGGCTGGCGAGGATTCTGTTACTGCTGGCCCAGTTCGGCAAGGAAAGCAAACCCGAGACGGTGGTTCCTAAAATCAGTCAGGAGATATTGGCTGAAATGATCGGCACCACCCGGTCCCGCGTGAGTTTTTTTATGAATCGCTTCAGAAAGTTGGGCTTCGTCGAATATAACGGCGAGATTCGGGTCCATAACTCCCTCCTCAACATCTTTCTGCAGGAATCTGCATGAATGAGGGCGCAGCGGTTTTCCTGCGAAGCTCGGCGTGAAAGACCTGTACCATAACTGTTGCAGTCAGGCCATAGCACAACCAATCCCGAAGCATGGATGTGACCGGGTTGGCCAGACAATCACCGTTGGGCACAGGCAAGGCGGTTCTCTCCGATTTTTTCGCTCAGCACACGGCCCGCGTGCCATAATTCCGGCGCCCATGTAGCGAGGGAGAAAGCGAATGAGGCGCGGCGATAAAGTGCGAGTTAAAGAGCTGGCGAATCTTCCGGACCCGGAAAACCCTATGGGGATTGGATTGGCACCGTGGTGGCCGACAGCGAACCCGGCGCGGTGGTCCAAGTGCAGTTTGAGGAAGTGGAAGGCATACACGAATTTCAAGCTGCTGACTTGGATAAAATCGAACAGCAATAAACGTCTCCGTCACGGCACGTTTAGTCCTCAACATCCCGCCTCCTGGTCTGGTAGCATGTCTTTTTCCTGAAGGGAACTAAATTCATTGCCTGCCGTACAATAAGTAACCGTAATGGCGGTGTACTTAAATCCAGGCCAGACCTCACCGAATCCGCTGTCGCACGTCGAATGAGCGTACCGGCCCCAGTCCCGCCACAATGGTTTGGTTGCGTTAAGTTGCCTTAACAAGAGGAGTGAACTGCATGCGCATTGCCCTGAAGGTAGCGCTCGGAATTCTATGTCTCACCGCCACCCTGGCTTCGGCCCAGACGGCCGAGGAACTGGTCGCCAAGAACATTCAAGCCCATGGCGGCATGGAAAAAATCAAAGCCATAAATACCATGCGTATGACTGGCAGGATTTACGTTCAGGGCTTTTACGCAGCAGCCGGGGTGGAGAAAAAGCGTGGCAATTTATTGCGCCAGACCTTCACCGTCCAGGGTATGACCCAGATCCAGGCCTACGATGGCTCTTCCGGTTGGCAGATCAGCCCCTTTGGCGGACGCAAAGACCCGGAGGCCATGGGTGAAGATGATACCCGTGATCTTGCGGAGGAGTCCGACATCGATGGACCGCTGGTTGATTACCAGGCCAAAGGCAACAAGGTTGAGTATCTCGGCCACGACACCGTGGATGGCGACGACGCTTACCAGTTGAAAGTGACCCTGAAGAACGGCAACGTCATTTACTACTACCTCGATCCCGACACCTATCTGGAAATCAAGCGGGAAAAACAGCAGTTCATCCGCGGCTCAGTGCGTGAAAGCGAGGAGCACCTTGGCTCCTACAAACAGGTGGCCGGGGTTTTCTATCCATACTCGATCGAGGCGGGTTCGAAGGGCGATCCCAACCAGCACGTAGTCATCACCGTCGAAAATATTGAAGTCAACATTCCCATCGACGATTCCCAGTTCAAGATGCCGGTCGTGAAGAAATAACAACCTGGCACATGTCACCTGCCCGATTGGGCGATACGAGCTTCAGAATAAGAGGATTTAAGCGAAATGATTGCTGCTCCCTGCGTTAACAGAACCGTCCGCGTTATCTGTTTGTCGTGCGCCTTCCTGCTGGCGTTATCTGCCATCACGGTGGTCGCACAAACGCCCGTCAAATTCGACTCCGCCACCATCTCCGGCTTGTCGGCCCGCAATATCGGCTCGGCCAAGATGAGCGGACGCATCGCCGCTGTGGACGCGATCAACGACAAGGGACAGCTCACCGTCTTTGCGGCCGCAGCCAGCGGCGGCGTGTGGAAGTCGATCAACGGCGGCACCACCTTCAAACCGGTGTTCGACAAGCCTGACGTGCAGTCGATCGGCGCCGTGACCATTGACCCCTCCAATCCGCGCATCGTGTGGGTGGGCAGCGGCGAGGCCTGGACGCGGAACAGCGTCTCGGTAGGCGACGGCATCTACAAATCCACCGACGGCGGCGAGAACTGGACCAATGTCGGGCTGAAGGATTCCGAGCACATCGCCCGCATCCTGGTTGACCCGAAGGACTCCAACACGGTTTACGCGTGCGCCACCGGGCATCTGTGGAACGACAGTACCGAGGGCGGGGTCTACAAAACCAGCGATGGCGGAAAAACCTGGCGCAAAGTATTAGCGGGCAGCAATGCTTCCACGGGCTGCGCCATGATGTCGATGAGCCCGCTCGAACCCAACACCCTCTATGCTTCATTGTGGGATTTTCGCCGCCAGGGTTGGACCTTCCGCTCCGGCGGTCCGGGCAGCGGCCTCTACAAATCCACGGACGGCGGCGAACACTGGACGGAACTTACAGACGCCAACAGCAAAGGCCTTCCCGCGAAACCCTACGGCCGGATCGCGCTGGCAGTAGCGCCATCCAAGCCTCAGGTGGTGTATGCCAACATCGAATCGGCGAACAGCGCGCTCTACCGTTCCGACGATGGCGGCAAGACCTGGGCCAAGCTGGATGCCAGCCAGTTCATGGTGTGGCGCCCGTTTTACTTCGGCAATCTAATTGTCGATCCCAAGGATGAGAACAAAATTTTCAAACCCGATCTCATCCTGTTGCTCAGCGTGAACGGCGGCAAGAGTTTCAGTCCGGTCTCCAACGCAGCGCACGGTGACTTTCACACGGTCTGGATCGATCCAGCGAATCCCAACATCGTTTATGCCGGCGATGACGGCGGCTTGTGGCGCAGTGAAGACGGCGGAACCCGATGGAAGCACCAGATGAACCTGCCGGTCTCGCAGTTCTATCATGTCAGCGTGGACAACGCCGACCCCTATCACGTTTACGGCGGTTTGCAGGACAACAGCTCTTGGGTGAGCGATTCGTCCTATCCCGGTGGCGTCAGCAATTCACGCTGGGAAAACATGTTCAACGGCGACGGCTTCTGGATGTTTGAAGACCCCGCCGATCCGGCCTACATTTATGCCGAATACCAGGGCGGCACCCTGGGGCGGATCAATCGCTACACCCATGAAAACCGTGCCATCACGCCCTACCCCGAATATGGCGAGAAGAAACTGCGCTTTAACTGGAACGCGCCCATCGCCATGAGTCCCAACGAAAAGGGCACCATCTATCTGGGCGCACAGTTCCTGTTCCGCTCGCGCGATCACGGGCAATCGTGGCAGCGCATCTCGCCTGACCTGACCACCAACGATCCCGAGAAGCAGAAGCAGGAAGAGTCGGGCGGCGTCACCATTGATAACTCTGCCGCCGAAATGCATACCACCATCTACTCCATCAGCGAGTCGCCCAAGAACGGGCAGATCATCTGGGTTGGCACCGACGATGGTAACTTGCAGGTCACGCGTGATGGCGGAAAGAGCTGGACCAACGTGGTTGGCAATACCGGTGTGGCGAAGTTCTCGTGGGTCTCCACGGTGGCGGCCAGCCGCTTCGACGAAGGCACCGCCTACGTCACCTTCGATCGCCATACATTCGGCGACATGAAGCCATACGCCTACAAGACCACCGACTACGGCAAGACCTGGACGTCTTTGCCGATGCAGGACAACGGTGTGCGCGGCTACGCTCACGTCATCACGGAAGACACTGTCAGCCCGAACATCCTCTTTCTAGGGACGGAATTTGGTTTGTGGATCTCGGTTGACGGCGGCAACAGGTGGGCGCAGTACAAAGGCAGCGACTTCCCGGCGGTTGCGGTGCGCGACATCGTGGTGCAGCCACGCGAGTCTGATCTGGTGCTGGCCACCCACGGCCGCGGCATCTGGATCATCGACGACATTTCGCCCTTGCGGGCTTTGACTCCCGAGCTGATGCCGAAAACCGCGGCATTCATCACCAGCCGGCCGGCGACGCAATACATCGACGCCAACGCCTCATGGCCTGAGGGCGACGAGACCTTCTTCGGTCCCAGCCGTCCGCAGGATGCGCTCATCACCTACTACCAGCGCGGACGCCATATTTATGGCGACATGAAGATCGAAGTCTTCGACCAGCAGGGCAAGCTGCTCGACACGATCAGCGGCACCAAGCATCGCGGTCTCAACCGCGCCACCTGGTCGATGCGGCTGAAATCTCCCACCATTCCCCCAGCGGCGTCGGCAGCGTTTGGCGCCATCACAGGGCCGCTGGTTGTGCCCGGCACCTACACCGTGAAGATGACCAAGGGCGATGAGGTGTACACCACCGAACTCAAGGTCGTCGAAGATCCGCGCACCAAGTACACGATGGCGGAGCGCCAGGCGCAGTTTGATCTGACCATGAAGCTTTACCACATGCTGGACCACATGAGCTGGGCGGTCGATTCGATCATCGGAATTCGCGATGCCGCCACCCAGCGGGCCGCCAAGCTGCCGGAAAATGATCCCTTGCGCAAGCGTCTTACCCAGCTAGCCGTTTCGGCCGACAAAATCCGCTCCGAGATTGTGGCCACCAAAGAAGGCGGCGCCATCACCGGCGAAGAACGGCTGCGCGAATTCCTGACTACCGTTTACGGCGACGTGAATGGCTACGACGGACCTCCAACGGCTGCTCAGATCGATCGCACGGAAGTATTGGGCCGCGAGCTGGAAGATGTCATCAAGAAGGTCCAGGACCAACTCGTGGGCCAACTGTCTTCCATCAACAGTGCTCTGGAACAGAAGAAGCTGGAGCCCATCCAGGCCATCAGCGAATCGGATTGGCAGAAGCAGCATCAGGAAGCGCCGGCGCAGGCGCAGGCATCAGGAATGCAAATGCGCGAGCGCGATTGAACGGGATAGCGTGGAGGGTTTGGCGGGAACGGACAAGCCGGAGTTTTTGTGGACTGAAGGGGCGTACCTGAAGGTGCGCCCCTTCAACAAGCCACTTCCCACAATCCCCGCTTCTTCCCCTACAATGTTCTCTGTGTCTGACGAACTTCTGCGCTATCGCCCCGAGTTCCCCATTCTCAGCCGTACCACCTATCTCATCAGCAATTCATTGGGGGCAATGCCCCGTGGTGTCGAAGATTCGCTACAGCAATACACCGACATCTGGAAGACGCGCGGCGTCCGCGCCTGGGAAGAAGAATGGTGGATGCTGGCCGCCCAGGTCGGCGATCAGATCGGAGCGCTGTTCAACGCTCCCCAGGGAACGGTCGCCTGCCTGCAAAACGTCACCACCTGCCAGGCAACCGTGGCCTCATGCTTTGACTTCAGCGGCTCTCGCAACAAAGTGGTCTATACCGACCTGAATTTTCCTTCCGTAATGTACTTCTGGGAGGCGCAGCGCTCGCGCGGGGCGCGCGTCGAGATGGTGCCCACGGATGGTGTTCACGTCAACACCGAGCGCCTGCTTGACGCCATCGACGACCAGACCCTGATCGTCCCCATCTCGCATGTAATCTTTCGCAGCTCTTTCATTCAGGATGTCGAAGCCATCGTGGAGAAGGCGCACCGCGTCGGCGCTTACGTGTTGCTCGACTCCTTCCAGGCCACCGGCACGGTGCCCTTTGATGTGCACAAGCTCAACGTGGATTTCTGCACTGGCGCCGTGCTCAAGTGGCTGTGCGGCGGGCCGGGCACCGCGTATCTTTACGTGCGCTCCGACTTGGCGAAGAAACTGGAACCCACATTCACGGGATGGAACGGCCACGACAATCCCTTTGGGTTTGAGATTGGCCCCACGCGCTACTCGCCGACCATCTATCGCTTCACCCAGGGGACGCCCAATATTCCTGCGCTGAAGATTGCGCAGCCGGGATTGAAGATTATCGCCGAGGCCGGCATCGGGAACATACGCGAGAAGTCGAAACGGCAGACGGCGCTGCTGATCTCGATGGCTGACCGCCACGGCTGGCGGGTCAACACGCCGCGCGATCCCCAGCGCCGCGGCGGCACGGTGTCGATTGACATGCCCAACGCGCCACAGGTTTGCGCCGAGTTGCTCAAACGCGACGTGCTGGTGGATTACCGCCCCAAGGCTGGCGTGCGTTTCTCTCCCCACTTCTACAACACCGACGAAGAGCTGACCAAAGGCATCACCGCAGTGGAACAGATATTGAACGAGATGAAAGTCGGCGCGTAAGGGGTTGCTGGAAAAGTCCGAAAAGCAGATCGCTCGCGGGAACTGATCACGCCAGCCGGTAAAAGCTGAGCGATGCGTCGCCTTGGTCGAGCCGCCGCGAACGTAGCAGCGCGCCGAAGCGTTCCCCGGGATCGAACCTTTTTTCATGCTCGGCGATGACCAGGCTGGCCAGCTGCAGCAGCCGCGATTGCGACAGATAACCCAGCGTGCGCTCGTAGCTGCCGCGCATGCGATATGGGGGATCGAGAAAGCAGTAGTCGCAGACCACGCCTGTACTCTCCAATAGCGGCAGTGCCTGCGCCACCTCGCGCTCCTGCAACTCGAACGAGTCGGGTAGCGCAAGCGGGTCCAGATTTTCGCGTAGCAGCCGGGCATGTTTCTTTGCGGACTCCACAAAATACACCTGGCGCGCCCCGCGACTAAGCGCCTCGATGCCAACTGCCCCGGTGCCGGCGTAAAGATCGAGCCACACGCTGTCCTGCAGATTGCCGGCGGCTGCGAGCACATCGAATAAGGTCTCCCGCAGCCGGTCGCTGGTGGGCCGCAGATCGAGACCCGGCAGCGAGCCCAGGCGGCGGCCCCGAAACTGTCCGGCGATGATGCGCATCACCTAGAGTGTATAGAATGAAAGTAGAGGCTGGCGCGGCGCAATGAGAAGTTGGTCGATTCCCGCAGGGCGATTGTTTGGAGTGGACATCCGTATCCACCTCACGTTCGTCTTTCTGCTGGCGTTTGTGTGGTTCACCCAGTCGGTGACCATGGGCACGACGGGCGCAATGCGCGGCCTGGCGCTGGTTGGCATCATCTTCGGCTGCGTTGTACTGCATGAACTGGGACACGCGGTGGTGGCCCGGCGCAACGGCGTGGCGGTGCGGTCCATTATCCTGCTTCCCATCGGCGGAGTCACCCTGATGGAGGACATGGGGCAGCACAACGCCGATTCCGCCCGCGACATCCGCATTTCTGCCGCCGGCCCGGTGGTCAACCTGGTCATCGCCGCTATCTCCGGCGCATTCATTCTGGCGTTTCTGCCGCACGTGAACCTGTGGGCGCAGCCCTTCGTTCATGCTAACAATCTGCCGCGCAGTCTGTTCTGGGGAAATGTGTTCCTCGGTGGCTTCAATCTTCTGCCGGCCTATCCCATGGATGGCGGACGCATCCTGCGCGCGCTGCTGGCCGAGCGCATGGACTATGTGCGCGCCACCCGCCGAGCTGTCGCCATCGGGCAGGCGTTCGCGATGGTCCTGATTTTTCTCGGAGTATGGAACACCTGGCTGATGCTGATTGGCTTCTTCCTGTTCGTGGGAGCGCAACTCGAGGATCGCTCAGTCGTCTTCCAATCGGTGCTGGAAAGCGTGCGCATGGAAGACGTGATGTTGACCGGCTTCTCCACGCTGTCGCCCGCCGATACCCTGGAGGACGCGCTACAGAAAGCGGTGCACACGCTGCAAGACGACTTCCCGGTGGTCCGCGGCAGCGACATGATTGGGGTCATCAGCAAGCAGCGTATTGTTCAGGCGCTGCGCGTCGGCGGCAACGGATACGTGCAGTCGGCCATGGTGCGGGCCTTCGAAATTGCGCAAGGTAGTGACTCGCTGGCGTCGGCCTTCCGCAAACTCGGAGGCAAAGGTCTCAGCATGATTCCGGTGGTCGATCAGCAACGGCTGGTCGGCATTGTCACTATGCAAAACCTGATGCACAGCATGGCGCTGCTGGCTGAGAGCCGGCGGTTGAGAAAGCAGCAGGAGGCAGGTTAGGTAGTTGGTTTTGCGGGCCGCTGGTTCAAGAGGTACACCCAGGTCTTCCTCAATTTTGCGATTCCATCTCGCGCCAATGTCGCTGTGCGAGTACCGAGAAGTCCGCGGGGGTTTCGGCGAAATTCCTCGATCGCCACATGCCCGAGATAAATTTCCGTAAAGGTCATGGGCTGACGGTCTATCGCTGGTTCACTGGCGCCGTCGATTTTGTAAACGAACACGCACATCCACTGATCACGAGCACCGTGCGTATCAACCGCCCCTCCGGACTTCCTGGTTGTCTTAATTTCCACACCGTCGGATCCGGCCTTGCTACTGTCATTCGGATAGACGCCCCGAATCACGAGATCCGGATGCCCATTGAAATAGTTATTCTGGACAAGGGTCCGTGAGTGCTTGGCTAAACTAGCCGTCAACATATCGGAGAGAACCCCCGACATGATCGCCGGCCGAAGCATGTCGTCAAGGCGTTGCAGCCCCTTGCTGGTGAGCAACAGGTTCACGTCGTAGAAAAAATCATAAACGTCCTGCATCGCTAACTCGAAATCCTTGAGCCGGAGCTCGAAAGGCAAGTTGGCGTTCTGATTAAATTTGGACGGGTCAGCTTGGTTGCGGACGATCGCCAAGTCATCTCACTTGTTGTTGATGTCCAGATCCGACAAGGGTTGAAATGCCTGCTTTGCCATCGCAAAATATTGCCGATCGGAATCGGTCCCGATGGCGCGGTATTCCAATGCATTGGCTGCCGCCAAAGTTGAACCTGATCCCGCAAAAGGATCGTAGATAATCCCGATTCCCAACGGAAGTGCTGCACGAACTACCTTTCGCATGAAGCGCTGCGGCTTGAGCGATGGATGGGGCGCGACTTCCTTCTCAATCCCGCGGGTCGGAGAGCAATGAATCACATCTTTGAATGGTTCCTCATCTGAGATCCTTCGCAGGCCGCCGGTTCCCCAGGAGCGCAGATTTTCGGCAAGCGTTCCCTCAATCGGCTTGCGAAAAACACCCCACGGCTCCCAGCACGACCGCGGCATTGCCGTCACCCCGGAGAATTCTTCTTCTGCGCCTTTGGGACGGTCTCCGCCGCGAAGAGTTTGTACCAGGCGAATGACCTCGCCCCGCTTTTCGAAACCGGACTCTATGAAGGCATGGAAGGTCATGGTCGAGATCAGCGGGTTAGAGGCAATAAAAACGTGACCCCCAGGCACCAATGCTTTTAGCAGACCGTAGGCTAGGGCACTGAAAAATCCGTGGAGGTTGAGAATTTCCTCTTTCGAAAGGACTGTGAATCGAGGCACGGGCTTTCTAGTTGCGCCGTCAAAACTCGGAGGAATTCTCCAAACACCGCCCCTGCCCTTGCGAAGCTTCGCGTGGTTCTTCTCATCGTATTCCACCATCCCGTAGGGCGGATCGGTCACCGCGGCGTGTATTGAACTTGCCGGCAGGCCTGATACCCACTGCAGGGCATCGCTGTGCACGTAGGTTGCATGGTCGGACAGGTGACACCGCTGTTGTGTGCCGAGATCTCTGACGGAAATCCAAAGTGTCTCTTCACGCTGCCTTAGCGCTGAGAGCCAACTTGGCTCGTCCGGTAGTGTGTGATCAATTCTCGGGAACAGACTGCCCGTTGCGTGGCTCATCGTTATCCAGTTCCTGCTCTTAGCCTACTGCAATAAGATGTCGGCGAAACTACTTTTTTGTCACTTCAGTATTTCCTCAACACTCCAATCACTCTACCCTGCACTTGCACCACGGCGGCGGGAACGATGATGGGCTGCATGGCGGCGTTGGAAGGTTGCAGGCGAATCTTGTTGCCCTCGACATAGATTCGTTTCAAGGTGGCATCGCTGCCATTCACCAGCGCAACCACGATCTCGCCATCGCGCGCCACGTTGGTCTTCTCCACCAGAACGTAGTCGCCATCCACGATGTGCTCGTCTTGCATGCTCTCGCCCGCCACCTGAAGCACGTACACGTCTTTGGAGCGGGTGAAGTCGGCAAGCGAAATGGACTCGGGGTTCTCCATCGCCTCCAGCGGACGGCCGGCGGCGATGCGTCCAATCAGCGGCAGGCTCATGCCGTTTCCGGCAGCGGCTGCGGCAGCCACCGCCAGCGATTGCTTCATGGCTCCCCGCGGCTTCAGCAGATCGATGGAGCGGCTGCGATTGTAATCGCGCCGCAGCAATCCTTTCTGCTCCAGGTTGGTGATGTGCTTATGCACGGTCGCCAGCGAGCTGAGGCCGAGTCCCTCGGCGATCTCCTCGAACGAAGGCGAATAGCCGTGGCTGTCTACAAATCCAGAGATAAAGTCGTACACCTGTTTTTGACGGCGTGTGAGAGCCATAAGGGGCGCGGCCTCCGCTCATATTGTTAGCGAATAAAAGGCGAAATGTCAACGAAAGATTGGTCGCGGGGTTATTCACCTGGTTCCTTCTGCGAACACTTCCAGAATTGGAATGCAATCAGGAAGGTGTCCGATGTCCGACATCGAACACTTTGTTGACACGATTCAACGATCGATCGCGTCAACTCGACCAAGTTCGCCACATTCGATTAAGACCCTGTGAATATTGCCTTGAACGCCGTTGTTCAACTTGTCAAAAGCAACTTCCCCCAAGCTACTCATCATCTAGACAAGAGCAAAGGCAGAGTTTACTCATCCTATGTTCGCGCACCGACTTCGTCTCCTGCATTTCTTCGTCCCCGGCGTTTTACTTTTGTCCCTTGCTGCTTGCGGAGGTGGAGGCAGCGGTAGTGGGGGCAGCGGCGGCACGACCAGTCCTCCTCCTCCGGCAATCTCGATCACGATCTCGCCCACTTCGGCGACGGTCTCGGCCGGCGGGACGCAGCAGTTTCAGGCCACGGTGACCGGTTCCAGCAATACCACGGTGCAGTGGGAAGTGAACGGCGTAATCGGGGGGAACACACAAAACGGCACCATCTCGACCAGCGGACTTTACACCGCCCCCATGACAACGGTCGCCTTGCAGGTCACGGTGACGGCAGTCGCCAACGCTGACCCCACCAAGAGCGCGAACGCCATTGTGACGGTGAATCCTATTCCCGGCATCACGGTCACCATTTCTCCCACGTCGGCGCTGCTGGCGGTTAGCACGACGCAGCAATTCACCGCGACTGTAACCGGCACCGGCAACACCTCGGTGACGTGGTCGGTGGACGGCGTCAACGGTGGCAATACGACCGTCGGCACCATCACCACGAGCGGGCTGTACACAGCCCCCTCAACCGCAAGCGCGCACAGCGTAACCGCCACCAGCGTAGCCGATGGCACAAGGAGCGCGAGCGCCGCCGTCTCGGTCATGAGCCTCACGGTTTCGCCGCAAACGACCCGGGTGACTGCGTTGGGAACGAGGCAGTTCACCGCAACCGTGCAAGGCACCAGCAACGAGGGAGTGAGTTGGTCGGTCGATGGAGTGGCGGGCGGCAACAGCAGGGTTGGGACCATCAGCAGCAGCGGCCTTTACACTGCGCCCGCCAATGTGGGCTCGCATACCGTGACCGCCACCAGTTCCGCGCTGCCAAGCTACAGTGTCAATGCTTCGGTTTCGGTGGTCAATGCGCCGGCCGGCACGGTGTCGGTGCTCACCTACCACAACGACGATGTCCGCGACGGGGCCAATCTCAGCGAGACCGCCTTGAACACCACCAACGTTAACTCGCACCAGTTCGGACAAGTGGCCGCATTGCAGGTGGACGCGCAGATTTATGGGCAGCCGCTGTACGTGCCCAATCTGAATATTGGCGGCGTGCAGCACAACGTGGTTTTCGTTGCTACGGAAAACGACACCGTTTATGCCTTCGATGGCGACGGCCTTTCTGACTCGCCCCTGTGGCGCCATCACCTGGGAACTCCGGTTCCGGTGAATGATCCGGAGGGAATCGACCCGCTCCTGGGCATCACTTCAACCCCGGTGATCGACAGTGTTACTGGAACCATGTACGTGTTGACCGACGGTCTGGAGAATGGGCAAAAGGTGTATCGCCTGCATGCGCTCAGCCTCAGCAGCGGCAGTGAGAAATTTGGCGGCCCGGTGGTAGTGACGGGCACCGTTCCGGGCACGGGCTGGGACAGCCACAATGGCCAGATTACGTTGGAGAACAATTGTTATCAGCGCGCAGGCCTGGCGTTGAATGCTGCGAGCAACGCGATTTACATCTCTTTCGGACACTGCAATCACGGTTGGATGCTCGCCTACGACAAAGCATCGCTGCAACAGACGGCGATCCTTAACACGACGCCGGACGGCGCAGGTGGCACGATATGGGGCGGCACTCCGGCGATCGACGACAGCACCGGAGACCTGTACCTCATCACCGGCGTCGATCTTGGCGATCCCGCGCCTGACTACAACGACTCGGCGATGCGCCTGCGCGCAACTGATCTGTCGATTCTCGATTACTTCAAGCCGTCCAACGAGGCCTACCTGCGGCAAAATGACGCCGACTTTGGCAGCGGTTCGCCCATCATCATGCCCGACAATCCGTCTCAGTATCCTCACGAACTGATTGGCGGGGGCAAGGATGGACGCATCTTTGTCATCAACCGCGACAACATGGGGCAGTTCCAAACAACCGACCAGGTTATCCAGGAAGTTCAGACGGGCACGCAGCAGTTCGACAACATTTTCGCCACCCCCACGTTCTGGAACGGGACCATCTACTATCACTGCGAGAACGACGTGGTGAAGGCGTATAGCTGGGATTCCAACAGCGGCCTCATTTCGACTTCCCCGATCTCGCACGGAACGCACACCTATGGCACTCACGGAGCGACCTCGTCGCTCTCCGCCAACGGCAGCTCGGATGGAATCCTGTGGGAGATCGAAAGTACGAATGTCGACAACGGCGGTCCGGCCATCCTGCGCGCCTACGACCCCACCAACTTGAGCGACGAGCTATACGACAGCCAGCAGGCAGGTGGTCGCGATGTCGCCGGCCCCGCGGTGAAGTTTACCGTGCCTACGATTGCCGACGGACACGTGTACGTGGGTACGGGGACAGCGCTGGATATTTATGGTCTGTTGAGCCAATAAGGGAGTGAATGCGGCGTGGCAGGCGGATACTTTTCCGGGAGAAATTCCGCGTTGATGGCGCTGGCGATGTCATTTGCTCTGAGTTACGCCGGCCATGCCCAGAATCCGGGCGGGCCAGGGCAATCGCCGGCCGCAACTGCTCCGGCAACAACTGCCGTCCCCGCCACCAGCGCAGTGCCAATGACAGAACCTGTGCTTACGCTGAAAGGCGCCTGCCAGCCGGAGCCCGGCAGCACCACGCCGCCTCCGGGTTGCATAGGTTCACTCACGCGCGAGCAATTCGAGAAGTTGATTACCTCGCTTAGTCCGCCGGGCCGGCCGTTGTCTCCCGATAAACGTCGCACCTTCGCCGCCCAGTACGCGAAACTGCTGACCTTTGCCGATGCCGCACGCGCGATGGGACTCGAGAATGATCCCCGGGTGCAGCAGATCTTCGATTTCGCCAAGAACCAGATCCTGACCGAGGCGCTTAATCAGAAGATCACCGACGAGTACGCTCATCCCACCGATCAGCAGATTGCGGATTACTACACCCAGAACAGCAAGAAGTATGTAGAGGTGACGCTGGAGCGCATCATCATTCCACGCTCGACCGCCAGCGCTTCAGACAAGCCCAAGCCGACCGAGAGCGAAGAGAAGGCTTACGCGGAGAAAATCAGGGAACGATGGGTTGCGGGCGAAGATGCAGTCAAGCTGCAGAAAGAAGCGTCTGAACACGCTGGCGCTCCCGGTGCACCGCCGGCAACAAAAATGGGTGCGCGCAGCCCCGGCTCACTGCCGGCCGCCCACGAATCGGTGTTCGAATTGAAGAGTGGCGAGGTCTCACCACTGTTCTCTGACGCCGCCGCGTCGTACATCTATAAGGTTGTTTCGGTGCGCCCGGTCCCGCTGGTCGAGGTGAAGGGCAATATCAGCACAACACTTCAACGGCAAATGGTGGCCGATCGAATTCAGCAGATCCAGAAATCGGTTACGCCGGTGCTGAACGATGCTTACTTCGGCGCGGAAAAGCCGGAGAGTGCTGCGCAACCGCCGCCGCAATGACCGGCTCCACGTCACTCCACATAACGTCGAGGTACGCGTTTGGTCAGATTGCACAACGTCTCATAGACCACGGTGCCCTCCCAGCGCGCCAGGTCGCGCGCTGTGATCTCCTGCTCGCCGCTGCGACCGATCAGGGTCACCTCGTCGCCGATTGCGGCGCCCGCAATATGAGTCACCTCTACCAGGGTCAGGTCCATCGAGATGCGCCCGCGTATGGGCGCGCGCTGGCCGCGCAGCAGCACTTCACCGTTTCCGAAAAGCCTGCGCGAAAGTCCGTCACCATAACCTACAGAAACCGTGGCGATGCGCGACGGCGCCGTGGTTTTATAAGCACCGTTGTAACCCAGCGCCTGGCCGGCGGGAACGTCACGAACCGCGATGACGCGCGTCTTCCACGCCAACACCGGCCGCAGCGGTAATGAGGGCGCAGACGCCGGCGAGCCGTCGTGGTAGCAGGGTTGCTGCTCGTATCCATAGAGCGCCAGGCCAGGCCGCACAAAATTGTGCCAGGTATCGGGACGCTCGATGGCCGCGCTGGTGTTGGCGAGATGGCGCAACTGGGGACGCAGACCGTACGCCGCGAGGGTTTGCAGCGCAGCGTTGAAGCGCTCAATTTGCCGCTGCGTGGCCTGATCGTCGAGCACCTCGGACGACGCAAGATGACTGAACACGCCTTCCAACTCAATCTGCGGCAGCCGCTGGATGCCTTCGGCGAACGACTCCAGATCAGCCAGGGGAAGCCCGAGTCGCGCCATGCCAGTGTCAATTTTCAGATGGACCGCGACCGGCGAAGCGAGCCGCTGACGCGCAGCCGCCTCGGCAAGCACCTCCGCATCCTGCAAACGAAACACGGCAGGCGTAAGCGAAAGGCGCAGGGCGTCGTCTTCTTCTCCGCGATAGACGCCGCACATCACCAACACGCGCCCGGTGATACCGGCGTCACGCAAGATGACGCCCTCATCCGTCGAGGTCACCCCGAACCACTTCGCGCCTTCCTGTTCAAGCGCCAGCGCGCATTCCTGTGCCCCGTGTCCGTAGGCGTCGCACTTCACCACCGCGCAGATGGCGACCTCGGGACCGACATGCTGCTGCAACACCCGGAAATTGTGACGCAAGGCGGGGAGAGAAACTTCAGCCCAATTCGGCCTGGTTTCGATACGAGAAGATGTAAAGGTTGTGGCCACCTGATTTCGATGATACAAGCCGGGAGCGGCGACTCGCCAGCCGCCAAAGGTTTACTGAATAGCTCCGGGTACCTACAACTTTGGTGGCATCTAGTATTGACTACTTGGTGTCGAAAACTTACCATTGGCGCGGATATTCATGATATAAACATCGGGCTACCTTAGTACTAAAGAAGCAGTAAGTCACACTCGAAGTTGCATTCGGGGCCCCAGTAAAAGCAGATCGGAACCGCGACGCGTTCCTACTATGATCAACGTCATCATCGCTGACCATCAAGCCATCTTCCGTGCCGGCATCGCCAAGGTATTGGCGGTGGAGGAAGACATTCGCATTGTTGGTCAGCCGCAGACGCCCGAGCAGTTGCTGAACTCGCTCGACAAGCTTCGCTCCCATGTTCTGATTCTCTCTACCAATTTTCTGCCTTCCCTGCCGGAGATTCAAGAGGCTGCCTCGGCGCACGGCATCGCACTGCTCATCCTGGCCGAGAACGCAGAGCGCGCTTCCGACTTCATGCGCATGGGAGTACAGGGCGTCATCTACCGTTCGGCGTGCGGCAATATCGCCGTCGAGGCGGTGCGACGGCTGTCACGAGGCCAGTCGTTCCTGCAAAGTCCGAACCCGGCCGATGCCGACGTGAGCGAAGACCTGGTAGGTGCAAGGGTGCGCGACCGCCTCTCAGACCGGGAGCTGCGCATTGTTGCCGCTGTGGTGCAGGGATACAAGAATCGCGAAATCGCGTTGCAGCTCTATACCAGCGAGCAGATGATCAAGAACGCTCTGCGCAACATCTTCGATAAAATTGGGGTCTCTGACCGGTTGGAATTGGCGTTGTTTGTGGTTCACCACCGCATCCTGGCACAGGCCACAGCTTCGGTGGCAGTGGTACCGGCCCGTCCACGCCTGGCGCAAACTGTCAGCGAGCGGCGCAGGACCTCGACGCCGTCATCTTCGATCCACTAGACTCTCACCGATTGCACCCGTTTTTCGCACACCCGGGCGGAATGCTGCCTGCCCGGCAACACGGCGCTATGCCGCGCGAGGGTCCTCCCGTGGTTGATCGTCAGCGATGGGCAGAGATACAAAGAACGTTGTTCCCTCTCCTGCCGAGCTCTTGAAGCGAATATCACCACCCTGTTCCTCGATGGCCTTGTGCGCGCCCGACAGGCCAAGTCCGGTGCCTTTGGCTTTGGTCGTGAAGTAGGGCGAGAAGATCTTGCCCTGAGATTCCTGAGGTATGCCCTTCCCGGTATCTCCGACACTCACCGTCATTCGACCTTCGCTGCGGATGCACACTAGGGTCAGTGCACCACCTTGCGGCATGGCATCCAGCGCGTTTAACACCAGGTTGGTGAACACCCGGCGAAGCTCAGCAGCGCTGGCGTAAACCTCGCAGGCATCGCTGGTATCGTGCTTCACTTTGATGTTGGGATGCATCTCCAGTATGGGCTGCGCCAGTTGCAGCACTTCGTCGAGCAGGTGGCGCATATCGACGCGCGTCCGTCTCTCCGAATTGCCACGCAGATACTCGCGGATGTTATTGACAATGTCCGCGCCGCGATCCACCGCATTGTTGATGATACTCAACATGGTGTGGTCGGGTTCGGAGCGGTTGGGCGCCATCTCCAAAACGTAAACCGCTTGCGAAATCATGCCCAGAACATTGTTGAAGTCGTGCGCCAGGCCCGCGGTCATCTGGCCAACCGCGAAGTGCCGCTCGCTGCTGGCAACTTGCTCTTGCAGAGCAGACAGCTCGGTCACGTCCTCAATCACAATCAGCGCGCCCAGCACCCGTCCGGCCGGGTAATGCATCGGGGTACCGGAAATACGCACCTCGGCTGGCATGCCGTTGGCGGCGGCCCGGAAGATGCGACGCTCGTGGCGTACAAACTCGCCCCGCAGCGTGCGGCTGACAATTGGTTCGGGATTGACATCCACATCTGCGCTGGTCACCCCGGTGAACAGCGCCTCCGCTTTGGCGCCGAGAAGCTTGTCCCGGCTCTGTCCAGTCAGCTGTTCGGCGGCGTTGTTTAGGTCAATGACGCAGGCGTGAACGTCGAAGATAAATACTGCCTCAGGCAGGCTCTCCAACACCGATTGCAATTCCAGGGTGGGTGGCGGATGCTCCGGCTTAAACCGCCGGCCGCCCTCGATAACGTTTGATATCGCGGCCCCTACTAGGCCGAGACTATGCCAACAACGTGTTGTCCAGTTACGCCCGACTACTTCTGCCAGCCTCATCACCCCACCTGCTCTCGTGGTGCCCATTCAACGCACCGTAGCTCATACGCTCGGGCTGGCCGTTGAACCGTTCTCTGAAGGGTTGGATGGGCGGAATTAGACCGTGGGATGCGTGAATACGCCCTTTTTCCTATGCAACCCATGTGAAAATCTGGTGATCGCAGGGGGGGCAAATCTATGAAAATGCGTAGCGGTCATGCGGCACACGCTTATTGCGCGTGTTCGCTGGTCTTCAAGAGCTCGTTGACGATGGTGACCAGTTCCTCGGGATTGACCGGCTTTTCCAGGTATAGGTCAGCCAGCGGTTCAGCCGCCTGGAAAGCCTCGGCCACATAACCTGACACAACCACCACTGGCATGGTGGAATGCATTTTGGCGGCCTGGACG
Source organism: uncultured Acidobacteriaceae bacterium (assembly GCA_963728805.1). Classification (GTDB taxonomy): domain Bacteria; phylum Acidobacteriota; class Terriglobia; order Terriglobales; family Acidobacteriaceae; genus Bog-257. The sequence goes on from CAVSLE010000022.1 coordinate 61,411, forward strand.
ATGGCTCGCCCGTTGGAGTCGCCAAGCCGCCAATCCGTGACCACGGCATCGTAGCTGTTGAGTTCCAGCTTTTCAATGGCTTCGTGAGCGGAGGTAGCGGGGGTCACCTGGTGTCCAGCAGCTTCGAGAATGGCACACTTTAGGGTAACAATATGAGGCTCGTCATCGACGCAGAGGATTTTTGCCATTAGGATTGCCCGTGGACATTTGGCCTGGGGATATCGAACGGCTCAGCTATGCCAATGCCCATTACAACTTGCCCGCTATTGTTGTGCATGGTTGTCCCGATTGTCAAATGGCAACGGCAGTCCTGCCAAATCGTTGCTGCTCAACTCCAGCTTTACGCAACGTGCGGGGCCTACTCTACCAACATGCAATCTCCATACGAATAGAACCGGTAGCGCTGCCGGACTGCGTGTTCGTAAGCCAGCAGCGTCCGCTCGCGTCCGGCAAAAGCCGAAACCAGCATCAGCAGCGTCGATTTGGGCAGATGGAAGTTGGTGAGCATGGCCCCCAGCACGCGAAAGTCGAATCCGGGATAGATAAAGATGTCGGCGTCGCCACGCTGCGCCGTGATCCGGCCAGTGGCGTTCTTCAGGGCGGCAAATTCCAGGGTGCGCACGGTGGTGGTCCCCACCGCCACGATTCGCCGCCCAGCGTCTCGCGCGCTCTGGATTCGTTGGGCCGCGTCTTCTGAAATTTCGTACCACTCGCGATGCAGTTTGTGCTGCTCAACCACATCCTCGTGCACCGGCTGAAAAGTACCCAGCCCCACGTGCAGGGTGATCTCGGCCGTCTCGATTCCACGCTCATGAACCTGTTTAAGAATTTCCGGCGTGAAATGCAGACCCGCCGTTGGTGCGGCGACGGAACCCAGCAGTTTTGCGTAGATGGTCTGATAACACTCGCGGTCAGAGGGGGCATCGGGGCGGTCGATATACGGTGGCAATGGAATATGGCCGATGCGATTTAACACGCCAAAGAAGTCATCGACCAGGTCGAAGCGCAGACGACGCTCGCCAAACGTGCCGCGGCCCACGATCTCGGCCGCCAGTTCGTGCGACGATTGGTTGGCTTCTCCACCGAAATAAATCCGCTCACCCAAACCCAGCTTGCGTCCGGGATGGACCAAGGCTTCCCACTCGCGCGGATTGGCGGAGAGCTGTTTTGTGAGCAGCACCTCGACCCGGCCGCGAAGAAATTCCTTCGCCGCAGGATTCTGGGTGGAGGGCCACTGCGCGTGTGAGCCGCTGCGATGTCCGAAAAGGCGTGCCGGCAGCACTCTGGTATTGTTAAGAACCAATAAATCGTCGGGCCGCAACAGTTGCGGGAATTCGCGAAACAGAAGGTCATCGAAGCCATCGGCACCACGCCTGACATGAAGCACTCGCGCGGCCGCCCGGTCGGAGAGGGGTTGTTGCGCGATCAGTTCTTCCGGCAGGCGATAGTCGAAATCAGAAACCAGCACAAAGCGATTATGCCTGATTGCAGTACCGCGCACTCGGATTCGTGACTTCCCTTTTGCGGATTCTGTTTCCTGCGGTACGATAGCAATCTAAGCTTTCGGGTGCGTGCGGACCAATCCATGAAGACCGAACAACAACACCGGGACGACATTGTCCGCTTCGGCAAGATGCTTCACCAGACCGGTATGGTGGCTGCCACCGATGGCAATCTCTCCGTCCGCCTGGAAACCGGACATGTCCTGTGCACGCCGACGCTCATGAGCAAGGGGATGATGGAACCCGGCGACCTGGTGATGGTGGACCGGAGCGGCAACAAAGTGAATGGCTCGCGCGGCGTGTCGAGCGAGATCGCCATGCACCTGCTGATCTACCGGCTGCGCCCCGATGTGGGCGCGGTGGTGCATGCGCATCCGCCGACCGCGACTGGCTATGCGGCTGCCGGTATGGCGCTCGACATGGCGCTGTGTTCGGAGATCATCGTGACGCTGGGTTCGGTGCCGCTGGCAAACTATGAAACGCCCGGCACCCAGGAGCTGGCGGACGCACTGTCGCCCCTGGTTGCCGAGCACGATGCCATCCTGATGGCGAACCATGGCGTAGTGACGTGCGGCGTAGATTTGCTGACCGCCTACATGAACATGGAGACGGTGGAGCATTTTGCCAAGATCGCGCTGGTTACCCATCGGTTGGGTAAGCAGCAGCCGCTGAGCGAACAGCACCTGGACAAGTTGCGCGCCATCCGGTTGAAGAATCACAATCGGATTGGGATTGGGCAAGGGAAAGAGTAGGGCTATTTATTGGGTCGGTGCGAATCGAGCTATCTCGTCGGGATCCAGTCGGCCGAACACTAAGAGCTGAAATGTTCCGTCGCCGTTATCATCGATGAAGTTGACGTCGAATTCGCACCCCGCCTCCGCGTCGATCGTCGATTTCTTATCCTTGCGGTGAGCCGTCACCGGAGTGAGACTGTAGCTATACGCGAAGGCTTTTCCGTTCATCTCCCAGTTGATAACACCGCGATTGATCAGCATCTGCTGCGCAGACATTCGGCGTCGCTGTCCGTTTGCTTGGAAATCGACTCGAGGAAACTCTGCGACATGTCGGCCATCATGTGAACCCAGCCTGACGCCCAAACCCGGAGGTCCAATGTTGGTATTGGCCGCTGAAACGATGCCATCGTGGATTCCGGAAATGACCCAACCTTCTGCCCGGTAGTACCGCACGTCATCGACCGGTTCCAAATGGAACGTACATTGCGCTCCCGAGGTTACAACCGAAAGAAAAAGCGTAACTGCTATCAAGACGGTGCGCATGGGCTAAGTGTAGCTGGGTAATCGCGTGCGCAAACCAGAAAAAGCGGCGCGACGACACAAAATGGTGTGGCCCGTAACTCTCCTCATTCCCCTCCAAAACTGAACCTCATTCCCGCGCGGAAGTTTGCCCGCAGCGCCGGGTATCCCAACACTTCGTTGTAGTGATTGTTCAGCGCGTTGTTTACATTCGCGTATGCGGTGATGTGATGATTAACGGCGTACCAGCCGCCAAGATCGACGCGCGCATAACCTGCCGCATAGTAGATGGGTGGAATGAATCCGAAGAGGAAGTCGGAATCCGGACGCTGTCCAACTGCGGTGACGCCGAGGAACCCGCCCCATCGCTGCCGCGTGTAAGTCAACAGCAACATGCCGGCTTGCTTGGGACGGCGAAGCAGCGGAGCTCCCACGCCGTAGATGCGTGGATCGCAACCGGCGAGAGGATCGCAAGGCGGCGCTTGCTGGATCTGGGTTGACGTATAGGTGTAAGCGGCGGTCGCCGACAGATGGGTGGCAACCCGGCCGCTCAACACCACCTCAGCGCCCTGGGCCATGGAGCGGTTGAAGTTGACGTATTGGCTGGTGTTGGTGACGGAGTTGTACAGGTACTCGATCTGGTCGCGGAACTGGTTGTGGAAGTACACCGCGCTGAGGGACAGGCGATTGCTGAAAAGCGACTGCAGCACGCCGGCTTCGATGGCCCGGTTCTGTTCCGGTTGCAGGTTGGGATTCGGCAGCGTGGGAAAGGTCCCGGTGATGCCAAAGGTTTGCTCGAAGCTGGGCTCCTTGATTCCCTGCGAGTAGCCAACGTGCAGGCGAGTGCCGCTGAAGAGCGGTGTTTCCGCGCAACGCCAGGAACGTCAGGGAAGCGCGCGGGTTGACACTCCCGCCAAAACTGCTGTTATTGACGTAACCAACGCCCGCCAGCACCGACAGCCGCCGCCACACGATTGTCTGCTGCGCAAACAGATAGTTGTTGTAGCGCAGCCCGTGGGTGGTGGTCACTCCAAAGTCCGAATTGTTGTTGATGTATCCGTTCTCGTCTTCAAAGTTGTAACCCAGCGTGGTCTGCGCCCATGGCCGAGGGCTATAGATTCCCTGATAGGCAAAACCGGCAAGGTTGTACTTGGCCAGGCTTGTCGAAGGCGCTGTCGAATGGCCGGTCAAGATCGTCAACCGGGTTCACGTTAAGCACGACGTGGTGGTACTCGAAGCCACTGAACTGGTGCTGCCATGCGCCCGGTCCGCTCACCGTGAGGTCGCCGCTGGCCAGGAAGTTGTTCTGGTGGGCATACTGGTTGGGATCAGGCGGCAGCTCGGGGTTTCCGTTGAACCACCAGTTCGACTGGATACCGGTCCAACTGTTGTAGTGACGTGCGCGCAAACGGAATGCCATCCGATTGGAAAGTCGCACGCCCACATTTCCGCCTTGCAGCGAGTTGGAATAGGCGTCGTTCACTCCCTGGCCCTGGGTGTTGAACTGGTTGGCGAAGACGTTGTAGTCGAAGATTCCCCGGGCTCCCGCCAGTGAGGCATAGCCGTTGGCGGTGGAAAAATTTCCGCCGTCGGCGCCGAATTGAATTTGCGGCGTGCGCGTGCTGCCGGTCGCGGTCCAAAGTTGCACCACGCTGGTCATGGCGTCAGAGCCATACACCGTGCTTTCGGGACCGCGCTCCACCTCGAGCCGCTCAACGTTATTCATGGGGACCACGCCGAAATCGAAGATGCCGCCGGGAGTGTTCACCGGCACGCCATCGATAAGTACCTTGTTGTAATTGGACTCCCCTCCACGGACGAACAAGCTGGCCAGATTGCCGCGCCGCCCGGTGGTGCTGACGATGGCTCCGGGAGTGTAGATCAATGCATCGGGAGCGGAGACGGGATTGATCGCTGTTAACTGCTCGGCGGTCAGCACTCCGACCGAAGTGCCGGTCTGCTCGGGCGTGGCGGGAGTTGCGCTGGCGGAAACAACAACAGTTTCCGGCGTGGTCGCAAGCTTCAGTTGAACGCTGAGGGTTGCGATCTGCGGAATCGAAACTTGCTGCGATTGCTCGGCGAATCCCGGAGCAAGCACCACCACGCGATATTGCCCGTCGGCCAGATGCGGAAACGTTGCCGTGCCGTCTCCGGCGGTGGTTTGCACTCCTACTCCGGCGTTGTCGGCGACGCGAAACAAGCTGACCTGCACGCCGGAAACACGCTCGCCGGAAGGGCTTTCCACCAGCACTTTGAAATCGGACGCGAGGGCCGCGGTAGAGCACAACAGTACGACCAGAAATCCATGAATAATTGTCGAGAGACGAACGCTGAACATGACACTCTCCTTTGCACGCGAAAGGGTTTGGTGGATCAGGGCACCCCAACGCAGGCAAATTCGGTGTGCGCGGAGGGCCTGCAGTTCGCGCCGGTCTCCTGGCTGGCGAGTTGCGATTGGCATCGCGGACAGCGGCGGGGCCTTCCCGTTTGCACAGTGGCCTTACGCCAAGACTCGCTTACAGTTGCGCGGCAGCGCGGGCTTCACACCCGCTTCCCAGTTCCGCCGATGCGACAGCGGAACGCGCGAACATGGATTGGCAAGGAACGATCCGAACCGAAGCTGGTTCAGGATGAGATTCGAATGTACTCAGGGGACAATCGGGTGTCAATCGGGGCGTGCGGAAAACTGTGCTTCCGCGAAGGCCGTGATGCGTTCCAGCGAAGCCTGCATTTCGGCATGGTGGCGGTCGAGCGCCGCGTCATCGGCGTCGGGCGGGACAAAGATGTTTTTCGCCACGCGCACATAGGCCCGCGAAAACGGTTTAGGAATGAGCATGGCGTCCCACGTCTTCAAGACCCAGGCCTTCTCCAAGGCGACGTAGAACGCAGTGATGGGGATGCCGGTCATTCGCGCCAGCATCACCGGGCCCTTCTTGGCGACGTAGCGCGGGCCGCGCGGCCCATCAATGGTAAAAGCCACCGCGCCTCCGGCTTTCACCATCGCGTCCATTTCCAGCAGGCCGCGCCGGCCTCCACGCGAACTGGAACCGCGCACAGCCACGTAGCCGAAGCGTTGGATCACGCGCGCGATGTATTCCCCGTCGCGGCTGAGGCTGGTCAGTACTCCGATATCGCGATTGCGAAACAACCAGGTCGCCGGCAGCACGCAGCGATGCCAGAAAGGATAAATGCCGGGAGTAACGTAGTTGAGGCCGGGGATGGAACCCTCTTCAAACGTAATCGTCATGCGCAGCGTCCGGCCGATCAGTCCCACCATTGCCGAGGCGATCCACGAAATCACCGCGATCTGCATTCGCTGAGGGAGCGTGAGACGGAGTTGGCTGGTTTCGCCAGCGGCCGCGCCAGTTGAATTGAGCACGCCAGAATTCTAACCTGTGACCAAGGTAGGGCGGCGCTTTAGCGCCGCGTCCGATGGACAACGAGAAGATTCAGCACCGCTGCGGTCATTCTTAATGACCACAACGGCGCAAGGCTACTGTACGCCCGACTCGATGCCGGCCTAAAGGCCGGCTCTGCCAACTCTGGAATTGCTACAGTGACGCCGCTCACAGATCCATGAAGTTGCGAACGATTTGCCGGCCATGCTCCGTGAGCACGCTCTCCGGATGAAACTGCACCCCTTCGACCTGAAACTTGCGGTGTCGCAATCCCATGATGACGCGTTCGCCGCCGCGTTCCCCGCAGGTTGCTGAAATCTCCAAGTCATCGGGAAGGTCTTTCTGCTGGACGATCAGGGAGTGATAGCGGGTGGCCGTCATGGGCGAAGGGATACCGCGAAAAATCGACTTACCATCGTGCTCGACTGAGCTGGTTTTGCCATGCATGAGATTGGAGGCGCGCACGACTTTCCCGCCGAAGGCTGCACCGATCGCCTGATGGCCGAGGCAAACGCCCAGCAGGGGCACGCGTCCCGCAAAGTGGCGGATCAGTTCGATGCTGATGCCGGCATCCTGCGGTGTACACGGTCCGGGCGAGATGACGATGCGATCGGGATGAAGGTCTTCGATGCCGTCAACCGTGATCTGGTCATTACGGCGCACGACCACCTTCTCGCCCAGTTCCCCAAAGTACTGCACCAGGTTGTAGGTGAACGAGTCGTAATTGTCGAGGACGAAAACCATAACTTCAGTTTCGAGTTTCGAGTTTCAAGTCACTAACCCTAGCCACTTGCTTCGCACGCCCGCAACAATGCGCTCGCCTTGTTCATGCACTCCTGGTATTCGCTTTCGGGATCGGAATCGGCGACAATGCCCGCGCCCGCCTGAACGTAGGCGCGATTGCGATGCAGGACCATGGTACGAATGGCAATGCACGAATCCAGATTGCCCGCGTAATCAGCATAGAGAACCGATCCTCCATACACGCCGCGTCGCACCGGCTCCAACTCCTCGATGATTTCCATGGCGCGAACTTTGGGCGCGCCACTCAGGGTGCCCGCGGGAAAGCAGGCCGCCAGTGCGTCCAGCGCGTCGAGATCGCCGCGCAACTCGCCCTCCAACGCGGACACCAGGTGCATGACGTGCGAGTACTTTTCCACGTACATCAGGTCGCGCACTTTCACGCTGCCGTATTCGCTCACCCGGCCCAAGTCGTTGCGGCCAAGGTCCACCAGCATCACGTGCTCGGCACGCTCTTTTTCATCACTGCGCAATTTCGCTATCAGCTGATCGTCTTCGGCCGGGGTTGCGCCTCGCTTGTGAGTGCCGGCAATGGGGCGATACTCCAGCTTTCGTCCCGACACACGCACCAGCATTTCCGGCGACGCGCCGACCACCTGCATATCATCCAGCTTCAGGTAAAACATGTACGGCGACGGATTCACCGTGCGCAAGGCGCGATAAATCTGAAACGGCTCGGCGGGCGGCTTGAAATCCAGGCGCTGCGACAGCACGACCTGGAAAACATCGCCGGCAGCGATGTACTCCTTGGCGCGGCGAACACTGGCAACGAACTTGTCGTGCGAGGTGGCGTTGTGCACCTTGATGGTTTTCTTGCGGTCGCTGGTTGACCAGTCAAAATTGTGGGCACGCACTCCGCGAGCCAGCTTGGCCTCGATGGCCGCAATATCGGCAAGGGCGCGATCGTAGGCTTTGCGCGGCGATTCGGCGCTTACGTCGGCGGCAGCGATAATGTGCAACTGGTGCCGCAGGTGATCGAACGCCAGCAACCGGTCGTAAAAGGTGAACACACAATCCGGCAAGCCAACGTCGTCCTTGGCATGTTCAGGGAGCCGCTCGAACTGCCGCACCATGTCGTAGGCAAAGTATCCGACGCAACCGGAAGTGAAGGGTGGCAGGTTAGCCAGCATCGCGGGGCGATATTGCCGCAAGCAAGTGCGCAACAATTCGACAACGCTGCCCTGGCGGCGTTCCACCGCGGAGCCCCGCCGTATTTCGACCGAGCTGCCGCGTGCGGTGACGACCATCCGCGGCTGAGCGCCCAGGAAAGTGTAGCGGCCGATCTTCTCGCCGCCTTCGACCGACTCCAGCAGAAATGCGTACTTCTGCCCTGCCGCCACGCTTAAGAAGGCACCGACTGGCGTGAGCAAATCGGCGCTCAAGGTTTTCGCCACCGGGATGAGCGAAGCGTTACGGCTGAGTTGCAGGAAGCTCTTGTAGTCGGGAATCAGCATGTAATGTGCGCGAGTCGTCGGGATTATGGGATTATACGGGAGCATGGCGAAGTACTCCCGCGGCCTGGCCTGCCACCTGCTCGGCGCGCATTCCGCCTGGGCGGCGCCCGGCTGGGAGATTTACGGTAGTCTTGAATCGACCAGCGCAGACTTCTGCGCCTGTGACGCCAACGTAAGGAATCGCCATGGAAGGCCGCAGACACTTCGTCATCACCGTGCTTCAGATTCTGGCGGCAGGTGTTCTGGTGTGGGCACTCATTACGTGGAAGACCCCTTGGAATGCCATGCGCTATATCGGGACGATACTGGCCGTTGTGGGCGTCAGTATGGTTGGGGTCGCTCGCTTTCAACTGGGCAAATCATTTTCGGTAAAGCCCGAGGCCCACGAACTCATCACCCATGGCCTCTACTCGAAGATTCGCAATCCTATTTATGTATTCGCTGGTGTGATGTTGGTGGGGATATTTCTGGTCGTGCAGAAGCCTGTTCTGTGGATCATCCTCATAGTCGTAGCCATCGCCCAGACAATCCGCGCCCACCGTGAAGCGCGAGTGCTGGAGGCCGCCTTCGGTGATGCTTACCGGGAATATCGCCGCAAGACGTGGTTTTGACTTTTCCCCGGCGCGGTTTCATCGCATCATCGGATGAAAGAGGCCCCCGGAGAGTAGAATCCGAGTCAGGGGTAAATATCGTGGAAGATCAGCCGTACACAAATCCATTCGTGGACGTCCACAACAAGGTCAAGGCTCTCAAGGACCGCACTCGCGAAGCGAACAAGAGTGATGCCGAGCTTCGCGAAAGCAAATTGGTCGAGGAAGCCGCGAAAATTCTCGGCAGCGAGTCTAAATAGTCCGCCCCGTTGCACCGCTGCGAGTGATCGATGCGGAATTCTGCTGCCCGAAAACCTACACCCTAAAGCACTCGTCCAGATGGTGAGAGTGGGGCCACCCACTGGGGCTGAAGCCCTGACCTTTTGCTGCGCTTCGCTCGGCACTCGAATACCCTCACTCAGAATTCAACAGCTTCTCAATTGAGTACTCACCGGCCGACAAATTTAGGGAGTAGACCGCGCAGCAGGCTCTACGGCTCAATGCACCTCATAGATTGCGAGGCTGTCTGCCGCAAGCTGTATCTGAACCTGGCTCCCCTTCAGTTGTGCGGCGCCGAAACCGAAGACCGGCGTCAGACTCTTAGCATCGGCGATCGAAGTATCCGCGAGGTCGAGCGTGATGGTCCCGTCCCCTCCGCTGCCGTGGAAAATCACTAACAGGCGCTCCCCGTCTGTTTCGCGCGTAAAAGCATAGTAATTATCCGCGACTGCCACATGCTTCTGCACCCCAAAGCGTAACGCTGTGTGCTCGGCGCGCAACTTAAGCAGACTCTGCACGTGGGAGAAGACATCCTGCTCCTCTGGTGTGCGCCCTGCTGCTATGAATGCGTCGTGTTGATCACCCGGAAATCCACCGGGAAAGTCGCGGCGGTTGTCGGGGTCTTCGCCACCCGCCATGCCGACTTCATCGCCGTAGTAAAGCTGGGGAATACCGCGCAGGGTCGCCAGCAGAGAAAACGCCAGCTTTAGTTTCTGGCGAGAGCCGCCAGCGTCGGTCAAGAAGCGTTTCATGTCGTGATTCCCAATGAATGTGACCAGCAACTCAGGATGGGGGTAGAGCCTGTCCTGCCGGAGGACATCCACGATCTTCGTCGCCGGCGCCCCGTGAGCCACCACGTCCCGAATGGCTGCATCCATCGGAAAATCGAATACGGTGGTCAGGCCGGTATCGATTCCGTCGAAGCCAGTATGTCCACCCGCCCAGTACGAGGTCACTGCGGGGTCGGAGTTAAAGACCTCGCCGACGGTAAAGAAATGCGGATAGGTTGCGAACAAGCCATGGTGGTAGTAGGCCCAGAATGACCGCGGCACATAGGGAAAAGTGTCGATGCGAAAGCCGTCGATGCCGCCGCTCTCGCTCCACCACCAGGCGTTCTGCAACAGGTATTGGGCAACCAGAGGATTCTCCTGCGCCAGGTCCGGCAAAGTGTTGGCGAACCAGCCATCCAGCGCGCTGATGTAATTGGCTTTCACGGCGTGAGGATCGCTGATCGGAGCATAAGCGTAATCGGTGTTCAGGTGATGTTGGATTGTGCCGTGTAGCCAACCTGGCGCCGGTTGCGATGTTGCCCATGGACTCTTCGGACCCACGTGGTTGGGCACCATGTCGAGCAGGACCTTCATCCCTTGCTGATGGGCGGCGGCAACCAGTTGCTGAAAATCCTGCATGGTGCCGAAGTGCTTTTCCACGGCGTATTCGTCAACCGCGTGATAGCCGTGATAGTCGGAGCTGGAGTCGTCGTTCTTGTAAAGCGGGGTGAGCCACAGGGTGGTAACCCCAAGACTCTTCAGATACGGAAGGTGTTGTCGTATGCCCTTCAGATCGCCGCCGTGATAGGTCTTGGCGGCGCTGCGATCGTAAGTGCCGGAAGCTGATCGTTTTGGCTGATTGTTGCCGGAATCGCCGTCGGCAAAACGGTCGGGCATGATCAGGTAGATGATGTCGTCGCGGGTGACGCCCTGATATTTTCCAGCCGGCGCCGGACGCGCCAACAGTGGCAAGGTTGCGTCAGCTTTCCCGGCCGACGTCTTCACACGCAAGACAATGCTTCCGGGCTGAACATCGGGACCGAGGCTGAGCCAGAGGAACGCGTGTTTCCCATCAGGCTGGGTCTGGATCTTGTCCACACCGACGCCTGGGTAGTCGACTGAGGCACCAGCGCCGGCAAGATTTTCGCCGTAGAGCAGGACCATTACTGGCGACATATAACCCGTCCACCAGTTGGGTGGCTCGACCTTCGAGATTTGCGGCGCTTCTCCGCCCCATGCCGCCAGCGAGAGGGACACAACCATCAGGCCGAGGGCGGAGAACGAGCGGAATACTCCAGTGCGTATGCAGCGTCTGGTTGACATGGTGTTCGAGAAGACAAGAGGAACCGGAGTTTCCTCCGGTCCCCCAAGGTCATGGTCAGAAATTAATCTTCAGCGCTAGCTGAATCTGACGCTGCGAATTGAGACGGGTGGCAGTCAACCTTCCAAAGTTGCTGTCGGAGAAATTGTAATCGGGCTGGACGAACTGCGGGGTATTGAAGATGTTGTAGAACTCCGCCCGAAACTGGGTCACAAACCTCTCTCCCATCTTGAAGTCCTTGAAGGTAGAGAAGTCGACATCTTCGATCCCGGGGCCGACCAGAGTATTGCGGCCAAAAGTTCCTGCCCGCAATGCGACACCGGCGCTGTTGGTGGGAACCGCAGCGAAGGCGAGCGGGTTGAAATAGGTATAGGGAGCGAGGTTCCCCCCAAGAGGCCCCACCAGGTCGGGACGCGTCGCCGGATTGCCAGGCTCAATCACGTCAAACGGCGTACCGTCTTGAGCAGTGAAAATCAAGTTGGTCTGCCAGCCACCTAGAACCGCATTGGTGACTCCGTTCCAGCTGTTGCCATACTTCTGCCCGTGGCCAAAGGGCAGCTGGTAGATGCCGTTCACGACCAGGCGGAGACGAGCATCCAGGTTCGAGCTGGCGTGTTCGGCGGCCAAGTCGCGGTAATCCACCGGGCTGTTGCCATTGGCAACGTAGGTATCGAAGGCGCCGGGTGAGTCATCGATAGCGTGTGACCATGTGAACGAGGCGCCGAATTGCAAGCCACTGGTAAAGGTCCGTCTAAGGCCGGCCTGCAAAGCATTGTAGGTGGAGTTGCCAATCGTCGCCTGGGTGTTGATGGTGCCTAATGCAGGAAAGTTCACGGTGTTGGTGGGCGAATCGTAATACTGGCGATTGTAGTTGTAGTAGGTGGTCAGATGGGTGCCCTTGCTGCCCACATAGGCGATGTCCATCACGATGGTGTTGGTGAGCTGGCGCTCGTACTGTAAGTTCCACTCCTGCACACTGGGGGTCTTGTTCGTGGGCAAGGTGGCAATGGAGATGGCCACATTCTTGGGATTAAGCAGATCCACCTGAATCGGCCCCTTGGAAGGCAATGCCCCGGTCGCACCCGCAGCATTACAGCTGGTCAGGCACAGTCCGTTCGCATCCTGCGTGCCGGGCGTGGTTTGTCCCGTGAATGTGATCCGGTAGCCATTATTGAAGTTGTAGTTGACTTGCCCGCTGAATGGCGGGTTCTGGGCGAGCTGGTTACTGATGCCGCCGCGGTCAACGAAATAGAAAATTCCGTAGCCGCCGCTAAATTTGCTTCTTCCATCGCCGATGGGATCGTACGCAAAACCGATTCGCGGCGCCAAGTTCTTGTAGGACACCGGAACAAAGCTGCGCGAATTGCCATCCTGTCCGGCGAGCAGCAACTGCCCGGTGTAAATGTCGAAATTAGACTGGTGGTTAAACTTCTCCACCGGCCAGGTAAGCAGGTCCCAGCGCAGTCCGAGGTTCAGGGTCAGCTTGCGGGTGACACGCCAGTCGTCCTGCCCATAAAAACCGGCCTCCCAGTTGCGGGTCTCTGAATTGCCCAGCACCGGTCCCACCTGGTAGTTGCAGGTGAAGCCGATGAGAAGATCGGTCAGCTCGTAACCCGATAATGGGACATTGGATCCGTCGGGTTTCTGGGCTCCGCCGTTCGTGGTGCCATTGCCGCACAGGTTGAAAAAGCCCTTGCCGGTCAACGGCCGGAAGAAGTCCACTTGCCGGCGCAGGATGTTGGCGCCGAACTTCAAGGTGTGCTTGCCCTTCACCCAGGAGAGGTTGTCGGCTTCCTGCCAGGTATCTTGCGGCACCAGGTAGGGGCCGTAGTCGCCCGTGTACTCCAACTGATTGTTGAAGCCGCCGATTAATGCACCGCCGCCGAGTTGTGGATCGGGGTTGCCATTGCCGTCCACGTTGGCGTTCACAATGCCGAGATTGGCCGACAGTGGAATGCTGTCAAAGGGTGGGGTATAGCCAAACTGAGTGTGGATGAACCCAAACCGAAATTCGTTGATCAGGTTTGGCGTAAAAAGATGGGTCTCTTCCATCACCGCCTGACCACGGCTTCGTGGGATTGCTCCCCGAACCGAAACCCGCCGGCAGGTCGGGTAGCCGGGAGGTTGTGGTCAGTTGGTCGTTGCCCTGGCTGTACCGGAAAAACGAGGAATCTTTGGCGCTGATGTTCCAGTCGCCGCGGATGTCGAAATCATTGATGGTCTGGATGCTCTGCCGGGTGACTGCGTAATTCTGTGTAATGGAGTGGCAATTCGGATTGATGGAATTGTTGCAGTTCGGCAAAGGATAAGCGTTCAGGTAATTCACTGCCGCCGGATTCAGCGGGGTGGTAATGATGTTCCCGGGAAACGGAGTGTCGGGTGACCGGGTTGTAGATGTGAATGCCTGAGCTGAGAGTGTCGGAGAAATCAGTGAACCCGCTGTTGCGCTCAGTTACAGTGGGAACCGAAGCGTAGTCGGTAGGCAGGGGAAACGAGCTTCGGAACCCCTGGTAGTCGCCAAAGATGAACAGCTTGTTCTTGATGATCGGGGCGCCGGCAGCCCGCCAAACTGGTTCTGGTGGAATGGATTCTTCTTGGGATTGATAGCGGTGGTCCACGCCCTGGCATCGAGAGCGCTGTTGCGGAAGAACTCGTAAACCGTTCCATGAATCTGGTTGGTGCCAGACTTGATGGCGGTGTTGACCACACCTCCGCCGGCCCGGCCGAACTCGGCCGGAGCTACGTTGGTTGCGATCCGAAATTCCTGGATGGCGTCGGGCGCGGAGAAGAAGATGATGGTGTTGACCAGCGACTCGTTGTTGTCGAAGCCGTCGAGCAGGAAATTGTTGGCCTGCGGTCGAAGTCCGTTCACTGACAGCGCCGCGCCGCCGCTGCTGTTATAGCGATAGGTTTCGGCATTGCCGCTGGCTCCGGTAGCGTCACCGTTGGTGTTATTACCGCGAGTGACTCCTGGCGCCAAGGTCGCGAGACTGAGTGAAATTGCGCGCGTTGAGAGGCAGGTCAACCACCTGGCGGCCTTGAATGACCTCTCCGAGGTCGGAGCTTTCGGTTGCAACCTGCGGGACCGCAGAACTGACCTCCACGGTTTCGCTCACGGCGCCCGCCGGCAGGCTGAAGCTAAGCGGAAGCACCTGGCCGACCTGCAGGGTAACAGTCTGAGTAAGCGACTTGAAGTTCGTCGCCTTCACCTCAACCTTATACTGCGCGGGGTTCAAGGTCGGGACGGAGAAATCGCCGCTCCCCCCGGTCTGAACCGTGACCACGCGGCCTGTACCCAGGTTGGTGACGGTGACGGTAGCCCCAGAAACCACCGCCCCGGTGGTGTCGGTTACAGTTCCCTGCAGACTGCCGGTGTCGGTTTGCGCGACAGCCACCGAAGCCAGTACCGCCAACAAGCCAGCGGCAAGCAATGCCCTCTTTACACGACGTGCATACGACCGTCCAGCTAGACTTAACATGTTGTCCTCATTATTCTTTTCGAATCTGGCGCAACGCTGTGGAACTTAGGGAACGTCGGTGGTGTGACCCAGTAAAAAATGCCAGTGGTGCGACTGGCCGACGAAGCCGGTGGGGCGCAAACCCAACAAGTACGAATCAAAGGAGCCACCTCTGAGTTACTGTGCTGTCGTTGTGTTTTTTCCCAAGCCTTAAGAAGAGTTGGGGCCTGCTGAATCGCCATACTGTGAGACGGTTTTTTGGCGGATAGAAGTTTCAAGCAGTTTTGATACGGTTACAAAAACAAACCCTTGCCTTGCAGCGACTTTGCAGGTTTGTTACATTGCTGTTACATCCTGGGTTGGGGGATTCCGTCGCATGTCTGAACGGGATCATTTTTCAAGACAAATAGATTTGCTGGTAAGCAGCGGTACGCTCCATAGTTCAGAGTCGTTGTGCAAGCTGCTGCGCTACCTTGCCCAGCACGCACTGGACCAACCGGGGGCACCTCTAAAGGAATATCAGATCGCCACCGAAGTTTACGGTCGGCGACCCGACTTCGATCCGCAATTGGATTCGACGATTCGTGTGCAGGCAGGCCGCCTTCGCGGCAAGCTGGCAGAATATTATGGGGCTGAAGGCGCGAACGACCCGATCGTTGTAGAGCTCCCCAAAGGCACATATGTGCTTCAGTTTCGCCGTCGGCCTGCCGGGGAAGCAAGGTCGGCGCCGTCGGGTTCGAACGGCCGACCGCAGAGCGAATCGAAGGCCGTCGGGACATCAGCCGCTGCTGCGATTGCGATCGTTATCCTGGGCGTGCTGTTAGCCGCCTCCCTGGCCGGGATCGCCTGGCTATTGACTTCTTCCAGGATGGCCGCGACCCAGTCCCCGGCCAGAACCGACCCCGCGCCCGCCGAGTTCCGAAGATTTTGGCAGCCTTTTCTCGCTGGGCCCCAAGAGCCCTGGCTCATCTTCAGCAATGCCGCTTTCGTCGGCCGGCCAGAGACCGGAATGCGTTACTACAATTCATCCCAGGACTCGAATCGCCAGATCTGGGACCACTACACAGGTGTGGGTGAAGTGCTGGCGGTGCATGAGTTGGATCAAGTCTTCGACCTGCTTCATCGCCCCATGCGGGTCAAGCGCGGCAGCTTGTTCTCACTCGATGACGTCAAGAACAATGACCTCATCTTTCTGGGCTCTCCGTCGGAGAACCTGACGCTGATGGAGATTCCCAGTACCCGTGAATTTGTTTTCAAGCGGCTGGCCGACGGACCACGCAAAGGCGACCTGGCGATCGTCAACGTGCATCCTCAGGCTGGGGAATCAAAGGTCTTTCTGGCCAGTTCCTCTTCATCGCCGATGACCGAGGACTACGCCGTTATCGGATTGATGCCGGGCCTGGATCCGGCGCGATCGGTCATGATCTTCGCCGGCACAACGACCTTCGGCACTCAGGCGGCCGTCGCGTATGTCTGCCGTCAGGATTCACTGAAACAACTGCTGTCGCGGCTTTCCGTCTCAAAGACAGGAGACCTGAAGCCATTCGAAGCTTTGCTCCGAGTCAAGGTCGTGCGTGGCGTTCCGGTGGAAGTCACTCTGCTGGCAGTACGACCGTAAAAACCAGACTTTCATGACAAGCCGCTCGGCTAGAACCTGGCTTTCCACTGCAATCTTCGCGGCATAAATAGCCACAGGAGTTCATGCGGTAGCATCAGATCAATATGCAAAAGCCACCCAAGAGCTTCTGGCAAATCTGGAACATGAGCTTCGGATTTCTCGGCATCCAGTTTGGCTGGGGGCTGCAGATGGCCAACATGAGCGCCATCTACGAATATCTGGGCGCGCGCGCCGACCAGATACCGATTCTGTGGCTGGCGGCTCCGCTGACCGGCCTGATCGTACAGCCCATCATCGGCCATGCCAGCGACCACACCTGGGCACGGCTGGGCCGCCGGCGACCGTATTTCCTGGTGGGCGCAATTCTGAGCTCGCTGGCGCTAATTCTTATGCCGCGCTGCTCAGCCCTGTGGATGGCCGCCGGCCTGCTCTGGATACTTGATACCTCGATCAACATCAGCATGGAACCGTTCCGCGCCTTCGTCGCCGACCTGCTACCCGAAGAGCAGCGCACCCAGGGGTTCGCGATGCAAAGCCTGTTCATCGGGCTGGGTGCGGTCGTCGCGTCGGCGCTGCCCTGGCTGCTGACCAACGTCTTTCACCTCGCCGCCGAGACATCCGGTCACGCTATTCCTCCAACCGTGCGGCTTTCGTTTTATATCGGCGCGGCGGCATTCTTCGGCGCAGTATTGTGGACCGTTGTTTCCACCAAGGAATACCCGCCGGAAAACATGGATGCCTTTCGACGGTCGAAGGCTGAGCGCCGAGGCATCGCCAGCCATGTTTCGGAGATCTTCACTGCCATTCACGAAATGCCGCTGACCATGCGCCAGTTGGCTCCGGTGCAATTGCTCACCTGGCTCGGCCTGTTCTGCATGTGGCTGTACTTTCCTGTGGCAGTGGCCCGCAACGTCTTTGGTGCGCAAGACCAGAGTTCGCCGATCTACACGCGCGGCGTGGAATGGGCGGGCGTCTGCTTCGGGATGTATTCGGCGGTCTGCTTTGTGTTTTCGTTTGTGCTTCCGAAGCTTGCACAAGCCCTGGGACGCAAGGCTACCCACAGCTTGTGCCTCTTCTGCGGTGCGCTCGGCCTGCTCTCAATTGCCTTGATCCATGATAAGAACCTTCTTCTCCTGTCGATGGTCGGAGTTGGAATCGCGTGGGCCAGCACGCTTTCCATGCCCTATGCGGTGCTCGCCGGATCGCTGCCTGCCGACAGGACCGGCGTGTACATGGGCATCTTCAACTTCTTCATCGTGCTTCCTGAAATTATTGCTTCGCTCGGGTTTGGTTGGGTCATGAACCGCCTTCTGAACAACAACCGGCTGGCGGCAGTGATTGCCGGCGGTATCTTTCTGGCAATGGCGGCGGTGATGATGTTGCGCGTGGCCGATCCCGGAGCCCAGCGCTCGCCAGCATCGGGCGTGCGCGCGACCTAGGGCGCAATCGGTTCACTTTACAGAAATCCGCCGAAGGATCACTTGCCGCACTACTCCGTTCGAAGTGCCCTCACTGGATCGATGGATGCGGCCCTCCGTGCCGGAATAATACTGGCGAAAAAGGCGCAAAGTGCAAGTGTGAGGGTGGCCCCGGCAAGCACCAGGGGGTCCCAGCCTTTCACCCGATAAAGCTGGGCGGCGATCAGACGGGAGCATCCGATCGACACCGGAATCCCAATGAGAAGCCCGATGAGAATTTGCAGGAATGCTCCGCGTAGCACCATTGCAATGACGTTGCTGCGGTTTGCGCCCAGAGCCATTCGTACCCCAATCTCGCTGGTGCGCCGCTCAACCGCATAAGCGGTGACGCCGTAGAGCCCGACGGCGGCGAGAATCAAAGCCAATATCCCGAAGAGACCGGTCAGCTCCGCAACCGCACTCTGCTGGTCGAGATTCGCGTCTATCTGCTGTTGCAAGCTCTGCATATCGAGCAAGGTGAAATTAGGATCGACCTCGCTGAGGATGCGGCGGACCTGCGTCTCCAGCCCTTCCATGCTTCCATGCAGCTCCAGAACTGCGCCCTCGATAAAGTGCGAGCTGTCGTCAAGCGTCTGCATCATTGAGTCGTTATAGTGCACGCGTTGTGCCAGCGGCACGAAGAACAACGGACGTTTCCAATGCCCGGTCGGGTCGGTGTAGTTGGCGTCGCGCACCACGCCCACAATCTCGTAGGTGGCGCCGTACTGCGGAAGGTCGAGGCCGAAATGTGCGCCCAGCGGCTCTTCTCCCGGCTTGAAGAACTTACGAACGAAGGACTCATCCACGACGGCGACGTTCTGGGTTGAGGCCGTATCCTGTTCGGTAAGGCTGCGGCCGCGCAGAATCTGCTGGCCCATGGTTTCCAGGTAGCCTGGGCTCACGTGGTCCCATGACGAGCCGGCATCTTCCTCCATGCCTGGCATCCCGCGGCCCTGTCGAATAACAATTTCGCCCCAGTTGTCTTGTAGCGGCACATAGAGGGCTAGCGCGGCGCGCTCGACGCCCGGGATATGCGACAGCCGGTCCTGCAGCTCGCGATACATGGCGTCGAGTTTTGGCTGCGGATACGAGGAGAACGGCGCAGTCAGGCTGAGCACCACGCGGTGGTCAACCTCGTAGCCGAAATCCTGACTCTGCATCTTTACCAGGCTGCGCGTAAGCAGGCCCGCGCCCGTAAGCAGGACCACGGACAACGTTGCCTGCACCACGACCAGACTCTTTTGTGAGAACGATGTAGTGTCGCGGGTGCTCCGATTGGCGCCGCGCAGAGCTTCAGCCGGATCGGTGTGCGAGCTGAACCATGCCGGTGCGGCTCCGAAGAGCACGCCGGTCAGCAGAGACACGGTGAAGGCAAAAGCCAAAACCGGGAGCGATGGAGTTGCATCGATGGGAACAAAATGAGCATTGTGAAAGGTGAGTGCCACAATCGCCTTGACACCCATATACGCGACCGCCACACCCACGATGCCACCAAAAACGGAAAGGACCAGGCTCTCGGTCAGTGATTGCCGGATGAGCCGCCTGCGAGATGCGCCGAGGGCCAGACGGATCGAGGTTTGCGCACGGCGGGCGGCCCCGCGAGCCAGCAGGAGGTTGGCGATATTGGCGCAGGCGATCAACAACACCAGACTGCAGACCGTGATCAAGATACTCAGGCTGTCACCGTAATTCGCTCTCATCACGCCCACGCCGGTTCCGGCAGGAACGACTTTGATCACCTGCTTCGGCAGCGCGGCCTTCAGGCCCGCCATCCAGTCTGCCGGCATGCCGCTATCGTTCACCAGCCACAGCCGCAGATCGTTCGTAAGCCGGGCTGGCAAGGCAGTGGCGCTAGCGCCGGGACGAAGCCGGCCGATGACCCGCAACCACGCCGGGAACTTATGCAGGAGAGCGTTGTTGCCGTGTAATAGCGGCTCCTGTTGAAGAGGAATCCAAACGTCGGGGGGATTGCTGCGAAGTGTCTCGCCGAAAAAGCCAGGGGGCGTAACGCCGACGACCGTAAACGGATGGCCGTCCAGCGACATGGAAGAGCCCACGATGGTCGGATCGGAACCGTACTGCTGTTGCCACGCGCGATAGCTCAGCATGGCAACCGGCGGCGCCGAAGACTGGTCGTCGGCGGGAACAATGGTCCGACCGGCGACCGCACCAATCCCGAAGGTGGAAAAATAATTTCCGCTGACAAATTCCCCGCGCAAGGATTTCGACACACGGTCGCTCTCCCCGCGCCTGGCACCAAACTGGGTTGTCCCTGCCTGAAATGCAGCCAGTTCGGCGAATTCCGGGGTAGAGTCTTTCATCCGTAGGTAAAAGGGATAGGAAAACATTCCCCAGTTGTCCTGCGGGCTGCCCTCGACGCAGCAATCCTGCCCATCGCCGATGCGATAGAGGCTGACGGGATCCACCACCGGCAGGGACTTCAACATGACAGTGTGGATAAGAGAGAAGATGGCTGTCGTGGCACCGATGCCAAGTGCCAAGGTCAAAAGTGCCGTCAGCGTGAAGACAGGAGACTGCCGCATCTGGCGGAGCGAGTAGGCGATATCTTGACGCAGGCTTTGCATAGAATGCCTCTGCGACAAATACGAGCACTGCGGAAGTATTGTTCCGAATATTGCGCAAAAATTCGGTGGCCTCACGCCACAAAACTCTAACGACAATAAAGGACTTCGCAGGTAAACATAGCTGCCGTAACTCCGTCGACCGGCTTTTCCGCATGGACGGCGACTTCGACTTCTAACTCTGGTAATCCCGCCCAGCACCCTCCTGCTTTGCCAGGATGGGTAGTCCCACGACTTCAGGCTGCTGTCGTACAATCACAGGCGCGCCGAAACCTGGCAGGCGTCCGGCCCGAGCAATATCAGAGGCCTGAGAGAACACATGTACCCGCGATCATTCCACTATCATCGAGCGCACTCGCTGCCCGAAGCGGCGTCGATGCTTGCCCAACTGGGTGAAGAGGCCAAGGTGCTCGCCGGCGGCCAGAGCCTGATTCCACTGATGAAATTGCGCTTCTCGAACCCCGCGCACCTGGTGGACTTGAACCTTGTTCCTGAGACCGCTTATGTAAGGGAGGAGAGCGGAGCATTGCGCTTCGGAGCTCTCACCCGGCACACCGAGATCGCCGAGTCTGCCGTTGCTGGCATGGTTCCAATCATCCATGACTGCGCAGCCGGAATTGCGGATGTACAGGTCCGCAATCGCGGCACCATCGGAGGTTCTCTGGCGGAAGCAGACCCCAGCGGAGATTGGGCCGCGGTGCTGTTGACCCTCAAGACAGAGCTCCATTGTCTGAGCCCTCGAGGTGAGCGCACAATTCCACTCCCGGAATTCATCACGGATGCCTACACCACCGCTTTGCATCCTGACGAACTGGTGCGCGAGGTAGTGGTAAAGGTCCCAGAGAAAGGAAGCGGAGGCGCCTACCTGGCATTCAAGCGTTCTGCCCCGGTGTATCCGACGGCCAGTGCGGCCGTCCAGTTGACGATGGAGGGAGAAGTTTGCAAGAACGTCGCCATCGTCATGGGCTGCGTTGGGTTGATGCCGGTGCGAGCCACCGAGGCGGAAGCGGCCCTGCGCGGGCGCGACATCGACGGCAAAGCCCTGGGCGTAGCGATGGAAGCCGCGCGTGAAGCAGCCGATCCGCTGCCCGACATGCGCGGGTCAGCAGAATACAAGCGGGCGCTGGTCGCTGCCCTGGTAAAGCGGGCCATTGCAGTGGCGGTGCAGCGGGCGCAGGGCAAACACATTGAGGTGAGCCATATTTATGCCTGAGACGGTGGAGAACGTCGCGATCCAGCTAAAGGTCAACGGCAAGCCGCATTCGGTAACGGTTGAACCCCGTCTGCTGCTGGTGCAACTGCTGCGCGAAGAGCTTGATCTTACCGGCACGCATGTTGGGTGCGACACCACCTACTGCGGGGCCTGCACGGTCCTGATGAATGGCGAGACGGTGAAGTCGTGCACCATGTTCGCGGTGCAGGCCGACGGCGCAGAGATCGTAACCGTGGAAGGACTGGAGAAAGATGGTCAGATGCATCCCATCCAGAAGGCCTTTGGAGACTCGTACGGTTTGCAATGCGGCTACTGCACCCCGGGTCTAATGCTCTCAACCTTGCAGTTGGTTACCAGGAATCCCGAGCCCAGCGAGAACGATATCCGCAAGGCCATAGCGGGGAATACCTGCCGCTGTACCGGATATCAGAACATCTTCAAGGCGATCCGACTGGCGAGCCAGAATATGAAGAGGACATAGAGAGTGCCGATCAAGTTTGCCGGCGAGTTCGAAGTGCAGCGCCTGCCGGAAGAAGTGTTCGAGTTCCTCACCGACCCCAACCGGTTTGGCCCGCTGCTACCGGAGTTTCGCGGGGTCACGGTGCAGGACGCGGAGCACTTCACAGTCCAGGTAAATGTGGGCATCTCTCACATCAAGGGTATTGCCAATGTGAAATTGCATCTGGCGGAGTCTCTGCGTCCCAGTCACGCGCAGTACAAGGGGCAAGGAAGTGTGGCGGGCGGCAATGTGAGCGTGGTCGCGACCTTTGACTTGATGCCGGCGGAAAGCGGTACTACAAAGGTTGCGTGGCAAGGAGAGGCGCAGGTGTTCGGCCGTCTCACCTCCGTGGCCGGAGGTGTACTGGAACCCCTTGGCAGGAAACAGGTCCAGAAGCTCATTGACGGGTTGCAGGCCGCCCTGCACAACGCGAGTGGGAGCACAGTGTGAGCGTCGAAGGCAAAGGCTGGGTAGGCAAAGCGATGCCGCGCAAAGAGGAGGACCGCCTCCTGCGTGGACGCGGCAAGTTTGCCGACGACATCAAGTTGCGTGAAATGGTCTATCTGCGGTTTGTGCGGTCATCGTACGCCCACGCGAACATTGTCAACCTCGATACCGCAGATGCGGAAAAGATTCCGGGCGTCATCTGTACGCTAACTGGTCCAGAGATTGCCTCACAAACCCGGCCGTTCATTGAGATTGCTGCCGATGCTGGCGGCAAGATCCTGGATTATCCTGTCGCAATCTCCAAGGTCCGATACCAGGGTGAGCCAGTGGCCGCGGTGGCGGCAGTTTCTCCTGGTATTGCCGACGACGCGGCCGAAGCTGTCCAGGTCGAGTATGCGGAACTCGATCCGGTTGTGGATGCAGAACAGGCACTGACCGATGCCAGCATCCTGCATGACGAAGCCGGCACCAACAAAGTCTGGGGCGGAGTTTTCGAGTATGGAGATGTAGAGACGGCGTTTCGCGAGGCTGCCTCGGTGGTTGAGATCGACCGCATGCACTTCCACCGCTTCTCCAGCACGCCGCTTGAAACCAACGTCGTCATCGCTCAGTGGGACCCGAAGGACGAGCGCATCTATTATTGGTGCAACAACTCTTTCCCGTCGTTTGCCATTCAGTTCCTGGCCGCCCACCTTAACGTTCACATCGACCGCATCCGCGTGCAGACCTCCGATATCGGAGGCAGTTTCGGCATCAAGATCACCAGCTATCCGCAGATGGCCGTGTGCGCGCTGGCTTCGAAGAAAGCCGGCGGACGGCCCGTCAAGTGGGTTGAAACACGCTCCGAGCACATGATCTCCAGCGCCCACGGAAACGAGCGCACGTTCCGTGACACGCGTGTGGCGCTGAACAAAGACGGCGTGATCACTGCCATCACCTCGCGCCACATCGACGATTGCGGCGCCTATCCGCGCTACGAGCCCCTGGGTTGCGTCATCTGGTCCCAGGTGTTCCCGGGCGTATATCGGTTTAAGAACGCGCGGATCGACTTTAGCCAGGCGGTGACGAATAAGTGCCCGGTCGGCCCCAATCGAGGCTACTCGCGCATGCAGCACCTGTGGTTTCTGGAGCGAGTGGTCGATATTTGCGCGCACGAACTGGGAATCCCGGCCGACGTGATGCGGCTGCGCAATTACATCCGGCCCGAGGAGTTTCCTTACACGACGCCGAACGGCTGCATCTACGACTCAGGGAACTATCCCAAGATGATGGAAGTTGCCAAGCAACTGATTGGATGGGATAGCTGGAAGAAAAAACAGGTTGAGGCCCGCAAGGACGGGCGCATGCTCGGGATCGGCATCGGAACCACGCTCGACTCGGGCACGAACAATTTTGGGCAGTCGCAGATTGTGAACCCGGGCGCTCCTTTTTCGGGCAACTCTCAGGGGGCGAACTGCAAGCTCGACATCTACGGGGAGGTGGTGGTGGCGGTCGGTTCGTGTCCGCAGGGACAGGGACACGAGACAACGGCGGCCCAGGTGGTGGCCGACGTACTCAATATCCACCCCGACTTGATTACGGTGCGTACCGGTTTTGACACTGAGCGCAACGTGCACACCGGATTCTCCGGAACCTACGCCAGCCAGTTTGCGGTCTCGGGCTTGTCGGCAGTCCACGGCGCTGCGCAAAAACTGAAATCGGAGATGAAGCGTCTCGCGGCCTTTGTGCTCGATAGCAAAGAAGAGGATGTCGAGTTCGGCGTTGGAGCCCAGGGCCCGGAGCTTCGCTCGAAGAGCAACGGCAAGTCGATCAACTACTGGGGCCTGGCGAATATCGTGAACGTAAACAGCGCTGTGCTTCCGGTTGAAATGCACGACGTGACTTTGAATTGCCGGTACATCTGGCGGGCGCCGTTCAAAGTTCCTGACACCAAGAGGAAATATGGAAACCTGACGATGACCTATGCCTCGCAGTTGCATATTGCGGTCGTCGAGATCGACCGGGAAACTTTTATCCCCAAGATCTTGGACTATGTGGCCGTGGATGACTGCGGGACCGTCATTAACCCACCGATTGTGGAAGGCCAGGTGTACGGCGCGACCGCACATGGGATCGGGGCCGCGTTGCTGGAAACTTGCGTTTACGATTCCGTGGGCAACATGTTAACCAGCACCTTCAGTGATTACATTCCCATCACCTCGATGAACATGCCGACGGTGAAATATGGCCACATCGAGACCCCGTCGCCGCACAGCTATAGCGGCGCCAAGGGAATGGGCGAGGGCGGGGCCGCGCCCATCCATACCATCTCCGCCGCTCTGCAGGATGCTCTGTTCGATAAGCGAATTTTTATTGCGGACTCGTTCAACAATCCCGACAGCCTGTTTCGAGCGCTCAAGGGAGAGATTGGCCGGGTCGACGACCTGGTGAAGGTAGAGCGGCGAGCGTAGATCAAGCGAATGAAGCGCGTCTGCATTATCGGGTGCGGGGCCATCGGCAGTCTGTACGCCGCACATCTGGCGCGGGTCGCCGAGGTTTGGGCCCTGGTTCGACGGCGGGACCATGCTGATGCCCTGAATCGCGATGGTTTGCGCGTGTCAGGAACCCATAATTTTTCCGTTTCGCTGCGAGCGACTACGGACCCGGCAGAGCTGCCGGATTTCGATCTCGGCATTGTGGCGACCAAGGTAACGCAAGTCGAGGAGTCGATGGCGAAGCTCGGTAGCCGGTTCGATCAGGGTGCAGTGGTTTCGGCGCAAAACGGTTTGGGAACCGAAGAGATTCTCGCCGAACATACCCGGGGCTACGTGATCCGCGGGACCACCTTCATGAGTGGCACGCGGCATAGCGACACGCACGTGCAACACGAACTGAACACAGCCACATGGCTTGGACCATTCGAACCCCGGCAGGCACCATTTGCCGTTGTGCAGGAAATCGCAGATTTGCTGGTAAAGAGTGGGTTGAAGGCCGAGGCTCTCAAGGACGCGCGTCCGGCGCAGTGGTCGAAACTCATTTTCAACGCGTCGGTCAACGGCGTGTCGGCTCTGACTGGGCTTCCACATTCTCCCCATTTTGCGGCGGAAGAAGAATTCGCCGACCTGGGACATTTGCTTCACGCCCTGATTGATGAAGGAAAGCGCGTGGCCGCGGCGGCGGGAATCGAGCTCCACGAGGACCCTTGGGAGATGAACAAGATTGGCGCAATGACGAACCATCCGCCGTCTATGCTGAGCGATGTGCGCCAACACTTGCCAACTGAGGTGGATTTTCTCAGCGGTGCAATTGCACGTGAGGCGCAGCGTGCCGGCGTACTTGCTCCCTTGCACACGGCGATTTATCGGCTGATTCGAGGTAAGGAAGCAGGTTGGACTTTCAAGGATGAGAACCAGCCGGTGGTCGCGCACAACAGTATCGGGAAAATTGACTGAGGAAGAACGATGGTTTGGCCTATCGATGAGTCGAAGCTGAATCGGGTACGTGGCATGATGAAGGACCAGGACGTCAGCGCGCTCGTCGTCCGCGCGCCCGACAACGTCCTCTATCTCACGAACTACTGGTGTATGAAGGGCTATGACGCGGTCGTGTTCCCCCGTGAGGGAGAACCCACGCTTATCGTGCTGGAGCCGCAACTGGCGGATGCGCAGCGCAACTCCTGGACTCAAGACATGCGGCTTTTCAAAGGATACGACGAGCGAGATCCACGACCACCAACCTTTCGCTCGCTCGATCTCGCACTTGAGGTGCTGAAGCGCCGCGGCCTCACCGACAAAGTGGCAGTCGAACTGAACATGGGAACGCAGAGTGCCGATCGTATGGTGGGCGAGCCAACTACCCCGACACAGTTCTTCTTCGACGCGTTCCGAAAAATTTCCGGGCAGGTGGTGGACGCCACTCCTCTGCTCAGTGAAGCCCGGGCCATCAAGACTCCCCAGGAAATTGAGCGCATGCGACTGGCCAACGAACTGGCGGCGCTGGCCATGGACTACACCCGCGAACACATGAAGCCGGGCATGAAGGAGAGTGAGGTCGGCGGCATGTATGAGGGCTTCGTTCACGGTCTGGGAGTGGGCTACAAAGGAAAAGTTGAGATGGCGCGCGCGTTCACCCTCGTATGGTCGGGCAAGGGGATTGCCACCTTCACCGCGACTGGTGACCGCCCGATCCAGAAAAACGAGCCGACCCTGTTCGAGATATGGGTTTGCGCCGATGGCTATTGGACCGACCTGACCAAAAACGCGTGCCCGGGCGAACTGACTCCGGAGTATCAGAAGCTCCTGGATTTGTTGCTGAAGGTATTCAACGAAGCAGCTGCGTTCGCGCGAGACGGTGCCAGCTTTCCGGAGCTTGATCGATTGGTCCGCGCGCGTATTGCAGAAGGTGGCTATCCCGGACAGCCGTCTCATCCGATCTGTCATGGCGTTGGCGCCCGGGCGCACGAGCCTCCCTATGCTCACCAGGCGGGCACGGGAACAATGAAAAAGGGCATGGTGCTGGCCATCGAGCCCGGAGTTTACTGGCCCGGCGGCGGCGGACTACGGCTGGAAGACAACTTCCACATCACCGGCAATGGCAACGAAAAGCTTTGCTCCGATCCGGACGATTTTCGGCTGGCGTACCGTTTGATTAACAAGAAAAGTGAAGGTAAGTTTGCCTAGAGTAAAGAAAGAACGAAGCTCAAAGCTCGGTGCGGATCTGGTCAAGAAGATTCTCGCCGAGGTGAAGGAAGAGGAGATCGTCGCCATGGCCTGCGACGTGATTAATATTCCCAGTCCTACCGGCGAAGAACTTCTGATGGCGCAGTACATGCAAAGCGCCATGCAGCAGCTCGGCTTGCAGGTTACGTGGCAAGAGGTGGAAGAGGGCCGCGCCAACGTGGTGGGGCGTTGGATCGGCAGCGGCGGCGGCAAGAACCTCATGTTCAACGGCCACATGGACACCTCAAACACCGGCCGCGAAGAATTCCTGACCGGCCTTGGCTACAAGCCAAACGCCGTCGTGAAGAGCGGATTTATTTACGGACTTGGAATTTACAACATGAAGGGCGCCCTGGTCTGCTACACGCAAGCCGTAAAAGCGCTGCAGCGGGCAGGCATCCGGCTGAGGGGCGACGTGATTATTGCGGCAGTTGCCGGCGAGATAGAAAAAACGCAGTGGGGCGAGTTCCAG
The DNA here is from genome assembly GCA_963728805.1 of uncultured Acidobacteriaceae bacterium. Classification (GTDB taxonomy): domain Bacteria; phylum Acidobacteriota; class Terriglobia; order Terriglobales; family Acidobacteriaceae; genus Bog-257. The sequence goes on from CAVSLE010000022.1 coordinate 89,222, forward strand.
GGTAAGGAATATCGCGGCTATGGTTTCGGCACCCACTATCTCGTAAATCACGGAGTCCTGCCTGACATGTGCATCTTGGGGGAACCAACCGACATGCACCTCGTCCTCGAACACTTTGGATCGATGTGGGTGCGCATCTCGTGTACCGGAATCTACGTGCATACCGCGTTCTGCGAAGGCCGCGAAGAGATGAACTCCATTCGCCGGATGCATGCACTGATGGGCCCGATTCTGAAGTGGATCGCCAACTGGGAAAGCAAGGCGTCCCACGGAGGAAAGAAAGCAATTGTCAATCTTGGCGCGATTCGCGGCGGTCACGCGTGGCGCGCAAGTCGCACTCCGGAAAAGACCGACCTGTTCCTGGATGTGCGCGTCCCACCGACAATTCCCATGGGCGATGTGCGCCGTGAAGTACAAACTCTGTTTCTGGAGATGAAACGGCAGCATCCGGACTGGGGGCTGGAGTTTGAAACCTACGTGTCGGTTCCGGGCGCCCGTATCGACGAGGGGCACGAAATGATTCGGGCCATCGCGGCGAATCATGAGCGGATCATGGGCAAGCCTCCTGAGCGCGAGGTGGTCACCTGGTGCTCGGATGCAAGCGTGCTCAGTCGTTACGGTATCGAAACGGTGAACTATGGGCCTTCCAGCGGCCCGCGAGACAAAGAAGGCGAGAAGGTAAAGATTCAGACGCTGGTAGAAATCGCCAGGATTTATGCGCTGACTGCCGCCGAACTCTGCGGAATCGATTCGTGACTAGCCGATTGGCCCCGAGGTCGCACTTGCCAAGCAAGCAGGAAGTTGAACGCCGGTACAAGAACGTCCGGGCGCAGATGGAGAAGGAGGGCCTGGACGCCCTGCTGGTCTGCGGCAACCAATACGCAGGTTTCGAGGGCGCGGTTCTCTACATGTCGGGTTTTGAGATCGTCCATCGCTATGTGTACGTCCTGTTTTCGCTAGAGGGTGAACCGACTCTGGTGTTCCCTAAGGAGGCACGGTGGATTGGCGACAAGGGCAAGCCGTGGGTGAAGGACCATGTTTGGCCCGAGGTTCCCGGGCAATGGATTCGCGACATTTCCATTGAGCGGCGCTGGAAACGTCTGGGTGTTTACGGCATGAGTTTCGTCATGGCCGTGCGCGACTACCGTGAACTCTCTGGCCGATCTGTGGAACTGGTTCCATTCGACAAGCAGTTTGACATGGCCCGCGCCGTCAAGAGCGACGAAGAACTCGCCGAAGTGCGCGATGCGATGGACATTGTTCTCGACGGTTTCTGGGCGCTGATTGGCGCATACCAGCCCGGCAAGACCGAGGCGCAAATCATGGCCCCGGCGGTCGAACGCTTTTTCGCCCGAGGAGCAGGTCCGCGAATGATGAACATTCTGCTCTCGGGAAAGCACGGTGAAGCGGAGGCGTTCTTCAAAGTTCCGGGTCATCGCGTGGTCGAAGCTGACGATCTGCTGCTGTACTCGCTGGAGGTGACCGGCGCCGGCGGATACTGGGTGGAGTTTTCTCGTCCCTTGCTGCGTGGCAAGCCAAGTACAACCACGCAGAAAATGGCTGACGCCTACCCACTGGCCCTTGAGTCTGCCCGCAAGCAGATGAGAGCCGGCGAAATGGCCAGCACGGTGCATCGCGTGGTAGCCGAGACTTTTGCTAAACACGGCTTCGCGTTGGGACACTTATCGGGGCATTCCATCGGCACCACTATGCTGGAGTATCCCGCGATCGGCGCCCAGAGCGACGTTCCGCTGGAGGAGAACATGGTCTTCTCCCTCCATCCGCAAGTCGTGGATCGCGATGGCAAGGTCTGCCTTTACACGCAGGACACCTATCGCGTCGGCAAAACAGAAGGCGAGTGTCTGGCGGATGTGCCGTGGCGTTTCTTTGCCGGGCAGGAAACCCGGGAACAGTAGGCGTGTGAAAAGTACCAGGAGCTTTTCCGATGAGAATTTGCATTGTGGGTTGCGGAGCGGTGGGAAGTCTGTTCGCAGCGCACCTGGCAAAGGCGGGAGAGGCTGAGATCTGGGCCTACGATGTCTGGAAAGATCATACTGACGCGATTCGCAGAAATGGTCTGAAGCTCTCCGGGGCTGCCGACTTTACGGCCCAGGTCCATGCAACCAGTGATCCCAGAGAGTTGCCGACCTGTGACTATGGCATCGTCGCTACCAAAGCCATTCACACGCGCCATGCCATTGAGCAAACAGCCCACGCCTTCGGAGATACCTCGGCAGTGTGTTCCGTCCAGAACGGCGTGGGGAATGAAGAGATTCTCGCCGAACATGTGAAGTACGTGATTCGAGGAACGACATTTCCCGCGGGTCATCCGATTGCTCCCGGACACATAGGTTACGACATCAAGGGTGATACCTGGATTGGGCCGTTCGAGCCGACGCAGACCCCGATGAACAAAGTGGTGGAGCTTGCGGGGCTGATGTCGCGCGCAGGCATGAACACCATTGCCCTCGCCGATGCACGCGGCGCCCAATGGACCAAGCTGATCTTCAATGCCTCGACGAATCCTGTCGGTGCACTCACACTGTTGCATCATGGGGCAGCAACGCGTTTCTCGCCGACTGGAGAGTTGTTTGAAGCGTTGATTGCAGAAGGCGAAGCAGTAGCCAAAGCGATGAGCATCGAGTTGCATGGAGATCCTCGGCAGATGGTCCATAAAGGCGCTGATGCGCCGGGCAAGCATCGCGCCAGCATGCTTCAGGATGTCCTCGCCAAGCGCCCAACGGAGGTCGATTTCATGAACGGAGCGATTGTCCGCTGGGGGGAGCAATTCGGAGTCGCCACGCCCCTTAATCGTGCAATGTGGGAGCTCGTCAAAGGACTGGAGCACTCCTGGACTGATCCAGCCTGAGCTGCCCAACTAGTGACACTGACATGACTGTTCCCTTCAACATCGGTGTGCTGCAACTGAGCATGGAACCAGTACACGAGACCGTTGCCATGGCGCGGGCCTGTGAAGAGGCCGGTTTCGACGCCTTCTGGATTGCTGAGGCCTATCCGTGGTGGCGCAAACACTCGTTTGAGGCGCGCTCCTCCACGGCTGTGCTTGCCGTGATCGCCGCGGAAACGCAGCGCATTCAGTTGGGCTGGGGGATCATCTCGCCTTACACGCGCCACCCGGTGCAGATCGCCATGGAGGCAAGGGTTATGCAGGACCTGGCCGGCGATCGCTTCATGCTGGGCCTGGGGGCGTCCAAGATTTTTATGAAAGAAATCGGCGAGGGCGAAGGCGAGAAGATAGGCCCGGCGACGGTCATGCGGGAAAGTATCGAGATCGTAAAGGGCGTCCTTCAAGGCGAAGCATTTCAGTACCAGGGGAAAGTGTTTCAGGCGAACGTTCCGCCGCTCAAGGCGGACGCTCACACGCCGCGTGGTGTTCCTCCTATTTACGTTGCCGCGACTGGCCCTGTGCTGCAGAAGATGTCGGGCGCGATCGGCGACGGTTTGCTAACAGCAAGTATCACCACCCCTGCTTTTGTGCGCTATTCGCGCCTGAACATGGAAGAGGGAGCCCGCAAGGCCGGCAAGGGTCCCAGCAAGCTCATCTTAGGCTCGGTAATTGTAGGCAGCATTGCTCGGGACTCCGCGAAGGGCAAAGAAGGGGCCCGCGAACAGGCCGCAATGTACCTTGCCAACAAGGTACAGAACATCAAAGGCGCTGCAGACGTTCTGCTGCAAAGCGCGGGGCTGACCTTTGAGGAGCTTCAGCCGGTTGCCGACGCGATGGAAAAAGGCGGCCGAAAAGCTGCTGCCAAAGCTGTTACGGACGAGGTCTTTCGCAAGGTATGCGCCGTTGCTGGAACGCCGGACGAGTGCATCCAGCAACTCGAGGACTATCGCGCCGCTGGCTGTACACACATCATGCTTGAAATTTGGGGCGATGACCGAACCGGGCAGGCCAGGTTATTCGGCGAAGCAGTCCTTCCGCATTTCAGGAAGTACCGAGCTCTGTAGCAGCGCCAGCCGATTCTTTGACGATCTGAAGGAATTCCTCGTCAGAGATCAACCCTCGCTTCGCGATGGCGCGCTTCTTCACGGCCGCCAGTATGGGTCCGCGCTGCTCCGCTGCAATCACTACCCGCAGTTCTTTCGCCTTGAGGTCGATACTGTCGAGGCCGCTCTTTTTCCCCAGCACAATGCGCCGATCGGCGCCTACGAGATCGGCGGAATACGGCTCAATCGCTTCGGGAATGTGAAACTGGCTGGCCACGGCGCCGCTCTCGCGGGTAAAGAGATTTTCGCCGACCAAAGGCTTCCACGCTTCGAGCCTGTAACCACTCGCCTTCCGGACGACCTCGGACACCTCACGGACTCTGGCAAGGTCCAAAGCGACGGGCACATCGTAGAGGCAGCGAAGCGCCAAGGCAATCTCAGCGATGTCTGCGTTCCCTGCGCGTTCGCCCATTCCATTAATTGTGCCTTGTATCCACGAAGCACCGGCGCGGACGGCTGCTACCCCGCATGCAGTGGCCATTCCGAAATCGTTGTGCCCGTGAAAGTGCACAGGCACTGCCGGTCCAACCCATTCACAAGTTTGACGGACCAGGAACTCGACCGCTTCCGGCCCACACGCGCCGATGGTGTCCACGACGACGATCTCCGCCGCCCCCGCCTCTAAAGCAGTCAGATACATCTTTCTCAGGAAGTCGAGATCCGTCCGCGTACCGTCCACCGCGAAAAAGGCAATCGTAATTGCGTTCTGCTTGGCGAACGATATCGCTTCAGTGACACGGCGGACGACCTCGTCGCGAGTGATCCCATACGCCTTGAGCTTGATGTCACTCGTCGGCGCTTCGATCACCGAAGCACGCAGCCCAAGCCGGACCAACTCTTCAACATCGGCCCTTAGTGCTCGTGAAAATCCCCAAAGCTCGGCTTTGAGTCCTGCCGCCTGCATCAACTGAATGGCTTCAACATCGTCGGGAGAGACCTTGGGAAAGCCGGCTTCGATGCGACCCACACCCAGAGTGTCCAGTTGCCGGGCGATTTCCAGCTTCTGTTGCGGAGAAAGCACGACTCCAACCGTCTGCTCCCCGTCGCGCAGCGTAGTGTCATAGAAGCGCACTGTGCCGGATGGAAAAGCAGAGCGAATTTCCGGCCGCGCATTCAGTTCGCTGACCCAGACTTGCCCCTTGCCAGTGCTCGCCATGGTCAGGTCTCCTGCGTCGCCATCGCTTCGGGCTTGCGGCCGTAAGCCTCTTCCCAGGAGATGACCCGATTACGCAGAACGCCGATCTTCTCAATCTCGCATTCCATTACGTCCCCCACCTTCAGATACCAGGCCTTGGGATCACCGCTGAAAGCTGCCACGCCTGACACGGTCCCGGTCGATACTACGTCTCCTGCGCTGTATCCCATGGGCGAGTAGTGGGACAAAATCTCGGGAATCTTCACCGACATCTTGCTCGAATGAGAGCGCTGGCGCGGTTCGCCATTCACGCGCAGTTCCATGGCCAGGTTGTGCGGATCGGATATTTCGTCGGCGGTCACGATCCACGGTCCCAGAGGGCAAAACGTGTCAATGCCCTTGCAGAAGCTGAAGACGCCCGATTTCATCTCCCGCCGCTGGATGTCGCGCGCCGTGATGTCATTGAAAATGACATAGCCGCCAACGTAGCTGCTGGCTTCCTCCGGCGTGAAGTACTTGCCGGCCTTCTTCAACACCACAGCCAATTCCAACTCGTAGTCGAGTTCCTGGGTAAGCTGCTCCGGGTAAACCACGGCCTCCTCGTGACCAATGATGGCATCCACGTTCTGAAAGAACACAATCCAAGGCATTACCGGGTGGGAGAATCCCGCCTTGGTCGCTTCTTCGTGATGTTCTCGAAAATTTCCCGCAGTATGAAAGAACTTCTTCGGGAGGATAGGTGCTTTCACCTTGACATCGGAAGCAGCGTAGAACACCGGCTCGCCGTGCACCCCGGCCACGTTGTCCTTCTGCTCCTCTCGTTCCAAAGCGTACTCAAATGCCATGCGGGCACCGTCAAGACTCGTGTCACCGCCCTCAAACAAAGCGCGCATGTCGGCAGGCACTACAGCGTCCGCCAATTTGGCATACTCTCGCTCCTGATGGACGTCGCGCAAGTAAAGGGCGGCGGCGGAATTCAGGTCGACGATCCGTCCGTCGCTGGTCACAGCGCCGATTCGCGATTGCCGAACCGGATTCTCAAAGGTCACAAGTCTCATGGGAAGAAGGAATCGCAGAGGCGTCCGCGAATCTCCAGAGTCTATTGCTCCTGCCCACGCGTTGTCCACCGGAGTTGCGGCCACGAAAGACCGTTGCGCGATTCAGGTGATACGATTTCCAGATGCCTGTGGCACAAAGGACCTCTCACACTGCATGAACAAACCCGACGATCTGCGTACACCGATACTTCCCGGTCAGGGAGCATCCGACTACGAACGCTACCTGCGCACTGACGAACTGTTGGCTTTGCAGAAGAAGCCGGACGAACTTCTTCACAAAGACGAGCTCACCTTTCAGGTGGTACATCAGGCTTCCGAGCTGCTGATGAAGGGCGCCGCATTCGAGCTAGAGCGCGCGCTCGAGCACATTGCCGAGGGAGACTTTCTCAATGCCGCGCGCCTCATCCGCCGTGCCAACTCGCAATTGGAATACCCCATCAGTCTCCTGCACGTGCTGGAGACGATTACTCCCTATGACTATCAGATCATCCGCCGAGGACTTGGCCATGGCAGCGGTCTCGATTCTCCCGGCTTTCTGTCTCTGCTGCACGTCGGACCACGCCTGGGACTGGCCTTCGATCATCAACTGCAAGAAGCCGGTCTCACGCTCGACGATCTTTACCTCCGCCATGCCGAGTTCTTCGGGTTGCATGATGTAGCCGAGCGCCTGCTCGATTTCGACGAGCGCATGCATTTGTTCCGCTTTCACCATCTCAAGCTGGCACAACGCATTATTGGTGGCGGGGTGGTGGGTACGATGGGGACACCGGTCGAGGTCTTGCACCAGCGCATGGAGCATCTTTTTTACAGGGAATTATGGGACGTTCGCAACCGCATCACGGCGCGGTCTAATGAGGCGCCCTGAAGCATTTCGCCGGAGAAATCGGGCAAAGGAACTAGGCGCTCTTCCGGATCGATTCCGCCCAGTTCATCGTTTTCTTGCTGGTGAATCACCCCGCCGGACCAAACTCGGGGTACAATTCCCGCTCAGAACGGGAGGCCAGCGGCCGGACAGCGCAACTGTTGGGGCGCTAGTCGGGGCGAGCAAGCAAATCCGAGCCACTGAAGCACACCTCTTCACCGCGCCGTGCAGATAACGCGCGCGCAGCTTGGTTTGAGACTAGGAACACACCAATCTCAGGAGGCATCCGTATGAAGCCACTCGATCCTGTCACCATGGTGGCTGCGATTGCGATTGCAGCTTTCGCCATTGATCGCACGGTTACCGCGTGCCTGTTTCTCTTGTCGTTCCGATGGAAATGGGCCGATCCCTCGGCGATAGATGGGCCGACTCGTGCCCAGGCGGAAAAATCGTACAAACTCATCTACTTCGTGATGGCTTGCATTCTTGGCCTAGCAGTGTACTTCTATGGCAACCTGAGCATCTTTTCCGCGCTGGGGTTTCCGCCTAATCGTCTGGCCGATGCGTTCTTGACGACGCTAGTGCTGGTAGCTGGGTCGGACCGGGTTGCGGCCCTGCTGAAAGTTCCTAGCGCCGGCGGCGGTGCGCCCAAGACGGCAGACGAACCCATCCATATCAGCGGTACCGTGACCCTGCTTTCACCGGCAGAAGCAAAGCTTGCCGGCGAACGCAAATCCGCGGGAGGAGCATAGCAGTGGCGGGCGCTTTCCCGCGCCCCGGGCAGTTCTCGGGAGGACGTCATGCCATGGAAACTCGATCTCCAGGCGCAGCTGCCTTCGCAGCGTGAGGCGGAGCGAGAGCAGCGGCGCGCGCCCCGCGGCGTCACCGTCAGTCTGTTGCTGTTGGGCGCGCTGCTCGCCGTGGTTTACGCGCGCCGCGGACCAGCGATAGCATCGCTGCCGCCGAGCCTGTCCTTTGGAGTATTGCCCGTGCAGTCGGCCGGCACAGAAAAAATTCTGGCTGTCCGCAACGAAGGAAACGCGGCGTTGAATGTGCGCGATGTGGTGGTCGCCGGCAACCATGCGGGCGATTTCAAAGTGACCGGGAATGGTTGCGCGGCCGGACCCACGTTGCCCAACCAGACATGTCAGATCACTCTGCGGTTTCAACCATCTGCGGCCGGAGAGCGCCGCGCCACGTTGATCCTGGCCGACGACGCCAACGACAGTCCACAGAGCGTGCCATTGATCGGCGCTGGGACTGAGAGGGTGGACCTCACCATCGCTCCGATGGCGTTGACTTTTGCCGATCAGACCACCGGCGCCGTCAGCGAGGGCCAACCTATCACCCTTACCAACACCAGCGACCAACCGGTCACCGTGAGCGACATCGCACTGTCAGACGAAACCAACAGCTTTGAAATTGATTCCGCGTCATGCCGAGGAACTACGATTGCCGCCGGACAGAGTTGCACTGTAACGGTCCGGTTTAAGCCCGTCGAAGCGGGAAATCGCACCGCTCGCCTAGTGATCCAGGACAATTCGGGGGATGACTCGCACCAGGTCCCCATCTCCGGCAATGGCACCGTTACACCCAGCGCCGGGGTCAGGCTAACCCCTGCCCCACTCAACTTCGGCAAACAAGAGGTTGGGAAGACGGCCGTGGGTACAGTGACCATCGCCAGCACGGGGCAGGCCCCTCTCAAGACAGAGCAGGTACAAATCAGCGGGGAAGGCGTCAGCGAGTTCGTAGCGGAGAACAAATGTGCTGGCTCCGAGCTTGCCCCCGGCACCGACTGCAGCTTGCAGGTTCGTTTCACACCCAGATCTCAGGGACAGCATGTGGCGCGCCTCTCCGTCGGCAACAATGCGGGTGGCGGGCCGCAAGAGATTGCTCTGATCGGATATGGAGTGTTGCCATCACAGCCGCCACCGTCGCCACCGCCCAGAGGTACGGGCGGGCAGCCTTCAGGCGGCCACACGGGCCAGCCCACCGGAGGTGGCACTGGTCCTGCTCCCCCAGTCGTGACTCGGGTCCCGCAGGTGTTAGCACAGCCGGAAGAATGCAGGTTTGGCAGCCAGGAACTACGCGCCAGCAGCCCGGCCCAACGCCTGACTCTCACCAGCGTCGGCACAGCGCCGGCGCAGGTCCAGAGCTTTTCAGTGGAAGGACAGTCCTCTCAAGATTTTTCCGTCAACGATGTCAATTGTCGCGGCCGCAGCCTTGCACCGCGGGACGAATGCTCATTAAACGTCGGCTTTGCTCCGCAATCGCCGATGATCGGCTCATCCCAGGCGGGACGCAGTGCAGTGCTGGTCGTAGCGATCGCCGGGGGCTCGCCGGTGCGCGTCCCGCTCACCGGGACTGCCAGCGCTCCGCCCCGACCGGCACAGCCGGGCTTTACGACGAATCCTACTGACGTCGCATTCGGCGAGCTGCAGGTCGGGGTGCAGTCGCCAAGCCGATCGATAACGCTCAGCAATCCGGGATCGGATCCTATTCAACTGCGTGCGACGATGCCGCCGACGGGACGTGGCGACTTCCGTTTCCTCGGCGGCAATTGCCCGAACAATGCAATTCCAGCCCATGGGAGTTGCATTATCGTGGTGGCCTTTAGTCCTCAGGGCGCCGGCACAGTACAAAGCCAGATCACACTGGCCTCCGACTCGCCAGTACAGCTGCAGACCGTTCGATTGAGTGGCACCGGACTGGCCAAGAGCGTAGCAACCGGCTTTACGGTTGTCCCCACCCAGGTTGACTTTGGCAGCGTGCAGGTTGGGACGCAGACAAAAGGCAGGCCCATCGTGCTCGGCAATCCCAACCCCGATCCGATCCAGTTGCGTGTCGGCAGCGTGCAGGGCGGCAACGGCGGCGACTTTCGGTTCTTCCCCGGCAACTGCCAGAACAACACAATTCCAGCCCACGGGAACTGTTCGATCTCACTGACATTCGCTCCGAAAGATGCGGGCAACCGGCAGGCCGAGCTCACCTTGGCTTCCCAGTCACAGGTGCAATCGGTGCGACTCAACGGAATAGGAGTGAGCACCGGCACCGCCCCTCCCACGATGACAGGTTTCATGGTCAGCCCGGGTGAAGTCGACTTCGGCCGAACGGCGCTCGGCACTCCCACCAAGGGCCGGCCCATCACGCTTACCAACCCAGGGACAGCCCCGGTACAGATTCGCGCGTCCTGGGCAGGAGGAAATGGAAGCGAGTTTCGACAGGTCGGAAGCAATTGCTCCAACCTCACAATTCCGGCAAGGGGAAGTTGTGTGATCTCGATGGCCTTCGTTCCGCAACAATCAGGCAACCGCCAGGCGGTGATGTCGCTAAGCTCCAGCTCGCAGACGCAATCGGTGCGACTGAGTGGCGTCGGCCTGGCCAAGGGAAGTCCGCCAGTGGAGCAAGGCTGGTGTTGTGTGCCGGCAGCTCCATCGAACTACGCCCGAGCAGGCGCGCCAAAAGGTACACCAACCGTCAGGCAGAGCACCCAGGTAGATTGTGCTCGCGTCCGAGGCGCCTATTACACCGACTACCGTCTGGCCAAGTCCCGTTGTGGCTCTCCGGTAGGGCAGCTTGACTGGGAAGAAAGATTGCGGGATGGAACGCTCGAATCGATGCTCGGCTGGGGGCGCTGAGGATCAAGTCAGGCGCATCGCAATCACTGTCTCAGTCATATAGCCGAGACGTCATCTTGGGTTGGGCTTCGAGGCTGCAAGCCTCGCATTTTCAAACCGTTCGATTTTTTCACCGTCCGGAGCCTCGCGACTCTGCGGGAAGCCATTTCACCCCGGCAGGCGCCATTGACGGCCCTTGCGCACTGACCTAATATCCGGGCAATGGCAATCCCGGCCCCCAGCAACGGGCAGGTATTGGGGCACTACCGGCTGATCGAACAGATCGGGGCCGGGGGCATGGGCGTGGTTTTTCGTGCCCGTGATGAACAACTGCAACGTGAAGTCGCAGTCAAGATCCTGCCTGCTGGATTGTTTGCTGATGATGCTACGCGTAAACAGTTGCGTAAGGAGGCGCTGGCGGTTGGCAAGCTGAATCATCCCAACATCGCCATGGCCTTCGACTTCGGTGAGGAAAGTGGCATTGATTATTTAGTCACGGAATACATCCCTGGCTTCAATCTCGACGAGATGGTCGCTCATCGCGCGCTTCCGAACAAAACCATCCTGGATTTGGGGATACAACTAGCAAGTGGCCTGGAAGCGGCGCACCGCGAGAATGTCATCCATCGCGATCTCAAGCCTGGAAATCTCCGAGTCAACCCCGACGGGAAGTTGAAAATTCTCGACTTTGGTTTGGCCAAACTAATTGAACCGATCGACGAAAAGGCTTCGACCGCCAACCTTAATACCAACATCTCGCTCAGCGGAACGCTACCCTACATGGCGCCTGAGGTGTTGCGCGCTGAAGCCGCCGACGCCCGCTCTGATATTTGGGCAGCCGGCGCAGTGCTGTATGAAATGGCGACTGGTAAGCGTGCCTTTCCGGACCGTCTGCCATCGATGTTGATCGATGCCATCCTGCATTACGATCCGGTGCGGCCTCGCCTTCTCAATGCCCAGCTTTCCGCCGGTCTAGAAGCCGCGATCATGAAGTCGTTGGATCGGGATCCCAACCTTCGCTACCAATCGGCGCGGGAGTTGAAAGTGGATCTCGAACGGCTTGCCGCCGGAAGTGGAACTGCTTCGATTCAACCCGTGCGGCCCGGAGGCTCCCGCCCGCGTCACCGAAGAACTCTCTGGATTGCTGCGGCGATACTGTGCCTTGTTTTTGCAGGGTCCGGGTTGTTGTACCTGAAACATCGGCCCCGCCAACCCGGTCTGATTTCCAATATCTCAATACTGGTAACGGATTTTCAGAACCGCACCGGGGACCCGGTTTTCGATCAGACTCCCCATGAGCTAATTTCCACGGCTTTGAGCGAGTCGCGCCAGGTGCTTATTTTTCCGTCAAGCCGGCTGCCTGAAGTCCTAAGAAGGATGCAAAAACCGCCGACCGTGACCATCGATGAAACCATAGGCACCGAGATCTGCGCCCGCGAAGGCCTGCACTCGGTTGTCTCAGGCGCAATCTCCAGACTCGGAAGCAGCTATCTGATTCTGGTTAGAGTCTCGAATTGTAATGGAGAACTAATCGCAAGCACTGAAAAAGAGTTCTCCCGCCCAGAGCAGTTACCCTCTGTCGTGGATGAAATTGCGCCAGTCATACGGCGGGGGTTGGGCGAGTCAAGAACGGCCATCCAGCAGGCGTCGCAACCTTTGGCACTGGTTACTTCGTCGTCGCTTGAGGCGATCAAACTCTATTCTTTAGGCAAACGACAGCTATACCTTGGAGATCGCCGCGGGGCAGTTTCATTCTTTACGAAGGCGGTGGAGTTGGACGATTACTTCACAATGGCCCACGAATATCTCGGCGTAGCTTACGACGGTTTGGGTGACAGAGCCCGTGCAGAGAAGGAATACTCCCGGGCCGTTGAACTTGCTGGCCGGGCCACCGAACGGGAGCGAGAGAAGACCTTAGGTGACTCTCTATTATTTGCGACCGACTTCGAGGGCGCGATTTCTCACTATCGCGTCTTAGCTACGCTCTCACCGGAGGATCCTGCCGTTCATCTCAACTTGGCAGAATGTTACAGACGTCAATTCCGTTTTGAGTCGGCGTTATCGGAAGCAAAGCGAGCAGTTGATCTGCAGCCCTCGCCGGGTCCCAGAGTCAACCTGGCAACCTATTATTTCTTGAGCGGCGATTCTCAACGCGCCATGGACTTGGCGAAAGTGGTGTTGCAGGATCGCCCCGATAATGCCCGAGCGATGTATCTTGTCGGAAGCTCCTATCTCGCAATCGGCAAAACAACCGAGGCGAGCGGTGTGTGGCGCCAGATGCTCGTATTGGGAGCGGATGCAGCGAGCAAGGCGCGAGCTGTCATGTCCGATGTGGCTCAGGCCCAGGACAACGTAAGAGAAGCGATAAGTCAGCTCGAATATAGCGTGGCTGCTGACGCTGGAATGGGCAACGCCTACGAGATGTCCCGAAAACAGATTCTTCTCGCCGAGCTTTATCGAGCCTCCGGTGATCGCCAGGCACTGATGCGCTCTCTTAGGCAGATTCAGGAACCTGTTGCTACGGACCAGATCTTTCTGCTCGGGCGCACGTACGCTCGCTGCGGCTACGTAGGTGATGCGCAAAGACAGCTTTACAGATTAAATCAGTCGGCCAATAAGACCCCAACACTGAATTCGTTCTCCGATATGCTGCGCTCTGAAATCGCGGCCGCAGAAGGGCATTTTGCGGCCAGTGTGGAATCCGCGAAGCTAGGCGTCCAGCATTTCAATTCGCCGATGGCAATCGAGACTCTTGCCAGGGCCTTCGAGCTTGCCGGTGACCGCGAAAACGCGGCCCAGCAATATGAGATTATGCTGGCCCGCAGCAATGAACGTCTGTTTGACGGCATTGACTCGCCCGCCTTGTCCGCCGTCGTTGGGACACATTATCGTCTTGGAATCCTGTATCAGGCGCTGGGGAAAAACGAACTCGCAAGAGCACAATTCAACTCATTCTTGAACTATGCAGACGGGACAGAGCACGCAGGTCCGTCGTATGAAGATGCCAGGAAAAGGATAAACCAACTCAGCGCGAAGAGCGCTGCAGCGGCAGACCAACCCCGGCCACATAAAGAATCGATTCGTTGACGCCGTCGATCGCCAGATCCCGCTCAATCAGCGAGTCCTTTAGAGCCATGGTACAGAAAGGTGCGAGCCGAAGATGGGTTGCCACCAGACAGAATGTCTGGCATAAATGACCCGCATCTAATAACACCGTCCGATAAGTTCGTGGGAACCGATACTTCCACATCGACCTGGGAAACACGGCCGTGATCAGGAACAACGCGGCCGCCTTGTCGACCCACTTTTGTCCGGCGCAATATTGACTTGCTCTTCCGCGCGGCACGCCTGCCGAGATCTTCTCCAAAGTATGCTTATTGGAGGCATAATGATAGAGTCCCTGGGCCAAATTCGTAACTCTGCGGGCCAGCACGTAAACCTCACACGGGTGCCGGGCGCCGGCGGATGGACTGGTCTTTCGAGGCAAGGGACCTAAAATACCCGCATCGATAAAGCCCTTTACTCCCCAAGTGTAAAAAAGCAATGTTGCAAGATCTTTCAGATCCAGCGGCTGCGACGAAAATTCACGATGGGTACGACGCGCGAGCAAGACACGAACAAAGTCGGAGTGCGGTTTTTGGGGCCTTGGAAGAACCAGGGTCTGCGAGAAAACATTGTGGCTGGACTTGAAGAAGTCAGGTTGTGGAGATTCTCTCAAGTATGAACGCAGCCGACTGTTAGTTCGCGCTTGCGAACTCGTGTAGGGCATGTCTTTCGTGCCAAAGTGCAGAACCGCAGCGTGCGGCAGCCACGGAGTCCAGCTTTCTGCGAAGCGCAAGTCGTCCTCAGCCTGAGGTGACCCCTCTCTTACCAAAAGAGTTCGGCGGACGAGCTCCTCTATGCTCCGCCGCAAACTCTGGCAGCTGTATTCGGGTATCTTTCGATGGGCCTCCTCCAACGAACGCCAATCGCTAAAAATCTGAAGGACCCGAGCGGTGACCGGGCTTGCAGACAGCAACGCCCCAGTCCTGTAGTTCTCAAGTACGAACTGCTCCGCCAGCCAATAACTGTAAATGCTCGTTGCACGACGCCATCGCATTGAAACTCGGCTTCCTATGTCGTGTTTTCGCCGTTATGGTTTTTGTGTGCCACCTATATGTGGATCATGAGGCATACAATCGATTTTCTTCCTCAGATCTTTGAGTTTAAGGTCCAAGTCCTCAAACAGTTCTTCGGTTTCCTTCAAAGAAGTCTTGGCCGCCTCAAGAGCCTCTATGTGCTCTTGACGCTTACTTTTCGATGGTGCGTTTTCTTGCTCTGCCACGAGTCCTCCTTCAGAACTTCGGAGACTTACGTATGGAAGGGATAGGTCACAAATCTATGTTCGCCACCTGCGGCTGTCAACATAATTGTCGCGATGTGGTTGCGATCATCGACGTGTCCCTCGTCATACCCTCGCACACCAGTGAACCCCTTTGACAACAGAAACATCCGATGAAGCGAAAATCGAGTACTGTTGGATAGGGCGAGTGGGATGTAACAATGTTACAGCGATGGCCAAGAATATCCGATCGAATTATTGCGGCGCACAGGTGAGCGATCTCCGCGAGCGTGACCTTGTCAGCTTCCGAAAGGAGCAGTCGACCCTTGATCTGGGCTTTCAGGATACGGTTCTCCGCAGCCAGATATCATGCCTCGCCTTTTCAAACTGTTCGATTTTCTTGACCATACGATGCTAGGCACCTTCGTCTCGCTCAAGATTTCTTCGACAACCCCAATCGCCTTCGTTACGAACTATGTTGCTCCGATGCTGCCCGGCTCCACTGCGCGGTCGGCTTTCGATAGCGGCAGGTGCGACTGCCCGGCGGTCGAACCGTACCAGTCCATGCGACGGGTGAAATACATAACAGCGGCAATGGCTACGAAGCTGGCTACGGCGCCAACCAACAAGGCTTGGTCATCCAACCCTAGCAACAGATAAATGAGTCCGTACAGAAGAGCAAAAATAACGAACGCGCGCAGCCCATACTTGCGGCTTTTAAAAACCCATCCAGCGTAAGTTGAGATGAGAACGACCGTCGCAATGGCAGCGATGGCAAAGGCGGCATCGAAGCCTGTGTGCTCAGCAATGGACAGCAGCAGCAGGTAAAAGACAATCTGCGCAATGCCCACGAGCATATATTGTGCCGGATGGATTCTCTTACCAGTTGATACCTCAAAAAGGAAGTAGGACAGAAATACCAATCCGATAAACAACACAGCATACTTGAGTGACCGGGTCACCGATTGGTAAGGGTCAGCAAGCTCAACAAAGGAGACGCCCATCGCTGTACGTCCCAACCGCGTTATTGTGTCGGCACTTCCTTCCGACGGTACGCTGCGCGCGATGAACGGCACCGACCAGTCCGCCTCAAATCCTTGGGGGGTAATTGTCTGCCTGGCTGGGAGAAAGCCACCGTTGAAGCCGGGATGCGGCCAATCTCCTTTGACTGCCACTGTGGTTGTCTTGCCAAAGGCGAGAATCGCAAGTCGCTGCGCGCCAGAAAACTTCACGACTGCCGTCGCCTCGAACTTCGAATTAGGCTCGGCGATCCCAGCCGCAGATGCACCAAATAAGCTCAATTGCGTCTCGCTGCCGTGCAGATCGATTTGTAGGCTATCGAGAGTGGCGGCGGGAACAAAGGTTTCCGTTTTGCCGGCGATGGTGATCATTGCATCGGCCTTCGCACCCCGTGCGTCTGAGGCGCCCACCAAGAATTCCGCTCGGCCCCAATCCAGCAACGCACCAGCGGGGGCGTGCGCAGGTACGCCGGTGAGATCGAATGATGCATTGAACGTTATGTCGGAGCGATAGACCGGAACCTTGAACAATGACCGATGACGTACCTCGGTTTTCGTCTCTGCAATGGCCTCGGCGCGAGCCGGAAAGATCACGTAAATTCCCCGTTCCCCTGCCTTAACCGGATTTGCGGGGATGACGTACGGGACGGCAATGACGGGCCCCAAGAAGGTTTGTGCGCCGCCCACTAGTCCACTGACCTCGTTGACAACTTCGGCGGCACGTTGAGTCCTGTCCTCAATGAGGCTCCATACAAAGAACGCAGGGATCGTCATCACCACCGCCAATACGCTCACAACCATCAGCTTTAAGCCCATCGAACGGCTGGGAAACGTTGTCTTAATAACCGATGCATCGTTCATGTTCACTCCAATCAGATCATTACCTTTGGGGGAAGCGCGTTTTCCTCGAGTCGCGCTCCAGCTTTCATTTCGCTGAGAATTTAACCTTGAGCGGGCCGCGACCTAGGCGCGATCATCGCACGCCCCCCATCGACAGCGTCGAGGACTGTGCGGCGGCTCCCGGAACGCCACCGAAGCGACGTTCCCTACGACTGAATTCCTGCAGTGCGGTCTCCAAATCGGCGGCGTCAAAATCGGGCCACATCCGATCGGTGAAGTGAAGCTCGGTGTAGGCAGATTCCCAAAGCAGAAAGTCCGAGAGACGCTTTTCTCCGCCGGTGCGAATCAGCAAATCCACTTCGCCGCACTCTGCGGTCAACGTCGCAGAGAGCACCCGTCCTAAGAGTTCTTCCGAGGGTGGACGATCACGGGACAGATTTCTGGACGCACCGACGGCGGCGCGCGTAATGGCATCCCGCGAGGAGTAATCTATGGCGACCCGCAAGTGGAGGTTGCAGCCTGTGGAGGTTGCGGACTCGGCCCGCTCGATCTCGTGCCGCAGCTGTTTCGACAAGCGATCGCGCCGGCCGATGACCTCGAGCCGCGTTCCCTGTTGCTTCAGTCTGTCGGGTTCCAATCGCAGGTAAGCGCGCAGCAGCCAAAAGATGCCCTGCACCTCATCAGCCGGGCGGCGCCAGTTATCGGAAGAGAACGCATACAGGGTCAAGCGTCCTATGCCCAGATCAGGTGCATGCTCAACCGTGCGCCGCACTGCGGCAACTCCGGCGCGATGCCCTGCGAGACGGGGCAATCCTCGCCGTGCAGCCCAGCGACCATTTCCGTCCATGATGATGGCGACGTGTATTCCTTGATGCTCTTCACTTTGCACCGTAAAGCTTTGGGTCGCAGTCAATTTACTTTGCACTGTAAAGTTACCTCGCAAAAAAAGGGGTCAGGCCTGCGACGGCATCAGGCCCCTTATCAGACGCGGCGCAGACTCATCTTTGGTTATCTTCGCCGCATCCTTTACCACCTGCTCGAGCGTGGACAGGTATTCGAGATAGCGTGTACGGCCTGAAGGCGTGATCCTGCAGACCGTCTGCGGACGATTGCGGTCGTGTCCCTTCACGATCTGGACCATCTTTGCTTCTTCCAGCACACTCAGGTGCCGACTTAGATTGCCATCGGTGAGAGAGCACAATTGCTTGAGATCGGCGAATGTCAACGCTTTAGGATGTGTGATGAGCGAAGTAAGTATGCTGAGGCGAGCGCGTTCGTGTATCACCCGATCAAGCCCTTCATACGCAAAGCGCCCTTCGCTGGACGACGCCTTAGGTTTCATCGATACTCTCCTGCGTCGCGAAGAGCAGGACAGCCGCGACCAGCAACTGCCCCACCCCGAACGGAATTCCCATCGCCCACGGAGAGAGCGCCCGGGCGTCCCCCAAGGAGAGGCAAATCAAACCCGTAAGCAAATACCAAGCGCCCACCGCGACCATCGGTCGCGGAAGAAAACGACACGACGAGAAGACGCCCAGGCTGAAAATGATCTGCCATATCCCGGGTAATATCCATAGACTCGCCGGAGCGCAGCGTACGAGAACAACCGTAATCAACGCGCCTGCGGCCGCCGCCGGCATGAACTGCTCAACCGCCATGCGGATCATTTCTTGCGACAATCCCGAATGCATTCGACGTGCCCGCGTGTACATCTGAGTCCCCGTCAGGACAGCCGACAGAACCGCGGCAGAAATCCAGATGCTTAGATACAGCAAGATTCCATCCGCCGGATCTGATAGCCACAGCGCTTGCCCCACTGCGGCCACAACCGCGAAAGCACTTGTCGTGGCAAGCGTTGCAGGACCGTAACCACGAAACTCGGTGCTGCGCGCCATCTGCCTGCGTATGCTGCTGATGTCGCCAAGCGCTTTGTGAAGATCATTCATGGGGTTTAACTTTACACTGCAAAGTAACTCAGGGAGGACCTCTCTGTCAAGATGGACGAAACACCCTCAAGCGACGACCATACAAGGGGCTAGATCCGGGCCCTAAACTCTACCCATTGTGGATGCGTTTTTCGTCTGGCCTTAAGAGCATTTCAGCCGCAAATGGCAAAGGGCACCGAACGCAGCCCAACAGCACTGGTTGGCCTTGCGCTCTATGCAGTTTTCGCCTTCTTTCTCTCCGCCCACCGCGTTGCTGCCACCTGCAGGAACCCAATTGGGCATCAACGGCGACCGGCTAATTTACTTGTCGGGAGCTAAACTGGGATGTGAGAAAACTCATTGTTGTCGTCATTGCAGTTGTTCTGTTGTTGCTCGTGTTCTTACTGGCAAGATCAGCGACACCCGTTGTCGAGTTCCCGTCTGCGGTCGTTTCCCTGGGCCAAGCCACTCCCATCACTGTTCACGTACGCGATCCGCGTGGCATCGCAGGCTGCAAGCGTTCGTCGAGCAGAATGGTGCTCGGTACCAGGTCTTTGCGATGGCGCAGCCGTCGAAATCGCCTGACAGTACCTGGAACTTCACGGCTGGCGTCAAGACCACTCCCCAGTTGCAGGCGGGCAATGCGAAGTTGATCGTCGAAGCGACTTCGAACGACCTGCTGAGAAAGACAGGCCGCGCCGAACGCGACCTGACCGTCGTTACGCAACCGCCAATTGTCAGCGCTGGTTCAGAGCAGCACTACCTGTATCTGGGAATGGCAGACCTCGCCAGCTTCGATGTCTCGGGGATCTGGACAGAAGCGGGCGTGCGCGTCGGCGATGAGAAATTTCGTGCCTGGCCGATGCCTGGCGGCAAGCCGGGCCTGTTTTCCATGTTTGCGTTCGCCTGGAACATGCCGACCGGTACCGTGCCGCTGGTCTATGCTGCGAACGGTGCAGGAAACGACGTGACCAGCCCCCTCGTGGTCGTGTTTCCGAAGAAGGAGCAGCCGAAATATAAGGTTCATGATCTACAGGTGAACGACGCCTTCATGCAGAAGGTGATTAACGAACTTGACCCGAACGGCACGGGTGATCAGGTCACGCGCTTCGTGAAGATCAACAGCGAGATGCGCCGCGCCAACAACAAAACACTTTCCGATCTGCAGTTCAAGACCGCCGACAGATTTCTATGGTCCCGGCCTTTCATCCGACAGGCTCACTCCCAGGCTGAGGCGAACTTTGCCGACGTGCGGAATTACATCTATCACGGCCAGAAGATCGATCAGCAGGTCCACTTGGGATACGACCTGGCGGTTACGCAGCACGTCGGTGTGGAAGCATCAAATGACGGCAAGGTGGTTTACGCGGCTCCTCTGGGAATTTACGGCAACTGCATCGTCCTCGACCACGGCTATGGACTACAGACGATCTATGGCCACCTCAGCAGGATTGATGTCCATGAAGGCGACACGGTGAAGCAAGGCCAAGTGATGGGCGTGAGCGGCCAGACCGGCATGGCCGGAGGCGATCACATCCACTTCGCGATGCAGCTCGACGGCATCCAGATCGATCCGAAGGAATGGTGGGACGCACACTGGATTAAGGACCACATCGCGAGGCAGGTGGAACTCCCAGGGTTCAACCCGTAATCATCCTGTATGGTAAAAAAAACTCATCTTCGCTTGAGATACTGAAATGCGGCACTACAACATTGCGATAATGCCCGGCGACGGAATCGGCCCGGAGGTCATAGCGGAGGGTGTCGCAGCTCTGCAGGCAGTTGCCGAACTTGACGGTGGTCTGAAGTTCGAAACCCATTATTACGACTGGGGTTCCGAACGCTACCTTCGCCAAGGAGTGATGATGCCTTCCGACGCATTGAAGGTGTTGGAGGCCGGCGGCTTTAACGCGATCCTGCTTGGCCCGGTGGGCGATCCACGTGTGGCTGACCACATAACGCTGTGGGGTATGTTGCTTCCCATTCGCCAAGGCTTCGACCAGTACATCAATCTTCGTCCTATACGGCTGCTACAGGGCGTCACTGGGCCGCTGGCCATGAAAGGTCCCGAGGACATTGATATCGTCTGCGTTCGCGAGAACTGCGAAGGCGAATACTGCGGACTTGGCGGACGCCTGTACCAGGGAACTCCGCAGGAGTCGGCGGTGCAGACGGCAGTCTTCACGTACCGCGGCACGGAGCGCGTTATGCGCTATGCCTTCGAGTATGCGCGCCGGCACGGACGCAAAAAAGTGACCAGCGCGACCAAGTCCAACGCCATCAACTACAGCATGGTCTTCTGGGACGACGTTTTCCGCGAGGTTTCCGTTAGATATCCGGATGTGCAACCCGAACAGCAGTTGATCGATTCGCTGTGTGCGCGTTTTGTCACCGCGCCGGAGAGTCTGGATGTAGTGGTGGCCTCGAACCTGTTCGGTGACATCGTCACCGATCTGGGCGCGGCCATTGCGGGCAGCATGGGACTGGCGCCGAGCGCGAACCTCAATCCCGAGGGCCACTACCCCAGCCTGTTTCAGGCAATCCACGGCTCGGCACCCGGCCTGGCAGGAAAGGGCATCGCCGATCCGGTCGCCACAATCTGGTCAGTCGCGATGATGCTGGACCATCTGAATGAAACGAAACTTGGCGCGGTAGTGTTGGGGGCGGTGGAAAGCGTGATCGCTGCAGGAAAGGTTCGCACGCCGGACCTCGGCGGGAGCGCTACGACAAGACAGATGGGGCAGGCGATCATCACCACACTGCGGAAGCCGGAAAAGGCCTCCCAAAATACTTCTCAGTAGAGCCTGGAATCGGTCTTCGCAAGAAAGCAACGGCAGATCTTGCGCCTATCTCATTTCGTATGGCGGCGTGCTATAGAAGCATTGCGCGCCTGATATACCTTTTTGGACCGGGCTGAAGGGAATTCCCCAGTCGTTGACGTAATTCGGATCATCGGTGAATTTCAACGGCACCGGAGGCGTGGTTGACACGCCGGTTTCAAAATCTGTAGGCAGGGTGATCCCGAAGGCGAAGCATCCCTTGAGTGGACAATCGATATCGCTAATGCCCCAGGAGCAAACGGAATCATCGGTGCATTCCGTACCCGGAGCACAGCCGCACTTGCTCATGTCTTCCTCTTTCGGTGCGCAGTAACTTCGTGGTTGGCAGAAATTCGGAGTGTCCTTCGTAAACTCGGATGCATAGGGTGACAAGTTCACGTTGATGGACACGATACCTTTGCTCTGATTCCAGCCTGTTACCTTGACGAATTTCAGATCGTTGTCAGCAGGTTTGAAAACATAGTTCTGAGTATTGATGGTCGTGCGAAACTGATGCACCAATGCCTCAACCTGAGCGCGCGTTAAGTTGGTCGGCAAATACATCTGGTAGGTCTGCTCCAGGCTGGGCTTGGCATAGATGAAGTAAACGTAGTAGGTGTGTCCTGGCAGATAGACATTTAGATTGGTTGCTCCGCTGCTCTGCTGTGTCTCGCGTTTTACCTGATCGTCAATATAGTAGAGACCATGGTTCACTGTGAGAGTGCTACGTTGTCCGGTATCCTGTCCCATCATGCGAATGACCGGCCATTTGAAGTTCCTGCTGTCCCTCTGGTAATTAGCATATTCTGTGTCAGTCAGATACCCGCGATAAAGAGGTACCCCGTAGCAGCCCGCCGGGGGCGATGCTGCCGTACAATCGGCTCCCCACGCCTGGTAGGAATCCATGCCTGAACCTTGCGGGCATCCCTGACGATTAATCGCGCAATCGGCGATCGTTGCCGTCGTGACATATTCGTAAGGGCTGGTATTCGCCGTCCCCGGCGGACTGGTAGCCGGCTGATCGAGATCGTGAATGTCTGAGGAGCACTCGACCGTGACCTTAGGCGCATTGAAGAAGGGATCCTCATTGACAGAGATCGTTTCCCGCGTTTCGTTACCAACCTGCGCCAGCAAGCCAGTTAACGAACCATCATCGTCGTTCAGCACCGTCTGACGATCAACGTCGCTGAAATTCTTGAACATGTCCGTCCGCCAGGTGCAATAGCGCTTCTTGATTGCATTGGGATCGGTCCCGAAGGTCCCATATTCAAATAGCGGCTCAATGACGAAGTGTCGAATAGCAACGTTGCGAAAGTACAGACTGTCGGAGTGGAAGGCCGGAGGGTAGAAGAACCCATTCGATTGCTTCCAAGCAATGGCGGCATTGGGCAGATAACAGGAACGATCTTCAGACGGACCAGACGGATCCGCCGGCAAGCCAAGTTCATTACCATACAGCCAATTGAACGAAGGGCAAAATTGCTCGACCTGGTCGCCTGTGCAATTGGCGGAATTGCCGATGTGTGTCTCGGTGACATCCAGATAGGCGTTGCGCTCCTGGAACGCAGGCCCATCGTAGATGTTGAACAGCTTCTGATTAACGCTGAACGCATCGATGGGGTAGCTGATGCCCTGGTCACGCGAAAGGCAGTAGGCACGCTGGCTTCGGAGGTCCCACGTCGCACTTCAAACCGTCAGGATTGAACGGTCCGCCATTGGAAGTGAAGGGATTTATGTAAGTGCCCGTGTAAGCGGGTTGGGTCTTGCCTACCAGTACGCTCTTTCGCAGCAGCGACCAGTAGCCGACCGCAACGTCCGCCCGGGTGTAGCCGCCGCTGGTAACGAAAGTAAGACCACCCTGCTGCACGTCGGTGATGGCGCTGTTTTGCACCAGGAACCACCACGGCCGCAGCCAGACGGCGGCAAAATTCTTGTGCGCCCAGTTGTATGAGGTGGTGAAACGATCGATGGTCGTGACGACGCAATTGGCCTGGTCTGGGCCAAAGCCGGCACATGGCGCATTGGCCTGATTAGTACCGCAGTTTGTGCCGGTACACAATGTTGGGTTGCGCAGCCCGGTCACAAATGGATAATAGCGATCCCTGCCGGGCGTCCCCTTGTTCGGGGCTTTAGTATTACGAACGGCCTGCAACTCCTGGGCATTGCCGCTATTACCTACGCCCGAGCAAGGAGTCGTCGCGCCGACGTTGATGAAAGCTGACATCGCGGTTGAACAAGAGTTGCCCACAAATCTCTGCAACGGGCTCAATCCTGCTCGATTGATCCCGCCCGGTTGCTGCCCCACCATTTGCTGGCCGGCATAGCCCTCGAAGTGTTCAAACTGCGAGGGACCGCTGATGCCGCCCGGCAGCAGCCAATAGCATGCACCGCAAGTGCCGGCTGACGAGGCGAAGTTATACTCGAAATCATTCCACCCGTTCATGATCCAGAACACGGTGGGGTGGTCCCAATCGGAATGGTAGGGCGGTTCCTCGCCTAGCCGGTCCGGAGAAGCCAAAATACCCGGGACTTTACGGTCATTCTGCACGTTGTTGACGGCGGCTCGCGCGAAAACGCCAAGGTTTGTACGCAGGGAGTTGTCGGTTTCGGTCCCATCCTCAAGATAGAAGCCATGACCGATCGATTTGTAACCAACATTGCGGGCCAAGGTAACATTCTGCGTCGCGTGAAGCGTGATCCAGCGGGTCATGGAATCCCACATGGAAGAATCTTTCACGTAGGTGTTGTCGGGTGTAAGCCGGACCATGTGGAAGTGCACCGGATAGCGTCCCTTCGAACCACCCTGCCCCAATTGATAGAACTCCACGCCTTGTACCTGATACGACAGGAAGCCCTGGCGCAGGATGGTGTGGCCGCCGAAATAGCCGGTAAGAGGTGAGCCGGCTGTTGCTCCATCGGACACTATGCGGATGCTGCGAGATAGTAAGCCGACGGCGGCGCGCGTATCGATGTTGCGCTCATCGGCCGTTTGACCCGGCAGGAGGTCGGGACCAATATCGCACGCGGTCGAGCCCATCGGCGCGTTGCATGGAACATCCTCCAGCGAGTAGGTTCTACCCCAATGCGGATAGGCGACTGGCCCAACCAGATTGATCGTGCTGCCGGAGACACTCGATATCTGCAACTGCTCGGCATGTCCGGGCAGGTAATCCGTGGATGTCACGACAATGTAATCGTTTGGCTTCCAATCGGTCGGCATACTATTGAGGTTCAGCGAGCCTTCGCCGCCTTTCAGCGTGGCATTGAGCCGCATCCAACTGCTGCCTGTGACTGCGGGGTTGCTGTCATCTCCCCCTTGCGCTCCCTTGTAACCAGACAGGTTTATCGTGCCACCGTAGGACAGGGCCAGTACCTTGTGGCCAAAGTAAGCGCCTTGACTCGTGCTGTCATCGTATTGGTAGAAACAATCGTCCACTCCGCCGGGCAGTCTGGTCGGCGGCATGAGCTGCGAGGTCTTGTTGCAGCTCGAAGGATCGCGCATGTTCATCTTGTTGGAGTCCCATACGTCGGGATCACTGGTGGGTACTCCGCATGTGAAGTCGTTCACCAGGCTGCCATTGACGAGTTTCTTGCAGCTGACATCGGGCTCGGACTCGCTACCGTAAAGATGGATAGTCAGGACCTGCCCACCATTATTCTCGCCGATCCCTGTGGCCTTCAGAACACCCTGGTTCTGAACCAGGATATTGGCGGCATAAAAATCCATGGTTGCATTGTTGAAGGTCAGCGTACCGTTACCAAGAATGTAAATGTTATGAAAGTTATAGGGTGTCCGGGTGCCATCCACTGTGCAAGTCATGTTGGTAATGACCAGATCCGGTCCCTCTTGCCCTAACGGCGCACCTCTGTCCAGCGTGCCACCCTCACAAAAATCAATAGCAATCGCAGGTAGTGGCGAAATGAATCCAGTCAGCAGTAGCAGTGCGAACAAAGCGCCGTGTCTCGCAGTTGAGCGGAAGTACGATCTAACGCGAGGGAATACATTTATACCGGACAGGTACGAGGTCGTGAAGCCCATGCTGATTCTGCCTTGAAAAGGCGCAGGCATCGAAGCTTGGAGATAAAAAAGTCGATTGACGTAAGCTAATTGACGAAGTGGCGCCGGCATCCTAGCCTCCCGATCCTTCTAAACGGTGGCGTGGTTGTACTTGCGAACAAAGTTGGTTCGCATCGAAAGAGACAATGGAGTATTACGGCTCGCGGAGTGACACTTTACACGCAATCTCGGCTGCGGGCAAGCGCTTAAGCTTCCTGGTAGGCGTCAAGGTTTCCGACATCGAGAACGTCGAAAATCGTTTTTGAGGACGGCGTCGGCTACGATTCGCAAAAGCTCCTAATCAGTCCGCGGAACGTATAGTCAACATTGAGCCGCTGCTGAATGTCAGCTGTGTAGCGGGGTTTGGCACGATCTTCCAGACGACGCCGCAACCGTGTGTGATAAGGCACTGGCCTGTCTCTGAGCCACCGCTGGAAGCAGTTCCATAAAGGTTGCCGGCTGCGTCCAACGCGACGTTGCCGTAGGGCGTGCTTCCGTCGCTACCGCCGCTAAAGTCGTACAACGAAGTGTAGGTCCAGGAATCGCCCGTTCGCGTGAGTTTAAAAACGTTCCCGTGGCTAAAACTACCACCGCTGAGGGTTGTGCCATAGAGGTTTCCGGCGGCGTCCATGGTGAGGCTAGCGAACGGGTGGGCGAGGGAATCGAAACTATAAAGCAGCTGGAAGGTCCAGTCCGGTCCGTTAGACAACTCAAAAACCGTCCCTCCGCCACCGGGACCACCCGTACTCGTCGCGCCATATAGATTTCCCGCGTTGTCCGGCACCAAACCAGCGTTGGGCACGCCACCATCGTTCTCCAGCGAGAAGTTGTGGAGAATCGTCGGCGACCATGAGCCATTCGAAGGCGTCAGTTCGTAGGCCAGGCCCACCTCGCCGGAGCCTCCATAGGGAGCGGTGCCATACAGATGGCCGTTGCCATCGAAAGTAACGCCGGCGTAAGGGTGATACCCGGGGCCATTGCTAAATTGGTAGATCAGAGTCTCGCTCCACAGGCCTTGCGAGCGCGACAGTTTGTATACCGTGCCACAGCCAATACCGCAAACTGGTCGAGTTGCACCACCTTCTTCTGTCGTGCCGTAAATGTTACCGGCTGAATCAAATACAAGGTCGCCGTAACTGGGCCTGAGCCCATCATTATCCTGGTTCTGCCCGAATGACCATAGTGTCGTTTTGATCCAGGAGCAAGAGGATCGGCAGGCTGTTGGCGGCGGAGTGAGTGCAAGAACCGTGCCGCCGTTTACCGCGCTGTTGCCGCCTAACAAGGTAGTACCGTAGAGCCCTCCCTCGGGTCCGAAGACGATGCGAGCGATGGGTGCTTTGCCGTCGCTGGGGCCGGTGAACTTGTAAAGCGGTATGAAGCTCCATCTGGAGCCTTGTGGCGCCAGCTTGAACACGACCCCACAACCCAGGTCGTTACAGCTTGCCATTCCTCCATACTTAGTCGTGCCATAGAGGCTGCCGGCGCGATCGACGGTCACTCCGGAATACGGCGACGAGCCGTCGTCACCTGTAAATGTGTGCAGTACCGTAAACGTTTGCGCCGGCGACGGGGCGCAGATCATCAGAACGAGCGGTACTTCGATCAGGAGCAATCGAACAGTGCTGCGGGACAGATTCCGGATGCCCTCGACGTTAAGCATGCAAGACCTCATTAGGAAGAAGCACATAGCGAGCATTTTTGAGCCTAAGGAATTATGCCGCGTTTTGGCCGATTCGTTCAACTGTTCAGTTCGCGGCAGCCAAATACCTGTCCCTACGAGAAAGTTCGTTGTGGCTAAACCGATTGCACTTAGTACGACGCATGGCTGAGCTACGGGCGTTGATTTCGGTCTGGTCTCTTTGCTCGCAGGGGCGCACTGCACACGCGGCAAAATCAGTGCAATTCGTTCGTCAGCGGCTCATCGCAGAGATCAATCAGCATCGAATGGTGTTGCCAGTCAAACCAAAGGCAGAATGCATCAAAACTACGGTTTTGTGTCCAAGTCTCTTCGTCGGTCAGCCAACTAGCCAACTGCTCGACGAAAATCTCCTCGCACCGATCGCGTAAGAACTCATGAACTTCATCTTCCGAGTCACATTGCGGGATCAAGTAGATGGTGCGGATCCAACCAGCCGTGCTTTCCAATTGGCTTGTGAACAAGGCGAAGGTCGAGCCCAAGACCGTGGAGATTATCCTGCGTCATTCACGTATTCAGACAACACTGGATATCTACACTCAGGGTGATGGCGATGAAACACGGGCTAAGGAGCATTCCTGAAGGAAATGGGAGTGGCTTCGGAGATGGTTCAGTGATAGGCCGTTGTGGGTTGAATTGTGGGTTGGGCTTTTCGGGCAGGTTGCCCGTAGACCCAAGAAAGTAATGGTGGGCGCTACAGGATTCGAACCTGTGACTTCCACCGTGTGAAGATGGCACTCTACCGCTGAGTTAAGCGCCCACAGTTGCGGTGTTTCGATTGTAGCAAATCAAGCTGTGCCGCCAATCGCACCCCCCGCTGCCAAGAACTTGCAGCGCGCTTCGCAAATATGTTCATCTAAGTGGCTTATGGCACTGGAAGAGTACAAGCGCAAACGCGATTTCAACCAGACACCTGAACCCCCCGCGAAGGTGGAGCGCGGCGAGCGGCGGCGCTTCGTGGTACAGAAGCATCGCGCCACGCGCCTGCACTATGATTTCCGGCTGGAGATGGATGGGGTGCTGAAGTCGTGGGCTGTGCCCAAAGGTCCATCGCTCGATCCCGCCGACAAACGGTTGGCCATGCAGGTGGAAGATCATCCCGTTTCGTATTTCGATTTCGAGGGCACCATTCCTGCCGGCAATTACGGGGCAGGCACCGTCATGGTATGGGACATGGGCACGTGGGAGCCGCAGGGAGATGCGCGGGAGATGCTGCGCAAGGGCGACCTGAAGTTCCGCCTCAACGGCCAGAAGCTGAAAGGCGAGTTTGCGCTGGTGCACATCAAGTCGCGCAGGCCCGGAAGTAAGGGAAACGAGTGGCTGCTGATCAAGCACCGCGATGCCTACGTTCAGGAGGCCTATGACATCGACAAGTATGACTCCTCGGTACTGACCAAGCGCACGATGGACGAAATCGCGGGCGACCAAGGCTCGGCGGAATGGAAGAGCAGTCGAAAGGCGTCCGCCCGCGGGGCCACCGGGAAGAACGACTGGCTGGCCGAATCCATCGCGAAAGCGGACGCGAAGAAGGCCAAAGCCGGGAAGAAATCGGCAGTAACCTCCAAGACGGCTGTTGCGAAACGCGCGCCGACTAAAGCATCTCGTCCCGCTGGCGCCTCTTCGAGCAGAGTAAAAAAAAAGTCCTAAGCGATGAGGGGCGCAGCAACAGCCTGGTTCCAGAACCTGCGCGCATCGGTCACAAAACGCCGATGCCGCATGTTATCCATCCCATGCTCGCCACTCTCATAGACAAGCCATTCGATGGCCCCGATTGGGTCTACGAGATCAAGTGGGACGGCTACCGCGCCATCACATTTCTCGAAGGCGGCTCGGTTCGCCTGGTTTCGCGCAACCAGAACGACATGACCGCCGCTTATCCTGAACTGCGCTCGATTGCGGATTTCGTCAAAGCGCGCAGCGCAATTCTGGATGGCGAGATCGTCGCGCTGGATGAGCAGGGACGACCTTCCTTTAGCCTGATGCAGCAGCGGACAGGGGTGGGCGAAGGCGGCCGGAGGATTCGTCGTACCCGCGACGATATTCCTGTGGTGTATTACGCCTTCGATCTGCTCTACCTTGATGGCTACAATTTGATGCAAGCGGAACTGGAGCAACGCAAGGCGCTACTGGCCTCCATCCTCACGCCGAGCGACCTTATTCACTACTCTGATCATTACCTGGGAAGCGGCAAAGCGCTGTTTGAAGCGGCGCAAGCGCGCGCTCTGGAAGGCATTGTTGCCAAGCGCCGCAGCAGTCCTTATGTGCAAAAGCGCAGTACCGACTGGCTGAAGATCAAAATTGTCAAGCAACAAGAGTGCGTGATTGGCGGCTACACCGATCCGCGCGGCTCGCGCGAAAACTTTGGCTCCATAGTGCTCGGGCTTTACGACGATCAGGACCGACTGATTCACATTGGTCACGCCGGCAGCGGCTTCACCGAGCAGTCGCACGCAGGCTTGTGGAAGCAATTGCACGCGCTGCAGACCAAGCAAAGTCCATTCTTCGGCAAGGTGGAAAGCACGCGGCCCGTGCACTTTGTGAAACCGAAACTGGTTGCCGAAATCAAGTTCTCTGAGTGGACGCACGAGGGGCGAAGCGGCGGAGTAAAGATGCGCGCTCCCGTATTTCAGGGGCTGCGCTTCGATAAGAAGCCCGAGGAGTGCAGGTTCGAGCGCCCAGTCAAGTTGACGCCGGGCGCATCAGGAGGTGTAGCTTGAAGTGGATTAACCGCGAATCCAACCGTCGATTGGAGAGCTAGCTTTGCCTCTGTCTCGCACGCTCCTGATGATCTATGTAGCAGGGTTCCTGCGCTCTCTCGGGGTTGGGTTGCTCGGTGTAATTCTGGGGGTGTACCTGGCACGGGTTGGTGTCGGCCCCACCAGCATCGGCATGGTCATCGGCGCCGGCTTGCTGGGAGCGTGTGCTGCAACGGCAGTGGTCGCGTGGGCGGGGGCGCGAGTTGGATATCGGACTTCACTGGTGCTCCTGGCATTACTTGCGGCAGTCGGCGGACTTGCCCTTGCAATCCTTCCTTCCTTTCCACTCTTGCTCCTTCTGATCTTCATCGGCATGGTAAATGGGATGGGGACCGATCGAAGCGCGGCGTTTGCGCTGGAACAGGCGATCATCCCCAGCCTCGTATCCGACCAGCGCCGGACCTGGGGCTTGTCGTGGTACAACGTCTTGCTCGATAGCGGAGCAGCCATCGGCGCCCTCGGCGCCGCTCTGCCCGTAGGGTTGAGTCTGTGGACGCACACCGACCTGGTGGCTGCCTACCGCTATATCTTCTTTGGATACGCCGCACTTCAGGTTGTCACTGCAGGTTTGTATCTTCTGCTTCCGGCGGAAGGTCCACTCGGGCGAAGGAAGGAACCCGCCAGCTCGGGACCAGTCGTCTCACCGCAAAACCGGAGGATCGTCCACCGAATCGCCGCCTTGTTCGCGATGGACGCATTCGGGGGCGGCTTCCTTACCGACGCGCTGGTCGCCTACTGGTTTTTCCATCGCTTTGGTATTGCCGAGCAGAAGCTGGGGATTTTGTTTTTCACAGTCCATGTGTTGAACGCTATGTCGCATCTTGGGGCTGCATGGTTAGCGCAACGAATCGGGCTCGTGAACACGATGGTATTCACGCATCTGCCATCGAGCATTTTCCTCATCATGGTGCCACTGGCCACCGGTCCGAAATTGGCAATCGCGCTGTTCCTTCTGAGAGAGACGTTCGTGGAGATGGACGTGCCGACGCGCCAGTCGTATGTGGCAGCACTGGTAAGACCACAGGAACGTCCTTACGCCAGCGGAATCACAAACATCACCAGGACTGCTGCCTGGGCGGCCGCAGCAGCGCTATCGGGGTTTGTGATGCAACGTCTCGCGTTTTCAGCACCGCTGATCATCGGCGGATCTTTGAAGATCGCCTATGACCTGCTGCTGTACCGCAACTTCCGCCACCTGAAACCTCCCGAGGAGATGGCTGCTCGTTCCTCAAAATCAGGTGACGTTTCGGCGGGATAAACAGGGGGGACAGTTTGTCGGATACCTACTTGACGTCCTTCATCGGCAGCACCGACCCGTAATCGTGGCCGCTGGCGTCCACGGCGCGCGCAATCACCGCACTAAAGGCATCGCGGACCTCGGGATATTTCGCCACAATCGCTTTACTGACGGCCATGTTGTCCTGGAACGCCAGCCCCGCGTTGGATGCGTCGGCGGTCTCGTACCGCACGCGCAAGTCGAGATTGTTTTCCACCGGCACGGCCACCAACTCCGTGACCTTGAATGTCTTGCCGTTGGCGGCAAGGTTCAACGGACTGCCGCTGGCCGGTAAGTCGGGCGGCCGCGCAGTCTGCATTTCCTCGGCAACTTTATCCAGTTGCGGCGTGCTCATGAAGTTCACCGGCGCCATCAAGTCCCACGCTGTCAGATAGTAAAACCAGGCATTGTGCAATTGCCCTTTGGACTTGTACTCGCGCGCCTTCGTGAGATACCACTGCCCATCATGGCCACCGATTGCGTCCAACCGCGGGTAATAGCCTGCCAGCTTCCACGAGCCGTTCATGTCTTGCAGAATCAGAGTCAGCGTAATCGGATCTTTGCCGGCAATTTTCTGCATCACCAGCGCGTAGCGCCCAGCAGGAAGATTGGTAATCGAGAACACCAGACGGTCGGCCGAGTTATAGATGCCACAATAGAAATCCGCCCGGGGCAATGATCCCTTGGCCTGAGCGGCATCCAGCAGGTAGATAACGCTGATGGTCGCCTGGCCTTCGACAAAGTACGGCTTGTTGCTGACCACAGCCTGCTCAATGCTGCCGAAATCTCCCGCGATCGCAGCAATGGAATTGGCTTTGAGTCCGGCTACATCTCCCCGCTTGGACATGTCGAGATATTGGCGCGCTGCGGCTTCGATTGCGTTCTTGGTCGGGACGTCCAACTCAGCGCCACCGGTGCAATTCTGTGCCGCGCACGCGGGCGATGTGATGGTTGCTGCAAGCAGCAGGAAACCCATCCGAAGAAATAAATGGCCGGTCGAGCGGTAACTGAACGGTAGTCGAATCATGTTGCTAGCCTGAACGCCGCGGGACATGCCCATTGCGATTTGCAAAATGTACCGGATCGTTGGTGACTCTCCGATCGTTTAAGATGCCTAAGATGCCGACCCCAGATGTTTTGGCTATCCGTATCGACGAAAATCGCGGTGCAGCTACCAATACCGGCGCGCCTCGTCTGGGTTTAGAATACATACAGGGGCGGGCAGCGCGAAACGATACCGGCCTTCGCCCGTCGAACATATTATGGTACGCCTTCCGCACAACTCAGGATTGGCCTTATTACTGGCAACAGGACTGTGCCTTGCGGCGGGAGAATCGCCAGCCCAGACCGCGGTCCCGTCCGGCGGCGCTCCAGCAACGAGCTCGCATCCGAAAAAGGCACGCGCGCATAGCAAGAAGGCCACTCCCGTAGCCGAGACTCCGCAACCGCCGACTCCACCGCCAACGCCGGAGCAAATGGCCCCCACGCCGCCACACGTCTCCTACCAGAATGGATTGCTCACCGTTGACGCCAATAATTCAACGTTGTCGCAGGTGTTGCGCACCGTACAGGCCCAGACCGGAGCGTCGGTCGAAATGCCATCCAGCGCGGCAAACGAGCGCGTCACCATGCAGGTTGGCCCCGGGCGGCCGCGGGATGTACTGAACACACTATTGAACGGATCCAAGTTCAATTACATTATTCTGGGGATGGTCGACAATCCGGGTGGCGTGCAGAAAGTAATTTTGACTACCCGGCAAACCACACCAACCACTGTGAATACGGCGCAGAACAACTTCCCCGGACAAGCTCAACCACAGTACCAACCGCCACCCGAGGAACCGCAGGACGAAGAGATGCAGGTTACCGACCCAGAGGCAGACAATGCTGGGCAATCTCCTCAGTCGGTCCAGATGCCCGGACGGTTCCGGCCTGGGCAGGTTCCAATGCCGCAGCCCGACCAGAATCCCGCGCCAGTACCTGACAATAACAACCAGATGAACGGCGGAAAGACCCCGGAACAGTTATTGCAGGAGCTGCAAAACATGCAACAACAGCAGTTGCGGTATCAGCAACAACTGAACCCTGCCAATGTCGAGGGTGAACCACCACCCCAGCCGCAATGAGGCGAGTAAAGCAATAAGGTCGATACAGAGCGTCCCCACGGGCGCTCTTTGTACTTCGGCTTGTATTTCGGCTGATTACGGGGTTTCGCCCTACGCCGTAACCCGCAGGCCGGAGAGCTCGCGTAACGAATCTGTGTAAGGGGCGCGCGCGATCCCGCGTTCGGTGATGATGGCGGTGACGTACACATTCGGGGTGACATCAAAGGCAGGATTCTCAACCGCTACTCCATCCGGCGCGATCTGCTTGCCTGCCAGATGAGTCACCTCTCTCGAAGAGCGTTGCTCGATGGGAATCCCGCTGCCATCGGGCGTCTCCCAGTCCACCGTTGAAAACGGGGCCGCCACGTAAAACGGGATGCCGTGCGCCATCGCCAATACCGCGACTGAGTAGGTCCCAATCTTGTTGGCGACATCGCCATTTGCGGCGATACGGTCTGCGCCGACAATCACCGCATCGATTTTTCCCTGCTGCATCATGGCGCCGGCCATGTTATCGGAGATCAGTGTGGTCGGAATGTGGTCTTTCATCAACTCCCACGCTGTCAGACGTGAACCCTGCAGAAACGGGCGGGTCTCGTCGGCAAAGACATGCAGCTTCTTGCCCGAATCAACGGCGGCGCGAATCACGCCCAGTGCCGTGCCATAACCGCAGGTCGCCAGCGCGCCGGCGTTGCAGTGGGTCAACACTCCCCCGCTGGAGGGAAGCAGAACCGCACCATGCTTGCCCATAGCTTCGTTGGCGGCAATGTCTTCCACCAGCATGCGTTGCCCTTCGGTCACCAGTTCCTGTTTAATCTGCGCGATAGGCTGGGTGAAGACTTGTTCAAATTTGTCGCGCATGCGGCGAATCGCCCAGAACAGATTGACCGCGGTGGGACGAGTGGCGGCAAGCACCTCGCAGATGCGGTCGAAATCGCGCCTCAGTTCGGCATGGTTCCCGGCCTGAGAGTCGCGAACGCCCAGCGCCACGCCCATGGCCGCGGTCACACCAATTGCCGGCGCGCCACGCACGATCATGGTGCGGATCGCATCGGCAACCTCTTCGTAGCTTGTACAGGTGACGTAGGTTTCTTCCGTGGGCAGCCTGGTCTGGTCAATCAGGCGCACGCCCGCGTCCGTCCACTCTAGAGTCTTAATCATGTCGTTGTGGGGAGGCCCTGCTTGAGATGTTGAGCGCGAACATCGTTTGCGGTGAACAGCGCAACGAACTCCGCCGGAGCAGCCGCTTTCTCGACGTTGGCACGACCTCCTGCTTCCTCGCGCTCCACCAGGCAAAGTACACCGGCGATCTCAAATCCGAACTCACGCGCAACCTCAATGGCCTGGATGGTCGAAGCTCCCGTGGTGCAGACGTCGTCCACGATGACCACTTGCGCCGGTTTCTGCCGAAAGCCTTCAATGCGCTGGCCCATGCCGTAAGCTTTCTCCCCTTTGCGTACCAGGAAACCGTGCACCGGGCTTCCCTGCTGTGCGCTGATCACGGATGTCGCCACTACAATCGGATCGGCGCCCATGGTCAGCCCGCCAATCGCATCGGCATGCCAGCCACGATGGCGAATCTCGTCCAGGACCACTTGCCCGGTCAGCAGCGCTCCCGTCGCATCGAGCGTGGTGAGACGGCAATCGACGTAGTAGTCGCTGGTTCCGCCGCTGGAAAGCTTGAATTCACCCAGACGAAACGACTTTGCCGCCAGCATAGTCAACAGTTGTTCGCGTGCCTTTTCCATCCTGTCAACCATATCATTTCAATTGGTCACTTTTTCCAGGTGACGATAGTGATCGCTGGCCAGCCACAACAGCGAAAACAGGGCAAAGTTGTAACCGCAATGCATGAGAAACGAAGCAGCCACCGAGTCGGTGCGCGCGCGCACCACCGTAAACACCACGCCGACCACGAAGATGCTCAGGATGGGCGCCCAGGCATAGCCCAACTGGGTTCCATGAATGGCGGCGAAACCGGCGGCCGTTACGATGACGGCCATGGTAAGCCCAAACGCCCGTCGCAGCAGCGGGTATAGCAGCCCCCGAAAAAACAGTTCCTCCATTAACGGCGCCAGAGTCACGCCAAAGGCGGCCATCAGGTAAACGCTGGTCGCATCATGGAAGTACTTGTCCATCGGCAGCGACTTGGGGATCGGCAGGAAGTGCGATAAGCCGTCAACCACTACCGCCAAAATCGTTCCCATAACTAAAAATCCCGCCGCGGAACTTCCCGGCCAATTCCAGTGAATGGCTTTAGCGAAGGGTTCGTGGGCGCGCTTGCGCACCAGCACAAATATGAACAACAGAACAAATGGGTAGGCAGCGGCCTGCGCTCCTATCACCACGCGCGCATTGGTTGCCAGTTCGGTAAACGGCGCATGCCGGTATGCGGGAAGGGCATGTGCGATGAACAGTGCAGCAATACTGAACACAAACACTACAATCGCCGTCACTACCATTACCGCCAGCAGGTCCCAGGCCGACCAGGTAGGGAAAGACTGGGTGTGGAGAGTCACTTGCTCGGCAGGTGCGCCAGCCGGTTCCAGCGGCGCAGTCATGCCCGAGCCAGCCAAACCACTGGGCGCTTCGGTTATGAGTGGATTATCGTTTGCATCAGGCATCAGGTTTAACGCGACTACGCATTGCTCCTTGCATTGGACGAACGCGGCAACACTTTGGCTAGCGTCTGTCCGGTGTAGGATTTCTTCACCCGCGCCACCTGCTCCGGCGTTCCTTGCGCCACCAACCGTCCTCCGTCCTCGCCACCCTCCGGCCCCAGGTCAATGATCCAGTCGGCATTGCGGATGACATCCATGTTGTGCTCGATAATGATGACGCTGTTCCCCAGGTCGGTCAGCCGATGCAGAACTTCCAGCAGCTTGCTGACATCATCGAAGTGCAGCCCCGTGGTGGGCTCATCCAGAAGGTACAACGTTCTTCCCGTCTGGCGCTTGCTGAGCTCGCGCGCCAACTTAATGCGCTGCGCTTCTCCGCCTGACAGCGTTACCGCCGATTGACCCAGATGAATGTATCCCAGGCCGACGTCCACCAGCGTCTGCAGCTTCTGCTTGATCTGCGGGATATTCTCCAGGATCGGTAGCGCGTCGGCTACCGGTGTCTCCAGCAGGTCGGCAATTGAATGGCCCTTGTACTTCACCGCCAGGGTCTCATGATTGTACCGTTTGCCGCCGCACACCTCGCACAACACATACACGTCCGGCAGAAAGTTCATGGCGATGCGGCGCTGTCCATCACCCTGACAGGCTTCGCAGCGGCCGCCGGCAACGTTGAAGGAGAAGCGTCCGGCCTTGTAGCCGCGCTCGCGCGCCTCGGGCAACATTGCATAAAGATCGCGAATCAGGGTGAAGACTCCAGTGTAAGTCGCGGGATTCGACCGCGGCGTGCGGCCGATGGGCGACTGGTCGATGCGGATAACCTTGTCGATGAATTCCGTTCCGGCAATCGCCTTGTGGGCGCCGGTCTCTTCGCGCGAGCCGTACAGCGACTTGGCCAGCGCACGGTAAAGAATATCGTTGACCAGGGTTGACTTGCCCGAACCCGACACGCCCGTCACCACGGTCATGACACCCAACGGAAAACTGACGTCAAGGTTCTTCAGGTTGTTCTCGCGCGCAGCGAGAATGGTGATGGCCTTGCCGTTCGGCTGGCGTCGCGCGTAACGGTAAGTGATCTGCTTCTGGCCGGAGATGTACTGTCCGGTCAGCGAGCCCGGCGTTTCCTCAATCTGTTGGGGAGTGCCGCTGGCTACCACTTCTCCGCCGTGACGTCCTGCGCCCGGCCCAAGGTCGATGACGTAATCGGCCCGCCGGATGGTGTCTTCGTCATGCTCGACCACTAGTACCGTGTTGCCCAGATCGCGCAACGATTCCAGCGCATGCAGCAGGCGGTCGTTGTCGCGATGGTGCAGTCCAATCGAAGGCTCGTCGAGCACGTACAGAACGCCGCGCAGCTTCGATCCGATCTGCGTGGCCAGGCGAATGCGCTGGCCCTCGCCGCCACTCAGCGTCGCCGCCGACCGGTTTAGCGAGATATAGCCGAGCCCGACGGCGTTGAGAAAACCCAATCGCTCGGCAACCTCTTTGCGAATTCGTCCGGCAATGCGCTCCTCGCGCTCGGAAAGTTTGATCTTCGACGCCGCCTCCAGTGCGCGCGATACCGGCAGCGCAGTGAACTCGGCAATGGACATTCCATTCACCTTCACGGCCAGGCTCTCAGGCCGCAGTCGCTGGCCGTGACAGGCAGGACATCTTGTCGCGGACATATGGTCCAGCAGCCATTCGCGATAAGTCTCGGAGGAACTGTCCTCCATTGCGTTCCGCAGATAGGCGAACACGCCGAGGAACCCACTCTTCTTTTTTTCGCCCTGCTCGGGGCCGTAGAGAATCAGGTTTTGCGTTTTGCGTGGCAGTTGCTCGAACGGCGTGGTCAGACTGAATCCATAGGCCTCGGCCGCCAGTTGCAAGATGTGGATGAGGTTTTGCGACGCCGAACCTGGTCCCAGGGCGCCGTCCAGCAGAGGCTTCGACCAGTCGGCAATGACCTTGGCCGGATCGAAATCGTACTTGCTGCCCAGCCCGTTGCACTCAGGACACGCGCCGTACATGCTGTTGAACGAAAACGAACGCGGCTCCAGTACAGGGACGTTGATGCCGCACTCGGGACACGCCAGCTTGGACGAGTACAGATGCTCGTCGCCGCCGACCACGGCAACTTGCACCAATCCGTTCGCCAGCTTCATCGCCAACTCAACCGACTGCGCCAGGCGGTGCTCGATTCCCGGCTTCACCAGCAGCCGGTCAACCACCAGTTCAATTGTGTGGTTCTTGCGCTTATCGAGGTTGATCTCGTCATCGGCGATGTTGCGCAGCTCGTTGTCGATGCGGGCGCGGGTGAAGCCCTGCTGTACCAGCTTGTCCAGATCCTTCTTGAACTCGCCCTTGCGCCCACGAACGATGGGCGCCATGATCATCACCCGGTCCTCGGGCTTCAGGTCCATCACCCGTTGCACAATCTGGTCGGCGGACTGGCGGGAGATGGCGCGTCCACACTGCGGACAATGCGGCAAGCCGATGGAGGAATACAGCAGGCGCAAGTAATCGTAGATTTCGGTGATCGTGCCGACGGTGGAGCGTGGGCTCCGGCTGGTCGTCTTCTGCTCAATGGCAATCGACGGGCTCAGGCCGTCAATGCTGTCTACGTCGGGCCGTTCCATCTGGTCGAGAAACTGACGCGCATAAGCAGACAGCGTTTCCACATAGCGCCGCTGGCCCTCGGCATAAATGGTGTCAAAGGCGAGCGAAGACTTGCCCGAACCGCTGAGCCCGGTGATGACCGTCAGAGTATTGCGCGGAATCTGGACGCTGATGTTCTTCAGATTATGCTGGCGTGCCCCGCGGACTGTGATGCTGCTGATACCCATGGATGACTGCTGATTCGGCTCCCACTCGCGGTGTGGTTTGCCTTCTGTTCAGGGCCGGATAATACGGCCGCGTTCTTCGGGCTACGACCCGGGAACCGCCGTTTCAGCCTGATGCAGTGCTCTGGAAAGTCCGCGAGAGGGGAAACGCAACTCTACTCACGTATCTTAGTTGCCAACAACGAGAAGCGTCAACGCGAGGTAAAGTGACATCATCAATAGATGATCGTCCGGCGTCCGGGATTCAATCCACCCAGGCACACTCCGGAAACCCTCCCGCGGCTTTCGGCGCATCGAAGAAAGAGAACGATATGACCACGTTTCTGCTCTCGGCCCTGCTTCTGTTCACCATCGTTGCGGCATTCGCCTTTGGCGTTGCGGTGGGCTACTGGGTCATTTGTGGAATATTGAACTTATTTCATCCCGGCCGTACCCAGAACAAACCGTCCAGCGCGCCAGCCCTGGCCCCTACCGCCAGCGGAGACTAAGGCCGTTCCGGTGGTAGGATCGCTCGACTCCAGCTTGCACCAAACTCAGTGAAAACCCGCCGATAAACGGTGCTGAAAATCGCCACGTCTTCTGGAATGCCGCAAAGAAATTCATCGCAGCCAGGCGACCGCTGGGGAGATTATTTGCACGTCGCCGCCCTGGTTGCTGCCATACCTGAGGTAAACCACCACAGCCGACGTTCGAACGCTCGTCCGAACCGTTGCGAAATCCATCACGTCGGCCAGTGACTCCCATCACAGCGTCCCCTAAGTCTATGTTCCACACTGAAATCGTACTCATGGCGGTTTCATGTGTACGGGTCTGACAAGAAGCACTTCTGTTGGGCGGCAGTACACGTCATAAGGCCGAACAGGACCCAGCATTCATAATCTTTTTATGGGAGAAGTCATGAAGAAGGTCATCTTAGCCGTTCTACTCACCGCTTTTGCGCTGTTTTTGATCCTTCCCAGCCTGTCGTGGGCGCAGGACGACATTTACAAAGCAAAGTGCTCCGGCTGCCATGGAGCGGATGGAAAAGCCAGCGCCGCCGGCAAGAAGATGGGAGCTCCGGAGTTTTCGTCCCCCGCCGTGCAGAAGGCGTCGAACGCCGATCTCGTTGACTACATTGAGAATGGCGGCCCGCAAAAGAAGGCTATGCACGCTTTTGCCAACAAGGGCGTCAGTCCGGCAGACGCTGCCAAGCTGGCTATTTATGTGAAGAGCCTGAAGTAGGCTCGTTTCACGCTGGCTTCCTCTCCAAGCCGGCTCCGGTTGATGAGTCGGTCTGGAGCGGAATATCCACGAAGTTCCGCTGTCGCCCGACGGCGCCCTCACTTCAGCGCCGCTTCCACCTGCCGAGGTCCGACCGGGCCGCCAGGGCGATCTGGAGAAAAGCATGAGCAAGGGAATCCTTTACGATGCCACCCTGTGCATCGGCTGCAAGCAGTGCGAGCAGGCCTGCGCCACGGAAAACAGCCTGCCGTACGACGACCGCATTGCCGACCAACAGATCACATCGGCGCACAAATACACTGCCATCCTGATCAAAGACGATAAGTTCATGCGCAAGTTGTGCATGAATTGCGACGACCCGGCTTGCGCCTCGGTGTGCCCGGTAGGCGCACTGAAGAAGACCGCCCTCGGTCCCGTCACCTACGACAAGAGCCGTTGCATGGGCTGCCGTTATTGCATGGCGGCCTGTCCATTCGGCGTACCCAAGTACGAATGGGAGAAAGCCATACCCGGCGTGCGCAAGTGCATCATGTGCAGTAAGCGCGTCGCCCAGGGAAAGCAAACGGCCTGCGCCGAAATCTGTCCCACTGGCGCCACCAAGTTTGGCGATCGCGACGAACTGCTGGAAGAAGCCAAGAAACGCGTCCACGACAATCCGGGCAAGTACTTGCCACATATCTTCGGCGAGACCGAGGTCGGTGGTACATCGGTCATGCTGCTGTCTTCCATTCCGTTCAATACTTTCGGTTTTCGAACTGACCTGACGGAACGGGCGCTCCCCATGTACACCTACCAGGTACTGTCGCGCATACCTGACTTCGTCCCTCTGTTCGGCACTTTGCTGGGCGGCGTTTACTGGATCACCCATCGCCGCGAGGACGTTGCTGCGGCCGAGGCCAAAGATAACGAACATAACGGAGGTGGGCGATGACGGTCCCAAAAATCCGCTTCACATTCTGGAAGGCAGTCTTCCTTGCGATCATGGCGGCTGGTGTGTACTGCACCTTTCTCCGCTTCTTTCGCGGGCTGGGTGCTTCCACAAACCTGAGCGATCAGTTTCCCTGGGGATTATGGATCGGCTTCGACGTGATGTGTGGCGTCATGCTGGCGGCGGGTGGTTTCACGCTGACCGCGGCGGTCGAGATCTTCAACATCAAGCGCTTCCACTCCATCGTAAGGCCCACCATTCTGACCGCATTTCTTGGCTATCTACTGGTTTGTGCCGCGCTAATGTACGACCTGGGGTTGCCGTGGAATATCTGGCATCCGCTGATCATGCGCAATCCACATTCCGTGATGTTTGAGGTCGCCTACTGCGTCATGTTCTACACCGCGGTCCTCGCCATGGAGTTCTCGCCCATTGTGCTCGAGCACTTCAAACTGAAGCGTGCGCTGAAGATCATCCGCAGCCTCATGGTTGTGTTCGTGATTCTCGGCGTCCTGCTCTCCACCCTGCACCAGTCATCGCTGGGCACGCTTTATCTCATCATGCCCAACAAGCTGCACCCGTTCTGGTACAGCCCGCTGCTACCGGTGTTCTTCTTCCTGTCGGCGATTGCGGTGGGATTGGCGATGACCATCTTCGAATCGTCGATGAGTTCGAAGTACTTTGGTCGTGAGATCGAGTTGCCCATCCTGCGTGACTTGGGTCGGGTGCTGGTGGTTGTACTGGCACTCTAC
This sequence comes from uncultured Acidobacteriaceae bacterium, assembly GCA_963728805.1. Lineage (GTDB taxonomy): Bacteria > Acidobacteriota > Terriglobia > Terriglobales > Acidobacteriaceae > Bog-257. The sequence continues at coordinate 131,060 of CAVSLE010000022.1, forward strand.
GGCATCCTGAAGTTCGAAGACTTGTATCACCGCGGTGCCCTGAAGTTAGTTTTCGTATCAGGATACGAACAGCGCTTCTTCCTGCTGGAAATGGTTCTGTCACTCTTCGCTCCGTTGGGACTTCTGCTGATACCGAAGATTCGGGAAAGCGCGCAAGGCCTGTACCTGGCGGCGGTGCTGACTCTGCTCGGATTTGTAACCAACCGTCTGAACGTGACCATCACCGGAGTCGAAAACGCCGTCGGTGGCCGTTACTCCCCCAAGTGGACCGAGGTAGTAATTACTGCGATGTTTGTCGCGCTCGGTTTTGCCATCTTCGGTCTGGCGGCAAAGTACCTGCCGATATTCCCCGAAGAGAAGGTTCATATTCCGGCACTCCCCGAACCAGAAGAGCGGTTCGAAGAAGTTGCGGTGCCCGCCCATGCTGGAGACTGACAACTCGATCCGCTCTTCACCCAAAACATCCGGGGAGAACCCAGTCTCATCACGTCCGTTCTGGCTGCAACGGCTGGGACGAAGCGTCAGCGCGAAGTTGATGGTCTCGATTTTCGTGGTCATGATCATCATCTTCGCCCTGCTGGGATACTTCAGCACGCAACTCCATCGCAAGCATCTGGAAGCCGCGGCCCTGGTCAGCGCCGAGCAGCAGAGCGAGGTCCTGCGCCGCAGCGCTTCGCATTACATGCTGAACAACGATCGCAGCGGCCTGTACGAGATGATGCTGAACATGGCCGACCAGCCCGGCGTGGTGCGGGTCCGCATCATGAACCCGCAAGGGGTGATCAGCTATTCGACGGCCCCGTCTGAGGTCGGCACCATGGTGGATAAGGGCGCCGAAGCCTGTTATGGGTGCCACACACAATCGCAGCCTCTCAGCCGTCTGAACCGCTCCGACCGGTTTCGCGTTTATCACGCAGACAATACCCGCGTGCTGGGCGTGATCACCCCGATCGAAAACCAACCCGCCTGCTCCAATGCCGCCTGCCACGCTCATCCCGCCAGTACCCAGATTCTGGGCGTGCTCGACACCAATCTTTCTCTTGCCAAGGTGGATGAAAGTCTTCACCGGGAGCGGAGAGAGATGCTCGCCGGAACTGGGGTCGCTCTAATTGCGGTGGTATTTCTCAGCGGACTGTTTGTGTGGATTGAAGTTCGCAATCCCCTGCGCGAATTGAAAACCGGCACCGAGCGCGTGGCCACCGGGGACCTTGGCTATCAGATTCCGGTCCATTCCCCGGATGAGGTGGGCGAACTGGCGCAATCGTTTAACGAGATGAGCAATCGCTTGCAGGTGGCGCAGGCGGAGATTACGGCTTGGGCCCATACGTTGGAAGAGCGGGTTGAGGAGAAGACCCGCGAGTTGAAACAAGCTCATCAGCGGATGCTGCACGTGGAGAAGATGGCCACCATCGGCAAGATGGCCGCCGTGGTCGCGCACGAAATCAACAATCCGCTTTCCGGCATACTCACCTATTCGAAGCTGGTCAAGCGCTGGATCGACAAAAACGCTGCCGCCTCACCCAAGAAGGAAGAGATGAAGGAATCTCTCGACCTGGTGGCTACCGAGAGCAAACGCTGCGGCGAGCTGGTGAAGAACCTGCTGAGTTTCTCGCGGGTGTCGCCGATGAATCTTGCCTGGTGCGATCTTAACCAGGTCATCGACCGTTGCGTGCGCCTGGTGCAGCACAAGATGGAAATGGCCGGGGTCGAGCTAAACCTGGATCTGGCGGCCGATTTGCCTATGGCGCATTGTGATCCCGCGCAGATCGAGCAAGTGGTGCTGGCCATGATGATCAATTCCATCGACGCTATGCCACAGGAAGGCAACTTGTGGATCGCCACCCATGCGACCGCGGAGTGGATTGAACTGGTCATTCGTGACGACGGAATTGGAATTCCCGCCGAGCATCTTCCGCACATCTTCGAGCCGTTCTACACCACGAAGGAATCCGGCGGCTCGGGGCTCGGCCTGGCTATCAGCCAGAACATCGTGGAACGCCATGGCGGCCAAATCGAAGTGAACTCCGCCGTGGGACAGGGAACGACATTCAGAATTGAGCTGCCGGTGGATAGCCAGAATCCCGCACTGGCAGGCGACCGGGACCGGGCAATGCTGGAAACGAGGTAGAACAATGACGCAAGGCAAATTGCTGATCGTGGATGATGAGCTCAGCGTGCGCGACTCGCTGGCCAAGTGGTTCATCGAGGAGGGCTACGAGGTAGCCACCGCCGAGAACGCCAACGAAGCCCTCACTCGCGTAGCCGAGCAGACCTTCGATGTCGCGCTGGTCGATATCAAGATGCGCGGCACCGACGGCATAGAACTGCAACGGCGTCTGCACGAGATTCATCCTGACATGCTGGTCATCATCATGACGGGTTATGCATCGGTGGAGACGGCCATTACAGCGCTTAAAAACGGCGCCTATGACTACGTCAATAAGCCGCTCGACCCGGACGAGATCGCGCACCTCATCGCCAAAGCCATCTCTCATCGCCGCACCCAGCAGGAGAATACCCGGCTGAAAGAGACCGTCGTCGAAATCGGGCACCCTTCCGACATCATCGGACAGAGCGCTGCCATGAAGCATGTCTTCGACTCCATCGAAACGGTTGCGTCCACCGATGCCACGGTGCTGGTCACGGGCGAAAGCGGCACCGGAAAGGAATTGGTCGCGCGCGCCATTCATGCGGGAAGTCCGCGGCGCTTTCATCCTCTAGTGGTCATCCATTGCGGCGCGCTCACCGAAACCCTGCTGGAGAGCGAGCTCTTTGGCCACGAAAAAGGCGCATTCACCGGCGCGCAATATCGCAAGAAGGGCAAGTTTGAGATTGCCGAAGGCGGCACCGTGTTCCTCGACGAGATTGGCGACATCAGCTTGAAGACGCAGACCGACTTGCTGCGCGTTCTGCAAGAACGCGAGATCGTGCGCGTAGGCGGCAATCAGACAATCCATGTAGATTTCCGCGTGGTGGCCGCCACCAACAAGAATTTGGAGCAGTTGATCGAGGAGGGCAAGTTCCGTCCCGACCTCTTCTATCGGCTGAACGTTTTTCATATCGAGATTCCGCCGTTGCGCGAGCGCCGGGAAGATGTTCCCCTGCTGGTGGACCACTTCACCCGTAAGTTCTCGCGCGAAATGAGTAAGAAGATCACCCGAGTCTCGCCGGCGGCGATGAATGAATTGCAGCAATACAACTGGCCAGGCAATGTCCGCGAATTGGAAAACGCGGTGGAGCGCGCCATGGTGGTGGCGCAGGAGCCCGAACTGCGCGAGGCGGACTTTGTTCTGAAGTCGAGAAACGGCGCCGGCCTGGGTATAGGCGATGTCCGCAGCCTTGAAGATGCGGAACGCGCCCATATTCTACGGGTCCTGGAGGAGTGCAGCGGTAATCAGACTCGGGCCGCCGAGGTGCTGGACATCGATCGCGTTACTCTGCACCACAAGTTGAAGAAGTACGGATGGAACAGGAAAGAGAAAGAGCAGCTAGCAATTAGCAACTAGCTCTTAGAAACCCATAAGTCCTTAGTGGTGCTGGCGGCGGTGACCCTGATTACTAAAAGCTAAGAGCTAAAGGCTAACTGCTAAGTGTTAGTCGCTCTCTTGGACCAACGTGAAGAAATTACAACTCCTGCCGGTGGGAAATGTGGACGCTCGGCTGCTCGAATGGTTGCAGCACGAGCTCTACGAGAAGTTTCGTGTGCCCACCGAGGTCCTGGGGCCGGCCATCGATCCTGCGTTTGCCCGCCATGCGGAACGCCAGCAATACCACTCCTCCGAGATTCTGGGCAGGATGCAAAGGTACGTCAACAGCAACACTTGGCGCCTTGTCGGAATCACGGAATTGGACCTCTACATTCCGATTCTGACGTTTGTTTTTGGGGAAGCCCAGCTCGGCGGCGCCTCTGCCCTGGTTTCGTACCATCGTCTGCGGCAGGAATTCTACGGTCTGCCACCGGATGCGGACGTTCTCGCCAATCGACTATTGATCGAGGCTGTGCATGAGATGGGACACACGTTGAAACTGACTCACTGCCACGACTATCGCTGTGCCATGGCCCCGGCCCACGCGGTGGAATGGATCGACATCAAAGACAGCGGCTTCTGCGAAGACTGTCTCTCGCGGGTGCTGCAGCCGGTATAGCGCTGCCACAGGTCGCGCCAGGTCGGAGGGCGCAAACTATTGCTTGGCCGGTTTTGGCTGGTCGCTCCACTTCCCGCTAAACAGCTTGCCGCGATGCTCGGCGACCATCGCAGTAACGCCCATCACGCCCATCACCAGGAAAATCAGGAAGAAAACGACGGCAATCACAAGCACTGGCATACCACACCTCTGACCCCATTCTGCCCGGCGGTTGAACTTGCTTCCGTGATTCCGGTCACAGGTGGCTGTGAGCCAAGCGAACTGCGGACAAAGGCTGGTGCGAAACCAGCGAGAGATTTGACTGCATAGTTATTTGTTTGGTCGAGTCGAGGGCCCGGCACAGGATTCCTGCCCCAATGCTAGGCGAAGAATGCTGACCACGTCCGAAACTGCACCGGATTTCGAAACCCCTTAGGTCCAGCGGAACCAACGCAGTGCGAGTAAGAAAGACAAACCACCCCAGACCGCCAAAATGATGATTCTGCCCGCTTGCGAGCTAAGCGTCTCGCCTTGCAAGATGATGGCGCGTAGGGCATCGTTGAGTGCCGTCAGCGGTAAAGCTTTGATCGCCGGCTGCACGATTTGAGGGAAACGCTCGTAGGAGAAGAACACGCCAGAGAATATCCACATCGGCATCATGACCAAATTGATAAGCCCGCTCACAGTCTCGATCTTTTGCGCGCGGCTCGCCGTCAGCAGCCCGATGCTACCGAACGAAACCGCCCCGAGTGCTCCGACGAGGAGAATCGCAAGCAGCGAGCCTTCGACCCGCATATGAAAGACAAGTACTCCGAATCCAAGCAGCAATACCACCTCGATCAGCATGAGCACCAGACGGCTGCTGCCCATCGCCAGCAGAAAGTCCGTGCGGCGCATGGGCGACGCAACAAATCGCTTCAGCAATTTGCGCTGGCGCATCTCCACTATGGCGAAGCCGATGCCCCACATGCCTGAATTCATCAGGTTCATGCCAAGCAATCCAGGAACCAGAAAGTCAATGTAACGTGCGCCCGGTTGGCTCGATTGCGTGGCCTCCGTCTTTAGCGGGCTGTTGCGGCCGGACGCGGTTTGTAGTTCATCATCTACTTGCGTGCGCGCCAAGACACTCTCCGGCCTAGCCGGATCATAGCGATAATGAAGTCCGCCGTCATCCGCAGTTACGACGAGCGCATACTTGCCCAAGCGGAAGCGATCGAATGCTACTTTGGCGTCCAGCACGTCGGCATGAATGGCCGTCTTTGCCGGGGAACGCTGCAACAGGTCGATCACCTGCTGCGCGTGGGAATTTGCTACGACAGCGATCGTGGTTATGTCGGCAGGTTTATTACGAAATGCGATACCGAGTCCCAAGGCCAGAAGCAGGGGAAAAACGAACACCCAGAAAATGACTTCCGGCTCCCGCCACAATTCCTTCATGCGCGCTCCGAGCAGATGCCGATATCCCGCCCAGCGTCCGTTCGTGACCGTCTCGGATGCAGCGACTGCTGGCATCGGTGGCGTTTCAACGTGAGCCATTATTCCTCCCGCAGATGACGGCCGGTGAGTTGTACGAACACGTCCTCAAGGCTCGCCTGGCGGGTTGTGAGGTGAACCAAGCGCGCCCCCTTTTGCTGTACTACAGAAAGCAGAGCAGGTATCGTCTCGTGAGGTTCTTCGACTTGCAATGAGAAATGTCCGTCTTCATTCCGCACAGCTTGCACGCCGGGAAGACGACTCCACACGCCATCGTCATTCACTGCGTCGCTGAGTGCAAATTCAACTACATGGTGCCCGCTCAGGCGGGCAATCAGTTCCGAGGGCGTGCCGGCGGCAATGATCTGTCCGTGATCGATGATGGCCAGCCGGTCGCATAGCCGCTCCGCCTCATCCATGTAGTGTGTGGTCAGCAGTACGGTCCCTCTTTGCTGCTGAAACTGACGAATGATGTCCCAAAGCTGGCGGCGGCTTTGCGGGTCCAACCCAGTAGTCGGTTCATCGAGGAAAAGGATTTTCGGATTACCCACCAGCGCGGTCGCAACCGCGAGTCGCTGCTTCTGTCCGCCAGAGAGCTTGCCCACTAACGCATCGGCCTTCTCGCTGAGTGCCAGTTCTTCGAGAATCGCCGGAACCGAGTTTGGCCGGTGATAGAAGCTGCCAAACAGTTGCAGCGTTTCACGAACGGTTAATTTTTCAGAAAGGCGGGTTTCCTGGAGAGAGATGCCAAGCCATTCGCGCAACTCCCGTTCGTGCGCCTGCCACGTCATTCCCAGGATCTCGACTTCGCCGGAGGTGGGCGTAAGCAGCCCTTCCAGAATTTCGATGGTGGTGGTCTTGCCGGCTCCGTTCGGGCCTAGGAGACCAAAACATTCGCCGGCTTGAATGGCCAAGTCCAGGCCACGAACGGCTTCGACCTTCTTGTCGTAGGTCTTCTTCAGTCCCCGACAACTGACGACAGTTTCCATATTTAGCAATGATACGGGACATGGAGGTCGCTCTACGAGAACACGATGGATCGCAGGAACACTTCTGGCTGATTTATCTGATCCGGGCAGGTCGAAGAAACTCCTGGATCCCGCGGGGAGCAAACAATTCAATCGCTGCGAATTATTCCATTCGGCTGCTACTACGGGCTAGTAGTAAAAGAAGCACCAGTTATATACTTTCCGACTGGTGGGGAACACCAGATCTGGTTTCACGAAGTTATTTTTCCATAAGGAAGTCCTATGCGACCTTTAAGGGTTTTGTTGCCGGCGGCGGCCGTAGTTGCACTGAGTGTGTTTTGTCACGGAGGTAATACTTCCGCCACTACGGGCGATGACACGCCGGCCTCTTCGATTTATGTGGCGGTCAATGAAGACGTTGAATTTCCCGGCACGAATCGCAATAGCTTTTACGTAGCGCAGGGCACCCAGTTGACATTCCAAAGTGAAATCATGAGCGGGGGCTATGGCATTCAGGGCGGTTTCTTTGGGACATCGCGAATCACCACGGTTCCCACCTCCTCAGCCCCGTGTTTTTATGTTTCCAATGCCGGCTCCAATAGCATCGCCACAGTTTCAACGCAAAGCCAGCAATTCGTGAGCACGTTTAACGCATCGGCCACCGATGACGGCAGCGTGAACGGCATTGGACTGGCCGCCAATGCCAGTTTCCTCTATGCCAGCTTTACCAAATCGAACACCATAGCGACCTTCTCCATTGTTTCAGGCTGCGGTTTGACCTTCCTGGGCGATGTTTCCGCGGTCGGTCTGCAGGGCGGTTCCGTCTCCGGCATGGCCGTGAATGCGAGCATCCTGGTTGTCGCCTACGGGGATGGTTCCATTCAGTCGTTCGGCGTTAGCGGCGGAATGCCGGTCTCAAACAATGACCTGCAAAATTCTGCCGGCTTCAGCGGTGGCGGCCTTACCTCGCCCTCTGGAAACATGCCCAGCGGGGTTGACATCAGTCGCGATGGCCGGTTTGCCATCTTCGGTGACATTTCCGCGGCGGCCACCCTGGAAGTCTCCAGTCTGGCGTCGGGCAAGCTCGCACACACCACGGCCTACAAAGTGGGACTCGGAGTTGACGCTGGCGCCATCCGCCTCAGTCCCGATCAAAGCCTTATCTACATGGCCAACAGCGAAAGCGGCACGGTGGCCGCGGCGTTTTTTAATACCTCGACCGGAAGGATCACTACGGGCTGCACATCGCCGACGCTCATCGGGTTTAACGGACGGCCCTGGCTGGGTTCGGTCGTGACCCGAGACACCACGGGCACAGGAAATGTTTTGTACGTCGTCGAATTCGGACGGGATTACCTCGAGCCCAATCACGGACCGGCATCCGAGGTCGGCGTTCTGAACGTCACGTCCAATGGGACGTCGTGCACTCTCACCGAGGCCAGCAATTCGCCGGTGACGTTGTATTCGCCGGGAGTTCTGTCGATTGCTGTGTATCCCCCTCGGGCTTTCTAGGGCGCCGGATTGAGTTTGTGATTTTAGTTCGCTCGCAAGTAGCCACCAAGCGCGGTATGCATGCTGGATTTTTCGAAAGGGTAGGTCGGTATGTTCGGTAGGCTCAGGTTTGTCCAGTTGATCTTAGTTTGTGTTTGTGGGTTCTCGATGTGTGCTGCGGCGCAGATGTGTCCATCGCGTCCCGCGCCGGGAACTCCAATATCCAATCCGCTCGATCTCTACAGTCAAAACGGGGTACTGACCCTGAACCTGGCTTTGCAGAGCGAGGTGGGCGGAACTGGCTTTACTCACTATTGCTACGTCTACATTAACAACGGCGTTCCGGTTGAGGCGCCGACCCTGCGTATGTTCCCCGGCGACACTCTGGTCATGAACTTCACCAACAACATCACGGCGGTAGGGCGTGGGCCGAAATCACGACATGCGCCGATGGCCCCGATGATGATGGGAGACACCGCTCCCGGTCTTTCCCCGACCGACCCCTGCAATGGCGGGATGGTGACCGGCAGCTCGACCAATCTTCACTTCCACGGTTTGAACATCGCCCCCGTCTGCCACCAGGATGAGACCGTAAGGACGGTCATTCAGAATAATGGCGTGCCGTTTCAGTACACTTTCCAAGTCCCGCCCAACGACTCTTTTGGGCTGTACTGGTATCATCCTCACGCTCACGGCTTCGCGGCTCCACAGGTGTACGGAGGCGCTGCCGGCGCCCTTATCATCGAGGGTGGAAATTCGCTGACCCAGGGCCTACCCGAGCGAGTGCTGACGGTTCGGCGGAATGTGGATGCGGTGACCGATGATGATGGCCAATTCACGCTCAACTTTGAGCCGGCCAACTATCCGCGCAGGCCGTTGCCGATCATCAACATGACATCGGGACAAAAGGAATTCTGGCGGGTGCTCAACGCCTCGACCAATGGGTTCCTTGCGCTCCAGGTGTTTCAGTCAGGCGCCAAGTCGCTGCAGGTGATTTCCATCGATGGCATACCGCTGGCGACCCCCGCGTCGATGACGACCGTCTATGTCCCGCCGGCGGGGCGCGTCGAATTCATTGTGCCGGCTTTGGTTGCGAGTACCCCCGCGCTGTTTCTGACCCAGGGATTCAACACCGGTCCCATCGGGGATGTGATGACGCCGGCAAATCTGGCGAGTCTGGTGGTTGCCAGCGGAGGTGGCGCGCCCGGCCTCAAAGCTCAAGCTGCCCCGCCGCCAAAGCCGGCTCCCGCTCCAACTGTGGCTCCGCGCTTCTCCGGCTTGGCCTCGGTAACTCCGACCACGACTCGATCGCTGTACTTCTCGGAGCTGAACGTCGGGACCAACGGGCCGGGACAGTTCTTCATCACCGTCGCCGGGCAACAGCCGAAATTATTTGACCCGAAGAATCCGCCGGCCATCACCACCCACGTTGGATCGGTGGAAGACTGGACGGTTTCAAATCAGACCGGTGAGGCGCATGCCTTCCACATTCACCAGATCCATTTCCTGGTGACGGCGATCAACGGTCAGACCGTTCCCGATCCCAGCCTAGTCGATACGGTTACGATTCCGAGCTGGACGGGGACTGGTCCGTATCCGAACGTGACCCTGCATATGGACTTCCGTGACCCGAATATCGCGGGAACTTTCGTCTACCACTGCCACATTCTGGATCATGAGGACGGTGGCATGATGGCCACCATCGTCGTCCTACCCTAGCTAAGTACCGGGTTGTGGTTCATCAAAACTAAATGACTACCTCCCTTTGGCAATTGATTGCAAATGCAGGGAGGTACTATTACCGTTTGCGCTACTGCTGTGATGAGCGGAATGAGAGAAAGGGCAACCATGGACTTCCAAAGCATAGTGGCACAGCAAAATACACTGAACTCCACGATTGGTTGCTCCTGTAGCTTGCCAGTGTTGACTATCGCGCCGTCGAGAAGTTTGGTTTCACCAGCCAACAGTTCCCAAGCGCAGCATTTACGGCGCGAAGTAGCTGGAGATGTCGAGGATCAGTTGCGTGATCCCCGAGGCATAGGCATCGACCTTGCCGTTGGTGCTGGGCACGATCGCCATGTTGTTGGTGATCGAGCCATCCAGTGCGTTCAACGTCGAGACTGTAGGCCGGCCAGTGCCGTCAGGCCACAGCGTCAGGTATCCCAGACTGCCTGCCGGCACAACTGTGGCGTTGAAGACATACGCCCGCGCCGCAGCCGGAGGCTCACACGCGCTGTCCACTACATCCACCGGAGGATTCAGGTTCCCGGAGAATGGCGGACCAAGCTGGCGAGTGTCGATGACCCGGCAAGGTGCCGTGGGATACAGAGACAGTCCGCCTGCGCCCGCGGCCGCGAAGTAGCCATTGATGTCAATGATTACATCGGTGTCGTTGGAAGGATAAACCGAGATGTCGCCGCTGGTACCCACGGGCACAATGGCCGCATTGGCGATGATGGTTCCGGGAACATCGTTCAAGGTTGAAACCAGTGGCCGCGGCTGGCCGGTGGGCCAGACCGTCATGTACCCCAGTCCGCCGTGAGGCACGACCGAGAAATTCAGCGAATAGGCGGCGGCACTGGACGGAATGTTGCAGGTCGTGGCATTGAGAATTGGAAAGTCACGCTCCTGGTGGCCAGGCAGGAAGGGCGCTCCCAGACCCTGAGGAAAGTTAGTCTTGCGCGTGTCCGCGATGCGACAGGGTGTCAACGGATAGAAGGCCAGCGTGGAACCCGACACCGGCGCGAAGTAGCCGTTGATGTCGAGGATCACATTAGTGGTGTTGGTAACGTAAATGGTGATGGCGCCTTGATAGCCGGCAGGCAAAATGGCGGCGTCGGCCTTAATACGGCCATCGATTGAGTTCAAGGTAGCAACCAGAGGTTGGTCCTCGCCGGTAGGCCATATGGTGAGATAGCCCAACTGGCCGGACGGGACCACGGACACATTGAGCGAATACGCTGCCGCGGAGGTTGGAATGTGGCACCCACCCTCTTGCGGGATGGGGAAGCTTTCGGAGGTGCCGCCGGGAATGGGACCGTTGCCGCCGTTCTGCGGCCGCGTGTCCACTAACCGACAGGGGGTGACAGCGATGAACTGTAGCGGTGCGGCATTGGCCCCAGCGATCACGGACATTGTGTTGTCGGCGTAGTTGGCTACGTAAAGCTTATTGGTGACTACGTTGGCTTCGATCGCGCCGGGTGTATTGCCAACAGCGATTGTTGTGGTGTTGTTCGTCGCCCCATCAATCATGGTCATGGTGGCGTCGCCGTAGTTGGGGACGTAGATTTTGTTGGTGACGGGATCGACGGCCAGTTCATAGGGAGCATTCCCGACGGTGACAGAAGTGGGATTCAGGGTGGCTCCGTCAATTACGGTCACGGTATTGCTGCCGCTGTTGGCCACATAGATCTGGTTGGTCACCTGGTTGACGGCCAGCCAGGCCGGATTGAGATCGACGTTGACGGTGTTGGTGTTATTGGTTGCGCCGTCGATGACGGTCACGGTGTTACCGGTATAGTTGGCGACATAAATCTGGTTGGTTACGGAGTTGACAGCCACTTCAATGGGAGAACCGCCGGCTTGAACCACGATGGTTGCAAGCGTGAGTCCGTCGATTACCGTCACCGTACCGTCGGCAGAATTAGGCACATAGATCTTGTTGGTAACCGTGTTGACCGCCAAACCCTCGGGACGGTTGCCAACAGTGACGCTGCTGGTGTTATTGGTCGCGCCATCAATCACGGTGATGGTGTTGCCTCCGCTGTTAGCCACGTAGATCTTATTGGTGACGGTATTCACCGCCGCCTGGTAGGGCGCGAGACCGACGTTTACTGTCGTGGTTTGATTGGTTGCGCCATCAATCACAGTGACGGTGCCGTTGCTGACGCAGGTAGGATCGTTACCGCAGTAGTTGGATACATAGATTTTATTGGTGAGCGGATTCACGCTCACATCGTAGGGGATTATCCCAGCCAGCAACCGTAGTGGTTTGGTCGGTTGCGCCGTTAATCACGGTTACGTTGTTGCTGCCGTAGTTGGCAGTGTAGATAAGATTCGTAGCGCGGTTGGCGGCTGCGGCGACCGGAGTAGTTCCGGTATTTACGGTCGCAAGCAGAGTCTGGGCGGCGCCAGGCAATGACGATGCTGCGAAGCCAACCGCCAGAGAGAACAGTAATAGTCGACGTGTGATTTCCATTCCCTCTCCCGAGTAATCGTCCAGGCAGTTTTCTACTTGTTCTTCTTCACCACTACGGGCACTTGCACATATGATTGGTAAATCGTTGTGATTTTCTTGGTCACAAACCTCATTTGTGTTGCGCTCCGTCGACTGTTTTCGTTACTGAGTAAGCGGCAGGGGCCGGCTGATGAAGAATGGATTCGGTAGTGCCTGGAATTCTTTTTGGCTGCGCTACGCCTCCAGCCGGGCCTATCTTGGCGGGCAGTTTAGGTTGCATGCGCTGCATCTGCCTGTCCTGTGCCGCCGACCTGGCGAAGCGCTTGGTGTTGTCGGCCAAGCGGACATTCTCATAGCCCTTGCGCCGCGCCATGATGCGATAGTCGAAAGCGATGTTCGCGGTGCCGCCGCCAAGCTCTCGCACTTCAAAACCTTCGGCGGTTTCGTTGGTAACATAAAGTCCTTTGCAGTCGCCCTTGGGGGTCAGAAAGACGTGATACTCGACTCCACTGTTGACTGTCTGCGCGAAGATCGATTCGAGATGGACGACAGCCGAACCGTTCGCCAGGCGTGCCGAGCCAGCATCCTCAAACCAGTTTTCGGGCGCCTCCATCGCGTAGAGCGCTACTCTGCGCGTACCGTTGTCCACAGGGCTCGAGCCGCTGACTGTGCCGGTACAGATCAGGTCGCCGCTCACGTCGATAAAACAAGACCCGTCGAAGGCAGTACCGACCGTCCTAACGACGAGGCCGGTGGGGTCACCTGCCTCCTGGTTCTCGAAACGCACGGTCGCCGAGTCGACCGAGTAGTTGGCCGCTGCCATGGCATAGCCGTCGTCGGCAGTTCCTGCCACGGCGACGCCGCCGCTCTGATTGGTCGATCCCCACACTGCGACCGGGCGGGCAGCGCCTGTGGTTATGCTGGGCTCGACTGCGACTGCGTACATGCCTATGCCGCCCGTGCTGACAGTTAAAGCCGCGACCCCGAAGGCGCTGCCAGTGGTGCTGTTGTTTGTACCCTGGACGCCGGCGCCCGCTGGACTCGAATTCATACCCTCCACCCCCAGGTTTGCTCCGGCAGTGGTGTCCGCGATGCCAAGAACGCCGACACCTGTGGAACTGCCGCTGACCCCCTTCACACCAAAGGCTGATCCCGTTGCAGCGGTTGCGGTCCCCACGACACCTACCCCCGAGGTGCTATCGCTGTTGCCAGCGACTCCCACGGCAAATCCGGTCGTTGCCAGAGCAGCTCCGCTGACTCCCGTACCGGAAGTGCTGAAGCTTTGCCCAAACACGCCGAAGTTAGCACCGGTAGTGGAGCTAGCGTTGCCGTTAACCCCGACACCGGCCGAACTCGAACTGTTGCCCACCACGCCGTAGCCAACGCCGGAGGTATTCAGGTTCTCGCCCAGAACGCCGACACCGGCTGGACTTGCAGTGCTCCCCGACACGCCGTAGTTGACGCCAGAGGTGTTTGCGTTCACGCCCAGAACTCCGACCCCAGTAGAACTGCTGCTGCTCCCAGCCGTACCTACCGCGTTTCCGGTGGTGGCGGTATTTACGCCGACAACCCCGGTGCCTGCCGGGCTGGCAGTGGATCCCGCTACGGCCTGGCCATTTCCACTGGTAGCGGTGATGTCGCCCGCGATAGCGTCCCCAGCCGAGCCGGTCTGCGTGACATCAACGATGGAGATGGAGTTGTTTCCGGTGACTTCGAGCGGAGTTACCGGGTTGGAGGTTCCTATTCCGATTTCGTGACCGGCGCCCTGGAATATGACCGAACTGGTCAGGTTGGAAGCGTTCGTCCATAGTGGAATGTAGTCTGTGGTGCCGCTGCCGGTCAGGCTCAATGGGTGTTCGTTCTTCACATTGTTATTAGGACCAGAACGGGTAGCGGGGGAATTGGCGTCCGGGGCTGAAGAAGGCATGAACGCTGATGGCGGTTTGCCACCAAAAGTCTCGGCGTCGGCTGCTTTCAGCGCATAAGGCACACTCAACAACATGACGCGCGCCTGTTCGGCCTGTGCTTCCACTCGCACGCCCAACCACTGCGCCTGGGCAGCGGTGAACATGCTGAGCGGTAGACCATCGGCCTGCGTGGAACCGAGCATCACTGTGTAGTGGCCGCTCTTGTCCACCTGCACGTTCTGCACTTCAGACCACAGAGGCGCGCCACCAGTCTGTTCGGCGTAAAGCGAAAAGGTCACGCCGACAACCCGGCTGGCGGTGTTGCCTTCGCCGATGCCGCTGGCAATATTGCCGCCCACGCCGGGGGCCGTTCCACTGAAGCGCACCAGTCGCGGTACCTGAGCGGTCGTTGTTGCACCGGGCGTTGTTGCAGCGGTCGTTGTTGCAGTGGTTGTTGGCACGGCGTTGCCGCTGATTGTCTGGGCTGTCATCGACAGAACCAGTGACACGAATGCAATTCCCACACAGCAGAGTCGAAGTCTCATAGATCCACCTACGGTTTTCCCGGATTTCTACAAACGAGTGCGGGGTTACGAATGACGCCCGATGCTCATTACCGCCCTTCAAGGCTGGGCCAGTTCCAAAGCACACTTGGCGGAAGGAACAGACTGAAAAGGAAGCAGAGGAAAACTATTCTCTTGTTAAGTAGCTTTCGGACTATACACCGACATCTGAACTTCGGCGCATGTTTATTTTCAGCTGACCAGCCGTCTCATTCCATCTAACCTGGGTACTCTCACGGCGCGAAGTAGCTGGAGATGTCGAGTACCAGTTGCGTGAGCCCCGACGCATAGGCATCGACTTTGCCGTTGGTGCTGGGCACGATCGCCATGTTGGAGGAGATGGATCCGTCCAGTGCGTTCAGGGTAGAGACCAGCGGCTGGCTCGTGCCGTCGGGCCACAACGTCAGATAGCCCAGCGAGCCTGTCGGCACCACTGCCGCACCGAAGACGTAAGCCTGCGCCGTCGCGGGTGCCCCACAAACACTACCTCCTACATCCACGGGAGGGCTCAGGAGTCCGCTGAAAGGTTGATCGTTGCCTATATGGCGGGTGTCGATGACCCGGCAAGGGGCCAGCGTGTAGAGCGACAGCCCGCCCGACCCGGGGGCCGCGAAGTAGCCGTTAATGTCAATGATCACATCGGTGTCGTTGGTGGGGAAAACCGAGACACTGCCGGCAGTACCGGCAGGCACAATTGCGGCATTGGCGATGACCTGACCAGGGATATCGTTCAACGTGGAAACCACTGGCCGGGTTTCACCCGTGGGCCACACCGTCATGTAAAACAGCGAGCCGCGGGGCACGACCGAAAAGTTCAGCAAATAGGCGGCGACTCCGGTCGCGGGAATGTTGCAGGTCGTGGTGGCATTCAGGATGGGGAATTGCCGTTCTTGGCCGCCCGTGAGAAATGGCGGCCCCAGGCCCTGGGGATAGTTGCTGTGGCGCGTGTCGGCGACGCGACAGGGGGTCAGCGGATAAAATGCCAGCGTGGAAGCCGAGACCGGCGCGAAGTAACCGTTGATATCCAGGATCACGTTGGTGGTTTGGGTTACGTAAACATTGACCGCCCCGTTGGTACCCGCCGGCACAATCGCCGCGTTGGCCTTGATGCGGCCATCCACTGAGTTCAGGGTAGAAACCAGAGGCTTCAGGTCTACGCCCGCAGGCCACATGGTTAAGTAACCCAAACCACCCATGGGCACCACCGAGACATTTAGGGAATAAGCCGAGGCGGTCGCCGGAATGTTGCAGCCACCCTCTTGCGGAATGGGGAAGGTTCGGAAGGTGCCGCCCTGAATCGGCCCGCCGGTCTGACGTGTGTCAATCAACCGGCAGGGAGTTACGGTGACGAATTGATAGGCGACTGGAGGCGCACTGGTAACCTCGAACACTGCTCCCTCGTGGGAGGCGCCACCAGAGGTGGTGGTGCCGTAGAGATTTCCGGAGGCATCAAGGACCAGCCCGGCTATCGGGCCGGACCCGTCGTTGCCGCTGAAGTTCTGCAGCAAGGACTCGCCCTGGGCGTTCAATCGAAAAACCGTCCCCCCGCCATAACTGCCGCCCTGGTAGGTGGTGCCGAAGAGATTGCCGGCGGTATCGAAGATCAGCCTGGCATAGGGATTAGCCCCGTCGGTGCCGTTACCGAAGTTATGCAGTATCTGCTCCGTCCAAGTTCCGCCTCCTGCGGGCGTCAGCTCGAACAACGCCCCCAGGTTGTAAGCGCCGCCTTGGGTCGTCGTGCCGTAGAGATTGCCGGCGGCGTCTAAGACGACGGCGGCTTTGGGAACAGTCCCGTCCGTGCCGTTGTTGGCGAAGCTATACACCACCTTCTCTGTCCAGGTTCCGCCCGCTGCGGGCGTCAACTCGAACACGGTTCCGCAACCATAGGGGGCACAACCGCCTGAAGTGCCGCCGATCTCGGTCGTGCCGTAGAGATTGCCGGCGGTATCAAAGGTCAGGCCGGCGAAGGGCGCAGACGCGTCCGTGCCGTTGCCGAAGCTATGCAGCACCTGCTCCGTCCAGGTTCCGCCCGCCTGGGGAGTTAACTCGAACACGGTTCCGCGGCTGTAAGTACCGCCATAGTAGGCCGTGCCGTAGAGATTGCCGGCGGCATCGAAAACCAGGCCGGAGTAGGGCGAGTACCCGTCGGTGCCGTTACCAAAGCTATACAGCACCTTCTCCGTCCAGGTCCCGCCCCCTGCGGGCGTCAACTCGAACACCGTGCCTTCGCTATGAGTGCCGCCTCCGACAGTCGTGCCGTAGAGATTGCCAGCGGTATCAAAGATCAGGCCGGCGGCGGGAAAAGCCCCGTCCGCGCTGCCGCTGAAACTGTGCAGCACCTGCTCCGTCCAGGTTCCGCCCCCTGCGGGCGTCAACTCGTACACCGTGCCCGCGCTGTGGGTGCCGCCTTGGAAGCTCGTGCCGTAGAGATTGCCAGCGGTGTCGAAGATGACGTTGCCGTCGGGAACAATCCCGTCCGTGCCGTTGTTGCTGAAGCTATGCAGCACCTTATCGTCGGCAGTCGCCCGAGTGCTGGGCATAAACAGGATGGCAGTGAAGATTGCCAGGGTGACCATCAATCGGATGGAATGTCTCTTGACTCGCATGGGAGTCCTCCTTAGTACCGCAGTTGTGGAAGCAACTGGGGTGCGGAGGACCAGTTGGGCGATCCTAGAACGATGGGTATCGGGCTTTGGATTGGTGCTGAGGGATTATGCTGAAGTTCCTTTCGAAAAACAAGAGGCGATTTGAATCCTTCGGAGATAATCGCCACCCCTTGACTTTGCTCAACAGTGGTTCTGTTGGACTTTATCTTCGACGAAGAGTCTGATTGCTTCTGTTACAGCACTGATTCTAAATAAGAAAACATGGTGCGAAAGGGGGGACTCGAACCCCCACGGGTTTCCCCGCCAGATCCTAAGTCTTTTTTTCGCTGGCGCACCGAAACGCACGCACGAGCACGATGTAACAGACTCAATAGGTTACGAAGTAACGTAGTGCACCAAAACGCACCAGAATGCATAGAATCTCAAAGCGAACAGCCACCAGAACAGCCACCAGAACAGCCACCGGGATTGCACCCCTGCCAGTGTTGGCCGAGCAACTGACTCTTAATCTCATCTACTCCGACCGCACCTGAGCGCATCAAGTTGCATTGGCTTGTAAACGGAGCAACTTAGCTATCGGGCGCATTGCACCATGACGCGGCAAAGCGCACGGAATCCCAAAACGAACTGACACCAGAACTGACACCGCATGTGGCGCTTGGGATAGCTTCCGGTTTGCCGACCACTCCGGAAGAACGACGACAAGAGAACTTCTGGTCAATAGGCAGGTTCACATTGACACGAAACTACAACCCATGCGCACTGATTGCGGAATTGTCGCGACGGTATATTCCCAGCTGCCCGCAAAATCTATTTGCTCTTGTAGCCATTCCGCCGGGATTCGAGGGGCGTGAAGTTGGCGACGCCTTTTGCCTCCAATGGGCCAAGTCCAGGTCGGTTCTCGACCTTCAAGGAACATACGCCTGCAGATGAAAACCGTGCAGAAGCTTCGATTCCATTCACCAATTCTTGATTTGACATCCGCCGGACGCGGGTGTATGTTTTGACCAAAATCAGCGAGTTGGTCTTTACTCGGGCAGGCGCCTGTTCTTCTGTCTGGCGATTCTCACTTGCTGCTTCCCTTGAAATTAAGAACAGGAATTGTGAATGGAATGCCCAGCCCACGGCAAGGCGGCGTCCATTTTAGTGCGGACAATAAGTCGCACCACATCAGGCACGATCCGGAAGGACCCAGTCGGTCGTTTCGTCAGGAGGAAGCCGACATGGATCACCTCAGCGTTCTTCGGCATGACACCCAACGAATCTCCTCGCGGTGTGATCTATTCGCCTTCCTTTTTGTAGCATGTCTTGCTTGCGGCCAATTCCTCCCCTGTGCGCCGAACAACGTCCCGCTTGTCACGAGTTTGACTGCGGTGGACCTACTGAACAACGACATTTTGTACCGCGCACCGATGTTCTCGAATTCTTAGGACTTTTTTGAACCTTTGTTGAGAAATTGAACCTTGCACTGAGAAGGAGGACCACCAATGAGCGACCCAAATCCCAGACCATCGATCAAGCTGCCCAGTGACTTTATATTCGGGCACCTTCGACCGGATCACCTCGTGCCCGTCGCGCCATCACCGCCGCCTCCCCTTGGTCCACTCTCCGCATTCGTTGGAGACTGGGTCGGGAACGGCTTCAACACGATCTTCCGGCCCGATAACAACGTGACGCCAACACCGCTGCCCAATCCAGTTCCTCCGCCTCCGCCTCCCCGCGACAACATCCTCGAACTGAACCTCACCTCCGAAATCCTCACGTTTTCTAAGAGCTTGGGTTCGGTTCCGAACCGCGGAACGACGCCACAGGGAGACATCTTCCTCAACGGAGTGCCCTACCTCCAGACCATCAAAGACATTACGATCCACGGCGAGAGTGTCGGGATCCATTTCGAACCGGGAATGTGGATTCATGTGCCCGCCACCAACGTCCCACCCTTGGGGGAATCAGTCACCCGCATGGCATCGATTCCGCACGGTACGACGATCGAGGCTCAGGGCACTTTTGTGACCAAGCCCGGGCCGCCGAACATTGCCAGTGTCGATATCACGCCATTCGTAACAGGCAGTAACCCGATCAAGAAGATCCGGTTCCCCAGCCAGACCGCCACGAACCCCAATACAGCGAGAATTCCACAAGATCTCAGCCGCTTTATCGCCTCCGGGACCATCACGCAGGCCCTATTGGACGATCCCAACCAAGTGCTGCGCGATCACATCAGCAAACAAAAGATCACCAGTACGACCACCATCTTCATTTCCACCGCCCCGCCGCCTCCGGATGGCTTTTTCGGAGGCGGAACCGACAACATCGCCTTCTTGCTGGGCCAGGCGGCAGCGAATGCACCGAACGCCAACGCCGTGCAGATGGTTGCGGTTTTCTGGATCGAAACCGTCGAAGAAGTCATTCATGTCCTGCCAGACATAGGCGGACTGCCCTTTCCCATAAGAGCAACACGCAGCGTTCAGGGTCAGCGCGTGCCGACGTTCTCGGTCACGCCACCACAAGACTTGGATACGCCGCGCGACCTTATTGTCACGTTCACACAAATTCAGTACACCCAGACGGTCCTGCTGAATTTTGCTGGACTTACTTGGCCGCATGTCTCGGTGAACACGCTTGTGCCCGCCGACGACATCATTGTTCCTGCCTCCGCATGGAAGTGAGAGGGCCAGGCTGTTTTGGCCAGCGGCTGTCGTTAGCGGCGGCCGCCGGCTCATCAAGAATGGTGCTATGCGTCACCTGCCGCTGAACGCAAGTGCGCTGCATGCGCTCGCTGAGCTGCGTGCGCGGAACGGCCATTATGAGTTCGTGTGCGGTGGAGTTAAGGACCCGCGCTACTGGTTTGAGCCATTGGTTGTTGCTACAGGTCTGAAGGATTTCACTTGGCACTGCCTGCGACACACGTTCGCCAGCCGGTTGGTCATGGCGGGGGTAGATATCCGGACAGTCGCCGAACTCATGGGCCACAAAACCCTGGCCATGACTATGCGCTATGCGCACCTAGCTCCGGATCACCAGCGCGCGGCAGTGGAACGGTTGGAACCAACAGCCACCAGAACAGCCACCACTCACGACTCCCAGGCCGCCATGGTCCAGTAAATTACTGGTGCGAAAGGGGGGACTCGAACCCCCACGGGTTTCCCCGCCAGATCCTAAGTCTGGTGCGTCTGCCAATTCCGCCACTCTCGCAGTAAACGACGAGCCATGAATTGAGCCGCGTGTGCAGGTCAACGTCGAACATCATAAGTCTAGAGGCAAATGCATCCCGCTTGCAATGGCGCCTGTGACCGTCTGGATGCACGACGGCCACGGCCTTGCAACAAGAATTATCGCGATGAAAGGCCCAGCGGTCCCTCTAAAGTCCCCGGTCGGGATTACAAAATTAAGAGAGCTAGGCGGCCTCACCTACCACGTTGACGGCAAGGAGTCGTCGAGTTCCGTGGTAAGCGCCCACTCGATCGCCCGCTGCTGCTCGCGAGTAAGCTTTTCCCCGTCGGAGGTCAGGTAAAAAGCGTCATGGGCGGTCGCGCCCTCGGTGTCAATCAGCGCCACTTCAATACTGGAACTCTGACGGGCGAGGATGGAGCTGACGGTGTGCAGCAGTCCGGGACGGTCCTGGGTAACGACTTCCAGCAACGTGCTGCCAGGAGAACATTCGTCGTCGAAACGCAGGCGGGTTTCGACCTTGAGCTTGGCCGGCTTCGTGTCGGACTTAAGGCGCGATTCCAGCAGGCGCTCAAGCTGGGCCTCACCGGTCAGGATCTCGACAATCGACATCTTGAAGCGCTTGCACTCCGGTGGATTTAACTCCAGCGTGTGAAAGCGGTCTTTGAAATAGAAGCTGTCAACGATAACGCCGGCGCGATTGGAGAAAGCGCTCGCCTTGGTGATGTCCATGCCCCATCCGTAGAGAATGCCGGCCAAGGTGGAAAACAGGCCAGCACGGTCGCGGGTGACAATGGTGAGTTCGTGCTGGCCGGAAATGCGGCGCAGGGCAAGCTGTGCCGGTTGTCCGCGAAGTTGGTTCGCCATCTCGAAATGCACCAGCACCTGCTCGGGCGCGTGGGACATGAGGTAGCGCTGGGGCAGCCCATCGAGGAACTTCAGCAGTTCTGAGCGGCTCTTGGGCAGCAGCGTAGCGATGCGCTCGACTTGTGCGGTGCACTCCTCGGCATGAAATCGTTCGCTGTCGGCGCTTCGGGTGAAGTAGTTGGCCGTAGCGGCGTACAAGCGCCAAAGGTTTTCCGCCTTCCACGGAGTGAGCGCGTCGGGATTAACTGACTTTATGTCAGCCAGGGTCAGCAACGTCAGCATCTTCAGCCGCTCGGGGGTGCCGGCTTTTTGCGCCAGTTGGCGGGCGGTCTCGGGGTCGTAAATGTCGCGGCGGCGCAACGTGGATGACATCTCCAGATGGGTCGCGATCAACCGGGCGACGGTCAGACCGTCTTCTTCTTGCAGGCCCATTCGTTCCACCGCAGCCCCTGCGAGTTGCAGGCTGTTGTGAACGTGGTCATCGCCTTCCATGCCCTTGCCGGTATCGTGCAGCAGCAACGCCAGAAATAGCAGTTCGGGACGCTCCAACTCGGTCAGCAGACCCGCGAACGGCTGTAGCCATTCGACATCGTTTGTGGCCAGCCGATGCAGCATCTCAATCGCAAGAATGCTATGTTCATCGACCGTGTAACGATGATAGAGGTCGCGAAGGACCAGCGAGTCAATCGCCTCGAACTCCGGAATGGCGAGGGTGAGCAGGCCCAGGGAATGCATGGCGCGTAGCGCATCGGCAGCGTAGGGCAGGACAATGATCTCGCGCAAATGTTCCCATAGTCGCGAATCCAGCGGCATGGTGTCAGCCAATCCGCGGCGCGCATTGACCAGACGACGTTCGGTCTCAACACTGAGCGCGACCCCGTGGCGGGCGACAAAAGTGAAGAGCCGCAAGACCACGAAGGGGTCGCGGGCCCCGGCAGTTTGCTGGAGATAGACTCGCCCATCCACCAGCGAGAACTCATCATTCGACGAGCGCGAGCGCCAGTGTTGAAACGAGCGGTACAGCGAAGAACGTTTTCCGGGAAGCTGTTCCAGCATTTGCCGCGCGTGCCGATGGATGGTCTTGGCATGACGAAAATACATGCGCATCCATTCGGCTGACGAAACGCTCCCTGCGTTGGTGGCGATGCCGCGCTTGGCCAATTCGTCCTGCGCCTCCCATGAAATGACGTTCTCGTCGCGATTGCCCCGGTAATGCAGGTAACAGCGGGTGGAGGTGAGGAAGTCCATTGCGTCGAGGACAGCGTCGCTTTCGGAACTTGGTTGGGCGTCGCCCGGCCACTCGCGTTCGGACGCAAGCGCCATAATCGTCTCCAGCCAGCGCGATACATGCACGTCGCGCAGCCCGCCGGGCCCTTCTTTCAGGTTAGGCTCCAGATGAAAGATGGTGTCGCCGAAGCGCAAATGGCGCGTGCGAGTGACTTCTGCCAGGCGTTGCATCAGGACATCCGACTCGCGTGCCACAAGTTGCGGCAGGCTTTTTTCATGAAGGCGTTCGAACAGCCGGGCATCACCATTCAGAAATCGGCAGTCCAGCAGCGAGACAGTGAACTCGACATTGTCGGGATCGAAGCGCGCGCACCCGTCGAGCGTGCGTGTCGTCGGGCTGACCCGCAAACCGGCGTCCCACATCTCCTGGCACATACTGCGCACCGGGTCTTTCATACTGCCGCGCAGGGCGTCGTTCTCAGCCAGGAACATTACGTCGATGTCAGAGTGAGGAAAAAGCGCGCCGCGGCCGAAGCCGCCCAGTGCGGCCACCGCGAAGCCGCTGCTGACGGTCGTCGGGACATATTGTTCCCAAAGTCGGAGCGCCAGCTTGTCGACAAACTGCGTGCGGTCTCTCAGCGACGCTTGGCCGGCGCCCGTGCCTTCAAACTCCCGTCGCTGACGCTCGAACTCTTGCCGGTACCACGCGCGAGAGCCGTGTTCGAGCGCAGGGCTGGACATTTCTTACCCGCCTCCCGGGAAAATCCTCGCGCCTCTGTTGGTCACAGTGCAGCCTCGCCACGCTCTTCGTTACGTATGCGGATAGCGTCGTCGACGCGCGACAGAAAAATCTTGCCGTCGCCGATCTTCCCGGTGCGCGCCGCATTGGTGATCGCCGCAATCGCCTGGTCCACCAACCGGTCAGGCATCACGGTCTCAATCTTCACCTTGGGAAGAAGATCGACCGTGTATTCCCGGCCGCGATAGAACTCGGTATGTCCCTTCTGTCGCCCGTGGCCGCGGACCTCGGTTACGGTCATGCCCTCCACCCCGATCTCAAGCAGAGCATCTTTGACGGCTTCGAACTTCGAAGGTTGAATCACTGCTTCCAACTTGGTCATAAGTGATCTTTAGCGGTGTACCTCAGGGGCTGAAGCCCAAAATATTAAGACGCACGCGACGCCGGCCTGAGGGCCGGCTCTACCCCCACTAGGGCAGCGAAACCTCCCAGTAATAGCCTTCTTCGCCGTGCTGGGTGACATCGAGCCCCTGCTCCTCGTGTTCGGCGGAGACGCGCACGCCCAGGACGACGTCCACAACTTTGAGAATGACGTAAGTGCCCACCACCGCCAGCGCGATCGCCATCGCAATGCCGACCATTTGGTTCGACATCTGGTGATAGTTGCCATCGATCATTCCCACCGGAAGCGCGTTTCCCTGCCCGTCTTTGAATATCGGGTTAACCAGTCTGGTGGCGAAGACGCCGGTCAACAGCGCGCCAATGGTTCCTCCCACGCCATGCACACCGAAGGCATCGAGCGAATCGTCATAGCCAAGCCAAGCCTTCACCTTTGCAACCATCACGTAGCAGGAAACTCCGGCGATCAGGCCAATCAGCAGAGCTGCCATCGGGCCAACAAACCCCGCTGCCGGCGTGATGGCGACCAATCCAGCGACGCAGCCGGAGATCGCTCCCAAGGCGCTGGGCTTACCATTGCGAATCCATTCCGCGCCCGCCCATCCGATGGCGGCCGAGGCAGCCGCGAAGTGCGTTGCCACAAATGCGCTGGTGGCCAGGCTTCCCGCGCTAAGCGCGCTGCCCGCGTTGAAGCCGAACCAGCCCACCCACAGCAAACAGGCCCCGATAAAACTGAGCACTACGCTGTGAGGCGGCATGGGCTCCTTCGGATAACCAAGCCGCCGGCCCAGGTAGGTGGCGCAAATGAGCGCCGAAACTCCCGAGGTGATGTGGACGACGGTGCCACCCGCAAAATCGAGGGTGGGAAAGCGTCCGCCCAGGCTGGCGTTCAGCAGACCGCCCTTGCCCCATACCATGTGCGCCATAGGCGCATAAACCAAAAGTGACCACAGCACCATGAACAACAACATGGCGCTGAACTTCATCCGTTCAGCGAAGGCACCGCTGATGAGCGCCGGAGTGATGATGGCGAACATCAACTGGTAAATCATGAAGGTCTGTTGCGGGATGGTCGCGGCGTAGTCGGCATCCGGTTGCGCCCCAACGCCATGCAGAAACGCGTGGCCCAATCCACCGATAAAGCTGTTGCCGGAGGCGAAGCACAGGCTATAAGCGACGATTCCCCACAGCACGGTGATGACCGCCATCATGGCGAAGCTCTGCATCATGGTCGCGAGCACATTTTTCTTGCGCACCAGGCCGCCATAGAAAAGCGCCAGGCCGGGACCGGTCATCAGCAGGACGAGGGCGGTGCTGACCAGCATCCACGCATTGTCCGCGGAGCCTTTGGCATCGGCGATCTGCTGCTGCAATTGCGCGATGGCCTGCGCGGACACGTCGCTTGTTCCCGGGGACGGCGGCGATTGCGCCGTCAAAGTACCCGCCAATAAAATCAAAACCATGAACGACAGCAATTTGTGAAGCAACCGCATTCTTAACTCCTGCTGCGAAACTGATATCGACTGCGTTGGGACTCCCCGGCCACCGACAGCTCAGACCAGAAGAGCATGGGTATGAAGAAGGTATCCGGCGCCTGGCCGGTATTTCCCTTCAAATTTTGCCTGTGTAAGTTTGATACGCGGTTTCGCAGCGGATGAGAAATTCAAACTATTTATGGAGACTATAGCTTCCGTTTATCGCCGTACCCAGCGAAGTGTCTTACCGCATCCCACAGTTCCATGGTCATAGAGTGGCAGTGAGTCTCACTCATCGATGGCCCTGGAACTCCGACATCTGGTACATATACCGGCGAGGCTGGCTTCCATCGCTTTCACGCACATGCGCTAGCACTCGCAGGATCGCCAAATGAGTAGGGGAAAAAGGAACGTAATAATACAGCGCGTGCTCGATCCATATGCCGGTCATCTGAGATTCGAGTTTCTCGAATTCGTGCCCGGGAGAGATATCGTGCGCGCTGCGGAAAAACCAGACGTGCCGGATGGCGCCGGCATCAAGTTCAGAACGTGCCGCCTCGACTGATTCGCGCGAAGTCAGCTCGCGTATGCGATAGCTTTTGGGCAGATAAGACTCCAGGGTTGTGCCATCGAAATTCAGTTCGTCGATCCAAACGACAGTATCGTCGCTCCTCGAATACCGCACGATTTCGGCCGCGATGCGCTCATTGGGCACCAGGTATCCGGGATTCAGAAGGTCTCTGGCCCCGTAGTAAGACCACAATCCCGCAAGATTCACGACGAATAGAACCACACCCAAAGCTGTGCCGAGGCGGCCCTTTATGGTTACTCCCACCGCCAGAGCGAGAAGAAACAAAGGCAGCAGGAACAGCAGGCGCGCGCCCATGAAGGGATACAACACCCAGCGGGTTGCGCCGAGAAAGGCGACAGCCGAGGCGAAAAGTGCAGGCCAGAGCCAGTCCCGCCGCAATCGTGCCCCGGAGACGACCAGCCACAGGCAAGGCAATGCCAGCACTGCCGAGACTGACAGCAGCCAAAGTGGCACCGATTCGCCGAAAGTGAAAGAGTAGAACCAGAAGCAGAGCTTCAGGGCCTGCTCGGCCCAGACGTTGCCAGTCAGGGAGTAAACCTCACCGTGGCGCCATTGGCCAAGCGCCCCACTCAGCGTAACCAGCCAGGGCAGGTAGAGAATGGCCACAAGCGCATTGGGCAGCAGCCAGGTTTTCCAGATCGAACGCCCACGGCGCAGCCGCATAACCAGCAACAAGTTCGCTCCCACCCAGATGGCAATACCCGGCAGGTAATGTGTGTATAGCAGCGCAGTAAGAGCAGCCACGAATGCTGCCAGGTTTTTCCAGCCGGCGGCGTCTTCAGCGAATTGCAGCAGACACCAGATTGCCACCGCCGCCAGAAGTGCCTGCAAACTGTAAGAGCGCGCCATACGGCTGAAAAGCAACAGACACGGCGAGAAGATCCAGAACAGAAGAAACCAGTTGCGCAGATTTTGGGAAGCATTACGGAGCCAATGCCGGTCAAGAAAAATTGTCGTCAGTATGGCAAAAAGTGCAGAGAGTGCGCGCAAGCGTACCAGCGGATCGGAGCCGATGGGAATACGGTTCCACCAGTGCGCCAGCAAAAAATAAAGAGGTGGGTGAATGTCCTCGCGGACAATCTGGACGATTCGCGCCGGAGTTTCGGAGACCGTTTCCACGGTGAATGTCTCATCACCCCACATCGGCAGAAGCCTGAGATTGATGCCATACAAAACGCATTGCAGCAAGACAAGAAGCAGCAGCGTAAGCGTGCGGTACCTTCGCGCCGCGCCGTCAGGCGAAGACAACGAGGAGTGATCGGGATCGGGATTGGGATTGGGATTGGTCACGGCCGTACGGTGCAGCACTTACGTCCTGCCTTTCAGCCAGCCTCTGCGGCACGGCCCGCCAAGTTCGCTGCAAGAACCGTCCAAATCATGTGGGCGGCCAGGAGCGTGAGCGAAGCCAGCAAAATCAACATGCCCGCGCGTTCCGCCCGGTCCTTGGGAAGCTCAACGATGAGGTCATAATCTCCTTTCGGAACATTCATCTGTATAAGACCGTCAGGCGAGGGGCTAACGGTGAGATTGGTCGCCGCACCTTCGATTCGGCCCTGCCATCCTGCGTAGTAAAAATGGTTGAGAGTCAGCTCGGAATCTTCTGGGGCCTCGACCCTGAGCACTACACGGCGCGGTTGCCAGCGTTCGACTCGTGCACTGCCGCTGGCTTTCCCGGCAGAGTGCGCCTCGATCTGTGCCGTTTTCGGTGGATGCGCCGCAACCAACCGATCAAAGGCCGCAAAGTCTTCCAACGCGGTCAGATTGCCTGGTCTTGGCCACATGGTCTCATAATCGATTTGTGTTCGTACTTGCTGCTGGTGAGCCTCCATCACGTCCTGGGGGACCGTTCGCCAGACCGAGAACACTCGACTGCAAGCAAAGGCGTCAAGCCCCAACCAGCCTGCGACCACCACGCACAGGAACACCATGATCATCCTGGATCGTGGTTGAAGTAGATGAGGACCGGCAACCGCGGCGAATGCCGCGACGCTGAGGACCAGCAAGACGTTAAGGCGAAACGGAAATTGGAGGAACTTCATGAACGGAAGCATCCGCCAAAGAGGAGCGCTGAATTTGGTCATGAAGAACAAACTTACAAGTGCGACCACGCCATAGAACACAAGGATACGACGAAGCCGGGCCAACCTTTCAAACCAACGGTCCACGGGAAACAATGCCACAATGACAATTAGGTTCGCGCACGTGACCGCCATAAACGACAGCTTGCGGACGGTTTCCCGGTCAACCGGGCGCGTCGTTCCCCCCACCGTCCTGAACACGTACCGACCCATCTCAGCAAGTTCGTGGTTGTCCTGCCACAGCCACTGGTTTTGGTAGTCAAGGTCCTCATTAGTCTGACCTTTAACGTAGGCCTTGTTTTGATCCAGCATGGCCGGTAACAGGTATGCCCCATTGAAGGCCACCCCCAGCAGCAGAGCTGCAGTCATCACCGCGGTGGCTCGAATCCATTTCTCCTTTTCGCTAAAGTAAAACACATAGGCCACGGGAATCGGCGCAAAGCAAAGCGCCACAGTGGGGTGAGAGAGGACCGCCAGCCCATAGCTCACTGCCGCTCCAGGAATCGCCCATTTAGACTGCCGAAGCAGGCCTTGCGCGGATAACAGAACCAACGGGAAACCACACGAACACCCATAACTCAGCTGATGCGCCGCGCTGATAAACATCCGTCGCCAGGTGATACGGCGCAATCACATAAACCATCGCGCCCAGCAGTGCAGCCCCCGGCTTGGTGATTGATCGCAACCATAAGTACGAAGTGATCCCCGACAAGACCTGTGCGACTACGATTGAATATCCAGCGACCAGCCAGCCGTTGGGGTCCCGTGTCGCCATGAATGGCCAGAACAAGGCAGAAACGTAACTGGCGAGTGGCGGATAGAAGAAGCCGGATGGTCCGCCGAAGCCTCCGTTGACATTGGTGAACCACCTCGGGTACCAATCTCCCTGCCAAAACTGGGTTGCGAACTGCTTCGCCCATCGCGCATGGTCAAGACCATCATGCGAGAAGTCGGGAGCGCCGTGGATCAACACCGGCCAGGAAACCAGTAGACATAGGGCGATGAGCAGGGCCATATGGATGGCCAGGTGGCGATGATCTTTCATTGTGTGCACAGTCTTCCCTTCGCGCACAGTGACATCCTAATGCAATCGCGGTATCTTAGCTGGACATGTCACCACGAAAGGCTGTAAGGACCGCCGACGCTCCCGACTTACCTACCATCAAGGACTACTTCGTCATGATGGCCGAAGAGCAGGCAGAAGACATTCGCAGGTTGAAACAGGCAGCTGCCGGAAAAAACTCCGCGCCACCGAAAAAGCAGGAAGCCGGCAAGCCGGTATCCGATCCATGGCTGATGCATCCCATCCGCCCCGCCAAGGGTTCGGCGGCAAAGCGCGGCGCTGCAAAGTCCGCGCCCAGGAAAGCTTCCAAGAAAGCGGCGAAAAAGGCCGCCAAAAAGGCAACTAAAAAAGCGCGACGGTAGTTCGATTTCCCAGAGAAGTTTGCGCATTGTGTGCCCAGCGCTAACTGTTCCGGCAAGGCACTTCCGTTTTCCCGCCGATGGTAAGATTTCAGCTTCATGGTTACTTTCGTTGTGCTGCGCATCGTGGTAGTGGTATTGCTGGTCGCGGCAAACGCGTTCTTCGTGGCCGCTGAATTCGCCCTGGTGAATGTGCGCGAAACGCGACTGCAACAAATGATCGCGGCGCACCGCCTGGGCGCACGCACCGTCCACAAGCTCCATCAAAAGCTCGACCACGTCCTCAACACCGTGCAGTTCGGCGTCACCGTAGCCAGCCTGGCTTTGGGCTGGATCGGCGAGGCCTCCATGGCCCGCATTCTGGAACCGCTGTTCCGTCCCTTGCCCCACTCCCAACTCTACGCACATGGGGTCTCCGTCGTCGTAGCGTTCATATTGATCACCTACCTGGTCGTGATCCTCGGCGAAGTCGTTCCCAAGACCATTGCCTTGCAGCGCACCGAGCGGGTAGCTCTGGCGGTCGCCGGACCGATGGATTTCTTCATGACCATCGCCGCGCCATTCCTCGCATTCATGACCGCGTCCACCCGTGTCGCCCTGCGAGCGTTTGGCATGCAACAGATGCGCGAAGGGGGCGTGCACTCGTCTGAGGAACTGAAACTGATGGTCTCCGCCAGCCGGCGGCTGGGAATTCTGGCCCCCGCACAGGAGGAGCTGATCCATCGCGCGCTCGAGCTGGAAAACATTTCCGTGCGCGAAATCATGGTTCCGCGCCGCGATATTTTTTCCTTGCCGGGCGACATTTCACTGGAAGAAGCGTTGCAGCGCGTGGTGGACGAGCAACACTCCCGTGTGCCGGTTTACGATGCGCAACGCGGCCCCGAGCACATCATCGGGGTGTTGTACGCCAAGGACCTGATGCGCTGGTTACGCTACCGGGTGAGTTTTACCGCCTCCGGCCGACCGGTCAGCCGGCCCAGCGGTCTGCAGGTGCACCACATCATGCGCGAGGTGTTGGTGGTGCCCGAGACCAAGCCGCTTCCCGATCTGCTGGTCGAGTTCAAGATTCGCAAGCGGCACCTGGCCGTCGTGGTGGACGAGTTCGGCTCGACCGCCGGCCTGGTGACCGTAGAGGATGTACTGGAACAACTGGTGGGCGAAATCGAAGATGAGTTCGATATCACCGAGCCGCGACTGGCCCCGGGCGCTGCCTCCATGACCCTGGAAGGCTCGGTCAACATTCGCGATCTGGAATCGCAATATCACATTGTGTTGCCGCGCGATGAAGGTTTCGAGACCCTGGCTGGCTTCATGCTGGCGCACCTCCAGAGGATTCCCCAGGTGGGCGACAGCTTTGAATTTCAGGGCCGTCGCTACACCGTCGCGGCCATGGATGGACTGCGCATAGTCAGCGTCACCATCGAAGGCACACAACCGCAGTCCCAGCTGCAACCGTCACCGGCAACACCTCTGGCCCACGGATGATGCCGCGCTACCTGCTCTCGCGATCGTTGTACATGCTGCCCGTCGTCTGGCTGGTGGTGTCGGTGGTCTTTTTGCTGATTCACCTGGTGCCGGGTGATCCCATCCAGCAGATGCTGGGCGAAGGAGCGGCCGCAGCCGACATCGCCGCGACGCGTCATGTGTATGGGCTCGACGTTCCCCTGGGGCAACAGTACGTAAACTATTGGCGCGGCCTGGTGCACGGCGACATGGGACGCTCGTTGCGCCTCAATCAGAATGTCGGCCACGTGATCGCGCAGGCCTATCCCGCCACCATGGAACTTACGCTCGCGGCATTGCTGGTCGCGCTCGCGCTGGCGATTCCTGCGGGCGTTCGTTCGGCGCTGCGGCGTAATCGTTGGGACGATCGCGTGCTCAGCTTCGTCTCCCTGCTGGGATTGTCATTCCCTAACTTCGCGCTGGGGCCCATCCTCATCTTGTTCTTCGCCATCGAACTGGGCTGGCTGCCGGTTTCAGGCTCCGGGTCGGTGGCGCATCTGGTGCTTCCCGCGATCACCATGGGAGGCGCACTGGCCGCCATCCTCACCCGCATGATTCGCACCTCGATGTTGGAAGAGTTGGGACAGGACTACATCCGCACCGCCCGCGCCAAGGGCTTGCCCGAGCGCACCGTGGTCTATCGCCACGCACTACGCAACGCCATGATCCCCATTCTCACCGTCGTCGGATTGCAATTTGGAGCGCTGCTCGCCGGCGCCATTGTGACCGAGACCATCTTCTCGTGGCCGGGAATTGGGCGGCTCACCATCACCGCCATCTCCAACCGCGACTATTATCTGGTGCAAGGCTGCATCCTGATGATCGGGCTGACCTACGTGCTGGTGAACTTCCTCACCGACCTGCTGTATTCGGCGTTCAACCCGAGGATCAGGCAGTAGCCCCTGCAAGAGCAGTACTTCTAATGTGGTAGGCCGCGCCTCATGTTTCGCTTGACAGGCATTTCTCCTGTGCTATCCTTTCGTCACTGGTTCTTGTGACCAGACTTTGAATATGCATTTGCAGATCAATTCCCGAATGTTTATGGCCATGTGCGCCCCAGGTGGCGCCGTGCCTGCGTCGGGAGTGTGATCACGCACCTAACAATCTCCCTTCACTGAGCGGCCGCCTGGGGCTTACAACCGGCGGCGGTTTTGTTTTTGGCCCATTTTTCGCTCAGACATTGAAGGGAGATCTACCGTGTCTCACGGCAATTACGACATACCTACCATTGCAATCCATGGCGGGCTGGGACCTGATCCCACCACCGGCGCCATTCTTCAGCCGATCTATCAATCGACTACCTTCGTGCAGCAAGCCGTTGGTGTGCACAAGGGATTCACCTACTCGCGCGCGGCCAACCCGACTGTGGACGCCCTGGAGCGCGCCCTGGCTGCACTCGAAGGAACACCTGCCACCGTGTGCTTTGCCACCGGCATGGCCGCAATCACCACGCTGTTCCTGTCACTACTTAAGTCCGGCGACCATGTGGTCATTTCTGAAGTGGTTTACGGCGGCACGGTGCGCTTGTGCCAACAACTGCTGAGCGGGCTTGGCATCGAGCACACGCTGGTGGACGCCTCGCAAGCCGAACTGGTTGAACAGGCCATCACACCGCAGACAAAGCTGATCTTCATCGAGACGCCGGGGAATCCGACGCTGAAGCTGTGCGACATTCCCGCAATTGCAGCGGTTGCTCGCCGGCACGGCGTACGCCTCGCGGTGGACAACACCTTCCTGACGCCGGTGCTGCAACCGGTGTTCCAACTCGGCGCCGACATCAGCGTGCTCTCCACCACCAAGTACATAGAGGGCCATAACGCCACTGTGGGCGGTTCGCTGGCGACGCACGACGAACAACTTCTGGAACGCTTCCGTTTGATTCGCAAGACCACGGGCTGCATTCAGTCGCCGCAGGATGCCTGGTTGACGCAGCGCGGGATCAAGACTTTGCCGGTGCGGCTGAAGCTGCATTCGGAGAACGCTGGCATCGTTGCGCGATGGCTGGAATCGCATCCCGCCGTTGAACGCGTGCATTATCCCGGGCTCGCCTCGTTTCCGCAGAGAGCGCTGGCGGAGCGTCAGCATGTGGCACACGGCGGTATGCTCGCCTTCGAGATTACAGCCGGCGCCGAGGCCGCCGTGGAACTGATGAACTCCGTGCGTCTCTGCTCGCTGGCTGAGAACCTGGGTGCGGTCGAGACGCTGATCACCCATCCAGCCTCCATGACCCATGGCGACGTGCCCGTAGAAACGCGCAAGGCGATCGGCATTACCGACGGGCTGATCAGGCTCTCGGTTGGCCTGGAATCGCCAGAGGACATCATTGCCGACCTCGAACAGGCCCTGGCAATCGCCACCGAAAAAGCTGGGAGGGCGTCATGCATCGTTACCCGATAACAGTTCTAAAGTTTGGCAGCTCGGTGCTGGGTTGCGAGGCCGATCTCTCCAAGGCGGTACAGGAAATCTATCGCTGGACGCGCGACGGTCATCGCGTGGTCGCAGTGGTTTCGGCAATTGGATCGACTACCGATTCCCTGCTGGCGCAAGCGCGGACGTACGGCGCCAATTTGAGTGACGAAGCCGTAGCCACGCTGGTCGCGACCGGCGAAGCGACTTCAGCAGCGCTGCTGGCGCTGGCGCTGGAACGCGCAGGATTACATTCCGTGGTGGTGGACGAAGTCCGGCTTGGCCTGCGGACCCATGGCCCGGTGTTGAACGCAGAGCCCTGCGGCATCGACGTTCCGCGGGTGCTGAGCGTTTTGGAACATGCCTCAGTGGCCGTGGTGCCCGGTTTCGTCGGACGCCAGGAGGATGGGACCCTTTCCCTTCTGGGCCGTGGCGGATCCGATTTGACTGCTGTCTTCGTCGCGCATCACTTGGGCGCCGAACGCTGCCGGCTGGTCAAAGATGTGAATGGCATCTTCGAACACGACCCGGCCGACACGGTTAACGTCCCGCGCCGCTATAGCACGGTCAGTTGGGCGCAGGCCGTGCGCGTCGGCAACGGCGTGGTGCAGCCGAGGGCGATTGAGTTCGCCGAGCTGCATGGGCTCACCATTGAAGTGGCAACCCTGAACTCCGACTCACCCACTCTCATCTGCGGCCTTCCCAATTCGTTTGCCGACCCGTTCGCATCAGCGACACCGTTGCGCGTCGGACTGCTTGGCGCCGGCACCGTGGGGCTGGGTGTCTATCGCACACTGGCCGCGCATCCGGAGACATTCGACATCAGGCGCGTTGCGGTTCGCCAATTGGAGCGTGAGGACGGCATTCCTCCGGCTCTGCTTACGCACGACCCGTGGGCGGTCGTCAGTTCCGACTGCGACGTGATCATCGAGTTGATCGGCGGCTTGTCGCCGGCCAAGGAATTGATTGAAGCCGCGTTGAAGTCGGGCAAGCACGTCATCACCGCGAACAAGCTGGTGGTAAGCCGCCACGGCAAGCAGCTTCGCCGAATCGCGGAGTTTGCCGGCGTGCAATTGCTTTACTCGGCGGCGGTCGGAGGCGGCGTGCCCATGCTCGAGCAAGTGGGCCGCATCGCCCAGACGAGCGGCATCCGGACCCTGCACGGCGTGGTGAATGGCACCACCAATTTCATCCTCGACCGGCTTGCGGAAGGCCTGAGCCGCGAAGATGCGCTGGGTGAAGCGCAGCGACTGGGTTTTGCCGAACAGGACCCGACTTCCGATCTCGACGGCAGCGACGCAGCCCACAAACTCGCACTGTTGGCACAGACCGCTTTCGGCGCTTGGCTGAATCCGGCCGACATCGAGCGTACGGGCATTGAGCACTTCGATTGTGAGGCCGTTCAAGACGCCGCGCGCTCGGGACACTCGGTGCGCCTGGTCGCGTCTTTGAGTCAGGACAAGTTCGGGTTGAAGGCGCGCATTGCTCCTCAACTGTTCGCGCACACCCATGCTTTCGCGCAAACCATCAATGAAGAGAACTGTCTCGAAATCGAATCGCAGAGCGGCGACGTGGTGCAGGTGCGAGGCAAGGGCGCAGGACGATGGCCCACAGCGGTCTCCGTCATGGCCGATGTGTGCGACGTCTACCGCGCCCAACAAGTGGGCGTTGCCGGGGAATTCCTGGTTGCCGGGAGGGCTTCATGAAATTCGCCAGCCGACTTCTTACCTTCAACGCGTGTCCGGAAGATCCGTTCCGGCCAATCGCTACGCCGATCTACCAGACCGCAACCTTCGAGCAGGAGGAAGCCGACACCTTCGGCCGTTACGATTACTCTCGCAGCGGCAATCCAACCCGCACTGTGCTGGAGGACCTGTTGGCGCGACTGGAGAATGCCGACCGCGCTTTCTGTTTCTCCAGCGGCCTGGCGGCGATCAGCGCGGTCGCGCGATTGCTCTCGGTGGGCGACGAGATTCTCGCCGGAGATGATCTATATGGTGGGACCTACCGGCTGTTTTCCAGAATCCTGGATCGCACCGGCGTGACCGTGCGCTATGCCGATGCGTGCGACATTGAGAAATTCGCAGCCCAGATCACTTCCCGGACACGACTGCTTTACATCGAGACCCCAACCAACCCGCTGCTGCGCATCGTTGACATCCGCAAGCTGGCCGACCTGGCGCACCAGCATGGCGCGTTGTTGTGCGTGGATAGCAGCGCGATGTCGCCGTACCTGCAAAACCCGCTCGATCTTGGTGCCGACATCGTTGTGCACTCGGCGACCAAATATCTCTGCGGCCATAGCGACGTCACCGCCGGCGTGGTCGCGGTGAAGCGGCCCGAACTGGCGGAGCAGATTTATTTTATTCAGAACGGAGAAGGCGCCGCGCTCGGCCCCTTCGACTGCTACCTGCTGCTGCGGGGCGTGAAGACACTTAAGCTGCGCCTCGATTGCCAGCAGGCGAATGCCCTCAAGGTGGCGAACTTTCTGAGCGCGCATCCTGCGGTGCAGCGCGTGCATTACCCCGGTCTGGCAAACCATCCTGGCCACGATGTGCACGTGAAACAAGCGCGGGGGGCCGGGGCCGTCATCAGCTTTGAAACCGGCTCGTTCGCGGTTTCGAAGCAAGTGGTGGAGGCTACACAGCTGTTCCGCATCAGCGTGAGCTTCGGCAGCGTGAATTCCTCCATCAGCCTGCCGGGATGCATGTCACATGCCAGCATCCCGGCCGAGGTCCGCCAGGCACGCTCGCTGGCGACGGACCTGGTTCGTCTGTCGGTGGGAATCGAAGACGTGGACGACTTGCTCGCCGATTTGGAGCGGGCATTCGAACGTGCGGCGTGCGCAGTTGCCGCCGCGAGCGGCACCGCGGAGGTGCGCGAGCAGCAAGTTGTGTAGCGGGACTCCTCGCTCATTTCGTGGGCGCAGGAGCCGGTTGCTGCGCCGGCGTTGTACCAAAATTCACCTTTGGAGCCTGCCGCGCTCCCTCGTCCGTCTTGAAGTAGGCATCATTGCGCGTGAACCCTGTAAGGCCCGCGATGATGTTGTTCGGAAACAAGGTGATATACGTGTTGTAGTCCTGCACCGTCTCGTTGTAACGGCGGCGTTCGATGGCGATGCGGTTCTCTGTGCCCGCCAGCTCGTCCTGCAACCGCAAGAAATTTTCATTGGAGCGCAGTTGCGGATAATTTTCCACCACCACCAGTAGCCGGCTGAGAGCTGAATCGAGCTGGCCGTTGGCAGCAATCTTTTCCTGCGGCGTCTTGGCGCCTGCCATCGCGGCGCGCGCAGCGGCAATGTCGCCAAAAACTTTTTCCTCGTGGGCCGCAAAGCCTTTTACCGTCTCAACCAGGTTAGGGATGAGGTCAGCCCGGCGTTGCAGAACCACGTCCACCTGCGACCAGGCGGCATTCACGGTCTCACGTTTGCGCACCATCTCATTGCGGTGGCTGATGAATGTGCCGCCAAATATGAGCACCAGCAACACGATAACGATCAGTACGATGATTCCTGTTTTCATGTCAGTCTCTCCCCGCCATCTTTGTCAGATGACATGTGCTAGGGCAACTTCTGAAACTGTTTCTTGGGGGCGCGCGCGTCCAGTTCGTGCGCCACCCGCTGAATTGCGTTCATGTACGCATAGTACAGGTCGTGTACGTTCTCCGAATGCGGGCCCTGGTTGCGCAATGCCAGAACTGACTGCAACGGCCTGACGTCAAATCCAAAAACCTGGGCGGCATTTTCCAGCAACTGCGGCTTGGCCTGTGGCGGGTTCTGCCCCAGCGCGATCAACGCATGCCGGAACAGCGTAAGCACGCTGGTAATCGATTTTGCCAGCACCGCGCGGAGTTCGTCCTGGTTGTCAGGACTGAGCAGCAAGTGGTGGCGCAACCGCAACAGGGTCGTACGCAGTTCGTGTTCCACCTCGATGCGGTGCAGATTCATGGGCACAGCGATTGCTGTCACCATGTCCTCGCCGAAAAGCGTCTTGTGCGAGCGCTGGATGTCGAGCAACTCAATCGCGAAGACGTCGGCGGACTCACGCAGCTCTTCGACCGTCATGATCATCGGCGGCCGCAGTTTCTCTTCGTGACTCCACCAGTGCAGGACCGCCGAGATCGCCGCAAACGAACTGGGCTCCAAGTGCTGTAAGACCACCAGCACGTTCACGTCGGAGAATTCTTCGTGGAAGTCATCGCGGGCAGCCGAGCCATAGAGAACAATGGACACCAGATTTTCGCCACATGCCTGCTGCAATCGGGTAACCAGTTCCTGAATTTTGCTTTCCGGTTTCTTCATCGATTGTCACTCCTGGCGTGATTTACCAGCTGCCGCCAGCGCCACCGCCGCCGCTCATGCCGCCACCAAAGCCGCCAAATCCACCACCGCCAAAGCCGCCACCACCCCCGAAGCCCCCCGAGCTACCGCCGAATCCGCCGCCCCAACTACCGCCGCGACCACCCATGGCGCTGGCCATGAGAAGCCAGGGGAGAGCGGATCCGCCGCCCGATCGCGGCCCTCGACCACTGCCTCGCGTTGCACGCGAAACCGCCCGCACTATGATAAAAATCACCACGATGATCAGCGCCGGAATCCACCATGGCGTTTCCGAGGTGGATCTGCGTGGCTGATTGGCGGGTACGCCATTCAACTGCACACCTTTGTCGGCTGCTATCAGTTGGGCGACACGAGTTGTACCGAGGAGCACAGCGGCGCTGTAGTCTCCCTTGCGCAGATCGGGCACCATCTCGCGACCAACGTCGCCGGCACGAGCGTCATTGATCACCGGCTCCAGCCCGTAACCAATTTCGATCTTGTACTGGTGCTCCTTGGGCGCCAGCAAGAGCAAGACGCCGCGGTTGTCCTTCTTCGATCCGACCCCGAGCTGCTTGTAGAGATCGGCAGCATAGTCTTCCCGGGTGCGGCCATCGAGGGAATTTACGGTCACCACAGCAATTTGCGCGCCCGTCTTTTGCTCCACCTCGGCGCACAGCGTCTCCAGCCTGGCTTTCGTCGCGGGATCGATGACCTGGGCGAGGTCGGTAACGTAGCCCTGGGGACGAATGTCGGCAATCTTCTCGGCCTTCGCTAAGGAACACCACGCTGACAGCAGCACTATCAGCAGAGCGAATTGGGCCCGCGTGACGACGAGTTGTCGGCGACTTTGCATCGGCGTAAGTACCGTAGAGAATGCAGGACGCAGTGTCAAGGAACCCTTGCATCCGGCAATCGTGCCCCCAGTTGCACCAGACCCCCGGAACAGGATATTGTCGGTCGCGCACACTGTGGAGGGGCGAAGCGATGCGAGTGAACTGGGGCGCGGTGGTGGCGGCAGGCATTGCCGATTGGATACTCGGAGCGGTGTGGTTCACAGGCTTCAAGAATTCGTGGCAGGCAGGCACGCGCATACCGCCGGAGGAGTTGCAGGCCTACATGGCCCATCCCAACTTTTGGCCCTATATCGTCTCCCTCATCTGCAGCATCCT
Organism: uncultured Acidobacteriaceae bacterium; assembly: GCA_963728805.1. Lineage (GTDB taxonomy): Bacteria > Acidobacteriota > Terriglobia > Terriglobales > Acidobacteriaceae > Bog-257. The sequence continues at coordinate 169,736 of CAVSLE010000022.1, forward strand.
GATCGCCTACGTCATCGCCCGGCTGCTAAGCAGCTACGAGCATCACAATATGTTCACCGGAATCGGCGTTGGTCTCCTGATAGGCTTGGCGGCCGCGGTGGCGATGATAACGGAAATGGTCTTTGAAATTCGCGCGGTTTCGTTCATCATGATCTCCGCCGCGTACCCGCTGTTGGGCTGCATTCTGATGGGAGTCATCGTGGGCGCGTGGAGACCTAAAGGAGCGCCAAACTGAATTCGGCGACGGCATCACAATCACAATGAAGATCGAAGGGAAAATCGTCTCCGGTTACCTAAAGGCCATGAGCGGGCTGGAGCAACTGCCTGGCCCCAATGGTGAGCGCTCAGTCGAGTTGTTTCGCCACGGCACGCTTACGGTGAAGCTGTATGCGCCGCGAAGCTCCGACAAACAGCACCCCCACACGCGCGACGAGATTTACGTGATCGCCAGCGGAACCGGCCGCTTTGAGCGGGAAGGTAAAGAAGTGAGCGTGGGTCCGGGAGATGTTCTGTTCGTGGCCGCCGGCGAGCGGCATCACTTCCTGGAATTCACCGACGATTTCGCGACCTGGGTATTTTTCTACGGGCCGGAGGGTGGCGAAGCCAGTGCCCCACCAGTTGTGAACCTGCCATCGTGAAATCGTGGCACGATCAGCCCAGCCACTCGGGATGCTGGTAGGTGCCGTCAAAGTGATGGCTGGTCTTGTAGAGTTCGTAGTCCCCGTCTTTAGCGGCCTCCGCAGTCTTGCCCAGCACTGACGCGCGTTCCGCTTCGCTCAGCGGCTGGAAGCTCCGCGCCATTTCCAGCGCTTGCTGCAAGATCGCCATCGAATCACAACCGGTGATGACCACGCTGGTGGGTAGACTGAGGGCGTAGCGCAGGCACTCCACCGGCGTGACCTTGCCACTCTTCAGGATGAAGGGATCGCCCATCGACTTCATGCCGAGAACCCCAATGTTCTGCTTCTTCACGATGGGAAGTACGATTTGTTCGAAGCTCTCGTAGTGTGCGTCCATTACGTTGAGCGGCATCTGCACGGTATCGAATTTGAAATTGTGCCGGTCGGCGAGTTCCAGCGCGTGTTTGTGAATGTGCGGGCTCTTGTGGCCGGTAAAACCGATGTAGCGCAGCTTGCCCGCCCCCCGGGCCTTCACCACAACCTCCAGCGCACCGCCGGCTGCAAAAATACGCTCGGCGTCATCCATGCGGATGAGTTCGTGAAACTGCAGCAGGTCGAGATGATCGGTTTGCAGCCGCGCAAGCGACTCGTCCAACTGCTTCGCGGCGGTCTTGCCGTCGCGGCCGTCAATCTTCGTCATCAGAAAAGCCTTCTGCCGGTAGCCGTCACGCAACGCTTTGCCCATGCGCTCTTCGCTGACACCGCCGTTGTAGTCCCAACAGTTGTCGAGGAAGTTCATGCCGTTATCGAGCGCGGTCCGTACAATGCGGATGGCCTCCTGCTCGGTGGGCACTCCGAGGTGGTAACCGCCAACGCCAAGGATTGAGACGTGCTCTCCGGTCCGGCCAAGAGTGCGTCGTTGCACCGCCGGAGTGCTGGCGCCGGCAAAATTCCCGCTGGCCGCCAGCATGCCGGCCGCGCTCAAATGGACGCCAGAAAACTGTCGGCGATTGATACCCATGCTGATTCCCTGCGCATTATTTCCCTGCATAACTCACTCGCCATACTGAATTCGACGCATCGTCCGTCACCAGCAACGATCCGTCAGTAGCGACCGTGACCCCAACCGGTCGTCCCCAAACTTGTCCGTTGGGAAGCACGAAGCCGGTGAGGAAGTCCTCGTATTCGCCGCTTGCCTGGCCGCTTTGATGCAGGGGCACGCGAATGAGTTCGTAGCCCACGCGCACGCTCTTGTTCCATGAGCCGTGCTGGGCAGCGAAAATGTCGCCCTGGTATTCCGGGGGAAATTGCCTGCCCGTGTAAAACGTGAAAGCGAGCGAAGCATTGTGGGCCTGGAGCAGCACGTCGGGCACAATGGCTTTGTCCTTCAGCTCGGGATGCTTGCCACGCAAACGCGGGTCCGGGTTTCCGCCAATGTAGTAGTACGGCCAGCCGTAAAAACCGCCAGCCTGCACGTGGGTAATGTAGTCGGGCACCAGATTGTCGCCGAGCGCGTCGCGCTCGTTCACCGAACACCACAGCTCGCCGGTCTTGGGATCGACGGCCAGCCCGCCGCCAGGATTGCGGATGCCGTAAGCGTACACCCGCAAGTTGGAGCCATCGGGATTCATCACCAGAATGTCGCCGCGGTTTTTCTCCGCCGGGTGCGTGTCGGGATCATCAACGTTCGACAGAGAGCCGACGCCGACGAACATCTGCTTGCCGTCTGGCGAAAAAACCAGGTCGCGCGTCCAGTGTCCCTCGGTCGGCAGGTCGGCGATGTGCTGCGGCTTTCCAGCCACCTTCAGGTCGCCGTTGTGATAAGGGAAGCGCACCACGGCGTCGGTGTCGCCAATATAGACATACTCCGGGTTCGGGCCCGGGGGATAAAACGCGATGCCGTACGGCTGGCGGAGGCCGGTCGCGAAGGTCTGCGTCTGCTGCGGCTTTCCATCGGCGGTGATGCCACGGAAAATCGTGATCACACCATTGTCGCTTTGGGTAAGAAGGATGTCGCCGTTGGGCGCGGTGACGATCTTGCGCGGAAGATCAAGGCCCGTGGCAAACAACTCAACCTTGAAGCCGGCCGGCGCCTGCGGCCATGCATTCTTCGGCCGCGCCACAACTTTGGCCCAGTTGGACGCGGACTTGGTTGCGTAGGGCGCCGGCAGGTCCCTGGCGGTGATCTTGTGCGTGACGCCGGGTTTTTCGTAACGGTAGTCAGTGAACGGGCCCTGCGCAGCGGCTGACTGCGTGTTTTTGCCGTTTTGCGCGGACACCGGGAAACTTGAGAGCAAGAGGGCGAAAGGAACGAGCAGGTTAGTCTTCCAGCTTATTTGCATGGGTTCTTGAGCACTCCGAAATTGCAAGTGTCGCCAGCGCGTGTCGCTAATAACCGATCGGGCCAGCGCGCTGTCTTTCTCAATTAGATGAACCGAACAACGCCTCAGATATCGGGAAAATGCGTGGCTTTCAAGGGCTTATTTACGGCGGGCTTCAGCCCCTGAAGACCTGTCTAGGTTGCGGAACTCTACCAAGAGGTCTAGATTGTTGGGCAAGAGTGTGGGTCGTGTTCAGTCTCAGTTTCATCCTCATCATCGCCGGCCTGGCTTTTGGCGGCGCCACGACGCTCATCGGATTTGGTGGTCTGCTGGGAGCCTCGTTCCACCGCGCTTTGGGCTCTCCACTGCCTCTGCCCACGATCCACAATCTGTTCGAGCGGCGCGTGTATATCTATGTGGGGACCGCTGGGTTCGTGGTCTGGGTCAGCGCCTTCCTCTATAGCCTGAAAATCGCGCCGTGACAACAGCGTCAAGCGTCTCGCTCCTCCGCTAGCACTTCGTCGGCAACGGCCGCGGCTTGCACCGCCGGCCTCACGTCGTGGACCCGCACGATGTGGGCGCCGCGCAAAATGCTGGCGACCATGGCAGCCAGCGATCCATGGAGACGCTCTGAAGGTAGCGCATCTTTCCCAGCCCGCTTGCCGACCGTACGCCCCACAAATGATTTGCGCGAGGTCCCGGCGAGCAGCGGAAACCCGAAGCGGTGCAGTCGATCGAGATGCGCCAACAGGGGATAGTTCTCCTCTGAATTCTTGCCGAAGCCGAAGCCGGGATCGAGCACAATGCGCGGTCGCTGCACCCCACTCTGCAGGGCAACCAGCAGAATGTTGGCGAGGTCATGCTCGACCATGGCGGTGATGTCGGGCTCGCGCGGAAGATTGCGCCACTCCTCCGGCTGCCCGCGGGTGTGCATCAGCACCACGCCGCACTGCAATTCGGCGCACGTCCGCGCCATCGCGGAATCCCACTGAAAGCCGCTGACGTCATTTACGATCTCCGCACCAGCTCCCACCACCGCGCAGGCCACGCCCGATTTGTAGGTGTCCACCGAGATGACGGTTTCCGGCCGCGCCTGCAAAATGCCTTGCAATACCGGCATTACCCGGCGCAGTTCTTCCTCCTTGGTGACCACCGGCTTTGGGGCTGGGGTTGTTGTGGCGCTGGCGTCGCTCCCCGCAACGCGGGCGCCCGGACGCGTGGACTCGCCCCCCATATCCAGAAGGTCGGCGCCCTCGTCCAGCATCTGAAGGGCGTGTTCCACCGCCGCTTCCGGCTGGAAAAACTGGCCTCCGTCGGAGAACGAGTCTGGGGTAATGTTCAGCACTCCCATGATGAGAGTTCGCTGGCCCAACTCCAGCGTCCGCGACCGTAGCTGCCAACGAAAATGGGGGCGCACAACAAGGATTGTACTGGCCGCGAAGGCGCAAAATCGTTGCCGCAAAATGAAATATTGCAGGCTTGCGTGCCAATGCTAGAATTTGTGCAGTAGTCCCATGTATCGGGTTCGCCATCTCGTCCCCTTGCTCCTGCTTTTCGCAGCTCTGTCCTCTGCTTTTGGCGCCTCCAACAACAAGACCGACAAGAAGCAAAGTGAGGAAGACAAGAAGCTGGCCTCCGAGATCGAAAAGATCCTCAGCGATCCCGATGCCGCACGTGGCTTCTGGGGCGTGTATGCGGTATCGATGGACACCGGCAAGCCGCTGTTTGCCCTGAACCAGAACAAACTTTTCACTCCCGCATCCAACACCAAGCTGTTCACCACGGCGGCGGTTTTTGGACTGATCGGGCCGGACTATCGCTTCAAAACCACGGTAGAAACCACAGGTTCGCTCGACAAGTACGGCCGGCTCAACTCCGATCTGGTGCTGGTGGGACGCGGCGATCCCAATCTTTCGGGACGAACCCTTCCCTACAACATGCACACCGAACGCAAGACGCCGCCGATCCTGGTGTTGCAAACTCTCGCCGATCAGCTTGTGCAGCAGGGATTGAAGTACATTGACGGCGACGTGGTGGCCGACGATTCGTACTTCGTTTTCGAGCGCTACGGCGAGGGCTGGTCGCAGGATGACCTGGCGCGGGAGTGGGGCGCTCCGGTTTCGGCGTTGACCATCAACGACAATGTCATCTTCGTAAACATCATGCCGGCCGACCGCCCCGGCGAGCGCGCGTTCCTGACCGTCGTACCGTTTCCCGAGTACTACAAGATTGATAACCGGGTGATGACCACGCCGCAAGGGACGGGGCCGCGCACGGTGTCGATCAATCGCGAGCCCGGCTCAAACCAGCTCACCTTCTGGGGCAACATCCCGCAGGATGATCCCGGCTTCGGAGAGGCCCTGGCCATCGACGATCCTGCCGATTTTGCGGCAAGGCTGTTCCGCGAATTGCTGGAGGAGCGCGGCGTCACCGTCTATGGGCGCGCACGAACTCATCACACGGAACTGGCGTCAACCCAGACGTTCAGCGTCACCTCGATGGCTTCGGGTGGCGGCGATACGACCCGACCGCCGAACCCCGCGCCGCTGGTGCTGGCCAGCTATCAGTCGCAACCGGTCTCGCAAGACCTGCGGGTCATTAATAAGGTGAGCCAGAACCTGCATGCCGAGCTGATGCTGCGCTTGCTGGGTAAGGAGAAAGGCACGTCGGGCTCCATTCAGGGCGGTCTGGAGGTTCTCCGCGGCTTCCTGATTCGTGCCGGAATCAAGCCGGAGCAGTTCGTCTTTCTCGATGGCTCGGGACTGTCACGCGAGAACCTGGTCACGCCCGACGCGGTGGTTGCGATCCTGCTCTACTGCCATCAGCAACCCTGGGGACAGCTCTACGAAGATACTCTGCCGATCGCGGGAGTAGATGGATCGCTGGCGGAACGCTTTCGCAGCACGCCGGTGATGGGTCTGGTGCACGGCAAAACCGGGTCGCTGGCACACGTGTACTCACTGGCGGGCTACGCCACCACGCAGCGCGGCGAGCACATCGCGTTCTCCATTATGACCAACAACGATACGCTGCCCGCTAAGAAAGCACTCGAGACCATTGACCAGATCGTGGAGAAGATGGTCGAAGACAAGAAATAAACTCCCTGCCTTAAACATTCCTACCGGCACCGGCAATCGTGTACAACTGTATTTTGCAATTATCTCGACCCGCACCAAGGAGACACCGCCATGATTGAACGACTGAAGGAGAGCTTTGGGGGAGTTTTGGGCTTCAAAGTTGTCGGCAAGCTGACGGCCGAAGACATCAAGGCATTTGAGCCGCAAATCGGAATCGTGATTGCCCAGCGCAAGCACAAGCCCATCGGCATCCTCGCCGACCTTTCGCAGATGCATGGCGCTGACTGGGGAGCGCGCTGGGAGGAGATGCGATTTCTCCAGAAACACACCGACCACATCGCGCGCATGGCGGTGGTGGGCGCCGATAAGTGGGAAGAGATTGTGGCGATCGTGACCGCGGGCGCAGCTATTCTTGAGGCCGAGACGCGCTACTTCGACGAGTCAGAAATTCTGCACGCCTGGGAATGGGTGCGCACCGCCAAGCACGCCGAGGATGTTCCCGTCCGCCAGATTTCGGCCGGCACCGGCATCTGGAAGGACTACCATCCGGAGTGGATGGACATCGGGACGTAGCGATTGGGTCAGGTGATCTGCAGGTTCATGCCAAGAGGACTCTCAGAGTCGTCGGTGGCATCTCGTCGTAGGTTCGTCCATCCAGCAGTCGCCCTGCTCGCTTCTTGCGAACACCTCCCCACTGCTTGAAGAAGAACGGGACACCGTGTTCCCGACACTGGCTGCGAACGGAGGTTACCCATTGCCGCAACATCGGCCTGGCCCCGAATCCGCTTTCTCCGCCAACAATCACCCAGTTAATACCAGACAGGTTGATAATTCCCAAATCTTCTAACAGCGGCTCGATGGATAGGAATTTTACTGCCGCTGGTGCAGAGCGCAGGTGCCCAATCCTAGGCAAACCATGGTTCTTATTCTCGACACTGACTCCCCACCAGATATGCGGTTTCGCCGCAGCAAACCTGAGACGTGTCTTCAGCAGGTCGCGCATGCGCCCAGACCGTTTCGTAAGCACCTGAAATGTATGCCAATCGGCCTGGACCATTACATCCACAACTGAAGCAATGTAATCGTCTGGCACAGTTTCATGAAACAAGTCGCTCATAGAATTAACGAACACACGTCTGGGTGTGCGCCATTTCAGTGGCTCATTTAGTTTCTCTGGCACGAGTCGAATATCAAATCCTTGCTCGTAAGGGTGACCTTTGACGCCACGGAATCGTTCAGCAAATACAGCGGCGTAGCAATGAGCGCAGCCCGGACTGATCTTAGTGCAGCCGCGCACCGGGTTCCACGTGGCATCCGTCCATTCAATCTTGGAGCCCAATGACATCGATCCCCCTAAAAACCAAATGATGTTTGATCAGTTGAATACTTCAAAACATCGTCCCAGAATTCGTATGCCAGCTTGTTGCGAGAGAACAGTGCTAAGTGATACAGGGGAAGGTTGTTGTCATCCGAGCGAACTTCTTTCATCTTGTACAAAGGCAGCGAGATGTACCCTAGAGTCTGCATCTGCGCAGCGAATTGTTGAGCCAGGAACGTAGGAAACGGAATTCTGTTACGTTGTGCCTCGACCCATGCTTCACGCCATCCATCCGTGCCGAGAAACTCATCGACTTTGCGCGAATCTTCACTCACATATCTGGAGTAGTTTCTGTTGGCATCCATGTGAAGGGCAAGAAGACAAAGGAAGTCCAGGAACCTGGCCGACATCTTTCGAAGCGTCTCGAACTTTATCCCTAAATCGAAAGGATCCACGAAACACAGGCCCAGCACAGTATTGTCCCTGGAGCCGAGAGGAATCTCACTGCAAATCGGACCGACCTCTTCGTTACAGTCCCCTAGGATGTACGCCACGTCGGCAGCGGGGGCAATGCGCTTAGCGCGGACTTGCAACGCCGTTAATAGCTCCTTGTCCCTCTCGCAAAAGATATACTTGTCGAACGGATCGGCGATTGTGAGCGCAAGAAGTGGTGAGCCGACGAGAATTTTGTTTGTGTTCCGAACCCGGTTATATCCAGCTCCCGAATACAAATCGATGTACACCCTGCAATCCCACTTGAACTTCATGCCCGTTGAAAACAGCGAATCATACAGCCTTACAAGGCGGTACTTTGTTTCAGACCAAGCGCCGACCTCCGGGCAAGGCAGTCCGTCGTCGTAGCCGAGTTGAGGTTCATCCGTCATCGATGTATGCCTTGATTATCAACTCTACGTCGCCTGACAGGCGAAGATAAAGCGAAAAATGCGCAGGTATCCCGAAATCCACCTCCTAGGGCCTCCCACGACAAAGCTCTCATTCGCGCTTATCATTAGTGATTGGCCTGCAGTGATTGGCCTGCGCTCGCCGCATCCTGCCGCAACGCGCGGCATCTATTTAACTGCACCACCCAACATCTGAGAGGACGCAATCATGGCTACCACAACAACTCCCGCCCGGGAAGGCACTCGCATCTCGGCCACCATCAACAACGCCCAGATTCCCACCAAGTTCAAGAACGAACCATCGGTTGATTTCAGTAACCCGGAGAACGCGCGCCGCATGAAGGCGGCCATTGAGCATGTCCGCAACGAACTGGGCCGTGAGTACGAGTTGGTCATCGGCGGCCGTCACCTAAAGACCGCGGAAAAGACGCAATCGCTGAATCCGGCCAAGCCGTCAGAGATTGTCGGCATTCACCAGGCGGCCGGCGCCAGCGAGGTTGAGCCCGCCATGCAGGCCGCGCTGAAGGCCTTTGAAACCTGGAAATATGCCTCGGTCGAGGAGCGCACCAACCTGTTGTTCCGGGTGAGCGCGCTGCTGCGCGAGCGCAAGTTCGAACTGATGGCGTGGATGGTATTTGAGGTCGGCAAGAATTGGGCCGAGGCCGACGGCGACATCGCCGAACTCATTGACTTCTGCGACTTCTACGCCCTGGAGGCGATCCGCCTCTCCAAGGCCGAGACGCCGGTGCAGTTGCCGGGCGAGCGCGACTGGCTGCGTTACATTCCGCTCGGCGTGGGAGCAGTAATTCCGCCGTGGAACTTTCCCGCCGCCATCATGGGCGGCATGACCCTGGCATCCATTGTGTGCGGCAACACCGTCATCCTGAAACCCTCGGGGGATTCGCCCACCATCGCGGCAAAATTTTTCGAGATCCTCGAAGAAGCCGGCTTGCCCGACGGCGTGGTCAACTTCTGCCCCGGCCATGGCAACAGCTTCGGAAACGCCATCGTCGAGCATCCCAAGACGCGCTACATCGCGTTCACCGGATCCAAGGAAGTTGGACTGCACATCAACCAACGCGCCGCAGTGCAACAGCCCGGCCAAATCTGGATCAAGCGCACCATCCTCGAGATGGGCGGCAAGGATTCCATCGTAGTGGACACCGATGCCGATCTGGATGCGGCGGTCGAGGGCGTGGCGTCGGCCGCATTTGGATTCAGTGGCCAAAAGTGCTCGGCGTGCTCTCGCGCCATTGTTGATGAGCGCGTGTACGACAAGTTCGTGCAACGCCTGAAGGAGCGGGTCGAGAAGATCACGGTTGGCGACCCCACGCAGAATCCGGCGATGGGCCCGGTGGTCAACGAGAAATCGATGAAGTCGATTCTGGGCCACATCGAGAAGGGCATCGCGGAAGGCGGACGCCTGATTACCGGTGGCGGGCGCGCGACCGAAGCCGGCGATGGCTACTACATCCAGCCCACGGTGATTGCCGATGTCGATCCCATGGCGACCATTTCGCTGCAGGAAATCTTCGGCCCGGTGCTGGCGGTAATCAAGTCGCGGGGCTTCGAACATGCGCTCGAAATCGCCAACAATACCGAGTTCGGGCTGACCGGCGCGGTCTATACCACGTCGGAAGGCAAGATTGAGGCGGCCAAAGAGCGCTTCCACGTCGGCAACCTGTACATTAATCGCAAGTGCTCGGGAGCGATGGTGGGCGCGCATCCGTTTGGCGGCTTCAACATGTCAGGCACCGACTCCAAGGCCGGCGGTCCGGACTATCTGCTCCTGTTTACCCAGGCAAAGTCGATTGGGGAGAAGATCAGGCGATAGTTGTAGTGGGTAGTAGATAGTGGATAGTGGGTAGTGATTAGCGGCTAGTGTCTAACGGCCGGAGAAAAGTCTCCGGCCGTTTTGTTTTGGGTAGTGCTGCTTTGAAGGGGGCTCACCTTTTGGGTGCGCCGTTAAGTCTCTATTTTTGTCATCACGAGCGGGCTTCAGCCCGCGAGGGATCTGCTTTTCCCCCAGCTCCTTCATTCGCTCAGGTCGTAGCCATCGCTCATCTCATTCCGTCCGAATCCCAATCACCGCCATCATGCGTCCCGTCTTGCCGAACTCGGCGCGGTGCGAGAAGAAACACTTCTTGTCGCACGCGGTGCATCCTCCAACGATGCTGATGTGCTCCGCAAACAAGCCGGCGTCTTCGAGCTGACGGCGGTTGGCTTCGGCCAGATCGAGATGTACTTCGGGGCCAAGCTCGCTGTGACCGGGAGCTCGTGCTGTCAGGAACAGCAAGGGATAGCGGACGTGAATGGCGTCGGCGTCGAAGACCTCTTCGAAGAGATTGCTGCTGTACCGGAATTGCGACTCGAACTCGGCGCGAACTTCGGGGCCAACCTGATAGCAGCAACGCCGGATGGAAGGACCAATCGCGGCGCGCAGATCCCGGGGTACGCTGCCAAACTGCCTCCTCATTTCGCCCACGCCCTTCTCCACGATGCGGGCAAGAGTGCCACGCCACCCGGCGTGAAATGCGCCAACCACGCGGCGCTTCACGTCGGCCACCAGGACGGGCACGCAATCGGCGGTCTTGATGGCCAGCAGCAACCTGGGCGCGTCGGTCATGATTCCGTCGCCGGTGAGCAGCCCATGGGGCGCGGTGCTTACGCGATGAATCACCGCCGAGTGTACTTGCTTCAACTGCACCAGCGGCCAGGGGCCAGCTTCGCTCGCCGCATCCAGCGCCACAAGAAACAGCGCGCGGTTGCGCGCTACATTCTCTCTGCTGTCGGCTGGAGTGACGCCGAGGTTCAAGCTTCGTCCGCCGTAGCAAGTCGAAACGCCGTCCCCCCGGGTACTGAATCCATGCACCAGCCATGGCACGGCCGCGAGGCTGGGCGCGCGCAAGATGTCGAGTCCGTGCTGGCTTGCCGATGCGGTTTGAGATTTCGGGCGCGTGGAACGACGGTTGGAATTCGGGCGCGCAGGCACGGACTAATTCTAACGGAATAGCGCGCCTGAAATTCTGCGCCCGGCGCTGAGCGGAATACAATCGGTGCGGCGATGCTGCTCTACTACATCACCGACCGCAAGGGCCTGGCCGGAACCGGCGCGCAGCAGCGCAGCCGATTGCTCGCCAGAATCGGCCAGGCAGCGCACGCCGGAGTTGACTACATTCAGCTTCGCGAGAAGGACCTGGCGCCACGCGATCTGCAGCAGCTCGCGCGCGATGCGGTGAGAACGGTTCGGGAGCATTCCGCGAGCACGAAACTGCTGATCAACGGACGCTCGGATGTTGCGCTCGCGGCCGGGGCCGACGGCTTGCATCTTTCCGCCAACAAACATGACGCGTCAGACGTTCGCGCGCAGTGGATGCGCGACAGCGATCGCGCGCTGGTGATTGCCGTGTCTGTCCACACAATCGAAGAGGTGCGTACCGCTGCAGTGCAGGGAGCAGACTTCGCGGTGTTGGCGCCGATTTTCGAGAAGGTAAACACCAACGCACAGCCAATCGGGCTCGGCGCGCTGCGCACCGCCTGCGCAACCGAAGGCTTTGCGGTCTTGGCGCTGGGCGGAGTCACCGTCGCCAACGCTGGCTCCTGTCTGGATGCAGGCGCCGCCGGCGTCGCGGCGATTCGCCTATTTCAGAATGGCGATATCGAAGAGACGGTCCGCCGGCTGCGCGACTTGGAACAGACTTAGCACCTACTCTCGTTCTTTTTCGCCCGCCAGCGACCTCAGCAGCATATTGATCAGCGACAGCACGATGGCCCCCCAAAACGCCGGCCAGAAGCCACGGACTACGAAATCGGGCGCCAGCAAGGTTGAGGCAAACATCAGCATCAACGCATTGATGACCAACCAGAACAGTCCCAGGGTCAGAATCGTCAGAGGGAAGGTGATGAGCTTCAAAAAGAATCCAAGGGTGGCATTTATCAGCCCGATCGCCACCGCGGCGATGAGCGCTGCGGTAAATCCCTGCACGTGAAATCCGGGCACCAAACGCGACACGACCAGCAAGCTGATCGCGCTCAATAACCAGTTCACTAGTAAACGCATCTCGTTCCTTTCAGAGCTCGGCTCAGGAGATCGTCTTCTTGGTCACGATCATGTTGACTGCTTTCGCGGCGCGGCGCTCGCGGGTCTCCTCTTGTTTGGCTCCGCTGATCCATTGCGCAAATTCCTTGCGATGAGTGTAAGCCAGTTTGTCCCACAGCGCCTTGGCTTCTTTGTTCTGGCGAAACGCCTTGGCCAGTTCGGCGGGCGGCGCAATGTTCCATTCCTCGGTATCGCGCTCCATGACGACCGCGACCGTGTCCCCAGGCTTGGCCTTGGCGCCCGCCTGCAGTTGTTTGTTGAAGGTCAGCAGATGACGTCCCTCGGACGGTTGAATATTGGTGCGGAAAGGAAATCCGTTGATCGTGCCTTTCACGCGGACCCGTCCGCGGGTCCCCCATAGTTCGGGCACATCAAACGGAACCGCCAGGAAACACCATGCGCCACCCGGTCCGGCGGGCTCGGCCTTCGCTTTGAATTTTTTAGGCATCGCTACCTTCCTGCAAGTCGCGGTGGCGGAGGTAAATTCGCCGGAGATTATACCGCGAAGGAAGCGGCGCTGCCTTTCGGTCGGATTGAGAGTAAGGCCGGGAACCCACCGACTCACTAACTCCACTAAGGTCCAAAGAGTCGCCTTTATGTGGGGCCACACTACGATGTCCGCATACACGGTGGGTTTTCCCTCAGCGCTTAGCGGAGCTGAATCTCTCGATATCGGAAACAGTCGACGAGGTGATCGTTCACCATACCGACCGCCTGCATGTGCGCATAAATGACGGTCGAACCAACGAAGCTGAATCCCCGGTGTTTGAGATCCTTGCTAAACGCATCCGATTCGCGTGACGTTGCCGGAATCTCCCGCGTTGCCTTCCAGCGGTTGAGTTTGGGTCGTCCATCGACGAACCGCCAGCAATAAGCGTCAAAACTTCCCAACTCTTCCTGAATTGCGAGAAGCGCCCCCGCGTTGCGTACCGCTGCTTCGATTTTCATCCGGTTTCGAATGATCGTCGGATCCAAGATGAGCTTCTGGATTCGCTTCTCGGTGTATCGCGCCACCTTCTCGGGATCGAACTCGCTGAACGCACGGCGATAACCTTCTCGTTTCTTGAGCACGATCGACCAACTGAGTCCGGCCTGCGCGGCTTCGAGCACAAGGAACTCAAAATGTTTGCGGTCATCGTGGACTGGCACACCCCATTCGCGATCGTGATACTGGAGCATCAGCGGATCGTTCGCGTTTACCCATGCACATCGTTTCGTAGTCATAAACTGCTGACCTCAGGGGCATCAGCTTAAGCTGTCACTCTCAGAATGGTTTTGCCATCATCAGCGACGCCCCGATGGTGTGACGCTGTTGCCTGATGGGTCGTCGTTGTGGCGCGTTTCGCTCCCCGCGCCCTCACGGACAGACAAAATGGGCGCTGTCGCACTCCGCAGGATTTCGTATGCGATGGACGAGCTCAACCTCTCCAACGTATTGTGCTGCCGTCGGATTCCAAAGACAATTCGGTCACACTTGCGTTCCTTGGCAAAGCTGAGTATTTGTTTGGCAGGAGAGCCACGAAGGATGGCGATTTCAGGGAGCACGTCTTCGCTTGCGGCGAATAACTCCCTGATGGATTGTTGAACCGCACCGTGTGCATGGTCCAACTTCCCCAGGGTTCCACCGCTCAACGGTGGCATAACATGAATCGCTGTTAGTTTGGCGTTGTATTTTCGTGCCAATGATAGGGCCCAGGGCAATGCATAGTTTGCAGCCGCCGATAGGTCCGTTGGAAACAGGATGTGCTTCGCTGCTTGCGACCATTTCGAGTTGAGATGCGGACCAACCAGCATAACTGGCACGAACGATTGCTGAAATACACGCTGAGCCACCGATCCCAGAAGGAGCCGCGACGCCCCCGTGCGCCCGTGTGTCCCGACGCCGATCAAGTCAATGTGCTCGCTCTCTGTCACCTGCAGGATTTCTTCCAGAACGTCTCCGGAGCGCACAACGGCTTGGGTTTCGATTCCGCTTACGTACTTCTCCTTCGACAACTCAGACTGAAGACGTAGCGTATCTTCCCGAGCCAGGTCGATTGCCTGGCTGAGGGCGCTCGGATCGGCAAGATAAAACGGAGTCGTCTCCACGACCGTAAGTAAGTACAACTTTGCGCTATAACGTCGGGCAAGGCTTGCGGCATATTGCACAGCGGCCGCCGAGAATTGCGAGAAATCGGTGGCGACCAGAATTCGCTTGAATTCGATTGCGGGAAGCGGCATCGGGTGTGGCCCAGTCTCCACAATGACCTCCTGGTTGGCTCGATCGAAGTTCTGGGAGTGCGACTCACCGCTATCGACTAAGGCACCCTCGAAACATATTGCGAAAGCAGCTTGGTGCTTTAGCTGAATATGACCTCGCTGAGGTCAATCGAAAACCGAGGGCATCGAGCTCTATAAAAATCTCATTGAAGTTGCGCATAAGCAGTTCTGAGGAAGTTGCCTTCATATATGATCCTCCCACACTCATGGGGCGAACCACCGATGCTACGTTGCCATGGTGCTGCGTGTTCGAGCGCAAGTAAGCGGCAATCACAACAGGGTGCATGCCTCGTTAAAGTCGAGCCGAGGCCCCCGCGGCATCAGCGTCGCAGGGTCACCGTAGCCGATGTTGCAGAGAAAATTCGATTTCACATGCCCTTCAGGGAAGAACTCCTGCTCGCAAGACTCACATTTGCCAGCCGCAAAGAACTCCTCATCGAGTTTTGCGTTATCAAAGCCTGACATTGGCCCGCAGTCCAGTCCCAGAGCCCGCGCCGCAAGTATCATGTAGGCTCCTTGCAGGGTAGAGTTTCGTAGCGCAGTCTCCTGGATCAGCTGGGGGTTGTTCACAAACATATCGCGCATGGCGGGGTAGTGTGGAAACAGCCTGGGCACCTTGTCGTAGAACTTTAGATCATAGGCGATGATGACCGTGACCGGAGCGGCCATCGTCTTCTCTACGTTGCCAGGCGCGAGTGATGGACGGAGGCGCTCCTTTGCAGCCGTGGAACGAATGAATAAGAACCTCGCAGGACTGATGTTTGCGCTCGTGGGCCCCCACTTCAGTGTGTCGTAGAGCTGGCGCAGCAGCTCCTCGGGCACTGGCTTGGGAAGCCATGCGTTGTAGGTACGGGCTTTCCGGAACACCAGGTCAAGGGCGTCATCACTCACTCTCATTTTCTCGATCCTCTCCATCATTGTCACGGTTTCCTCCCATTCATTCGGTTTCACAAAATCCGATTGACATGCTCGAACTCCGCTGCCAACAGAGGCAATTCAGAGATTCATTCGCTCGACGAACCGGCAGCACAACGTTCAGGGACACGGCAGCAGAACGTCTTTCCATATCACTCCGGAAGGCAGGCAAGCGCCGCCACGCCATCTGCAAGCCCGGGGCCTGGCCAAGGGAGGTCCATAGCCTTCCAGCTCCGTCCTGCATCGCCTGATCTGAAGAGGCCGCGGTTGTTGGCGGCGTAGATGACGCCTGGTTCGCCAGCATGAGTGGCAAAACGGCTCACCGTCGTGCCCTTCGCCCCGGGCAGGCCGCTCATTGACTGTTCCCATCTCTGAACCGCAGTCTTCCTACACACGTACGCCTCGGCCCCTCGCGGCGAATAGGCGGAGCCGGGTCCGTCTGTTGCAGACACGATCACAGTATCTGGATCCGCCGGATCCACGGCAATGCCCACGAGGTAGAGGTGCTTCAATCCATCCTCGGGCGACCTCCACGACTCCCCAGCATCGGTGCTTTCAAAGTACCCGTCGCCGGCGGCCGAGTAGATCCGCCCGGGCGCAAGCGGGTGCGTCACCGCCGTGTGTGTGTCGTACGGACCGCCCCGAACGCGATCACGCCAGGTCCGCCCGCCGTCGAATGTGCGCACGAGCGCGCCAGCTTCGATCGCGACGAACACGCGATCCGCGACGCTCACATCGGCTTCGATCCACCGAACATGATGCGTGTGGGGCCGTGGGGGAAAACTCCAGGTGTCAGCTGAAGGGAGTGCGCGCAAGCCGGCGAGGTCCACCCAGCTATCGCCGCCATTGTCGGAGCGAAACACCGCACTTGGTTCGGTGCCGGCATATACGATACCGGGCCCGTCAGCTTGTCCCGCGTGACCCGCATCAACCGCGGTGATCATCGGATGGTCGATACCCGGTCCGGCTGGCTCCCAATTCCGGCCGCTGTCGCGGCTTCGGAAGAGACCGTCACGCGCAGTTCCGCAGTACACCTGAGCCGGACTGCGCAGGTCGACCGCAACACATCCGGGCGACAGTCCGGCCAAGTGTTCGTCGACCGTCCAAGTGGAGGCGCGCCGGGCGATCAACAGGGCCGCGCGGGTTACAACTGCGATGCCGACCATGACTCAATCTCCTTCTAGAACAACCCGATGGCCGGTCTCATATCGACAAAGATCCCAGCTCAGGGTAGCTTGTCGAAAAAGAGATAGAGGGCGGCGAATCCGGCCGTCCCGGGCAATGATGAAATCAGTCCCGGAGTAAGCCGGCACCTCACCAGGCTGCAACACCGGTTGGTGATGGCGGATTTTGAGAACCAAATACAAAGCCAGGCTCAAAGATGCGACCATGGCGAATTGCAAGCCGAAGCTTGGATCGGTGAGTTCCGAGCGCTGGAGAAGACCAAGGCGGACAAGAAAGCGCAGGACCGAACCAAGCAGAACGAGAACTAGAAAAAAGACCCCGATGTCTTCGTAGCTCCAATAGGGCTTCGCATCGTCCAATCGTTCTTGGTTTCGGACCAATCCGCCTCGCAACGGCTCCTCCCGTCCTCATCACATCAAAACAGCCACCGCCGAGCAATCGGGCAGGCCGGCGCAACTGGCGTCGCGTAAGAACAATCGTGTCACAGCGCATAAAGATGTCGGAACTCCGGGACCACCTGGAAAGGCTTTGTCGGAGCAGTGACCGTTTCTCCAGCTTGCTCGATGCGAGCCGGAGACGAGTTGCCCAGAAATCTCGAGCTTTCATGAATGTGCACGATTCGGTCGGGCAGAGATCCAGTCAAACTGTAATCGGTGAGATAAATCCTCAAATCGTAGTGCCTCCGTTGGTACCAGCCATTACCGCCCGTTAGTCAAACGCAAAGCTCCAAAAAACCCCGCCGGCTACCTTCTCGCCCGCTTGCAGGCCGCCGCCAACCTGCCCAACGCCAGCTTTCACTCGATTAGGCCCGTTTGACTGGATCTTGGATCGCGGCTAAATCCTCCTTAAAGAGGCGAAGCCCCTCGGTGTTCGGGTCCGCATCTGTTGAACCGGCTGGCGACCGTTCTGGACCGACTCGGTCGCCGATGAACACAGCTGCGACGACGCGACGAGTTCGGGGATCGATAGGAAAGCCTTTTCAAAGTCCGCCGGTATTCGTGGATCCGGCTGCGAGTTCGATGGGCGGCCCTCGGCGCGTCACACGATCGACGGTTCGGAGTTGTTGAGGGTACAGACAAATGACAGACATTCAGCTTTTAGACGAGCAGGAAGTGTCGAGGCGCTTCAGCGTCAGCGTCAACACGCTGCGCTACTGGCGCGTCTCCGGCGACGGCCCGAATTATGTAAAACTCGGTCGCCTAGTGAGATATGATGCTGCTGCGCTGGAGAATTTTATCGGGCGCAACCTGCGTGTCTCAAAGGCGAGAGCGACGACGGAGGAAAAACGTGTCGCTCAGTAAAAGGGGCAATGTATGGCACTTCGCGTTTCGCTGGAATGGCAAGCGCTATCGAGGGAGTTGCAAGACCTCCAAGGAGCAGGAAGCCAAGAAAGTGGAGTCGCTGGTGCTCGCGCGGTTACTGGAAGACGGTCGCGCGCCGGGAAACAAGAAGATCCCGACGCTGGCTGACTTCTCGAACCGCTTCTTCAACTGGTTGGAAGCTTTGCCGGCGGACCGTCCGCCGAAGGCGCCAACCCGTAAATATTACCGAGTCGGCTGGCGGATGTTGGAGTCCACACCCATCGCTGGTATGAAACTGGACCACATAACGACAGATCAAGCCTCGATCATCGAGGGATCGTCAGCCGCGAACACGAACAACGCTCTGCGCACGCTTCGGCGCATGCTGAAAAAAGCGCACGAGTGGCAACTGGGATCACGGTGCCAGTCGTGAAACTCGTCGAGGAGTACGGACGGGAAGAACTTATGGAGCCGTGGATGGAGCAGCTGTTGCTAGCGGTAACGGCGGGCGCGCGCCTTACGGCGAAAGGCCGAAATTCGCGTGTGGGCTGGGAACCGTTCCGAACGGTCCTGTTAATCATGCTGGATTCTGGTCTTCGCCCTGGCGAGATCTTCCGAATGCGGTGGGAGAACATCCATTGGGGACAAAGGGTTGATCTTCAACCCCC
This sequence comes from uncultured Acidobacteriaceae bacterium, assembly GCA_963728805.1. Taxonomy (GTDB): domain Bacteria; phylum Acidobacteriota; class Terriglobia; order Terriglobales; family Acidobacteriaceae; genus Bog-257. The sequence continues at coordinate 188,401 of CAVSLE010000022.1, forward strand.
GCGGCAAGTCCCGCAAATCCCGGCGTTACGTTCCGCTGACCGAGCGTGTCAAGGCAGCACTGCTGATGCGCAAGGAAGGCGTAAACGAAGGATGGGTGTTTCCGTCAAAGAAAGCCCAATCCGGCCATATTACCGATCGCGAGGTTTCCAAGCAGTGGCTGGAAGCCAAACGGTTGGCAGGTATTCCCGAAGGGGTCGTCCTGTACTGTGCTCGCCATCGTTTCTCAACCGACGCGATCGGGGGCACCGGGAACGTGATGGCGGTCATGGATGCGATGGGGCATCAGTCAATACCACGCGCATTTACAACCACTCGAACGTGACGCTGATTAGGGAAGCAATCGAGCGCAGGAATCAGCAGTTGTCCGAGACAGTGCAATAGGGTGGCCACAAAAATGGCCACAGTGACAAAAATAGGCTGTGCTAAGAAACGGCGTAAGTGATTGCAGCAGTGATGGTAGCGCTACCGGAATCGAACCGGGTTTGAAGATTGAGAATCTTCCAACGGTGTGCTGGCCATTTTCCTTGATGTTTCTGCAAGTTGTTAAATTCACATCAGTTGCCTCTCGCCATAGGACACGCAAACCTCTCTTCAGGCAAAGCCGCAAAATACGGCAATTAGCGGTTATTTGCGTATGTTCCGAGCACAAAAGCGAGCACACAGAAACTGCTCGGCAGGGAGAGATTCGGGAAATCAGTTTCTGTGAACAACGGGGATACCCAATTCTTCCTCCTCGCCGGGGTGGCAGCACAGAAATAGGAGCTTTGCGTCTGCAGCGAAGAAGCTGCTTCTAGAGGAGCGCTCACGCCCGGTCGTACAGGCTCCGCCCGAAGTAATTCCAACGCAAATCAAAGAACACACACTTGATACCGTCCCGACTGTCTTCAATTTCGTATTCGTGGGATAGTCCGGAGCACGGCGAGTGGGTGCTTAGGCTCCCGGAAGAGCTCTTCAGCGCAACGGCGGAGTACATGTCATTCTTGATCGCGGCATCTTCGTATGGGTGCGGACAAGCTTCTCTTCATGGAGCAGAGCGTCGCAACTAGCA